>NZ_CP132336.1:0-1200000 GCF_030758315.1 Pararhizobium sp. IMCC3301
TCTCAACATTTGGCCTAATATTAAGGGAATACCGAATTGAGCTCGGTATTAGTCTTATGGAAATGGCAGAGAGAATTGGCTGTTCAGTTTCAACGATCGCACATTATGAAAAAACAGGGAGAGATGTATCTGATGAGCTTGTTGAAAAAATTGCATACTTCCTGAAGTTAAGCCCAAGTAGGAAAGCCTCACTACTTGACGCAAGGAAATTGGATCTCGGAGGAACTCTAATTTCGGAAAATTTGGTGGAGGAGTTTCGGGCTTCACGATCAAGGTACAAAAAATTCGTCGAGAATCCAGGGAAAGGGGGAATCTATTATCTTAGCTCCAAATATCGGGAGGTAAACCATGAGTGACATGCGCGTTTCCCAAAAGAGTTCTTTTGAAATAGAACAGGTTGCGCTTAGCGTCCGTGATTTGTTTGGAATGTACAACGACCACTGCCCAGAGATCGTTTGGGCGTTGGAAGCGAAATTACCCACCATAATAAAAGAATTTGCATTAATTCCGGATGGATCGGCCTTGAGTCCATTTGAAGATGCGAAAACCTTTTATGATCCACTAAGGATTGAATTGCACGAGAGTCTTTATACGGGTGCTCTTTCTGGGGTTCCTCTTGCACGGCACACACTTGGCCACGAAACCGGTCATGTATTTTTGCACAGAGACCAGGCAAAAGCATGGGATATGCGTAGAAAAGAAATCAAGTCTCGTGAGCATAGCGCCGAATGGCAAGCTAACGAATTTTCATACCATTATTTATGTCCCAGACATATTGTTTATCAGTACGAATCGATTGAAGAAATCGAACATTGGCTCAAAGTTCCGCGGAAATTAGCTGAAAGAGCCTTCAAAGAATATTCCACTAAACCGAGGGAAATACCGACATATTTGCGCGATATTCTCGGTTTTTAAGAATCCACCAAAATATGAAGCAGGAATAAAAAATATCGCATATTGGAGGCAGCTACATTCAAGTGGCGGAGTAAAGTTCTGAATTAGCGTCATGACCGCAACGCTTTCTAAAAAATATACTCAATGGGAGTTCAAGACAAATCCGGCTCTCGGGGCAACCCGAAGAGTGACGGCGTAGCGAACGACAAATTATTGTAGGTTCATATTCGCCAACAACTTCCACCAATTGCGGACCTATTCAGAGAAGTCAATTTGGCGTAAAACTGCTCTGAATGCGGCAATTTCACCATGGTCCGCAACGGCACCTGCCTGAAATGCGACACCTGCGGCGGCACCAGCGGCTGCAGCTGATAACCACACGCTTCGTTCCCGGGCCTGTCCCGGGAACGAAGCGGTTGAATTGCAACGGTAGGAATGGTTGCTTGCCCGGCAGAACTGGGCCCTCGGGACAAGCCCGTGGGCGACGGCGGTGGCGAGGGCAGCGTTTTAATCGGACATCACACCAATCAGCACGTCAGAACACTACGCTCGTCGTTCCCGGGCTTGTCCCGGGAACCCAGCAGTTGATTTGCCACGGTAGGAACAGCAACTGCGCACAGCAGAACTGGACCCTCGGGACAAGCCCGTGGGAGACGGCGGTGGTGAGGGCGTCTTCATCGTACATCACACCGCTCAAGGCTCTTTTGCGCTCCCCAAGCCACCTTCGTCGTTCCCGGGCTTGTCCCGGGAATACAGCGGTTGATTTGCAATAGTGGCGCAAGCGCCTATCTGAACAGGCTGATAGAGGATGGTGGAAGTTTTTTTACATTTCCTGACGCAGCCAACAGGTGCCTGACGCCCATGAAAAATCAATATCGCGAGTGGCTTCCATCATGACCAACCGGCTTGAAATCATTCTGGCCCTTGTATTTCTCTCGGCAATCACGGCCGCGCCGGCTTTGGCACAGCTTGATGAAGCGGCTTCGTTGCCCACCGGCAGCTGCGAAACCGTGCATTTTGACGGTACCCGCTACACGGTCTGTGGCTTTGATCCGACTACCCATGATATCCGGGCCCACCGGCAGCTGCGAAACCGTGCGCTTTGACGGCACCCGCTACACGGTCTGTGGCTTTGATCCGACGACCCATGATATCCGGCTGTTTCACCGGGATGATAACGGCACCGGGTTCGCGGATTTCGCCGCATTGGAGACATTTCTCGACAGCGAGGGACTGCAACTGAGTTTCGCCATGAATGCCGGCATGTATCACGCCGACAGAGACCCGGTCGGGCTGTATGTCGAGCAGGGCATCGAACGCAGTCCGGTCAACCAGAACGAGGGTCCCGGCAACTTCCACCTGCTGCCGAACGGTGTTTTCTATCTGGTGGGCAGCGCCGCCGGCATTCTGGAAACGCAAGCCTATCTGACCTCAGGGATTGAACCGGACTTTGCCACCCAGTCCGGGCCGATGCTGATTATCGATGGCGAGCTGCATCCGCGCTTCTTGCAGGACGGCACCTCGCGCAAAATCAGAAATGGCGTCGGCATCGCCGCTGACGGTCGCACAATTGTGTTTGCACTCAGTGAAGACCGGGTGAATTTTTATGATTTCGCCCGGCTGTTCCGCGACCGGTTCGGCGCGAAAAATGCGCTGTATCTTGATGGCTCGATTTCACGGCTTTATATCCGCGATCTGGAACGCAGCGATCCCGGCCGGGCAATGGGGCCGATTGTCGGCGTGGTGGCAACAAAGCCGGCACCGTGATCTGCTGAACCCGCTGCGCCGCAGCCGCTGAGCTTGTGCAATCAACAGTGCATCAAAAAGGTGTCAGCCTTTAGCCTATGCGTCTTCGCTCATCGCGGATTCCAACTCGTCCGACAGCGAAAGCCATTCCTCTTCCGTGCTCATCAGCAACTTTTGCGCATCAGCGCGGAATTTGGAAAGTGCGGAAACCCGTCCAGGGTCGTTGGTATAAAGATCAGGGTCGGCCAGTGCCTTTTCTGCGCGGGCTATTTCCTGATTCAATTTCGCAATTTGTGCTTCCAGGCCTTTGATTTTCTTGCGCATTGGAGCCAGGGCTTCACGTTTCTGCGCCGCATCGCGGCGGCGCTCCTGGGCGGATATCGCCGGGCGTGCCGGAGCCTGTGCAAGCTCGGTCTCGACAATTTCGGTTTCCGCAGTTGCAGCGGGCGTGTTGGCGCTTTTGCCGCTTAAGATCAGGCGGCGATATTCATCCATATCGCCTTCGAACGGCGCAATAGTGCCATCGGCCACCAACCACAGCCGGTCAACACTTGCATCAAGCAGCGAGCGGTCATGGCTGACGATCACCACAGCGCCGGGATAGTCGTTCAGCGCCTTAACCAGGGCCTGCCGGCTGTCGATGTCGAGATGGTTGGTCGGCTCATCCAGAATCAGCAGATGCGGCCCGTCAAAGGTTGCCAGTCCCAGCATCAGGCGTGCCTTTTCACCACCGGAAAGCTTCGCAACCTTCGTATCCATCTTGTCAGAGCCAAGGCCCATTTGCGCGACACGGGAACGGACCTTGGATTCATGCGCCTGGGGCATCAGCGGCCGGACATGTTCGAATGCTGATTGGGCGGGTTTCAGCTCATCCAGCTGGTGTTGCGCAAAATACGCCACTTTCAGCTTTGAAGGCTTTGTAATGGTGCCGGTTTCGGCGTTGAGACGCTCGGCGAGCAATTTGGCGAAGGTGGATTTACCGTTACCGTTCTGCCCCAGCAGCCCGATCCGGTCATCATCATCAATCCGCAGATTGATGTTTTTCAACACCGGCTCACCGGGCGTGTAGCCCACCGAAACCTGTTCAAAATGCATGATCGGCGGCGCCAGAACCTTTTCCGGCGGCGGAAACCGGATCGGCAGGCTGGTCTCGTCAATCAGCGTGGTGGCCGTACCCATTTTCTCCAGCGCTTTCAGCCGCGATTGTGCTTGTTTTGCCTTGGAAGCCTTGTAGCGGAAGCGCTCGACGAAGGCTTCCATATGCTTGCGCGCTGCATCATGCTTGACCTTGCCCTTTTCCAGCAACAGCTGCTTTTCGCGCCGCGTTTTTTCAAACACGTCATAGCCACCGCGATAAGCGGTGATGTTGCGATGCTCCAGATGGGCGATCATCTCCACGGATTCATTGAGCAATTCGCGGTCATGGCTGATGATGATGATCGTGTGCGGATATTTCTTCAGATAGGCCTGAAGCCATAAGGTGCCTTCCAGATCGAGATAATTGGTCGGCTCATCCAGCAGCAGCAGATCGGGGGCGGAGAACAGCACCGCCGCCAGGGCGACGCGCATCCGCCAGCCACCGGAAAAATCGGAGCAGGGGCGTAGTTGCGCTGCAGCGTCGAACCCAAGCCCGGAGAGAATGGTGCCGGCGCGCGCTTCGGCGGAATAGGCATCGATATCGCCAAGGCGTGTATAGATGTCGGAAATGCGGTGAGGGTCTGTAGCCGTCTCCGCTTCTTCAAGCAGGGCGCTGCGTTCCTTGTCGGCCCGCAATACGAATTCCAGCAGACTGTCCGGCCCGCCCGGGGCCTCCTGTGCCACCTGCCCGACGCGGGCATTGCGCACCAGATTGATGCTGCCGCTTTCCGGCGCAAGATCGCCAGTAATGAGTTTGAACAGCGTCGTCTTGCCGGTGCCGTTCTTGCCCACCAGGCCGATTTTGGTGCCGGTCGGCACAGATAGGGAGGCGTCTTCCAGCAGAAGACGGCCAGCCATACGATAGGTCAGGGAATTGATGCTTAACATGTGGCGAGCTTGTGCCGTGCGCGCAGCGGAAAATCAAGAGCCAGTTCGGTATCAGCCCCGCAAAAACCGGATTTGCGGCCACTTTCACCAAAAGCGCTCTGAATGGCCGGTTGATTGAAGATCGCAACACTGGCATCAACGCGGCTGCAGAATATCCCGGAGATTTTTGGTGACCATCAGGCTTTATGATCTATGCGGACGCGACACATCCCGCCGTTTCAGCCCCTATTGCTGGCGTATAAAAAAGGCGCTGGATCATAAGAAGCTTGCCTATGAAACCATCGCCGTTCCGTTCACAGCGATTGCCGGGATTGAAGGCAATGATGCCAAAACCGTGCCGATGCTGTGCGATGGCGACAGATCCATAACCGATTCCTTTGCCATAGCCGAGTATCTCGATGAGGCCTATCCGCAGACGCCGAAGCTGATTGACGGCGCGCAGGCCCGCGCCATGAGCCGGTTTGTTGAAGCGTGGACCTATTCGGCCCTGCATCCGGGCATAGTCCGCATGGTGGCGAAGGATATTCATGACATTCTTGATGCTGAGAACCAGGCCTATTTTCGCAAGAGCCGTGAGAAGTCGCTGAAGACCACCCTGGAACAGCTCCATGCGGACCGGGACCGGCACAGGCAGGGTTTTCAGACCAATCTGTTGGCGCTTGATCTGATGTTGCGCCGGCAACCCTTTATCGGAGGCGCGACACCGAATTTCGCGGATTTCATTGTTTATGGCTCGCTGAAATGGCCAGCTGCCTGTAGCGATTATGATGTATTGCCGCAAAAACCGCGTATCCTGGACTGGTATGCCCATCTGGATACCTGATTCACAGCTTTTCCAAATTACTTTGCACCAATTGATCCTCCGGCTCAGTCCATCGGCAAGCCGGAGAGCGGACAATGGCGTTGGGTGCCACCGGGCGAATCGGTGAAAGGGGTTGCAGCCGGGTCATTGCAAAGCTAAGAGAGCGCAACCTTGCGCCCCGGCGCTGTCCAGCATCCGCTGTCCCGCTTTCAATCACCGTTAACAACAGAGTTTTGACATGGCTATCGAACGTACTTTCTCAATCATCAAACCAGACGCAACGCGGCGCAACCTCACCGGCAAGGTCATTGCCAAATTTGAAGACGCCGGTCTGCGCGTCATTGCCTCCAAGCGCATTCATATGAGCAAAGCCCAGGCCGAAGGGTTTTATGCTGTGCATAAAGATCGCCCGTTCTTTGGCGAATTGGTTGAATTCATGATTTCCGAGCCGGTTGTGGTTCAGGTTCTGGAAGGCGAAGACGCCATTGCCAGGAACCGCGAAGTGATGGGCGCAACCAACCCGGCGGATGCCGATGCAGGCACTATCCGCAAGGAATTCGCCCTGTCGATCGGAGAAAATTCTGTGCACGGTTCCGATGCACCTGAAACAGCTGCCGAGGAAATCAAATATTTCTTCAGCAATGACGAGATTGTCGGCTGACTTCAGCGACACTACACCACATGCAGGGCGCATTCTTCGCAGATTGCGCCCTTTTTATTGCAACGATCTCAAGCTACTTCATCAACTCGGCATCCCAGAATGCCGCCTCGATCTTGTGGCCATCCAGATCACGCAGAAAGCAGCCATAATAGGACTCGCCATAATGCGGACGCGGGCCCGGTTTGCCTTCAGGCGTGGCACCACGGGCAAGGGCGGTTTCCCAGAAGCCGTGAACCTCGTCCTTGCTGCGGGCAAAAAACCCAATATGGCTTCCGTTACCCACAGAAGGCGCCTTGCCGTTCTGCGGAATCTGAACCCAGAATTCCGGATAGTCCCGCCCATAGGCAACCGCGTCTTTATGGCTCATGATTTTGCGGATTCCCATAGAGCCCAATACCGCATCATAGAATGCAACCGCGCTGGCGAAATCAGCGACGCCGATTGAGACATGAGACATAATGCTTGGGTTTTCTGAGGTGCCGGTCATTCCAAAATCCTCTCATTCGTTGCAAAATCCAATTTACCCGTCCCATACTGACAACATGATGTCAGCATGGTGTGCTATAGAGCGGCCATGAGAAGAGCTGATCGACTTTTACAGATTATCCAGATATTGCGCCGTGCGCGCCGACCTTATCCGGCCAGTGCGATTGCCGAGGAGTTGGAAGTATCCTTACGCACGATATATCGCGATATTGCCGATCTGGCTGGCAACCGCGTGCCAATTCGCGGCGAGGCTGGCGTCGGTTATATTCTGGAGGACGGCTACGATGTGCCGCCGCTGATGTTCACCGCCGCCGAACTGGAGGCGATCATGCTCGGCATGCGCATGGTTCAGGAGCGTGGTGACGATGAACTGAAGCTGGGAGCCCGCGATGCCATCGCCAAAATCGCCGCTGTGCTGCCGGATCATCTCAAGTCAACGTTTATTGATGCCCCGCTTTATGCTGCGGAATACGGCCCGAAAACCACTGACCGGATTGATGTTGCTCAAATCCGCTTTGCCATGCGCGAGCAGCGCAAGCTGAAGCTGGCCTATCGCGACGAAAACGATGTCGCCAGCGAGCGCATCATCTGGCCAATTTCAATCGGCTATTTTCGCGCCGCCAGGGTCGTCGTGTCATGGTGCGAGCTGCGGGTTGATTTCCGCCATTTCCGCACCGACCGGATCGACACAATGGATGTTCTGGAGGAGCGTTATCGCCCAAGGCGCGCCACGCTTTATGCCGATTGGTGGAAACTCCACATCAGGCCGGGCGATGAAAAGTCGTCGGCTCAGATGTCCAGATAGTGATGAAGCGGCTCGCCGGCCTCGTCTGACATAGTGGCTTTTGATCCACCGTCCCAGAACACCCGACCCGCGCACACCGCTGCCAATGCGGGCGCATAAGTCCGGTGTTCGGCAGTCAAAATTCGTTTGCTGAGTGTCGCTTCACTGTCCTGCGGCAGGACCGGCACTGCGGTCTGGACGATGATCGGCCCTGCATCCATATCTTCGCTGACGAAATGCACTGTGCACCCGGAAATCCGCACACCGGCATCCAGCGCCTGTTGCTGTGGCACCAGTCCGGGAAAGCTTGGCAACAGCGAGGGGTGAATGTTCAGCAACCGGCCGCGCCATTTTTGCACGAAGTTCGCCGATAGCAGCCGCATGAACCCGGCGAGGCAGACAAAATCAGCTCCGGCGGTGTTCAGATCATCATTCAGTTCGGCCTCGAATTCGGCCTTGCTGGTAAATTTTCTGTGGTCCACAACCCGCGTGCTGAAGCCATGGTCAGAGGCCCATTGCAGCCCCTTTGCATCCGGGCGGTTGGACAGCACGCGGCACACCTGATAGGCGCTGTCGGTCGTCTCGGCAGCCTGACACAGGGCTTCCATATTGCTGCCCCGTCCGGAGATCAATATGGCAACCTGTTTCATGCGTCGTAGCCGGGCAGGTGGTTGGCATAGATGACCTGTTCTTCGCCGTCGGCCCTGGGCTGAAGTGAGCCCATTTCTACCGGTGTCTCTCCCGCTTCGCGCAACGCGGTGAGGATTTCGTCCCGGTCTTCGGCAGCAATTACGAGCACCAGTCCGATGCCACAGTTGAAAGTCCGCAGCATTTCGCTCTCTTCAACACCGCCGGTTTTGGAAAGCCATTTGAAAACATCCGGATAGGGGATTTCGTCGAGATCAATCCTGGCGCAAAGATCATCGGGCAAGACCCGCGGAATATTTTCCGTGAAGCCGCCGCCAGTAATATGCGCAAGCGCCTTTACCCCGTCACTCCGACGCAGGGTGGAGAGTACCGCTCTGACATAAATCCGGGTTGGCTCCATCAGCACCTCGCCGAGGCTGCGTTCAGCCGCAAACTCTGCCGGTCCGGACAGATCCGCGCCACTGACGGAGAGAATTTTGCGCACCAGTGAAAAACCATTGGAATGAATGCCCGAGGAGGCAAGGCCAAGCAGCAGGTCGCCGGCGGCAATATCGCTGCGTGGCAGGATTTGTCCGCGTTCCACTGCACCCACGCAAAATCCGGCGAGATCATAATCACCATCACGATAAAGGCCGGGCATTTCAGCGGTTTCGCCGCCGATCAGGGCAGCGCCCGCCTGAAGACAGCCATCAGCGATCCCGGCTATGACACTGGCCGCGACACGCCGGTCCAGCTTGCCGCAGGCATAATAATCCAGAAAGAACAGCGGTTCCGCACCCTGCACGATCAGATCATTGACACACATCGCAACCAGATCAATGCCGATGGTCTGATGCCGGTCTGCTTCCACCGCCAGTGCCAGTTTGGTACCGACACCGTCATTTGCAGCGACCAGGATGGGGTCCGTGAAGCCAGCGGCCTTCAGATCGAACAAGCCACCGAACCCGCCCAGTTCAGAATCTGCTCCGGGACGCCGTGTTGCCTTCACCAGAGGTTTGATGTCGTCGACCAGCGCATTGCCGGCGTCAATATCAACGCCTGCATCGCGGTAGGACAGGCCGTTGGAACTGGATTTTTCGGAGTCACCCATGATACGCATCCCGGTGATAATTCATCTGGCGCCGGTGTGCCTGCTCCGGGGCGCGAATTCAAGCCCAGAGTACGTTTTAGGCAACTTAAATCGGGCTTTTACAACGGTTCCGGCACCACCTTTGCGCAAGCCGCATCTGCAGCATTGGCAATGGCACTGCGTATGATAGAAGGAAGGTTCGATCTGTTGTCTGCGGCCTGAAGCCGTTTCAGAAGGATTAGCAATTTGAAGTCCGCTCACTCCCGCTTTGGTCTGTCTGTCGCAATTGCAACCCCGTTTGATGAAAGCGGGGCAATTCAGAAAGACCTGCTGTTTTCCCACGCTGACAAAAGTCTGGCAAATGGCTGTGATTCCATCACATTTTTCGGCACAACCGGGGAGGGGCCGTCTCTCACCGCAGCAGAACGCGCGCAGCTTTTCAAGGACGCTGTCGCCGCAGGCATCGCGGTGGACAAGATGATTGCCGGGGTGATTTGCAACACGGTTGAAGAAGCATGCCGCGAATCTGCCAACGCGCTTGAGGCTGGTGCAAAGGCAGTACTGCTGGCACCGCCGCATTATTTTGCCGGGCTCGAGGAAGACGGCATTTTCGGCTGGTACGAGCGTGTTCTCGCCGGCTTGGGGTCGTCAGCCCGCGATGTTATTCTCTACAACATCCCTTCCTTGACCGGCGTTCCCGTATCCATTGAGACAATTACCAGATTGCGCGACAGGTTCGGCCCGGTTATTCGCGGCATCAAGGATTCCTCGGCGAATTGGCAGAATACAAAGCCGCTGGTGGAAACCCATCATAATATCGATGTGCTGGTTGGTGATGAGCGTCATCTGGCACCGGCGGTGCGGCTTGGAGCGGCAGGGGCGATTGGCGGCCTTGCCAATCTGTTTCCTATGCAGGTTCGCGAACTGACACAGGGCAAGGACAATGATTTCATTTCCCAACTTGTGGAACTGGTGATCAGCGAACAGGTGATTGTCGCGATCAAGACATTGCTGGCAGCGCAAATGTCTGAACCGGTGTGGAATAATGTCCGCTTGCCGCTGACAGGTTTGACCGGCGAACGCCGCGAGGCCCTGTTGGCCCGGTTTGCGGCGCTGAAAGCAAGTTTCGGCATCGACTGAAGCCATATTGCGCCGCAGGCGCGGCCAATCCACGGTGTTGATCCGGGATATGGCCGAACTGGCCAGATTGTGATGAGCTATGCCAGATTGTGATGAGCTATGATTGATGCAGCAGAAAACGGCATTTATCTCGATCCAGATCTGGCTCGGTTTTATGATCTTGCCACCACAGAGCGGGCGGATTTTAATTTTTGCCGGAAAATGGCGGCAACAGCCGCATCCGTGCTGGATCTTGGTTGCGGAACCGGTGAACTGGCGGTGTCCCTGGCCGAAGGTCGCGAAGTTTGCGGTGTCGATCCGGCGTCGGCAATGCTGGAGATTGCACGGGCGCGCGCCGGTGCAGACCAGGTAGACTTCAGTCTCGCAGATGCCCGCAGTGTGCGGTTGTCGAGAAAGTTCGATCTGGTGGTCCTGACCGGTCATTCGTTTCAGGTGTTTCTGACCGACGCCGATCAGATAGCCGTTCTGGCAACCATTGCCGCCCATCTCAATCCCGGCGGGCGGTTTGTGTTTGACAGCCGCAACCTGGCCTTTCCAGGATCAAAGACACGAGACAGCAACACCAATAAACGCCAGCTGCAACATCCCGAAATGGGACCCGTTGAAGCCGGGAACGGATCGGTCTATGACGAGGCCAGCGGTATTTTAAGCTATGAGAACAGCTACCGCATTGGCTCGACAGGTCAGACATTTTCCGCTTGTGCTCAAATCCGCTACACTTCACAGCCGGATATTGCCGACAAGCTGCGTGCTGCCGGTCTGACCGTCGAGCGGTGGCTGGGCGATTGGCAGGGCGGTGAATTTGAGGCATCCTGCCGCGAGATTATTCCAATTGGCGGGCTGACATGACGTTGCGGGACGATGACTATCAGCTGATTGGCCTGATCGGCTTTATTCTTGCTGGATTTATCTTCATCGCAGTGGGGATAAAATTCGGTGACGTGCTGACCGTGCTGGGCAGCATCGTTTGGATTGTATCGTGCCTTGTGTGGATGATACCGTTCGTTCGATCCCGCAACAAAACCAGGCAGGGTGCCGAATAATCGATTTTGAGCATGGCAGCGGCGCTGTGCCGTCCTTATCTGCAACCCGCAGTCATCTGATCGAATGCCTGCGGTCAGAAAGTTCAACCTAAACCAGAAACGCTCCACACCCATGACCATCCCCAATCTGATTTCAATTTTCCGGCTTTTCATTGTACCGGCGATTGTCTGGCTGATCAGCATCGAGGAATATTCCCTGTCTTTCTGGCTGTTTCTGATCGCCGGAGTGTCAGATGGTGTCGATGGCTTCATTGCCAAACAGTTCAATCAGGTTTCCGAACTGGGAGCCCATCTCGATCCGCTGGCTGACAAGGTAATGCTGGTCGCGGTGTTTCTGACCCTGGGCATCCAGGGCTTGCTGCCGTTGTGGCTGGTTATCCTGGTCATCAGCCGCGATCTGCTGATTGTTGGCGCGGTGGTTTTGACCTGGATACTGCATCAACCCATACCGATGAAGCCGTTGATGGTCAGCAAGGCCAATACAGTGGCGCAGATCATTCTGATCTGCCTGGTCATGGGGGCTATGGCGTTTGATCTGGATCTGGGAATCTTCTTCAGCTTGGCGGTGATCCTCGTGGCCGCGCTGACTTTGCTGTCCACTCTGGCCTATCTGCTTGACTGGTTCAGCCATATGGGCACAGTCGAAAAACGCTGAGGGCTGGACGATGGAGGTTTTTCGCGGGAATATGAGAGAAAGAGGCATAAGGAGCAAATGAACCGAACTCCACGCTGCGAGGCTTCAGTTCACCTGTTACAGAGATCACCGGATGCAGGATAGGTCATTTTGAAACTGCGAACTCATATCTATTTCTGGCTCGCTGCATTGGCGGTCCTCATTGTGTTCCTGTATTTATTCCGGGGCATATTGCTGCCATTCGTGGCCGGCATGGGTCTGGCCTATTGCCTCGACCCTCTGGCCGACTGGTTTGAACGCCGCGGTTTCAGCCGGATGATGGCGACTATCGTCATTCTGATCTTGTTTCTGATCGTGTTCGTGCTTGCGCTGGTCATCATCATTCCCTTGCTGGGCGCGCAGACAGCCAATTTCATCGAGCGTCTGCCGACTCTGGTGACGCAATTGCAGGCGCGCATTTCGGAAATCAACGCAGGCTGGCTTGAACGTCTGATGGGGGAAGACCGCACCGCTGTTCAGCAGTCATTTTCAGAATTCCTCAAAGAGGGCGCCGGCTGGCTGACCGGCCTGTTGCGCTCTGTGTGGAGCGGCGGCCAGGCCATCCTCGATATTGCCGGTCTGTTTATCGTCACACCAGTCGTGGCATTCTATCTGCTCTATGACTGGGATCGCATGATGGCAAAGGTCAATTCGTGGCTGCCCCGGGATAATGCCGAGGTGATCCGCACTCTGGCCAACGAAATCAATACTGCGCTGGCAGGGTTTATCCGTGGTCAGGGGTTGGTATGCCTGCTGCTTGGCGGATTTTATGCCATCGGCCTCAGCCTCGCAGGACTGAATTTCGGGCTACTCATCGGAATTCTGGCCGGATTGTTGAGTTTCATTCCCTATGTTGGCTCGATCACCGGTTTTCTTCTGTCGATCGGTGTTGCATTGGTTCAGTTCTGGCCGGATTATCTGAACATCGCCCTGGTGGCCGCGATTTTTGCTGCCGGTCAATTCCTTGAAGGCAATATCTTGCAACCGCGACTGGTTGGCCGGTCCGTCGGGCTGCATCCCGTCTGGCTGATGTTTGCCCTGTTTGCCTTCGGCTCGCTTTTCGGCTTTGTCGGGCTACTGGTAGCGGTGCCACTGGCTGCAGCGGTGGGAGTCCTTGTCCGCTTCGCTCTGCGTCAGTATCTGCAGAGCAGCTTTTATAAAGGGCACGAATCCTAGATGGAATTATGTTTTCATGAAACGGTTCGTATAGTCTGTCACGGCTGACGGCTGTGAAAATCCGGTCAGTTGAGCGCATCTAAACAGGAAGCTATTCAGACATGTCTTCCACTACGTGGCAAATGTCCTTCGATCTGCCCGTTTCAACGGCGATGACGCGCGATGATTTCATTCTCGATGAAGCCAACCAAACTGCTTACGATGTGGTCGCAGCCTGGCCGGACTGGCCCGCAAATATCATGATACTGGCCGGTCCCGTTGGCTCGGGCAAGTCGCACCTGGCTGCAATATATGTCGAGATGTCGGCGGCAGTTTCGCTGAATGCCGCTGAACTTCCGCTGCCTGCCGATCTGTCTGAACTGGAGGGTGCAGCGCTGCTTCTGGAAGATGCGCATTGTGTGCAACTTGATGAAACCCGCCTGTTTCACCTTCTCAATCATGTCCGTGAACAAGGGTCGAGGCTTCTCATCACAACCCGGACATGGCCGGAGAGCTGGCCTTTGACATTGCCGGATCTGCGCTCCCGCCTCAGAGCCGCCCATCCGCTGGAGCTGCATGAACCAAGCGATCGGCTTTTGCGGCAGGTGATGGTCAAATTGTTTGCCGACCGACAATTGACGGTCGAGGCGCGTGTGCTGGATTATCTTCTGGTTCGCATGGAGCGGTCTTTATCCGCTGCCGGCCGGCTGGTGGATGATCTTGATCGGCTGTCTTTGGAGCGGGGCAGGGCCATTACCCGCCAACTCGCTTCAGAACTCCTGTGATTTGAAGACCTCGCTGCCGCAACACATTCCAATGAACACTAACCCTATTGCGGATAATATTCCCATTTGCACCGGCTTTGTCATAGTATTGAACTATCTCATGAATACATATGCTGTTCCCGGTCAATCGGGAGAGGTCCGCAACAGCCGGTTTTGAGCAGGGAAATGGTTGAACATTCAATAGTAGACAAGTTTGATGGTGGAGATGCGGCAGACATTCAGGCCGCGCCGCTGCCGCCCAAACCCTCTGCTGGAAGCACACCGCTCAAACTTGACGCCCGCTTGATGAAAGACCCGGCGCGGTTCATGAACCGTGAATTGTCGTGGCTCGGCTTCAATCATCGTGTTCTGGAAGAGGCGGAAAACCCGTCCCATCCATTGCTGGAACGGCTGCGCTTTCTGTCGATTTCCGCCGATAATCTCAGTGAATTCTTTATGGTCCGTGTGGCCGGTTTGAAAGGTCAGCAGCGTGAGGGCATCAAGACCCAGAGCGCTGACGGTCTGACCCCGACACAACAACTGGATCAATTGGCGGAAGCGGTGGAAAAGCTGGTTCTGGATCAGCAGGCAGCTTTCAAGACTTTGCGCAAGGAACTGGAAACAAACGGCGTTTTTCTGCTGTCTGCCGATGCCCTTCGCAGCGACGAATACAGTTGGCTGGACGAATATTTCACAGAAAATATATTTCCGGTCCTGACACCGTTGGCGATTGATCCGGCCCATCCGTTTCCTTTCATACCCAATCTGGGTTTTTCTCTGGTGCTGCAATTGCAGGCCACGGCCCGGCAAAATATCAGAAACAAGATCATGACCGGTCTGTTGCGTATTCCAGGCGCGATCAACAGATTTGTGCAGCTTCCGGCCGGGGCGGATGCGGCCGTACGCTTCATCGCCATGGAAGATATCATCGGCCTGTTCATCTCCCGTCTGTTTCCCGGTTATGAAATCCTCGCGAAAGGCACTTTCCGGGTTATTCGTGATTCTGAAATGGAGATTGAGGAAGAGGCAGAAGATCTGGTGCGGCTGTTCGAGACGGCGCTAAAACGTCGCCGCCGCGGTTCGGTCATCCGGCTGGAAATCAGCGATACATTTCCGGCCAATCTTAGAAATTTCGTCTCCGAAGCCCTGCATGTCAGTTCAGTTGACGTGGTCATCACAGAAGGGCTGATGGCTCTCAGCGATCTGTCACAACTGGTCAAGCTGGATCTGCCGAAGCTGCTGTTCCCCAAGCCGGCCGCCCGGTTTCCCGAACGCATCCGCGAACATGGCGGGGATTGTTTCGGTGCCATCCGCGAAAAAGATCTGGTTGTTCACCACCCCTATGAAAGCTTTGATGTTGTTCTGCAGTTTCTGAAACAGGCTGCCAATGATCCCGATGTCGTCGCGATCAAGCAGACCCTGTACCGCACGTCCAATGACAGCCCCATTGTCAGCGCATTGGTCGAGGCTGCGGAAGCGGGAAAATCGGTCACCGCTCTGGTCGAATTGCGGGCGCGGTTTGACGAGGAAGCCAACATCCGCTGGGCCAGAGATCTGGAGCGTGCCGGCGTGCAGGTGGTCTATGGTTTTCTGGAATTGAAAACCCACGCAAAAATGTCATTGGTCATTCGCCGTGAAAGCGGTCAGATGCGGACTTACTGTCATTTCGGTACGGGCAACTATCATCCGATCACCGCGAAGATTTACACCGATCTGTCCTATTTCACCGACGATCCTGTGCTTGCCCGCGATGCCGCCAGGGTGTTCAATTTCATCACCGGATATGCCAGGCCACAGGATCTGGAACGCCTGGCCGTTTCACCCTTTTCGCTGCGCGGGCGAATGTTGCTGCATATCGACCAGGAAATTGCCCACGCCAAGGCCGGGCGGCCTGCGCAGATATGGGCCAAAATGAATTCCCTGGTTGATCCGCAGATCATTGATGCGTTTTACCGCGCCAGTCAGGCCGGAGTGAAAATCGATCTTGTCGTGCGGGGCATATGCTGTCTGCGCCCGCAACTGCGCGGCATTTCGGAAAATATCCGTGTGAAATCGATTGTCGGCCGCTTTCTGGAACACAGCCGCATCACCTGTTTCGGCAATGGCAAGGGCCTGCCGTCCGACGATGCAATTGTCTATATCGGATCGGCCGATTTCATGCCGCGCAATCTGGACCGCCGCGTCGAGACCATGGTGCCGATTGCCAATCCAACGGTGCACGACCAGATCATTGACCAGATAATGGTTGCCAATCTGCGAGACAATCAGCAGAGCTGGCAGATCCTGTCCGATGGGTCTTCCAGACGCCTTGCCCCCGAGGAGGGTGAGGAGCCTTTCAATTTGCACAATCACTTCCTGACAAATCCAAGCCTGTCGGGACGCGGCAAGTCTCTGAAAAAGAACCCGCCCAAATCTCTTGCCAAACGCAGCAAATCCAAATCGAAAGCGAAATCCTAGAGGATAGTCCGGATCGGCTCCATCGATCCGGCTAATCTGCCAGACCGTGATCAGCAATGTCGGCCGGTGAGTTCTGGCGTATGGTCGCAACAGTGGGAAAGGCGCGGTTATTCCTCTATTGTGCAGCGGCACATGCTGCATTATGCGTGTGTTCGTTCATAGCCGCCGGGATAGCAAGTTCCGAGGCTTTCCGACAGGCTGTGGTACGTATGCGGTCCAGCACTTGCCTCAAGCGGCTCGGTTATTGGTATATTTTATCTGGAGACGCCTGTGATTGGGGTACGACCTGTCTTCCACATTCTGGGTTGGGTAGTTTGCTGGACTGGCACAATGCTGTTCGCTCCTGCTTTTGTGGACCTGGCCAATCGTAACGTCGATTGGAAAATTTTTGCTCTGACGGCGGCAGTTACGCTCTTCGTTGGAGTTTCCACAATTTTATCAACCCATTCGCCGGGTGCATTAAAGCTGAACTACCGTCAAGCCTATCTGGTCATCGTCCTTGGATGGATTCTGGTTTCCTTCTTTGGTGCCATACCCTTTTTGGGAACGGGAATTGGGATTACCGATTCCGTTTTTGAGTCGATGTCCGGCATTACCACAACCGGATCGACAGTTCTGACCGGGTTGGATTCACTGCCACCGGGCATTTTACTGTGGCGTGCAATCCTGCAGTGGATCGGCGGTATTGGCATCATCGCCATTGCCGTTCTGATAATGCCGTTCCTCCATGTTGGCGGGATGCAATTATTCAAAATCGAAAGCTCGGACCCCTTTCAGGATAAAGTCGCGCCGATGCTGAAGACGTTGCGATTTCTGGCGGAAGTTTACGTGGTTCTGACAGGAGCCTGTGCTCTGATATACTATCTTCTCGGCATGTCCGGATTTGACGCCATTACCCACGCGATGACGACCCTTTCAACCGGTGGCTTTTCAACGCATGATGCTTCTTTTGGATATTTTAAAGACCTGAAGCTGCATTGGGCCGCAATTTTCTTTATGATTGCCGGGGCAATTCCGTTTTTACTCTATGTAAAGGCGACCCTTGGCAATGTGCGTGCCTTGTTCACAGATCAACAAGTGCGCGGATTTCTCATACTTCTGGCCGTTATCAGTCTTGCGATGGGCCTTTGGTTAATGGAGCAACGCGAAATCGGTGCGGTTGAAGCGCTCACTTTGACGACCTTCAACATTACGTCCGTGGTTACGACAACCGGGTTCGCTTCAGATGACTATACGGCCTGGGGCCCCGGAGCCGTCGCTGTGTTTCTGGTTCTGATGTTTGTTGGTGGCTGCTCCGGTTCGACAACCGGCGCCATCAAGATATACCGGTTTCAGGTCATTATTATCTATATCCGGGGATACTTAAAACTATTGTACTCGCCCAACCGGGTGGTTCCATTGAAGTATAACGGGCATGTGCTGTCCAATGATGTGCCCCTTTCAGTCCTTGCGTTTCTCTCTGTTTTTGTGGCCACGATTGCCTTGTTCACAATCATTCTGGGTGTGTTGGGGCTGGATATAGTCACTGCATATTCAGCAAGTGTCACTGCGATTACCAACGTTGGCCCCGGAATGGGAACGATCATCGGGCCTGCTGGTAATTTTGAGAACTTGCCCGATACCGCAAAGTGGGTGCTGATCGTTGCCATGCTGGCCGGCCGTTTGGAAGTGCTGGTTCTTCTTGTAACATTTGATCCCGATTTCTGGAAAACCTGAGCAATCGACAAAGGCAATCGTGAACCCGAACTGGTGAAAATCCCGGATTGGAAGTATTCAATTTTCGCGCGCTCTACGGGATCGATATGTAAATCTGCATGGGCGGTCTTTCGGTTATTCTCATCTTTGCCGCCGCGCAACGCGGGTCCTGTCACCGGTGCACAAACCCGGTCAAATGACTCGACATTCAAAAAATGTGCTTTATCACCCCTGACAGAATTGCACAGGCAGCGCCTGCTGCGCTGGTTGGGAGAAACATGATGGCAGATTGCGCGCCGGAAATCACCGCGACCAAAGCTCAAGGACGCCTGTCCGGCGTTGGACCGGTCGCGGTGATCGACATCGGGTCCAACTCGGTTCGACTGGTCGTATATGAACGACTGACGCGGTCCCCTTCGGTGTTTTTCAATGAAAAAGTTCTGTGCGGTCTGGGCCGCAGCGTTGCCGAAACCGGGCTGCTGGACGATGACAGCGTCAATCAGGCGCTGGCGGCGATGCGGCGGTTTCGCATTCTGTGCAAGCAGATCAAGGTGCGCCAGCTCGAAGTGATCGCCACCGCTGCGGCCCGTGAAGCCAAAAACGGCGCGGAGTTTCTGCAAAAAGTCCGTGAAACACTGGGTTGCGACGTTGAAGTGTTGACCGGCAGACAGGAGGCGCACCGTTCCGCGCTGGCGGTTATTTCCGGGTTTCATCACGCTGATGGGATTATGGGGGATATGGGCGGCGGAAGCCTGGAATTTGTCGATGTGAAGGGCAACAATATCGGCTCGGGCATTACATTGCCTCTCGGCGGACTGCGGCTTCAGATTGATGCCCATGACGAGGTTTCGGAGGCTACAAAACTGGCAAAGCAGCGTCTTGCAGAAGCCACTTTGCTTGCGCAGGGCGGCGGGCGGACATTTTATGCTGTCGGTGGCACATGGCGCGCCATCGGTCGGCTTTACATGCATCACATCAACTATCCACTGCTGGTGATGCATGATTTTCGCGTCGCCTCAGCTGATATGATAGCGTTTTGCGATGAGGTGATGAACGCGAAGAGTGATGACCTTGATGGCATAAAGTTCGTCTCCCGTGCGCGCCGTCCGTTGCTGCCTTACGGCGCGCTGTTGCTGGCGGAAACACTGAAACAGACCGGTGCCAGGGAAGTGGCATTCTCAGCTATAGGCGTGCGTGAGGGGCATCTTCACCAGATGCTGGATGCCGCCGAACAAAGTCGCGATCCACTGATTTCAGCTTCTGAGGAACTGGCCATACTGCGCGCCCGCTCACCGGAGCATGCCAAAGAACTGTGTTCATGGTCGGAAACGGTGTTCGATGTGCTTGGGCTCGACGAAACCGCCGATGAAGCGCGGTTGCGCGTGGCGGCCTGCCTGCTGTCGGATATCGGCTG
This sequence comes from Pararhizobium sp. IMCC3301, assembly GCF_030758315.1. Lineage (NCBI taxonomy): Bacteria > Pseudomonadati > Pseudomonadota > Alphaproteobacteria > Hyphomicrobiales > Rhizobiaceae > Pararhizobium > Pararhizobium sp. IMCC3301. Next base: position 19,457 of record NZ_CP132336.1, read on the forward strand.
GCGCGCTCACCCGGATTATCGCGGCGAACAGAGTCTCAACATTGTTGCCCATGCGGCCTTTGTCGGCATCGATCATCCGGGACGGGCCTATCTGGCGTTGTCCAATTTTTACCGCCATTCCGGAAGTGGCACAGATGAGCTCAGCCCCAAACTGAAGACACTGGCCGGAGAGCGCCTTGATTTGCGTGCCCAGGCGTTGGCGCTGACCATTCGCGTCGCGATGCTGGTGTCGGCAGGCATGCCCGGAGTTATGGACCGCATCGGTCTGTTGAAACGTGACGACAAACTGGTGTTGATATTGCCGGCTGATCTTCAGGATCTGATCGGCCAGCGCCTCTGCAACCGGGTCAGGCAACTCGCCAAAATTGGCAGCCTCGACTACGCAGTGGAAGTGGCCTGATTTTTGTCAGGTGGCGGCACGCCATTCCTGAGATATTGGTGTCATAGTTTTTGTTTGGTTTCTGAGTGAAGCACGAGCCGCTGACCGGCCAGTAACGGCCGGATAGTACAGGAGAATGATATGCGTTTGAAACAACCTGCCGCATTGCTGGTTGCCGCGCTTGCCTTCGCCATGACTTTGTCGAGTTCGGCATCGGCACACCATCCCGGTGCCGATCTCGACAAGCTTATGGGCAGCAAGGAGCGATATTTTCAAATCATCGACGATCCGGCACCAGCGTTCGAGCTGGCCGACGCTGATGGAAAAATTGTTCACCTGTCCGACTTTGCCGACAAGATAGTCGTGCTCAATTTTATCTTTGCCAGTTGCACGGATGTCTGTCCGGTGCACTCCTCACTGATCGCCGATGTCCAGTCCAAGATCAACGCCACACCAATGAAGGACATGGTCCAGTTCATTTCGGTCACCACCGACCCTGAAGTCGACACGCCTGAAGTATTGAGGAGCTATGGCGAGCCTCGTGGTCTTGATCCTCACAACTGGATATTCCTCACTCGTCGTCCCGGCGATGCCGAGGATGCGACGCGGTCTCTGTCAAAGAGCTACAACACTTTATTCGAGCCGCGCAATGACGGCCAGCAGACCCACGGGGTCGTCACCCACATCATCGATAAAGGCGGACGTTTCGCCGCCAAATTTCACGGCCTGCAGTTTGAGCCTTTGAACCTTGTATTGTACATCAACGGGCTGACCAATATCGCCACTCCCTCAGCGCAGCCGGAGGAGCGTGGTTTGTGGGAGAAATTCAAAGATCTGATAAAATAAGCCGGCCCGAACGAGGCTATGCGTCAGGGGCCGCCCTGCGCTACAAGCCACACGGTGTGGTGCGCTTTCATCAAGAGCCTGTGATCATGCGTCCGGGGCGTGGCGTCACCTGATGAGACGGGCACGAGCTGACTTGTCATGGCGTTCCAAGTCATCATCGATATGAAGCCAGACCAATCTGTTACTGGCGTGCGCATGAAGCTCCGGAGGGAGAGCATCCGCTTGGTCGAGCAACCCCAAAGCGATGTAGACCGTGTTCGGAAGGTAGTCAAAACGGCCCGAAATTGGAGACCCGCAGGACTCACAAAAGGTGCGTCTCACGCCGGGAGTGACGGTAACCGCACGTCCTTCATCTGGTAAGAATGTCACCTTTGAGTTCTCAAACGCCGCAAAGGCAGCGACAGGCGCCCCGGTCACCCGGCGACAATCGCTGCAGTGGCAGTATGAAATGTCAGTCGGCAGAGTTTCAGCCCGAATATGTGTTGCCCCGCAATAGCATCGGCCAGTAACCGGCAGCATGGTGGTTTCAGTGGTCATTGCTCATTCCGTTACAAACCCCAAGACACGGTTTAAAGAAATCCTCCAGGAAGCGGCACGCCCAGAAGTTCGCGGAATCCATAGGTAAATAACAGGATCACCACAACGACGCTGACGGCAAGCAGCGCCATCGGCTTTGCTTTCAGGCGCTCATATTGGGCGCTGGCAATAAGGCCCAGGCCCATCAGCATTCCAGACAGTCCAAAACCCAGTGTCGGCACCAGAAGGACGGCGATCAGCATGATCACGGGAACAGAAACGCGCCGCGGCACAGATCCGGGACTTGCGATTTCCCTGACGCTGCCGGTGAGCAGCAGACGCAGCACGGCGATAATCAGAAACACCACCATTCCCAGCGCTATCGTGCGCGGGAATACTGCGGCTTCATCGTTCAATGTGCCGGTTTGGACAAGGGCGACCACTGCAACCACTGCGAACGCACCAAATGAGATGACATCCCGTGCCACCGCACCATTCGATCCCCTTTCCTGCAATGCGGCAGAGCTGTTGTCTTTTTTCGATAACAGCGCTTTCAGATTAGGCATGAAGGGGTATACGAAAGTCAGCAATGTCATGGCGATGATGATCAGCGACAAGGGCCGGCCGAAAAACTGGCCCCAAAGATTGCCCAGTGCATCGCCAATGGTCCAGCTTTGAACAAAGCCCTGTTCGGCGATGCGGCCCAGAATAAGCCCGAGTACGATCGGCGACACCGAAAAGCCACGCTTCGAGGCAACCCAGCCGACAATGCCGAGAACAATCATGATAATGACATCTGACAGACTGTTGCGAATGGCAAAGGCACCAATCACGGTCATGAACGCCACGATCGGTACCAGTGCGGATTTCGGCGCGCGCACGATTGCACCATAGGCGAACCGGCCGATCAGCAAACCAACAGGCAGCATCAGTACTGTCGCCAGCAGCAGCCCGAAAATGAAGGTGTAAACAATATCAGCGCCCTCTGAAAACAGGGTTGGTCCGGTCCGCACACCCTGCACAAGAAGAGCGCCAAGAATCACTGCATCCGGCGGCGTACCGGGAATTCCCAGCACCAGGGTGGGAATGAAGCCGCCGCCGACGGTGGCGTTATTGGCTGATTCTGTGGCAATCACACCGCCCGGTTCGCCCTTGCCGTAATTGCCCGGTGCCTTTGCCGATCTGCGCGCTTCTGAATAGGCGACAAGACCGGCAATCGAGCCGCCGGCGCCGGGCAGGGCGCCGACAAACGTGCCTATTACCGAGCTGCGCACCACATTCCATTTGTTTTTCAGCATCGTCTCGATCGCTTCAACCAAACGGAATCCGCGTTTCGTTTCGGCAGGATCAAGATGCCGGTCCGGAGTTGCAACCAGATCGATCAGCACCGGAATGCAATACAGGCCAATCAGGGCCGAGACCACTTCAATCCCGCCCAGCAATGTCGTGGAGCCGAAGGTGAAACGTACTTCCGCGCTGGTTTCCGAAATTCCGACCATTGCCAGCAGCAGGCCAAAACAGGCGGCAATCACGCCTTTCAGAAATTCGCCCTCCGAAAGGGCGGCAATCAGCGACAAACCGAATACGGCCAGCCAGAAATATTCCACTGGACCGAAAGCAAGGGCGGCATCGGCCAGTGGCGGCGCCAGCAGCAGCAGTGCCAAAGCCCCGACCAGACCGCCAAAGACACTGGAAAGACAGGCAATTGAAATCGCAAGGTCACCATCGCCCCGCTTCGCCATTGGATAGCCATCGAATGTCGTGGCAATTGCCGAGGGTGTGCCCGGCGTATTCAGCAGAATCGCCGCATATGCGCCGCCGTAGATCGCACCGGTATAGATCGCACCCATCAGGATCAGAGCGGAATCAGGCTGCATGGAAAAGGTGATGGGTACCAGGACAGCAACAGCCATGGTTGCAGTCAGTCCTGGAATTGAGCCGATAATTGTACCTGCTGCGACCCCCAGAAGTGCCAGGAAAATATTCAGCGGCGAGAACGCCGACATCAGGTACTCAAGCATGATCGGTCTCTGCGCGGACGACGGGAATTATCATGTGGCGTGTGCGGCGCGCAAACGCCGCACACGGGGTGTGATGTCAGTCGATGACGCCAGCATCCTTTGCCGCTTTGATATACTCATCGGTTTTCTGGCTCATGAATGCGTCCATTTCAGCGCCATACCCGATATCGGACAGAGCGAAACCACCGTCCAGCATCTGTTTCTGGAACGCTGGATCCGCGTTGATTGCGCGGATGATGTCCGACAGTTTCGTGCGGATGTCTTCCGGTGTCGACTTCGGCACGGCGATACCGCGATAGGCACCTGACACCATGTCAAACCCCAGTTCCCGGAAGGTCGGAACGTCGGGAAAGGCCGGGTGGCGTTCTTCCATTGCCACTGCCAGCATGCGCACCTTGTCGCCCTGGGCAGCTCCTACCGTGGTATATCCCCATTCCGCGACAACCTGCTTGCCGAGCAGGGCAGTAACGGCTGCACCTGTGCCTTTGAACGAAACATAAGTTGTTTCAATTCCGGCTTTTTCATCAAAAATCACCTGCGCCAGATGATTGGCCGTGCCTTTGCCGGAGCCGGAAAATATGGTCTTCTTCGGGTTTGCTTTCGCGTAATCAATCAGGTCTTGAAGTGTCTGAAATTCGCTATCGGCATTCACGACAATCGCATCAGGCGTATAATGAAACATGTAGACATTGGTAATGTCATCGGTCTGAAACCCGACATCGCCCTGTTGCGGTTTGACGATGATGTGCGGCAGGTTGACGCCGATAATACTGTAGCCATCACCAGCCATGCTGTTGAGTTGCGACCAGCCAACCGCTCCGCCACCGCCCGGCTTGTAGGACACAACCAGATCCTGTCCGAATTTCTCTTTGAAATATGGCTGTTGCAGGCGCGCAGTGATGTCCGACTCGCCACCAGGGCCGAATGGAATAATGTAATCCACGGCCTTGTCCGGATATTCCGCAGCAGACGCAAGCGATGCTGCGAAAGCGCTGGCAACAATGGCAGCAATGAGTGATTTTTTTATCATGAGGTTCTCCCGGTGTTAGATCATTCTTATTGTGATCTCCGACACTCTTATATAAGAGCGCTCGTATTACAACCCTGATTGGCAAAATCTTGTTCTGGTGGCAGCGGCCTGCCGTGCTATCGCGTCAGTCCGGGCTTTGTCTGCGTGTGATTTATTTGCGTGGTAACGCCGTGGTTTGGTGTAGTATGGGGCAGAAACAGGCTCCAAAACAGGCATTTCATGCTTTGAGCATTGCCGTTTCTGACTGCGAAAAAGGGTGGGCAATTTGACGCGAGTCACCGGCAATATCTCGGGCCCGAGCCGGGGGGAACCCGAACAACCAGCACTACGACGCAAATTCTCCTATGCGAGGCTTTCGCTTCAAATTGGCTGCATAGTCATGTTGCTGGCGTTGGGGAACCTGCTTTCGGTATGGCTGACCAGCACGGTCGAGATTGATATTCCCGCGGATGGACGAAGTCTGCTGGGGCCCAAGGTCCTGCTGGCGGCGGTTGTCTACGCCCTGGTTCTGGCTGTCCCTTTTGTCCCCGGTGCCGAGATCGGCCTGGCCATGATGATGATGGCCGGTGCCAGAGTTGCACTGCTGGTCTATCTGTCGACAATTGCCGGCCTCAGCATCAGCTTTCTCTTTGGCAGATTTCTGCCGCTTCAGGTGCTGACAAACTGTTTCAGGCTGCTGGGTTTCCGAAAAGCCCAGGCGCTGCTTTTGACCATCGAGCCGCTTCAGCCAACCGAAAGACTGCAATTCCTCATGTCGACCGCTCCCAACCGGCTGATACCGTTTTTGCTGCGCCATCGTTACCTTGCTCTTGGAATTGTCCTCAACGTTCCGGGAAATTCGCTGATCGGAGGAGGCGGAGGTATTGTGCTGCTGGCAGGCATCAGCCGGCTCTATTCGATACCTGCCTTTCTGCTGACCATCACCATCGCCGTTGCGCCAATTCCGCTTCTTGTCATGTTTTTCGGCGTCCACTTTTTCTCCGATTGATTTGCATCCGACTGCAAATGGAGAAGATGCGGCAGGTTCGACAGGAGCAGTCGACGGCAAACGCTTTGGTGCTGCAGTTGACACCCGAACCTGTCTGGAACATCAAGACTGACGTGCTATGAAATGTTTATGCAGCGCAATAGATTGAGGTGCGGATGAAATTCAGTTTTACCCGGTTCAAGGACCGGACGTCCAATTCGCTTTATGCCGCATCCAACTGGCTCTCCCACCAATCTGTTCCCGTGCAGAAAACCGGCTTTGCCATGTTGCGGGTTTTTTTCTGGCTGATCTATGTCGTGCCGGGAAGCTATATGCGCAAAACCGCTGCCGCGCTCTGTGCAGCCAGCGGACAGGCTACTCCTGCTACGATTTACGGACAATTTGTCGACGGTGTGCTGCTGTTTGCCGGGCGCATTGAACTGTTGAGCCGCGGCCGCACAGAGACCATCGATCAGTTGTTGGAAATTCCACACAAAGACCGGCTCGACAGCATTATCAACCAACATGGCGGCGCTATATTTGCATTGCCGCATTGCCACGGTGCGCTGTTGATGGTGCGCGGCCTGGCGTCCCGCTACGACACGCTGATGCTGGTCCGTGAGCCAAAGCAGGAAGCGCGTGCTGCCGCGCAACGGCGTTATTTTGCCAATCTGGGATGCGAGGTGCTTGATGTCCGGCGCAACAATGAAGCTGTCATCGCCCGAAGCGTATTGAAAGCCCTGCGTGAGGGGAAGCTTGTCATCGGCACGGTCGACCGCATCAAGGAGCCGCCGCCGGAAAACGAGCCTGTTGCAAAAAACCGGGATACGGTCCGCGCTCATGCGTTCGGTAAACCGGTCGGTGTCGCTGGCTGGCCGGCACGCTTTGCCGCCAAATGCAAGGTTCCGATTGTCCCCGTGATCGTCGAACAGACACCGGCTGCAGTTATTCTACATCTTGGCGAGCCGATAATCGCGAGCGATGTGCTGACCACCACCCAGGCGTGGCTCAGTGCGCTTGAACAGTTTTTCAAACAGTTTCCGGGCCAGTGGATCTTTGTCTATGACAAACACTGGTCCCGCTTGCTGCGCAACCGCGAGACCGACGCGTCCTTCAAAAAGTGATGCGGTATTTCGCGAACCCGTCAGATCCTTCGCCGGCCGGCTCAATTTTAACCGCGGTGACACTATCGACATGATTTGCGCCAGCCGGCCCGGTTTCAAATATCACGCTGGCACCTTCAACAGGTTTGAACGACCAGTTGCTGTCGGCCTTTGGATTGATTGTGCCTTTCTCGACAATATAACGCACAATCACATCGCGATTGGTATCCGGTGCCACAAACACCACGACGTCGTCACCAATGTCCGGGAAATTGCCACCGCCGCCAGCGCGGTAATTATTGGTGGCGACGATGAATTTCTGTTCCGGATCGATAGGCTCACCATTATATCGCAAATTCACAATGCGTCTGGCATCAGCATTTTCCAACTCGCCTTTGGAGCTGTATTTTGATGCTTGCGTCAGATCGACCTCATAGCTAACCCCGTCAATCACATCGAAATTGTAGGACGGAAAGTCTGTATTGATGAGCGGCTGATCTGCCATGCCCGGCTTGACCTGATTGAAAATCCCGACCGAGCGTTCCAGCCATTCCCGAACCTGTGCGCCGGAGATTTCAACTGCACGGACCGTGTTGGGATATAGATACAGATCGGAAACGTTCTTGATCGCGACGTCGCCCACGGCGACATCGGTGTAATAGTCCGGGCCGCCGCGACCCCCGGCCTTGAATGGAGCTGCCGCCGACAGCACCGGAAGACCTTCCCATTCAGTGCCTTCCATCATTTGCGTGATGTACCAGATCTGAGCCTGGGAAACGATTTGCACCGACGGATCATCAGCCACAAGCGAGAAGTAGGAGTGCAGCGGCGCTGCGGTTTTCCCCACCGCCCGGCGCACATAGGCCAAAGTCTCTTCGTGCTCTTTTTTCACCGAAGCAAGGACATCTTGCTGGCTTTCCACCAATGGCTGCGTCTCGCGGTCGACGCGTTCTGAAATCGGCCGTGCTTCGCATTCAAATGCAGCGACTTTCCACGAGTTACCGTCGCGCTCCAGCAGCAGATCGATGAGGCCCATATGCGAGCCCCAGAACCCGGCCATCACTGCCGGTGTCCCCTGTAATGTGCCATTGGCGATATCCGCGCCGGCGACATCTTCATATTTGGGTCCGGGGAAAACCAGATGGTGATGCCCGGCCAGAACGGCATCTATCCCGTCAACGCCTGCCAGATGCAGTGTGGCGTTCTCCTGAAACTCCTGCGCTGCGCCGCCTTCAATGCCCGAATGCGCCAGCGCGATAATCACATCGGCACCGGCTTGTCTCATTTCCGGAACATAGGCTTCAGCGGTGTCGACAATGTCGCGGACCGATACATTTCCCTCGAGCCAGCGGCGGTCCCAGTTGAGGATTTGCGGCGGCACAAATCCGATGATGCCGACCTTGATCGGCTGCTCCGTGCCAGCCCCGTCCGTCACCATGCGGTCCAGGATCTGATACGGCTTCACCTTGCCCAGCCGTTGATCCTGTTGCGGTGTGGCGCCCAGCGCTCCGGACGCAATATTGGCGCATATGACCGGGAAATTCGTTCCCCCCAGCACGGCTTCGAGAAAATCGAGACCGTAATTGAATTCGTGATTGCCAAGGGTGGTGGCGTCGAACCCGAGCAGATTCATCGCTGCTATGACAGGGTGAATATCCCCGGCGGACATGCCGCGCTCATAGGCGATATAGTCACCCATCGGGTTGCCTTGCAGGAAATCTCCATTGTCGATCAGCATGCTGTTGGAAGCTTCTGCACGAATATTTCTGATCAATGTCGCAGTGCGCGCCAGCCCGACGGCATCACTCGGCCGGTCCGCGTAATAATCATAAGGATAGACATGGACATGCAAATCGGTGGTTTCCATGATCCGCAAATGCGCCTGATGGGCACTGGCAAAAACCGAAAACGGATGAAGCACGGAAATAGCCGCTGCCCCGGAACCGGCAAGAAAGGCGCGGCGCGAGACTGGGAATGCTGGGAATGCTGGGGATGTGAGGATGCTGGGCATGATAAACTCCTTGGCAAATTGACCTGTCTGGTCTCATAAGACGGAACTATGGGAACAGGATGACAAGAATGCCCGGTCAACTCCAGTAAATCTTTGCGTTAAGTGGATGATTGCAATGTTGACCGTGTTGTCCGTTCGCCCCATAAGGTCACGAGCCTGGGCGAATTATCGCCATTTCAGTACAGACAAAGCACAATGATGACCGTTACAAAAGAACAGATTCTAGAGCAGTTAAGCCGTGTCAAAGGCCCCGATCTGGACAGTGATATTGTCAGCCTGGGCCTGGTCTCCGACATTTTCATCGGTACGGAAAAGATCATATTTTCCATAACGGTTCCCGCTGAGCGCGCTCAGGAACTGGAACCGTTACGCCAGGCCGCAGAACAGGTGGTCAGGGATATTGACGGCGCAGTCGATGTGCTGGTCGCGCTGACGGCTGAAAGGAAAGGCGGTCAGAGCCTTGAAACCGCCGCACCCAGACCGGTTGCTGAAAAATCGGCCGCTGAAAAACCGGGCACCAAATCGCCGCCTGCTGCAAAACCTGGCGTTCAGGGCATTCCCGGCATCAAGTCAATCATCGCTGTTGCGTCCGGCAAGGGCGGTGTCGGCAAATCGACGACATCGGTCAATCTCGCCCTCGGGTTGCAGGAACTTGGACTGAAAGTCGGCATTCTTGACGCCGATATTTACGGCCCCTCGATGCCCCGGCTGCTGGGCATAAAAGGCAAGCCAAAATCGGTGGATAGCGGCGGCAAGATCCTGCAGCCGATGGACGGGTACGGGCTGAAAGTGATGTCGATCGGCTTTCTCGTCGATGAAGATACGCCCATGATATGGCGCGGACCGATGGTCATCTCCGCACTCAATCAGATGATGAAAGAGGTAGCCTGGGGCGAACTGGATGTGCTGGTGGTCGACATGCCGCCGGGCACCGGTGATGCCCAGTTGACCATGGCACAACAGGTTCCGCTGGCCGGCGCCGTCATTGTATCGACACCTCAGGATCTGGCTCTGATTGACGCCCGCAAGGGTCTGAATATGTTCAGGAAAACCAGCGTACCCATTCTTGGTATCGTGGAGAATATGAGCTATCATATGTGCCCCAAATGCGGTCACCGCACCGATATTTTCGGCCATGGCGGCGCTGAAAAAGAGGCCACCCGGCTGGGTGTCCGTTTCCTTGGTGCCGTGCCGCTGCATATCACCATTCGGGAAACATCCGATGCCGGAGAGCCGGTGGTGGTCAGCGAGCCGGATGGCGTTCACGCCAAGCTTTACAAGCGCATGGCCGAAACCATCTGGGAGCGTCTTGACGGTGGAAAAGCCAGGGAAGCCAAACCGGCCCCGGCCATTATATTTGAATCAGATGACGAAGAAGATGACTCAAACGACTGATAATAAAAAGTTTCTCGTGGCCGCCCTGTATCGCTTTACACCGGTTGCAGATCCGGCCGCGCTGCAGCAGCCGATCCAGCAATTGTGCCGGTCACTGCACATCAAAGGCTCGCTCCTGCTGGCTACAGAAGGTATCAACGGAACCATAGCCGGTGTTGAAACGGATATGCGCGCGTGTCTCGCTGGCTTGAAGGCGTTTCCGGAATTTGCTGATCTTGAGCACAAGGAAAGCCTGGCAGCCGACATGCCGTTTTACCGCATGAAGGTGCGTCTGAAAAAAGAAATTGTCACCATGGGTGTCAGTGGGATTGACCCGTTGCAATCTGTCGGGACCTACGTTGCGCCGCAGGACTGGAACCAGCTCATCAGCGACCCGGATACGCTCGTCATCGACACCCGCAATGATTATGAAGTGGCAATTGGCACATTCCAGGGTGCGGTTGACCCGAAGACAAAATCATTTCGCGATTTTCCAGCCTGGGTAGAGGCCAACAGGGACACACTGAACAAGCCGAAAGTCGCCATGTTCTGTACCGGTGGCATCCGCTGTGAAAAGGCCACGGCCTTCATGAAGCAACAGGGGTTTGAAGAAGTCTACCATCTGCAGGGCGGCATCCTGAAATATCTCGAGCAGGTTCCGGCGCAGCAAAGCCTGTGGCAGGGCGATTGTTTCGTTTTTGACCAGCGCGTCTCTGTGCAGCACGGTCTTGCCGAAGGACCGCATGTTCTGTGCTTCGGTTGCCGTATGCCACTGGCCGAGGCTGATCTGCAACGCCCCGAGTACCGCGCAGGTGTGCATTGCCACCATTGCAGGGACAGCCGCAGCGCCGCTGAACACCAGCGCGCCGAGGAGCGTCACCGCCAGGTGCTGCTGGCGCAACAGCGCAATGAACAGCATATCGGTGATCAGAGCGGCAACAGGTCCTGACGATCCGGCATCAGCAAATGCGCTAGTGCCGCATTGTCCAGAGCCAGCCGCCAAAAATCAGAGCCATCAACAGCGACAGAAACATCGCCACAATCAGCGGCCACACCGATGGCACCACTGAAAGCGGCAAGGCAATACCCACCAGATAGCTCAAAACGGCGCCAAACAGCATCTGGATGCTGCCCGCCAAGCCCGACGCAGAGCCGGCAAGGTGCGGCTTCACGCTCACTGTGCCGGCCATGGCGCTTGGCAATACAAGTCCATTTGCAAGGCTGAGAAAGAACATTGGCCCGAACAGCAACCAGGCGCCAACATCAAAGAACAGAAACAGCAGGGCCATGACACTGATCGCAACTATGCCAAGCAGATTTCCGAACATGATCATCCGGAAAACACCGTGGCGGCCGGCAAACCGGCCTGACATGAAGTTGCCGACACTGTAACCAAGCGCGACTATGACAAAATACAGGCCATACTGATCCGGCCTCAGGCTTAGAACCTTCTCGCTGACAAATGGCGCGCCTCCGAGGAACGAAAAAAACATCCCCGTGGTGAAACTTGAGATGCCGGTATACAGCCAGAATATTTTGATGCTGACCAGTTCGCGGTAGGATTTCAGAACGCTGGAGAAATTTATCGAGGGGATTGGATTTCTGTTGGTTTCGGAAACCTTCAAATAAGAGGCAATCAGAACAGCGACGGCAAACACCGCCAGCAGCCAGAAGCTGCTCTGCCAGCCAAAGAATTTATCCAGATAGCCGGCAATCGCAGGCCCTACCATCGGCGCCACCGCCATTCCCATGGTGACATAACCGATCATGCTGGCGGCCCGATCGCGATCATACATATCGCGCAGGATCGCACGGCCCAAAATCAGACCGGCCGACCCACCCAGCCCCTGGATCACCCGGCCAAGCAGGAAAAATTCTATCTTTGGAGCAAAGATACAGGTCAAAGTGCCGACCAGGAACAATGCAGTTCCTGCCAGTAAAACTGGCCGCCTGCCATATCGGTCAGACATCGTACCGAGAACCAGTTGGGCCACCGCCAGTGACGCCAGAAACAGGGACAGACCCAACTGGACTGTGGCAAAATCAGTCGCGAAATAGCGTTGTATCCCCAGCATCGATGGCAGGAATATATTCATTGCCAGCGGACCCAGCATGGCGATGACAACGAGAATCGCCAGTGGAGGCTTGCGATCAAACTCGCGGGGAGGCGCGGAACCGGTTACAGCTTGCACGTTCATATTCGGTCAGACAGGTTTATGTGCGCAGGACAGCGCAGGTTGAACGATGACGGCGAGCCGTCGAAGGAGTTGTAATTCTTGCACGATGGCAGCGTCGGTTGTGACGCCGTCAGCCGCCGGTCACGCTCATATGACGCGTAACCGAAGGCTTTCTGTTTTGCCGCTCAATCACGAAGTCATGTCCTTTTGGCTTGCGGCCTATGGCTTCGTCAATAGCGCCATTCAGTAAATCGTCACTTTCCGAAGCTCTCAGCGGCGCGCGCAGATCCGCCGCGTCATCCTGTCCAAGGCACATGAACAGCGTTCCGGTACAGGTCACCCGGACCCGATTGCAGCTTTCACAGAAATTATGCGTCAGCGGTGTGATAAAACCCAGACGCCCACCGGTTTCCGCCACTTCAACATAGCGCGCCGGGCCGCCTGTCTTGTACGGGATATTGGTCAGCGTGTATTTCTCTTCGAGCCTCTGGCGCACCAGCGACAATGGCAGATATTGATCGGTCCGGTCTTCGTCAATCTCGCCCAGCGGCATGGTTTCAATGAAGGTGATGTCCATGCCTTCACCATGAGCCCAACTCAGCATGTCTTCGATCTCATGCTCGTTGACACCCTTCAGGGCAACCGCATTGATCTTGACCGCCAAACCAGCGTTGCGCGCCGCGGCAAGACCTTCCATCACGCGGCCCAGATCCCCCCAGCGGGTAATGGCCTTGAATTTGTCATGATCCAGCGTGTCCATCGAAACATTGATGCGCTTGACGCCACACTCTACCAGTTGCGAAGCGTATCGCGCGAGTTGTGACCCGTTGGTGGTGACAGTCAGTTCTTCCAGCGCGCCGCTGTCCAGATGGCGGCTGAGCGAGCGGAACAATTGCATGATATTCTTGCGCACCAGCGGCTCACCGCCGGTAAGGCGCAATTTACGCACACCTTTTGCGATAAAAGCGGAACACAGCCTGTCGAGTTCCTCCAGCGACAGCACATCCCGTTTCGGCAGGAAGGTCATGTCTTCCGCCATGCAGTATACACATCTGAAATCACACCGGTCGGTGACGGAGACGCGCAGATACGATACTGTGCGACCAAATGGGTCGATCATCCGGGCACTGGTTTCTGCTGGTTGGCTCTGCCGTTCCATTCCGTTCTCCCGATAGGGTACAGACGCGCATGTCTTCCCCAACTTTACACACATACCCGTCTGCAGCGATAGGCCCCAACTGTAGTGATAGTATCTATGTGTAGGAATAGAGGTTGCGTTTCAAGCTCGGCTGACCGATAGGGCGGATTTAACGGATACGCAAAACACCGAAAGGAAAAATCTCTCATATGTCTGATGAAGCGTCATGGCCGGAAGAAATTCGAGTGAGCCGGGATAAAAAAACACTGACTGTGAAATTTGATGACGGCATTTCTGCCGATTTTACCGCCGAGTTTCTGCGGGTTCACTCTCCAAGTGCCGAAGTGCAGGGACATTCTCGCGAACAGAAGCAGATCGTATCCGGCAAGCAGTCGGTAGCAATCATGAAGATCGAGCCGGTAGGAAATTATGCGGTGCGCATCAGTTTTGATGATATGCACAATACCGGCATTTTTTCCTGGGCCTATTTTCATGAAATGGCAGGCCAGAAGGACGAGCTTTGGGCCGCATATCTGGCTGAGATCGAAGACAAGAATTTACAACGTGGTGCATAAAAAAACCGGCCGTAAAGGCCGGTTTTCAATGATTTGGCTGGTCGGAGGTCAGCGTACAACAATGACCTTTGTGCCGACTTTGACACGTTCATAAAGATATTTGACGTCTTCATTTGTCAATCTGATGCAACCGGATGACACCGCCTGTCCGATCGACGTTGGCTCATTTGAACCGTGAATGCGGTAAATAGTGCTACCGATGTAAAGCGCGCGCGCGCCCAGCGGATTGTTGATACCGCCTGGCATATAGGCCGGTAGACCCGGCTGACGCTTGCGCATTGCTGCCGGTGGTGTCCAGCCTGGCCATTCTGCCTTGCGCGAGACGCGATTTACGCCGGACCACTGGAAGCCAACCCGCCCGACACCAACGCCATAGCGCATGGCCTTGCCATTGCCCTGGACGTGATACAGGCGTCGCTCTGAAGTGTTGATGATTATGGTGCCCGGTTTCTCTTTTGTCTGATAGCGCACCAGTTTGCGTTTGATCTTTGATTTGCCAGCACGGGTACTCCGCCCGATGTCACGCCACGTCCGCGATGCCGGATCAAAAACCTGACGTGCTTCCGCCCCGCCATTACCAAATGGTACGACAGCACTGCTCGTCAATATGAGTGCGATCGCAAGAAAAAGTCGTCTCAGCAACATGATTACGCTCCAAAAATTTGCCACATCCGTCGTCCGGCTGCGATCCAGATAGAATATAAAGCCAATCCTTAAGATTCAGGCAATTGTTTTTTGGCCACAACTTGTCGAAAAAACGTCGGGACCAAGGCAGTCCGCGACCGAATGCCGCAACTCCGACATTGCAGATAGCCCGGAATCGGATTCAATTCGGCGATTCATGAATTAAAACTTAACAAATTCTTAGACACACCAGATCTATGATTGTTCTACTTATTTGGGGAACCCTGATGGTCGAAAACGACTCGTTGCCGCGTGTTATGATATGTCTTGCCCGGGTCGATACCGGCGGCGCGCCCGAGCATGCTTTTCAGTTGATGAAAGCCTTGGCCGGGCAGGTCGAGTTTCACGTTGCCTGTCCAACAGACCGGCCGTATTTTCAGCGCTTTATGACGTTGTTGGGAGCGGAGCGGATCATCGAAATACCGCATCGACGGCTCAGCCTGTCTGCATTGACACGGATGTTTCGTGCTGTTCGTGAGCGTCGGATCGACATCATACATTCACACGGAAAAGGTGGCGGTGTTTACGGCCGGCTGGTGGCTCTGGTTTCTGGCCGCCGGGTTATCTACACCTCCCATGGCATGAACCCGGTGGTCAAATCCGGGCAATGGTATCGTGATTCCGATGTCTGGCTTGACATGATTCTGGGGAAAATCACGGATGCAACCATCTGCGTGTCAGAGGGTGAAAAGGCCGAAATAGTCGGGCAGCATATTTCAAAGCCCGACAAGATCACGGTCATTGAAAACGGTGTGCCCAACGGCCTGCAGCGAAACCATGTCAACACGCCGGACAAACCGCTGAACCTCGTTGCCGTTTCCAGATTTGACCCGCAGAAAAATCCGGCTGAAATGGCGAAACTTGTCGAAATTCTGTCGTGCCGCGATGTTCCCGGTGGATTCCATCTGACAGTCTTGGGAGAGGGAACCGGAAAGGCGGAGTTTGAACGCGGCCTGGAGGCTGGAAGGCTGGCCGAATTCGTCACCATGGCCGGCGCCGTATCGGATGTGCGAAAAGTCTTCCGTCAGGCCGACATGCTTGTTTCAACGTCTGTGTGGGAGGGAATGCCACTTGCACTGTTGGAAGCGATGTCTGAAGGCCTGCCGGTTGTCGCCAGTGATGTGGTAGGCAATCGCGATGTTGTTGAGGATGGCAAAAGCGGTTTCCTGTATCCGCTGGGCCAGCCGGAGTATGCGGCAGACAGTATTCTGCAGCTTGCCGATGCATCTTTGCGGCAGCGCTTTGGCGATGCCGGTCGCAATCTGGTGGCCGCAAAGCACAGCGTAGCCCACATGGCAAATCAGACCCTGCAAGTGTATCAAAAGGTCCTGCAACGGCGAGCAATTCAACAACCTGGCAATGGCTACCGCAACAATGATGACGTTGGCCACCAGGAAGTGGTTTGACCGAAATGATAAAGAAGACTGCGGAGATACTGGTCACCGGCGGTGCGGGCTACATCGGCTCCCATACATGTGTGGCGCTCATCCAGGCCGGCTTCATGCCGGTGATCGTCGACAATCTCAGCAACAGCCATCCTCTGGCGATTTCCCGAATTGAAGCCATTACCGGAACGCGTCCGGCATTTTACAAATGTGATATTGCCGATGCTACCGGTCTGGGAACTGTCCTCGAGCGTCATTCCTGTGCCGCCACAATTCATTTTGCCGGTCTGAAAGCGGTCGGGCGCTCTGTTTCAGAACCTCTGGAGACCTATCGGGAAAATGTTTGTGGCACTCTCTCGCTGTTGCAAACACTGAAGTCCAGAGGCATCAAACGTCTGATTTTTTCATCGTCTGCCACAGTCTATGGCGGCGCGGAACATATGCCTATACCTGAAACCGCCAGTATTCAGCCAACCAATCCATATGGTCATTCCAAAGCGATGATCGAGCAAATCCTGCAGGACCTTGTCACTGCGGCACCTGATTTGGGTATCGGCGTGCTGCGCTATTTCAACCCTGTCGGTGCCCATGTGAGCGGCGAGATTGGCGAAGACCCGCAGGGCATCCCGGATAATCTGTTCCCCTTTGTGTCGCAGGTGGCGGTGGGACGCCGCGAGACGCTGCAGGTGTTCGGAAATGATTACGACACAAAAGACGGCACCGGTGTGCGGGATTACATCCATGTGATGGATCTGGCCGACGGCCACGTTGCCGCCTTGCAACGGTGTCTTGATACAGATGGACTGTTTGCAGTGAATCTGGGCACCGGGCAGGGCAGCAGTGTTCTGGACATCATCAAAGCATTTGAAATCGCGTCTGGCAGGCCGGTCCCCTATGAAGTTGTCGGGCGCCGTCCCGGTGATGTCGCGACGAGTTTCGCCGATCCTTCAAAAGCCAGCGAAATGCTGAATTTCAAGGCGAAGCGGGACCTTGCGCAAATGTGCCGCGACGCCTGGAACTGGCAGCAAAGAAACCCGACCGGGTACGCAAACCGGTGACGTGAAGCGGATCAGCGCAGCCCGATTGATTTGATCGCTGCGTGGATTTGCGAGAATTGCGAAATCACCAGGTCTGGACCAAGCTCGCTGACCGGCACGGGCGTATAGCCGAAATCCACTGCAATTACCGGAACATTGGCAGCCTTTGCCGCATCGATGTCGCTGCGGCTGTCGCCCACCATTATCGCCTTGTCGGGCGTAGAGCCGGCCAGTTCGATTGTCTTTAAAAGATGGTCGGGATGCGGCTTTTTCTGGCTGAATGTATCCCCACCGGTAATCGCGATGAAGCGAGCCGACAGGTCGAGCTCGTCGAGCAGCAGACGCGCCAGATGCTCCAGCTTGTTGGTGCAGACCGCAAATGCCCAGCCTTCCTGCGCCAGTTGGTCAAGAGCATCGAGCAGGCCTGGAAACGGATGGGTTTCCCGCGCTATCCGGGCTTCATAGCTGGTCAGGAAAAGCGAGAACAGTGTATCGGCACGATCGCCCGCAAGCGGTTGATTATTTGCTGCAAAACCTTTTTCCAGCAACATTTTTGCGCCTTGCCCGATATAGGTTTTGGCGGTCTCGTACGGAATTGGCTGCAGGCATTCTCCCGCCAGAATTTCATTCAGGGTGCCAACCAGATCAGGCGCGGTTTCCAGCAAAGTGCCATCAAGATCGAATACAAGCAAAGGTGTGGTCATCGGGTACTTTCATTAGGGAGGAGAAATGATCGAAGCAAATTGGTGGAATTCAGTTGGAATAGGCGCCGAGCCCCTGGCGCATCAATGTCCGGCGTAGCGGACTGATCGACTTTGCCGCATACAGGCCCAGACCTCTTGCCATTTGCACCGGAAGCAGCCCGCTTAGAAGAGATCGGTTCAACATGTCAACGCCGTATGTCCGGCTGTTGACATCAAAAACACGGCGGCGGCTATATTCCGCTGAAGCCTGAAACACGTCAGCTGCTTGAAGATGCGCCAGTTGCGATGCCAATTCCTCAACGTCACGTATTCCCAGATTGAGGCCTTGCGCACCAATCGGCGGAAAGGAATGGCCACTTTCACCCACCAGAAAGGCTCTGCCATCTGCCATCTTCGCGGCAATTGAAGACGACATCGGAAAACTCTGCCGCGCACCAAAATCGCTCAGCTTGCCAAGCAGATGGTGGCTGCGCCGTTCCAGTTCCCGCGCCAGGGCTGTTTCGGAAAGTTGCATCATCTCCGCAGCCTCATCCGGAGTTACGACACAGACCAGGCTGGAGCGATGGCCTTGCAACGGAACAAGGGTAAAGGGCCCGGTTTCAGTATGCAACTCGCTGGAAATGTTGTGGTGCGGCACCTGATGGCGGAACTGCGTTATAAAAGCGGTTTGCGGATAATCCCACTGCCGCACAGAAATACCGGCGGCGGCGCGCACCACCGAATGCCGTCCATCTGCACCAACGATCAGATCGGCATGGATGAAACTGCCGTCATCAAGCGTCACTGTCACGCCATCTGTCAGAGAAATATTCGTCACGAAGCCATTTTTACACACAAGATTTGAGCCAGTTGAAGCCTTTTGTTGAATCCGTTTCACAAGGCCACTGACAGGAATATTCAACGCAAAATAATCATGGCCGATTTCGCTGGCGTGGAAGCTGACTTCTGGCGCGCGGATCAGGCGCGCCGATGCATCGATCAGTCGCATGGTTTTCAGCGGCGTTGCATTTTCTATGGTTTCAGGAGCAATCCCAAGCGTATCCAGAAAGGACAACGACCCCTGCATCAGGGCGATGGTCCGATGATCCTCTTCCGGTTCCTCTCGGGCCACCAATGTGGTTTGCAGGCCAGCTCTGGCCAACGCCAGCGCGCTCAACCAGCCCACCGGTCCGCCGCCAACGACCAGTGCGCGCGTCTGCAAATTGGAACTCGTCTGTGTCATATAAGCCTATTTTGTTCCCTGGGCTGCAATTGTTCGCCGGTTGAAGCAGACACCCGCTAGCGATCATATAGGGCTTTCATTTGGAGTTGTAGACCGGAAACAGCCTTGGCCAGCGAAGCAAACAAAACACTTCAATCCGATCTTGGCTTGGTCTATGGCAATATCATGACCACAGTGATTGCTCCTTCCGCAAAACGTTCCGCCATTTGGAATATCCGGGCCCTGTTCTTTTGCGAGGCGGCGGTCCTGACATCGATATTTCCGCGTTTTCCCGATTTTAAACAGGTGCTCGCTCTCGACCACGCCCAGTTGGGGATAAGCCTGCTGGGACTGCCTTTGGGTACGCTGTTGTCACTGCTGATGGCGGGCGGCCTGGTTGACCGGTTGGGGACCAGACGGGCTTCGCTGGTGGGCATCTGCCTGGTCTCCGTATCGATGATCCTGCCTGCCTTGTCCTGGTCGATGGCCAGTCTGTTTGGCGCGTTGTTTGTGGTCGGCCTGTCTCTGGCCCTCATTGAAATCGGCATGAATGTTGATGCAGATAGGGTCGAAAAATGGGTGTCACGCCCGATCATGGGATCGTGTCACGGGTTTTGGAGCCTGGGGGCGCTGACCGGAACCGGACTTGGCGCCATTTCAGCCGGTGTCGGCTTGTCACCATTGCAGCAGGTTCTCATCACCTCACCTGTCTTTGGAATTGCCGGCTTTCTGATTATCCAGCTGCGCGCAGCCATTCCGGTGCCTGCACCATCGAGCGGGCAAAGCCCGCCTTTTGCTCTGCCCAGCAAGGCCATGCTGGGCCTCGCCGCTTTTTCGGTCGGGCTGCAAATGTCGGAGGGAGCGGCTTTCGACTGGAGCGGCATCTATATGAAGGAGGTGGTTGGTGCGAATGCGGCTTTCATCGGAATGGCTTATTTCGCCTTCACCCTGCCGATGGCAATCGGGCGGTTTTTCGGAGACCATTTCCGCACCGTGCTCGGACCTGTCCGGCTGGCCCGAATCACAACACTGATTGCCATTCTGGGTCTGCTGGTTCTGGGGCTGACAGAGACGCCGATTGGCGCTGTCGTGGCCTGGGCACTTGTCGGCCTCGGTGCCTCAATGGCATTTCCTCTGGCCGTCACAGCCGCAGCAGCGCGCAAGGACCGCCCGGCCGCCGTCAATGTCGCCAGTGTTTTCCTGGTGGCGTTTACCGCCTTTGTCATAGGCCCGCCGCTGATCGGGTTTGTCGCCAAGGGGATTGGATTGCAGAATGGATTATTGTCGCTTCTGCCATTTTGCATTCTGGGCTATTTTTTGGCACCATCGCTGAATCCGAGAAGAGACTGAGGGAGATCTGATGACGAAGGCGATTGTGATCCGCGAAACCGGCGGCCCGGAAGTCTTGAACTATGAATCCATAGAAGTGGCCGAGCCAAACCAAGGCGAAGCGCTGGTGCGCCATACTGCAATCGGTTTGAATTTCATCGATGTGTATTTCCGCTCGGGTCTGTATCCGCCTCCCAACGGCATGCCATTCATTCCCGGCAATGAAGGTGCGGGGATCGTGGAAGCGGTTGGAGCAGGGGTGACCCATGTGAAAGCCGGTGACCGGGTTGCCTATGTCGGGCCGCTCGGCTCTTATGCAGAGCGGCGGATAGTGCCTGCTGACCGTCTCGTCAGCGTTCCGCAGGATATTGCCGACAAGACCGCTGCGGCGATGATGATGAAGGGCATGACGGCGCAATATCTGCTGTGCCGCACCTTCAAGGTCGGAGAAGGGCATACCATCCTATTTCATGCCGCCTCCGGCGGTGTTGGTCTGATTGCCTGTCAGTGGGCCAAAGCGTTGGGAGCCACTGTCATCGGCACAGTCGGATCGGATGAAAAGGCGGAACTTGCGAAAGCCCATGGTGTTCATCACACCATCAACTACCGGGAAGAGGATTTTGTTGCCCGCATTCAGGATATCACCGGCGGCCGGGGTGTCGATGTAGTGTATGATTCTGTCGGGCAGGACACTTATCCCGGATCGTTGGATTGTCTGAAACCGTTGGGGATGTGGGTCTCGTTTGGTCAGTCTTCCGGTCCGATCACCAATTTCAATCTTTCGGATCTGGCGCAAAGGGGATCCTTGTTCGCAACCCGCCCGACGTTGTTCAACTACGTCGCAAGACGCCAGGATCTGGAACAGAGCGCCAATGATCTGTTCAATGTGGTTTCATCGGGCCGGGTCAAGATCCCGCTTCACCAGGAATTTCCATTGGCAGAAGCCGGAAAAGCACATGAAGCGCTGGAGGGCCGGAAAACCACCGGAACCAGCATTTTGACAGTATGAAAGTGGCGCTTCTATCGGCCCGCTGACGCCTTTCTTCATTTAAAATGACCGGAATTCAGAGCTTCCGGTCCTGTTCAGGAAAATCATTATGGCAGGTTTGACGACACATATTCTCGATACGTCCACAGGTCTGCCTGCGTCTGGACTGCCGGTTGAATTATGGTCTGCGGACGGCAAAACCCGTTTGGCACAGCACACAACAAATGCCGATGGCCGCACCGACAAGCCTTTGATCGCACCGGAAGACGCCCAGGACGGGTTTTATGAAATCCGCTTCTTTGTCGAACATTATCTGAACAAGGAACCGGCAATTGACGCGAGTGAGCCGCCCTTCTTTGATGTGATTTCCATTCGCTTCCGTTACGATTCCGCGCGTCCGCACCACCATATACCCTTGTTGTTGTCGCCATATGGCTACTCGACGTATCGCGGGAGTTGATATGCTGAATGAACTTTGTTTTCGTCTCAACGATCAGATCATTCGACTGAAGGAGTTCGATCCCACCGCGACATTACTGGATTTCATCCGCGAGCAGCAGCATCTGACCGGCACCAAGGAGGGCTGCAACGAGGGTGATTGCGGTGCCTGTACGGTTGCCATTGGCACGCTGGAACAGGACGAAATGATCTATCGTCCTGTCAATGCCTGTATTCAGTTGCTGGGAATGATGCATGGCCGCCATATCATTACAGTCGATACCCTCTCGCAAGGCGATGGTCCGCTGCATCCGGTTCAGGAAGCCATGGCACGAAATCACGGATCGCAATGCGGCTTTTGCACGCCCGGGATTGTGATGTCGCTGTATTGTCTCAACCAGGACCGGGCGGAACCGCCGACGCGGCAAACGGTCAACACCTGGCTGGCTGGCAATCTGTGCCGCTGCACTGGCTACAAACCGATCATCGATGCCGCCATGGAAAGCTGTTTCGGGCCGCAAGTACCGGTCCTGGCCGCCCTCGACGAAATGCGGGAAATGAAAACCGCACTGTCATCGCGCTCGCTTTTTGCCGGCACCGAGCAGCGCTTCTTTGCAGCGCCCGCCACCCTTACAGAAGCGCTGGAATTATATGACAGACATCCTGACGCAACGCCGGTTGCCGGTGCGACGGATGTCGGTCTGTGGGTCACCAAGCGGCTCGATGATCTGCCGAAGATCCTGTATCTCGGCTGCATTGACGGGTTTGCCGATATCACAGCCACTTCGGACAGTCTGACCATCGGCGGTGGTGCCACCTATGAGGCAGCTTTGTCGCATCTGGCAGAGATTGATCCTGATATTGCCGAACTGATCCTGCGCATCGGTTCGCGCCAGGTTCGCGCCAGCGGAACAATTGGCGGGAATATCGCCAATGGCTCCCCGATCGGCGATACGCCGCCCCTGCTGATTGTTCTGGGTGCAACAATCAAATTGCAGAGCACCCGTCAGGAGCGCACCATGCCGGTTGAGGAGTTTTTTATCGATTACGGCAAGCAGGATCGCAAGGCGGGTGAATTGCTGAGTAGCATCGAAGTGCCGCGTTTGCAGCAGGGTGAACATTTGCGCTGCAGCAAAATATCGAAACGCTTTGACCAGGATATTTCCGCTGTGATGGGTGCTTTCAAAATCACGCTGGACGGCGACACTGTCAAAGCGGCGCGGATTGCCTATGGCGGCATGGCCGGGACACCAAAACGAGCCTGTCGCTCAGAGCAGTTGCTGCAGGGTATCTCGGTAAACGATGAAGCCAGCTGGGAACCCGCCATTGCCGCCCTCGAACAGGAATATGCGCCCATGACCGACATGCGTGCCAGCGCATTCTATCGTATGGTTGCGGCGAAAAACCTGCTGCGCAAAGCCCTGCTGGAAATCGGCGGCATGCCGAGCAATGAAACACGTGTCAGCGCTCTGCGGCCTGATGATCTGGAGGCAGCACAATGACCCTCGCGACCCTCTCAAAAACCGGGGCTGCATCAGAAGGTACGGCGAGTGTCCGCAAGCCGGTCAAACATGACAGTGGCATAAAACACGTCAGTGGCACGGCGCGTTATATTGACGACGTGCCGGAACCCGCCGGAACACTGCATGTGGTGCCGGGGCTGGCGGCAATAGCTTCGGGGCGGATTACCGGCATCGATCTGGAGGCGGTCCGCCGTGCCCCAGGGGTGGTAGAAGTGTTGAGCGTCGCTCATATTCGCGGTGTCAATGACACCAGCCCTGCCGGGACCGGCGATGATCCGGTGTTTACCGATGATATTGTGAGTTTCCATGGCCAGGCGCTGTTTGCGGTCGTCGCGCAAACCAGGCTGGAGGCGCGCAAGGCCGCCCGGCTGGCAAATATCGATTATGAGGTTGATGAAAAACCAATCCTAAGCGTGGAAGATGCACTGGCGGCACGTTCTGAAGTGCTGGATGCCTATGAGTTTCTGCGCGGCAAACCGGAAAGCGCCGTTCAAAAGGCGCCGCGCCGCCTGCAATCATCCATTATAATCGGCGGTCAGGAACATTTCTATCTGGAAGGCCAGATTGCGCTGGCAATGCCCGGTGAAGATGGCGACATGAAAGTTCTGTCCTCAACCCAGCATCCAACTGAAGTGCAGCATGTGGTGGCCCATGTTTTGAACCTGCCGCAGCACGCTGTGACCGTTGAAGTGCGGCGCATGGGCGGCGGTTTTGGCGGCAAGGAAAGCCAGGCGTCGCAATGGGCGGCCATAGCGGCCCTCGCGGCGCAGGTCACGGGCCATCCCTGCAAACTCCGCCTCGACCGGGATGATGATATGATCATGACCGGTAAACGTCACGATTTTGCAGTCGGTTATAAGGTCGGATTTGAAGACAATGGCCGCCTGACCGGCGTCGATACATCCTTTGCCGCGCGGTGCGGTCACTCGGCGGATTTGTCTCTGGGCGTCAATGACCGCGCCATGTTTCATTCAGACAACGCCTATTATTATCCTCATGTGCGCATCCATTCGCGCCGCATGCGCACCAATACGGTTTCGAACACGGCATTTCGCGGTTTTGGTGGCCCTCAGGGTGTGGTGTTTTCCGAACGTATGATGGATGAAATCGCCATTCAGACCGGACTTGATCCTCTGGATGTGCGCAAGGCCAATTTTTACGGACAGGACAGTCGTAACATCACCCCTTACGGCATGGTGATTGAAGACAATATCATTGAGGATCTTGTCAGTCAGTTGGAAGAAACCAGCCGCTACCGGGAACGGCGCAAGGCGGTCGACGCCTTCAACCGCACCAGCAGGTTCATCAAAAAGGGACTGGCACTGACGCCGGTCAAATTTGGCATTGCCTTCACCCTGAACCATCTCAATCAGGCCGGTGCACTGGTCCATGTCTATACGGATGGATCGGTGTTTCTCAGCCATGCCGGCACGGAAATGGGCCAGGGGCTTTATATCAAGGTCGCCCAGGTGGTGGCCGAGGAATTCGGCATTGATCTCGATCAGGTGAAGATTTCCGCAACCACCACCGACAAGGTGCCAAATACCGGACCGACAGCAGCTTCTTCCGGATCTGATCTGAATGGCATGGCAGCGAAAATTGCCGCCGGTCAGATCAAGGACCGGATGCGGGCATTCGTCGCCGAGCGGTTCCAGGCCCGCGAGGACGAGGTGGTGTTTGCCGACAACAAGGTATCGGTCGGTGACAGCAGTATCAGTTTCAGCGATCTGGCCAGCGAAATGCATCTGGAACGCATTTCCCTGTCTGCGTCCGGATATTACCGGACCCCGAAAGTGTCCTGGGACCGGGTGGAGTTGAAGGGCCGACCATTCTTCTATTTCGCCTATGGCGCGGCCTGTTCGGAAGTTCAGATTGACACACTGACCGGAGAAACCAGGGTAACGGCTGTCGATATTCTTCAGGATGTCGGCAAGTCCCTCAATCCGGCGGTAGATATCGGCCAGATCGAAGGCGGATTTGTTCAGGGAATGGGCTGGCTGACCACCGAAGAACTGGTCTGGGATGCAAAGGGCCAATTGCGCACCCACGCGCCATCCACCTATAAAATCCCGTGTGCATCGGACGTGCCCGAGCATTTTGTGACAACGCTCTACGAGTACGACGGCAACCGCGAAGATACAATCTACCAGTCCAAGGCGGTCGGCGAGCCGCCCTTGATGCTGGCTGTGTCGGTGTTCAGCGCGATTTACCATGCCATCGCCAGCATCAAGCCGGGCGCGCGGCCGCGTCTTCAGGCACCGGCCACGCCCGAAGCAATTCTCGATGCGATTGCTTCTCTGGAGATGCCGGGGCAGGTATAGCGGGTTTCTGATGAAGATGCGGCGATGAAACTGTGGCAACCTCTTGCTGAATGCCTGAAATCCGGCCAGCCTGTGGTGCTTGTTCTGGTGCAGGAGGCACGGGGATCAGTGCCGCGCGGTGCCGGTGCAGGGCTGGTCGTGCTGCCGGGCGGTGATTTTTACGGAACCATTGGCGGCGGTGCTCTGGAGTGGCAGGCGCTCGGCCATGCAAAATCATTTTCTGAATGCGGCAAGAACCATGAACGGCTTCAGGTGCCGCTCGGCCCCAATCTGGGACAATGCTGCGGCGGTCATGTCTCTCTGAGCTTTGAGCTCTGGCAACCGGACCGGCTCGACGAGGCGCTATTGCTGGCAGGGGTGGAACGCGCAGGCAGTTTTCAGACTGCCAGTCAAATCGATACAAGCGGCCATATTCGCAGAAAAATCGTTGAAACCGGGGGAACAGAGCATTTTGGCATCCGGTCCGTGCCCGTGGCAGTGTTCGGTGCCGGTCACGTCGGCAAAGCGCTGATGAAATCCCTGTCGCTGCTTCCGGTGCGGATGACCTGGATTGACAGCCGCGCAGACATGTTTCCCGGCGTGGTGCCGGACAATATCAGCATGCATGCGCTGGCTGATCCCCGCATCATTCTGCCTGATCTTGACCGCGATACGGCAATTCTCATCATGACTCACAGCCATGCTCAGGATCTGTCGATTCTGGAAGCGGCTCTGAAAGCCTCATTTTCCTTCGTTGGTGTCATTGGCAGCAGGTCAAAACGGTCAAGGTTTGAATCGATGCTGATAAAGAGCGGAATGGCACCGGAACTGGCGAGAAGTTTTGTCTGTCCAATCGGCATTCCCGGTGTTGATGGCAAGGAACCAAGTATTATCGCGGCATCTGTTTCAGCACAGGTTTTTTTGGGAAAACAACCTAAAACCTAAAACGGAACTTGTCTTTTACCAGGCAACGCGCCCTAATACGACCTTGAAGAGCAGGGGGTTAACAGTCTTGACAGTTGAACAGTCGAATAATGCGATGCCATTGTTGCAGGCCCGGGGCATTGTCAAACGGTTCGGGACTTTGACTGCCAATGATTATATCGATCTATCTCTGGTGCCGGGTGAAATTCACGCACTTCTGGGCGAAAACGGTGCCGGCAAATCGACATTTGTCAAAATGCTCTATGGCAGTTTGCGCCCCGATGAGGGAACGCTGAGCTGGAAGGGTAACGAGGTTTCCATCACCAACCCGGCCATGGCCCGGGAGTTGGGCATCGGCATGGTGTTTCAGCATTTCTCGCTGTTTGAAGCCCTGACCGTTGAAGAGAATATCCTGCTGGCTTTGCCAAAAGAGCAGGCCAAAAACCTGCGGCAGCGGATCAAGACAGTGTCTGCCGAATATGGTCTCCCGCTCAATCCGACCGCGACGATTGCCGATCTGTCCGTTGGCGAGCGCCAGCGGGTTGAGATTGTCCGCTGCCTGCTGCAGGAACCGGATCTGATCATCATGGATGAACCGACATCGGTGCTGACACCTCAGGAAGCCGATGAACTGTTTCTGGTGCTGGAAAAACTGGCCGCCGAGCACAAGAGCATTCTGTATATCAGCCACAGGCTCGACGAAGTGAAGCGGCTTTGTCATCGGGCGACCATATTGCGCCACGGCAAACTGATTTCCGAATGTGATCCAAAACAGGAAACTGCAAAAACACTGGCGGCGATGATGGTCGGCAGTGAAGTCGCCGATGTCAGCCGCGTTCCGCGGGATTTTCATGGCGCCAAGAAATGTCTGGTGGTTCGCGCTCTGAATGTTGAACCGGAGGTGAACACCGGCACCAGTCTGGTGGATGTGTCCTTTGATGTTGCGCATGGCGAAATTCTTTGCATTGCCGGTATTGCCGGCAATGGCCAAAGCGAATTATTCGGTGCCCTGTCCGGGGAAACCCCGGTGTCGGACGTTGGTGCCATTGTATTTGATGGCTGGCCATGCGCGGCTGACGGAATTTCCGAACGGCGCAGACGCGGTGCAGCCTTCGTGCCCGAAGAACGCAATGGCCATGGCGCGCTGGCGGATTTGAAACTCAGCCGCAATATCCTGCTGTCCTGGAACAATGCCAATGATGGAACCACCTCACGAGGTGTCATCGACCGCCTGGCACTGGCCCGTCTGGAAGGCAGGATTACGGAAGCTTTTGATGTCCGGATGGCCCATGCCGATGTGGAAGCCGGTGCCCTGTCCGGGGGCAATCTGCAGAAATTTGTTGTCGGCCGCGAAGTTAAGCGCAATCCCAGGCTGCTGATCGTTTCCCAGCCCACCTGGGGTGTCGACGCGGGTGCCGCCAGTTTGATCCGGCAAAAGCTCATTGATCTGTCCAGAAGCGGCACCACAATTGTTGTGATCAGCCAGGATCTCGACGAGATATTCGAGATTGCTGATCAGGTGGCAGTGATATCGGAAGGCCGGATGTCACAATCCTATCCGATTGATGAAATCTCCCGTGAGCAGATCGGCCTTCTGATGGGAGGGGTGGATGCAGAAGCGCGGCCCGTATCGCAACCGCCCGGTCCCATCGAACAGTCAGAGCCTCTCGAACCAGCGGATCGGCCGATCGCCGATGCCAACACCGAGGTGGACCATGCAGTTTAAGTTACAGCGCCGGGAAGAGCATTCAACATGGATGACGGTCTTCTCGCCCCTGATCGCGGTGCTGCTGATGCTGGCCACCGGAGCCGCGCTGTTTACAAGCCTGGGGATTGACCCTGTCAGAGGCTTGTCGGTATATTTCCTCGAACCGTTGCTCAGTGCCTGGTCGCTGCAGGAACTGGTGGTGAAAGCAACGCCCCTGATCCTGATCGGCATTGGCCTGTCGATCTGCTACCGGGCCAATATCTGGAATATCGGCGCAGAAGGACAGTTCATTGCGGGCGCTCTGGCCGGATCATACATCCCGATCATGATGTCCGGCTGGGAAGGGCCTCTGGTGTTTCCCACGATGGTTGCTGCTGGGTTGGCCGGCGGCGCGCTTTTCGCATTGATACCGGCGCTGCTAAAAGTCCGGTTTGGCGCCAACGAAATTCTCACCAGTCTGCTGCTGGTCTATGTTGCGCAGTTTCTCCTCGACTGGCTGGTCCGTGGACCGTGGCGCGATCCGGAAGGGTTCAATTTCCCCGAAAGCCGGCTGTTTGGCAGCGATGCCGTAACGCCATTGATTTTTGATGGCGGCAGGATGCATATCGGCTTTCCCATCGCACTCGTCATCGCCATTGTCGCGGCCTATTTACTCAGCCGTACAATTCACGGCTTCAAGATACAGGTGATCGGACAATCTCCGCGGGCCGCGCGCTTTGCCGGTTTCAGCCAGAGCAGGATGATCTTTCTCGCCTTCGCGATTTCCGGCGCATTAGCCGGTCTGGCCGGAATACTGGAGGTAGCGGGACCGATCGGCCAGCTCCGCCCGGTGATCTCGCCCGGTTACGGATTCACTGCGATTATCGTCGCGTTTCTTGGCCGCCTCAACCCGATTGGCATTGTCATTGCAGGCTTTGTGCTGGCCTTGTCCTATCTGGGCGGCGAGGCGGCCCAGGTATCGCTTGGCATCACCGACAAGATTGCCAGGGTGTTCCAGGGTCTGCTGCTGTTTTACGTGCTCGCCTGCGATACGTTCATTGTCTACACCATCCGCCGTGTCGGTGCAGTCAGGGAGCCAGGTTGATGGAAATTTATGAAGCTGTCATTCTGACGATCATCACGGCTGCCACGCCGCTGTTGCTGGCCGCTTGTGGTGAACTGGTCGCAGAACGATCCGGGATTCTCAATCTCGGCGTTGAAGGCATGATGATCATGGGTGCGGTGAGTGCGTTCGCCATTGCCTATACCACCGGTTCGCCCTATCTTGGCGTGGCGGCTGGCATTGCCGCTGGTGCACTGGCCTCGCTGCCCTTTGCATTTCTGACGATTTCAATGGTCACCAATCAGGTGGCGACCGGCCTTGCGCTCACCATCCTCGGGCTTGGGCTGTCCGGAATGATCGGTGATGCCTATATCGGCTTGCCCGGCGTCAAACTGGCACCGATCTACATTGAAGGGCTTTCGGATCTGCCTTATGTCGGCAAAATCCTGTTTTCGCAGGACATCATCGTTTATGCATCCATCGTGCTGCTGTTGGCAGTCTGGTATTTCCTGTTCAAATCGCGCGCCGGCCTGGCGCTGCGCGCGGTCGGCGACAGCCATTCCTCGGCTCATGCCCTGGGTGTATCAGTGCGCAAGGTGCGCTATCTGGCGGTTATTTTCGGCGGGGCCTGTGCCGGTCTGGCAGGGGCATATCTGTCATTGGTCTATACCCCGCAATGGACTGAAGGCATGACGGCAGGACGGGGCTGGATTGCAGTGGTTCTGGTGGTCTTCGCCACATGGATGCCGGGTCGGCTGCTCGCCGGGGCCTATCTGTTTGGTGCTGTCCTGATCCTGCAACTGCACGCACAGGCCGCAGGCGTCAAAATTCCCTCCCAGTTCCTCTCAAGTCTGCCATATCTGGCGACCATCATTGTGCTTGTTCTGATATCCAGAAATCGCACGCTGGTGAAGAAAAACGCACCGGCCTGCCTTGGCAAGCCGTTTGTACCTGATGTCTAATCAGCATCAGAGCAGCTTTTACAATCACGCAATCACGCAATCACGCAATCAGGCACGCAATCAGTCACATAATCAGGGATTTTGTCATATGAAACGCATTATCAGAACTCTTGCGGGAGCTGTCGCTCTTGCCACCATCGGTCTGGCTGGGACGGTGTTTGCCGACAGTCATGAGAAAATCAGGGTCGGCTTTATCTATGTCGGACCAATTGGCGATTTCGGCTGGTCCTATCAGCACGATCAAGGCCGGCTTGCCATTGAAGAAGCCTTTGGTGACAAGGTTGAGACAAACTATGTGGAAAGCGTCTCGGAAGGACCGGATGCGGAGCGGGCAATCGAACGTCTCGCCCGTGAAGGATACAATATGATTTTCACCACATCCTTCGGCTACATGAATCCGACAATCAAGGTGGCGGCGAAATTCCCCGATGTCTATTTTGAACATGCCACCGGCTATAAGCGCGCCGACAATGTTGCGACCTATTCGTCGCGGTTTTACGAAGGCCGCTACATTATCGGTCAGATCGCGGCAAAAGTCTCAAAGACCGGAACCGCAGGTTACATCGGATCAGTCCCGGTTCCCGAAGTGGTGCGCGGTATCAATGCCTTCATGCTCGGCGCACAATCCGTCAATCCGGATTTCAAGTTGAAAGTGGTCTGGGTCAACACCTGGTTTGATCCGGGCAGGGAAGCCGATGCTGCCAAGGCGCTGATCGATCAGGGCGTTGATATCATCACCCAGCACACGGATTCTCCGGCGCCGCTTCAGGTTGCAGCAGAGCGCGGCGTCAAGGGATTCGGCCAGGCATCGGACATGATCGCATTTGCGCCGGATGCGCAGCTGACCTCAATCGTTGACAATTGGAAAGACTATTATGTGTCCCGTGTCCAGGCCGTCATGGATGGCACCTGGACATCGACCGAGGTCTGGGGCGGTCTGGACAGCAAGATGGTGAATATGGCGCCTTACACCAACCTTCCCGATGATGTTGCTGCAGAAGCTGCCGAAACCGAGGCGGCAATCCGCAATGGCGACCTGCATCCGTTCGCCGGCCCAATCTACAAGAAGGACGGAACGCTGCTCGTCGGTGAAGGTGAAACGGTTGATGACGGCACACTGCTGGGCATGAATTTCTATGTCAAAGGCGTTGACGGTGAACTGCCGCAATAATCACCTTTGATGGTGAACAGAAGGGAGCCGGCTGGAAGGCCGGCTCTTTGCTTTTCGGCATTTGCCGATACAATTCCGTGACATACTGCATCAAACAATCTAGGATTCAGGCCGAGGGAACAGCGTCGGCAGTCGGCGCCAGGGGTGCGCATATGAGTCTTTGGAAGCGAATGATGGGTCGGCGACCGGACGCCGAGCCGAAACCACCTGTCAAAACCCGCAGCAGCCGGAAACGCTTTCGCGACGTTGACGAAATCACCGATATCGCTGCCGAAGAGGCATTTGACGGCGCTTTGACGGAGAGCATTCGCGCGCGCTGGGTTTTCTGGCAGGAACTGGGCGATCTGGCGCCGGAGCTGATCGCGCCCCAGGTCAATTCGATCTACAAGAACATTCCCGCTTGGCCATCTGATCGTCTTGCCTTCCTGACCATCGAGCGTGAAGGCTCGACGGTGCTGGCCACAGATGGCCTGTCTGATCCATTCCACGATAACCATCAGGGCAATCAGGGTTTCGGGCTGGAATTTTTCATGGATATTGCCGAACGTCCGATGTCGGAACAGTCACGCAATATCGCCGTCGAAACGCTGATGACGGTGGCCTACAACACGGTCGCCCGCGGCGGCATGGAGGACCTGCTGGACGAATTCGGCGTAATTTCCATGGAAATTCCCGAAAGCGATTTGCCCGCTACGCATCTCACCGCCGACGGCAGCGCCTGCATCCTGATGGGCGCTCCGAAAGCGGATTTTGATACGCTCTATATTGATGGTCCGATGGGCGATATCGCCCTGATTTCCCTGACATTGCTGACCGGCCGCGAGACCAATCTGATCCGCAAATTCGGCGCCAGCGCCAGAGCCGACATCGCGCAAAATCTGCTGGAAGCCGGAATAGGCCACCGCACAATCGTCGGCCGCCCGTCGATTATTTAACAATATCCAACAGGCGACTCACATTCCCGGACTTTGCGATCAAAATAAGCGCCGCAAGTCCGGGAAGTTGCCGTCATGCTTCAAATTTGTCAGGCCATCCCGATCTGTTCCAGCGGGACCTTACGGGCATCCTGCGGGCGCAAGGCGATCATTGCTTCCAGTGATTTGCGCAAGGAAGCGTGATCGGCACTGTCAAACAGATTGATCATTTCGTCGGGATCATTTTCCAGATCATACAATTCCCCGACGCCGCTGATCTGATCCAGTGACAGCCTGTGGGTCCGCGTTCTGACGGTGCGCAGTTCAAGTGCGACCCCAGAGCGTGACGGACGCAGGTCCCATTCATTGTAGGCGAATTCGCGGTGCGCATCGTCCTGCTCAATCAGATCGCGCATGCTCTGGCTGTGCATCTCCATCAGCGGCGCTGCATCAGCGTAGTCGAGAATTGTCGCGGCAAAATCCAGATTGGAAACCGGATCAGCAACGCGTTTCCCCGCCGGTATACCGGGGCCGCGCAGAATGCAGCCGACACGCAGCAACCCGTCATACAGCATCGGCCCTTTCAGCAGCAGACCATGATCACCGAGCCAGTCGCCATGGTCAGCGGAATAGATAATGATCGTATTGTCATCGAGATCAAGCCGGGACAGTTCCGCCATGATGCGTCCGACATTGTGATCGATCAGTGAAATCATGCCGTAGTAATTGGCAATGACCTCGCGCAGCTGATCGTCATCCATCACCGGGGTGCGAGAGAATTTTTCGCGAAATTCAGCCAGATCTGCCCGGATTTCGGGCTTGCCTTCCAGCGAATTGCGGTGCCACCACGGACGGTTTTCCAGGTCAAGTGTCCGGTGTTCCGGCAGATCGACGTCCTCGGGCCGGTGCAAAAGGCTCCAGGGCAGAGGACAGTCGAACGGATGGTGCGGATCGGGAAACGACGCCCAGATAAAAAAAGGTTCGTCGTCCTTTTCCGCTTCATTGATACGGGCAATGGTCCGGTCTGCGACCCAGCTTGAATTATGCCAGGCTACGGGCAGGCCGGAATGCCAAGTCTGGGGAGCGTCCTTGGTGTCCGGGCCGACATTGCTCGCATAGGCTTTGTTCTTGGCCTCGCCATGGCCGTCAGCATAGTACCAGCGGTCATAGTGCTGGCCATTCGGCGGCTCCATCGGCAAATGCAGATTATGGCCTTCAACCACCAGTTCGACATAGCCGAACCCCATATAGGGTCCAAACCAGTCCGCATCATATTTATCCATACTGTCGCGGCATTCAGCTGTGCCGGTCGGCGCGAATGTGTGCGCAGTGGCAAAATGGGCCTTGCCGATCAGGGCAGTGTTGTAGCCAGAGGCGGTCAGCGCGCCGCCAAAGCCTTTTTCGCCAAGTGCCGGATCAAGGTCGATGCCATTGTCCGAAACTCCATGGGTCGCCGGCAGCAGGCCGGTCACAATCGACGCACGGGCCGGCTGGCAGACCGGATTGGATGTAATGCAGGTGGAAAAATGGGTGCCTTCACGGGCCAGTTGATCCAGATGCGGTGTTTTGACCTTGCGTCCTTCAAAGCCGAAGCAATCTCCGCGATGCTGGTCGGCAGTGATGAAAATAATGTTTGGCCGTTTGCTCATGGGTGAATTCCTGTGGCGCAGGCGCAGATTGGCCCTGCAAAGCGGATGCAGGGCCAAACAGCGCTGTTACTTGATGAGTTTAGCGAGATCGGACATGCTTTTTGAAGACGACGCGATATAGGCAGCCGCGTCATCCAGAGGTTTCCAGATCGGCGTCACGCCATAACTTTTTGCAAAGTCGATCCACTCGGAGGATTGCGCCATGCCGCCAAAGATCTCCGAAAGCCGGACCATAACGTCGTCCGGGGTGTCCTTGGGAGCCCAGACCGCAGTCCAGATTCCCAGATCGTGCGGAATGCCGACATCGGCAAAGGAGGTCAGATCGCCTTTGAATTTCACCAGTTCCAGATCTGTCGACGCCACCAGAAAGACGGCATCACCGGTATTGATGGAATCCAGCCCCGCTGGCACGCCCGGCATGGCTGCATCGATCTGATCGCCCAGCAGGGCGGCCATGGTTGGTGCACCGCCGCCATAGGGAATGATATTGACGTCGATCCCATAAGTATCTTCGATAGCAATGATGGCAAGGTGTTGCGGACTGCTGAGGGCCGGCACACCGACTGTCAGTTCGCCGGGTTTTTCCTTCGCCGCAGCGACAAATTCATCGAGCGTCTTCCAGTTCTTCGAGGGCCGGGTCAAAAACCAGGCACCGCGCAGATTGAAAACACCGATCGGACGGAAATCATCTGCACTGACCGGCAGATTTTCCTGGAACAGGGCCAGCGTGGTCAGCACCGTGTCGGCGACAAGCAGCGTGTAACCGTCCGGTTCTGCCTGTGCCGCCTGCAAGATGCCTGCGACACCGCCACCACCCGTCACTGAATCGATCACAATCGGCTGGTCGATAAACGCGTCAGAGTTTTTGGTCAGCCCGCGAATGGCCGTATCCGTTGCGCCTCCGGGCGCAAAAGCGTTGATGATGTGGATTGGTTTGGATGGAAATTCCTGTGCAACGGCCATCCCGGTAAAACTGACCGCCGCCGCAGTGGCGAGAGCCGCTGCACAGCTGGTAATTGAGTGGAATATTTTCATGTTTTCCTCCTTGTTGATTAAAATCATGGGCCGGGTTTCCGGCCTTGTCTTGCTTCTGATCGGTGTTTTGAACGGGAAGCGAAGTCATAAAGAAATTTTCCGGCAATCGCGGTCAGCACAACAATGCTCAGAAGCGAAAGAGGGCTTGTCAGAAAAACCGTTGCGTCCCCGCGCGAGATCATCAGGGCGCGGCGGAAATTGCTTTCGATCACCGGTCCCAGGATCAGCCCCAGCGCCAGGGCGGGGATTGAAAAATTGAACCGGTACATGATGTAGCCGAGTACGCCGAAGACCAGTGCGACGACCATTTCAAAGGAATTGTTGGTGCTGGCAAAGCTGCCTGCCAGAGCCAGAACCAGAACACTGCCGAGCAGCACGGCCCGGTCTATCCGCAACACGGCTG
The DNA here is from genome assembly GCF_030758315.1 of Pararhizobium sp. IMCC3301. NCBI lineage: Bacteria > Pseudomonadati > Pseudomonadota > Alphaproteobacteria > Hyphomicrobiales > Rhizobiaceae > Pararhizobium > Pararhizobium sp. IMCC3301. The sequence goes on from NZ_CP132336.1 coordinate 54,991, forward strand.
TAAAAGGTCTGATGAGCACAAAGGCGGCAATCAGTGTTGTCAGATTGGCAACGCCAAGCGCCACCAGAATGCCATAGGCCATTTCCGGGCTTTCACGAAAGAACAGCGGACCCGGCTGCAGGCCGAACAGCATCAGAGCGCCAAGCATGATGGCAGTCGATCCGTCGCCCGGTATACCCAATGTCAGCATCGGGATTGTGGCGCCGCCTGTGACCGCATTATTGGCAGCCTCCGGCGCTGCAAGTCCCTGCGGCACGCCTTCGCCCATTTTCCGGTCGCTCTTCAGGAAGCCCTTTTCGATCTGGCGTTTCACATAGGCATAGGATAGCCAGCCGGCTGTATCGGAGCCAACGCCCGGAACGATGCCAAGAAGCGACCCGATTGTGGTTCCCACGGCAAGCTGCTTGCGCATGTTCCACAAATCACGCAGCAACCCGCCCATTCTGAAACTGCCGTCTTTTGATGGTGGTTTTGCACTGGCTGCATCCTGGGAAATATCAACCAGCACGGTCGCCACTGCAAACAGGCCGACAATGGCGGCCAGAAACGGGATGCCGCCGAGCAACTGATAATAACCCAGCGTCAATCGCGGCATTCCGGTCAGTTCATCAAGCCCGATGGTCGAAATGATCAGCCCCAGACACGATGCCATCAGGCCTTTCAGCAGATCGCGCCCGGACAGGCTTGAAACAGCTGCCAGCGCCAGCAGCCCGATCATTGCCAGATCAGCCGACGAAATCCGGACCGCATAAATTCCGATGACGCCGACCAGCGGAACGGCGACCAGCCAACTGGCCGTTCCCCCGCAAAAGGATGCTCCAATCGACAGGGCAAGAGCCCGGCCGGCTTCACCGCGCTGGGCCATGGGAAAGCCTTCCATGGCTGTTGCTGCGGCTGCCGGAGTTCCGGGCGTACGGATCAGGATGGCGGAAAAGGCACCGCCGGTTTTGGTGCCGACATAGATCCCGATCAGGATCATGAAGGCGGAAAACGGTTCCATGCCGAATGTAATCGGAATGAGAATGGCCAGCGCCATGGGAGATGACAGCCCGGGCAGGACACCGACCAGAAGCCCCAATGCGCTGCCAATGAACAAAAACGCAAAACTGACCGGCTGAAATATATCGGCGAAGGCACCAAGGATGAATTGCATTAAAAACTCACCTCACAATGCCGACAATGTGCACGAACAGGATGTAAAGGAAGCCGGTGGAAAGAACTGCTCCGATCAGAACACGGCTGAATGGCCGCACACCGAAGGCGAAGAACACCAGCAACAGGAACACAAAGGTCAACAATGCAAAATGGACCTGCCTGAACAGCAAAATGTAGAGGATCATCAGCACGCTCGCCGCAAGCGCGCGGTGCGTGGCGCTCAAATGCCAGTCATAATCGCCATCCAGCGTAGTTGTTTTTGCGAGAAACAGCAGCATCCGCGCAATGGCGAAAACACCCATAGCGCCGGCAACCAGGCGCGGAAAAGTGCCAGAGGACACCTGGCCGCCGCCCGTTCCAGATGCGGTTTCGACAAATACCAGAACGGCAACAGCTAAAATGGCCGATAAAACCAGTAATTCCTGGAACAGCGCTTGGCGCACAAACAATCCTCCCTGTGATGATGTCCCGTTATTAATGCGACGGCCTGCTTAGGCGGCGTCGGGATTGTCACCACTTGATTGAACAAAGGCTCGCATCTAAGATACATTCTGGTCAAGACTGAATATCAGGCATATGATATGAATAAAATGAATACTTACCTGCCGCTCCGCCATGTTGCTGTCCTGCTCACACTTGAGGAGCATGGCAGTATAAATGCCGCCGCAACCATTCTCGGCATGACCCAGTCGGCCTTGACCAAGGCTCTGCAACGGGCAGAGGAGGATTTGGGGGTTCGGCTGTTTGACCGGCATTCCAAAGGTGTTCTTCCAACGGCATCCGGCAAGGCCGCTCTGGAGCACGCCAAGATCATCCGCAGTCAGAGCCATCAGATCATGAATGCGATTGACGGTCTCAGAAATTCCCCCGGCAAGGTCCACGTCGGAGCTGGGGCCTCGTTCCTGGATGCTTTGCTGCCCCGGGCGATTGCCAATGTGGTTTCGCGCAGCCCGACCGCCAAAATCCATCTCAAGGTGGATACGGTCGCGGTTCTGTTGAATTTGCTGAGGGAGCGAAAGCTCGATTTGCTGTTCGTGTCCGAATTTCCCGGAATCGCCACCATGCAGGACATCGACTGGCAGCCGCTGATCACCAACGAGATGGATATTGTCGCCCGTGCCGGCCATCCGCTGGCTGAACGCAAGAATATCGGTCCGGCTGATCTTCGGGATTTCGGCTGGGTTCTGGGTGGCGAGGATGATCCGCAATATCTCTATCTGGAAAGCGTTTTTCGCTCGCGCGGCTGGGTGTTTCCGCATGTCTCGGTCGAGGCTGTGTCGCGCACGGTCGCCATCCGCATTGTGCAGCAGTCTGACCTGCTGACCCTGTTGCCGAACATTCGCACCAATCCCTATCACGGCGACATCGTTCGCATCGACTGCCAGAACATCACCTGGACCCGTGTCGCGGGAATTGCGGTCCGCAAAGGCTACAGGCTGCCACCGGCCGGCAGATCGCTGATGTCCGAAATCAAGACGATCTGCGAAGGCTATAATTAGGCCGATGCAGGATTTGCGGCTATCGATAGAGGGCAGGGCGCACTACGAAAACGCTGACGGCGTTTCCAGGTGATAGCGCGACGATTTCTGATAGGCCTGTGCAAGGGATAGTATCGACAATTCATCATGCATTGATGAAATCGCCTGTAATCCAACCGGCAATCCGCCGGCCGTGAAGCCAACGGGGATAGACGCCGCCGGTTGGCCTGTCAGATTGAACGGATAGGTGAATGTCGCCCAGGAGACGATGTTCTTGTCTTCATAACCGGGCGGCATATCAAGCCCGGTTGGAAAGGCGGCCACTGGCAGGGTCGGTGTCAGCAGAATATCGTAAACTTCGAAAAACCGGCGCATTTTCTCCCGGAAATCATAGCGCTTGAAGACACTCTGGTAATAGCTGTCCATATCCTGATCCAGCGCTTTTTGCAGAATATCAAGCACCGGCGGATCAAGCAGTTCAGGCTTGTTGCGAATGATATCCCGCAATCTGGTTCCCACCCCGGCGTAAAATTCGGCGGTCCACATATCGATGGGGTCGTCCATCACGCTTTCCACCAATTCAACCTGCAGGCCCAGCCTTTCGATATGTCTGATGGCCTGTTCCAACAACCGCATGACTTCCGGGTCAACGCGCCCGTAGCCAAGTGTCGGGCTCCAGGCGATTTTCAGGGTGCGGTAGGATTTCATCGCTCCGGCGAAATCCGGCTGCCCGCCTGCGACGGTGAACGGATCGCGCTTGTCATAGCCGGCGATGGTGGACAGGACGAGCGCAGCATCTTCAACGCTGTGCGCCAGAGGCCCGACATGGGCCAGGGTAGGCGTTGCCGATGTTGGAAACACAGCCACCCGCCCGAAATTGGCCTTGATGCCAAACAGGCCCGTCAGTGCCGCCGGTATGCGGACCGAGCCGCCACCATCTGTGCCCAACGCATAGGGCACCAGCCCCGAAGCGACCATTGCAGCTGCACCGCAGCTGGAGCCGCCGGGTGTCAGATCGGTATTCCAGGGATTGCGGGTAATGCCGGTCAGCTGGCTGTCACCAACCGCTTTGCATCCAAATTCGCTGGTGGTCGACTTTCCAAGAATAACCGCGCCGGCGGCACGCAGCCGTTCCACGGAGGGCGCATCTTCAGTTTGATCCGCATCCGCTGTGGCGCGCGAACCGGCCCGCATCGGCATCCCCTTGACGGCAATCAGATCTTTGATTGAGGTTGGAATACCGTCGAGTTCACCCAGTTTGCTGCCACTCAATATGCGCGCCTCACTGGCTTCGGCCTGTCGCCGGGTACCGTCGAAATCGGTGTGGACAAACATGTTGAGCCTGGGTTCCAGCTCTTCATAGCGTGCCATCACTCCCGCCAACAATTCAGTTGGCGAGAAGTCTTTGCGTGACAGGCCGCTGCTCAATTCGCGGATCGTCTTGAAGGCAAATTCGAATGCCATGGCAAGCTCCGGTTCAGAAAGAGAAAGGGGAGGGAGACTTTGTCATTCTATTCGTCAAGCAGTGCCACGGCCCGCACCGGAGAGCCGGAACCGCCCTTGAATTTGATCGGCAGGCCGATGAATTCAAATTCGCCCTTGTCGACTAGCTCTTCCAGATTGACCAGCCATTCGAAATGGGAAATGCCCAGATCCCGGCACATCCGGTGTTGTGCAAAGATGTTATCGGACGGCTTGTCGGTCGATGGCCCTTCAACCCCATGCATCCGCGAGCCGCGGTCATAGAGCCATTGCGTTGCCTCTGTGGTCAGGCCCGGATTGGCCCAGACGAGGGCTTTTGCGTCATCCTTGTTGCGGTTGTGAAAGCCGGTGCAGAGCAACACGATATGACCGTCGACTTTCACCCCGGATTTGGCCTCTGCAGCTGCCATATGTTCCGCAGTGATATCTTCCAGATCACCGATATGGCGCAGATCAAGGCAAACCGACTTGCCCATGAAAAGATCCAGCGGCATTTCATCCACCGGCGTGCCCTTTGGATTGACGTGCAGAAACGCGTCCACATGGGTGCCGACATGATCCAGCATTCCGATGTAATTTGTCTGAAATGTCATGGCGTCACCCGGCACACCCAGTCCGAAGGACACTGTGCTTTCATGGCTCAGAGCCTTCAGATAAATCGGGCTCTGGAAAAGCTTGTGAGCCGGCATGTTGTCTTCGATTGTCAGGCTGAGATCTACAATACGTCTGGCCATGGGAACGTCCTTTCAGTGAGTGTTTTGCGTTACATGAGAGATGGGAGGAAGGTCGCCAGAGCCGGGAAATTGGCTATCAGGGCGACGAGGATAATGAGAATGACCCAATACGGAATCGAACCTTTGAAAATCCGCGCCAGGGTTGCGTCCGGATCGGAAACACAGCTTTTCACGGTGTAGACGCACAGGCCGAGCGGCGGCGTCAGCAAACCGGCTTCAATGGCCACGATGCCCATGATGGCAAAGGCAATCGGGTCGTAACCAAGACCCGAAGACAGCGGCGCAAAGATAGGCACGGTCAGCAGAATGATGGAAACCGAGTCGATGAACATGCCCAGGACGAACCAGACCAGCACCATGATCGACAAGATCAGGAAGGGCGAATTGCCAAGGGTCAGGAACAGGTCCTGAATAAAGCCGGTAATACCGCCCAGCGCCAGCAGCCGTGAATACATCTGGGCGGTAATCAGGAGAAACAGCAATGGTGCGGAAATCCGGCCGGTTTCCAGAACCGCCTCGCCGATGCCGCGCAGACTGACACCTTTCAGAACCGCCAGCAGCAAGGCCAGAAGCACGCCAACTCCGGCAGCTTCTGTCGGGGTGAAAGCACCAAACCAGATGCCGCCCAGAACAACCACGATCAAGATACAGACCCCGATTCCGCCGAGCTTTTCGCGCTTCAGATCCGCGGCGGTCGGCTCAATGGCTGGTGTCGCGTCGACATGCCCGGCACCTTCGCCGAAGAATGCCGGTTTGAGCTTTGCGTAGCCGATGATGAACAGAAAAAACATTGTCGCCAGCAGCAGGCCCGGCAGCACACCGGCGACGAACAGGCGGCCAATGGACTGCTCGGAAATAACGCCCCAGACGATCAGCAAGACACTGGGCGGAATGAGCATGCCCAGCGATGCGCTGCCTGCGATTGAACCAAGAGCAGTGGATTTGTCGTAATTGTGTTTGACCATCTGCGGATAGGCGATGCGTGAAAACGCCGCTGCGGACGCGATGCTGACACCGGTGACTGCGCCGAACACGGCATTGCCCGCAACCGTTGCCAGCGCCAGGCGCCCGGGCAGGCGCTTCAGACCGCGATTGATCAGATTATACAAATCGGCTGCGGTCCCCGACCGGGCGATGAACTCGCCCATCAGCACAAACAGCGGAATCACGGCAAAGACATAGTCCCGGATCGCCTCATAAGTTGTATTCGCCAACAGCGAGCCGGCCACATCGACGCTGCCGGTGAGATAGGCCAGTCCGAAGAAACTGGACAGCCCCAGGGCGATCACCACCGGAACGCTGCAGATGATGAGAGCGATCAGAATGGCGATGATGGCCATTGCAAATTCAGGACTGCCCATGAGTCTGGCCCCTCCGGTCCACTTCAAACAAAATGCAATTGTGATGTGTCATTCAGTGGCCCAGGGCCGGGTCCGGTGACGGCCGCCGATTGATGAGGGTCTGAAGAATGATCATGCCGTAATTGATCACCGCCAGAATGGCGCATGACACAATGATGAGTTTGACCGGCCAGACCGGGACCTGAAACGAGGCGTGGCCTTCGAATTCCAGCGTTCTGATGGCTTTCAGCATCGGCGACCAGGACGCCCATGCGATCAGGCCGAACAGCAGCGCGCCGAGTGCTGACACAAAAATCTCGAAAACCGCTTTTCCGGTTTCATTGAGAAGGCTGAACAACAAATCGGACCGCAACATTCCGCCAATTCGAACCGCGTAGGATAATTGCAGAAAGGCGATGATCACAATGCCATTGGCGACAATTTCGGCAATCCCGATGACCGGCTTGTTGAAGACAAACCGCATCACCACATCAAACGCGATCAGCACGGCAACGACCAGCAGTAATGTGGCCGCAACATATTTGAGCACCTGGTTGATAATCACAACCGAACGGTCGATTTTGTCCAACATGATGCGAGCCACTTTCTATTGCCGTGCCAATGCCGTGCTTCTAGTCCTGGGAGTTATTTGATTTCGTAGCGATAGGGCCAGACATGGCCGAGCTCTTCGACCTTATCCATGTAGAAATTGAGCACTTCTGTGCCCTGGAAGTTGCGCCCGTTCAGCTCTTGCGCCATGCGGTTTGGAAAGTCCTTCAGAGCCACGGCCCAATCCTTGCGGGCTTCATCGGAAATCTCTGTGACCTCGACATCAAGAGCGCGCAATTTTTCAAGTCCTTCTGCATCGTTGCGGGCGCAGACTTCAGCCGTCACTTCGGACCATTCACTGCCCATTTCTTTCAAAATGACCTGAACGTCTTCCGGCAGCCGGTCCCAGCTGTCCTTGTTGATCGTCACGGCGTTGAGATATTGCGCGCCGAAATCGGTTTTTGTGAAATACGGTGCGACTTCATTCAGCTTGAATTTGTGCCACCATGCAGAGGCGCTCAAATAGCCTTCATAAACCCCTGACTGGATCGACTGATAGGCTTCGTTGAGGTTTGAGGAGACAGCGGTTGCGCCGACAATCCAGTCAAGATTGGTTCCGGCACCGGCAATTTTGTGGCCTTCAAGATCAGAAAAACTCTCCCACGCGAAATTCGAGCCAAGGCCGTAATTCTCAAGGCAGGCCCCGCCCAGATAGATCTGATTGTGCTCCTTTTCGAACGAGGTATAGAGCTCGGGAAATTCCTCAAAGGTCGCTTTTGCGGCTGCCGTAACGGTTTTGGCATCGGGCGAATTGAACGGCAGGAACAGAGTGAAGGTCTGCAGGTAACCGTTGGATGGTTCGAAGATCAGGGAAATGAAACCGATGTCCAGAATACCGTCACGTGTGGCTTCCAGCACCTCGGTGACTTTTGCCACCTGTCCGGCGTGAAGTTCCTGAAGGTTGACGGTGTGATCGGTGCGCTCTTCGATACGCTTTTTGAGCTCCGGTGCGAACCATTCACTGGCACTTTCAGTATAGGCCAGAAGACCGATCGGATGACCCGACCCCATGCGCAGATTGATTACATCCGCGCTGGATAGACTTGTGGTTGAAAGCAGGGCTGCTGAGGCGATGAGGCTTTTGACGAGATGCGACATTAAAATCCCTTTCTTGCGTTCGGTATTGATTTGGTTTATCGCCCGAAGCCGGGCTGTGGAATTTCGCCAGAAACGCAGCGTTCCAAATCCATCGCTTCTTGACAATCAGGAAAATTTGGAAGTGTGATATAAAAAGGGTTTATATCGAGGGTCTGGGAATGCGCACGATTTTTGTGCCTGAACTGGATTTCAGAACACCGGAAAATCGTCAATGGAACTCCGAGATCTGCATTCCCTGATCGGCATTGCCGAGACCGGCAGCCTGTCCGGCGCGGCGCGAAAACTCAATCTCACTCAGCCGGCCCTGAGTGCCTCGCTGAAGCGTCTTGAACAGGAACTCAATGTCCTGTTGGTACGGCGTCATTCGCGCGGTGCGGCGCTGACCGAGGAGGGCAAATATGTGCTGCAGAAATCCTATCATATCGTGCGCGATGTGGCGGAAGTTGTGTCAGTCGTCGATGGTCTCGCGGAGGAGCCGATAGGGCTGGTGCGGCTCGGCCTTCCCACCACCATTGCCGGCGGATTGATCCCGGAATTTTTCCCCATGCTGCGCTCGCGCTATCCCCAGATCAGACTGAACATTATCGAAGCGATGAGCGGACGGCTGGCGGAATTACTGCAATTGGGAGACATCGATCTGGCGCTGCTGTTTGACATACAACCCATGTCAGGATTGCGCAGCGAGCCGATCCTGAAGGAAAAACTCTGCCTGCTGGTGCCGAGCGATCATCCCATGGCCAACAAGCCCGGCGTGCGCCTTGATGAGATTACCCAGCTCAATCTCGTGCTGCCGAGTTCCGCCAATTCAATCCGCAAACACATCAACGCTGCCTGCGAGGCGGAAGGCCTGTCACTCAATGTCGTTGCCGACATCGACTCCTTTCCCGGCCTCGTCAGCCTGGTCAAGGGCGGGCATTGCACAATTCTTCCGACCTATCTGGCGATGCAACAGGCGCATCAAGGCAAGATCGTCGCACTTGATATCATGCGGCCGAATCTGGAATGGACCATCCATCTTGCATCCCGGCATGATGCGACACGACCCAGAGCCAGTCTTGTCACCGGGCAATTGCTCACCCAAGCCTGCAAAACCCTGGTCCAGGACGGCATCTGGCCCGGAGAAATCATCAATCGCGCCTGATACCTGGGATTTGGCAAGGTTCTGTCCAGGAACTGGCGCAGCAGGTCGGGATGAACTTTGGCCGGAAGCTTGCGGAAATCAAAAAAACAGGGTGTTACGGTTGTTTCCTCATAAGAAAATGGCGGCCCATGCGAGACGAAAATGCGACCCATTCCTGCGCTATGGCTCTATGATGATCTGAGAATGTGCGGATGGCAGATTCGGAGTCCTTCTTGGACCATCGATTTTTAAAGCTGATCGTCATTTCGGCCCACACCGGACCTTGGCCGATCGTGGGGCGCTGCGGTGCAGCTTTCGCATTGTAGCCATTCATGAACCGCGCAGCATTTTGGCACCTTGGATTGGTCTGCGTGCGGACTTTGTCGCTACTCGATGGCGAATTCCTCCATTAAAAATGAGGGTTAGCCATAGAATTCGAGCGGCCTGTAAGAAGAAAGATAGCACATGCAAAGAATAGGGAGAAAACGACATAGGACCGACAAAGCGCAAGGCATGCATTCATGCTGCGATCAAAGTAGCGCTAAATCTCTCTCCATCTCTGACGCCGACTTACCTCTCTCATTTGCACTTGTTGAATTCATTACCCATTTCGCGGCAGGAATTAACACAAAAAAGGTCAAAATACCAACTAGGATTGAGTAAAAAAATCCGAAAATAACTGCGATTGTTGACTCAGTTATATGAGCTCCGTTAGAGGTGAAAAAATATGGCTGAGAAGCACCGTAGAAAATAAATGTCCCCACGGCGAAAAGAATTGGAATCCAAGCATATTCTGGGCCATCGAATACACTTGGATTCTTTTGGCCTCTCATGCCCCTTGCTCGCTCTCGAATCTGGTTCTTTGCACTTGATAGACCATCCTCTAGACTCCTCAGGTTTTCGTCCACTGCAGACTTCATGGTCTCAAGGTCAGCAATTGGTGCTGCCTTTATCGAAGATTTTAGTTTCGTAAAAAAGGACTGCGGAGATGTATCTAGGTTAAGACCGTAGCGTGAAAGAACGGTTTGTTTTTTGGTAAGTTCAAGTCGGTCATACAGACCAATAGCTTTAGACAAGTCTTGACGAAGCTCGGATAGATAAGAGTTAATGCACTCTTCTACGTCCTTCCGGTATTTTAAAAAATCTTCATCAGAACCTGCTCGAAGGGCGTACTTCCAATCGTTCCGAAGAGTGTCTGAGAAGTATCTCTTGGCTTCGGGCTTGTTCCCCACATGAAAGAGCACTTTCGACAACTCGAATTTGCTTTGGTTGTCAGCCCCATTGATCTCAATCGATCGGTTTAAGTATTTCTGAGCATCTTCCATACGACCGGCGCAATAGGAAGCCCAACCCGCAAGCCCAAAGCTCCGAGCACAATCCTTTTGGCTGTCATGCTCTGCATACCGAGCGCCCAGAAGAAAGTCTTCTGATGCGGCTTTTAAATCCAAAATTTCAGGCGTGTGGTTTTTGTAGTTTCCCAGACGGATAAGACCTCTCAGCATGTAAAATCTATGTTCTAATCGGTAGCCCGATCTGTCGCCATGCCCCAAAATAGCTCTATTTACATAGTCCAAAGCTTCTTCCGCGAAGTTCTTCCGGAAAGCGTCTGTAGCAATAGAGTACTGCTCTAGCGCCCAAGTTTGATCTGGTGTTTGCGCAATTCTGATCAGCTGCTGAATCGATTGATCGATATAGTTCAAACTCAAATCGATCTGCGCAAATCCATTCTCGCAAACAGATTTCAAATCTTCAATGGAGTGCCTAACTGCATCAATAGAAACGCTTAGCCCTTCGAACCCCTCTCGGATATCCGCTCCCAGTTGGCTGGTTGCTTGAAGTTGTGACTTTGCAAGCTCTTCGTTTGAAGCAACCAGTTTCCTAATCCCAGAATCTACGGCGATTTCAACACGATCAAAATGGCTCTTTTTTTCTAGATAGGAGATATAGTCATAGCCCTCGCGAAAAACATATGAGAACTCGCTTGTTTGATAGGGTGCCATGAGTGTTCCTTACTTCTGGAAACAGATCGACATCCCCAATTAGAACGCCTTGGGTTGTAGGCTGCCTCAGATCCGCATTTAGAACAAGTCCGCAAACGTTACCTGCATTGTATGTCGGCTTGTCATCACAAGCGATTTTGTTTCCGCAAGCGCAGCGAACGCCAGCTCCCCGCCCATTTCGGCAATCGATGGTCATTGTAGTTCCGGACGCTTCGCCCGCCAACCGGACACTTGCCAAGGTGCGGTATCGCGCCGCATAGCCGGTTCCAAACCCTTTGAAGGATATGCACCGTATCCAAAGCTGCACCACAACGGTTTGCGCTAGATCAAAGTGTCCGGCTGCGCAGTGCGCTAATGTTGTTGGCAACAACAACATCCATATGGAGGTGGATATGCTGGGATTCTTGAAATCTGTTCAGAAAAGAATGCGCGCAATCAACGAAGTCGAGTCGATTGAGCCAAATGTTCTGGAGGATTTCGGGCTGAATCGCGCACAGTTTCGACGTCTGGCGCTGACGCCCGACAGTGTCATGCGGCGGATGGGCGCGATGGCCGAACGCCATGGCGTGAGTGCGCGGGCGCTCGACTCCAACAGCCGGGACCGCGCGGCATTTGCCGGGCGCTGCGTAAACTGCAGCAAAACCCAGGAATGCGGGACGTTTCTTGCCGATCGGAATGCGGGAATCGAAGAGGCGACGTTCTGCCCCAATCAACAGGATTTCAAGTGGTTCGCGCGCGCCGTCAAGCGGGTGCGCTGAGAATAACGGCTTGATTATGTCCCACCGGGCGCTTTAACCGGCGCGCCGGTGGTCTCAGTCGTCGATGACAGCCATGGCATCGATTTCGACCAGTAAGGACGGATCGGCCAGCCCCTGCACAACCACCCCGGTGGAACAGTGCTGTACCCCTTCAAACCAGCGGTTGATGGCTTCGTAAACCGCTGGCCGGTACGATATGTCAGTGACATAGACCGTCAGTTTGCAGACATCCTTCAGGCTGCCGCCGGCTTCTTCCATCCAGCGCTTGATGTTCTGACAGGCCTGATCGGCCTGGGCACCGGGATCGCCTTCGCCTATCAGCGTGCCATCCAGTAATGTGCCGACCTGGCCCTGCATGAAGACAAAATCTCCGCGCGCACGGATTGCCTTGGAATAGGTCGCTTGTGCGTGATAGCGCGTCTGATAGGTGTGAATATGAGTACGGCTCATGAGCGGGTTTCCTCTCCGGTTGAAGGTGCGGTGGCGCGGGCCAGATAGTCGGTAATCATGTTGCCGAAGCTTTGGTCAACGGCAAATTCGAACCCGTCTGCCAGCCGAAGCACCAGCGCCTTGAGGCCGAACATTTCAGTGAATGTGACTGTGGTTTCGCCGAAGGCTGCGGGATGCAGATCCAGCGGACAGGCAATCGACATGATCGCGGCGGCATCCGGGCCGGTGACGTCAAAGAATGTCAGCGTGTCGGATATAAGAACGACGCTGACGTCAGCGGGTGCGGCGTCGGGTTTCAGCGCCGCCAACAGCGCTTCTTCGTGTTCAAGTTCCGCCCTCACAATCCAGTGGTTGCGCCCAACGCAGTACAGACTTGCGTGTTCTGATCTGGTCAGCCGGTTGGCGGCATCGGGAAAAGCCGGCAGGCTCTGGCCAGCCCAACGCTCGAGGGCCTCCTGATCGCCTTTCAGATCGAACAGCGCCGAGATGTCCTGGCGATTGATGTGCACGTCGTAGCTCATGTCATGACCTCAGCAACTCTCCGGCCGGGTCATGAAACACCGGAGCCGTGATTTTCGCCGGGATGACATCGTCTTTCAGCCGGGCATAGGCGGTTTCGCCATGGCGTTGCCGGCCGTTTTCCAGCAGTGCCAGGCCGACCCAGCGATTGTTGACGACACTCCAGACACAGGCTGTGGTCAGACCTTCGGTTGCTTCCTTGCGCCCGCCGGGAGTAAGCGGCGCACCCTCTGGGATGGCGCGGTTCGGATCAACCGGCAGCAGGCCGACCAGCTCGCGCCGTGTGCGCCCGCCCGCCCGGCGCAGGTCGACGGACCGTTTGCCAAGGAAATCCGCCTTTTTCCCGGACATTACCCAGCCCATGCCGAGGTCATGAGGATCGACGGTCCCGTCAACTTCATGTCCCAGCGAGAGGAAACCTTTCTCGACGCGCAGCACATGGCTGGCCTCGGACCCGACCGGCTCAATGCCGAAAGCGGCACCGGCCTGCATCACCCTGTCCCACAGCAAGCGCAAATGGCGGGGCGCAACGTTGATCTCGAACGACAGCTCGCCGGTAAAGCTGACCCGCACCACGCGTGCGGGCAGGCCGGCAACAGTGCCGTCGCGGAACGCCATGAAGGGGAAGGCTTCCGGCGACAGATCGATATCGGCGCCGAGCGCCTTCATGACCGCGCGCGCCATCGGGCCGCAGACCGTCGCATTGTTCCACTGGCTCGTGACATTGGTCAGCATCACCTGCCAGTCCGGACGCAGGGTCTGCAGGATTTTCTGCATATGCTGGTTCATCGCATCCGCATGCCCGGTCGAGGTCGAGACCATCCAGCGCTGTTCATCAATGCGAAAGGCCACGCCGTCATCAAGGATCAGACCGTCATCGGACAGCATCAGGCCATAGCGGCCGCTGCCCGGTTTCAGGCTCGACATGACGTTGGTGTAGACGAAGTCGAGGAACGCACCGGCATCGCGCCCCTTCAGCTCGAACGTGCCAAGCGGAGAGCCGTCATAGACACCGGACCGCTCGCGCACCGCGCGGCATTCCCGGTTGACCGTATCCTGAAAACTCTCGCCCTCATGCGGGAAATATCCGGGACGCCGCCAGCGTGCACCGGCTTCGTACATGATTGCGCCGCGAGCCTTGTTCCAGGCGGTAACCGGTGTATGGCGATACGGGAACAGGACAGATTCTTCGCGCAGGCCCGCAATCGCACCGAACGACACCGGCGTATAGGGCGAGCGAAAGGTCGTGGTGCCGACATCCTGCAATTCGACGCCTTTTTGCAGGGCCACCGTGCCGATAATATTGATGTTGCCGGTCTTGCCCTGATCGAGGCCCATTCCGCCCGTGGTATAGCGCTTTACGTGTTCAACATTGTCATAACCCTCGCACAGCGCGAGATGCACATCATCGACCGAGACATCATTCTGGATATCCAGAAATGCCTCGCCCCTTGGTCCGGGCGTTTCCACCCGCCACAGCGGCTCGATCCTGTAGGCGGTATCCCCGGATTCGGGCACGTCGCCCGGCCGGGCATCGAAGCCACAGGCCAAAGCTGCCTGCGCGCCCGCTTCGGCACCATTTGTCAGCGCCTCAGCCAGGGTCATCCGGCCCGTTGCGGCACCGGCGCACAGGGTTCGCTGGGCCGGAACATCCGGCACGAAGCTTGCAATCAGCTCATCATAACGCACGGTTCCGCGCGACTGTGAAAACAGATGCACCGCCGGGTTCCAGCCCCCGGAATGCGCCAGAAGATCGCATTTGATGACCCGCTCCGCGCCGCCATCCCTGGGCGACACAGTGACGGCGCGAACTCGTTTGCGCCCTTTGGCTGCGGTGACGACATGGCCTTGCAGAACCTCAATACCGGCGACCTGCGCCAGTGCTTCGGCGGGCACCGGGTTGCGGCTGTCGACGATTGCGGGGATGACGATCCCGGCTGCTGCCATGTCTGCCGCCGCCGCATAGGCGCTGTTATTATTGGTGAAAATCACAGCGCGTTTTCCGGGGATCGCGGCATAGCGGTTCACATAGGTCTGGACGGCCGAGGCGAGCATCACGCCGGGCCGGTCATTGTTGACGAACACCATGGCACGTTCGATGGCGCCGCCCGCACAGATGACCTGCCGCGCACGCACGCGCCAACTGCGTTCCAGAACCGCGTTGTGATTGGGCAGGCGTTCATTCACGACAAGCAAATTATGCTCGCGGTAGGCCCACACGGTGGTGTTCTGCAAATGGGTGACATTCTCCATCGCGGCCAGTTCCGAGACAATCTCGGCCACCCAGTCCATGGCCGGCCGGTCCCCGATCCAGAGCATGCGGTTCAGCAGGCTGCCACCGGCTTCAGTGCCCTCGTCAGCCAGAAAAACCCGCGCGCCGGCGCGCCCGGCAACCAGCGCCGCCATCAGACCCGCAGGGCCGGCCCCGGCAATCAGGATATCGGCATGGCCATGACGGCTTTCGAAATGCCCGCAGGAAGGGGGGCCCACAGGGGCCGCCGCCAGTCCCGCAGCACGGCGGATCATCGGTTCGAACAGGTGCCAGTCCGGCCACTTGAAAGTCTTGTAATAAAATCCCGCCGGGATCAGACGCGCGAACAGCTGGGTGACAGCGCCAAGGTCGAACTCCGGCGAGGGCCAGCAGTTGATCGATCGGGCTCTTAGGCCGTTTCTGATTGCGACTGTCGTGACCGGATTGTTGCCCGAAGCGTCCTCGCCCTCCAGTTCGACCAGAGAAGCCGGTTCCTCGGGCCCACTGCCGATGATCCCGCGCGGGCGATGGTATTTGAAACTGCGCGCGGTCAGCGACACGCCATTCGCGATCAGTGCCGAGGCAAGACTATCGCCGTCAAACCCGTCATAAGACTTGCCGTTGAAATGGAACCGCACCTTGCGATTGCGGTCGATACGCCCGCCCGCAGGGCGCCGGAATTCATGTGCCATCGCGGCCTCCAGCGATATCATGCGTGCGAGTGTCGCGCCATATGGTCAGCCATTCGCCACAGCCGCGCGCGTGCCACCAGCGTTCATGGACCGGGCCGAGAGGGTTTGGCACGACGGTCAGATAATCGACCCATTCGGCATCTGTGACAGCTGCCGGGTCCGGTCGGTCAGTCTCAACTGCGCCGCCAAAGATGAACTCACTTTCACTGCGTTCGCCGCAGAACGGGCAGGGGATGACAAGCATACATCTTTCCTTTCTAACGGGCGGTCGTGGTGCCGGATTCCATGACGAAATCCAGATGCCGGAAGCGATCGAGCGTGAAGGGCGCCATCAGCGGGTGCGGCTCGCCCCTGGCCACCAGATGCGCCAATGTCAGCCCGCCCGCCGGGATCGCCTTGTAGCCGCCCCACCAGCCGGCCGTGACGAACAGGCCTTCGACATCGGTTTTCGACATGATCGGTGATGAATCATGCGCGATGTCCAGATGCCCGCCCCATTGCCGCATCAGCTTGAGCATCTTGAAGGACGGGAACAGCGACAGCATCGCGCAGACGGTGTCTTCGAAGACGTGCTGCTTGATGTCGCGGCGAAAACTCTGCCCCATATCAGGCGCTCCGCCGATCACCATTTCGCCTTTGTCCGACTGGCTGAAATAGAACCCGCTATCGGGGCAGTTTACGATCACATCGACCAGAGGCTTGACCGGTTCGGAGACGAAGGCTGTCAAATTCATCGTTCTGAGCGGCAGCCGCAGCCCGGCAGTCTCGGTTACCGTGGTGGTGTGGCCGGACACCGCAACGACCACCTTTTTTGCGCGGATCACACCGCGGTTGGTCTCAACACCGTCAATGACGCCCTGGGCATCCCGGATCAGGGCTTTCACCGCCGTCTGCTGGTGGATCTCGACGCCCCGTGCATCGGCAGCCCGTGCATAGCCCCAGGCCACCGCGTCGTGGCGGTTGACGGCGGCATCGGTATGCACCATGCCGCCAATGATCGGCAGGCGCGCATTCTGCCCGCCACCGGTCAGCTCCGGAATGCGGCGGCGCACTTCCGCAGTCGAAATCTGCTCATAAGTCGCGCCATGGATATCCATCGTCAGCTGGCGGCGACGCAGCTCGCGCATTTTTGGATAGGTCTGGACGACGTCCACCATGGTGCGCTTGGAGTGCATCATGTTGAAATTCAACTCGCGGGTCAGACCTTCGAACATGGCGACCGACTTCACATAAAACGGGATCGATTCGTCGCGCATATAGTTTGAACGGATGGTGACAGTGTTGCGGGCGATGTTGCCGCCGCCCAGCCAGCCGCGTTCAAGCACCGCAACATTGGTGATGCCGAATTCCTTTGCCAGATAGTAGGCCGTGGCCAATCCGTGCCCTCCGGCCCCGATGACGATGACATCGTAGCGATCCTTCAACGGCGGGCTGCGCCAGGCCGGCTGCCAGTTTCTGTGGCCGCTGAGTGCATTCCGGGCGAGGGAGAGGATTGAGTAATTTTGCATAACAGTTATATTAGTAACTATTAGTAATTAACCGTCAAGGAGTTTGTCGGAGGATGCCTGGCCTTGGTCGTGTCGCATCTGGCGACCGCGACCCAAGCGGGGAAAACGGAGAGCTCTATGGCCGCAAGTACGGAAGTCGAAGCAGAAGTCGGGCGTGCGCTGCACCGCCTGCGCCAAGAGCGCGCCATGACCGTGACTGAGCTGGCGGCGCGGGCCAAAGTCTCATCCGCAATGATCTCCCGGATCGAAAACGGCAATGTCTCGCCGTCCTTGTCGACCCTTCATGCCCTTGCAGAAGCGATGTCTGTTTCGATCATGGCCCTGTTCTCGAACAGTGGAAATTCGGCCGATATCCATCATGTGCGTGCCGGCGGTGGCCTGCCGGCGCGGCGGGTGACGCCGGGGCACGCGCATGATTATCTGTTGCTCGGCAAGCATAACGGACCGGCCGGCAGCTTTCAGTCCGCCCATATCCGGATACGGCGTGAAGAAGCAGGCACCTTGCCGCGCTATCAACATGAGGGACACATCTTCATCTATATTATTTCCGGCGAGGCAACCTATGCCTGCGGCAGCGAAAGCTTCGTGATGAAGCCGGGCGATACGCTCAGCTCCGATGCAAAACTGCCGCACGGGTTCAGCGAGATCGTCAGTGATGCCGTCGAATTCATCACCGTTTCGGCCAGACCGGATTGAGCAGGCATCACCTGTTGCCAGGACGAGCGTTCCGGTGGTCGAACCTCTGACGGCTCCGGTCCATGGCGGTCATCTGCCGAGCAGCTTCACGAATTCCGGCCAGACCTCGGGATCGGCGACAGTTTTGTCGCGGCAGAAGCCATTGCAGAAGCCGAAAATACGTCCCTCATATTGCATCAGATGGGCGACGGGGTCACCTGAATACGGGCAGACAGCATTTTCCGGTGCACCATCTTCGACCGCACGTGCCGGCAAAGCTGCAGCACCGGGCCAGTCGCGGCGCGGGTTATCGTGGAAATATTCCAGCCGATCATCGCCATCGACCAGCGCCATGGCCCGCCAGCGGCGAAACGCAGGATCGGCCAGATGAGCCTCGACATAGGCCTGCGCCGATGTGCTGACCGCCAGATTATAGCCGGCAATCCGTGCAGCGACTGGCGCGAAAAATGCGTCGGCGGCAGAATAGCCGCCGCAGAGCCATGGCCCTTCGCCACCGCAGGCTTGGCGCGCGTGAGCCCAGATCGTCTCCAGCCTTGCAAGATTGGCCGTCACCGTCTCATCGATCGGAAATTCGCTATAGGACACCCGCAGATTCATCGTGCAGGCGCGGCGCAAGGGAACAAAACCCGAATGCATCTCGGCTGCAAGTGATCGCGCGATCGCACGCGCCGCAGGGGCCTTCGGCCACAGCCCCGCCTCGGGGTGGCGGGTTGCCAGTTCCTCGGCGATGGCCAGGCTGTCAGCGATAGTCACTTCAGGAAAACGCACGGCAGGTACGGTTCTTGCCGGCTGGAAGTCCCGCATCAGAGTTGTGAACGCGTCGGAACCCAGCCGCGCGTGGCGCGCCTTGCAGGGTATCCCGAAATGATCAAACAGCAGCCAGCCCCGCATTGACCAGCTGGAATAGGCACGGTCTCCCAGTGCGATCTCATAAGTCATTGTTTTGTCCTTGTGAACACTTCCAGGATAGGGCCTGCATTTCTTGCGCTAGTGTTGAGCCGACTGGATGTCAGGGGCCTTGCGCACCTGCGCCCCTCAGAGCCCGATGTTCCGGCTAGGTGCATCGAACACGGCCCTGGCGCAGGGATATTGAGCCAGAATATCCGCTCCGCCGGGCACAAGTTCAGGATGCAGCACACCATCCTTCCAGACCGCAACCCCGTCGACGACGATGGTCGGGTCAACCACGTTCCAGGAAATCTCTCCCGGCGCATAGGCACCGCAAGTATGGAAATGCAACAGCCGCGGATTGCCGAAGGCCGCACCGCTCCAGCGCTCGTAATTGTCCGAGGCCGCGCCCGGGAACGCGCATGCCGGATGAATCCCGGCATGCCAGGAATGCACGAAATCCCTGTCGATGCCGAATTTGCCGGCCACGAGTTGATAGTGCGCTCCGGCCACCTCGATAGCTTTCTTGTCGCCGGAAAACCCGGTCATGCGGTTGTTCGCGAAGTCCGCAAACAGCGCGCCATCATATTCCACGGCATAAGGTTCATAATACATCGACCCGGTTCCGATGAGGAAGCCTGGTAACGCCACTCTGCCGGAAAATCCAGTTGCCGGAATCGGAGTAAAGACCGGCATCGGAAACCGGTAGATGCCGACATCCTGCAACGGCGTCACCGAGCCGGGACCGCTGCCGCGAAAATCCGTTCCGGCGGGGCAGCTCACATGGATCGTTTTCGCAGCGCTCAGCATTCGGTTGAGGGCGGATTTCAGCAGATCGAAGGCGCGATAGTCGGCCGTGCCATAGGCCGATCCAAGCATCTCCGCATCAAGCGCATAGGATACAAGCGCCCGGCCATTCGACGCCATGTCGGAAAACCGAAGCTGGTCACCGATGCGGGCAAGAAACACAGTCCGATCAGCTCCGCCCATCAACGTGCGGACTTCGGCGGGAACTTCTGTAGCCTGCGGATTGAATGGCACCTCCTGGACGGTGACATGCGCTCCGATCCGGCGCCCCGCTTCGGCAACAGCGGTGACGATGTCTTCGTCATAGTAACCCAGGCCGGGCTCTTCGCGGATGATCAGCAAATGATCGTCGCGTCGCGTTCCGGCACAATTGACCAGAAGGTTGGCTGCGCCTTTTTCGATAGACAGCTGTCGTATTGACATTGCAGACCCGATTGTTGACTGACGCGCCAGCCTAGCGGCAGACACCGCGCTGAATCAATTTGTATTTCATTATCCGCAACATTAGGATGTCTAATATGTTGCCGAACCTTCCCTTCATCGCCTTGCGCGCCTTTGAGGCTGTCGTCCGTCTGCAGGGCTTCGGCCGTGCCGCCGAAGAACTCGGCGTGACGCAAAGTTCGGTCAGCCAGCATGTAAAACTGGTCGAGGAATGGATCGGTTGCCGCCTGCTTGTCCGCGGTCCCAGAACAACTGTCGCGACCAGGGAAGGCCGGACTCTGGCGAACGCCATTGCTAGCGGTATCGGGCAGATCGGCGAGCATTGCGACAAGCTGCGCCACAAGGGCGGAGCGGACCCCACAATAACAGTATCTTGCGCACCGGGATTTGCCGTCAGCTGGCTGTTTCCGCGCCTGATCCGGTTCGATCAGCGTCACCCTGATACACCAGTATCGATTTTGACTGATCCGTCTCCTGTCGGATTTGCCACAGGGCAGGCCGATCTGGCGATCCTCTACGGTATGGGAAACCATCCGGGGCTGCATGTCGAACGGCTTCTGGATGAGCGGGTGTTTCCGGTCTGCGCGCCAGCTCTGCTCAATGCAGGTCCGCCACTGACATCGGTTGCGGATTTGGCCCATCACACCTTTCTGCTGGATGAGCTTGCCGATATTGGCGGTAATCCACCAACCTGGGCGTTCTGGGCGGAGCAGACGCGTCAGGTTCTACCACTGCCGGCGCGCAGTCGCAGGTTCGGACAGGCCAACATGGTGGTCCAGGCGGCGGTCCAGGGTTTGGGCGTCGCACTCGGGCGGGAGCCACTGGTCATCGATGCGCTGAGGGATGGCCGTCTCGTCCGACCGCTTGACGGCATTGCAGTATCCCAGTTCTCCTATTGGTTTGTTTGCCCGAAGGCGGCGATGAAATCCGATCGT
Source organism: Pararhizobium sp. IMCC3301 (assembly GCF_030758315.1). Lineage (NCBI taxonomy): Bacteria > Pseudomonadati > Pseudomonadota > Alphaproteobacteria > Hyphomicrobiales > Rhizobiaceae > Pararhizobium > Pararhizobium sp. IMCC3301. Next base: position 75,952 of record NZ_CP132336.1, read on the forward strand.
ATCCTGCGGTTCCACGAATGGCTGTTTCAGGAGGCCGCCAATGATCCGCAGCATCTGCTTTAGAAAATCTAATGTCAGGCATTATGATTGTACTATTGGGGATCGGGTATCTCTGTCCTAGACTGTCCGGGTGGGCCTCCGAACAAGGCAACTTCGAAGGCTGATCTGAACAAGGCAACTCCGAACAAGGCAACAAAGTCATGTATCTTAAGAACGCGTGGTACGTCGCAGGTTGGAGCAAGGACTTCGAGCGTACTTTGAAAGCCGAAACATTTCTTGGCGAAGAGATCGTCATATACCGCCGGGAAGACGGATCGCCGGTAGCGCTTGAAGATGCCTGTCCGCATCGCAAGCTGCCCTTGTCAAAGGGCAACCTGAAAGGTGATACGGTGGAATGCGGCTACCATGGCCTGACCTTCGACTGTAGCGGCACCTGTGTTTCAGCTCCAACGCAGCCGGGGAAAATTCCCGGCCGGGCAGTTGTCAGGTCGTACCCGGTCGTCGACCGATACCGGTTGCTTTGGATCTGGATGGGCGACCCCGCGCTTGCCGACCCGGACACGATTTTCCCGATCGAGAACTTCGACAATCCCGAATGGGGATACACCGAGGGTGGGGTTCTGGATATCGAGTGCAACTATCTGTGGATCGTCGACAATTTGCTCGATCCCAGCCATGTGGCCTGGGTCCATGTCACATCCTTCGCCGGCGCAGGTACTGACGATCAGCCGCTCGATGTTGCACGAACCGAGCGAGGTGTGATCGTGTCGCGCTGGATCTACGACCGGCCGCCGTCACCCTATTATGCCGATCTGGTGCGGTTTGAAGGAACCTGCGACAGGCTACAGCATTACGAGATGTGCTTTCCCGCCATCGGGCTGAACAAGTCGGTCTACACGCCGACAGGCACCGGAGGCCCTGACGCGGCACCCGACGACAAGACCTATATCAATATCTCCTATAATTTCATGACGCCGATTGATGAAGATCACAGTCGCTATTTCTGGTTCCAGCACCGCAATACCGACCCCCGGGACAAGGCGATATCCGAGAAGATGAATGCCGGCGCCCGTATGGCTTTCGAGGAAGACCGCACTGTTCTGGTCGCGGTACACAAGGGGATGAAGCACAAGCAGACGCCGAATATCGATCTTGGTCTGGACGCTGGGGCGAAACTGTTCCGATTGCATTTGAAACGTCTGATAGATCAGGAAGCCGCTGCTGCCACGGCCGCTGCAGCACAGTAAGCTGCATTATCGGCCAGACTGCCAGGCTGCCCCGACTGCCAGACTAATTGACGGCAGCTATCCGTGGCGCGAAGCGGAAACACCGATGAAGAAGGAAAGATGATGTCCGCCTGGATAGAAATGATCTCGGATGAAGATGCGGATCCGGCTCTGCTTGAGGTTCTCAAAATCGCCCGGACACCGCACGGCACGGTCGACAATGTGATGCGGGTGCATTCTTTGCGCCCCAGCACGATGAAGGGCCATGTCGTGCTTTATCGCGCTGCGCTGCATGATGAGGCCAATACCTTGCCGGTGTGGCTCCAGGAAACTTTAAGTTCCTATGTGTCGATCCTCAACGACTGCACCTATTCGCTGGCCAACCACTGGGCCAATGCACGCCATCTGATCGGTGATGATGCGCGCGCCGACCGGATTGAAGCGGCGCTGCATGCCCGCAAGCCGGAAACGGCGCTTGACGGGCGGGACCTTGCCTTGATGCATTACGCCGAGAAACTGACACTGACGCCGGGCAAAATGGTGAAATCCGACGTCGATGATCTGCGGCGCGCGGGGCTGGATGACGGCCAGATACTGGAAGCCAATCAGATCATCGGTTATTTCAACTATGTGAACCGGCTGCTGAACGGACTTGGCGTGACAACGCAAGGCGATGTCATTGGCTATTATGCGAAGGATGAATAGGACCGCGTGACGTCCGGTCGCCGGTCCGCGTTCCAGCCGCGAAATGCCGGACATTGACATCATGTGAGATTGAACAACAGCGGCGCTGCTGATTTGCACGCCGCGCTAGATCGCTCAGTGCCCGAGCAGTTGACTCAGAAACAGTTGTGCACGACCGCTCTGGGGATCGTTGAAGAAGGTTTCAGGTGCCGCGACCTCAATGATTTCGCCTTCATCCATGAAGACCACCTGATCAGCTACCTTGCGGGCGAAACCCATCTCGTGTGTTACGCAGATCATCGTCATGCCTTCCTCGGCCAGTTCGATCATCACGTCGAGCACTCCGGCGATCATTTCCGGGTCCAGTGCTGACGTAGGCTCGTCAAACAGCATGATCTTGGGTTTCATGCAGAGTGCCCGCGCAATCGCCACGCGCTGCTGTTGCCCACCGGACAGCTGCGGCGGATATTTTGCGGCTTGTTCGGCGATATGCACCCGTTCGAGGTAGCCCATGGCCAGTTCGGTGGCCTTGGCCCTTGGCATGCCGCGATTTCTCATCGGGCCGAGAATGAGATTGTCCAGTATGGTCATATGCGGAAACAGGTTGAAGCTCTGAAACACCATGCCGACTTCGCGGCGAATTTGTTCGATGTTTTTCATGCCGGGCTTCACTTCCTGCCCATCTACCCGGATCGTACCCATTTGATGCGCTTCAAGCTGGTTGATACAGCGGATCATCGTGGATTTTCCCGATCCCGAAGGTCCACAGACCACCACTTTCTCGCCCTCCGCAACCGTCAGGTTAATGTCGTGCAGCGCGCTGAATTCGCCATACCATTTGCACATATGACTGATTTCGACCAGCGGCCTTGCAGTGGGTTCAACCATACAGATGATCTCCTATCGGCGGTTTCGGGCGGCGCGGCGTTCCAGCCAGCCGAACAACAGCGCAAAACTGTAGCACAGCACGAAATACATCGCGCCGACGAGAATCCATGTCTCGAAGACCTTCGTGGTCGTCGCCGCCACTTCGGTCGCCAGATATGTCAGTTCCTGGATCGAGATCAGCGACACGATTGCCGAATCCTTGATCAGGGTGATGAACTGGCCGGCCAAGGGCGGCAGGATTTTGCGCACCGCCTGAGGCAGGATCACGTCACGCTGGACATTCAGGCGCGACAGGCCGATTGCCCGTGCAGCTTCCGATTGGCCGTGGTCGATTGACTGGATGCCGGCGCGGACGATTTCGGTGATGTAGGCGCCTTCAAACATGGCAAGCACCAGAACGCCGGCCAGAAAGTTCGAAATAAGCTGCGGGTCGCCAAACAGAATGCGAAACAGCGAATTATTGACCAGAATGTTACCCGTATCAATATCGTCGAAGCCGAGCGCGGGAAAAATCTGGCTGGAAATAAAGTAGTAGAAAATGAAAATGAAGACGAGTGGTGGAAGGTTTCTGATAAGTTCGACATAAGTGCGGCCAAGGATGCGCAAAGTCAGGTTTTCACTGGTGCGCCAATATCCCATGACAATGCCGATAATGCTTGCAAGGATCGTTGCCCAGAAGGCCAGTCGCAATGTGGTTGCCAGTCCGTAAAGCAGCAGATTTGCCACATACCTACCGGTATTTTCGTCATAACGAATGAAGAAATTGAGGACACGCGACCAGTCCCAATTATAGACAAGCACGTCGTTGACGCGATAGCCCGCATAAAGAATCAACGCCGCGACCCCTGCGAAAAGGGCGATGTCGACCAGGGTCATTCGCTTCTTCGGCGGAGCGGGCGGAGGAGAAGTTCGATCCATCTGGGTATCCGTTCGGCAAGGAGAGTGGCACGGGAATATTCCCGGTGCCACTCAATGTCTTTCGAACCTACTACTCAGGTGCGACCATGTCCTTCCAGGCGGACTGATCCTTGAACCAGTAATCGTTGGTTTCCTGAAGCCAACCATTCGAGGAGTTGACCTGGATCCAGTTCGAGAAGAAGTTCAGCGCATCAACGTCTCCCTTGCGCAGCGCAAAAGCCTCGTCGCCGCGGGTCAGGTTTTCACCGTCATTGGCAACAAACACCTTGCCGGGGTTTGCATCGGCCCAGAACCGTGGCTTGGGTGCCGATGAGATCATGGCATGTGCGTTGCCGTTTGCAACCTCCTGGAATGCCTGGGCGTCATCATCGAACTGGCGCAAAGTCGCCTTGGGGAATCTCTTTTGCGCAAAGTTGCAGGGCGTGGCTCCGCGGCGACAGGCAATGGTCACGCTGGAATCATTATAGTCATCAATCGACTTGAACCCCCCGGACAGTTCCTGGTTGCTGGCCATCTGCTGGCCGGAATGCGCATAGGGAATGGTGAAATTCACCGTCAGATTGCGTTGCGGCGTAATCGACATGCCACCGACGACCACATCGAATTTTTTTGCCAGCAGAGCAGGAATGATTCCACTCCAGGCTGTGGGAACGAATTCGATTTCGACGCCCATATCCTCGGCAAGTTTTTTGGCGACGTCGATTTCAAAGCCGATCAGGTTGCCTTCCTTATCGCGCATCGCCCATGGCACGAAGGTCGACATTCCTACGCGCAACTTGCCGCGCTGCAGGATTTCCTCCACCACGCTTTGCGCCGAGGCGGGGCCGGTCAGAGTGGCGACGGCCGCGATCGCGAGTGATACGGCTACGAGAAGTGCCTTCTTGAGTTTCAGAAATTTCATCGGTTTTCCTCCAGTGTTGATTTCTAGGCAGTTTTCTTGGTTTTAGCGGTTGTTTTTGTTCAGCGACCTTTCGAACTGGCTGACGCCGACCGACAGTGTGATCGTCACAGCGAGGTAGATTCCCGCCACGAGGAACCAGATTTCAAAAGCCATGAAAGTATCGGCGATGAGATTCAGTCCGGCCGTGGTTAATTCGGAGACGGCGATCACGCTGACGATCGCGGAATGTTTTATCAGCGAGATGAGCAGCCCGGTCAGCGGCGGCAGGATCAGCGGCAGCGATTGTGGAATGACAATGTAACGGTACTTGTCGACGATGTTCAAGCCAATGGCATCGCCGCCTTCATACTGTCCCTGATCCACTCCGGTAATTCCGCCGCGAATGATTTCGGCGGCAAATGATCCCTCGAAGAACGAGAGGCAGAGCACGCCGGTCCAGAAACGGTCAATCCCGAAAATTGGCGCCAGCACAAAATAGAACAGAAAAAGCTGCACCAGCAATGGCGTGTTGCGGATCGCTTCCAGATACCATTTCGCGATGATCCGTCCTGCAATCGAGTTCGACATCCGTGCAAAGGCGGTCACGAACCCGATCAATATGGCGAAAACTCCGCTCACCGCTGCCAGCTTTAAGGTCTGGATCAGTCCTTTGACCAGCGGTCCCCAGATCATTTCGCCGTCGATGATGCGATAGAAAAATGGCTCGACCCTGTACCACTGCCAGTTATAATCCATTGCCTGCGCGCCGCGCCAGATCAGACCGCCGAGGAGAAGAAAAACCAGCGCAGCCTGTGTCACCTGCCAGATTGTGCGCGTCAGAGCACGGACATCCAGTCCGACCTCCTCGCGCTGACGCTGTTCACGCGGTGTGGGTATTGGTGTTCGTGCCTGCATGACCCCTCTCAGCAATTCACACTGAAGACCGTGCAGATAGTATCCGCTGTGTTATATAGTGTAGTCAACACATTTCGTAGGCTCGTATAAAAAACGATTATGGTTATAATCCGAGCTACTCCTTGCTTTAAGCCCAGCTAATGCTAACACGTCTGTCAGCGATCAGGAGGCAAAGTGCCATGAAAATTACGTTCCGGCAGGTCGATGCGTTTCGCGCTGTGGTTTCGACCGGTACAGTGACAGAGGCGGCAGTGATGCTGGGAGTTTCGCAGCCTGCGGTCAGCCGGCTGATTTCCGATCTGGAATCCGAAGTTGGGTTTCAGCTTTTCCAGCGGGCAGGGCGGGTTCTGGTCCCGACCGAAGAATCCCGGCTTCTGGTCGGCGAAGTTCGCCAGGCGATCAGCGGCATGGAGCATATCAAGCAGGCGGCGGTTGCAATCGGCAGATTTGGTCACGCGCGGCTCACCCTTGTCATCACACCAACCTTTTCGACCCAGCTTGCCCCCGATCTGATCGGCGGCTTTGCCAGGGCGCGCCCCGAAACCATGGTGCGGATGGAGATTGAGGCAAATGACGACACGGTCGAATGGATGGTCTCGCAGAACTATGATTTCGGTATCACTGCCAGCGAGCCGGTCAATCCCTCGTTCGAAAGCCTGATGATCAAAAACGACGATGTTTATTGTGTCCTTCCCAAACACCACCGGCTTGCCCGGAAATCCCTGATTCAGGCCCATGATCTGACCGACGAAAATTTCATCTCCTACATGTCGACCTCACGGTTCCGGTTTGAGATAGACAACTTTTTCGATGCGAAGAAAATTGAACGCCGGATGCTGTATGAAACGCGCACGACCGATGCGATCTGCCGACTGGTCGCGCGCGGCCTTGGTGTCGCTGTCGTCGGCGCCAGCAAAAGCTATCTCAGTACCATGCCCGACTGCATCGTGTTGCCCTTTGCAGCACCCCTGAGCTTTCGCGCGGTGCTGTTCTGGTCGAAGAAACGGCCGCTCTCTACGGTTGCCGATACGTTCCTCAAGATCGCCCAGGAAACCGCTAGCGCCGGTTGAGCGCTTCGCGAAAACGCTGCCGCGCGGCGGAACTGTGGATATAATCGTAGTCGCGCGGATAGGCTGCGCCCGGTACAATCTCAAGAACGGTCATCTGTGGGCCCGGCGTAGCGAGCAGGTCCGGCAATCCATCGCAAAAAGCAACGGAATCGTCAAAGCTGCGAGTGCCGGCATAGCCGGACGCGCCCGCCATGGCGGCAAAATCGATTTTATCGGCTCCCGGCAGCGGATGCGCGCCATTCACCTCATAAACCCTGTTTGCAAACAGGAAATGGTAAAAATTGGTGACACCGGCATTGGCAATGGTCACCAGTGATCCCAGATTCATCAGCAGACTGCCGTCGCCATCGAAGACGAAGATGCGGCGCTCCGGATTTGCCAGAGCAAGTCCGAGCGCGTGGGACGATGCCTGACCCATCGCGCCGACCCCGACATAGTTCAGATCGCGCGGATTCAGCGCCAGCCAGTCAAAACAACTCTGGTATACAGCAACAACAATATCCTCGTCGTTGACGTGTGGGATCAGGGATTTCAATGCATCGTCGCGGCGCAATGTCATGGTGCCTCCGGCGACCGGCCAATCAGGAAAATATGGGGGCGGGACCTGGTGTAGGCGGCCACGATCGCCAGAGAAATGTGGCCGACATCTTCAGGTGCTTCGATCAGCGAATGTGAAATCTGCATTGCATCGAGGACCGGGCGGACGATGCGCACGCCATATGCCGCTGACTGTTCGGGGCGAAGATGCGGTTCCTTGCCCTGAAGGCCCACCATCATCACCACCGGCAGCTCGTAATCCATTCCGATTGCACGGATTGCGTTCAGCGAATCCATCAACCCCGTCTGCTGCATCATCAGAACTGCACGCGTGCCATTATAGGACATCGCAGCGCAGATCGAGACACCTTCATCTTCCTTGCAGATCCGTGTCAGGCGAAAATCAGCATCGCTGGATATGGGCCAGAGCAGCCCCTCGCTTGTCACAATATCGGGCAGGGCAACGATTTCGCGCACGCTGGCAGCTTTGATCGCGGCAATGATGTCGGCACCGCCAGGATGAGCGACGGCCGGATCTGGTGGGCATGCGGCAGTTGAGGCAACCATCAACTCTCTCCGTTCAGAAACGACGAAATCACAGCGACACAGGCGCGCAGATCATCAGGCAGGCCGATGGTGATCCGGATGCAATCACGATAGGCGGGAGAAGCGAATCTGCGCACAGCAATACCAGATGCGCGCAATGCGGCATCGGCAGCCTCAGCAGTCTTTTCAGGGTCGGGAAATCTCACCAGAACGAAATTGGCCTGGCTCGGGATCACGTCCAGGCCCAAGCCCTTCAGTTCAGAACTCAGCCAGTTGCGGCCGCTGAGAGTGGCGTTGCGGACGAATTCTGTATGGCCGCGATCCTCCAGCGCCACAATCGTCGCCGCAACAGAGGGAGATGCGACCGGGAAGGTCAAAGCGATGCGGCGCAGCGAGTCGATGACATCATCCGGGCCATAGGCCCAGCCCACTCGCGCTCCGGCTAGGCCAAAAATCTTTGAAAGTGTGCGACACATCACGACATTTTTTGCCTCCTCCACCAGCCTGTGCGCCGGCTCATAGTCGGGAGCATTGACATATTCCTCATAGGCGCTGTCGATGATCAGCAGGGCGTCATCGGGAATGGCTGCATGAAGACGGCGGACTTCGGCGCCGGACAGATAAGTGCCTGCAGGGTTTTCAGGATTGGCAAGATAGACGATCCGTGTGCGCTCGCTTATCGCGGCAATCATATGGTCGATTGACGGTTTGAAGTTGTCATCAGGCACCGAGATCACGTCGGCATCATTTGCATAGGCATAATTCGGCACTTTGAGATATCCGTTTTCGCTGCGGATCAGTTCTGTGCCGGGGCCCAGATAGGCGCGTGCCAGGCGCGCCAGCAAGTCATCCGAACCTTGCCCGACGGTGATCCGCGCGGCCTGCAGGCCAAAACGATCTGCTATCGCCGGTGCAAGCGCCGCGTCCGGATTTTCAAGATAGCGCTCGATCCCGGCGATTGCTGCGCGCGCAGCGGCAGCGGCAAGGGGGCTGGGCCCGTAAACGCTTTCGTTTGAATTCAGATGGATTGCAACAGGCGCGGCCGCGTGCCCGACTGCCTCGATCATGTGCGGGCGAATTTTGTCGATAGCTGATTTCGCGCGCATGACGGCCATTTTCACCTCCCGGTCTCTGATGGTGTATACATCACATGAAAGATATAATTTTTCAATTCGCTTTCTATTTTATTATGCTATAAAGATTCTCGAAAGGCGCGGATGCGTCTGTCCGAAGGACTGCAAATGCCCAACCATTCCTCCGAAAGCCGGTTGCGACTGACCATCGACCTGGATCTACCCGGCCGTGTCATTGGCGATCTGATGCTGCGCTGGTCCGACAATACCAATCCCCTCGGCTATCACCCGGTTCCCGTGATCAGCATCAAGGGCGGCGTTGGTCCTGTCGTTCTGATTATCGGCGGCACCCATGGCGATGAATTCGAGGGGCCGGCCGCGATCATGCGGCTGGCGCGGCAACTGTCGCCCGATGCGCTTGCCGGGCAGGTGATCCTGGTGCCGGCGCTGAATGCACCAGCTCTTGCTGCCTCGTCGCGGGTGAGTCCGCTGGACGGGGCCAATCTGAACCGTGCCTTTCCCGGCGATCCCGACGGTGGTCCTACTGCGATGCTGGCGCATTTTGTCGAAACCGTTCTGATGCCACGTTGCGCCGCAGTGATCGATCTGCATTCAGGTGGCAAGGCTGCGTTCTTTCAACCCTGTGCGCTGGCGACCCGCACAGCGGATACTGGCCTTTATCAACGCAATCTGGAGCTTGCACAGGCTTTTGGCCTGCCCTTGATCTGGGTGCTGGGCGCAAATAACGACAACCGCTCTGTAAATGCCGCCGCCGAACGCGTCGGCGTACCGATGATCGCTGCTGAACTGGGCGGCGGAGGCGGTTCGGACCCCAACATTACCGGACTGGCCGAAACCGGGCTTTTGCAATGTCTTGGCCATCTCGGTCTGCTTGATGCCACTACTGTAAGCCCGCCGCCGCGTCGGGTCGAAATCGCCTCGCCTTTGGATTCGCTCTATGCACCGGCCGACGGCTTGTTTGACCGCGCAGTCGAAGCCGGACAGGAAGTCAGCGCCGGCCAGATTGCCGGTTGGTTCCACCATCCTGCCGAACCCGAACGTGCGTCACAATCCATGGTCTTGCCCGCCGCCGGGTTGGTTCTTGCCCATACATGCCGTGGCATGGTGCGCCGCGGCGAATTGCTGGCGCTGGTTGCCCGAGATGTTCCGGAAGGGCAGTGAATGAAGCAATACACGCACTTCATCGCTGGCACCTTTACAGCCGAAACCGACGCGCAGATCGACAGTGTCGATCCGGCGACCGGCCGGGTATGGTGCCGGATTTCACGCGGCAATGCCGCCGATGCGGATCGGGCGATGCGCGCCGCTGACAGTGCCTTTCGCGCTGGCGAGTGGGCCGAATTGACGGCCAGCGGCCGGGCGGATGTTCTTGAGCGTCTGGCTGACTATCTGGAAACCCATTGGCAACAGCTTGTCGAAGCCGAAATGCGCGACAATGGCAAGCGCATCACCGAAGTGCGCGGACAGTTTTCCGGCCTGCATATGTGGTATCGGCATTTTGCCGCAGAGGCGCGCAAGCTCGGTCCGGAGCCGCAGAGCAACCGCATTGCCGGAGTGGAAAGCGAAACGCAATTCCTGCCCTATGGCGTGGTCGTGGCGATCACGCCGTGGAATTCACCACTGATGATTCTGGCCTGGAAGCTGGGCCCGGCGCTCGCTGCCGGCAACACGGTGGTGGTGAAACCATCGGAACTGGCATCGGCATCGACGCTGGAATTCGCAAGTCTGGCACATGAAGCGGGTCTGCCAACCGGGGTTTTGAACGTGGTTACGGGCTATGGCCATGAAGTGGGCGAGGCGCTGGTGCGCCATCCTCTAACCCGCAAGGTTACCTTTACCGGCTCGGATGCCGGGGGCCGCAAAGTGGCTGCAGCTGCAGCGGAGGGCGTGGTGCCTGCAACGCTGGAGCTGGGCGGAAAATCGCCGCAGGTGGTGTTTTCCGATGCCGAGCGCGCCAATGCGGTGAACGGAGTGCTGTCGGGTATTTTCCTGTCAAACGGGCAGACCTGCGTGGCCGGCTCGCGGCTCATTGTCGAAGCGCCGATTGCCGGCTCTTTCGTGGCGCATCTGCTGGAGCGGGCCCGCGCCCTGCGCTTCGGCGATCCGATGGACCCGGCCACCCAGGTCGGCCCGCTGGCCAATGAGGCGCATCTGCGCAAGGTGACCGCCATCATCGAACAGGCCAAAGCGCAGGGTGCCAGGTGCCTGCTGGATGGTACCCGGACGGCAGCCGGGCGTGTCGGCTTTTACCTTGGTCCTACGATTTTCACTGATGTCACCCCAAAGATGCAGCTCTGGCGTGAAGAAGTGTTCGGCCCGGTGCTGGCGGTCACAAGTTTTGACGACGAGTGTCAGGCCATCGCATTGGCCAATGACAGCGACTACGGGCTGGCCGGCGGGGTCTGGACATCAGATATCGACAAGGGCAGGCGCGTGGCAAACGCAATCAATGCCGGCACTGTCTACATCAACCATTACCGCAGCGTCGATCCCGGCAGCCCCATCGGCGGCATGAAGCGTTCCGGCTATGGCCGTGAGCTGGGCCCGGATGCGGTGAAGGATTTTCTGCAAGACAAATCCGTCTGGACCGGGCGCGCCGCCGTGGCGGACCCGTTTCCGGAGCCCGTTTGAGGCGCAATGATAAGACTGGAGAAGCCGAATGAACACCATGTTTGATATCCCTGAAGGCAATTTTCGCGGCCATGATCGGCAGAGTGTCTGGCAACAGGAACCCGATCCGGAATTGACCGAAGTCGGACCCGGCACGCCTTGCGGCGAATATATGCGCCGCTTCTGGATGCCCGTTGCGATGACTGATCAGATTGGCGATCTGCCCTACCGGATACGGGTGCTGGGCGAGGATCTGGTGCTGTTTCGTGAAAAGAAAGAGGGCAAGCTTGGCCTGACGCATCTGCATTGCGCGCATCGCAATATGAGTCTTGAATTCGGGATCGTCGAGGAAGGCGGCATACGCTGTTCCTATCATGGCTGGAAATATGGCCTCGACGGCACAGTTCTGGAAACGCCGTGCGAGCCTCCGGCATCCCAGGTCAGGAAAAAAGCCTGCCTTGGTGCCTATCCGGTGATCGAATTCAAAGGGATCGCCTTCGCCTATCTTGGCCCGAAGGACACAATGCCGCCATTTCCGGTGATGGATACTTTTGACGAGGCGGGCGATGACATGCTGCCTTCGCTGATCAAATCGCCCTGTAACTGGCTGCAGGTGATGGAGAACGCCTGGGACCCCTTTCATGTGGTGTATCTTCACACGCTGGCAGTGCGCAGCCAGTTCATCGACGCCTTTGCCGAAATGCCGATGATCGAATTCCACGAGGGCAAATTCGGTGATTTCTACACCAATGTGCGCCGCGTCGGAGACATTGTGTGGCTGCGCATTCATGACCACATGATGCCGGGCTTCACCCAGAACGGGGCGCATTTCCCGGTGCCGGACACGCCGCGTTACTTTGGCCGGTGTGGCCTCAGCCGCTGGGTCGTGCCTATTGATGACACCAACACCATGGTGGTGACCTGGCGGCATTTTCGCGAAGGAGACGATCCGCGCGGGCTGACCGATAAATCCAAGGTTGGTTATGGCAAGACCGACTTTTACGGCCAGGACCCGGACCGCTCTTACGAACAGCGTCAGCGCGATCCCGGCGACTATGACGCCTGGGTCAGCCAGGGACCGAAAAATATCCATGCCCGCGAAAACCTCTGCTTTACCGATCGCGGGGTGGCCAAGGTGCGGCGCATGCTACGCCGCAACATCCGCTCACTCGCCGAGGGCAATTCCGTGCCCCATCCGACGGACTTCTATGGCGGTGTATTGCCAACCTATGCCGGCGATACGATGCTGCGCATTGCGGTGCCGGAGGGACGCGACGACGCCGCAATCTTGAAGGAAATTTCGTTCAAGGTCGCCGACATCCTGCGCGCCGGGGACGACAAGACAGGTGCGCACCGCAATCAGTTCATCAAGGACGCCTTGAAACAATATGAGGCAAGCTGGGCATGACACGTATCGCGATCAATCCCGGCCGTGTCGACTGGTCGGGTGAAAACCCCGGCATCTATCTGAAGCACAATGCAGGTGACGCGTCCTATTCCACGCTCGCCGTGTTCTTTCGCGTCGTGCTGTCGCCCTATGGGCGCGGCCATGCGGCCATCGTTCTTGGCGCGCCCGAGATGGCGAAGGGCTGGCCGGAGGTGCCCAATCTGATCATGACTGACAACCAGCGTATGATGCGCTGGATCGTCGATGGCTGGGTGGCGAAGATGCCTACTTTTCGCGGCAAGGATGGACTGGGTGCGATGACATGGCTGGATTGCGACTCTGTTGAAAAGCGCCCGGGCGATCTGAAATCACGCTACAGCGAAACTCTGCGTGGTTCAGGTGTGACGCTGGAGATGGTCTGGCGCGATCTGGGGCCGCCATTGCCGGTCGAAGTGACGCAACAGAATTCGGCCACCCGGGAGCACGAGATGTATTCGGTGTTTCTGGAGGCGCGGGAAGCACAGGTCATTTTGAACGGCACGCCACTTGCGGGCGTGGTAGCCGAGCGGCAATTCTTCGGCCGCACCATGAGCACTGCATTTCTGGCGTTTTCCGAAACCTGGGTCACCCCGCCGCCCGCATCACGACAGGGAGGTGCATGATGCCACTCACGCAACCCGTCACCCCCGGAATCGTCGACTGGACCGGCGAAAATCCCGGCATTCTTTTGAAAGACGAGCGCGGCAATTTTTCGTCCATGGCGTTGTTTTTCCGCGTCGCCTGGTCGCCTGTGGGGCAGGGCCAGGTTCTATTGCTCTATGGCACACCGGGGGAGGTCAACGGCACGCACGCGGCCCCAAATGTGATGCTGACCGACAACATGCCGCTGGCCGCTTTCCTGAAGCAAAGCTTCATCGGCAAACTGGCCGCCTTTCGCGCAGCGCCGGCGTTTGATTCACTGCCGGTGAAGCTGGCAAAGACGGTGCGCAGCACCGGCGACCCGATGGGGCATCGCTACACCGAAACTGTCTCGGGCGAGGGGGTGACAGTCGAACTGGTCTGGGAGGGTCTGGAGCCGCCCAAAGCGCTTGAATTGACGCCCGATCAGGTCGGCACCGGTGCACATACCATGTTCACCCTTCTGGTTCCGGCCCGCGATGCGCAGATCATCGTCAACGGACAGCGGCTGCCCGGTGCCGTTGGCGAAAGGGTGCAGGCCGGATTTAAAACCACAACGGCGTTTCTCTATTTTTCGGAAACCTGGATCATTCCACCGGAGGCGACATGATACTTCATCCCGCCGACCGGCTCGCCTTTGATCGCGCGATGGTAACCCAACCGGTCTGGAACCGGTTCAACACTGCCGCCGAGGCGCTGGACTTGCCGCAGAACGTCCTGCTGCATGCCGGACCGGCCTTTTCCGCGCCGGATCTGATCACCGCTCCCATTCTCAATTCATCCTGTGTCGCCGCTGTCTATGAGGGCATCGCAAAAGATTTTGATCAGGCCGAAGCCATGATCATGGCTGGCGAGATCGAGCTGAAATCCGCTCAGGATCATGATGTTGTCACGCCGCTGGCCGCTGTCGTCAGCGCCTCGATGCCGCTGCATACGGTCTATGATGCCTGGCGCGGACTGCAGCGGGTTTATGCTCCCATCAACGCCGGATCGCGGCCTGCAATGCGGCTTGGGCTGCGTTCGGAGGCGGTGCTCCAACATATCCGCTGGCTCAACACACGCTTTCTCGATGTGTTGCAAAACGGCATGGCTGAAGGCATCGCGCTGGTTCCTCTTGCGGTGTGCGGTCTGCTGGGCGGCGATGATTGCCATGGCCGCACCCAGGTTGCCACCAGTGCACTGATCGCCGAACTGAAGGATCGTACAAAGGGCGCAATTTCTGACGAGAACGCGCTGGAATTCATGGCCAACTCTCCATCGCTGTTCCTCAATCTGTGGATGGCGGCAACGAAGTGCATGATGAAACTGGCGGAAGGCATCGAAGGGTCAAGCTTTGTCACCGCTGCCGGTGGCAACGGGCGAGATGCGGGAATTCAGATATCCGGGCTGCCGGGCCGCTGGTTTACCGTTCCTGCAGAGCCGCCGAAGGGAAAATTCGAGATCGATCTGCCGAAAGGACGCGCGCTGGGTGCAATCGGCGACAGTGCCGTGGTCGAAGCCTTCGGCCTTGGCGCCATGGCCATTGATCTCAGCCCGGCACAACAGACCGCGCTTGGTAACTATCTGCCCGGCGACAGCGAGGCGCGCACAACCGGTCTGTCGGTTGGCACTCACCCCTATTTCCGATCACTTCAGCTGCGCCTGGGAAGCACCGCGCGAGGCGCTGTGGCGGCCGGCGCCGGTCCGGTTGTCGGACTTGGCATTCTCGACCGGCTGGGAATCGCCGGACGGCTTGGCGGCGGGATCTATGACATGCCGGTGACGCCGTTTGCACAGGCCATGAAGGCGCTAGAAGGATGACTGCGTTCAACAATTTGAGCGCAACCGTGATTGCCTGGATGATCCGTGAACGCGAGATTCTGCCCAGCGCCGTAATGGCCGCTCATCTGGAGCGGATCGCCGAGCGGGAAGCCGACATCGGCGCTTTTGTCCATCTTGACGCAGACCGTGCGATGCAGCGGGCTCGGGATGCGGATAGCCAGCCAGCGAAAGGGCCGCTGCACGGCGTGCCCTTTGTCATCAAGGACATTATCGACACCGATGACATGCCCACCGGCTGGGGCAGCGATATATATACCGACCGCCGGCCAACCTCGAATGCCGCTTGTGTAAAAAGCTTTCTCGACGCGGGCGCGATCCCGATCGGCAAGACTGTCACTACGGAATTCGCTTATTTCCGGCCGGGCAAAACGGCCAATCCGCATAACCTGTCGCATACGCCCGGCGGGTCTTCATCCGGCTCTGCAGCAGCAGTCGCGGATGGCATGGCCCCGCTTGGCTTCGGTTCGCAGACCGCCGCTTCGTTGATCCGGCCCGCCGCCTATTGCGGTATCTGCGCCTTCAAACCAACGACAGGGGAATTTGATCTGTCCGGTGTCATGGCCCTTTCTCCGAGCCTTGACACACTTGGCGTGCTGGCGCGGGATCCGCGCGATCTTGTGCTGGCACGTTCTGTGCTGACCGCAAGCGCTCTGCCCAAACCGCCGGACTTTTCCGACAATTTGCCGCGTATCAGCCTGATGCGCGGACCCCACTGGCAGGATGGAACCATCGAAATGCGCGACGTCTGCCACCGCGCCATGCGTGCCTTGTCAGAGTCGGGTGCCGAAACTGGCGAAATGCACCACCCGGACCTCTTTGCCGAACTGACCGAGGCACATAAGACCGTGATGAGCTATGAGACCGCACGCAGCAGGGCCGATCTGTATGACGCCCACCGCAGCGCCATCAGCGATCAGTTTAAACAGCTTGTCGAAGACGGTAGAACAGTCACCGACGCCCGCTATCATGCGGCGCTTGCGCTGCGTGAGCGGGCGAATGCAATGCTCGACGTGATGTTTCTCGATTGTGATGCCGTTCTCGTGCCGTCCGCACCGGGCGAGGCACCTGAAGGCCTGGGTGCAACCGGCGACCCGCTGTTCAGCCGCATGTGGAGCCTGCTGCAACTGCCATGCGTCGCGCTGCCGCTGGGTGTCGGACCAGGAGGAATGCCGCTCGGAATACAGTTGATTGGCCGCAAAGGGGGTGACAGCAAATTGCTCGCGGTCGCCGAATGGGTTCACGCAGTGTTCCAGAACCACCTGGCCAGAACGGCAATTCGAAAACGATGAGAGCAAAAATCACGACATGGTAAAAATTACTTACATCGAATATGGCGGCAAGGCGCACACCGTTGACGTGCCGGATGGGAAAACCGTGATGGAAGGCGCTCGTGACAACGGCATCCCGGGCATTGAGGCTGATTGCGGAGGTGCCTGCGCCTGTTCAACCTGCCATGTCTATGTTGATCCCGACTGGACCGAAAAACTGCCTGCAAAAGAATCGATGGAAGACGACATGCTCGATTTTGCCCATCAGCCGGACACGGCCCGCTCGCGTCTGACCTGCCAGATCAAGGTCAATCAGGCGCTGGAGGGACTGATCGTGCACATGCCCGAAAAGCAGAACTGAAATGGTCAAATCGGTGCCGGATCATGACGCGGCATGGCGTGACCACCAGCGACGGGCTACACACGATCAGAAACCATAAGGAATTTTGCCATGAATGGTATTGTCATCGTTGGTGCTGGTCAGACGGGAGCGTCACTCGCGGCGAAGCTGAGAACGCTTGGCTATAACGACAATATCACCATGATTGGCGAGGAGCCGGTGCCGCCCTACCAGCGTCCGCCGCTCTCGAAAGGCTATCTTCTCGGCGAAATGGCGCTTGAACGGATCTATCTGCGGGGCCCCTCGTTCTGGGAGGATCAGAAGGTTAACTTGCGTCTCGGCGCGGCAGCCACTGCAATCGACCGCACCGCGAAATCCGTTCGTGTCGGCGGCCAGAGCATTCCCTACGGCCAGCTCGCGCTGGCCACCGGCTCGCGCCCGCGCCGCCTGCCGGCAGCGATCGGCGGCGATCTGACCGGTATCTATACCGTGCGTACGCTTGCCGATGTTGACGCCATGGCGCCGGACTTCGTGAAAGGCCGCCGGCTCCTCGTCATTGGCGGCGGCTATATTGGGCTGGAAGCGGCGGCAGTGGGCGCGAAGCTGGGGCTTCAGGTCACCCTGATCGAAATGGCGCCGCGCATCCTGCAGCGGGTGGCCGCGCCCGAGACTTCGGATTATTTCCGCAAGCTCCATACCGAGCATGGTGTGACGATCCTTGAAAATACCGGTGTCGACCGGCTGACCGGCAAGGGCCGGGTCGCGGGCGCGGTACTCTCGGACGGCAGCGAGATTGCGGTCGATTTCGTCATTGTCGGCGTCGGCATCACACCGCTGACGCTGCTCGCCGAGGAGGCCGGGCTGGACATCGACAACGGTATCCGCACCGACGAATTCGGCCGTACTTCGGACCCGGATATCTGGGCTGCCGGCGACTGCGCTTCGTTTCCCTACAAGGGCGGGCGGGTCCGGCTGGAAAGCGTCGGCAACGCCATAGGGCAGGCAGAAGTGGTGGCTGAAAACATGCTTGGCGCTGGCAAGTCATACGAGGCAAAGCCATGGTTCTGGTCCGACCAGTACGACGTCAAACTGCAGATCGCCGGGCTCAACACCGGCTACGACCAAATCGTCACAAGGGGCGGGGGCGATGCGGTCAGCTTCTGGTATTACGCCGCCGAGAAGCTTCTGGCCGTCGACGCCATGAACGACGCCCGCGCCTACATGATCGGCAAACGGCTGATCGAGATGGGCAGGTCCCCGGACCCGGCAATGATCGCCGATCCGGCAGCTGACCTGCGCATATTGTTGAAAACATGAGGAACGTTAAGACAACACCGTGTGAGGCGTATCCGCAAGCACCGAGAAGGATCGACAACTCGTTCAGTACGAAATCGTCACCCATGTCTCGGGTCGCTCAACCTATGTCTCCGGGTCGGACAACGAGAAAAATGGCGGATGGGGTGTCCGCTTACCCGATAGGGCAGTCAGTAATTACACAATAAAATCAATAACATATAAATTTCATGCTTTGCAAAATGTGCAGCACTGTGTGCAGCAAATTCTAAACTTCGCGTTTAGAACCAAGCCCCCACAAGTCAAAAAGAGAACGCCGCTCGGACTAGGAATCCGAACGGCGCTTGTCTCGTTTCGCAATGACACCTGGACACCCCAATTTAAGGAAAAACAAGATGCACCAGACCTCAAAAACCTACCACAAAACAAGCGTCTCTGACAAGCCTTCGCTTCCTTTGAGCGATCTAGCCGACGCCCTGATCTGGGTCGCGTGGCGCGAAACCAATGAGGGCCGAAAGCTGCCCGTTAATCCTGCGACAGGACGCGCGGCTAAATCGGATGATCCCGATTCTTGGGGAACCCGAAAGGCTGCCTATAAGCGCACACAGAACAGCCGTTGGAAGCGCGAGAAAACAGGCCAGGTGGGTGTCGGTGTCATGTTCGGCCCGCTCGCCCAGGAGGAAGGTTGGCGGCTTTGCGGCGTCGATCTGGATGGCTGCCGTGATCCTGACACTTGCGACCTGGAGCCGTGGGCCGAAGTCGTGGTGGACCGCTTTGCCAGCTTCACCGAAACTTCTCCCAGCGGGACAGGTGTCCACATTCTGTTCCTTGCCAGCGAGTCCGACTTTGCGAAGCTGCGGGACAGCGGCCTGGTCACGGATAAGGGCGGCGCGGAGTTCTCCCTGGGCGATCACACCGAAATCGCGCTGTTCATGGGTGGCCGCTATTTCACCGTTACCGAAGATTTAATCAGGGAGGAATCGGCGATCCGTGCTGTTCCGCTCAAGACCTTGCGCTGGCTTGTCCGGGACCACGGCCCCGCGTTCAAGCGGGGCGCGGGCAAAGCTGCCACTGCGGGTAGTGGCGATGATTCCGGGTCCGGCCTTGGCTTCAAGTTCCTGTGTGACCGATTCCGCGAAGGCTTTGACGAAGACGAAGCCCGCGCCGCCATTGGCGAAGATGCTGGGGACGCGGGAGCCTGGTGGCAGCGCGCAGGGGACAGGCAACAGGACAGGACCGTCCAGAACGCGCGCAAGCGGATCACCGGGGAAGGCGCGGAGATTATCGACTTGTTTGACGATCTGGACGACCCGGATGTGGAAGCCGCCTATATCCTTGGAGTCGAACCAGACACGGACTCGGATTTTGAACTAGACGAAGACGGTGTGATCCGGGCGTTCACGGCAGCCCACAAGGACGAACTGCGGTTCGATCATGCGGCGGGGTCTTGGTTCCGGTTCGACGGCAATTCCTGGCGGCGTGAGGAGACGAAGCTGGCCCACCACTACGCCCGCAAGCTGGCAACGGACATGGCCGACGACGATCCAAAGGCCAAGGCGCTGCGCAAGGTCAGCGTATGGGAAGCGATTGAACGGGGCGCGCGCACGGTGCGCGAGTTCGTGGCAACAGCGGCGGACTGGAACCGCGACCCGTGGCTATTGGGGACGCCCAGGGGGACGGTTGATCTGCGGACGGGCAGCCTGTCACCCGGACGCCCAGACGATCACATATCGCGCCTGACTGCCGTCGCACCGATCCCGCTGGAAAGGTTCGACGCGGAGCGTGATTGCCCGCGTTGGCTGGCCTTCCTGGACGAAGCCCTGGACGGCGACGCCGAAGCGATCCGTTTCCTTCGCATGTGGGGTGGCTATTCTTTGTCAGGCGAGACCAAGGAACACGCGCTGGTGTTCGTCTACGGCCCAGGCGGTTCCGGCAAATCGACGGCGATCAACACCGTTGCCGACATCCTGGGCGAATATGCGATCAACGTGGCGACCTCGACTTTGACGGCAGCAAGGCACGATGCACACCCGGAAGAAATTGCCCGTCTTGATGGCGCGCGGTTGGCCTGGGCCTCGGAGACTGAGAAGGGGCGGGCCTGGGCAGAAAACCGGATCAAGTCGCTGACGGGCGGGGACAAGATTACGGCGCGATTCATGCGCCAGAACTCTTTCGAATTTACGCCACAAATGAAGCTGGTGATCGTGGGTAACAATGCCCCGACGCTGACCAGCGTAGACGAAGCCGTGAAGCGGCGGTTCATCATTCTGCCGTTCGACCATCCCCCCAAATCAAAGGACACGAATCTGCCTGCCAAACTTCGCGAGGAGTGGCCAGGAATCCTGTCATGGATGATCGAAGGGTGTCTGGACTGGCAGGCTCATGGGCTGGTTCGTCCGGCGGTCGCGGAGCGCGCAACAGAAGCCTACTTCGCAGAACAGGACATTTTCGCCCAGTGGATTGAGGATTGCTGCACCACAGGGAAGCATGAAGCGGACACGACAGGGAATCTCTGGGATTCCTGGAGCGCCTACGCCTATGAGAATGGCGAAGCCCCCGGAACACGGAAGCGCAGTTTTCCAGAGACACTTTCGCAGCGCGGATTTGAGGCGATCAAGAACACTAACAGCATTCGGGGTCGAGGCTATCGCGGAATCCGTGTGGCCGTGGGACAAGTGGGTGATTTCGATGTTCTGTAAGTCATTGATTTCTTTGAGTTGGGACAAGTGGGACAAGTCTCCGCTTATATCGCCCTACGCGCGCGAGGCTAAGGGTTTCCCATCTCTAGGGGCTTATATGGAAGACATGTCCCACTTGTCCCAAGGGTCCTTCCCCGTCTGCTCGAATCGGGGGGAGCGCGGAGCCCCGGGAATCCACTCACAACAGAAAAATTCAAATCAGAAACCCGTTCTGGAGTTTCCAGAAATCCTGGAAAGGGAATGCCGCCATGCAAGCATATGATGACGACATAGAAGCAATCCTTGGCGGTTCCCCTCTGGGCGATACTGTGACCGCTGCCGAATTGGGGTCCTGGCTTGGCCTGTCTGCAAATCGGGTGAATGCCTTGGCGCGGGACGGTGCGATCTCCCGTGACGACCAAAAACGCTTCGATCTGAAACCCGCAATCCGTGCCTATGCCAAACACATGCGCGATGGTCAGACGGGCCGTCTTGCCAGCAATCCTGATCTGGCAGCCCAGAAGCTACGGCTGGCCCAGGAACAGGCGGACAAGCTGGCAATCGCCAATGCCAGGACGCGGGGCGAGATGCTGGACGCAAAACAGGTGGCGGCCACCTGGGCGGGCATCCTGACCGACCTACGGGCGGCGGTGCTGGCTATCCCCCAGCGGGTGGCTGGACGCTGCGCTCTTGATCGCGCCACGACCCAAGTCCTGGACGAAGAAATCCGCGCTAGCCTGGAGGCTATTGCAGATGAAACATGACCCTCTAAACCGCTTACGCCGTGAAGCTCTACAGGTCCTGCGACCGCCCCGGAAAATGGCTCTTTCCGATTGGGTGGAGCGGAATGTTTATCTGCCGTCGTCCATTGCAGCACATCCTGGGCGGATGCGCCTCTGGCCACACCAAGTTGCAATCGCCGACTCCATCGGTGATCCGAACGTCGAACGGGTCAGCGTCCTAAAGAGCGTGAGAATTGGATATACCCAGCTTCTGACAGCGGCTATTGGGCACTATGCCGTGAACGATCCAAGCCCGCTTCTGGTGGTGGTCCCTGCGGAGCAAGACGCCCGTGACCTCATGGTGGGCAACATCGAACCGACCTTTGCGGAGTCGCCTGTTCTGCGGGCCGCTCTGGCAGCGGATGACGGCGGGCGGGACACGCTATTCCAGCGCCGCTTCCGCGGCGGATCGCTCAAGCTGGTCAGCGCCCGCGCCCCGCGCAATCTGAGGGGCCACACGGCGCGTGTGTTGCTACTGGATGAGGTTGACGGGTTCGAGATCAGCGCGGGCGGTGAAGGCGACCCCGTGACGCTGGCAGAGCGACGGACCCTTTCTTATGGCGACCGTAAGATCGTTATGGGGTCAACGCCAGTGGATGAGGCTACCAGCCGAATCGTGCGGGCATATGAACGATCCGATCAGCGCGTGTTCGAGTGCGCCTGCCCAGAATGTGGGGCTTTGACGGAACTCACCTGGGCCATGATTGAATGGCTACCGGATGAACCCGAAACCGCCGCGTTCCGCTGCCCACACTGCGAAGAATTGATTGATGAGCGCCACAAGCCCGGAATGGTCCAGGACGGCGCATGGCGGGCCACCAGGCCAGACGTGCTGGGGCATCACGGCTACCGCATGAACGCTCTTATCAGTCTCTTGCCTAACGCCTCATGGGGCAAGCTGGCGACGGAGTTCCTGGAGGCGAAGAAAAGCCCGGAAACCCTAAAGGCGTTCACGACGACGCTGCTGGCGGAACCGTGGCGCGACCTTGGCGAAGAAATTGATGACGCCAGCCTCATGGCGCGGCGCGAACAGTTCAATCTGTCCAACATCCCGCCGGAAGTGCTGGTGCTGTCTGTTGGCATCGACGCCCAGGACGACCGATTGGAAATCTCGACCGTGGGCTGGACGCGGGACGGGGACGCGCTTGTCCTGGCCCATGAGATCGTCTGGGGTAACGTCCTGGATGATGAAACCTGGCAAGAGGCGGACGATCTCTTGCGCCGTGACTTCAAACACCCTCTGGGCGGCACCCTTCGGATTGATTCAGCAATCGTGGACTCCGGCTCTGGGGGTCACACGGATATGGTCTATGCGTTTTGCCGACCACGTATTGCGCGGCGGATCATGGCCGGGAAGGGCGTGGCCGGATTTCAGCGCCCAGCGATCCAGCTATCGAAGACCCGCGCGGCGCGGTTGATCCTGGTCGGGGTTGACACGATCAAATCCCAAGTGATGAACAGGCTCCAGACAGGTCGCACAATCCGATTCAGTCATGATCTGGATGCCACCTATTTTGAGCAACTGACCGGCGAACGCCGGATCGTGAAGTATCGGCGGGGCGCACCTGTACGGGCATTTGAGCGGATACCTGGAAGGCGAGTAGAAACACTGGATTGCTTGGTTTATGCTTGGGCAGCACGTCAGCTTGTGGGGTTGGACTTGGAGCGCCGTGAAACCGATCTTTCACGGGCCAACGGACCTGAGAAACGCCCAGCGATTATTCGGTCAAGTTGGATGGAACGGTGAAAATCTAATTTAGAATACCGACTTCAATATTTTTTCTGTTCCAGAAACTAAATCCTCAATTTCGTCTTTCGTGGGTTCCTTCCCCTTAGCGTGGTCGCAGATATTTCGAATATCAGCTAG
This sequence comes from Pararhizobium sp. IMCC3301, assembly GCF_030758315.1. Lineage (NCBI taxonomy): Bacteria > Pseudomonadati > Pseudomonadota > Alphaproteobacteria > Hyphomicrobiales > Rhizobiaceae > Pararhizobium > Pararhizobium sp. IMCC3301. The sequence goes on from NZ_CP132336.1 coordinate 99,434, forward strand.
GTGTTGAACAAAGCGCCATTGCGAAGTGGAGACGACATCTGCGTCTTTAAGAAGTTGATTTAGGTCGGAAATACCAGGGTTTTTCTTTCGAACAGTTATGTTGTGGGTCACGCAAACCTGCTTGAGATGTTTTTCGATAACAACGCCGCAAATGGCTCCAGAAGCCCGCAGGAATCCGGCTTTTGCCAAAGCGCGAGCGCTATCGACCTCGGAGTCGAAAAGGTCAGCTTGAAGAATGGCCGTTAAGTCAAGCAAAGAGCTGTTCAGTTTCTTTTTTGCAGCTTTCACAATGTTAAGTTGTTGAACAAATTCTGGGATTGCCGCGCGCCCTTCTACAACCACTTCATTTTCCCAGCCTCGCGTAATGTGCAAGCCTTGGAGGTAGTCGCGGATCATGTAGTTTTGGAAGGTAATGTCTTTTCTGACACGAGGTAATTCGTAATAAGATATAAAGTCATTCAGTCGATCTGGGAAAATTTGTTTAACTACCGCCCGTGCTTCTGAATACCAAGCCTGATAGTCGGTTTTGAAATCTGGCAATTCCTCTAGGTATTTTTTGATTTTTTCTTCATTCCCTTTGAACATCTTGGAGGTCGCATCTTCAAAAGCTTCTCCAACGCATTCGTGTTGAATAGCCATATAGAGCATATTTCCGTCAGCTATCAGTGTATCTAGTTCATCTTCAAACCGCTTAGACTTCTCAGACATAATTCTTCACCTCAAAATTCTTGGATCACTCGTTGTGCCGCCCGAAAGTGGGCCCGATCTGCGGGCATCTTGTACTCATTGCCGTAGAATTGGAACAGACGATTAAAGCGGCGGCGCATAGGGCGCGTGAACCCATGCGGCGCGATGGAATAGTCTATGTCTTCGGGCTTAACGGGAACAACGGTCCCGTCTGCCAAAACATCAACTGAAACGACGTAGTGCAAGGAAGCCTCCGAAATGAGTTGGGGGCGAGACCTGCAAAAGCCCCGCCCCCTTGAGAAAGGTTCCTGTTATGACCGACAGGCACCTTGAGCTATACATATCGGAATAATTTACACTGATCAAGTCAAAATATCCTTCTAAACTGACAGGACACTTAATGTAACTCGCTGTTTATAAACGAATTGTTTAATAGACAGCCTTGCAGAATCAGAATATGTTGCCCCAAGTAAAACCACCTGGAGGCTACTATGACAACCACCGATGATACCCCCGTCCTGGAATATTGCCCGCCCATTGAACGAAAGCCGGGGCATTTGACAATCAAAACCCTGACAGACCGATGCCATGAAGTCCCGATCGAATGGGATTTCGTCTATGGAATCGCGAAAAAGTGCATTCAAGAACAACATTTAACCCCCCTGGGCGTAGACGCGAACGATGGGCGGAACCCCTTCCTGTTTGGTCAGGACTCCGCCCTGATCCTCAAAGTCATGACCACGCTGGTACTGACAACGGCGAAGGTGTTCGGGGCTGAAGGCCCGGATAGTTTGGGCCGCGCGGTTTCTAATGCTCTGAAATATCACAATGTCAGTGACCACTTCCCGGACGGTGTGCCGAAGGGCGAGAACGTCCAGGCCTACTTCCGGCAATTCGGTCGGAATCCAGCGTCATGGGTGATCCTGGACGATGAACGCGGCGTCAAAGGCTGGTCCCTGCATGTGCGCTGGTTCTTTGACGACGACGGGCAGAAGCGTTGCGCGGCCAAGCTGTGGAACGTCACAACGGGCTTCATGCCTGACTTCCTGCCCAATGCGGATGGTCTTGAAGCGCTTCCCCATGCTGAGATCATCATGCCGATGGACCGGATTTTGCCGATCCTCAAGTTCAACCGCGACCGCAGCAGGATGAACTGAGAATGTCCATCTGGTCCCGATTCACGAAACCGTTTCGGCACACCGCCGAACCTGTCCAGCGCCGCAGCTTTGAAGCGGCTTCCGGGCGGCGCTTTGGTGGTGTTGCAAGCTACGGCCCCCACGGCCCCGAAACGACTTCAGCGGGACCAGTGGTGCGGGGCAGGGCACGCCATGCCTTCGCCAACAATGGCTATATCCGCAACGCCGTTTCCGGGACTGTTGCGGAGACTGTCGGCGCTGGCATCGAAGCCAATTCCGCACATCCCGACCCGACGATCAGACGCGCAATCGACACCACCTTCCTTGAGGCTGCGACTGCTATCGACGCCGATGGCCGCACCGATCTGCGCGGTCTGACGGCGGCTGCGGTGCAAGCTGAGTTTGTGGACGGGGAAGCCTTTTTTGCCTTGGAATATCGCGAAGGCCGTTTGGCTTTGCGCCAGATTCCTGCCGAATGGATCGATGAATCCCACACTACCGAACTGACCGGCGGCGGCTACATTGTCGCTGGCATCGAGTTCAACCCTCTGGGCGAGCGTATGGCATATCATGTGCGGCCTTCACGCCCTACAGACCTCTATCCGACAGCTGGCGAACGTATACGCATTGCTGCGGAGGATATGCTGCATGTGTTCCGGTCTCTTGGACCTGGCCAAGTCAGGGGCGTTTCCCAATTAGCGCCTGTCTTGCTGGCCTTGAACGAAGCCGATCAGCTACAGGATGCGCGGCTGGTCGGCAGCAAGGTCGCTGCTATGTTTGCTGGTTTTATTACAGATATGAACGCGACCGGCGGCTTGCAGTTTGATGGCGACCAGACCGGAAACATCCTTGAAAGTGGTCTCGAACCGGGCACCCTAAAAGTGTTACCGGCGGGTGTGGATATCAAATTCAGTGCGCCAGATCAGGCGCGGGACTCCAATGCTTTCGCCGAAGAAATCCGGGGCCTGATCGCTGCGGGTCTGGGCTGCCCACGCCATATCCTGGACGGGGATTTGACAGGGGCGAATTATTCGAGCCTGCGGGCGGGTCTTCTGCCTTGGCGGGCCAAGATTGAGCAATACGTCTACCAAACCCTGATCCCGCAATTTCTCGACCCGATCTTCAAGCGCATTGTCACAGACGCCTACCTGTCAGGGCGGCTGGATGCGCCTGATTTGATGGACGCGATCAAGGCTGAATGGCTACCCCCACGCCCGATGCAGGTTGACCCGCAAAAAGACGCCAAGGCGCTGCGGGAACTTCTGTCTTTGGGTCTCACAAGCCGCCGCCAGGCCGTGGCATCCCTTGGCTGGAATATCGACGATCTGGATGCGGAAATCGCTGCCGACCGCGAGCGCGAAACCGTTTTGGGATTGAGTTTCAGCGACCCCAAAAAGGACCAGTCCGATGCCGCATGATGAATCCAAAACCGTTTTGGTTCGTGCCGCCCTGACGCGACCGAATTCTTATGATCCCCAGACCCGCACTGTGTCTGCCGTGATCGCTACTACAAACCCCGTCCAAAGGCGGGACGCCCGTGGCCCCTATCTCGAAATCCTGACCGCTGACACGCTTGATCTGTCCGCAGTCGCCGGGTTGCCCGTCCTCGATTCCCACAGAACCCAGACAGTGCGTGACCAGATCGGACGGGTGCGGTCCATCGCGGTGGAAGGCGAAGCTGTTGTCGCCCTTCTTGAGCTTACTTCGGCTGAAGACGCAGTTCCAGTTGTCCAGCGGATTGCAGATGGCACAGTTAGCGGAGTCAGCATCGGTTATCGCGTGGCAGGCTGGATCGAAACACAAACCCCACAGGGCCGGGTCAAAACCCCGTCAGGCTGGCGCATTTCTGAAGTCACATTAACAAGCAATCCGGCGGACCCCTCCGCCCGTCTGAGGCAAGAGGAGTCAACCATGCCTGATCCCGTAATTGAAACCCAAACCGTTCCGACCCCGGAAGCGGTCGAAACCCAACGCCGAAGCGATATTCGTGGCCTTGTCCGCTCTGCCGGTCTTGGCCCTGAAATTGCGGACGATTTGATTGATGCAGGATCGGATATGACTGCTGCGAAAGCCACTGTCTTCGATGCTTTGGAAGAGAAGCGCCGCAGCGCTCCGATTATCCGCACTCATGCTCCAGCAAATGACGACCCTGCCGTTGTGTTGGGCCGTCAAGCTCAAGCCCTGCACATTCGTATGACCGGCGGTGACTGCCCGGAAGAGTCCCGTCAATACATGGGCGAAAGCCTGTTGGATATGGCCCGTGGCAGCCTTGCCCGTGCTGGTGTGTCAACCCGTGGCTTAAGCGCCGATGAAGTCTTCACGCGGGCCGCTACGCACACAACATCGGACTTCCCGCTGACAGTCAGCAACGCCATGAACAAAACAGCCTTGTCCTCTTACCAAGCGGCTGAGTCCCCGCTCAAGACGCTCTGCCGTCAGCGCACCTTGCCGAACTTCAAAGAGTCCACGGCGATCCGTCTGGGCGAAATGGGTCGGCTGGAGCCTTTGGACGAAAACGGCGAGATCACACACACCAGCCGCGGGGAAAACGGCGAGAAAATGAACCTGAAAACCTTTGCGCGGGGTATCACGGTATCCCGCAAGCTGATGATTGATGACGATCTTGGCCTTCTGGGCGATATGACTTCGGCAATGGGTGAGGCTGCCGCGCAGACAGAAGCCGACATTCTTGTGGCGCTGGTTATCGATAATCCAAACCTGTCGGACGGCACACCTGTTTTTGACGCAAGCCGGGGCAACGTCGGAGCGGTGGCTGCTCCGACTGTAGCGGCCCTGACCGAGTCCCGTCAGGCTATGCGAACTCGGACAGGCCTGGACGGCGAGACGATAATCAGCGCCGCGCCACGCTACGTTTTGGTTCCTGCTGATCTGGAAACGGAGGCCGAACAGGTCCTCGCTTCGATTCAGCCAAATGCTACTGCCGATGTAAACCCGTTCGGCGGCAAGTTGTCTCTTCTGGTGGAGCCTCGGCTTCCTGCGGCGACGTGGTACGTGTTCGCAGACCCCGTGCGTTTGGCAGCGATGCAATACGCCTACCTGTCCAGTGCCCAAGGCGTCCAAATCCAACGGACAGAGGCCTGGGACACGCTGGGCATGAAGTATCGCGCGTTCCTGGATTTCGGCGCAGGCTGGCTGGACTGGCGCGGCACGCACCAGATTCCGGGGGCATAATCCATGGCTCTGAGCCCCGATCAGCTAACCGCGCTGCGCGATGATCTTCTGGACGCCCGTTTGTCGGGCATGCGGCGGGTGCGTGACCAGAACGGCGAAGAGATCGAATATAAATCCGACGCCCAGATGGCCGCCGCATTGGCTGCCCTGGAACGTGAGATCGCGAACCTGTCCAGGCAAGCGCCTCACACCATCCGGTTCAATACCTCGAAAGGAATTTGAGAATGAGAAATTATGTTCAGGTAGGTGACAATATCACCATTACAGCCGCCGCCGCTGCCCTTTCCGGGGATATTGTGAAGATCGGCAGTCTTGTCGGTATTGCGTCCACTGACGCTGCCATTGGCGAGTCTGTTGTGCTGACCACAACCGGCGTCTTTGATCTCGGTAAAGTTGCTATCGATGTCCTGTCGGTCGGTGATCCGATCTATTGGCGAGCATCTGACGGCCTTGTGACCGGCACAGCAACAGCCAACACGAAAATAGGTGTGGCGGTGTCTGCAGCAGGCAACCCGTCTTCCAGTGTCCGTGTGCGGCTCAACGGCACATTCTAATCCAATGGGATCGGCTGTCATCACAACCGATCTGGAGCGCCTTCGGGATGCTCTTGAATTTGTCGCCAAGCTGGTGGTGGCCGATCCCGTCTATGCGCCGATATTCGTTCGCCTCGAAAATGAAATCGCAGACGAAGAGGCTTTGATTGCCGGGGATGTGGTGGCCCGTGCGCGGGCTGTGGCCCGTCAGAATGCCACGCGCTGAATAACACCCTGCAACGCCTCAAGTGTCGCCCCCTTCCCATACCTCTCCCTATTGAGGGCGTGTCCAAAAAGATCGCGCCTGACCCGTTCATCTATGCCCGCAGCCAAGAGGCGATCTTCAAAACTATGTCGCAGCCCATACAAAGAATGATCCGGCGATTCCATAAGGCCATTGGCCCGAAGATATTTGTTGACGGTCGCGCTCAAGGTGGCGCTGTCGCGGTATTTGGGGAACCCTTTAGGACATTCCTTAAAGGCGTCCAGCGAAACGCCAACAAGCGGGATGACGCGGCGTGCATTGCGGCTCTTCAACTGCCGACCGATTGGCTCAATCGAGATATGCGGCACATTGTCGTCCAGCCTGATCTGGGCGGGCGTCAGGGCCGCGCCTTCACTGGGGCGGTAGCCCGTGTTGACCATGCCAAGGACAATGCAGCGGGCTTCCGTGTTAAGGCCGTCCAGCGCGCCCGGTGCGAGCAATTTGTCTCTGATCCAGGATTCGGAGAATGGCGGGCGCTGTTTGGCTTCGCCTTCCTTGAAGCTGAGATCGGACAGGGGCAGGACCAGCGCCAAGCGTTTCATTTTGTTGACGGTTTTCAGCACATCGCCCAGATGGATCAAATCCTTGTTCGCCGAATTGGGCGTCAGACCTTCGGACTCCAGTTTCTCGAACCACCAACTGCGAAAATCCAGCATGTCGTCGCCAGAAATGTCCGGCAGGGCCTTGTCTCCGACCACAGATATAAAATTGCTGACAGCTTTGATTCTCGGATTTCTCCAACGGCGAAGCTGGTCATCACTTTTGCCGATACATTTATCGGCCGCAAGCTGCCAATAAAGGTCCAGCGCCCGTGTTACCGTAATAGGCGGTTGCGCAACGCCGCCAAGAACCGCAGCGGTTTCTACGGCGCGGACCTTCTCACTTTTGCCTGTATGGCTCGCCTTGGCCACGCTTACGCGCTCCAGAAGGTCTTCGCGAGGCAATTCGGCGACCCGTTGCGCTGGCAGGTATCGAAAGCCCCGCACTGCGGCCAATTCCTTCGCAGCCTCAAAGCGGCGTTCGGCGTCTTCCGAGTCACCTGCCATCTGGGCTTCCCAACCTTCGATCAGGTGTTGCCACGCGGACGGGGCTTTCTGTCTGGCAATGGATTCGGAGTCAGTGTGCAAGCTGATCCACACTGTTTGGCGTGTTTCAACAGGCTTGTATCGACGGGGTACCCGCTTGCAAAGGTGAAAAGTGTTGCTTCGCTTAATGACTTGCATGTGAAAACCCTCGGAATTGCATTGTGCTACAAGTTGTATAGCATTATGTGCAGCAAAACAAGCGTTTTAATAAACCGTGAGTTTACGGATAATCCGAAAAACTATTTTATTTCAATAGGTTACATGCATATTGGCTTGGGAGTAAATGGCGGATGGGGTGGGATTCGAACCCACGGTACGCTTTCACGCACGCCGGTTTTCAAGACCGGTGCCTTCAACCGCTCGGCCACCCATCCAGCAACTCGTTAAGCGATATACAGCCCTATCTCTCAATCCGTGATGAAATGCAAGGGGTAGTGTCGGGCAATGTGGTGATGAAAGCCGTTAACACAAAAACCACCATGAAAACGATTGTTAAAGCTCTGTTAACTGTAGTTGATTCAATTTAACGAAAATTTTGCTTCAAATTGAATCACTGCTCGCCATGCGGCAAAACTTCATGCTTAAAAGAATGCTTCTTTTGAAAGGACATTCTTTGCCATACCGCCAAATCAACACGGACCTCTTCAACAAAAGCAGACTTCTGGTGATTGGTGCGCTTGCACTTTCATTGTCTGCCTGCGGCAGCAGCAGCAGCAGCCGGATTGATCCAAAATATGGTGTAGCCGCCAGCCCGCGGGTGTCCAAAGCCGCCTATATTCCCTCGGGCGGCGGCCGCTATCAGGTTGGCAAGCCTTACAAGATTGCCGGACGCTGGTATGAGCCGAAAGAAGTCAACCGCTATGAGAAATCCGGCGTCGCATCCTGGTATGGCGATGCCTTTCATGGCCGGCGCACAGCAAATGGCGAAATCTACAATATGAACTCGTACAGCGCCGCCCATCCCACATTGCCGTTGCCGAGCTATGTCCGGGTGACAAATCTGGCCAACCGGAATTCGGTCGTTGTCCGGGTGAATGACCGCGGCCCGTTTGCCCGTGACCGCCTGATCGATCTGTCAAAACGAGCCGCCGATGCCCTGAACTTCAGAAATCAGGGTTTGGCAAAGGTTCACGTCAGTTACCTCGGCAAGGCTCCGGTAGAAGGCGGCGACGCTGCCTTTCTGGCAGCCTCTGTCGTCATCAAAGGTCAGCCCGGACCGATGCGTCGGCGCGCCGACGCCACGCCGGACGCACCGGCACTGATGATGGCAGAGACTGGTGCCGACACCGGACCGGCTGGAGCGGCGCAGGTTCCGATTGCCTATCGGGACAACCGCCCCATTATTTCCGGCCCTGGTAGCGGATCTGGTACCGGACCTGCGCTGCTATGGAGCGGTGATCGCCCCACAGTAGGACAATCTGTTGCTTCAATTCAGGGGTTTGGGCCTGCTCAATAGAACCTGTTCGTCAACCAGCTCTGCAGACAGCAAACCGGTTTTTGCACGAAAAAATCCGGATTCTGACGTTCTGACGTTTTAGCCCTCTTGTCTTGTTTTGACGGGCGATGCATCTTGCTGCCATGCACCAGATTTCGACCCCATTGAAAACGCTCCTGTTCGCCATGGCCTGGCTTTTGCCGGCCTGTCTTGTGCTGGCCAGCCAGCCTGCATCCGCACAATTGTATCAAAGCCGGGCCCAGCAGGCGATTCTGATTGATATGGAAACCGGCAGCATTCTGTTTCAGCAGGATGCCGCTCGGGCAGCCCCCGCAGCTTCTCTTGTGAAGTTGATGACAGCCGCCATTGTATTTGACGCCCTGAAACAGGGCGAGATCACGATGCAGACCGAATTTGTCGTCAGTGAATATGCCTGGCGGACCGGTGGTGCACCCGCAGGTGGGTCCACCATGTTTGCCGAACTTGGGTCAAGTATTGCGGTGGCTGATCTGCTGCGCGGCCTCATCATTCAGTCCGGCAATGATTCCGCCATCATTCTGGCAGAAGGCCTGTCCGGCACCGAGCAGGAATTCGCCAAGCGCATGAACCGGTTTGCCGTGACACTGGGGTTGCACGATTCCACCTTTGGCAATTCCAATGGCTTGCCGCATCCCGATCAGCTTCTTTCGCCGCGCGATCTGGCCAGGATCGCGCGATATATCATCGAGGACCATCCGGATTATTACGGAATTTTCGCTGAGCGGGACTTCACCTGGAACGGCATCCGTCAGACCAACAGGAATCCGCTGCTGACTGCGCCCATTGGTGCCGATGGGCTGAAGACCGGCCGCACCGACGAGGCCGGTTATGGTCTGGTCGGGTCTGCAATGCAGAATGGCCGGCGTCTGATCGCAGTTCTGATGGGTCTGAAAACTGAAGCGGACCGGGCGCTTGATGGAAGACGGCTGTTGGAATGGGGGTTCACCGCTTTTGACGCGGTGGAAGTGTTTCCAGCAGGGCTCACAGTCGGGCGTGTCCGGATTTATGGAGCTGCAACCGGGCGTATCGGTGCCGAAACCAAGACCCCGGTTGTCGCATTGATGCCGAAACAAAGCCGGGATGCGCTTGAGGCGCGTGTGATCTATACCGGTCCGATCTCGGTTCCGGTCACCAAGGGCGACAAGATCGCAGATCTGGAAGTCTATAGCGGCAACCGGCTGATCGTGATTGCGCCCCTGTTCGCCTCTGAGAGCGTGGCGACTGCCGGCGTTCTGAAACGGGCTGTTGGCGGCGTCGGCGAGTTTCTGTTCGGGTGGTTGTAGTATGAGTGCGGACAAGGCCAGAGCTATGGGCCGGTTCATAACTTTTGAAGGCGGCGAGGGCAGCGGAAAATCCACCCAGGTCAAACTTCTCGCCGGCCATCTGCGCGGTGCCGGTTATGCTGTTCTGGAAACACGGGAACCGGGCGGTTCGCCGAATGCGGAAGCGATCCGGGAATATCTGCTCAGCGGCAAGGCGGAAGACAAGGGTCCGAAAGCGGAGGCCATGTTGTTTGCTGCTGCCCGCATGGACCATCTTGAAAACACCATCCGCCCCGCCCTGCAGGCGGGAACCTGGGTTCTGTGTGACCGGTTCATGGATTCCACGCGGGTCTATCAGGGATTGGATCTGGATGCGCAGACCATTGATCTGCTGGAAAAAATCACTGTTGAAAAAACCCGCCCGGACATGACCATCTTGCTGGATCTGCCGGCAAAGGAAGGGCTTAATCGCGCCCGGATGCGAGATCCTGATGCAGTCAGGGACCGGTTTGAGAAGGAAGAAGAGCCAGTTCATGAAGCGCGGCGGCAGGCTTTTCTCAAGCTTGCGGATTCTGATCCGGGACGGATTTCTGTGTTTGACGCGTCCAGGCCTGCCCATATCGTTGAAACGATGGTCTGGAAAGCGTGCCGCAGGCGGTTCGATATCAGGACGCCGATGGGAGTTTAACGCGAGATGCGTTCACTCATCGAATGCGCAATAGATATAAAAAGGTCGTCAATTCGCCTGTTTGCGCCAGTCCGGAACATCGAATTTGCTGCGGCAGGCTTCAACCAGCTTCGCCGTATTATATTGGGCGATTATGTCCGCTTCCCAGCTTTCAGGGTCTGCCGCCACCTTCCGAAACGTCCAGTCGGCGCGCTCAATGCTGGCGCAGGCCTGTTGACTGACACTGTTTCGGCTGGCGCGTAACACAATGACGGCCATCGAGGATGCAGTGCGGCCCATATAGAAATAGAGCCATTTCCTGTCTTCATCTGAATATGTGCCGCTGTCGACAGCCTTGCCGAGCGCATTATAAACCGCATTACACAGCAGATAATCGGCATTTGCAGAACTCAGCGAGTTTTCATTCTGTTTCTTCAGACATTGCATCCACAGCCCCAGGGCCTGCTCCGACACAGAAACCTCCTGATCCGCAGGGCTCGGCTCGCTTTGAGCCAATGCGGCCAAAGGCCCGAGCATCAGCGACAGCGATACAGAAGTACGCAGACAGGCCAGACGGAACATTGTCATGTTTCCCGGTCATTTGCAGATTGGAAGAAGTAGTCAGGTTCGGGCAGAATCTGTCAATAAATTTGCGGGCTGTTCACAAAAGTTTGTCCGTTCCCTTTGACAGCAGTGAGCGGACCGGATTTTGACCTGCGCAGTGATCCTTGGCACATTACTGTGGCATTGCCTGCAAACCGGAGTAAGTCGTGACCAACAAGATCATTTCCCTTGAGGCCGCCGCCGGTCTTGTCGCCAGCGGAGATACCATCACAACATCCGGATTTGTTGGCATCGGTGTGCCTGAATATCTGTTGAAAGGGCTTGAAACCCGGTTTCTGCAGAGCGCGCAGCCAACCGGTTTGACCCTGTTGTTTGCTGCAGGGCAGGGCGACGGCAGTGAACGCGGCTTGAACCATCTTGGTCACAAAGGCCTGTTGCAGCGGGTGGTCGGCGGCCATTGGGGGTTGATCCCGAAAATTGCCAGTCTGGCAATTGAGGGCAGTATTGAAGCCTATAATCTGCCCCAGGGCGTCATCAGCCACCTTTACCGTGATATTGCTGCCGGAAAACCCGGCACAATTTCCCGTGTCGGCCTGGAAACCTTTGTCGATCCGCGTGCTGACGGTGGCAAAATCAACCCGCAGACCAGTGAAGATCTTGTCACTTTGATGCAGATCGATGGCGAAAACTATCTGTTTTACAAGGCATTTCCAATTGATGTGGCATTGCTGCGCGGAACCACCGCAGATCCTGCCGGCAATATCACGATGGAACGCGAAGCTTTGATAATTGATAATCTTGCTCAGGCCATGGCGGCAAAAAATTCAAACGGCATTGTCATTGTCCAGGTGGAGCGCACCGTCGCGCCGGGATCGCTCAATCCGCGCGATGTGGAAATCCCCGGCGCTCTTGTCGATGCGGTCGTGGTTGCTCCCGCGAAGGATCATATGCAGACATTCGCAACCGCTTACTCACATGCCTATGCAGGCAAATACCGCGTTGAGGCAGATACAATGCCTGCCATGAAACTGACTGCGCGCAAGATCATTGCAAGGCGAGCAGCATTTGAACTGCCGATCAACGGTATGGTCAATCTGGGTATTGGCATGCCCGAAGGTGTCGCGTCAGTGGCCTCGGAGGAAAAGCTGCTCAACCATCTGACGTTGTCGGCCGAACCCGGCATCATAGGCGGCCAGCCCGCATCAGGGCTGGATTTCGGTGCCGCGGTCAATACCGATGCGATTATAAATCAGGCACAGCAATTCGATTTTTACGACGGTGGCGGGCTTGATCTTGCCGTTCTGGGAATGGCCGAGGTCGATGGCAGCGGATCGGTCAACGTCTCGCGCTTCGGACCCAGATTGGCCGGTGCAGGCGGTTTCATCAATATCAGCCAGAATGCGCGCGCGCTGGTCTATGCCGGAACCTTTACCTCCGGCGGGGCTGAATTGCGGCTGGAGCAGGGGGCACTGGTAATTGAAACAGAAGGCCGAGTGAAAAAGTTCGTTGCTGCCGTAGAGCAAATCACGTTTTCCGGTCCAAGAGCGGCCCGTCTGTCCCAGCCCGTGCTGTATGTGACGGAAAGATGCGTGTTTCGGCTGACATCCGGCGGGCTGGAACTGCTGGAAATCGCGCCGGGGATCGATCTGGAGCGCGACATCTTGTCGCTGATGGATTTCGAACCCGTCATTCATGAAATAGCCACCATGGACCAGCGCATCTTCCAGTCAGCGCCGATGGATTTGCGGGTCGACCTGCTGCATCTGGATCTGGCCGACCGGATTGCGCTTGACCCGGCCAAAGGGCAATTGTTCATCAATTTCGAGAAAATGCGGATTCGCAACCAGCATGATGTCGCTCTGATACAGGCGCGTGTCGAGGAGATCTGTTTGAAACAGTCCGAACCGGTCGATGCCATCGTCAATTATGACGGAACCATCATTGATCCGGATATCGAAAGCGCCTATGCGCAGATGGTCAAGGATCTGGAAGACCGCTTTTACCGCACCGTTACACGCTATTCAGGATCCGCCTTCATGCGCCTCAAACTTGGCAAAGTGTTTGAACGTGACACCGCTCCGCACATTTTTGAAACGGCCGACGAGGCCCGGCGGTTTCTGGCCCATAAGACTGAGCCCTGAGGCAGGGCGCATTTCGGGATCAGGCAGGGACCGGGGTTCCGTCCCAGGCGATCACCTGTCCGCTCTGTTTTGCTGTCAGGGATGAAAGGGATTTGAGCAGATGCGCTGCTGCCTGCTCTGTGGTGAACAGCTTGTCGTCGGGCACATTTGCCTGAAACGGCTTTGATAGACCGGTGTCCACCGTGCCGGGATGCAGGCCAACACAGATCGCCTCACTATGGGTTCTGGACAGCTCAATCGACGCGGTTTTCAGTATCTGGTTCAAGGCGGCCTTCGAGGCGCGATAGCTGTACCAACCACCCAGCCTGTTATCGGAAATGCTGCCGACACGGGCCGAGAGTGCAGCAAAAACGGATCGGCCGGATTTCGGTAGCAGTGGCAGGAAATGTTTTGCAATCAGAGCTGGCGCAACAGCATTGGCTGCATAAATTTCCTGCATATTGGCGCATGACAGATCGCGCCAGGATTTTTCCGGACCATTGCCATTGGCCGTCTGCAGTGCACCGGTAGCCACGATTATCAGACGGACAGGCGCGCAGGCGTTGCCGTCCATGCTGGATCGGACCGTTGCGGCGGCCTGCACAAGCTGAGGCTCCTCCAGTGCATCGGCGCGCAGGCACGTCACTATGCGCTCCTGCGCCGCCATATCTCGCCGGTTGACAGCAAATATCCGGCCTTCTGGTGTATTTGAGAGGTTCCGATCTGAAAGGGCAGCGATCGCTTTCTGCATAAGAGCACTGCCAATGCCACCGCTGGTGCCAAAGATTATCGCGCTGAATGGCGTTGTGAATCCGAAATCACCAGCACCGTCTCTATTCATCCGGAAAATCTCGCTGTGTTCTCGATCGCAGTCAGCCGCTGTGCTGGCAAATAGCGCATTTTCTGCACAAGGCGAGTGTCTTTCATCCACAAAAAAAGGGGTCACCTCGGTGACCCCTTTTCGTGAGATACAGGCAGGCTCACAAAAGCCCGGACTGTGTTCTAGCGCGCTGCCAGAGGTTGCTCCGACACCGTTCCGTTCAACACGGCATTCCCGGCCTGCGTAAGATCTTCACTCGACATCAGATCACCTCCTTTCAATTGTTGAAAACACAATTAGGCTAACACAGGATGGGCGATTCGAAACAATTTTCTCCCGCAACAGGCAAAAATCTGGAAAAATTAAAGCAATAGGTCGGGCAGCCCGGTAATGCCTCTTTAATTTGCGCAGTGCATACCGTACATACGGCTCATAAAATGACTGCCGGCCCCTTGCGAATCCCACCTGGAAGGCGGCTCCCTAGAAGGCGGTTCTCTGAACAACAATAGGAATTCTGATGTACGATCCCGTTAGCCAGGCAACGAATATGCTGATCCCCATGGTGGTGGAACAGACCAACAGAGGGGAACGCTCCTACGATATTTTTTCTCGGCTGTTGAAAGAACGCATTATCTTCATCACCGGCCCGGTTGAAGACGGGATGTCGACTCTGGCCTGTGCGCAATTGCTGTATCTGGAAGCAGAGAATCCGAAAAAGGAAATTTCGCTTTACATCAATTCTCCAGGCGGCGTTGTCACCTCGGGTCTTGCGATCTATGACACGATGCAGTTCATCAAGCCTGCTGTGTCCACGCTGTGCATCGGCCAGGCCGCTTCGATGGGGTCATTGCTGCTGACTGCAGGAGAGAAGGGCATGCGCTTTTCGTTGCCGAATGCCCGGATCATGGTGCATCAGCCTTCGGGTGGATTTCAGGGGCAGGCGTCAGATATTGCTCGCCATGCCGACGACATCGTCAAACTGAAGCGACGCCTGAATGAAATTTATGTCAAACACACCGGTCAGGACTATGACATGGTTGAGAATACGCTCGACCGGGACCATTTCATGACCGCTGAAGAAGCCAAGAGCTTTGGTCTGATAGACAGCGTCGTCGCAAATCGTGTTGATTCTGACGCAAACAAGGACAAATCCGGTAAATCCAAATAGGTTGGATTGTGCTTTGATGAAATGCAACCCGGACGTAGTGTATGGATCAACACCGATCCTTAAGACCTTCGTGGTTGGATTCTAGAATGTTTTTGTGCCACAAGTTTCTGGCGACGGTTTCCGGGGGCTGCTGCTTTTCAGCGCTTTACTCTGGTTGTGACCGTCATATGCTTGAGACCTGTGGGGCCAAACCTGTTAGTGTGAAGGTAGACTAAATGAGCAAGATTTCCGGCGGGACAGGCAGCAGCGGCGGTTCGGACGCAAAGAACACGTTGTATTGTTCGTTCTGCGGCAAGAGCCAGCACGAAGTCCGCAAGTTGATCGCAGGGCCCACCGTTTTCATTTGCGATGAGTGCGTTGAATTGTGCATGGATATCATTCGTGAGGAGAGCAAGACCTCACTTGTGAAATCCAGTGAAGGTGTGCCAACGCCGCAGGATATCTGTACTGTTCTCGATGATTATGTGATCGGTCAGTTTCACGCCAAGAAGGTGTTGTCTGTCGCTGTCCACAACCACTATAAGCGGCTGCACCACGCCAGCAAGAATGCAGATGTCGAACTGGCCAAGTCAAACATCCTGCTGATCGGACCGACCGGGTGCGGCAAGACGTTGCTGGCGCAGACTCTGGCCCGCATTCTCGATGTGCCGTTCACAATGGCAGATGCCACAACTCTGACTGAAGCCGGTTACGTCGGTGAGGATGTGGAAAACATCATTCTGAAACTGCTGCAGTCGGCAGATTACAATGTCGAGCGCGCACAGCGCGGTATCGTCTATATTGATGAAGTCGACAAAATCACCCGTAAATCCGATAATCCGTCGATTACCCGCGACGTTTCCGGCGAGGGCGTTCAGCAAGCCCTGTTGAAAATTATGGAAGGCACCGTTGCAAGTGTGCCGCCACAGGGTGGCCGTAAACATCCGCAGCAGGAATTCCTGCAGGTTGATACGACCAACATCCTGTTCATTTGCGGGGGCGCATTTGCCGGTCTCGACAAGATCATCGCCGACCGTGGTGACACCACATCCATCGGCTTTAGTGCTGCCGTGTCTGGCCCGGATGAACGTACACCTGGTGAGCTGTTCCAGATTGTTGAACCGGAAGATCTGTTGAAATTCGGTCTGATTCCGGAATTTGTCGGTCGTTTGCCGGTTCTGGCAACTTTGACCGATCTGGATGAGGAAGCTCTGGTCAGAATCCTCTCGGAGCCGAAGAATGCCCTGGTAAAGCAGTATCAACGGCTGTTCGATATGGAGGACGTCACACTGACCTTCCACGAAGATGCGATGAAATCCATCTCGCGCCGCGCTATTGCCCGCAAAACCGGTGCCCGCGGACTGCGCTCTATCCTGGAATCGATCCTTCTGGAAACAATGTTCGACCTGCCAGGTCTGGACGGGGTTGAGGAAGTCGTTATTTCAGCAGACGTGGTGGATGGTGACGCACGCCCTCTTTACATTTATGCAGAGCGCAAACAGGAAGATGCCGGCGCATCCGCTTAAGAGCGCAGGCATCGGCCTTCAATTTCTCTGCGTCGCAGCAGCCTTACATAGAGGCAACGCTGGCAAGTCACTTCCGCTTGGTGCCCTGTTGCCCAAGACCATGAGTGCAACAGCGTGGTTGCAAGAGGGGGATTGTTTGGGGAATTAGCCGCTCCAAACCTTGAATTGGCCACACAGACGCGCCATTTCTTTAACTAACCGTGCTAATCTTTGCAAAAGGCGATTCTGATTTGGTAACGGGTTGCGGGCGTCAGGCCCGAACCTGCGGCCACTTCAACTTGCCGGGGCCAGAGCCAAAGCCGGCATGATCAGTTCCTGTCTGCCTGTTCAGGGGGCGGGAGTTGAGGCTAACAAAAAGGAAAAAAATATGAGTGCAGATATCAGCACCACCTCCAGTGACACGGTTTATCCGGTCCTGCCGCTCAGAGACATCGTGGTCTTTCCCCACATGATCGTGCCGCTGTTTGTCGGGCGTGAAAAGTCTATCAGTGCACTGGAAGAAGTCATGAAGAACGACAAGCAGATCATGCTTGTCACTCAAAAAGATTCCAATGACAGCGACCCGAAGCCGGAAGATATCTACGAAATCGGCACACTTGCAACCGTGCTTCAACTGCTGAAGTTACCAGATGGAACCGTAAAGGTGCTGGTCGAAGGTGCCAGTCGCGCCCGGGTGACTCAATTTACCGCACGTGAAGACTATTTCGAAGCTTTTGCTGAAGTCATTCCCGAAGTGCCGAGCGATGATGTCGAAGTCGAAGCGCTGTCGCGTTCCGTGGTTGCGGAGTTTGAAAATTACGTCAAGCTCAACAAAAAGATTTCACCGGAAGTCCTCGCCGCCGTGGCCAATATCGAAGATTATTCGAAACTGGCTGACACGATTGCGTCGCATCTTGTCATCAAGATTCCTGAAAAACAGTCCCTGCTCGGCGTCATTTCGGTGACGGAGCGGATCGAAGCCATTCTGGCCCTGATGGAAAGCGAAGTGTCCGTGCTGCAGGTTGAAAAGCGGATTCGCTCGCGCGTCAAACGTCAGATGGAGAAAACCCAGCGCGAATATTATCTGAATGAGCAGATGAAGGCGATTCAGAAAGAGCTTGGCGATTCAGAAGATGGCAAGGATGAGCTTGCCGAGTTGGAAGAAAAAATCAGCAAGACCAAATTCTCCAAGGAAGCGCGCGAAAAAGCCCAGGCGGAAATGAAGAAGCTGCGGCAGATGAGTCCGATGTCTGCTGAGGCAACGGTCGTGCGCAATTATCTTGACTGGCTTCTCGGTATTCCCTGGGGCAAGAAATCCAAGGTCAAGATTGATCTGAAAAAGGCCCAGGAAACTCTCGACAAGGATCATTTCGGTCTGGAGAAGGTCAAAGAGCGGATTATCGAATATCTTGCAGTTCAGAGCCGGTCGAACAAGCTGAAAGGACCAATTCTGTGCCTTGTCGGTCCTCCCGGCGTAGGCAAGACATCACTCGGCAAGTCGATCGCCCGTTCAACCGGACGCGAATTTGTCCGCATGTCCCTTGGCGGCGTGCGTGATGAAGCCGAGATCCGCGGGCACCGGCGCACCTATATCGGTTCGATGCCCGGCAAGGTCATTCAGTCAATGAAGAAGGCCAAGAAATCCAATCCGCTGTTCCTGTTGGATGAAATTGACAAGATGGGCATGGATTTCAGGGGAGATCCGTCATCGGCGCTGCTTGAGGTTCTCGATCCGGAACAGAATAACAGCTTTGCGGACCATTATCTGGAAGTGGATTATGATCTTTCGAATGTGATGTTCGTGACAACGTCAAACACTTTAAACATTCCAGGACCGCTGATGGACCGGATGGAAATCATCCGGCTCGCTGGTTACACTGAGGATGAAAAGCTGGAAATCGCCAAACGCCATTTGCTCAGCAAGGCCGTCAAAAATCATGGACTGCGCGACGGTGAGTTTGAGATTGCCGATGACGCTTTGTTGAATTTGGTCCGGCTTTACACCAAGGAAGCCGGTGTGCGCAGCCTGGAACGTGAATTGTCCAAGCTTGCGCGTAAGGCCGTCACACGGCTGCTGACAGATGCCAGTCTGACGACAATCAGCATTACGAACGATAATCTGGAAGAGTTTCTGGGCGTTCAGAAATTCCGCTATGGCCAGGCCGAGGGTGAAGATCAGGTTGGTGTCGTCACGGGATTGGCCTGGACTGAAGTTGGCGGGGAGTTGCTGACGATTGAAGGTGTCATGATGCCTGGCAAGGGCAAGATGACGGTTACCGGCAATCTGCGCGATGTGATGAAGGAATCCATCTCTGCTGCCGCTTCCTATATTCGCTCCCGGGCAGTGGATTTTGGCGTCGAACCGCCGATTTTCGACAAACGTGATATTCACGTTCACGTTCCCGAAGGTGCAACACCGAAGGACGGACCCTCGGCCGGCATTGGCATGGCCACAGCGATCGTCTCGATCATGACCGGTATTGCGGTGCGCAAAGACCTCGCCATGACGGGCGAGGTGACCTTGCGCGGACGGGTGCTGCCAATCGGCGGTTTGAAGGAAAAGCTGCTTGCAGCTCTTCGCGGCGGCATCAAGACCGTGCTCATTCCGGAAGAAAATGCCAAAGACCTGACGGAAATACCGGCCAATGTGACCAATGGCATGACGATCATTCCGGTCGGCCATATGGACGAAGTGCTGAAGCACGCTCTGGTTGAGGCGCCCGTTGCCATCGAATGGTCGCCGGAAGAGTTCGACAAAGCCGGCACAACGTCTGCTTCAAGTGAGTCGGAATCGTCATCGAGCATGATTGCGCACTGACCTCATCAGGTCAATTTTGACGTGTTTTTAGCCAAAACACCAACCCGGTCGGCCCTGCTGACCGGGTTTTTTGGTTTTTTGGACAGGAAAACGCGGTTTTCTGCGGTTTTGCACTTGCCTTTCCGGTCAAGAATGAAGACTTTCGGCGCACGGAGACGAGGGGAGAATCATTAATCTCTCTGCTCCTGACATAAAAAGGAGTTCATGATGAACAAGAACGAATTGATTGCTGCCGTTGCAGACAAGTCCGGCCTGACTAAAGCAGATGCCGGAACAGCCGTAGAAGCGACATTTAGTGCTATCAGCGATGCTCTGTCGGGCGGCGATGAAGTGCGTCTGATCGGGTTCGGTAATTTTTCCGTAGCGCACCGTGCTGCCACTGATGGCCGCAACCCGCGCACCGGCGAAACTATCAAAATCCCGGCCTCAAAATCGCCGAAGTTCAAGGCCGGCAAAGGCCTGAAAGACGCTGTGAACACCTAAATTTCTGTTCCGCCGTCTGGAATAAATCAACCGTCTGGCATGACATCATGCCGGGCGGTTTTTTGTGTGAACCGGGTTTACACCGGACCGAAGTTCGGCGGATTGACGCATTATATTCGCTCTGAGCGCTTGCTCTGGCAATTTCCCGTCCAATTCGGCAAATTCATCTTGTCACAGAGTTTGTTTCGGGCTAACACCCGCACGCTAAGCGGCGGGCGATTAGCTCAGTTGGTAGAGCGCTTCGTTTACACCGAAGATGTCGGGAGTTCGAGTCTCTCATCGCCCACCATCGCTTGGCAGACAGGTGGCAACCCGTTCTCGGGAAACAGCATTCGACGCTTGACGAATGAGGTTCCCCGGCGTACATCAGCCACCACTCACGCAGGAGAGTTGTCCTGTCACCCGCGGGGGTGTAGCTCAGTTGGTTAGAGTGCCGGCCTGTCACGCCGGAGGTCGCGAGTTCGAGTCTCGTCACTCCCGCCATTTTCATCGGTTTCCATGTTTCGTGGCGCTGATGTCTTTTGGTTTTCATCCTTACTTTTCAAGTCCATTCTGCACGGGGAAAATGCGGCTTTGGCCTGATTTCCGGCCACATCTGGCGGTGCGTCTTGCACATGTCTGTTGGCAGGCGGATACTGCTGCAGATTAAGCCGCCCCTTGCAGGGGTCATTGAGATGTGGAAGCTCTGTGTCCGAACATCAATTATCGCCTGAAGCCTGTCTTGAACGCATCGCCTTACAGGATCGCGCTGCATTCGGGCTATTGTACAATCTGATCTCCGCGAAACTATTGGGCGTCGTGCTGCGTATCATTCCACAAAGGAGTCTGGCGGAGGACGTCTTGCATGATACTTTTTTGAAAATCTGGCGCTCGGCTCACCAATATGACCGCAATCGAGCCTCCGCTATGAGTTGGACTGCCACCATAGCCAGACATGCTGCAATCGATCACAAGCGCCGGCGAAAGGAACTGGATCTTCCCGACGCACAACTGGCTATGCACATGGACAGGGAGACGCTTTTTGACCGCCACAGGGATGATGAGGCCACTAAACTCACCCTGCAACACTGTCTGGCGCAGTTGGAGGAAACCAACCGCCAATGCATCGTCCTCGCTTACTGCCAGGGCCTGTCGCGCGAGGAACTGTCTGAACGGCTCAATGCTCCCGTCAATACGATCAAGACATGGCTCCGCCGCGGGCTTTTGGCTCTGCGGGAGTGTGTCTTGCAATGACCGATACACATTCAGATGATTTTGAAAATGATCCGCGTGCGGTCGCCGGTGAGTATGTTCTGGACACTTTGTCAGTCGCCGAAAGAGCTGAATTTGAAGCGCTGCTTTTGCAGGATGAAGCGCTTGTGAACCGGGTTGATGAGTGGAAACAACTTCTTGCGCCGGTTCTGGAATCAGCGCCTCCGGTGCAGCCCGGCGCCTCCGTGTGGAACCGGATTGAGGCCAGTCTCAACCGGCATCCCGGTGGAGAATCCGAGCTTCGGGATGGCGCGGCAGCGGGCGCAGATGAAACGCCGATCAATCTCGACCGGGTGCGCAAATCGCGCAATCGCTGGCGTGGTCTCAGCTTGGCAATGCTGTCTCTGGCCGCAGGTCTCACAGCCTTTGCCCTGATCGACGGCAGAGTGCTCCAGCCCGCCTCTGTGGTGCCCGATCAAATGGCCGTATTGACGGGGCCGGCATCACCTCTGCAGTTCATCGCGATCGTCGATCCGGCGCGCCAAGGCATCTATATACGACCGTTGAATGGGGTTGCCGAAACAGCTTCATTCGCCGATGGACCGCTGGAACTCTGGGTACAGACCGCTACGTCGACCAGCTATCTTGGTCTGGTAACCTCGGCGCAATGGCGCTGGCTCGATTATGCTGCGATCATGCCGACCGAGGCATTTGCCGGTGCAACCCTGCTGTTAACCCGCATCAGCGCGCAACAGCCCACGCCTCCGGAAGTGCCGGGTGAAACAATATTTCGGGGAAAAATCATAACCGAGCGGGAATAGCGCTGAATGTGAACAGACTGCCCGTTTCTCAAGCAGACTGTTCACAATGATAGCCATCCACTACTTGACGACGACTGTCGCCTTCATTTTCGGATGAATCGCGCAGAAAAACGCATAGGTGCCTGCGGAATCAAAAGCGATGGATTTGGATTTTCCCTTGCTCAGCGTGCCGGTTTCGAATGATCCGTCGACGGCAGATGCCGTATGCGGAGCGCCGTCACGATTGGTAAAGGCGACAGTATCGCCCACGGAAACGTTGATCTGAGCAGGTTTGAATTTAAATCCCTGGATGTCGACCTTGATTTCTGCTGCTTGTGCGGTTCCGGCAAACAAAATGACTGCGGCTGTGGCAGTGATTGATTTGAAGATGCTGGGCATTGGTTCTCGTCCTTTTTCCTTGATGAAGACAGAGCGGTCTCAATTCCGCTCTCTCTGATATGTGGTACGCCAGCCGGGTTCGAAAAGTTTCAGTTCATCAAAATGTTGTGTGGCCGATTGGGTTTCGCCTTTTCTCAATTCAAATCGCTTTCACAGGCAGCTCGCCAGTGCGAGGGCACTGGACGGCCATTCCGGGTCAGGAAATCGCCGGTTTTGCAAAATTGCTCACTTTTAGGGCTTCCGGTGCCGATTTGGGGCTTGCACCCAAACAACGGCTTGGGTAAGCCTCACACCAGAATTGCCCGCATGGATTGCCGGTTGGTGGAATCAGTCCCCTTGAGGCCTTCCACCGCATTTGCAGCGCACACGATTTGCGAAGCGATTTGCCGCATTTCGCCGGACCGTTGCCGCTGTAAAGTGTGCTACACGATATGAAACTGAACGGATTTTGATCAATGGACGTTTTGCTCAGTCAGTATCTCCCGATCGTCATCTTCATCGGTATTTCGCTTTTTATCGGTCTGGCTTTGTTGGTAGCGCCGTTCATTGTCGCACATCGTGCACCTGACAGCGAAAAGCTGTCGGCTTATGAATGTGGCTTCAACGCCTTTGATGATGCGCGGATGAAATTTGATGTCCGGTTCTATCTGGTCGCCATCCTGTTCATCATTTTTGATCTGGAGGTGGCGTTCCTGTTTCCCTGGGCAGTAGCCTTCGGCGACATTGGACTTTATGGCTATGTGTCGATGATGATTTTCCTCGCTATCCTGACCATCGGCTTTATCTATGAGTGGAAAAAAGGGGCGATGGAATGGGATTAGATCGTTTCCTGATTACCTTGCCCACTCTGATGGTCCAGAGCACCGAAGTTCCGGCCTTGCCGGCAGACGCGCCTACGCCTCGGGATGATTCATATGCACAACAAATGATGCAGGACTGCGGGAACTGACAGATGAGCGTTAACGAACAACACTCCACACTGATTGCCCCTGCGCCAAAGGGAATTATCGATCCCAATACCGGCGAACCTGTTGGCAGCCGCGATCCCTATTTTACGGAAATCAACGCTGAACTGGCGGATAAGGGTTTTCTCGTCACGGCGACCGATGATCTGGTCACCTGGGCCCGCACAGGCTCGCTGATGTGGATGACATTCGGCCTGGCCTGTTGCGCGGTGGAAATGATGCAGATGTCAATGCCGCGTTACGATGCAGAGCGCTTTGGTGTGGCACCCCGTGCGTCGCCCCGTCAGTCCGATGTGATGATCGTCGCGGGAACGCTGACCAACAAGATGGCACCGGCTCTGCGCAAGGTCTATGACCAGATGCCGGAACCCAGATATGTCATTTCTATGGGGTCCTGTGCCAATGGCGGGGGCTATTATCATTATTCCTATTCCGTAGTGCGCGGCTGCGACCGGGTGGTGCCAGTGGATATTTACGTCCCCGGGTGCCCGCCCACTGCAGAAGCGCTCTTGTATGGCGTATTGCTGCTGCAAAAGAAGATCCGCCGCACTGGCACAATTGAACGTTAATCCCTTTACCCGTATCGATTTGGGCAATAAGAGCTTGAGCAAATGAGCTTAGACATGGCTGAAAATGAAGCCGCCTTGCAGGATCTGGCAGAGCATATTGCCGATAATCTTGGGGCATCTGTCCTGCACAGCACAATTACATTCGGTGAATTGACGCTGACTGTTGTCCGCGACGACATCGAGGCCGTATTGCGCTTCCTGCGGGATAATACGTCGACAAAATTTCTCAGTTTCGTGGATTTGTGCGGGGCCGATTATCCGGCGCGCACAGACCGGTTTGAAGTGGTTTATCATTTGCTCAGCCCGCAGCATAACACCCGTATAAGGGTCAAACTCAGCACCTCCGAGGATGATCCGGTGCCAAGTGTTGTCGGCGTGTTTCCGGCTGCGGATTGGTGCGAGCGTGAAGCCTATGATCTGTATGGCATCCTGTTCTCCGGTCACCCCGATCTGCGCCGGATACTGACCGATTATGGCTTTGAAGGGCATCCGCTGCGCAAGGATTTCCCGCTCACCGGCTTTGTTGAAGTGCGTTATGATGATGAGCGCAAACGTGTCGTCTATGAGCCAGTGGTACTGCCGCAGGAATTCCGCGATTTTGACTTCCTCTCGCCCTGGGAAGGCACAGATTATGTGCTGCCAGGCGATGAAAAAGCGAACTGAGGGGCGGCACGATGTCTGAAGCACAAGTTCGCAATTTCAATATCAATTTTGGGCCGCAACACCCGGCAGCGCACGGCGTGTTACGGCTTGTGCTGGAACTCGACGGCGAGGTCGTCAAGCGGGTCGATCCGCATATCGGCCTGCTGCATCGCGGCACCGAAAAGCTGATTGAGCACAAGACCTATCTGCAGGCGATTCCCTATTTTGACCGCCTTGATTATGTGGCGCCGATGAACCAGGAGCATTCCTTTGCCCTTGCAATCGAGCGGCTGACAGGTATCGAGGTGCCAAAGCGCGGCCAGTTGATCCGCGTACTGTACTCGGAAATCGGCAGGCTCCTGTCTCATCTGCTCAATGTCACCACCCAGGCCATGGATGTTGGAGCACTGACGCCGCCCCTGTGGGGCTTTGAAGAGCGTGAAAAGCTGATGGTTTTTTACGAACGGGCCTGCGGGGCAAGGCTGCATGCCGCCTATTTCCGACCTGGCGGTGTGCATCAGGACCTTCCCGAACAACTGGTTGATGACATTGCTGATTTCTGTGATCCATTCCTTCAGGTCTGCGACGATATCGATGAGCTGCTGACTGATAACCGCATCTTCAAGCAGCGCAACGTCGATATTGCAGTGGTCGATCTGGAAGATGCCTGGCGCTGGGGCTTTTCCGGCGTCATGGTACGCGGCTCGGGCGCTGCCTGGGATCTGCGTAAATCCCAGCCTTATGAATGCTATAACGAAATGGAATTCGACATTCCCATCGGCAAGAACGGTGATTGCTATGACCGTTATCTGATCCGCATGGAAGAAATGCGCCAGTCTGTCAGCATCATGAAGCAATGTATTCACAAGCTGAAATCGGCGGAAGGCCGCGGCCCGGTCTCGTCTACGGATGGAAAACTGGTGCCGCCCAGACGCGATGAGATGAAACGCTCGATGGAAGCACTGATCCATCACTTCAAATTGTACACCGAAGGTTACAAAGTGCCAGCCGGCGAGGTCTATGCGGCGGTTGAGGCACCAAAAGGCGAATTCGGTGTCTATCTGGTGTCTGATGGCACCAACAAACCGTATCGCTGCAAGATTAAAGCACCGGGATTCGCCCATTTGCAGGCAATGGATGACATTTGCAGAGGCCATATGCTGGCGGATGTGTCTGCGGTTATCGGATCCCTGGATATCGTATTTGGTGAGGTAGACCGGTAATGGCAGTCCGTCGTCTTCATTCAGAACAGCCTGAGGCGTTTGCATTTACGCCGGAAAATCAGGCATGGGCTGAAGGTCAGATTTCAAAATTTCCCGAAGGCCGGCAGGCATCTGCGGTAATCCCGCTGCTCTGGCGTGCCCAGGAACAGCATCAGGGCTGGCTTCCGGAACCGGCGATCCGCAAGGTCGGCGAAATTCTCGATATGCCGTTTATCAGGGTTCTGGAAGTTGCGACATTTTACACGATGTACCAGCTGCAGCCGGTCGGTAAAAAAGCCCATATCCAGGTGTGCGGCACTACGCCCTGCATGTTGCGTGGCGCCGGCGATATCAAGGCGGTCTGCCGCAATCGCATCGCCGATCATCCTCATGAATTGTCAGAAGACGGTAATTTTTCCTGGGAAGAAGTGGAATGTCTTGGCGCCTGCGTCAATGCTCCGATGGTGCAGATCTGGAAAGACACTTATGAGGATCTGACGCCGGAAACCTTCGAGGCTATGCTCGATGCTATTGCTGAGGGCAGGGAAATCACGCCCGGTCCGCAGAACGGAAGGCATTTTTCAGTGCCTATGGGCGGCCCGACCAGCCTTGACGCGGCTACGCGGGATTACGGCCCCAAGGGCGATGTGCCAAGGGCGCAGCTTGTCGATGGTGCGCCGCATGCCATCAGGGCAGAAGCCGGCGTTTCAATCAATGGTGGGCCACAGCCGGACGCAGCGACAAAAAAACCAAAAGCCAGGGATTCCGGTCCGACGAAGACGGCAAAACGGCCCGACACGACCAGCCCGGAAGCAACCGGCAAGCCGGAAGACAACACTCTGCGCCCTGATGATGTTGAGGGCGGCGTAAAAGCAAAGAAGGCCAAACCTGCCCACGCTCCGGCTGGCTCGGCGAAGGATTCAGACCCGTCTGATGTGCCGGCCGCAGAATCGCTGGAGACCGATTCAAACAAACCTTCCATGCTGGCAAAGCCGCGTGATGGTGGTGCGGACGATCTGAAACGCATCAAGGGCATCGGACCGAAGATCGAAGGTATCCTCAACAATCTGGGCGTGTTCCATTTCAGCCAGATCGCCGATTGGTCTGCAGACAACCAGGACTGGGTAGAGGGCTCTCTCAGTTTCAAGGGCCGGATCGACCGTGAAAAATGGATTTCACAAGCCGCCGCGCTCGCCAAAGAAAACAAGGGATAAGCGGTTATGCTGCAGGATAAGGACCGCATCTTTACCAACATCTATGGCTTTCACGATTGGGGCCTGAAAGGCGCCATGGCGCGCGGCCAGTGGGACGGCACCAAAGGCTTTATCGACAAGGGCCGCGACTGGATCATTGAACAGGTCAAGTCGTCCGGCCTGCGTGGCCGCGGCGGTGCCGGCTTTCCGACCGGGTTGAAGTGGTCCTTCATGCCCAAGGAAAGTGACGGCCGTCCATCCTATCTGGTCATCAATGCCGATGAATCTGAACCAGGCACCTGTAAAGACCGCGAAATCATGCGGCATGACCCGCATCATCTGATTGAAGGCTGTCTTATTGCCGGTTTCGCGATGAATGCACATGCCTGTTACATCTATATTCGCGGCGAATATATCCGCGAACGCGAACGGCTCCAGGCTGCAATAGATCAGGCCTATGATGCCAATCTTCTCGGCAAGAATAATATCCATGGCTGGGATTACGATATTTACCTGTCCCATGGTGCCGGTGCCTATATTTGCGGCGAGGAAACGGCGTTGCTGGAGAGCCTGGAAGGCAAAAAGGGCCAACCCCGCCTGAAACCGCCATTTCCGGCGAATGTCGGCCTCTATGGCTGTCCGACAACGGTCAATAATGTTGAATCAGTCGCCGTCGTGCCAGAAATCCTGCGCCGTGGTGCCGGATGGTTCTCTGCGCTCGGCAAGCCCAACAACACCGGCACGAAACTGTTCTGTATTTCCGGCCATGTCGAACAGCCATGTACCGTGGAAGAAGAAATGGGTGTTCCGTTCCGCGAGTTGATCGAGAAACATTGCGGCGGCATACGCGGCGGTTGGGACAATTTGCTGGCGGTGATTCCCGGCGGCTCCTCCGTACCCTGTCTGACGGCGGAAATGTGCAATGATCTGTCGATGGATTTTGACAGTTTGAAGGAATTGCGCTCCGGACTTGGCACAGCTGCCGTGATTGTGATGGACAAATCCACCGATATTATCAGTGCAATCGCCCGCATCTCCTATTTCTACAAACATGAAAGCTGCGGCCAGTGTACGCCGTGCCGGGAAGGCACTGGCTGGATGTGGCGCGTGCTGGAACGCATGGCCCGCGGCGAGGCTGAAAAACGCGAAATCGACATGTTGTTCGAGGTGACCAAGCAGGTCGAAGGCCATACCATCTGCGCCCTTGGCGATGCAGCTGCCTGGCCGGTGCAGGGGCTTATCAGGAATTTCCGTCATGTGATTGAAGAGCGAATTGATCAGTATTCAGCCAATCCGAGCGCCACTCCGGTCTTGCAGGCGGCGGAATAGAATGATCATGCAGTCCTGTCAGAATTTGTCCAACGCCCCCGGTTTGTGTATGGCACCCTTGATGGCTGAAGACGCCCATGATGACACTTTACAGAGCGGTGACGCAGCCGCTGCGACACGATTTGCGGCCGCTTGCGCCGCGCTAAGGCTTAGGTGAGACGGATGACGAAGATCATCGTTGACGGAACCGAGATTGAAGTGCCTGCAGAATACACTTTGTTGCAGGCAGCAGAAGAGGCTGGCGCCGAAGTGCCGCGTTTTTGCTATCATGACCGGCTGTCCGTGGCAGGTAATTGCCGGATGTGCCTTGTTGAGGTGAAGGGCGGACCACCCAAACCGGTCGCCTCCTGTGCCATGTCCGTACGCGATTTGCGGCCGGGACCAGATGGTGAGCCGCCAGAAATCTTCACCAAGACGCCGATGGTCAAGAAGGCCCGCGAAGGCGTCATGGAATTTCTCCTGATCAACCATCCGCTGGACTGCCCAATTTGCGATCAGGGCGGAGAATGTGATCTGCAGGACCAGGCCATGGCCTATGGCGTCGACAATTCGCGGTTTTTTGAAAACAAGCGCGCCGTGGAAGACAAATATATCGGGCCACTGGTCAAGACCATCATGACTCGCTGCATTCACTGCACGCGCTGCGTGCGGTTCTCAACCGAAGTCGCCGGCGTCACCGAACTTGGCATGACCGGGCGCGGTGAAGACGCCGAGATAACCACTTATCTTGAAAGCGCGATGACTTCGGAATTGCAGGGCAACGTGATTGATCTGTGTCCGGTTGGTGCACTGACCTCCAAACCCTACGCTTTCCAGGCACGGCCCTGGGAGTTGACCAAGACCGAAGGAATTGACGTTATGGACGCGGTTGGTTCGGCGATCCGGATCGATACGCGCGGCCGCGAAGTGATGCGGATCATGCCGCGGCTTAATGAGGCCGTGAACGAGGAATGGATTTCCGACAAGACCCGGTTCATCTGGGATGGTCTGGCGACACAGCGTCTCGACCGGCCTTATCTGCGCGAAGGTGGCAAATTGCGCCCGGCAAGCTGGCAGGAAGCTTTTGCGCTGATCGCCAACCGTGTCAAAGCCAATTCACCACAGCATGTCGGCGCAATTGGCGGTGATCTGGCAAGCGTTGAGGATTTGTTCGCGCTGAAGAGCCTGATGCAGGCCATCGGCTCGCCGAATTATGACTGCCGCCAGGATGGCACCGTGCTGCATCCAGGAGACGGGCGCGCCACATACCTCTTTAACGCAACTATTGAAGGCATTGAAGCTGCCGACGCGCTGCTGATCGTCGGTTCCAACCCGCGCCACGAAGCCGCTGTTCTCAATGCGCGCATCCGCAAGCGCTGGCGCATGGGAAAATTCCCGATTGCCGTCATAGGTGAGCAGAATGACCTGACCTATGATTATGACTATCTTGGTGCAGGTCCTGGCAGTCTGAAAGATCTGGCTGACGGAAAATCGGATTTTGCCAAGGTGCTGGGCGACGCAGAACGGCCGATGATCCTGATCGGGCAGGGTGCGCTGACGCGCCGTGACAGCGCCGGAATTCTGGCGTCGATCGCGCAACTCGCCATCGATACAGGCGTGGTTGGCGAGGGCTGGAACGGTTTCAGCGTGCTGCACACGGCAGCGGCACGGGTCGGCGGGCTGGATATCGGCTTCGTGCCCGAGGATGGCGGTCACAACACCGCAAAAATGCTGGCAGCGGCCGGCAAGGGCGAATTGCTGACCCTTTTTCTGGCCGGCGCTGATGAGATTGATCTGGATGCGCTTGGGTCCAGCTTCGTGGTTTATGTCGGCACCCATGGCGACAGGGCGGCACATCGCGCGGATGTAATCCTGCCCGGTGCGGCCTATACCGAAAAGTCCGGAACCTATGTCAACACCGAAGGGCGGGTGCAATTCACTCCCCGTGCCGCATTCCCGCCGGGGGAAGCACGCGAGGACTGGGCGATTTATCGCGCCTTGTCGCAGGTGCTCGGTACGCCCCTGGCATTTGATTCCCTGGACCAGTTGCGTGCGGAACTATACGGCCAGTTCAGTCACATGGCAGCGATTGATGAAGTAGCACTTAAAGAAAGTGGCCAGATTGAAAAGCTGGCCAGGAAGAGCGGTGCAATCAATTCGGATCCGTTTATCAGCCCGGTCTCGGACTTCTATCTGACAAACCCGATCGCACGTGCATCCAAAGTCATGGCGGAATGTTCACAGCTGGCGAAAGTCCAGCATGTGGAAGCGGCAGAATAGGGCTGACAGCTTATGAATTCGTTCTTTGACACATATGTGGTGCCCACGGCGATCATGGTCGGGCAAAGCCTGCTGCTGCTGGTCTCGTTGTTGTTGGTAATTGCTTATCTTCTCTATGCTGACCGGAAGATCTGGGCGGCAGTGCAGTTGCGTCGTGGCCCGAATGTCGTAGGCCCGTGGGGGCTTTTGCAGTCATTTGCCGATCTTCTGAAATTTGTTCTGAAGGAGCCGGTGATTCCCTCCAGTGCGAATAAGGGTGTGTTTTTGCTGGCACCGCTTGTCGCAGTGACACTGGCGCTGACATCCTGGGCCGTGGTGCCCGTCAATGCCGGCTGGGTGATTGCCGACATCAATGTCGGAATTCTGTTTATCTTCGCCATATCATCGCTGGAAGTCTATGGCGTGATCATGGGCGGATGGGCGTCCAATTCGAAATACGCATTTCTTGGCGCATTGCGCTCGGCAGCACAGATGATCTCTTATGAAGTCTCCATCGGATTCGTCATCATCACCGTGCTGCTGTGTGTCGGATCGCTCAATCTGACTGATATCGTGGAAGCGCAGAGAACCGGTCTTGCCAGCATGCTCGGCATAGACTCTGTGTTCATTCTCAACTGGTTCTGGCTGCCGCTGTTTCCGATGTTCGTGATTTTCTTCATCTCGGCATTGGCTGAAACCAACCGCCCGCCATTCGACCTTCCGGAAGCGGAGTCGGAACTCGTGGCCGGTTTCATGGTGGAATATGGCTCGACCCCGTATTTGTTGTTCATGCTCGGGGAATACGCCGCCATCACACTGATGTGCGCAATGGGAACCATCTTGTTCATGGGCGGATGGCTGCCGCCGTTTGACTTTGCTCCCTTCACCTGGGTTCCGGGCATTGTCTGGTTTATTCTGAAAGTCTGTTTCCTGTTCTTCATGTTCGCCATGGTCAAAGCCTTTGTACCGCGCTACCGCTATGACCAACTGATGCGCCTGGGCTGGAAAGTGTTTCTGCCCCTGTCTCTGGCATCGGTCGCAATTGTTGCCGGTGTGCTGCAGCTGATGGGATGGGCACCATGACCAATATCTTCTGCCAGCCTCTATTGGGAGTAAGTCATCATGCGGCTTGATCAGGCGGCAAAATCTCTGTTGTTGAGGGAATTCGTATCGGCATTCTTTCTGTCGATGCGCTATATTTTCAAACCCCGACCAACCATTAATTACCCGTTCGAAAAGGGTCCGGTCAGTCCGCGCTTTCGCGGTGAGCATGCCTTGCGCCGGTATCCCAACGGCGAAGAGCGCTGTATTGCCTGCAAATTATGCGAAGCCATCTGTCCCGCACAGGCCATCACGATCGAAGCCGGTCCGCGCCGCAACGACGGCACCCGCCGCACCACGCGCTACGACATAGACATGGTCAAATGCATCTATTGCGGCTTTTGCCAGGAAGCCTGCCCGGTGGAAGCCATCGTGGAAGGGCCGAATTTCGAATTCGCGACGGAAACGCGGGAAGAACTGTATTACGACAAACACAAACTTCTTGAAAACGGAGATCGCTGGGAACGCGAAATTGCTGCCAATATTGCAGTTGACGCAGCCTATCGCTAAACAGCGCGCATCTGAAATGAACCTTGGTGCCATCGGCACTGTTCGGGGCTAAACATGATACTGACGAGCCTATTCTTTTACCTGTTTGCCGCCATCACCCTGGCGGCTGGCTTTATGGTAATTTCATCGCGCAATCCGGTGCATTCCGTATTGTTCCTGATTTTGGCTTTCTTCAATTGCGCAGCCTTGTTTTTGATGCTCGGTGCGGAATTTCTCGCCATGATCCTGGTGGTAGTCTATGTCGGCGCGGTCGCGGTGTTGTTCCTGTTTGTGGTGATGATGCTGGATGTGGATTTCGCTGAATTGCGGCAGGGGTTTCTGCAGTATCTCCCGGTTGGCGCGATCATCGGAATGATTTTGCTGATCGAGCTGATAATGGTGGTGGCGAGCTATGCAATTGCACCGGAACTGACAGCCAATCCGGTTGTTGCCATTCCGGACCCGGAAATTCTCTCCAATACCGAGGCTCTGGGAAGGCTGCTTTATACAAAATACATCTTCTACTTCCAGACCGCCGGTCTGGTGCTTCTGGTCGCCATGATCGGCGCCATTGTGCTGACATTGCATCACAAGGAAGGCGTCAAACGGCAGAATATCGCGGATCAGGTGGCGCGCCGGCCTGAAACGTCAATTGAAGTGCGTAAAGTGGAATCAGGAAAAGGGATCTGAAGCGGCAGCTGACGGTCTGACACGGAAAGTTTGGGTTCTCCAATGGAAATCGGCCTTGCACATTATCTGACAGTGGCAGCCATACTGTTCACGCTCGGTGTTTTGGGTATCTTCCTCAACAGGAAGAATGTCATTGTCATCTTGATGTCAGTGGAGTTGATCCTGCTGGCGGTCAATCTGAATTTCGTGGCTTTCTCATCCTACCTGGGCGATCTGGTCGGGCAGGTATTCGCCTTGTTCATCCTGACGGTCGCAGCCGCCGAAGCGGCAATTGGTCTGGCCATACTTGTCGCCTTCTTCCGTAACCGCGGCTCGATTGCCGTGGAAGACGTCAACATGATGAAAGGCTGACCGGCAATGTATTCAGCCATTGTATTCTTTCCGCTTGTCGGCTTCCTGATTGCCGGGCTTTTTGGCAACCGCCTCGGCGCGCGCAATGTCGAATATCTGACATCCGGGCTTGTGGTAATTTCGGCGCTGCTGTCCTGGATCGCGTTTTTTGTCGTTGGCGTTGCTGAAGGCGAAACCCAGACCATTGCGGTATTCTCCTGGATAGATTCAGGAACCCTGTCGGTAGACTGGGCCTTGCGCATCGACACGCTGACCGTGGTTATGCTGGTGGTCGTCAACAGTGTTTCAGCCCTCGTGCATATCTATTCCATCGGCTACATGCATGATGATCCGCACCGTGTTCGTTTCTTTGGTTATCTGTCGCTGTTTACCTTCGCCATGCTCGCCCTGGTCACGGCCGACAATTTGCTGCAGTTGTTTTTCGGCTGGGAAGGCGTTGGCCTTGCCTCCTATCTTCTGATCGGCTTCTGGTATCAGAAGCCGTCGGCCAATGCGGCCGCCATGAAAGCCTTCATTGTCAACCGTGTCGGCGATTTCGGCTTTCTGCTCGGCATCTTTGCCCTGTTCTGGATGACCGGGACAATCAATCTGGATGCCGTTTTTGCCAATGCCGCCTCGCTTGAGGGCCAAACCATTCAGTTCGCAGGCATGGAGCTGGATGCCCTGACCACGATCTGTCTGTTGTTGTTCATGGGCGCAATGGGCAAATCAGCCCAGTTCCTGCTGCACACATGGTTGCCTGATGCAATGGAAGGTCCGACCCCTGTTTCCGCTCTGATCCATGCCGCAACCATGGTCACCGCCGGTGTATTTCTGGTGGCCCGCATGTCACCGGTATTCGAATATGCCCCCAATGCATCTCTGGTGGTTATCTATGTCGGCGCAATTACGGCGTTCTTTGCGGCAACCGTGGCTCTGGTCCAGAACGATATCAAACGTGTCGTCGCCTATTCGACCTGTTCTCAGCTTGGCTACATGTTCGTGGCGCTCGGGGTAGGGGCCTATTCTGCCGGTATGTTCCACCTCTTCACGCATGCGTTTTTCAAGGCGCTGTTGTTCCTCGGTGCCGGATCGGTCATTCACGCTGTCAGCAATGAACAGGACATGCGCAAAATGGGTGGGCTGCGGAAATATATTCCATTGAGTTACGGCATGATGATTGTCGGCACCCTGGCACTGACTGGTTTTCCGTTTACCGCCGGATATTTTTCCAAGGATGCAATTATCGAGTCGGCCTATGCGTTTGGCGGCCAGGCAGGCGGTTTCGCCTATGTGATGACCATTGTCGCGGCCGTCTTCACCAGTTTTTATTCCTGGCGGCTGATTTTCCTCACCTTCCATGGCAAGGCGCGCGCATCGGCCGATGTCATGGCCCATGTGCATGAGTCTCCCAGGGTGATGACCGTGCCACTGGTGTTACTGGCTATTGGCGCCTTGTTTGCAGGCGCGATTTTCTCCGGATATTTCATTGGCCACGGTTTTGAAGAATTCTGGCGGGAGTCGCTGTTCTATGGCGAAGACAACACCATCATGGAAGATTTCCATGGCGTACCCGGCTGGGTGGTCTGGTCGCCGTTCTTCGCCATGGTCCTGGGCTTTGTGGTGTCGTTCTATTTCTACATCCTGTCACCCGACACGCCCCGACGCCTCGCGGAAGAGCATGGCATCCTGTATCGGTTCCTGTTGAACAAATGGTATTTCGACGAAATCTATGACGTGATTTTTGTCCGTCCTGCGAAATGGATCGGCCGCTTCCTCTGGAAAAAGGGGGATGGCTGGTTCATCGACGGCCTTGGTCCCGATGGCGTTGCCGCCCGCGTTTCAGACGTAACCCAAAGAGTTGTTAAGTTGCAAAGCGGCTATCTGTATCACTACGCATTCGCAATGATGATCGGCGTTGCCGCGCTGATCACATGGATGACCTTCAGCGGAGGGGCAAACTGATGAGCAGTTGGCCGATTCTTACAACTGTCACCTTCCTTCCGCTGGTTGGTGCCCTGTTGATCCTGCTGGTTCGCGGTGATGATGATATTGCACGGCGCAATATCCGCAATGTCGCCTTGTGGACCACCATCGTAACGTTTCTGGTCTCGCTCTTCATCTGGGTTGGCTTCGACACACAGGTTGCAGGCTTTCAGATGGTGGAAGACGCTGCTCTGGCGGACGGCATTTTCAATTACAAGATGGGTGTTGACGGCATTTCCATGCTGTTCGTCATCTTGACGACCCTGTTGATGCCGCTTTGTATTTTGGCCAGCTGGAATTCCATCGACAAGCGCCTGAAGGAATACATGATCGCCTTTCTGGTGCTTGAAACCTTCATGATCGGTGTGTTCTGCGCTCTCGATCTGGTTCTGTTCTACATCTTTTTCGAAGCCGGCCTGATTCCCATGTTCCTGATTATCGGCGTGTGGGGCGGAGCGCGGCGGGTCTATGCTTCGTTCAAGTTCTTTCTATACACGTTGCTCGGCTCGGTGCTGATGCTGATTGCCATCATGGCGATGTATTGGGAAGCTGGAACAACCGATATTCCCACCCTTCTGGCCTACCAGTTTCCGCCAGGAATGCAGACATGGCTGTGGCTCGCTTTTTTTGCCAGTTTTGCCGTAAAGCTGCCGATGTGGCCGGTCCACACCTGGTTGCCTGATGCCCATGTGGAGGCGCCAACAGCCGGATCCGTCATTCTTGCAGGCATCTTGCTGAAATTGGGCGGTTACGGATTTTTGCGGTTTTCACTTCCCATGTTTCCGCTGGCGTCGGCAGATTTCGCACCGCTGGTTTACGCTTTATCGGTGATTGCCATCATCTACACATCTCTGGTCGCGCTGATGCAGGAAGACATCAAGAAGCTGATCGCCTACTCTTCGGTTGCCCATATGGGCTATGTCACAATCGGCATATTTACTGTCACGGTACAGGGCGTGCAGGGTGGTATTTTTCAGATGCTGTCCCACGGACTGATTTCGGGCGCATTGTTCCTTTGCGTTGGCGTTATCTATGATCGTATGCACACCCGCGAAATTGCTGCTTATGGTGGACTGGTCAACAGAATGCCGTTCTACGCCGTCATCCTGCTGATATTCACCATGGCCAATGTCGGGCTGCCGGGTACCAGTGGATTTGTCGGTGAGTTCCTGGTGCTGGTCGGTGTCTTCCAGGTCAACACCTGGGTGGCGATCCTGGCGACCACCGGCGTTATTCTGTCGGCGGCCTATGCCTTGTGGCTGTATCGCCGGGTGGTATTTGGTCAGCTAAACAAGCAAAGTCTGAAGACAATTCTGGATTTGAGCCCGCGCGAGAAAATCATTCTGGTGCCGCTGCTGGTCCTGACCATTTTCTTCGGCTTCTATCCGATGCCGGTGCTCAATGTGACAGCTGCATCGGTTGATAATCTGATCGCCAATTACCAGGCGGCCATCGCTGCTGCCGGTCAATTGTCTGAAACCACACTTGCCCAATAGAATCGTAAGGTTGGACCAACGAGCATGATACAAGATTTGACCTTCATTTCGGATCTCGGGCCTGCATTGCCAGAAATCCTGCTGGCCGTTTCCGCAATGGGTCTTCTGATGCTGGGCGCGTTTGGCGGCAACCGCATGACGCCGATCATTACCGGCATTTGCGTGGCTGTTCTGGTTGTAGCCCTTGTCATGCTGATCCTCACCGTTCCGCTGGGTGAAACGTTCGGCGGCGCCTTCGTTCTCGACCCGTTTGCGCGTTTCATGAAGGTCATAACCCTGTTTGGTTCGGCAGTAGCCATTGCCATGTCTGTCGGGTTCGCGCGCGCCGAGCAATTTGAGACATTCGAATATCCGATCCTCATCATGCTTGCGACATTGGGCATGATGATGATGATTTCCGCGACCACCATGCTGTCGCTTTATCTCGGCCTGGAATTGCAGTCACTGGCGCTCTATGTGATCGCCGCGATCAACCGCGATTCTGTGCGCTCGACAGAGGCCGGGCTGAAATACTTCGTGCTGGGCGCATTGTCGTCCGGAATGCTGCTTTACGGCATATCCCTGGTTTACGGATTTACCGGCCATATCGAATTTGCCAGCATTGCCGCCGCCATTGGCGAGGGGGAGCGCAATGTCGGTTTTCTTTTTGGAATGGTGTTTGTTCTGTCCGGTCTGGCCTTCAAGATTTCGGCAGTTCCGTTTCACATGTGGACACCGGATGTCTATGAGGGTGCGCCGACACCGGTCACCGCATTTTTTGCCGCGGCACCGAAAATCGCTGCCATGGCGTTGCTCATCCGCGTCACCTATGGCGCCTTCCAGACCGCAACATTCGACTGGCAGCAAATTGTCACCTTCATCTCCATTGCCTCGATGGCGCTGGGGGCCTTTGCCGCTATCGGACAGCGCAACATCAAGCGGCTGATGGCCTATTCCTCGATCGGCCATATGGGCTTTGCGCTGGTCGGGCTGGCTGCAGGCACACAGACCGGCGTTAAAGGCGTTATCATCTATCTATCGATCTATCTGGTCACAACTCTTGGTGCCTTTGCCTGTATACTGGCGATGCGCCGCAAGGACGGCATGGTCGAAGACATTGATGAATTGTCCGGCCTGTCGAGAACGAATCCATTGATGGCCTTTTTGTTTGCGATGATCATGTTCTCGCTGGCCGGTATCCCGCCAGTTGCAGGCTTTTTCGCAAAATATTATGTGTTTGTCGCTGCTGTGGATTCCGGGCTTTATGTGCTGGCTGTGCTCGGTGTGCTGTCGAGCGTTGTCGGTGCATATTATTATCTGCGCATCGTCAAGATCATGTATTTCGATGATCCGGTCGATGCCTTTGAGCCGATGCCGACTGAGTTGCGTCTGGTTCTGGGCGGCGCGGGCATCTTTGTGCTGGTTTTCATTGCCTTC
The DNA here is from genome assembly GCF_030758315.1 of Pararhizobium sp. IMCC3301. NCBI lineage: Bacteria > Pseudomonadati > Pseudomonadota > Alphaproteobacteria > Hyphomicrobiales > Rhizobiaceae > Pararhizobium > Pararhizobium sp. IMCC3301. The sequence goes on from NZ_CP132336.1 coordinate 137,228, forward strand.
AACGGTGCGTTGGCGAGTGCTGCCACAACCGCTGCCAAAACATTTTTCTAGATCGATTTATGAATACCCAGACATGAAGCGATCTGAGGCGGATATGACGCCACTCAAATCCATTGCACATCAGCATTTTGCAAGCGTCGGATCGACTAATGATCTGGCGCTTGATGCCTTCCGGGAAGGGCGCAGGGAAGCACTTTGGGTTACGGCAGACGAACAATTGCTCGGAAAGGGCAGGCGCGGCCGGGACTGGGTGTCGCCGCCGGGTAATTTCTACGGATCGCTGCTGCTGGTCGATCCCGCTTCATCCGAAACTTTGCCACAAATGGCATTTGTGATTTCCCTGGCACTGCACAAGGCGCTGTCGCGCGCGCTGCCGCCAACGGTTCAGACCCGGCTGACGGTGAAATGGCCAAATGACCTGCTCTATGATCGCAAGAAAGTGGCCGGCATTCTGATGGAAGCGACGCAGCTGCAGGACCGCACCGGAATTGTCATCGGCTGCGGTGTCAATTGTGTCACCAGTCCGGATTCCATGCCTTACGCTGTGACGAATTTTGCCGCGCAAGGCCACAATATTTCGGTGCCTGTCATGTTCAAGCTGTTCAGCGCCGAAGTTGCAGCCGCACTGGCAGACTGGCAGGCCGGTGCGAATTTCGCCGCCATTCGGGCGGACTGGCTCAGCCGCGCCAGCGGAGTTGGCGAACTGATCACAGTACGGCTGAATGACAGGGAACTGACGGGACGATTTGACGGCCTTGATGAGCAGGGACGGCTCTTGCTTTCCCACCCCGAAAACGGCACAAGCGTCATTTCCGCAGGCGATGTCTTCATGTTGCCGCAGCAAAGCCGCCCGCCAGAAGGACACTAAATGAACGATCAGAATCAATTCGTATTTCTGCCATTGGGCGGGGTTGGCGAAATCGGGATGAATCTTGGACTGTACGGTTTTGGCCCGGCCGGCAGGAAGTCCTGGATTGTGGTGGATTTCGGGCTGGGTTTTGCCCGGGAGACTCAACCGGGCGTCGATCTCATTTTCCCCGATATCAGCTTTCTGGAATCCGAAAAGAAGAATGTTCTCGGCATTGTTCTGACCCATGCTCACGAAGACCATTATGGCGGCCTTGTGGATTTGTGGCACCGGGTCGGTGCGCCGGTGTATGCCACGCCGTTTACGGCGGCGATGCTGGAAGCAAAACTTGCCAGCGCGCCCTGGGCAGGAAAGATTCCGGTGACGACAATCAGTCAGAGCGAGCGCTGGTCGCTGGGACCGTTTGATCTTGAAATGGTGCCGGTTTCCCACTCTATTCCCGAGCCCAATGCGCTGGTCATCCGCACACCGCTTGGAACCGCGCTGCACACCGGGGACTGGAAGATTGATCCCACGCCCGTCGTTGGCAAAGCGATGGACGTCGATCGCATGAAGCAGATCGGCGAAGAGGGCGTGCTGGCACTGGTGTGTGATTCCACCAACGCAGTGCGCGAAGGCATCAGTCCCAGTGAGGCGGATATTGCAGCCGGGCTTTACGAGTTTATCAAGGATGCCCCGCAGCGGGTCGCGGTGACATCCTTTGCATCCAATGTGGCGCGCATGAAGACCGTTGCTGAAGTCGCGCAGCGCGCCGGGCGGGACGTCATTCTGGTCGGGCGGGCGATGCAGCGCGTTGCGACAATTTCAAGGGAACTGGGCTATTTTGACGGGCTCAAACCATTCCTCAGCGAGGACGATTTCGGCCATCTTCCGCGCGACAAGGTGCTTGTGATGTGCACCGGAAGCCAGGGCGAGGACCGGGCGGCCCTGGCTCGCATTGCAAGTGGCAGTCATCGCAACATCAAACTGGTGTCCGGCGACCGTGTGATTTTCTCATCCCGCACCATTCCGGGTAACGAAGTGCCGGTGAATACCGTCATCAACAGCTTGTGTGATCAGGGACTTGAGGTCATCACCGATCGTGACGGCCTGGTGCACGTATCCGGTCATCCCCGTCGCGGCGAATTGGTGCAGATGTATGACTGGATAAAGCCGGAAATAGCGGTACCGGTTCATGGCGAACCTTTGCACCTGTCTGCTCATGCCCGGCTTGCTGCAGAGCAGGGCGTTAAACATGTGGTCGAAATTCGCAACGGATCAATGGTGCGGCTGGCGCCGGGCAAGCCGGAAATCATTGACAACAAGCAGGCCGGACGGCTTTACAAGGACGGCAAGCTTGTAACCTCGCCGGAAACTGGTGGGGTCGATGAGCGCCGCAAACTCTCCTTTGCCGGAGTGGTGTCGGTATCGCTGGTGGTATCGCGGCAGGGCGAAATTCTGGATGAGCCGGCAGTCGATCTTTTCGGACTTCCCGATGTCGATGACAGGGGCGCTGACTTTGAGGACATCATACTCGATGCGATTGATGGCGTGCTCGACAGTATGTCGGCAAAACGGCGCAAGAATTCCGGCGCGCTGGAAGAATCAATACGCCGGGCCATTCGCGGTGAAGTGCAGAATATCTGGGGCAAGAAACCGGTCTGCCAGGTCCGGGTTCATATCGTCTGACACCGGGAACCCGACGCCATGCTGGATCGCCTCAACCACGTAGCCATTGCGGTTCCCGATCTGAACGCCGCTGTAGCGCTTTATGCCGGTACGCTGGGTGCAATTGTGTCGGAACCGATGCCGCTTGCAGAGCACGGTGTCACGGTTGTTTTCATCGAGTTGCCGAACACCAAAATCGAATTGCTGGAGCCGCTTGGCGACGCTTCTCCGATTGCGGGCTTTCTGGAGAAACACCCCTCGGGTGGCATTCACCACATCTGTTATGAAGTTGCCGATATCCTTCAGGCACGGGACAAATTGCGAGCAGATGGCATGCGTGTGCTGGGCGATGGAGAGCCCAGGACAGGGGCCCATGGAAAGCCTGTGTTATTCCTGCACCCAAAGGATTTTCAGGGCACGTTGATTGAGCTGGAGCAAGTTTGAACCATGTCATTTTTAAGCGGTGTTGCTATTTATTTCATCATCTGGTGGCTGGTGCTGTTCGTCACTCTGCCTTTCGGTGTGCGCGCCCAGAATGAAGCCGAGGACATGGCCCTCGGGACTGATCGAGGTGCCCCGATCAGCGCCGGCATTGGCAGAAAGGCGATCGCGACCACCATCCTATCGCTGCTGATATTCGCAACATTTTATTTTCTGCGCGAGGTTTTGGAAATAGGATTGGACGATATTCCGTTTCTGCCCACCTACTGATTGCGCAGGCTCGACATTGGCAAAACCTGCTTTATGGAAATCACGCATATGCCGGCTGGCAAGCGAAAAAAAAGAGCGGAGGCAAAGCCTCCGCTCTCTCATTTTCCGCGTTCCTGTTTCCAATTCGAATTGAAGTCAAATGTATCGTTTCGAATCTGCGCTGGCAAAACCGCGCAATGGAAACACTCCCTCCCAAGACTAAGACCGCGAAAGAAGGCAGCTTGTCGCCACCTTCAAATTTAAACCTAACGCCGAAATTTGGTTTTGTCACCATATTGTGATGATCCGGGTGCTTTTTTTACTGAAACGGGTTCTGGACGACATCTCTGGGATCATGTTTGCCGTTGCGAACAAAACACTTGTGTTTTTGCCAGCCATACGGTTTCTCTGATTTACATCCCAGGTTTGTTGTAATCGGAATCCAAATGCGTCTCTCCCGCTATTTTCTACCCATCCTCAAGGAAACCCCAAAAGAAGCTGAAATCATCTCTCATCGCCTGATGCTGCGTGCGGGAATGATACGGCAGCAATCTGCCGGTATCTATTCCTGGCTGCCATTCGGGCAGGCAGTCCTGAAAAATGTCGAGGCGATTGTCCGAGAGGAACAGAATCGTGCTGGTGCTGTGGAATTGCTGATGCCGACAATTCAGCCTGCTGATCTGTGGCGCGAAAGCGGACGCTATGATGATTACGGTAAGGAAATGCTGCGGATTGCCGACCGCCATGAACGCGACATGCTGTATGGTCCCACCAATGAGGAAATGGTCACCGACATCTTTCGCGGATCGGTCAAGTCCTACAAGGATTTGCCGCTGAATCTGTACCACATTCAGTGGAAGTTCCGCGATGAGGTGCGCCCGCGTTTCGGTATCATGCGGGGTCGTGAATTCCTGATGAAGGATGCCTATTCGTTTGATCTGAATAAGGAAGAGGCCCGCAAATCCTACAATCGGATGTTTGTCGCCTATTTGCGGACCTATCAGCGGCTTGGTTTGACAGCCATTCCCATGAAAGCGGATTCCGGGCCGATCGGTGGCGACATGACCCACGAATTCATCGTGCTGGCTGACACTGGCGAGAGTGAGGTGTTCTGTCATCGCGATTTTCTCGACCTGCCGGTGCCCGACGAGACAGTTGATTTCGATGGCGACCTGTCTCCCTGGGTGGATAAGTATACCGCCCAATATGCCGCTACCGAAGAGATGCATGACGAAGCAGCCTTCGCCAGGATTCCCGAAGCGGACAGGGTGTCTGCCAGAGGCATTGAGGTTGGCCACATATTCTATTTCGGCACCAAATATTCCGAACCGATGAATGCGCGTGTTGCCGGGCCTGATGGCGTGGACGTGCCGGTTCATATGGGGTCCTACGGGATTGGCGTTTCACGGCTGATGGGCGCCATCATCGAAGCCAGTCACGATGAGAATGGCATCATCTGGCCACAATCCGTTGCTCCATTTCAGGTCGGTCTGATCAGCCTGAAGACCGGGCACGAGGCCACCGATTCGGCCTGTGAGGATCTCTATGACCGCCTTAATAAGGCCGGAATCTCTGTGCTTTACGATGATCGTGACATGCGCGCGGGCGGCAAATTTGCATCCATGGATCTGATCGGTCTGCCCTGGCAGTTGATTGTCGGGCCGAAAGGTGTAGAGAGCGGGGAAATAGAGCTGAAAAACCGCCGCACCGGCGAGCGTGAAAGCCTGACCCCGGATGCAGCATTCAACAGGCTGCAGGCTGCGCTGGCCTGATCATTCGCCCGACAGAGAGATTCTATGACAGACCTGGCTCCAGATTTGACGGACGCGCCCAACGGCACCAAGCCGTTTTCACGGTTCGAATGGATGTTGGCCGGGCGTTATCTGCGCTCCCGGCGCAAGGAAGCATCCATATCGGCAATAGCCGGGTTTTCCTTTGCCGGTATCATGTTGGGTGTCGCTGCGCTGATTATCGTGATGGCGGTGATGAACGGATTTCGAACTGAATTGCTCGGCAAGATTCTGGGTATTAACGGCCACATGATCCTCGAGCCGATTGATGGCCCGCTGAATGATTTCGATGCGGTGTCGGAAAGAGTGTCGAAGCTTGAACAGGTCCGGGCCGCCATTCCCGTTGTCGAAGGGCAGGTGCTGGCGTCCGGACGGGAAACCAGCAGCGGCGTGCTTGTGCGCGGTGTGCGCGAGGCGGATTTTGCGAAAATGCCTGCGGTCATCGACAATGTGCTGCAAGGCACGCTTCAGGGCTTTGACGAAGCAGGTGGTCTCGCTGTCGGATCACGTCTTGCCGCCGGTCTCGGCCTGCAATTGGGCGACCGCATGACGCTGGTTTCGCCGCGTGGGGCGGTAACACCGATGGGCGTCGCACCGCGGGTCAAAGCCTATCCGATCACAGCCATATTTCAGCTTGGCATGTCTGAATATGATGCCACTTTCGTCTTCATGCCACAGGTCGAAGCGCAACTCTATTTCAACAAGGACGATGCGGTCTCCTTTATCGAGGTCTATCTACAGGACCCCGATAGTGTAGGCCTGCTGCGCGGCCCGGTCATGGAAGCCGCTGAGCGGCCGATTTTCATCACCGACTGGCAACAGCGCAACGCCACTTTCTTTTCCGCACTGGAGGTCGAACGCAATGTGATGTTCATCATCCTCACTCTGATTGTACTCGTCGCGGCGCTCAATATTATTTCCGGTCTCATCATGCTGGTGAAAGACAAGGGCAGGGACATCGCCGTTCTGCGCACCATGGGCGCAACACGCGGTGCTATCATGCGGATATTTTTCATCACCGGCGCGAGCATCGGCATGCTTGGCACACTCGCCGGTTTTGTGCTCGGAACCGTGGTTTGCCTGAACATCGAGAATATCCGTCAGTTTCTGTCGCGTCTGACGGAAACTGAACTGTTTTCTCCGGAACTGTATTTTCTCAGCCGCCTGCCTGCTGATATGGATCCCTCGGAGGTCGCTTCAGTGGTGATCATGGCTCTTGTTCTGTCATTTTTGGCAACGCTTTATCCGGCTTGGCGTGCGGCCCGTCTCGATCCTGTGGATGCCTTGCGTTATGAATAAAGAAGCCGGCCAGCAGCCGACCATGCAACTCATTGGTATTGAGAAAACCTACGGTCAGGGCGATTCCACCCTGACAGTATTGAAGGATGCCGATCTGACATTAAAGTCAGGGGAAATGGTTGCCCTGGTGGCACCGTCGGGCACCGGCAAATCGACATTGCTTCATATTGCCGGTCTGCTGGAAAAGCCGACCAGTGGCGAAGTCTATGTTGGGGGAGCTGCCTGCCACAAGCTGGATGACAAAGCGCTGACCGGAATGCGGCGCACGGAAATCGGCATCGTCTACCAGTTCCATCATCTGTTGCCGGAGTTCACCGCAATTGAGAACATTGCCATGCCGCAGTTGATCCGTGGCTTTAACAAGTCCGAGGCCAGCAAACGTGCTCAGGTTCTGCTGGAATATCTCCACATCGACCACCGAGGCAGCCATCGGCCCGCCGAATTGTCCGGCGGCGAACAGCAACGTGTGGCGATAGCCCGAGCGGTCGCCAACAGCCCGAAAATTCTGCTGGCCGATGAGCCGACCGGGAATCTCGACCCCAAAACCTCGGATTATGTGTTTGATGCTTTGTCGCAACTGGTCAAGGCGTCGGGATTGTCGGCTCTGGTGGCGACCCATAATCTCGATCTTGCGTCCCGGATGGACCGGATGATCACCATACGCGACCAGCACATAGCGCCTCTTTAGGGTCTTGTTTACCGTGTTTGTTCTATTTATGTTCTCATTGTTGCGGTGAGAACAAAAATAGAACATTATAGGATCTCACATTCAGAGGAGATCAAAAAATGTATTTTCCCGTCAGAGACATAACAGCCTTTCTCACCTTGATCATGTTTTCAGTTCTGGTGACCTTTTTGAGCGACTGGGCAGTTCTTTCCGGTTTTTGAGGGGTCGATTGAAACACGGAGCGGGCGCAGCTGCTGATGGCTGTATACAAATGTGGAAAGCCGGCCTTCACGCTGGACCGGCTGCCGGCCAGCAGCGATAATAGGCCCAGAACAGGTTTCCAACCGCGAGTCGCTGCATGTCCGATCCGGGCTTTATCCATCTCAGAGTTCACTCGGCTTACTCCCTTCTGGAAGGGGCGTTGCAGATTAAAAAAGTTCTGGATCTGACCCGAGCAGACGAGATGCCTGCAGTCGGGATCGCCGATACGGGCAATCTGTTCGGAGCGCTTGAATTTTCAGACAAGGCACAGTCAAAGGGCATCCAGCCAATCATCGGCTGTCAGATGACGGTGGATTTCGATGATTTCGAAGCGGACCCCCGTGCCCGGGACAGCCGCAATCGACAGGATGCCGGATTTGGCAATGTCGTCTTGCTGGCCATGACAGAGGCCGGTTTTCTGAACTTGTCAAAGCTGGTCAGCCGAAGTTTTCTGGAGACCGATGCTTCAACCCGGTCTCACAGCCATGTCTCACTTCTGCAGGAACTCAGCGCAGGGCTGATATGCCTGTCCGGCGGGCTGGAAGGTGCGGTTGATCAACTGATTGTTGCCAGGGATGAGGGCCGGGCCAAGAGTCGGTTGCAGACCCTGAGTGGTATCTTCGGCGATCGGTTCTACATTGAACTTCAGCGCCATGAGCATCCCAATGAACGCCACACGGAGCGCTTTCTGGTGGACTATGCCTATGAGCAGTCGATCCCGCTGGTGGCCACAAATGAAGTCTTCTTCCCCGAACAGAGCGACTTTGATGCCCATGATGCGTTGATTTCCATCGCTGAGGGCCGGATGGTGGCGGAAGATGACCGCCGCAAACTGACGCCCCAGCATTATTTCAAAAATCGTCGCCAGATGGCTGACATATTTTCTGATTTGCCCGAAGCGCTGGAAAACACCGTGGAAATTGCGAAAAGGTGTCAGTTCAGGCCGGACAAGCACGATCCCATTTTGCCGAATTTTACCGGCGATGGGGAGGGCCCGGCCGGCAGTGTTGAAGACACGGCAGACTTGCTGGAAAGAGAAGCCGGTGAATTGCGCCAGCAGGCACAATTTGGGCTGGAACAACGGCTGGCACAATTGGGTCTTGCACCGGGCGTCGACCGGGAAACTTACGACAAACGGCTTGCCTTTGAGCTGGACGTGATTGTCGGCATGAAATATCCCGGCTATTTCCTCATCGTGGCCGATTTCATCAAATGGGCCAAGCAGAATGACGTGCCGGTTGGCCCCGGTCGCGGTTCCGGTGCCGGGTCGCTGGTGGCCTGGTCTCTCACCATCACCGATATTGATCCGCTGCGCTTCTCCCTGCTGTTTGAACGATTTCTCAATCCCGACCGTGTGTCGATGCCGGATTTTGACATCGACTTTTGTCAGGAAAAGCGTGACCGCGTGATCCGCTACGTCCAGAAGCGCTACGGCGCGGCCCAGGTTGCGCAGATCATCACATTTGGAACCCTGCAGGCGCGGGCGGTTCTGCGCGATGTCGGGCGTGTTTTGCAAATGCCCTATGGCCAGGTCGACCGGCTCTGCAAGATGGTGCCTTCAACTCCGGCCAATCCGATGACTCTGCAGGAAGCTATCGACACCGAGCCACGCCTGAAGGAAGCCGCGCAAGAAGAGGAAGTTGTGGCACGGCTGTTTTCCATCGCCACGCGGCTGGAAGGGCTTTACCGTCACGCTTCAACCCATGCAGCGGGCATCGTAATCGGAGACCGTCCACTGGAGCAACTGGTGCCGCTGTATCGCGATCCTCGGTCCGACATGCCGGTCACTCAATATAATATGAAATGGGTCGAGCAGGCCGGTCTGGTCAAATTTGACTTTCTCGGCCTGAAAACTCTGACAATTCTGGAACGCGCTCTTGGGCTGATCAGACGCCGCGGCATCGACATCGACCTCAGCACTGTTCCGCTGGAAAACAGCAAGACATATGACATGCTGTCGCGCGGCGAGACTGCCGGCGTGTTCCAGCTGGAAAGCCAGGGGATGCGACGGGCGCTGGCAGGCATGAAGCCCGACAGGTTCGAAGATATCATTGCGCTTGTGGCACTGTACCGGCCCGGACCGATGGATAATATTCCAACCTATAACCGGCGCAAACACGGGCTCGAAGAGCCGGACTACATGCATCCCTCGCTGGAAGAGATTCTGAAAGAGACGCATGGCGTGATCATCTATCAGGAACAGGTGATGCAGATCGCCCAGGAACTGTCGGGTTATTCTCTGGGCGAGGCGGATTTGCTGCGCCGCGCAATGGGCAAGAAGATCAAGGCGGAAATGGACGTTCAGCGTGAGCGTTTCGTCAATGGTGCTGTCGAGCGTCAGATCAACAAAGCTCAGGCCAATACGATTTTCGATCTGGTTGCCCGTTTTGCCGATTACGGGTTCAACAAGTCGCACGCTGCAGCCTATGCGCTTGTGGCCTATCACACGGCCTATCTGAAGGCGAATTATCCGGTCGAGTTCCTCGCCGCAACCATGACCCTTGATATGGCAAACACCGATAAATTGTCGGATTTCCGCCAGGAGGCAGTCCGCATGGGCGTTGCTATTCTGCCGCCCAGCGTGGCCAGATCCTGCTACGAGTTTGAAGTGGCCGACGGGCAGATCATCTATGCACTGGGTGCGCTGAAAGGGGTCGGGCGCAATGTCATTGACGAGATCGTCAAGACCCGGGAGGAAAGGCCGTTTGACGATTTGTCGGATTTTGCCGAACGCGTGGATGCAAAAGTTCTCAACAAGCGAACCCTTGACGCGCTGGTCTGCTCGGGTGCGTTTGATATCTTTGTCGATAACCGCGCCCAGCTTGATGCCGGGCTGGACCGGGTCATGGCTCATTCCCAGCGGATCAGTGAAAATGCCCGCATCGGCCAGGATGAATTGTTTGGCGGTGCGGGGCTGCAGAAAGAAAAGATCATTCTGCCTGAAGCCCGGCCGTGGAAAACCGCTGACAGGCTGATCCGTGAGCACAAGGCGATTGGATTATATCTGACAGCGCACCCGCTGGATGAATACAAATCCGTGCTGGAGAAAATGGAAATCCCGCGCTGGGAGGATTTTCAGACTCTGGCCCGCAAGGGCAAAAGCGCCGGCAAGCTGGCCGCAACCATCATTTCCAAACAGGAACGGAAAACACGCAATGGCAACCGAATGGGGATTCTGGTTCTGTCGGACCCGTCCGGGCAGTTCGAGGCGACACTTTATTCGGAGAAACTGACGGAGTTTCGCGAGCGTCTGGAGCTTGGCCATTCTTTCATTTTTACCATAGGAGCCGATCTGGACGACGAAACCGATGAAGTGCGCGTACGCATTCAATCCCTGGCGCCGCTGGAAGAGATTGCCGAACACGGCTTTTCCAAAATGCAGATTTTCGCCAGTGATCTGCAACCTTTGAATTCTATTGCCCGGCGGATCGGCGGCTCACCGGGAAATCCTGCGGCGCCGTCAACCGGGCGTACCCGCAACAGCGGTGGAACCGTGTCACTGGTATTGATGCTGGATGGCGGACGCCGGGATGTGGTCATTGAACTGGACGGCAGTTTCAAACTGTCTCCGGAAATTGCCGGCTCGGTGAAGTCCATCGACGGCGTGGTGGATGTCACTCTGAATTAAGCCGGCCAGGTCTCATTCGTCGTGATGCGAAAAGCCTGAGTTTGGCCAAACACACACTTACAGACAAAAGCCAGTTGCAATGCAGCGAGCTTGGGGCTATGTACCGCGCCATCACACACGGAAAGCTGGTTTGGTTTCTGCCAACCCGTCCGGTCGCGTTGAATTCGCTCATTTCAATTGAACAGGGCAAAACATCGTGGACTGCTTTCCGGAGGACAAACCGGTAAAGGAGAAACAGAGTCATGGCTCTGCCCGATTTTTCTATGCGCCAATTGCTTGAAGCAGGCGTTCACTTTGGTCACCAAACACACCGCTGGAACCCCAAGATGGATAAATTCATCTTCGGCGCCCGCAACAATGTTCATATTCTCGATCTGGCTCAGACTGTGCCAATGCTGTATCAGGCTTTGCAGGCCGTCAGCGATACCGTCGCCAAAGGTGGCCGGGTGCTGATCGTTGGCACCAAACGTCAGGCGACAGATCATGTTGCCGACGCTTCGCGCCGTTCAGCACAATATTATGTCAACGCACGCTGGCTTGGCGGAATGCTGACAAACTGGCAGACAATGTCGAATTCCATCAAGCGCTTGCGCACGGTTGAAGAGACGCTGTCTGAAGGCGCCCAGGGCCTGACCAAAAAGGAACGGCTGTCGCTGACCCGTGAGCGGGACAAGCTGGAACGCGCGCTCGGTGGTATCAAGGACATGGGTGGCATACCGAACCTGCTGTTCGTGATCGACACCAACAAGGAAGCCATTGCCCTGCAGGAAGCCCGCCGGCTGAATATTCCGATAGCGGCGATTATTGACAGCAACAGCAATCCCGATGGCATTGATTTTCCGGTTCCCGGAAATGATGACGCCGGTCGCGCCATCAGCCTTTATTGCGATTTGATCGCACGGGCAGCCATTGATGGTCTGTCTCGTGGTCAGACTGATATGGGCATTGATCTGGGGGCTTCAGAAGAAGTTCCTGTTGAACTTGCTCTGAGCGAGCCGGCCGAAGCGCCAGCACCTGCTGAAGCTGTAGCGAAAGCACCGGTTGAAGTTTCAACGGAAGCACCTGCAGAACCAACAGCCGACGCTGCCGCTGATCAGGCGCCTGCTACAAAAGCAGCCACTCCTGCCAAAGAAGCAGCCACTCCTGCCAAAGAAGCAGCCGCTCCTGCCAAAGAAGCAGCCACTCCTGCCAAAGAAGCAGCCGCTCCTGCCGAAGAAGCAGATACAAATGCAGAACCTGTTGCACTTTTCGAGGCTCCGGAAGGTGAACCCGATGATCTGAAACAGATTTCCGGTGTGGGTCCCGTTCTGGAAACGAAACTGCACGAACTTGGTATCCGTAAATTCTCTCAGATCGCCAACTTCTCCCCTGATGACATCATCAAGGTTGATGATGCGCTGGCATTCAAAGGCCGCATTGATCGCGACAATTGGGTGGAACAGGCAACGACCCTGTCTTCCCAGTAACATTTGAGTCTCACCAGGATCTGCCGGGTGCCATGCGTTGACTTCGCACCCGGCAGACATCATCTGATGAATTGAAAACACCAATCGCACACCCGCCGTCGGTCCCTCCGGCGGCGTTCGATTTAGAAAAGGTATGTAAAATGGCGATAACAGCTGCAATGGTCAAAGAACTGCGCCAGTCAACTGGCGCTGGCATGATGGACTGCAAGAACGCGCTTCAGGAAAATGACGGCGATATTGATGCTGCAATCGACTGGTTGCGCAAGAAGGGCTTGTCGAAAGCAGCCAAGAAATCATCTCGCGTTGCTGCTGAAGGTCTGGTTGCCGTATCCGTCGATGGAAACGAAGCTGCAATTATCGAAATAAATTCGGAGACGGATTTTGTTGCCCGGAATGATCAGTTCCAGCACCTCGTTCGCGATGTGGCTTCCAATGCGCTGAAGTCTGATGGTTCGGTGGCGAGCATTCTGGCGTCCACCTCCGGTGTCAGCGGCAAATCCGTAGAAACGACCCTTACCGATGCGGTTGCCAAAATTGGCGAGAACATGAATTTGCGCCGCGCTGCAAAGCTCTCTGTTTCTCAGGGTGTCGTGGCCAGCTATGTGCACAATTCAGTGGCACCGAATCTGGGTAAGATCGGCGTGCTTGTCGGAATGGAATCGGCTGGTGATGTCGAAAAAATCACAGCGCTCGGCAAGCAGATCGCTATGCATATTGCTGCCTCCAACCCGCTGGCTCTGGGTCCTGATGAACTCGACCCGACCGTTGTTGAGCGCGAGCGCAATGTTCTGATTGACCAGGCAAAGGCGTCTGGCAAGCCGGACAACGTTGTTGAGAAAATGGTTGAAGGCCGGATTCGCAAATTCTACGAAGAAGTGACTTTGCTGAAACAGACCTTCGTTATTGACCCTGATGTCACTGTAGAGGGCGCTTTGGAGCGGCTTTCCAAGGAAATCGGCAGCGCTGTCAAGATCTCGGCCTTTATTTTCTTCAAAGTCGGTGATGGCATCGAAAAGGAAGAATCCGATTTCGCGGCGGAAGTTGCCGCGGCAGTCAAGGGCTGACGCATAAAACCAAAGCCTTCTGGCGCAAAATTGAAGGGCGTCCGTGACAAGCGGCCGCCCTTCGTGTATCCGACGCATGATCTGCGTGATTCACTGTATTCTGAAAGTCCCAATCCATGGCGCTGCCTTATCGCAGAATTTTGCTGAAACTGTCCGGCGAAGCTCTGATGGGCGACTTGGCCTTTGGCATAGACAATGCGGTCGTGGGACGCATTGCAGACGAAATTGCGCAAGTTGCAAATCTGGGCATTGAGATCGGCGTGGTTGTCGGAGGCGGCAATATATTTCGCGGCGTTTCACTGGCCGCCAAAGGTGCCGACCGGGTCACCGGCGATCAGATGGGCATGCTTGCCACTGTCATGAATGCACTGGCGCTGGAAGGGGCAATCAACAACACCGGTTGCAATGCCAGGGTCATGTCAGCAGTCGGCATGCCGACAATCTGCGAGACATTCACTCATAGAAAAGCCCTCAAGCATCTGGAAAAAGATCGCGTGCTGATCTTTGCCGGTGGAACAGGCAATCCGTTTTTTACCACTGACAGCGGGGCTGCGCTGCGCGCCGTGGAAATGCAGTGCGATGCATTGTTGAAGGCCACCCAGGTGGATGGTATCTATTCTGCCGATCCAAAAACCCATCCCGATGCAGTTCGCTTTGACTCGATCAGTTATCAAGAGGTTCTGGAACGCGGCCTGCAGGTTATGGATACGGCGGCAGTCGCCCTTGCCAGGGACAATAACATACCGGTTGTTGTATTCTCGATTCACAAGCCGGGCGGTCTGGTCGAAGTCGCGCAGGGCAAAGGCACGGCAACCACTGTTTCGGTATCCTGACCGGACAAGATCGCTGCCTGCAGCAACATACTGGGAGAAGAAAAATGGACGAACAAGCACCTATCGATTTTGATGATGTATCGCGTCGGATGGATAGAGCCATTACAGCGTTGTCGTCTGATCTGGGCGGATTGCGCACGGGCAGGGCGTCTGCCAGCCTTCTTGATCCCATCCATGTCGAGGCCTATGGCTCGCGGATGCCGCTCAATCAGGTCGCGACCGTATCAGTACCCGAAGCCCGCATGATCAGCGTACAGGTCTGGGATGGCAGTATGGCTTCAGCGGTTGAAAAGGCGATTCGGGAGTCGGATCTTGGTCTCAATCCGGTGATTGAGGGAAATTTGTTCCGCATTCCAATTCCGGAACTGAATGAAGAGCGGCGCCAGGAAATGGTGAAAGTGGCCCATAAATACGCTGAGAAAACCCGCATTGCTGTGCGCCACATTCGACGCGACGTAATGGATCAGTTGAAAAAGGCTGAAAAGGCCAGCGACATCAGCCAGGACGATGCCAGAACTCTGTCCGATCAGGTCCAGAAATTGACGGACGAGGCGATCAAGAATGTGGATGACACTCTCAGCAGCAAGGAAGCGGAGATTATGCAGGTCTAGGCCGGCCACACCACCGTCCGCCCTGTTCGCCCAAAGGAACTGCAATGCATGATGCGCCTTCTTCTTCATCTCTAGCACTGCCTGATAACGACCAAAGCACCATGCCGCATCACATTGCCTTTATCATGGACGGCAATGGGCGCTGGGCGCAACAACGCGGACTGCCCCGCATTGCCGGTCACAAGGCCGGTGTGGAATCCTTGCGAAAGACAATCGCCCACGCCCTCAAGCTACAACTGAAATACCTGACGCTGTTCAGTTTCAGCTCTGAAAACTGGTCAAGACCTGCCGCTGAAGTTGATGCAATCATGGGTCTGCTGCGCCGCTTCGTCAAAAGCGATCTTGCCGAGCTTAATGCCAAGAATGTTCGTATCCGGATTATCGGATCACGCCAGAATCTGCCTTTGGACGTCGCCAATTATCTGATGGAGGCGGAGAACACGACGCAAGCGAATACCGGGCTGACTCTGGTCGTTGCCTTTAATTACGGATCCCGTGACGAAATCAGCCGGGCGGCGCAACGGCTTGCTGAAAAAGTTGCCGCGGGCCAGCTGAAACCACAGGACATCAATGAATCTGCAGTTTCCGCCGAGCTGGACACCGCCGGTCTGCCAGATCCTGACATGCTGATCCGCACATCAGGTGAACACCGGCTGAGCAATTTCCTGCTATGGCAGAATGCCTATACCGAATTTATCTTCATTGACGTTTTCTGGCCGGATTTCTGCGAGGAAGATTTTGACAAGGCGCTGCAGATCTTTGCCAAACGGCACAGGCGGTTCGGAAATATCTGCGCCACCAAAAGTGTGGTCTGATGCAGCCTCTTCAACCTGAGTCGGCCGGATTTCTGAAGAGCAATCTGTTTGTGCGGATTTGTTCGGCGCTGGTGTTCGCACCACTCGTCTTGATTGCCGGCTGGCTCGGTGGTTGGCCTTTTTTGGTGCTGGTGCTGGTCGTCTCCGGGGCTGTCAGCTTCGAATGGCTGCGGATCATCATTCCTGCGGCCACGCCGCTGGCCATAATTCTCATGCTCGGCCTTGTTTTCGCCAGTCTGTATCTGATTGCATTCAACCCGTTGCAGACTGCGTTCTGGCCGGTTTTTCTGCTGTTTGGCGGCATTGTTGTCGCCGGCTATGCCCTGGGATTGAAACTTTGGCTGGGAGCTGGCTTCGCCTATGCGGTTTTGCTGGGTGCCGCCTTGCTGATGATCCGCAACGATCCCAGCCTTGGCATGACGGCACTCGGATTCATTGTCGCCATTGTCTGGGCAACCGATATTTTTGCCTATCTTGTCGGTCGAACACTCAAAGGGCCAAAGCTGTGGCCTGCGATCTCGCCAGGCAAGACCTGGTCAGGTGCATTTGGCGGTCTGTGCGCAGCCATCGCAGCCAGCGCCGCTTTTTACGGCCTGATCGACGCTGTATCTCTGACGCGGCTGATCCTGACAGGACTTGTGCTGTCCGTTGCATCACAATGCGGCGATTTGTTTGAAAGCTGGATCAAGAGGCGGTTCAAAGTCAAGGATTCCAGCCATCTGATCCCCGGTCATGGCGGCGTCATGGACCGTGTCGACGGGTTGGTCTTTGCTCTGATTGCCGCATTATTACTGGTCTGGCTGACCAGCGGCAATCTCGATCAGCCGGCCAGAACACTGCTGCTTGGATCGGCCTGAATGACGTTGCAGCGCACCGTCAGGACCATCACGTTGCTTGGCGCCACCGGGTCTGTCGGTGCCAGTGTGCTGAGCGTCACCGGCAGTCATCCCGAGCGCTTTCAGCTTCATGCCGTTGTTGCCAACCGTTCGGCGACAAAACTTGCACAAATCGCAATTGCCGCACGTGCCAGGATTGCGGTTCTGGCACAGTCGGAAGAACTGCCCCTTTTGCAGGATGCCCTGGCAGGAACCGGCATAGCGTGCGACGCCGGGCCGCAGGCCGTTGAAGATGTGGCAGCGCATCCGGTAGATCTCGTTGTCGCCGCGATTGTCGGAGCCGCAGGCATCCGGCCCACTTGGGCAGCTCTGCAGGCCGGCAATCAGATCGCACTTGCCAACAAGGAATGTCTGGTGTCTGCGGGCAATTTGTTCATGGAAGAGGCGCGCCGTCAGAAAAAGCCGATCCTGCCGATGGATTCAGAACACAATGCCATCTGGCAGGTGCTGGACGCCTCGAACCGCAGCGCCGTGGAAGCCATCACGATTACAGCGTCAGGCGGACCGTTCCGCACATGGTCGAAAGAAGCGATAGCTTCGGCGACCCCGGAACAGGCGCTGAATCATCCGGTCTGGGAGATGGGCGCGAAAATCACAATCGATTCCGCGTCACTTATGAATAAGGGACTGGAACTCATTGAAGCAAAATATTTATTCGGCTTTGGTACGCAACAGCTGCGTGTCTTGGTCCACCCTCAGTCCATCGTCCACGGACTGGTCCATTATGAGGATGGATCGGTG
This sequence comes from Pararhizobium sp. IMCC3301, assembly GCF_030758315.1. Classification (NCBI taxonomy): domain Bacteria; kingdom Pseudomonadati; phylum Pseudomonadota; class Alphaproteobacteria; order Hyphomicrobiales; family Rhizobiaceae; genus Pararhizobium; species Pararhizobium sp. IMCC3301. The sequence continues at coordinate 154,504 of NZ_CP132336.1, forward strand.
CTGGCCCAACTCGGCTGTGCGGATATGCGCGTACCGGTGGGATATTGCCTGAACTGGCCGGAACGTGGACCCTCTCCGGCACAAAAACTCGATCTCTCGTCAATTGCCGCGCTGACATTCGAGGCCCCGGACCCGGTGCGGTTCCCGTGCCTCCAACTGGCTTATGATGCGATGGCGGCCGGCGTGTGGGCGACCTGCGCCCTCAACGCGGCAAACGAAGTGGCAGTGGCCGCGTTTCTTGACAGAAAAATCCCATTTGGCGGCATCGCGCATATTGTTGACAAGGTTTTGCAGGACACAGGTCGGCAGGCGGGTTTGACCGAGTTTTCAAACATCGATCAGGCAATTGAGAGCGATCTTGTTGCGCGCCAACGCGCCAACACATACCTTGAGCAGATGGTGTCGTAGGATTCGCAGCGCCACACTGAATTTTTTGGAAAAGTGACAAATGGATTTTTTGACCAGTCTTCCTGGCCTTGGTTCCGGGTTCCTCGGATATGCCTTGCCAGCGTTGTTTGTGTTTACGGTGGTCGTGTTCTTTCATGAACTTGGCCACTACTGGGTTGGACGCCTTTGCAATGTTGGAATTGATGCTTTTTCGATTGGGTTTGGCGGCGAAATGGTCGGATATACCGACAAGCATGGCACACGCTGGAAACTGTGCTGGATACCACTTGGCGGTTATGTCAAATTCCGTGGCGACGAAAACGCCGCCAGTGTTCCCGATAATACAGCGCTTGACGCCATGGCTGACGAGGAACGCCGTCTGACATTGGCGGGCAAACCCGTCGCACAGCGTGCAGCAGTCGTCGCGGCAGGCCCGCTGGCGAGTTTTCTGCTGTCGGTGGTCATTTTCGCGGGGATGTTCGTCTTTCTCGGCAAGCCCATTATTCCGCCGGTTGTCAGTGAAGTCGTTGAGGGCAGCGCTGCAGCAGACGCCGGCCTTCAGGTCGAGGACCGGATTCTCGCTGTCGATGGTGTCGCCGTTGAATCGTTCACCGATCTGCAGCGTATCGTAACTGCCAATGCCGATCAGGAGCTTACGTTTCTGTTGGCGCGGAACGGGGAAGACGTCACGGTTGTGGCAATACCGCGCCGGCAGGAATTGACCGATCGATTCGGCAATACCCAGCGCGTAGGTGTGCTGGGTATTCGCCAGAGTGCGCAACGTGAAGATATTGTAGTCAAGCAGTTCAATCCCGTTACGGGCCTCATCGAAGGTGTCAAGGAGACGAGCTTTATCGTCACCCGGACGCTGGGTTATTTGTGGGGCATTGTGACAGGGCGCGAATCTGCCGACCAACTTGGCGGTCCGATCCGCGTGGTCAACATCTCCAGTCAGGTTGCGGCGATCAGCTTCTTCGCGCTGCTTAATCTGACAGCTGTCCTGTCTGCCAGTATTGGCCTGATCAACCTGTTCCCGATTCCGATGCTTGATGGTGGACATCTGGCATTTTACGCGATCGAGGCCATTCGTGGAAAACCGTTGAGCAACAGGGCACAGGAATATGGCTTCAGGGCTGGTCTCGCTCTGATTTTGTTATTGTTCCTGTTTGTGAACTGGAACGACATCAACTTTCTCATGGGTTCTTAACCAAGATTTCAATTCGGCACGATGCCGTGTTGAATCCGTGACCTGTTTGCAACGCCGTTCACAAATTAGCATAGCAATTCGCTCTATGGCTTGAACACGGGCTAAAACCCTGTAAAACAAGTCATCAGTGTTAAATTGAGTCCGGCTGATGGGTTCCTGTGTGTTCAGGGAAGCAACATCCGGCAAACCAGGCAAGTGGCCGTAGGTAGTTTATGTTTTCAGGTCTTCGCAAAGTCGCTGTTCTCGCGGCCCTCTCGTTGGTTCTCACCGTTGTTTCCAGCCTGCCCGAACTGGGTTCAGGCAGTGGCGCAGCCTACGCGCAAACTGCGGGCAGGGTTGTGGTTGAAGGGAATCAGCGCGTTGATGATGACACGATCCGCGCCTATCTGTCGGTTCAGTCGGGGCAGAGATATTCTGCGGTGGATATCGACGAATCGCTCAAGGCTCTGTTTGCGACGGGCCTGTTTGCAGATGTTCAGATTGAGCGTCGCGGCAATACGCTGGTTGTGATTGTCGAGGAAAACCCGATTCTCAACCGCGTGGTTTTTGAAGGTAATGACCGGCTCAAGGATGACGCGCTGGCAGCAATCGTGCAGAGCAAGCCGCGCGGCGTTTTCACCCGCGCAAAGGTTCAGACCGATACACAGCGTGTTCTGGAAATGTACCGCCGCTCCGGCCGCTTTGATGCAAGCGTCACGCCGAAGGTGATCGATCTGGCGCAGAACCGGGTCGATCTTGTGTTCGAGATTAATGAATCGGCCAAGACCTCGATTTCCCGTGTCAGTTTCATCGGTAACCGTGCCTTCAGTGACGGCAAGCTGCGCGAAGTTGTAGATACCAGCCAGAAAAACTTTTTGAGTTTCCTGAGTGGTAACGACATCTATGATCCGGACAAGCTGAATGCCGATCAGGAGCGTCTTCGCAATTACTATTACCGTAAGGGTTATGCCGATTTCCGCATCATTTCAGCGGTTGCTGACCTTGATCGGGAGCGCAATCGTTTCTTTGTGACCTTCACCGTTGATGAGGGCGAGCGCTACAAATTCGGTGAAATCGAAATCGATTCTGCTGTTGTTGGCCTCGAAGGCGACGCATTGCGCAAGGTGCTGCTCACCAAGACCGGCAAGACCTATAATGCCGAGCTGATTGAAAAGAGCCTCGAAGAAATTACTCTGGAAACCGCCCGCATGGGCTTTCCATTTATCCAGGTCCGTCCTCGCGGGGATCGTGATTACGAGCAGCAGATCATTCATCTGACCTATGTCATTGATGAGGGACCCCGGGTCTATGTTGAGCGGATCAATATTCGCGGAAATACCCGGACCCGGGATTATGTTATCCGTCGCGAGTTTGAGCTGGCTGAAGGCGATGCCTATAATAGCGTTCTTGTTGACCGCGCAGAGCGCCGTCTGAAGCGCCTCGGATTTTTCAAGACGGTGCGGATTTCCCGGGAGCCCGGCTCATCACCTGATCGCGTTATTCTGAATGTGTTGGTAGAAGATCAGCCGACCGGCGAGCTGTCATTCGGCGCCGGGATTTCAACAGGTGACGGTCTGGTGGGCGACGTTTCATTGACCGAAAAGAACTTCATGGGTCGCGGATACTTCGTCAAAGCATCCATCAGCGCTGGATCTGACAAGCAGAATTACGATTTTGCCTTCACCGATCCCTATTTCCTGGGACGGCGGATGTCGGCCGGTTTTGATGTCTACAGCCGTTATAAGGAATATGACGACTACGACACGGAAAGAATCGGTGGCGGACTTCGCTTCGGTCTGCCGATCCGCGAAAATGTCGGTCTGGTGCTTCGTTACGGTATTGAAGAATCGACATCGACACTGACCGGCAATGCCGCAAATGTCACACCAGGCACCTTGGCAGATATTGCAGCTGGATCACTGCTGACATCATCGGTGGGCTACACTTTGACCTATAACACGGTGGACAGTCAGATCCTGCCGCGGGATGGCGAGTTTGCGCGCATCAGTCAGGATTTTGCCGGTGTCGGCGGCGACGTGAACTATATCCGTACCATCGGCGATGCGCGGATTTACCGTCAGCTTAATGCAGACTGGGATCTGGTCGGTTCCGTCAGTGTCAAAGCCGGTAATATCGAAGGCCTTGGCGAGGGTGTGCGCTCTTCCGATGCGTTCTTCAAAGGTGGCGAAAGCATTCGCGGCTTCAAATCTTACGGACCGCGCGATCTTGGCTCCGGGGGAGCGATAGGCGGCAATAATTTCTGGACTGCTTCAGCGGAAGTGAACTTCCCGTTCTGGGGATTGCCTGAATCCTTCGGACTGCGTGGTGCTGTGTTTGCCGATGCGGGCTCGCTGTTTGGCGCTGAAGATCGTAAGGCTGGCATTATCGCTGCAAATTTCCAGGATGAAGCATCAATCAGGTCTTCGGTTGGCGCAAGTGTGCTGTGGCAAAGCCCATTCGGACCGCTGCGGGCTGACATCGCCCAGGTTATGACCGGCGAAAATTATGATGAAGAACAATTCTTCCGCTTTGGCGGTGGAGCCAAGTTCTAATCAATCTCTGTTCAATTGGGCCGCCCTGTCGAAAGGCAGCGGCGGCCTTTTTCTTAGAGGGATGCCTTTTTCCTAGAGGGATATTGACGCTTGTCAGACATCAGTTTTTTCGCAACTCCTGTTCCCGTATCTTTGCAGGAAATCGCAGATCTGTTGGGAGAGCCTGTTCCCCAGGACCATGATGACAGCCTTGTCATCAGCAATGTGCGTGCGCTGGATGAAGCCGGCAGCGGCGATGCCACATTTCTTGACAATCCCAAATATGTCGGGTTGCTGGCAGAAAGCCAGGCCTCACTGATTTTCTGCAAGAAACGTTATGCCGATAAGATTCCTTCCGGCAGCATCGGATGGATTACAACCGCGCCTTATCATGCCTATGCGCGACTGGCAGCACGGCTCTATCCCGGTGCGGTAAATGCTAACCCGCTGGTTGCCACCGGGCCTGATGATACAAAAATCATTCGCGGACGCGTCCACAACTCAGCGCGCATGGAAGACAATGTCGTCATCGAGCCGAATGCCACCGTCGGCGAGGATGCAGAAATCGGTTCGGGCACTGTGGTTGCTGCGGGCGCCGTGATCGGCCGGGGCGTCAGGATCGGCAGAGATTGTTTCATCGGCGCCAACGCTGTCGTGCAGCATGGATTGCTCGGAAACCGCGTCATTCTGCACTCTGGTGTGTGTATCGGCCAGGATGGCTTCGGCTATGCCATGGGTGCCACAGGGCATCTGAAAGTACCGCAGATCGGCCGGGTCATCATTCAGGATGATGTTGAAATCGGCGCAAACAGCTGCGTTGACCGGGGCACCAACCGCGATACCATTGTGGGTGAGGGTACCAAGATCGATAATCAGGTCCAGATCGGCCACAATGTGACCATCGGACGGCATTGCGTCATAGTCGGCCAGGTTGCCATTGCCGGCAGTGCCACGCTGGGAGATTTTGTTGTCATTGGCGGCCAGACAGGTGTGATCGGCCATGTCACCATCGGCGATGGTGCGCAGATCGCCGGAGTCAGCGCCGTTCACGGTGATGTGCCGTCAGGCGCGCGCTGGGGCGGCGCGCCCGCCAAGCCGGTGCGCGAGTGGTTCAAGGAAGTCACATTGCTGGCCCAATTGGCAAGAAAGGATATTGTTGCCGTGAGGAAAACTGCTGCCGACACCGATGACAGTGCCAAACACATGACCGACAAAGACGGGGGGAACTGATACTCATGAGCGAAACCACCACCACGGATCTTGGGTCAGCCGATATTCTGGACCTGCTGAAAGCCCTGCCGCATCGCTATCCTTTTCTGCTTGTCGACCGTTTGAAGGATATCGACGGAGACAGATCCTGCATCGGCATCAAGAACGTCAGTGCGAACGAACCTCAATTCATGGGGCATTTTCCCGGTCAACCGGTCATGCCGGGCGTTCTGATGCTTGAAGGCATGGCGCAGACTGCAGGCGCATTGTGTATCCGAGCTCAATCTCCGGATTCGCCGCCCAGCCTTGTCTATCTGATGAGCATAGACAGAGCGAAGTTCCGCAAGCCGGTGGTGCCCGGGGATCAGATCGAATATCACGTTAAAAAGATTCAGAGCCGGGGCAGCGTCTGGAAATTTTCCTGTGTTGCAAAAGTCGACGGGAAAAAAGTCTGTGAAGCCGACGTTTCAGCAATGCTCATTGATAAATAGGACCAATTGTGACAATTCATCCGACTGCTATCGTTCATCCTGACTGCAAAATGGGCCAGGACGTGACCATTGGCGCCTATAGCGTGATCGGTGAACATGTCGTTTTGGGGGATGGCGTGAACATTCACCCCCATGTGATGGTTGAGGGACGGACGAATATCGGCGAGAAAACTGAGATTTTTCAGTTTTCCAGCATAGGGTCGCAACCGCAGGACCTGAAATATAATGGCGAGCCGAGCCGTCTGGAAATCGGCACAAATTGCAGAATCCGCGAACACGTCACGATTAATACCGGCACTGAAGGCGGCGGCATGCTGACCCGCGTCGGCAATCACTGCCTGATTATGACAGGGTCTCACATCGCCCATGACTGTCAGGTCGGCAACCACGTTATATTCGTCAACAATGCCACGCTTGCAGGCCATGCGACGGTTGGCGACCACGCCATTCTGGGTGGCATTTCCGCTGTTCACCAATTCGTCCGGATCGGCGAACATGCCTTTGTCGGCGGTATGTCAGGTGTCGAGCATGATGTCATCCCTTACGGATCCGTGATCGGCAACCGGGCGCGGTTGGGCGGTTTGAACCTAGTTGGACTGCGGCGCAGGGATATTGACAAGGCGGACATACATTCTCTTCGCAATGCCTATGCACAATTGTTCATCGAAGAGGGTTCGTTCCAGGAAAGAGTTGACCAGGTATCGGAATCCTATCCCGACAGTCCTCTTGTGAAGAACATGATTGATTTCATTCGTGCCGGTAACGGCCGGCGCATTTGTATGCCTCGCTAGACGCAAGCGCTCAATGTAAGTATGGACGATACAGGCTATGAGAATTGCATTGATCTGTGGCGGCGGCATCCTGCCGAAAAATGTCGCGCAGGCACTTTTGAAGAAGCAATCCGAGTTTGCCGTCATTCGCCTCGCCGGTGAGGCTGATACCGATCTTGAACTGCCTCAATCGATCCCGCTCACGACAGTGGGTTGGGGGCAGATCGGTCGGTTTTTCCGCTTTTTGGAGGACCAGAAATGCAGCCATGTTCTGGCCGTGGGGGGTGTCACCCGACGCCCTGACTTTTCCTCATTAAAGCTGGATTTTGGTGGCATCAAAGTGCTCCCAGAAGCAATCGCGACAGTCATTGGCGGCGATGACAAAGTGTTGAGCAATGTCGCCGCTGTGTTTGAAAAACGCGGCTATCAGGTCATTGGCGTACTTGAGGCCGCACCGGAAATGTCCTGTCCGCAGGGTTTGGTAACGCGCAATGCGCCGGCGGACAATGCAGCTGCCGATATCGAGCTTGCAACGCGGGCCGCCCATGCGGCCGGATCACTGGATATGGGGCAGGGCGCTGTCGCCGCCGATAACAGGGTGATTGCCATGGAAGGCCCGGAAGGCACAAGGGAGATGCTGCGCCGCGTCGCCACAATTCGCCAGCAGAAGCGGGCGCGCTGGAAATCTGGTCAGGGCGTGCTGGTCAAACGGACCAAACCCGGCCAGGATCTGCGCTTTGATGTTCCGGTTATCGGGCCTGATACGGTTCGTCAGATCAAGGATGCCGGGTTGGCAGGCATTGTCGTTGAAGCAGGCCGGGTACTGCTGCTGGAACGCGACGAATTGCTGCGCGTCGCCGAGCAGGAATCGGTGTTTATTCAGGGGATCGTCTTTCATCCTTCGGCGGGACAATCATGAAACCCTTGCGGATCGCAATTATCGCAGGCGAGGAATCCGGCGATCAGCTGGGTGCGGAACTGATGACGAGCCTGCGCGCCCGCCACAAGGGTGAACTGGAATTCACCGGCGTTGGCGGTACGCTGATGCATAATGCAGGGCTGGACAGTCTGTTTCCCCTGGCACAGATCGCGGTCATGGGCTTCAGCGCTGTTCTGGCGCGGCTGCCGGCAATCATCAGACTTGCCTACCGCCTGATCGACCACATTGTCGCATTCAAGCCCGATATTCTGGTAATTATCGACAGTCCTGATTTTACCCACCCGGTTGCCCGGCGGGTTCGCCGCAAAATTCCGGACCTGCCGGTCCTTGACTATGTCTCGCCAAGCGTATGGGCGTGGCGCTCCGGGCGGGCGCGCAAAATGACCAATTATATTGATCATGTGCTGGGTATCCTGCCATTTGAGCCGGCGGCCTATGTCAGGCTCAATGGCCCCGCCTGCACCTATGTCGGACACCCTTTGGTCAACAAGATTTCTCTGGCAAAGCAAGCTGCTGTCACCGAACGCAAATCCGAGGCTCCGATGTTGCTGGTGATGCCCGGCAGCCGCAGCAGCGAAGTCGGACGTTTGCTCGGCCCGTTCGGAGACGCGGTCGCACTTCTGGCTGAACAGAGCCCCGGTCTCAGGGTTGAAATTCCGGCCGTGCCGCATCTGAAACAGTATATCCAGCGTGAAATCGCGCATTGGCCAGTCCAGCCTGTACTGCTGAGCGGTGAGGAGGCGAAATTTGCAGCTTTCTCCCGGGCAGATGCCGCTCTCGTGGCGTCGGGCACCGCGACGCTGGAACTGGCGTTATGGGGCATACCCATGGTGGTCGGCTACAAGCTGGACCCGATTGCCAGGCGTTTCAAATGGCTCGGCAACGTTTCATCAATTGTATTGCCAAACCTCATCCTTGAGCAAAATGTCATACCTGAATATATCGATGAAGCATGCACCGGAACGGTGTTGAGCAGTGCGATCCTGCCGCTTCTGCAGAAAAAAGCCGGATATGAGATGCAGACAAATGCATTTGAGAAGCTTCAGGAACTGTGTTCTGTTGCCCCGCACAGCCCGGCGGAGCTTGCGGCCGAGATGGTGTTGCAACACGCACCTGCATCTTGATGACAAGCCAGCGCGGCCTGTGATTGCAAAACCGCCCGAAACGGGCGGCTTTGTCAGATCAGATTAGCGGTCAACGCTGTGAAATCGGAACGAAATCACGCTCCGGGGCACCTGTATAGAGCTGGCGCGGCCTGCCGATGCGCTGACCAGGATCTTCAATCATTTCATTCCACTGGCCGATCCATCCGACCGTTCGCGCAAGCGCAAAAAGCACAGTGAACATAGAAGGCGGAAAGCCAAGGGCCCGTAATGTGATGCCGGAATAGAAATCGATATTTGGATAGAGTTTTTTCTCGATGAAATAGTCATCGGTCAGGGCAATCTGTTCCAGTTCCAGCGCCACTTCCAGCATCGGATCGTCGGAAATACCCAGCTCATTCAGCACTTCATGACAGGTTTTCTGCATGATCTTGGCGCGTGGATCATAATTTTTATAAACCCGGTGGCCAAAACCCATCAGGCGGAACGGATCATTCTTGTCCTTGGCTCGGGCAATATATTCCGGAATTTTGTCAACGCTTCCGATTTCAGCCAGCATGTTCAGTGCAGCCTCGTTTGCGCCGCCATGGGCAGGACCCCAGAGGCAGGCAATGCCGGCAGCAATACAGGCAAATGGATTGGCTCCAGATGACCCAGCCAAACGCACTGTGGACGTTGAAGCATTTTGTTCATGATCGGCATGAAGAATGAAAATGCGGTCCATCGCGCGGGCCAGGACCGGATTGACCTTGTACTCCTCGCAGGGCACCGCGAAGCACATCCGCAGGAAATTCGACGCGTAGTCAAGATCATTGCTGGGATACTGAAACGGCTGGCCGATATGATATTTGAAAGCCATCGCCGCAATGGTCGGCATTTTTGCGATCATACGCAAGGAGGCGACCATGCGCTGATGCGGATCTGAAATATCTGTTGAATCGTGATAAAATGCCGACAACGCGCCGACCACACCGCACATAATTGCCATAGGGTGGGCGTCACGGCGGAAACCGGTGAAAAACCGCGACATCTGTTCGTGGATCATTGTGTGATAGGTAACGCGGCTGTCGAAATCCTTCTTTTCTGCAGCCGTCGGCAATTCGCCATACAACAGCAGATAACAGGTTTCCAGAAAGTCGCCATGTTCGGCCAGTTGATCGATCGGATAGCCCCGATACAACAAAATGCCCTCATCGCCATCAATATAAGTGATCTTCGATTCACACGAAGCTGTTGAGGTGAATCCAGGATCATAGGTAAAACGGTCAGTTTGCTTGTAGAGCGACGAGATGTCGATAACTTCAGGGCCTACAGTCCCGACATACACCGGAAACTCGTAAGACTCGTTTTCAATAGTCAGCGTTGCTGTCTTTTCGCTCATATGCATCCCTTTCAAGCCTGCCCATAGCGGAGGGCATATCCGTTATCGGGCGGTAATTGGGAGCCGCCCTGAGAAATTGTCTGCCCCTGGTCCTGAAAGACCGCCGGGCTCATAATTTCCGAGAATTATTGCGAAGTTCCGTTATCAACTACCCGATTTGCTGCACCGCCGCAAGAAGCCGGCGAACATCCGTTCAGCCACCACATCATCGCCTTACGAAATCGCTGCGGAGATACGTTTCAACGATTCCTCGCGCCCCAGCACCAGCAGAACATCATAGATGCCGGGGGACATGTGGCTGCCGGTCAAAGCGGCCCTGAGCGGCTGAGCCACTTTACCAAGCTTCAATTCCCTTTCGTCCGCATAGGCTTTGACGGCAATCTCGAGGCTTTCGGCATTCCAGTCGGACTTTTTAAGCGCCGGAATCAGGTCAGAGAGAATGCCGCGGCCGGTTTCGTCGAGAAGACTGAGCGCTTTTTCGGTATAATCCAGTGGCACCGAAGCTGCGATAAATTCTGCACTTTCAATAAGTTGCAAGACAGTCTTGGCGCGTTCTTTCAATCCTGGCATCGCTACCAGTAATTGTTTGCGGTGAATATCCGACAGCTTTGCGCCAAACAGGCTTGGCTTCTCCAGTTCCGGCAGTACAGTTTCGATGGCATCAATCAGCCTCTGATCCTCGGCGGCACGAATGTAAATACCATTGAGATTTTCCAGTTTGGCAAAATCAAACCGGGACGGAGATTTGCCGATAGCATCCAGAGTGAACCATTCAATCATCTGCTCGATTGAAATCACCTCGTCATCGCCATGGGCCCAGCCGAGGCGCACAAGATAGTTGCACAGGGCTTCAGGAAGATAGCCCATCGCCCGATAGGCTTCAGCGCCCAGCGCACCGTGGCGTTTTGACAGTTTGGCTCCGTCCGGGCCGTGGATCAGCGGAACATGGGCCATTACCGGAACCGGCCAGTCCAAAGCCTTGTAAATCTGTATTTGCCGGGCCGCATTGGTGAGATGGTCATCGCCGCGCACAATATGGGTGATCCCCATATCATGATCGTCAACCACAACGGCCAGCATATAGGTCGGCGTCCCGTCACTGCGCAGCAGGATAAAATCATCCAGATCGGCATTGGGAAACTCTACCTCGCCCTGAACCCGGTCCATCACCGTGGTTGTGCCGGTCTGTTCAGCTTTGATGCGGACAACCGGATTGATCCCGGCTGGCGCCTCTGCCGGATCGCGGTCACGCCAGGTGCCGTCATATTTGGGCGCCCGGTTTTCCGCGCGCGCCTTTTCCCGCATCGCACTCAAATCCTCCGGAGACGTGTAGCAATGATAGGCTTTGCCTTCGCTGACGAGTTGATTGGCCACTTCGGCATGACGCTGCTGCCGGGAAAACTGCGAAACCGCCTCGCCCTGCCAGTCAATGCCGAGCCAGTTCAGGCCATCCATCAAGGCAGTCACCGCTTCCGGTGTTGACCGTGACTGGTCGGTGTCCTCGATGCGAAGCAGCATTTTGCCGCCATTGGCCCTTGCGAACAGCCAGTTGAACAAAGCGGTCCGCGCTCCGCCAATATGAAGAAAGCCGGTGGGAGAGGGCGCAAATCGCGTAATTATGGGAGGGGACATGTGTTGCCTATGAAAATTTGGTAAATGTGGCGCTTCGTGTAGCATGGAGACTGACCAGATCAAAACACTTGATATACCGTGACCAAGAGAGTTCCCAATTCAAGCCTGTCCGGCCTTCAGGACGCCGCGGACGATCAGCAGTCGGCGCCGCGAGGGACAGATACTGCTGAAACTCCGGCGTTGCGTTGGCCGCAAGCCAGCCCAACATTGCGTATCGTGCCGCGAACCTGGCACCGGATGCTGCTCAGGCGCCAGAATTTGCAGGATGCTGTGGCCCGAGCCGCTGCCGCCGAGATTTCAGGGCCGGATATTTTTGCCTGGATTCCGGTCTTCATGGCCCTCGGCGTCCTTGGCTATTTCACCATGAGCCGTGACCCTGAAGCCCTTGCGCTGGCCCTGCTGCTGGTTGGGCTGCTCATTGCAATATGGTACGCGCGCCGCACCGATATGATGTTTCGCAGCCTCATGGCTCTGTCTCTTTTTATCGCCGGTGCTGGACTGGCAAAATGGCAGACAGACAGGCTGGCAACGCCGCTGTTGCAACAGGCAGGAACGTTTGAATTGAGTGGCCGCGTCGCAGACATCGTAGCCGGTGAGAAACGAAGCCGCCTGGTGCTCAGCAACGTCAGAGATCTGGCGGCAATACCGCAATCTCTTGCCGGCGTGCAACTCAGCGCCTTCAATCAGCATATTGCCGGTCTCAGAATAGGCGACAGGGTCTGGCTCAGAGCCCGGCTTGAACCGCTCTCCGGCCCGTTGATCCCGAATGGCTATGATTTCCGTCGTGCCGGATATTTCAAAGGCCTGTCGGCACGGGGCTTTTCGCTGGGTGAAGCCATTCCTGAATTGCAATTTGGGTCCAGTGGAAGGAGTACGCTGGCGGACAGGCTGACGCGCATCCGTCAGACCGTCGCGGCCCGTTTGAAAAGCGCCTTGCCGGGTGAGGCGGGCGCGCTCGCCGCAGCGTTGCTGGTAGGGCTTCGCAGTGGCATATCGGATGACACGGAAAAAGCGCTGCGCAATTCCGGACTGGCACATATTCTGGCGATTTCAGGTCTGCATATGGCTCTGGTGACTGCGCTGCTGTTTGGTACAATCCGGTTGGCCGCCGCCTTTGCGCGTACAGTTTCCGCCCGATACGAAGTAAAGAAATGGGCCGCCGCCGCTGCTCTGGTTGGTGCCTTGCTGTATCTGGGCCTGTCCGGCGCCGGCATTTCTGCGCAACGCGCATTTTTGATGGCCGCCGTCTTTCTTGTGGCGATTATCTGCGACCGGGCCGCGCTGACCATGCGCAATGTGGCATTGGCGGCTATTGTTATTTTGCTGTACCAGCCCGCCGCCGTGCTCTCACCCGGATTCCAGATGTCATTTATGGCAGTGATTGCTCTGGTTGCCGTTTACCGCCGGGACGGCACCTTCAACCGGCTGCGCATGAAATCCCGGCAAACCGGCGTTCTGCGCGCCATGCTGGCGGGTATTATCGCTCTGGCAGTGACTTCAATTGTTGCCGGCTTTGCCACCGCTCCCTTTGCCGTGCACCATTTTTATCAGTTTGCGATCTATGGCCTGATCGGCAATCTGGCTGCCATGCCGGTTGTCGGCTTTGTCGTGATGCCAGCGGGGCTTCTGGCTTTGCTGATGATGCCTTTCGGGCTGGAGGCGCTGCCGTTGTCGCTGATGGGAGTGGGACTTGATCTGGTTGTAGCGGTTGCCGAGCGGGTATCCGGCCTGAGTGGGGCAATCAGCGTGCCAGGTCAGCAATCCGCAATCTTTACATTATTGCTGGCTCTTGCGCTGATCAGTTTGTGCCTGATGCGGACAAAGCTGCGCTATGCCGTTGCCGGCATTTTCCTGGGCGCGGCGGTTGCGGTGAGTTCCGCAGCCCAGGCACCACCGGTATTGCTGGTGTCGCCGGATGGTAAAATGATCGCCGGTTTTGCCGGCGACCGGCTGGAATTTCGTGGCACGACGCGCAACAGTTTCACCGCAAATATCTGGCTGCGGGCATTCCGCGATGAACGCGATCCCGAAACTGTGCTGAATGAAGATCGCACTGCACAATCATGTGATCGCACAGGGTGCCTGTTTAGCGTCCATTACGGCAATTCCCGGACAATTCAGATTGCGACCATCAATCGGATCGAGGCGATGTTTGAAGCCTGTGCGAGCGATGCCGCAATCATTATCAGCTCAGTTGAGCTGACCCTTCCCTGTATATCGCCTGATCAAGCAGGGAACCCCGAAAAAACCATATTCGACCCGTCTTTTCTGGCAAAACGCGGCGCAGTTCTGCTGACTGAACTAAGGGAACCGCCGCAAAGTGACCGGATATCCAGAGACCAGTTGTCGGCGCGATTTGCTGCAATTGGCCTGCAAATTCAAACCAGCCTGCCGGCCAGCAAGCGGCCCTGGAACTGAACTGAACGGTTTTTGCTGTGCCGTCCTCGCGAAGTCGTTACTTACGCTTGCGGGAATCATTGTTATATGTAACCAAAATTCCGACTGAGGATTGGTATGGCTGCTGAACTGACACTTTTGACTGTGCTTCTGGCCGGATTGATTTCCTTTGTTTCGCCTTGCGTTCTGCCGCTGGTGCCACCGTATCTTTGCTATCTGGCCGGGGTCTCGCTGGACCAGTTGACTTCCGGTCAACTCAGCCGTGCGCGAAGCCGACAGGTGGTGCTGTCAGCCATCAGTTTCGTGTTTGGATTCACCACCGTATTTGTTCTGCTGGGGGCGGCAGCATCGGTTGCCGGCCAGTTCATTGCACGCAATGCAGGCACACTCAGCATTTTCGCCGGCATTGTTATCATTATTATGGGCTTGCATTTCCTCGGTGTTTTCCGGATTGGCCTTTTATATCGCGAAGCACGCATTGAGATCGGCCAGAAACAGCCTGGCTATCTTGGCGGATACGTCATGGGCCTGGCATTCGCATTTGGCTGGACACCGTGCATCGGGCCGGTTCTGGCCGCCATCCTTGCAGTGGCGGGAACGGAAGATACCGTGGCCAAAGGTGCAGGATTATTGGCAGTTTATTCGCTCGGACTTGGCATCCCCTTCATTACGGCCGCTCTGTTTGCGCGTCCGTTTATCGCCTGGATGTCCAAGTTCAAGCGCCACATGCAAACTGTGGAGCGGGTCATGGGCGGCTTGCTGGTGATCACCGGTTTTCTGTTTCTGACCAATCAGATGGCGGTTTTTTCGTTCTGGTTGCTGGAGATGTTCCCGGCGCTCGGTGTGATCGGTTGAACCGGTTTTGATCTGAATTTTCCAAACAGCCTGGCCGGGATTGTTGCCAGAATGACGCCGCCCAGAATCAGGGCCAGTCCGGCAAAATGAAATGGCTTCAGAGTCTCACCAAGCAACAGCACGGAAAGGCCGACGCCATAAGGCGGCAGCAAATACAGGAATACGCCAGTGATCGAGGGTCCAACCACTTTCACCCCGTATTGATAGGCGGTGAAAGGAAACAGCGAAGATACGATTACCAGAGCCGCAATGCCTGACCAGGTAGTGCCTGAGGTCGGAAAATGCCCGGTCCAGAACATTTCGAAAACCGCAAATGGCAACAGCATAATCGCCCCCGCCATGGCCACCACCCCTACGAGCGGCAGGGTTGGCAGGTCCGGGAACGGGTCACTGCGCAACAGAACCGAATAGATTGCCCAGCCCAACGCCGTCAGGACGAACAAACCGTCTCCTGGATTGAACTTCAATGCCAATAATCCTGCCAGATCGCCCTTGAATACAATCACTGCGACGCCAGCAATAGCGATCGGAATCCCGATAATTTCCCGCCAGCCGATTTTTCGTCCCCGAAAAACCCATTCCAGCAGAATTATCAATACCGAAGAGGATGTGTAAATCAGCGTTCCGTTGGAAGCAGTGGTGTATTTCAGCGCGAGATAGACCAAAGCGCCACAGATCCACATGCCGAGAAATCCGGCGATAAAAATCTGACGCCATTGACGGCGGAACACCGGCCAGTGCGCCTTCAGTGCAGGCAGACTGATCGCGAGTAAAATCAGCGAGGTGATGAACCAGCGCAGAAACGCCAGAATGAATGGCTCGGTGCCGTCGATAATCCAGCGCCCGATGATAATGTTCGAACCGAAAAACAGCGGCATGAAGACAAGCACCAGATAGGCTTTCGCCCGGTTATCTTTTGGCTGTTGTGACATATCGGAGGGAGCGTTCATTTGCGTTAGCTAACGGAGATCATCCACACTGGCAATCGCAAATGCGTTTCCAGAACAAACGGACTGCAAGTGGTGGTGACGCATGTCTGGCGGCCCGGCCTACCGGTCCATCAGGGCCTTGGCGATTTCCGCATTTGTGGGAGTGCGGTCGGTGCCTGGAACTTTCAGCGGATAGGGTTGAACGCTGGATCGCACATTATGTTGTGTAACCGGCGTAGGCTGCCGTTTCAGAGGCGTCTGCGAAGCGGCCGGCATTTGTTGTGTTAGCGGGTTGGCCAACCCTGGGCTCTGTTGCTGTGGCCTCGACGAAATGCTGGCCGTGAAAAGCTCCGCGCCGCTTTCAACGCTGTCCAGCCGTGACATCAGAATGCGGTTCTGCCGGTCAAGCCGCATTACAACTTCACGAAGTTCGATAACTTCATCCTGTATCTGACGGGACGCTGACGTCAGGTTTCGGGTGGCAGCAGCATCGCGTGCGCTGAACGCCTCAGCATTGAGATCCGGCGCCCAGTCCGTGCGTGTCAGCCAGAACGACCCGGACAGGGTGGACATGGCGACAACGCCCCAAATCATCAGTAAAGTAAGCTGAAACCAGGTCGATCTCGACACGCTCTGTTCCTTTAGTGCATCCTTATGAGCGTGTTGAAGATAGTGATACAATTGTTGAGATATTGTTAAGCATGGCAGTGCTGCAGCTGGCTCGCTTTCTGAGAAATTCAGTGCTAACCAACTCACCGGAAACGTTTTTTGGAATCGGAGAATAGATTGTCGGGCGTGGATATTATCATACTCGCCGCCGGTGAAGGCACGCGGATGAAATCCGCGACACCAAAAGTCCTGCACCCTGTCGGCGGCATGCCAATGCTTGGGCATGTGCTGAACTCCGGCCGCGCTTTCGGCGCATCGCGGATGGCTGTGGTAATCGGGCCCAATGCTCCCCAGGTAACTGCCTATCTGGAGCGGCAGCCATCTGCGGTGGACACCTATGTTCAAACTGAAAGGCTGGGAACCGGACATGCGGTTCAGGCGGCCGACAAGTTTTACGCTGATGTCAATCATTGCAATATCGTCCTTTTCGGCGATACACCGCTGATCCGGCCGCAGACACTGGACCGGATCAAGGCCCTTCTGGAAGGCAACGCTGATCTGGTAGTGCTGGGATTTGAGCCCCAAAACCCGACCGGATATGGTCGGCTGCTGACGGAACAAGGCGAGTTGATTGCGATTCGTGAGGAAAAGGACGCCAGCGAAACTGAACGCAAGATCAGCCTTTGCAATGCCGGGGCCATGGGCTTCGCTCCGGGAGTGCTGGACAAACTGCTGGCATCTCTGACCAATCAAAATGCCCAGAACGAATATTATCTGACCGATTGTGTTGAGCTGGCGCGGGCGCAGGGGCTTTCGGTGCAGATCGTCAAGGGCGATGTGGTCGACGCGGCAGGTGTCAACAGCCGCGCGCAACTGGCTGATGTGGAAGCCATGTTTCAGGACCGCATGCGCCGGCAGGCCATGGAAAATGGAGTGACCCTCACGGCACCCGACACGATTTATTTTGCTCATGATACCGAGATCGAGCCTGATGTGACCCTGGAACCGAATGTCGTGTTCGGTCCGAAGGTGCAGATCATGCGCGGCGCGACTATCAAGGCTTTTTCACACATTGAAGGCGCTGTCATCGGCGAGAATGCCATTGTTGGCCCTTTCGCCCGGTTGCGTCCCGGCACTGATTTGGGCCCCGATACCAAGGTCGGAAATTTCGTCGAGGTCAAAGCTGCCATAGTTGGAAAAGGCAGCAAGATCAATCATTTGAGTTATATTGGTGATGCAAGGATCGGTGCCAGCGTTAACATTGGCGCAGGGGCGGTTACCTGTAATTATGATGGTTTCCTCAAGCACACAACGACGCTTGGAGACGGCAGCTTCATTGGCTCGGGCAGCCTGCTGGTGGCTCCGGTCGAAATTGGCGCAAACGCCTATGTCGCCACCGGTTCTGTTATTACGCAGGATGTGCCTGCAGACGCGCTGGCCTTTGGCCGCGCCCGGCAGACCAACAAGGACGGCAGGGGTGCCAGTCTGAAAGAGAATTTGCGTGCTGCCAAGGCCGAGGCATCGAAGCGCAAATAATTCTCGCTAAAGTCGTTCAAAACCGTGATCGTGACAGGCGGTCTCCAGCCAATGCAGCGTGCTTTGCGCGTAGCTGCTGAAAGCAAACAGCCGAAACTCATCTGCTTTTGACCGCACCATCATCAACGGCATGTGATGCGCAGTGGTCTGGGCCACCGTTCCAATCGGAAAACTCTGAGCGTTGAAATCCATCGCCACACCCTTTGACAGCACGGTTTCAACATCCGGTCCGGCGAGTATGAGGATCGTCCGCGCGCTCGACAGATCTGTCACCGATCCGATGTCAGCGACTATTGCGGCTTGCAGCTTTTGCTCAAGATTTGCTGCCGCGCTTTCCAGCAAATAACGCCCGCCACCCAGCGCGTAGCTGGAATGCGGCGTGCCGAAGTGGGCGGTTCCGTCATCCGGCAAGGCTGTGATTCCGGGTTTCTTCAGTTTCGCCAGCGCTTTTTCCTGCTGGCCGGGAAACAGCGAGAGTTGCACAAGCGATCCTGCAAAGCTGCGTCGCAATGTGACGCCGGTCGCATCAGGCCCGCCGAAATGTCCGGCACTCCAGACCCGGTCCAGCGGGCAGGCCGACAGTGTTTCCATATCCTTAGCCATGCATCCGCTCCCCATCCTTGTCGAAGAAGCAGGGGTCGACAATTTCGACCGGAACATGGTGTCCTTTCAGCGGAAAGGTTGCATACATCTCCCGTCCGATGAGATCCCGGCCTTTTTCCAGCAAAGCCAGTGCGATGTATTTTTCAAGTGCGGGACTATAGGCGCAGGACGTGACATGGCCCAGGCTGATGCCGGGTTTGCCTGCGTTCGCGCTGCGCACCAGATGGCTGCCAACGCGCACCGGTTCCCCAGAGTTGGAAATCAGGCCGACCAGTTGCTGGCGATTGGGATCAGTAAAGGCAGCACGCGCGGTCATGGCCGAGCCGATGGCGTATTTTTGCTGTGAGACCATGCCGCCAAGGCCGACCATCTCTGCTGTTGTGCGGCCATTCAATTCCGCACCGACCACATGGCCCTTTTCCAGACGCATGGTTCCCAGCGCTTCCATCCCATAATTCACCATTGCAAATTCTTTTCCGGCAGACTGAAGACCATTCCAGACCGCCAGGCCGAAACGTGTTGGCGTGTAAACCTCGAAGGCCAGCTCACCGGAAAAGGACAGGCGGCACAGCATCACCGGAATACCCTGGCTAGTATGGCCGTGGCGGATGGCCATGAACGGAAAGGCATCATTGCTGAAATCCAAGTCCGGGATGTATCTGTCGAGAAGATCACGGACTTTCGGACCGGCCACCGCCGTCCCGGCCCATTGATCAGTGACCGAGGTCACATGAACCTTCAGGTCCGGCCAGTGAATGGCTAGACAGGTTTCAAGATGCTCCATCACACCGGCTGCATGGGCGGTGGTTGTTGTCATCAGAAAATTTGTCTCGCCGAGACGCCATGCGGTTCCGTCATCATAGACGATACCGTCCTCTCGCAGCATCAGGCCGTAGCGCGCCTTGCCGACAGGCAGTTTGGCAAAACCATTGCTGTAAACGCGGTTGAGAAACTCTGATGCATCCGGTCCCTGCACGGCGATCTTACCGAGGGTCGAGACATCGACAATGCCGACAGAGTTACGGGTCTGCCGCGCTTCACGAATATAGGCTTCTTCAAGGTTCTCTGCACCCCGGCGGTAGACCCTTGGTCTTTTCCACAGTCCGGCATCCATCATTTCCGCGCCTGCATCCACATGCCAGTCATGAATTGCGGTGCGGCGGATTGGCTGCCAATGCGTACCGCGCTCCGCGCCCACCAATGCGCCAAATGAGATCGGAGTATAGGGCGGCCGGAAGCGCGTAGTGCCGACTTCCGGCACACTTAATCCGCGCGCTTCAGCCATTAATGCCAAGCCATTGATATTGGAGAGTTTCCCCTGATCCGTTCCCATACCCAAAGTGGTGTATCGTTTCAGATGTTCAACACTGAGAAAGCCTTCCTGATAGGCCAGCTGGATGTCACTTGCGGTCACATCGTGCTGAAAATCGACAAAGGCTTTGTCCCGGCCGCCCTTGATGCTCCAGACCGGCGCAACATTCAGCACATTTTGCCGTTCGGGCTCCTGCAGTTTCTTGCGCGCCTTGCTGAATGATAATTTTCGCAGCGCGGATTCCGCTGCAATTTCAGCACTGGCAATGACGTCATCACGGTCGAAATGGCCAGCCATTGAGCCGCAGGCGGTCCACAGGCCATCCGGTCGGCCCGGCAGCATTGTTTGCAAAGTTTCATCCCATTCGGGCGCGCCGCCCATCTGGCTGGTGAGGTGTATCGTCGGCGTCCAGCCACCGGAGATGCCGAGGCAATCGCAGTCAATTACGCGTTCCTCGCCACTGGTGGTTTTGCTATGTGGATCAAATGCGGCGAGGCTGACGCGCTTGATGCCGTGATTGCCATGAACCTGCGTCACAGCGTGGCCGGTAATAAGTTGAAGTCCGGTGGCCGCTACCTGTGCCATGGCCAGATCCGAGATATTTGTTCTGGTATCGACCATCGCGCGGATTGGCACACCCATATCTTTCAGGGTGCTGAGTTGCGCATAGGCACCGTCATGGCTGGTGAACAGCACGATATCCCTGCCGGCGGCGACACCATAGCGCAGCGCATAGGCACGAATACTGTCAGCCAACATCACGCCGGGCCGGTCATTTCCTGTAAACACCAGCGGACGTTCCAGCGCACCAGCAGCAAAAACCGCGTGGCGCGCGCG
Organism: Pararhizobium sp. IMCC3301; assembly: GCF_030758315.1. Lineage (NCBI taxonomy): Bacteria > Pseudomonadati > Pseudomonadota > Alphaproteobacteria > Hyphomicrobiales > Rhizobiaceae > Pararhizobium > Pararhizobium sp. IMCC3301. The sequence continues at coordinate 175,212 of NZ_CP132336.1, forward strand.
CAGTACATGATAGCGTTCATAAGGTGCGTAATCGCTGTCCTGCGGCTGATGGGCGGACACCCGCTCCACCAATCCGAATGTACCGCCATCATACATGCCAAAACAGGTAGTGCGCGGCAAAATTGTTGCATTGGCTAGCGCCTTCAGACTGTCGAGCAGTGTGGATATCTGCTCGTCTCCTCTGGGGTCTCCGCGATGATAGCCGCCAAAGCCGGCATGCTCGTCAACCAGAACCACGCGGGCGCCTTTTTGCGCTGCCCGCAGAGCCGCTGTCAGTCCGGCAAGTCCGCCGCCGACGACAAGCAGGTCGGCAAATCTATTGATTTTCTCATATCTGTCAGGATCAGGGCGGCTGCCGGCTTTGCCCAGACCGGCGGCGCGACGGATAATCGGTTCATAAACCTTCCAGGCCTTCCGCGTCGGTGCCATGAAGGTCTTGTAGTAGAAACCGGCCTGAAGCAATGATCCGGTCAGCTGGTTGGCAGACAGAACATCAAAATTGAGGCTTGGCCAGCGGTTTTGACTGCTGGCGGCAAGGCCCTCATAAATCTCCGCCATGGTGGCTCTGCTATTGGGTTCCTGAACATCCGGTCTGTTGAGGGTCATCAGGGCGTTTGGTTCTTCGCTACCAGCACTCATCAGGCCGCGGGGGCGGTGGTATTTGAAGCTGCGTCCGAATAATTTCTGACCGTCCGCCAGAAGCGCCGAGGCCAACGTATCGCCGGAAAAACCGTCCACCGGCCTGCCATCAAATGTGAAAGACAATTTTCGGCTGCGGTCTATCTGTCCGCCCGCATCCAGTCGAAAGCCGCTCATCTGCCACCCCCTGTCTGATGCGGATCACGGCTTTTGACAGCCAGTATTTCATGGGTTGCGGTATCTCTGGTCATCTCCAGGACGAGGCGGCAGCCTCCATTGTGCTGCCATAATTCCTTGTGCGGTCCGCGCGGATTGCTGCGGTTGTAGATAAAATTCTCCCAGTCCCTGGTGCGGGCTTTCTCCGGAGCGGGACGCTTGACCGTGGCATCGCCCAGATAGGTGTATTCTGCAAGATCACGGGCACCGCAATGCGGGCAAGGTATCAGCATGGATTTCTCCCCTTGGGTATTTAGTGCAGCTTGGCTTGGGGGCCCGCGCCGCGTTCATCGATTGAATAACCAGACGCGAAGCGCTCCAGCGTGAAGGGTGCATTGAGCGCATGCGGTTCATCTTTGGCGATGGTGTGGGCAAAACACCAACCCGATGCCGGCGTGGCCTTGAACCCGCCATAACACCAGCCGGCATTGAGATAGAGGCCCGGCAAAGGCCCTTTGGTGATAATCGGACTGCCATCCATCGACATGTCCATAATGCCGCCCCAGTGCCGCAACAGGCGGACCTTGGCAAATTGCGGATACAGCGCCAGCATAATGGTCATCACGTCTTCAATCACGGGAAGATTGCCGCGTTGGGCGTAGGAATTGTATTTGTCGATATCGCCGCCAAACACCAGCCCGCCCTTGTCGGACTGCGACATATAGAAATGTCCGCCGCCGCCGGTCACGACAGTATCGACAGCCGGCTTCAACCCTTCGGAGACAAAGGCCTGCAGCACATGGCTTTCAATCGGCAGGGTTTCAACACCTGCCTTGCGCATCACTTCCGACGTGCTCCCGGCGACAGCCACGCCAATCTTGGGCGCTTTGATATCGCCGCGTGTGGTCTGCACACCAGTGATCGTGTCACCCTTTTTCAAGAACCCGGTGACTTCACAATTTTCCAGAATATCGACACCCAACCCATCAGCGCCGCGGGCATAGCCCCAGGCGATCGCGTCGTGGCGTGCGGTACCCGCCCGCGGCTGCAGCAACCCGCCTTGGATGGGAAACCTGGTGTCAGTCGACATATCGAGTTGCGGAACAAATCTCGCGACCTCATCGCGATCCAGTAATTCCGCATCGATCCCGTTGAGGCGCATGGCATTACCGCGTATGGCATGGGCGTCCATTTCAGCCGGATTATGGGCAAGGTTGAGAACACCGCGCTGGGAAAACATCACATTGTAATTCAATTCCCGGGACAGACCTTCCCACAGTTTCATACTGTGCTCATAGAACAGCGCGTTCTTGCGCAATTCATAATTCGAGCGCACGATGGTTGTGTTGCGGCCAATGTTACCGCTGCCAATCCAACCCTTTTCGACAACAGCAACATTGTGAATGCCGTGCTCTTTGGCAAGATAGAAGGCCGTCGCCAGCCCGTGCCCGCCACCGCCGATAATGATGACATCATAAGACGGTTTGGGATCGGGTTTGCGCCACTGGCTGCTCCAGTGCTTGTTCCCGGTAAGAGCGTTTTTTGCCAGCGCCCACGCAGAAAATCGTGCCACGTAATTCTCCTCTGATCGAGGATCAGTGTGCAGGTCTATGCTTGAACTGCGCAAGGGACAAAACGTCCCGTCACCGGGTTTTCCGGTGGTTTTTGCTTGCTCGACTGAAACACGTCCATAAGATGCCGCTCTGGGAGGACGACATATTCATGACGCGCTTCGGTTTTTTATTGATCGACCGGTTCTCGCTTTTTAATCTGGCTGCGATGCTGGATCCGCTTCGGGTTGCAAACCAGATGTCGGGAGAAGAGCACTTTGAATGGCTGACAACCAGTGTCAGCGGAGAGCCTGTGCATTGCAGCAGCAATACCAGCTTCAATGTCGGTCACGCCCTTGCCGATCTGCCTCGTTGCGATGTGTTGATTGTTTGCGCCGGATATGAAACCGACCCGGAAAATGTAACGCAGATCCATACCCAACTGCGCCAGCGTGAACGGCGCGGGACAATTCTTGGTGCAATTTCCACCGGCAGCATTGTGTTGGCCAGCGGCGGTTTGCTTGATGGCTATGCCTGCACCATTCACTGGGAGTATGAGGCTGCTTTCCGGGAACGCTTTCCTGCGGTCAACTGTACCGGCCGTGTATTTGAAATTGACCGCAACCGCATGACGTCGTCCGGTGGTACGGCATCCTTCGATCTGGCGCTCAACATTATCGCACGGGATTTGTCCCAAGAATGTGCCTATCAGGTTGCCAATCAGTTCCAGCACGACAGAATCCGCAAAGGCGATGAGACCCAAAGAGCTGGCAAAAACAGGGATTTTTCCACGAGGCCGGATAAGCTGGCGCGGGTCATCACGATAATGCAAACCAATCTTGAAGAACCGCAGGCCACCTCCGAACTGGCCAGAAAGGTCTCGCTGTCGGTGCGTCAGGTGGAACGGCTGTTTCTCAAATATCTGAGCTGCACACCGAGCAAATATTATATGGGACTGCGTCTGGAACGCGCGCGCGAATTGTTGCGCCAGACCAACTCGCCGATTATTGAAGTGGCGCTGGCAACCGGGTTTTCCTCGCATTCCTATTTCGCCCAGAGCTACCGGAATTATTTCGAACGCAGCCCTTCAGAAGAGCGCCGTAAGGTCTGGTAACTTCGAGGTTTTGGATAACGCCGCTCCAGCAACGCCTGCCATGTAGCGCCCATGTCGCAGGACAAAAGGTTGGCTGTCGCATTGAAGCTGGAAGGGCAATGCCGCGCCGCATAGTTTGGAAAGGGCAATCGATAAAGGTGAGGGAACAGATCATGCAAACGCGGGCAAGAGTGGTCGTTATCGGCGGTGGTGCGGTTGGCGTGTCGACGCTGTATCATCTGGCCAAGAAGGGCTGGTCCGATGTTGTCCTGCTGGAGCGCAAGGAGCTGACCTCCGGCTCCACCTGGCACGCCGCAGGCCTGCTGCCCTTGTTCAATCTGAGCTATTCGGTCGGTCAGATCCATAAATATTCAGTCAGACTCTATGGCGATCTGGAAGCGGAAACCGGCATGAATGCCGGGCTCTCGCGGGTGTCCAACATCCGGCTTGCCCGCAGCAAGGATCGCTGGGACGAATATCTGTATTATGCCGGTGTTGCCAGAACCATTGGCGTTACCGTCAATCTGCTGAGCCCGGAAGAGCTGAAGGAGATTTGGCCGCTGTGTGAGATCGATGGCATTCTCGGCGCCATTCAGCATCCCGATGACGGCTATATCCAGCCTGCCGATCTGACCCAGGCCCTGGCCAAGGGCGCGCGCGACAATGGCGCAAAAATCCATCGCAACACCAATGTCACCGGAGCAACGCGCAGCGCCAATGATACTTGGCTCGTACAAACAGACAAAGGCGAGATTGAATGTGATCATATTGTCTGCTGCTCCGGCAATTTCGCCCGCCAGACCGGCGAAATGTTCGGTCTTGATATCCCGGTGATCCCGGTCGAACACCAGTATATCGTTACCGAGGCTCATCCCGCCATACTGGAGCGTCGCGCCAAAGGACTGCCGGAGATGGGGGTTTTGCGAGAGAGCGATTCCTCCTGGTATATGCGCGAGGAAGCCGGTGGCCTGTTGCTTGGACCGTATGAGAAAGACGCGCCGTGCTGCTATGTCGATGGACCGGATGCCGATAGCGAATATGAATTGTTCCAGGAGGATCTGGATCGTCTGATGCCGTATATTGAAACGGCAATTGAACGTGTCCCGGCCTTTGGCGAAGTCGGTATCAAGAAAGTCTATAATGGCGCGATTGCCTATACGCCGGATGGTTCACCGATTATCGGGCCCGCCTGGGATGTGCCCAATGTCTGGCTTAACGAAGGACATTCCTTCGGCATCACTGCGGCTGGCGGGGCAGGTTGGCAACTGGCTGAATGGATTGTCGAGGGAGAGCCTTCGATCGACATGATGGGCGTTGATCCGCGGCGTTTCGGCCCTTACGCGACAAAAGCCTATCTGCAGCAGAAAAACGAGGAGGCCTATGCCAATGTCTTCTCCATGCACTACCCCGATGAAGAGCGCGTTGCGGCCCGTCCGCTGAAGAAAACACCGGTCTATGATCGTCTCAAACAACATGGCGCGGTGTTCGGCTCAGTCTATGGCTGGGAGCGTGCCAACTGGTTTGCGCCGCTGGATTATTCCGTCCCGGCTGACCCGTTGAGCTATCCTGATCTGCTGCTCCACCACAATCACGCGCCCGCCACAGATGATGGCCGCATTGTTGAAAAATGGTCGTTCCGCCGCTCCAATTATTTTGATTTTGTCGGCCTGGAAGTGAAAAATGTCACCGAGAATGCCGGAGTTCTCGACATGTCCGCCTTTGCCAAGATCGAAGTCACCGGTGCGGGCGCGCGGGAGTGGTTGAACGGCTTGTTCGCCAACAGCATTCCCGGCAAGCAGGGCCGGATTGCATTGTGCCATCTGCTGACCCGATCCGGCGGCGTATTGTCCGAATTTACCGTATATGAGTGGCAGCCGGGACGGTTCTATCTGGTGTCTGCAGGCGCTTACGAACGCCATGACCATGACGTGCTGACCAAAGCCCTGCCAAAGGACGGCTCGGTGCATCTGTCGCCGATCACCGGGCAATATGGCGTGCTGGTTTTGGCCGGTCCAAAATCCCGTGACGTGCTGGCGAAACTCACCGATACGGATCTGACAAATGCAGCCTTCCCCTGGCTGTCCGGCAAGAAAATCAGCCTCGGCAAGGCCACCGCCCATGCGCTGCGGGTGAACTTCGTTGGCGAATTGGGCTGGGAATTCCATCATCCGATTGAAATGCAACTGGAAATCTTCGATGCCCTGATGGAAGCTGGTGCAGAGTTCGGCATTCAACCCTTCGGCATTCGTGCCATGGACGCGATGCGGCTGGAAAAATCCTACCGTCTTATTCCCCGCGAATTGTCGATTGAATATTCAGCCTACGAATCCGGGCTGGACCGCTTCATCAAACCAGCCAAGGATTTTATCGGCAAACAGGCTCTTATCCAGCGCCACCAGGACGGAGACCGATGGGCCTATGTCACTCTGCATGTCGAGGGCGTCAAAGATGCTGATGCCCGTGGATCGGAAGCAATTTTTGACGGTGATCAGCTGATCGGCCGCGCCACCTCCGGCGGCTATGGCTGGCGCGTTGGCAAATCCCTGGCCCTGGCCATGGTGCCACCTGCCTACGCTGCCATTGGCACGATTTTGCAAATTCAAATTCTCGGAGAGCAGTTTCAGGCGGTGGTGATTGAGGAAAGTCCGTTTGATCCGGAAAACCTGGTGTTGCGGGGCTGAAACAGCTTTGGTCGGTCTGGTCAACGCAGACCCTAAAAAAGCCCGATTGTCGGTTTGTTTTCCGCCGTGAAAGCGTTACACGAAACGGTCTGACGCCCCCAACCGGAGTTTAGGAATGAATCTGATCAAAACACTTGCGGCTGCTGCCGTTGCGCTCACACTGGCAACTGTCAGTTTTGCCGCCACGGATGCCGATACACTTATCCTGGAAACCAAAAATGGCAAAGTGACCATTGAATTGTTGCCTGAAGTCGCCCCCAAACATGTGGAGCGGGTCAAGCAACTGGCCAATGACGGGTTTTACGATGGCCTCAAATTTCATCGGGTGATCGAGGGCTTCATGGCCCAGACCGGCGATCCGAGCGGCGATGGCACCGGCGGTTCCGAGCTCCCGGATTTGCGCGCTGAATTTTCAAAACAACCGTTTGAACGCGGTACGCTCGGCATGGCCCGGTCGCAAAATCCCAACAGCGCCAATTCCCAGTTCTTCATCACCTTCGGTGACGCATCGCACCTCAACGGTCAGTATACGGTGTTCGGCCGAGTCACGGATGGAATGGAATTTGTCGATCAGATCAAGATGGGCTCAAGTTCACAAAACGGCGCTGTCAGTGATCCCGACACCATCATCAAAATGCGCACAGCCGATCAGTTTTAGCCGCGAAAGCGTGATTGCAGGCCACAGTCTGGATCTCCGGAACAAGTCCGGGGGATGACGGGCAGTGGGGCGACGATGGTAGTGGGTTGACGGTTAGCGCGGAATGACGGTGCTAAAGCCGCACCCATGCCACACGTTCATGCCAAACCTTCGTGCCACTCTGTTCGTCATCCTCGGACTTGTTCCGAGGATCCAGTACGCGTATGGTCAGGCGGTACACTCATGCCACCCACCTACCGTCATCCCCGGACTTGTTCCGGGGATCCAGTACCCTTGCATCTCATCCACAACCGATTGCGGATTCATATTATGCGAAATACAGCATAACACATTGTTCCGGAAAGGCTTTCCGGCTCAATCTGTGAGAACAAAAGTGACCTTCATTACCACGCGGTATTCAGTAATTTTACCGTTGGTGACGACGACTTTCTGATCTTTGACCCACACGCCTTCGACATTTTTCAAAGTCTCCGAGGCGCGCTTCACGCCCCTTTGCAATGCATCTTCAAAACTTGTGGGCGAAGAGGCGATGATTTCCGTTACGCGTGCAACTGACATGTGAACTCCATTGTCTGAGAATGTCACTTCTGTGTGACGGTGTCGAAAGCCTAGCTTATCGATCAACGCCTGCGCAAGTTATCCAGAAGGCGGTCTCTAATTCACCCACCCGGTCGAAAGCGCGCTTGCCCAATCGGCAAACCCCTTGGAACGGGCAAGCTCTGCCATCGCCTGATGATCGTAAGGCACGTGCCGGAATGTCACATTCCAGTCACCGGACTGCTGCTTTTCAATGATGGCATAGGCTGCAAAGGGATTTCCCGTATGCATGACATAGGGTGCCGCCCGTGTATCCTTGAAACCCGGACAGCCGACACTTCCCGGATTTATCACGCGCCGGCCATCTGACAGGCGCACGACTCGGGAAACGTGGGAATGTCCGCACAGCATGATCGGAAATTCCAGTGATCCGGCCTCGCGTTCAATATCTGCCAGCGGCCGCAGGCTCATGCCAAGCGCCGGGTTCGGCGTATCCAGCCAATGCTCGGAATCACTGGACGGAATTCCATGACAGAGGAATATCTCACTTTCGAAAACTGCGCTCTGGGGCAGGGCCGCAACCCATTCCAGATGTGTTTCATTCAACTGCCTGAATGCCGGTGCGTCCCAGGTGCCCAGATCCTGCACCGCAAGCTCCAGCAGAAAACGGTCATGATTGCCCCGGATCGACATCATTTTGCGCTGGCTGACCAGTAAATCTGCAGTTTTTCCAGCTTCCAGCGGCCCACCGAAATGATCGCCGAGATTGACAATCTGATCAATGCCCTGGCCGGCAATGTCGTCCAGCACCGCCTCCAGCGCCAGATGGTTGCCGTGGATGTCGGAAATAGCTGCAAAGCGCATAGTGGTATCCTACAATAACACTGGCTGTGGCATTACAAGTCAGTCCGGACGCAGCCATTCACGCAACGTCTGACAAACGGGCTGACAATCATCATCACCGGATAGGCGACCATCCATGATAATGCCCATGACGACATCCACAGAGAACTGAGATCCGGGGACATGCCATTGGCGCGAAACGTAGCAATTCCCGAAACGATGAATGTCATGAATCCCGACAGAAGAAAGCTGAACAGAAAAGGTGCGAATTTTGGATGCATGCCGGGCCGTGGTCAGATGGGTGAAAAGATCAACTCATCTATCATCTAACGAGCAGGCGACCAAGCAGCGATATGCCGCCTCCGCCAGAGGCAAGCAGAAGCCCCGGTGGCGCAACGCCCTCAACGGCGGCGGTGGCCCCACATCCACTGCTCCGGCGTCTCTTTGATCCAGGCCTCGAATTGCTGATGAATTCGCGCTGTCGCTGTGGCCACACGCTCGTCCAGTGTGCCGCCTTCGCCTGTCGGGATTTCGACAGCCTGAATGCTGAAACGGCAGCCTTCGGTGCGGCGGCAACACGCCGCAATCAGCGGCACATCAAGCTTCTCAGCGATCAGCGCGGGGAAGGGGGTTGATGGTGCCATATAGCTGAAAAACGGGACCTCTACACCATTGCTCTGGCGCAAATCGCCCATCATGCAGACCGTGTCACCGTCGCGAACCCAGTTAATCAGCCCATTCACCGAGGTGGTGCGTTTGGAGTGCAGCCCACCTGGATACAATGGCTGACGCACCTGTCTGATATAGCTGTCAACCAGCGGATTGGAGGCGCGCTGATAGATCGCCGCCATTGACAGACCGTTCTGCAGGGCCGGAATTGCCAGCAATTCCCAATTGCCCATATGCAGCGAAACAAACACCGCACCCTTGTGGCCTTGTGCCAGCTGGTCAATCAGCGCCTGAGACTGCAATTCGATTCGCTCGCTTTCCTTCAGCAGCTTGGCGATGCACAGCCCCTCGGCAAATGTGCGCCCCAGATTGTTCCAGTGCAACGCTGTGGTTTTTTCAATCCAGGCAGCATTTTTTTCCGGAAAAGCCTCGCGCAAATGCTTCATCACGGTCGCGTGGCGGTGGTTGAACCGTGCCAGAACCTGCCAGCAAGCCCCCATCAGCGCAGATGCAGCGCCAATCGGCAGCGCATTCAGAAGTCCGGCCACAAGGCGAAACCCGGCATATTCAAGCCGGTGCTGAAAAGTAGGAGTGGTCGTTTTGGCCAAGAAACAGGTGCTCAATCTAAATTGCTGCTACGCAATAGCGGAGTTTTGGTTTGCAACGCAATTGATCCTTTGCGAAAACCGGCATCATTGAGAAAATCCCTTGGGACATCCCCGCCTTATGCTGCAGGTCGCCACACTCGCCTTTCCATTCTTCGGATTGATTTTCCTCGGGTTTTTTGCCGGAAAAATATTTAAAGTTCCGCCGGAAGGGCTGGCGTGGCTCAATATCTTCATCATTTATTTCGCGCTACCTGCACTGTTTTATCAGCTCATTTCCAGAACTCCGATTGAAGAACTGGCGAATTGGGCTTTCGTATTCTCCACCAGTTTTTCGACCTATGTCGCGTTTGCTCTGGCGTTTTGCATCGGAATTTATCTCACCAGAGGTGATGTAGCGCTGGCGACGATTCAGGGCCTGGTCGGTGGCTATGCCAATGTCGGTTATATGGGGCCGGGCCTGACGCTTGCTGTGCTGGGGCCGAAAGCCGCAGTGCCCGCGGCGTTGATCTTCTCCTTCGATGTGGCTCTGGTCTTTACTCTGGCACCGTTGCTGATGGCGTTGGCCGGGACGGAAAAGAAGCCGGTGCCGCTGCTTGTCGTTCAAATTCTGAAAAAGATTTTCCTGCACCCGTTTATCATCGCCACCATTGCAGGCGTGCTGGGCGCGGCATTTCAGGTCCGCCCGCCGCAGGCCATTGAGACAATTCTGACCTTTCTGCGATCCGCCGCCGCGCCCTCGGCGCTGTTTGCCATGGGCGTAACCGTGGCGCTGCGTCCGCTGAAGCGCTTCCCGGTGGAATTGCCGGGTCTGCTCACTGTCAAGCTGGTGGCGCACCCGCTGATCGCCTATCTGATGCTCGGGATTATCGGCGATTTTGACCCGGTCTGGGTGGCCACCGGGGTACTGATGGCGTCGCTACCGCCTGCCGCAACGATCTATGTGATTGCCCAGCAATATAATGTCTATATCGAGCGCGCTTCCACGGCGGTGCTGGTAGGAACCGGCCTGTCCGTGCTGAGTGTTACCTTTGTGTTGTATCTGATTGCCGAAGGCGCCTTCGGACCGGGCCTGGTGCGGTCCTTGCCATAGCGCCATCCAGTGTACTTATGGGGAAAGCTGGTCCGACCATCGGCAACAGTGAAGCACAGAATTGTTTGAAAAAAATGGTGCGCCCTGAAGGGCTCGAACCTTCGACCCGCTGATTAAGAGTCAGCTGCTCTACCAACTGAGCTAAGGGCGCTTTCCGGTATCCTAACAACTGCGCTGCCCAACTTCAAATGAATCAAGCCGGGCGTGCGCAGTGTGTTCGGTAAGAAAATGGTGAGCCCTCACGGGTTCGAACCGTGGACCTACTGATTAAAAGTCAGTTGCTCTACCGACTGAGCTAAGGGCTCCCAAATTCGGGCGGAACATAGGCAGTGCCGCTGGTCGGGTCAATAGCGCTTTGCCTAAAATCGCGATTTGTCAGAGCGCCGGGATCGGCATGGTTCGCGGACGTCCCGGATATGGCCAAAACCTTAAAATGCCTTGAAGGTGGGAATCGTCCGTGTGTCCTTGATTCCTGTGAAATGCTGAATTTTTTCAGTGATAAAATGCCCGATATCATCACTCTCGGCGACGTAGAATTTCACCAGCAGATCGTAATCACCAGCGGTTGAATAAATCTCGGATGCTATTTCCGCGTCGGCAATCTGGTTGGCGACTTCATAGGCTTTTCCCAAATGGCATTTGATTTGCACAAAAACGGTCTGCATGATCCCTCTCAAAGAGCAACGGTAGAAACCATTTAGGGGAAAAGCCACCATATGGAAAGCAAGTTGGATCTGGAAGCTGAATACGACAACCGCGCTCTGGTGCCGGAACATGTCGAAATTCTTCCGCGCTGGGAGAAACAGGCAGCCGAATTCCGCGCCATCCATCCTCCGGAAACGCTTCGCTACGGTACGGCAGAGCGAAATCTGATCGATGTGTTTCGCAGCGATGATTCGGCGGCACGCCGCTCACCTGTGGTGCTGTTCATTCATGGCGGCTATTGGCGCGGCCTCAGCAAGGACATGTTCAGCCACATGGCTGGTGGCCTGATGGCCCATGGCCTGGATGTCGCGATGCCCAATTATACTCTGTGTCCCGGCATTGATATTCCCGGTATTGGCGAAGAGCTGCAGGCCTGCTGCCGGTTTCTCGGCGAAACGCAAAAGCGGCCCTTGATGATGACCGGTCACTCTGCCGGCGGCCATCTGGCAGCTTTTCTGTGTCAGAAAAACAGTGTGGACAGATTACCGGTCCCGGTTGTGGCCGGGCTGGGCATTTCAGGTGTTTATGATCTGACACCGATGCTGCATGTCTCGATGAATCATGATTTGAAGCTCGATCTGAAAACCGCACTGGCTGCCAGCCCCTATTTTGCCGCGCCGGAACCCGGCATTTCTTTCGATGCATGGGTCGGTTCGGACGAATCGGATGAGTTCCTGCGGCAAAGTGAGGACTTTGCGTCAAAGTGGCGCGAGAATTCGGCCCACACGACTTATATTGAAATCGCCGGTGCCAATCATTTTACCGCCGTTGAACCGCTGATTGACCAGAACAGTCTGCTGGTCAAACGTATTGCCGCGCTGGCCGGCTGAACAGTCGGGCAATCCAAAAGCGGGATTTCGACGTAAGTGGCATAAGGGCACCACGACTGACGGAGGAAACCATGCATAAAATCATCACACGGGCAATCGCTGCCACAGCAGGCGCAATTGCCATGATCGGCCTGACATCCGGAATGGCTGCAGCGCAGAATGTTGCGGCAGCAGATCAGACCGAAATCCAGTCCATCATCCGCAGCCAGGTTGATGCTTTTGTCACAGATAATTCGTCGACGGCTTTTTCATTTGCCGCACCTTCAATCAAGAACATGTTCGTGACTGAAGAGAACTTCATGAACATGGTGCGCCAGCAATATCCGCAGGTTTTCCGGCCGCGTACATTCGAATTCGGTCGGCTGGTGGACGGCCCGACAGGACCGGTGCAGGAAGTCTATATCACCGGTCCGGCAGGCAAGGACTGGCTGGCGGTCTACACATTGGAACAACAGGCCGATGGCAGCTGGAAGATCAGCGGTTGCTATCTGGTTCCCGATAAGGGCGCGAAGGTGTAGCGAGGCTCTACCGTATTGCCGCGCCTTGAAAGCGGTAACCGGGAAGCGTTAGCGCTCCCCGGATAATTTAGATTCTACTTGTTTGAAGCAAGCGGCCTCAGATCAGATAACTTCGCAGCGAAACTCACCGACACCTTTAACTGTGCCGACCATGACGTCGCCACGCACAATCGGCCCGACACCGGCGGGCGTTCCCGACATGATCAGATCGCCCGGCGCAAGTTCGTAATAGTCGGACAGATAATTGATCATTTCCGGCACTTTCCAGATCATCTGATTGAGATCGCCGATCTGTTTCTGCTCGCCATTCACCTTCATCTCGATGCGGCCGGCTTCAGGATGGCCGACCTGGGACACCGGATAAAGCGGCCCCATAGGTGCGGACTGCTCAAATGCCTTGCCGATTTCCCAGGGGCGGCCCATTTTCTTCATCACGCTCTGCAGGTCACGGCGCGTCATGTCAAAGCCGACACCATAGCCGAACACATGGTCGAGAGCGCCGTCCAGAGCAATATTGCGACCGCCGCTTTTCAGGGCAACGACCATTTCAATTTCAAAATGCACATCTTCAGTGTGCGGCGGATATGGGAAGGTCCCGCTTTCATCGACATTGTTGGGGTTCTTCTGAAAGAAAAACGGCGGCTCCCGGTCCGGATCATGACCCATTTCAATAGCGTGGTCGGCGTAGTTGCGGCCAATGCAGTAAATCCGGCGGATGGGAAACAGATCGTCAGTTCCCGCGACAGACACTGTCGCCTGCTGCGGTGCGTCAATTACGTAATTCATATGTGGCTTCCTTCAGATATGTCGCGAATTGGTTGTGGCAAAAACGGTGCCTATGATCGGCTGGCGGCATAATAGTCAACACGGCGTTCCAGATAGGCCAGAGCTTCGGCAATGGCGAATGCAAAGAAGAACAGGACCAGCAGAACTGCCCAGAAATGCTCCATCAGGAAATTGGACGAGTAGAGTTCGAACAGACGGCCAAACCCGACAATCGACACCAGCAACTGGCCGATAATGACGCCTTTGACGGCCCTGATAAGCCCGATCCGTACGCCTGCCAAAATTTCCGGCAGTGCTGCCCAGATATAAATCTTGGTGAAGGCCGCCAGTGGCGAGGCGCCGAACGATTGGGCCATTTCCACCAGTGAGGGCGATATCTGTTTCACTCCGGCACGGCTGTCCAGAACAATGATCCATACCGCGAACAGGGTTGTGGTGATGATCACCGTCTGAACACCGATGCCAAACAGAATTAGCAAAGGGATCAGTGCCGCCAGGGGGGGTGCATTGCACCGGATGAGAGGTGAGGCAGAACACTTCAACTCTGCCCGCCGGCCATCACGGTTTTGCCGAACACGATACGCTGGTCGATGCGATTGAGGACCGCGATCATGCGGCTGCACACGCAGTCATGCAGAGCCACCTTCTGTCGGTTTAGAATAATTTACAGATTTTGTGCGATGCCGCCGAACAGAGCCTGCGGATCGGTCCCGAATATTGAGCAAGGAGCAATTCAGCCGAGGCGGGCCGACAATTCCTGTTGCAGTTGCAGAGCTTCCGCGTTGTAGCGCTGGGCCAACACAAGATCAGTGTCGGAATTATCTCTATTGAGTGCCAGCAACTCCGCAGCAGTCACTTTGGCCAGTGCCAGATCGCGCAACGATTTCAGTTCCTTGGCTTCCAATCCTATCTCGGCAAATTGTTTCGCTGCCGCTTCAAAATAGCCGAACGCTTTGCGCAAGGTAACAATCCGGCCGTCAATATCCGCCTGTCTGGCAAGGCAGGTGCCCAGAAAATACCGCGTCTGTCCGCGCGTTTCTGTTGTCAGCATGGTATCAGGCAGATCGACGATGTCGCGCAGGCGCTTGGAAAGGACGGCCAGTTCAGAGGCGTCACCCATCAGCCCGGCAAGGGCAATCTCGGCGTGAAGACTTTCCACCACCAACTCATAACTTTGCTTGATCTGGCCGCTTTTGCGTAACGATTGAGCTGCGGCGGAGAGCATAATGGAGGCGGATTTCAGCATCCCGGTGCGTTCATGGCTGCGGCCGAATTGAAGCATCATGTCCGCACAGGTACGCACTGCCTCCGGATGATCGGCCACATCGTCCAGAGCTGCAAGATCACAGTGCAGTAGTTCACCCGCCTGAAGCGCGGTCCGCAGCTTCTCGTCATCGCCGTCTTGAAGGGCCATATCAAAGAAGAAGGACATTCGTGCATGCAGTATCTGATGTCTGCGCGAAGTGCTTGCGGACAGATCGGCCAGACCGAGCGCGGCTTCAAAAATTTCCTCTGCCATATGGTTGCCGGGATCCTCGCCCCGAGCCTCCATGAGTTTATCCAGCAGATCATTTGCTTCGCCGGGCTGACCGCTCATGCCCAGCAACACGGCGCGGTCCAGCGCCAGGGTCGACAACTGCCGCTCGCGGCTTTGAAAAACGGCGGGAAGGTTCGGATCGGCAACGTCCGGCCGCTTGAAAAACCGGCTGAGGAAATGGGCCGGCGCCTCGTCAGATGCAGCACCTTCGGCATCCGCATTGCCGACTTCCAGAAGTAACCGGTGATTTATTTCAAACGCGTCTCCAAACTGGCCGGTTGAAGCCATGTGATAGATCTGATCGCGCAGCGCATTCTGGCTGTTGGTCAGGCCAGCATTCTCGCTAAGGCGGCGCAACAGCAGGCCAAACGCCTTTTTCTGGCGCTCTGTCGCGTTTGATACTGTTTCAGACATGCTGCCTTGCCCCACCAGCTTCCAACCCAAAGTGTTGAAAATACCTGATTCGCAACACTCAGAAAGGATAATGGAGCAAGTCGGTAGCCGCAAGACGCGTCACCGGGTGGGTTTACAACGTATAACGCACATCCGGTACGCTCGCGAAGCTCGCAGTTGGCACCAGGATTTTCGCGTGGGTGAAGCCTATGCTGTCAGGCCACCTTGGTTGCCACAGGAAACACCAGCGGTTCGCTGACAGGCCGGGTTTTGAGCATTTCCAGAATCGCTTTCTCGGAGAGTGAGGCGTCAATCTGATCGGTCCACACCCGGAAATAGCTCAGCTTATAATCACCGAAAGATGTAATCATCGCGACATCCGCCGCATCCGTCCCGCGAACCATCAGGATACGGCCGGCTCTTGGCACGTTATACCGTGCATCAAATGTGTGCCATTTCCCGCCCAGATAGACCTCCAGCCAGGCACAAAAATCACCGGGTCCCGAATAGGGCACGCCTATGTCGCCAAGATATCCGCTGGCATAGCGCGCCGGAATATTCATCGCCCGGCAAAATGATATGGTCAGATGAGCGAAGTCCCTGCAAACACCGGTCTTTTCGCGATAGACTTCGGACGCAGTTTTGTTGGCACGGCCGAACTGATAGCCGAATGTGACATGATCATGCACGAATTGCGAAATCGCCTGAACCCGCGACCAGCCGGTGGGATAGTTGGCAAACAGGGGCCATGCCGCATCAACCAGGTTGTCGCTGTCACAATAGCGGCTTGGCAGCAAATATCGCAGAACCTCGTCGGGAAGATTTTGAACTTCATGTTGCTCCGCCAAAGGGCTTTGCGGGTCCTCCTTGCCGTCGATTTCAACAACACAATCGGACCACAGCTTGAGCGGGCCACCCGGTGCGGTGACGCGCGCGATGCGGTTTCCAAACTGATCAATATAAACATGGACAGGCTTTTCACCTGCCGGTTGGGCTCTGACGCGGTCCTCACCTATGATGCGGCCCTGAAAACTGCTATGCACGGAAAGTGCCATAAGCAGCGGCACAGGCCCCACACTTTCTATCTCAATTTCATAGCCGATTCGGATAAGCATATCTGCAGCCTTTATCCCGCCAAGGTTTGGTTTCTTGTGTGTCGGAAGACACCGTCAAAGCGACTTGGTTCGTACGCTTTGATGTTGTTGAAATAACGTCCTGGATCTGGGAAGGTTCCTATGTCTCGCATTCTGCGTATTACCCATCGTACGGAATACAGCTACGCCAGTCCAGTCGGTCTGAATCCGCACCGCCTCATGCTGCGTCCGCGGGACGGCCACGATCTGTGGGTGGATGATGCACTGTTGACGATCAAACCGAAAGCCTCGCTGCGCTGGTATTTTGACACATTCGGCAATTCTGTTGCTGAAGCGGTCTTCACTGAACCGGCAGACCATCTCCTGATCCAGAGCGAACTGGTCATCCGGCGCTACCCATCGGAGCGCGCCTTCAGGCCACCAGGGGCACACATCTGCCTGTTTCCGTTTGCCTATTCCGAGGAAGACACACTGGATCTGTCGCCTTATCTTGCCCTGCATCACCCGCAGGATACGGAGGTGTTGAACCAATGGCTGAATTCCGTATTTATCGACCGGCCAGAGAAAGCCTTCAGTTTTCTGCGCAGCCTCAGTGATGCGATCCATAACAATCTTGGATATTCCTCGCGCGAAGAAATGGGCACGCAATCGCCCGCAGAGACAATCTTGAGAGGTGTCGGAACCTGTCGGGATTTCGCCTTTCTGTTCATGGAAGCGGCACGCATTTTCGGATTTGCCGCACGCTTCGTCACGGGCTATCTCGATGACATGCCAACGAATCCGGATATTTCACCAGGCACTTCACATGGCACTTCACCAGGCACTTCCAATACCCCGGTCGGGGGCGGCGCGACCCATGCCTGGGCAGATGTTTTTATTCCCGGCGAGGGTTGGATCGAGTTTGACCCGACCAACAGAATAGTCGGCGGCAGGGCCTTGATTCGTGTCGCAACAACACGCACGCCATCACAAGCCTCCCCGGTGTCCGGCAGCTTCAGGGGCACCAGTGAGATGTATCTCGGGTTGCAGGTATCGGTCGATGTGTCGGAAACAGAAGAGCCGGGATGAAGTAATCCACGGCACTACTGGTGACATATCTGAATCCCGGAAAGTTTCACTGCCAACAACAATCAGCTCTTCCGTTTCAGGCGGGCGAGCAGGGCTGAAGTATCCCAGCGCTTGCCGCCCATGGCCTGGACCTCTGCGTAAAACTGGTCGACAAGCGCCGTCACAGGCAGAGTTGAGCCATTGCGGCGCGCTTCGGCGAGAACGATATCGAGATCCTTGCGCATCCAGTCGACCGCAAATCCGTGTTCATATTCACCGGCCAGCATAGTTTTATAGCGGTTTTCCATCTGCCAGGAGCCTGCGGCTCCTTTGGAAATCACACCAATCACCTTTTCCATATCAAGACCGGCCTGTTGACCAAACTGAATAGCTTCCGCAAGGCCCTGAACCAGCCCGCCAATGCAGATCTGGTTGACCATTTTGGTCAATTGTCCGGCACCGCTAGGGCCCATCAGGCCGACCATGCGGGCGTAACACGAGATCACCGGTTCAGCCTGTTTGAAAACGGTCTCGTCACCGCCGACCATCACCGTCAGAATACCGTTCTCCGCTCCCGCCTGACCGCCGGAGACGGGCGCGTCGAGGAAACTGAAACCCTTGTTGTCAGCTGCCGCCCGCAATTCGCGCGCAACTTCCGCAGATGCGGTGGTGTTGTCGACAAACACCGCGCCGGATTTCATGGCGCTGAATGCGCCATCCGCGCCGATTGTCACCGATCGCAGATCATCATCATTGCCAACACAGCAAAACACGAAGTCACAGTCTTTGGCAGCTTCCGCAGGTGTTGCCGCAGTCGTACCGTCAAATTCGGAAACCCATTTGTCAGCCTTTTCCGCAGAACGATTATAGACCGTGACGTCATGACCGCCCTTGGTTTTCAGATGACCTGCCATGGGGTATCCCATGACGCCCAGGCCGATAAACGCAACTTTTGCCATTTTGATCTCCAGGTTCGGATATGTTTGAAGGTTTAGTCTCGTGCATTGGGTGCCTTGTCAAGCGTGCCAGGGGTACACTTTCCCCGGCAACTCAACGGGATGGAAGTCCAAGTTCGGTAAACGGAATGAAACTCACCGTATCACCGGGCTCGATCTGCGTCACGGCCTCGGGAATTTCGATCAGCCCGTCCGCCTCCCGCAGGCTGGTAATCAGCCCGGAGCCATCGCGGTCGAACTTTGTCACGCTGAGTGTGTCCGGCTCGGCCCGCCCTAAGATTCCGCGCAAAAACTCGCGCCGGTCTGGTTTCTTGCGCGCGATGGCAAACGCCGCCTTGACTGGAAACCGTACCGGATCGTGCCACGCGCTGCCTTGCAGCGACAGGATGATCTGGCGCACATAAAGCAGGAAGCAGACAAAGGCCGCAACCGGATTGCCGGGAAGGCCGACAAAAACGCAATCGCCGATCTGCCCCATGGTCATCGGCCGTCCGGGCTTGATCGCCAGTTGCCAGAGATGGCGCTGTCCCAGTGCATCCAGTGCCGTGATGATATGATCTTCGTCGCCACGGCTGGCGCCGCCGGATGTCAGAATCATGTCATGGCCCGCAGCGGCAGTTGAGATTGTCTCCCGGATAAGTCTGGCATCATCCGGCAATATGCCAAAATCCGTCACCACAACCGGCAAAGTTTCCAAAAGCCCTTTCAACATGAAGAAATTGGCATCGAACACCTGGCCGGGCTGCGGTGCCACACCGGGGGCAGGGCGCAGCAATTCATCACCGGTGGACAACAGCGCCACCTTCAATTTCCGATAAACCACAACCTCGCTGATACCCAGCGAGGCAATGGCAGCCAGATCCTGAGCACGCAGGCTGTCTCCCGCCACCAGAACTGTGGTGCCCTCAAGCACATCTTCACCTGATTTGCGGCAGTTCGCGCCTTGTTTCAAACCAGGCGGAATGGCGACAAACGGCCGATCATTCTGGATATGCGGCTCGCAATCTTCCTGCATCGCCACTGTGTCGAGCCCGTCCGGCATCGCCGCGCCGGTAAATATGCGGGCGGCGGTCTGCCTTGGCATGGCCTGTTTACGGGCATGGCCTGCCGCAACCCGGTCGGCAACTTCGAACCAGCCTCCAACCGCCTTGAAATCCGCATGGCAAAACGCATAGCCGTCAACCGCAGCATTGTCGGATAAAGGCACATTGCGCGGCGCAATGATGGGCTGCGCCAGAATGCGCCCGCAGGCAGCTTCCAGCACGATGGTTTCGGTCCCGGCCACTGTGCTGATGCGCTCGCGCAGCAGGGTCAGCACATCATCATGGCGCAAGCGGTCCTTATCGTGCAGAAAACAATCATTCAGAAGCTTGCGCGGTTCCGTCATGATACGGCGCGATCGCTGGTTTTTCGATTTGGCAAGCCGCTGTGCCTGAGAGCGAAATCAGCAATTTCTGCGACATTGTCGATATCAAAGACTGGCAGGGCTTCGCCAATCAGGCTGGTGTCACTGGCCAGCGCGACAATATGCGGATCGTCCGGTGCAAGAGGCCGGTCGGACTTGGAACCGACACGACGTGCTTCAATTTTTGGGTGCGACTCGCGCTTATAACCTTCCACTATCACCAGATCACAGGGCGCCAGTTTTCCCAGTACATCTTCAAGCAGAGGTTCATCTTCACCGCGCAATTCATGCATCAGTGCCCAGCGGCGTCCCGAAACCAGCGCCACTTCATGGGCACCCGCTTCACGATGGGCGTAGGAATCGCGTCCTTTCTGATCGATATCGAAATTATGATGGGCGTGCTTGACGGTCGAAACTGAAAATCCGCGTGACGTAATCTCCGCCACCAGCCGGCTGACCAGGGTTGTTTTCCCGGAGTTTTTCCAGCCCGTGACGCCAAATACCGGAGTTTGCTCAAACATGCTCGGTCTCGTCATCGGCCAGATATTGTTCCGCAAGCGTCACATCATCCGGCGTATTGATATTGAAGAACGGGTCTGCACCATTGGCCTGCTTTGTGTCAAACGCCACCGTGGTCCAGCGATGCTGCTGCACGAAGCGCATGATTTTGCGCTCGTCGCCGTCCTTCAGGAAACTTGTCAGATCAGGCAACAATTCGAGCGACCAAAGGCCGAAAGTCGGTTGCCGGAACCCCTGTGACGACGCCAGGACAATGTCGTGATCCCGGGACTCAGCCAGTCTCGACACAAAATCACGCGGAAAGAACGGCGTATCGGCTGCCACACTGCAGACATGTTGAAATCCGTTCTGCCGGGCATAGTCCATGCCAGCCAGAATTCCGGCCAGCGGTCCGGCATAGCCAGCAACAGTATCGGCAACGACAGGAATGGCAAGACTGTCAAATTTGCTCATGTCCGCATTGGTGTTGACAATGACCAAGGGCAATTGCGGGCGGATGCGGCGCAGCACACGCTCCACCATTGGCACACCGGCCAGCGGCATCAGCGTCTTGTCAACCGCACCCATCCGCCGGGACTGGCCACCGGCAAGGATAACGCCAAGGATTCCCTGAGTGTCGGTCATTTTGAGGTTTCTGTTACTGGTTGGCTGTCAAAAATGACACGCTCTTCACCGGACAGCACCGTGAAGCGGGCGCCGCGTGCCCGGCCAATCAGGGTCAGGCCGGCGCTGCGCGCCAGATCCACGCCCCAGGCCGTGAAGCCGGAGCGTGAAATCAGGATTGGAATTCCCATCATCACACATTTGATGACCATTTCGGAGGTGAGGCGGCCGGTAGTGTAAAACAGTTTATCTGCCGGATCACAATCATTCAGCCACATCCAGCCGGCTATCTTGTCGACAGCATTGTGGCGTCCGACATCTTCCATATAGGCGATGGGCGCGTCGTCCCGCGCCAGAACGCAGCCGTGAATTGCGCCAGCGGTCAGGTACAGTGATGGCATTGTATTGATCTTTTTCAGCAGGTTCTGCAAAACGCGCCCAGAAAGGATGGTGTTGCCGGGCAGCTTCACATCTTCAAAACTTTCCATCACATCGCCAAAAATCGTGCCCTGGGCGCAGCCTGATGTGCGGATTTTCTTTTTCAGCTTTTCCTCAAAGTTGGTTTCGTGCCGGGTCCGCACAACCACGACACCCAGATCATCATCATAGTCCACCCCGGTAATCGGGTTGTCCGGTTCCAGCATGTTCTGGTTCGCCAGATAACCCACCGCCAGCAGGTCGGGATGATCACCGATCGTCATCATCGTGACGATTTCCTGGCGGTTCAGGTAAAGCGTCAATGCCCGTTCGGTGACGACCCGGGTTTCCACAGGGACCCCGGTCTGATCAAAACCGCTCACCGAGGCCGACAGTTTCGGATCGTCCGGCTTTGGAGAGATAATGAGATCACTCATGGTGGGGTCGGATCGCCTGTCTGTAACGGGTGGCTCTGGTTCATCTATAGCGGACCGTCAGCACTGCGCAAAGGGCGGGCTTGGCTTTTGAAACGGTCAACAGCACATTTTGCTGCAGACCTGCCTTAGTGTACGATCAGGGGCACGTAGGTCCGATAAGTGCAGACCATTCATGTTGCCCTGAAAGCCGCACTTCCCTGACAGCTTCCTTATAAACAATCCAGCTGCGGTAGTGGATATCAGACCTTTGGCCAGCAAATACCCGATCATTCGCCAATCGGCACCAGAACCACTTTTTTCCGTTTTGAAAGCGCGAAACCCAGTTTACCTGCCTTGACCTGCAGGGCCGGTTCACCAAACAACTCGCGGCGCCATCCGGAAAGAGCAGCGACATTCGCTGTATCGCTATCGGCGATTTTTTCCAGATCATCCATATTTGCGATGATCTTGGAGGCAACGCCATGTTCCTCGCACACCAGCTTGAGCAGGACCTTGAGCAATTCAACCACCGCACTTGATCCTTGGGGGCGCCGGGCCGGGCGCGGCACAACAGGGAGTTGATCCTTGGGAATGGATTTGGCACGCTTTACCGCAGCAATCACCGCATCTGCGAATTTCGACCGGTCAAAGCCTCTCGGCAAGGCGCGCATCCGGCCCAGAGCCTGGGTGTTTTCGGGCTGTTGCGAGGCCAGCTCATAAATTGCATCATCCTTGATGATACGGCCGCGCGGCTGGTTTCGGGTTTTCGCCTCTGCTTCACGCCAAGCGGCCAATTCCTGTGTGACAGCCAGCTCAATCGGCTTGCGGGCCCGCATTTTCAGGCGTTTCCAGGCATCTTCCGGCTCGACAATATACGTGCCGCGGCTTTCCAGAATGGCCATTTCCTCATCCAGCCAGCCGGACCGTTTCTGCTGCTCCAGACTGTCTTTGAGAGATTTGTAGATGTCTCGCAGATGGGTCACATCAGCCAGAGCATAGGCCTGTTGCTTTTCACTGAGCGGACGATGGCTCCAGTCGGTGAAGCGCGATGATTTGTCGATCTGGACATCACAGATTTTCAGCACAAGATGATCATAGCTGATGCTGTCGCCATAGCCGCAGACCATCGCTGCAATCTGGGTATCAAACAACGGAGCCGGGATCAGATCACCCAGCTTAAGGATGATTTCCAGATCCTGACGCGCAGAATGGAACACTTTCACCACATTCCTGTCGGCCATCAGCTTGAAGAAGGGGGCAAGATCCAGCCCTTCGGCCAGCGGATCAATCAGCGCCGCTTCGTCTTCGCTGGCCACCTGTATGAGGCACAATATGGGCCAGTAGGTGCTTTCTCGAAGAAACTCGGTGTCAACGGTGACATAGGGATGTGTAGCCAGGCGTGCGCACATCTCGGCGAGCGCCTTTGTATCGGTCAAAGTCGTTATTTCGGACAAAATTCAAGCCTTGGTTTTAACGTAGGAACCCGGTGCATCTTCGATAATCTCAATGCCGTTGTCGCCGGGTTGGCGGGCTGGCACCTGTGTGTTGTTGAGACTCTCGATCCAGGACTGCCAGTGTGGCCACCATGATCCTGGATGTTGGTCTGCCTTTGTGAGCCACTCCTCAAAGTCGCCCTGCGGTGCGCCGCCGGTCCAGTACTGATATTTGTTTTTGTGCGGCGGATTGATGACGCCGGCAATATGGCCCGATCCGGACATCACAAATTGCACCGGGCCTCCGAAATGCGCCGATCCGGTAAACACTGACAGGGCCGGCGCAATGTGATCTTCCCGTGTCGCCAGATTATAGATTGGGATTTTGACCTTCGACAGGTCAAGACAGACATCATCCACCACCATTTTGCCGCAGCACAGATTGTTTTCCAGATAGCAGTTCCGCATATAAAACGAATGATTGGCCGCCGGCATCCTCGTGCTGTCCGAATTCCAGTACAGCAGATCAAACGGGAAGGGCTCTTTGCCGCGCATGTAATTATTGACAAAATACGGCCAGATCAGATCATTGGACCGCAGCATGTTGAACGCATTTGTCATCTTCGAGCCTTCCAGATAACCGCGTTTTTCCATGCGTTTCTCAAGGGCTTTGATCTGTTCTTCGTCGACAAAGATTTTCAGCTCGCCTGCGTGGGTAAAATCCACCTGTGTGGTAAACAGGGTCGCAGAAGCAATCCGTGTATCTTTCTTTGCCGCCAAATAGGCAAGCGTTACCGACAGCAGCGTGCCGCCAACGCAATAGCCTATGGCATTGACCTTTTTTTCACCGGTCGCGGCCTCGATCTTGTTCAGAGCCTCCAATATGCCTTCCTTCATATAATGCTCGAAGCTCTTGCCGGCCTGACGTTCGTCGGGATTCACCCATGAGATCACAAAAACTGTCTGGCCCCGTTCGACCGCCCAGCGGATAAAGGATTTTTCGGGGTTGAGATCGAGCACGTAGAACTTGTTGATCCAGGGTGGAACGATCAGCAGCGGGCGCTTCAGCACCTTCTCTGTAATTGGCGCGTATTGAATAAGCTGGCAAACCTCATTTTGAAAAATGACCTTGCCGGGCGTAACCGCCAAATTTTCGCCGACCTTGAACTTTTTCGCATCGGACTGGCGCATTTTCAACTCGCCATCACCGGCAATCATGTCTTCTGCCAGCATGCGCATGCCGCGCACCAGGTTTTCACCGTCACTCTGGACGGTTTCTTTCAGCAGCTCCGGATTGGTGAGCAGAAAATTGGACGGCGACACAGCATTGGATAATTGCTGCACATAAAAATCAGCTTTGCGTTTGGTGTGCGGATCAAGTTCTGCCGCATCGGTCACCATCTGTTGCGCCCAATTCGACGTAATCAGGTAGAACTGTTTGAGGAAGTCAAAAAACTGGTTCTGTTCCCAGTCTTCGCCAGCAAACCGTTTGTCACCACTTGGTGTCTCGACGGCCGGCGTGGCGTCATGTCCCTGCATGCGCTGCAGCGAGGAACTCCACAGATTCATGTAGTTCGTCCACAATTTGGTCTGCGCCTGAAGCGCTCGCTCGGGGTCCGACAACCAGTATTCACCGACTTTCGACAGTGTCCTTACGATTTCCGCAATCTCATCATTCGCATCATCCCCGCCGCGCCGGCCTTCTTCTCGCGGCTTGATATAGGCGGCGAAGGCGCGGCCAGCTTCCTCAGCAGCGCGCGCCAGATTATTGGCAAAGACTTCGGGGTTCTGAACGATATATTCCAAAAGCCGATTGTCCCGGAGCGGGTCTTTGGGTTTTTCCGTCATGGTCCCTGTAAGGTATCTTATTGTTTTCCAGTACTTGTGTATCATTGACCCGACTCAAGCGAAAGCGCGAGAGGTGTATATTCGGCCCGATAATTGCGCGGTTTCGCAGGTTTTTGGTCTTTTCACGGCCACAGTATCGTGAAACAAACCAAATTCCCGATTCCGTACCCATCATGAAGCGAGAAATCCGATGGAAGAGTTCCACAAAGTCAAGCGACTGCCAGTCTATGTTTTCGAACACGTCAACAAAATCAAAGCGGCGGCGCGGGCAGGCGGGGCGGACATTGTGGATTTGGGAATGGGAAATCCTGATTTGCCGACCCCCAAACACATCGTCGACAAATTGGTTGAGACGGTATCAAATCCACGCACCCACCGCTATTCCGCATCGCGCGGCATACCCGGTCTGCGCAAGGCACAGGCAGCCTATTATGGCCGCCGCTTTGGTGTGAAACTCGATCCAGAGAGCCAGGTAGTGGCGACGCTCGGGTCAAAAGAGGGGTTTGCCAATATGGCACAGGCCATCACCGCACCCGGAGATGTAATTCTGGTGCCGAATCCGACTTACCCGATCCATGCATTCGGCTTCATCATGTCGGGCGGTGTAATCCGTTCAATTCCCGCTGAGCCCGGCCCCGAATTTTTTCATGCTGCGGAGCGTGCGATCCGGCATTGTATTCCCAAACCGCTGGCCCTCATTCTCAATTATCCATCGAACCCGACTGCGTTTCTTGCGGATCTGGATTTTTACCAGGACGTTGTCGCCTTTGCCCGTAAACATGACCTGCTGATCTTGTCGGATCTGGCCTATTCTGAAATCTATTTTGACGGTCCCCCGCCACCGTCGATCCTTCAAGTCGATGGCGCCATCGATATCGCCGTAGAGTTTACCAGCATGTCTAAAACATTTTCCATGCCGGGCTGGCGCATGGGATTTGCCGTCGGCAACGAGCGCCTGATCGCAGCGCTTGCACGGGTCAAATCCTATCTGGATTATGGTGCATTCACGCCCATTCAGGTTGCAGCGGCCGCTGCGTTGAACGGCAGTGAGGATTGCATCCATGAAGCCCGTAAAATTTATAAGGGCCGCCGCGATGTCATGGTCGATTCATTTGCCCGCGCTGGCTGGCATGTTCCATCGCCCGGTGCAACGATGTTTGCCTGGGCCCCTTTGCCGGAAGGATTCAAACATATGGGCTCGTTCGAGTTTTCCAGATTGCTGATCGAACAGGCTGACGTCGCGGTGGCGCCGGGGGTCGGCTTCGGCGAACATGGTGACAACCATGTTCGCATTGCTCTGGTGGAAAATGAACAACGGATCCGCCAGGCTGCCCGAAACTTGCGACGCTTCCTTGCATCTGCCCAGCAATCCATGCCAAACGTCGTGCCAATCAGCGCCTAGACGCTGTTTCTACTGCAAATTCGGAAAGACCTTCAATGACAGATGCGTTGCGACTCGGCGTTGCCGGGCTTGGAACTGTTGGCTGTTCGCTGATTCAGCTTCTGGCCAGACAAAAAGACGTTCTGGAAAGTCGTTGTGGTCGCACATTATCGGTAATGGGGGTCAGCGCGCGTTCACGCAATCTCAAGCGTGACATATCAATTGACGGATTGGCCTGGCACGATGATCCCGTGACGCTGGCGACAGCACCCGATGTGGATGTCTTTGTCGAGCTGATTGGCGGAGATGCAGGCGCTGCCGACATTTCGGTGCGGGCCGCTCTGAAAGCTGGAAAACACGTTGTCACCGCCAACAAGGCGCTGTTGGCAAAACATGGCGGCGAATTGGCGACACTGGCCGAAAAGCATGGCGTTACCCTGAATTTCGAGGCGGCGGTTGCAGGCGGAATTCCCATCATCAAGGCAATGCGGGAAAGTCTTGCTGGCAATCAGGTATCCCGAGTCTCCGGCATCTTGAACGGAACCTGCAATTATATCCTGACCCGAATGGAGCGGGATAATCTATCCTTTGCCGCATGTCTGGAGGAAGCGCAGCAACTCGGCTATGCGGAAGCTGATCCGACATTCGACGTTGAAGGGTTTGATACGGCCCATAAGCTGGCATTGCTGACAAGCCTGGCGTTCGGTACGCAGATCAACAGCGAAGATATTTATGTGGAAGGCATCTCTTCCATCACCCCCCAGGACATCCAGGCCGCGGCTGAGCTTGGTTATCGCATCAAGCTGCTTGGTGTTGCCCAGCGACGCACAACTGGCATTGAGCAAAGGGTACACCCGACCATGGTGCCCCTGGAAGGTCACCTCGCGCAGATATCCGACGTGACCAATGCGGTTTCTGTTGATGCTGATGCGGTCGGTAACATCACACTGTCCGGACCGGGCGCCGGCGGCGATGCCACTGCCTCTGCAGTGCTGGGCGACATAGCCGACATTGCACGCGGCCTTCGTACACTGCCGCTGGGCGTCAGCGTCACTGAGCTGAAACCCTATGTCCGGGCCAGAATGGGCGCGCATGAAGGCGGTTATTACATCCGGCTTACAGTCAGCGACCGGCTTGGCGCGTTCGCCTCCATTGCCGGGCGTATGGCCGAGGCCGGTATTTCGCTGGCAAGTATCGTTCAGAAAAACCGGGACGGTCAGCCCGGTGTCTCAAACGGGCCGGAAACCAAATCCGTGCTTCTGATCACGCATCAAACAACAGAAAGTGCCATTCGCGAAGCATTGGTGCATATTAGGTCCGACGGTCATATTGTCGGGGATCCGCAACTGATCCGGCTGGAAATAGCCTGAATCTGAATAAAGGGGCAGGGGCTGCCGCGCAGCCTTTAAAAATGACATGAGCACCAGACAGTCCGAAGAAATGGTTCTTGATCGCATTCTCACTCTGGAACTGGCCCGCGTCACAGAACGCGCGGCAGTGGCCGCTGCAAGGTTGCGCGGACGTGGCGACGAAAAAGCCGCCGATCAGGCCGCAGTCGATGCCATGCGCAATGAACTGAATGCATTGCAGATTGACGGAACCGTGGTGATCGGCGAGGGCGAGCGCGACGAAGCACCGATGCTTTACATCGGAGAGAAAGTCGGCCGCAAAGGCGGCGGCCCGAAAGTCGATATCGCACTGGACCCGCTGGAAGGCACCACGATTTGTGCCAAAAACCTGCCCAATTCCCTGGCGGTGGTAGCTATCGCAAATGAGGGCAATCTGCTCAATGCGCCGGATGTTTACATGGACAAGATCGCCATTGGACCCGGTTACCCGCAAGGGACAGTCGATCTTGATCATGCTCCAGCGGAAAATATGGCCCGCTTGGCTAAGGCAAAAGGCGTTGCCATACATCAGGTGACGGCCTGCATTCTGGATCGGCCGCGGCATGCCCGGATGATCGAGGAAGTGCGCCAGACCGGCGCGGCGATCCGGTTGATCGGAGATGGCGATGTGGCGGGTGTCATCCACACCACAGATCCGGATGAAACCGGTATCGACATTTACATGGGCATAGGCGGCGCGCCTGAAGGCGTCTTGGCCGCAGCTGCACTACGCTGCATCGGTGGCCAGATGCAGGGCAGGCTTGTGATCAACACACAGCAGCAACGCGACCGCGCTATCAAGATGGGGATTGAAGATGTGAGCAAAAAATTTGACATGTCGGAAATGGCCAAAGGCGACGTTCTGTTCGCAGCAACCGGCGTAACCGATGGTAACATGCTGGCCGGTGTACGGTTTGACAAAGACAGCATCACCACCCACACAGTCGTTATGCGTTCATCCAGCCACACGGTGCGCTGGATCAAAGCCAGACACAGCCTGACCAGCAAATTCTCCTAGCGCCAGAGACGGGGAGAGTTGCATTTGCAGCAGCGCCATTTTCTTGGAGTTGAAAAATCCCTGACCGGCCGCGCCTGGGTCGAAAGTCTTGACGCCAAGACACAGGCGATTGCGACGGCCATTGCCCAACGCCATCAACTGCCGGAACTGTTGGGCCGCGTACTGGCCGC
The DNA here is from genome assembly GCF_030758315.1 of Pararhizobium sp. IMCC3301. Classification (NCBI taxonomy): domain Bacteria; kingdom Pseudomonadati; phylum Pseudomonadota; class Alphaproteobacteria; order Hyphomicrobiales; family Rhizobiaceae; genus Pararhizobium; species Pararhizobium sp. IMCC3301. The sequence continues at coordinate 204,200 of NZ_CP132336.1, forward strand.
CCGCGGCGTCGACATAGACGAGGCTGCACAGTTTCTGACGCCCTCGCTGCGTGATCTGATGCCGGATCCCAATACACTGACCGACATGGACACAGCGGCAGAACGCCTTGCAGAGGCTGTGGCAAAGCAGCAGAAAATTGCTATTTTTGGCGACTATGATGTGGATGGTGCGACCAGTTCGGCGCTGTTGTTCCGTTTTATGCGTCATTTTGGCGTCTTGGCGGAGATTTACATCCCGGACCGCATTTTTGAAGGATATGGCCCCAATGGCCCGGCCATCGACAGTCTGATTGATGCCGGCGCGCAACTGATTGTCACAGTTGACTGCGGCTCTTCCAGTTTCGAGGCTCTGGAACATGCCGCAAGACGCGATTGCGATGTCGTCATTCTGGATCATCACCAGCTTGGCGAGGAATTGCCGCAGGCCGTCGCACTGGTCAATCCGAACCGGCAGGACGATCTGTCGGGTCAGGGCCATTTGGCAGCCGTCGGAGTCGTGTTTCTGACACTTGTCGCCACTCTTGCAAAGTTGCGCTCCGCCAACCACCCCGCCGCAGGGAACTGCGATCTCCTGGCGTGGCTTGATCTGGTGGCGCTTGGCACGGTGTGCGATGTGGTACCGCTGAAAGGTCTTAATCGGGCCTATATCACAAAGGGTCTGGTTGCCATTCGTCACGGTCGCAATGCAGGGCTTCATGCGTTGATGAAGACGGCCCGGCTCACCGGACCGGCAAATTCCTATCATCTGGGTTTTCTTATCGGCCCGAGGATCAATGCCGGCGGACGAATTGGAGATGCATCTCTGGGCGCTAGATTGTTGTCTCTGGATGATCCCGTTGCCGCAGAAACCATCGCTGAGCAACTGGATGAGTTGAACAAGCAGAGACAGGCGATTGAGACCGACATGCTGGCAGAAGCAATTGCCGAAGCTGAACGGGACATCGGGGAAGGGCCGGGGCCTGCGGTGCTGATCACCGGTCAGGAGGACTGGCATCCGGGCATTGTCGGTTTATTGGCAGCACGGCTCAAAGAACGCTTCCAGCGTCCGGCATTCGCAATTTCCTACAATCCCAATGGCATTGGCACGGGTTCGGCCCGCTCGGTTCCGGGGGTCGATGTCGGAGCTGCCGTCAGAGGTGCAGTTGATGCAGGGATTCTGGTCAAGGGTGGTGGGCATTCGATGGCTGCCGGTTTAACCATTGAACGCGCCAGGCTCGGTCATTTTCGTGAATATCTGGAAGAACATCTGGCTGGCGCTGCCGAAGCGGCAAGGGGACAAAATCAGTTGCGGATCGACGGAGCAATTACCGCCAATGGCGCAACCCTCGATTTTATGGAACTGGTAGAACGAGCGGGACCCTATGGTTCTGCGCATTCACAACCGGTCTTTGCAATGCCTGCGCATTACATCGGACCAGCTAAAATCGTCGGTTCCGGCCATGTTCGCGCCAGTATTTCGTCAGGACAGGGAACACGCATCAACGCCATAGCTTTCAGGGCGGCCGATGGTCCCATCGGCCAGGCTATGCTAAAGCAACGTGACGGCACATTTCACCTGGCGGGCACGTTTTCATTGGATCATTGGGGCGGCCGGCCAAGTGTGCAGTTTCGCATTCTCGATCTGGCCCGGCCGGGACAGCGTAGATGAAACGCCAGATTGGCTGGACGTGTAACAGGCTGGAAGGCACGCTTGCAATGAAACACCTGAAGTTGATTGTACTGAGTTTGATGGCTGGCGGTTTGTTCCTCGCTGAACCTGGTGCCGTGTCCGCCATGGACCCTGAACCCCGCATAGATACCGGTGTCAACGAACTGGTCCGAACACGAGTACAATTGAAAGGCGCCTTCCTGACCAAACAGGTCGACAGTCATTTGAAGCAAAATGATCTGGTTCTGATGGCGGTAGGCGATTTCCTCAGCGCCAATCCTGATGTCTCCCCGGAAATTGCCCATTCGCGCATGAAAAGATATCAGCGAGTGGCTGCCGGACTGCGTTCCATCCTGGCCATCGGACCGGACGGCTCTCTCCTGCATGACAGCTACAACCTTCCAGCACCCGACTTCAATCTTGGAGACCGGATTTATGTCCGGGAGGCGGTGCGCCAGGGCACAGGCGATCTGCGGATCAATGCGCCGGTGGCCGGCCGGCAAAGTGGTATTCCTTTTATCCCGCTTACGCGCGGTCAGTTCGACGTGGAGGGAAATGCCACCGGCGTCATTGTCGGTATACTCGGTCCGGAGACATTGCTCCCGGAGGACAGCGACTGCGCCCTTTGCGTTTCAGCAGTTATGACCCGGGACATGGACATTCTGGTCAGCAGGCCGTCCGGATTGACGTTTCCTGCCGATCTGATCAGCCGAATTCGGAACTCGCATTCTGCTACCGGACTGGAGCTGATCGATGTCAACGGCAGCAAATCACTTGTGACCTGGACCAAAAATATTCATGCCGGAGTTGTCACGCTGAGTGCGGAACTGCTTCCCGGTCAATAGACTGACCGTGCGATGAAATCTGACAGGCAATAGTTGACGAGGAAACGCCTCACTCGTCGCGTTTGGTGTTGCGAACCAGATATTTGAAGGCTTCCACAATATCGGACTGTGAAAAATCCGAAACCGGTTTTCCGATTTCCTGCTCGACAGCCCTCAGTGTCGCGGCCGGATCCAGATTCTGGCTCTCGGCCGCCAGAACGATCATCAGGTTCAACTCGGTCTCGTAAGACGGGATTTTAACCGAGCGATAGACATATCCTCCTGTCACCCCGATCAAAATCCCCGCCAGCAGTGACACTACGATCAGCGTGGCGCGTCCGCGGCGTTCCTGATCAATATCTGCCTTATGCTGCTTTAACCGCTGCTGTAGCTCGAAATCGAGCATATCTCCCGTCAAAATCGAAACTTTCCAATTATCCGGCTGAAACGACTTTCTGTGCCGCGTCAGCCCTATTCCATATACAAAAGAGGCACCGTCGAAATGCATTCAAGTCATGCCAGAAGCCTGCGATCAGGTGACGGACATCGCCTGCAGCCATGCAGGTTAATGCCGCGAACACTATGGCTTTTGTCAATCTTGTGAACTGCCCCGCGCAATGAACCATATTGCGTGACGCAATGGAAGGACTGGATGGCGTCAATCGGTGAAGGGGTCTCGCAGTTGTACCATCCGCTGCGGCAAGGCGGAAACAGTTGGTAGGCTCAGCATGCAACGGTCGGACCCGGATGTGCCGCGCTTTCAGGGAAACCAGGTTGCCTGGATTGAAAATCAGTCTGCCACTGCAGCCAACACGTCATCGTTTGAAAGTCAGGGAGCGGAACTGCGACGTGCACGGCGTTGCGCCTCGAATGAAACAATTTTTTCAATCGGCGCGTCATCCTCTTCCTGCAGATAGTGACACAATTCCAGGAACAGATCGGCAAATTCCTTGGGGCCGTTTTCCTGAATACGCTTGTCCTTGATAATATGGAAGGCGACATTGTAGACCACGCGAGAGGAGATGCCATTGCGGCGGCTGCCACCGTAGGGGACCTCGAGATAGGTTCTGATGATTTCTTCATCCTCAACTGCGAGGCGGCGTTTTCCAGAAAGAATCTTGCTGACAACCGACACGTCACGTCCAAGCGCCTGAGCAAGGCCGCTGCGCGTTTTGCCCGGTTTGTCGAGCCCATCAAAGATCCAAGTCAAATCCATAAGCAGCTGTGTCGAATTCACATCCTTTTGCAACCAGTGGTGCATATATATATAGCTCTGTGCGAAATTCGCAACATCAACCGTATCCGCGCGCCGCTGCTTCATGGCGATTGTTGCGGTCAAGCCGGCTAAGGAAATCATTCCAAGGACCGGAAAGGTTCCCGACAGGGCAGTCGTGTTGAAACTGACAACTGTCCAGCTTCTGCAGCACATTGAATAATTGAAGGGCAAGGATTAGAGCAGGCCAGCTTGAATAAGCCAGCTACCAGCTTGAACAAGCCAGCTCTTCAACAAGCCAGCTAAAGTGTGCTCTTACACTACGGGTTGCGTGCCACTTTGCAGTGGCACGCCCTACGGGACTCGAACCCGTGTTTCCGCCGTGAAAGGGCGGCGTCCTAGACCGCTAGACGAAGGGCGCTTCGGGAGTGGCTTATAGAGAGGATTCTTGAGGGGAGCAACCCTCTTAATTTCCCGCACCCGGTTTTTTTAAACCGGCTATCAAGGCAATCCGGCACCATGGAAACGGTGACCGCTTGTTGTCCTCGTATGGCTGCGGTTGGATGGCCGCAACTGGCTGTTACCAGTGTCCGGTATTGGGCATTGATGCCCACGGTTCCTGCGCTGGCAGCGGGTCACCTTCCTGCAGCAATTCGATTGAAATATTGTCTGGCGAGCGCACGAATGCCATGTGGCCGTCCCGCGGCGGACGGTTGATGACAATCCCCATGTCCATCAACTTCTGGCAAAGTTTGTATATATCATCGACCCGGTACGCCAGATGGCCAAAATTGCGGCCTTCATCATAATCTTCAGGGTCCCAATTATAGGTCAATTCCACCTGCGCCTTTTCATCGCCTTGTGCTGCCAGAAAAATCAGCGTGAAACGCCCCTTCTCATTCTCGATGCGGCGGGTCTCCTGTAACCCAAGTCCTTCGCAATAGAATTTCAACGATGCTTGCACATTTGTCACACGGACCATGGTGTGAAGATATTTCATGAAAAGCTCCTGGGAGGTTGCGGTGGAAAAAAAAGCGCTGGCTTTGTGGTACACGGCTTTGAAAAATGCCGATGGACACAACATAGGGCATGTTGCCACAGATTGAAGCACTGTTTTTCTGAAGTTGCCTCCAGCGATCTTCCGCAAAAGTCCGAGACAGATTTTTGGTATTCGGCCAGATGACTGGGTGAAACAGAGCCGTCATAATGAGGGTAATCACCTGTTGTGCGCGGATTTTCCGGGGGGGATGAAGTGCGATCTTGTTGCATAAGCAAAAATCACATGGCATCTATAGTAACGAGGTTGACGGTGATTCTGTTTTGTCACCGGCGTTTGATGACTCGCTTTGACGTTGCAGCGAATGGCACTGCTTGGGGGGGATAGGCAAACGATCGCTTGGTCGAGAGGGCAGTTCTATGAGTTCCAAACAGCCAGACGATTCAGGTGCTGCGCCAACAGGTGCCGGCGAGACGAGACAAGCCGATGGTGCGCTCGAACGCGACGGCCGGACAAATCCCGACATTCCGGTCGATTTGCAGGTTATCGCCGGAGCCATAAAATGGTTCGACGTCTCAAAGGGATACGGCTTTGTCGTCCCTGATGATGGCACCCACGACATTCTCCTGCATGTCACCACTTTGCGCCGCGACGGCTTTCTCACCGCATTGGAAGGTGCCCGTGTTGTTTGCGAAGTAACCCGGCAGAGCAAGGGGCTTCAGGCTTTCAGAGTGTTGTCGATGGACGACAGCACAGCACTGCAACCCACTCCCGGAGAGGCGACCCGCACCCACACCCAGGTTGCACCGGAAAGCGAAATGGTTCTGGTCACCGTAAAATGGTTCAACAGAACCAAGGGATTCGGGTTTGTCACTGAAAGCGAAACCGCACCGGATATATTCATCCATATGGAAACCTTGCGGCAGTTTGGACTGACCGAATTGCGGCCGGGCCAAAAGGTGCTGGTCCGTTACGGCAAAGGCCCGAAAGGGCTGATGTGTGCAGAAGTGCGCCCGGCCGAAGGTCCGGGCCAGCCGGTCTCTCACTAACAAGCCTGCACCCCATCTGGATTGCTGCTTAGCGGCCTCTGTTTTGCCGGAATCTCTGGACAGTATCCCTCTCTGCAACAGCAACAAAACAGCTTGTCAGGTAAACCCGCAGGGGCAGCGTAGTCTGGCAGATCAATCAAGAAAAAAGGCAAGTTGGGCCATGACCATATTTTCCTGTCGCGCCGGAACCTCTTTGATCAGCCATTTAAGGCCCCTCGTTTTAGCTGTCTTTCTGCTGGGTTTGCCAAATTCCCTCTGGGCTCAGCAGGCGCAATCGATTGTGCCCAGTCCGGTTTATTTGTCGATTGAAACGAAAACTGAAACCGAGCGCTTTATTGTCGAGATCGCGGATGAACCGACAGAGCGTGAGGTCGGCCTGATGTTTCGTGTCGAGCTGCCGCAAGATCAGGGCATGCTTTTTGACTTTGAAGAAGACCGGAATGTAACCATGTGGATGCGCAATACACCACTTTCACTCGACATGGTGTTTATCGACCGCAGTGGTCAGGTGGTGCGTGTTGCCCCAAACACGACACCATTTTCGACTGATATCATTTCATCAGGGCAACCTGTCCGCTATGTGCTGGAAATCAACGCCGGGGAGGCGGATGCCAGGGGAATTCGTGCCGGCGACAAGGTGCTGCACCCGCTGATAGAGAAAAATACGCCTCGGAATTGATTCCGCCGGAGGGGCATGTTGCGCGCGTTTTCCGGCCTTCGTTACAAGCTTTTTGAATTTTCCCGAAATGTGGTCTTGTCCCAGCCAGATTGTCCGTGTATGAGGCGTGTCTCTGGAGCAAAAAACCGCTGCAGATATTGGTACGGGGTATAGCTCAGCCTGGTAGAGCACTGGTTTTGGGAACCAGGGGTCGAGAGTTCGAATCTTTCTGCCCCGACCACTTTTCAGACACACAGTTCGACTTTGCGACGGAGAGGACTGATCCACTCCGGTGGTGTGGCGGCAACACCGCCAAAGCTGGAATCCGCCCTTGCCACATCGTGCCTGCTACCTGTAATTAAAGGGCCAGACTATCTGCAAAAAACAGTTTGAAACCCAAGAGTTCAATATGGTCGCACGCATATATCAACCCACCAAGAATCCGATGCAGTCAGGGCGTGGCAAAAGCGACGACTGGATTCTTGAATATGCGCGGGAAACGCCGCGTAAAATCGAACCTCTGATGGGCTACACCTCTTCGTCAGACATGAAGCAGCAGATCAGGCTGAATTTCTCAAGCCCAGAAGAAGCTGTCGCCTATGCCGAGCGAAATGGCATTCCCTATCAGCTTGCCAACCAAAAACAGCGCAAGGTTCGTGCGACCTCCTATTCGGAGAATTTCAGATTCGATCGCAAACAGGCGTGGACGCATTAGCGTTTCCGGCATCTGACAGGCCCCGTAGCTCAGCTGGATAGAGCAGCGGACTTCTAATCCGCAGGTCGTAGGTTCGAGTCCTACCGGGGTCACCATCCTCTCAATTGTCCGATGTCCGACCCGGAGCGGCAACGGCTACGCAAATCTCGCGTCGACAGGTGGCATTGAGCACTTCGTCGTCGGCAGTAAGCCCGGAACGCGGGTCGCGGCGGGCTGCTATCACATCCAGAATGTAAACTCGCTCCACGCCCGCTACAACAGGTTTATCAAGCCATTCTGTGGCCCTGCCATAAAGAACCTCGACGGCTACATCCGCTGGCTGGAGGTGCGGCTTGCTGGACTGCGGCCAGCGGAGATTGTCTGGTCATCATAGACACAGCATGGCGAACAACAGAGATGTCCGCTCCGAGCCAAGAGTTAATTACAAGTGGTGCTATAATTGGACGTGGATATGATCATCGTGGCGCGCAGCGCGACAGCCTTGAAATCTGATCTTTTGGCTTTTAGCGCCGAACCTTTCTCTCAGATGCGGTTCGATGAAGACTTTTTCCACGCGATCGTCCGCGCCAAGCAGTTGCAGGGCTTTTTTCATCCGCGAGGGTTCAAGTCGGTAATCAGGCCAAAGGCCTTGTAGCCAGGCCACATTCCACCGCAACGTGATCGTATTATTGGGGCAATCGGTTGGCCCGTCCTCGAATGCGAAATAGCCAACAGGCGACTTAGATACACCGGGCAAATACCCCTTGTTGCTCTCGTAGTAAAAAGCAAGATCGGCTTTCCTCCCATCATCATGTGAAAGATGAGGAAGCAAGGGAAAGCCAGAAAAATAAGGAAAGTTGGCATCGAGGACACGCGTTACTGTTCCGGGGTATTCGCTCTCCATTCGGGAGGCAAAGTCGATCAAAACTTCATGAAGCTCAGGAATAACATATTGCCTGTTTAGAGCACAATACAGTTTAGACTGCATCTGGAGCATCTCGCCAGAGATGCATGGGATTGGTTCACGTCCTATCACCGGCGCAAGCCAGAGGGCCGTCACTGATAGTGTGACATAGGTGGCTGCGAAAACAACGGCTCTCTGCTTGAAACACAACGCCATCAGCCAAGCCACCCCGCCGACTTGCGAAATGATGGTCAGCGAAACGAAGATGAAGACGTGAAATAGAAATCTGATCATAGTTTCAGCTTGCCGCAGATTCTCAGCATTTAACAGACGGAAAGAGAGGGTCCGCTTTGTCCGCATAGCAGGCCAACACGATATGCGGACACCCCCTAAATTTTTGTGTGCTGGAAACCCGCTATGACCGGCTTGAATGGTTATATCTTGCACCGCAAGGGCATCGCCGGACACTCTTCACCTGGAATTCCGGCGCAGTGGCAGACGCTCACTGGCTTGCGCCCTGATTACGCAAAGTATCTGAATTTAAGGTAGTTTTTGGACCACCCTGCGGACCTCAGGTTGGATAAACAGGTAAATTCCAGCTTCTCGCAGCCACTTGATCCAGACCCATTCAAATTTCGCGATAGCAGATTGCCACAATCGGGTCGGCGGACTTGACCCGAAAGTTAAATTGCCGTTCGATGAACTTGACCTTGGCGTTCGAAGCGGCATTTATTGTCGCAGCAACCGGGGAGGGCCAGCAGGAGTATATACTCCGTTCCGAGCTGCAGCGATTATCAGGCCGGTTGCACCTTGTTCCCTGCCTGATCTCATAGTAGTGAGGCGGCATCCATCTTTACAAACCTAATGCAGGTAGCAAAAAGGCTGAAAAGTGAAACAGGCACTTCTGTCGCTCGCTGTGGGCGTGGCAATGACTATATCTGGAACCTTATCTTTCGCTGCTTCTCATGGGTCTTCCACACTTGATGACGTCAAGGCCAAAGGCTTTGTGCAATGTGGAGTGAGCGAAGGCCTTCCAGGATTCTCAAACCCCAATGATGTGGGCAAGTGGGCAGGTCTGGACGTGGATATATGCCGCGCAATTGCCGCAGCGATCTTCGGCGATGGCAATTTGGTGAAATTCACTCCGCTGGCCGCAAATGAACGTTTCGCAGCGCTTCAGTCCGGTAAGGTCGATATTCTGTCCCGTAATACGACATGGACCATGACACTCGACGCCAGCCTGGGCCTGTCTTTCGTCACCGTGACCTACTATGATGGACAAGGTTTCATGGTTCCCAAGGAAATCGGAGTGTCTTCGGCTCTTGAATTGTCCGGCGCATCCGTCTGCACCAATTCAAACACAACAACAGAATTGAACGTTTCGGACTATTTCCGTGCCAACAACATGGAGCTGGAGATCATTGCGTTTGACAAGGCTGATGACGTTGTCGCCGCCTATGATTCCGGCCGCTGCCAGGTTTATACCAGCGATGCCTCGGGCCTCTATGCACAGCGCCTGAAGCTTGATAATCCGGATGACCACATTGTTCTCCCGGAAATCATTTCCAAGGAGCCCCTCGGCCCGGTCGTCCGGGAAGGCGACAATGCCTGGTTCAACCTCAGCAAATGGGTTATCTTTGCATTGGTCAATGCAGAAGAATTGGGTGTTACAAGCGAAAACATCGATGACTTGATGGGGTCGGATAACCCTGCAATTGCCCGAATCCTTGGGACAGCTGGTGGGTTCGGCGAAATGATTGGTCTTGAAAACGATTTTGCCGTCAAAGCTATCAGGGCGGTTGGCAATTATGGTGAAATCTTCGAGCGTAATGTGGGCCCGGATACTCCGATTGGTATTGCCCGTGGCATCAATGCATTGTGGTCCGATGGTGGCCTGATGTACGCTCCGCCTCTGCGTTGAACGGAATGGATATTCCGGCAGGCGACCGTAGTCCCGCTGCAACTCCGGTGCCACTCGACCAGTGAGGTTCACATGGTAGATTGCAATCCGGGTTCGGATCTTGGAACCCATGACGTTTACAACCAGCCGCCCGGTCGCGGCGATCGCAACCTTTGGCAGGACGACGAACCCCTGCGCGAAGTTGCAGCGCAGGCAAATGCGCAGCACAAGGTGCTCGACCTTTATGGCGGTGCGCTTGGCCAGGCCAAAATGCGAGACGCTGCGCGCGATGCCAACCGGTACGCTCCTGAATTGCACCTGTTCGACAGCGGCGGACGGCGCCTTGATGAAGTTCGATTTCACCCTGCCTACCATCAGTTCATGGAAATCTCGGCTGCAGCAGGCTATTCCGCAGTCGCCTGGGAAGGCGGCCCCGGTGCCCATGCGACCCATGCCGCAATGGTGTATCTTGCCAGCCAGGTGGAGCCGGGACATTGTTGCCCGCTGACGATGAGCTATGCGTCCATTCCGGTGATTTCCACAGCGGATCAGCTTTCAGACGATTGGCGTTCGAAACTTCTGGCACGGCAGTACGATCCCTCTATCCGGCCTGTCGCCGAAAAACAGGCCGTGACCCTTGGCATGGCCATGACCGAGAAACAGGGCGGGTCCGATGTTCGGACCAACACAACCCGCGCCGAGCCCGATGGCGAAGTCTGGCGGCTGACAGGACACAAATGGTTCTGTTCCGCGCCGATGTCCGACGGGTTTCTGACGCTGGCAAAGATTTCCGGGAGACTGACCTGTTTTCTGGTGCCGCGCTGGCTGCAGGGGGAGCGCAACCGCATCCGTATCCTGAGGCTGAAGGACAAACTCGGCAACCGCTCGAACGCTTCCGCCGAGATTGAATATGATCGCGCGCTTGCCTATCAGATCGGTGACCCGGGGCAGGGCGTGCGCACAATCCTGGAAATGGTTCATCACACCCGGCTTGATACATCAATCGCGCCGGCAGGGCTGATGCGGGCGGCCCTGTCTGAAGCGCATCATTGGACCCAGCATCGCACCGCATTCCAGAAACGCCTGATTGACCAGCCACTTATGCGCACGGTTCTGGCAGATTTGACACTTGACTGGGAAGGCACATTGGCGCTCGCAATGCATGTCGCCAGCGCCTTTGACGGAACCACTGAACAGGACCGCGCCTTTGCCAGAATAGGGGTCGCGCTGTCAAAGTTCATGGCCAACAAGCTCTGCCCGATTGTTATCTGCGAAGCGATGGAGGTTCTGGGCGGCATGGGTTATGTCGAGGACACACCGCTTCCGATGCTGTACCGCGAAGCCCCGCTCAACGGCATATGGGAAGGCTCGGGCAACGTCATCTGCCTGGATGCGCTCAGAACTCTGGAGAAAGAACCACTTGCTGTAGAAGTTCTGGCAACAGAACTGGATGCGGCCACGGGGCTGAGCAGACGCTACGATTCAGCACTGAAGCAACATCGTGCGCGCTGGCCTTCCATTCCGCCGGAGGTTGAAGCCCGCTGGTTCGTGGAGCGGACGGCGCTCCTTCTGACTGCGTCAATCCTGATCCGTCACGCGCCAGATGCCATCGCCGGCGGCTTCGTCGCAACCCGCGTTTCGGCCGACAGGGGGCGCATTCCCGGCACCGTCGCCAATTTGGATGTCGACAGTATTTTGTCGCGAATGGCCCCGGCTGGTCAGGGTGGAGACTAACTGATGATTTTCCCGGCGGTTTCCGGGCGCCAGCCCCATTCCGCCCAGGACCCGTCATAGAGTTTGTTGTTGCTGTGGCCCAACTCGCTCAATCCCAGGGACAGGATGGCGGCGGTGACGCCGGAACCGCAGGTGGTAATGACCGGTTGTGTCAGATCAATCCCAGCTTCTTCAAACGCCCGTTGCAATTCGGTGTCTGACTTGAAAATGCCATCCTCCGTGAGCAGCTTTTGGAACGGCAGATTTTTTGCCCCCGGCATGCGACCGCTTTTGACGCCCGCTCGCGGTTCCGGCGCAAGTCCTTTGAAGCGCTCGGCGCTGCGGGCATCCAACACCTGATGATCCTGGTGTTCCGCCACCCGCATAACTTCCTGCCAGTCGGCGATCATGCTGTCATCCAGAGTGGCTCGATAATTTGCGATTAGTGCTTCGACAGCACCTTTTTGCAGAGGGCCAGCAACACTCTTCCAAGCGGGCAGGCCGCCATCCAGAACAAACACTTTTTCATGACCAAAGGCGCGGAACATCCACCATATGCGCGCCGCGGACATCAGCCCGGCACCATCATAAATCACCACAGTGTCGGGATTGGAAATACCCAGCGAAGCCGCCGCCTCTGCAAAAACCTCTGCAGCCGGCATCATATGCGGCAGATCACTGGTCTGATCTGAATTTGCATCCACATCAAAGAACACCGCACCTGGAATGTGGCCGGCAGTATATTCTGCAATCGCGTCCCGGTTCTGCTGCGGCAGATACCACGAGCCGTCAATGATCTTTAAATCAGCATCAGCCAGATGATCGCGCAGCCACTTGGCGGAAACCAGATTTTTCGATTTGCGCATCAGACCGCTCCTTCCGCCAACCGCACGCGAATGCGTCGGTTCTGTTTGCCCTTGTTCTCAATCTTGTAAACCTCAAGAGCTCCGATCTCACCGGTCGCGCGCACATGGGTTCCGCCACAGGGCTGCAGATCAATCTCGTCATTTTCGCCAATCGAAACCAAACGCACTTTGCCGCTGCCCATTGGCGGTTTGACCGACATGGTGCGGATCAGTTCCGGCTGTGCTTCAAGCTCTGCATCGTCGATCCAGCGCTGGGACACCGGATGGTTCTCTGCCACAAGCGTGTTCAGCCGCAGCGTCAGAGCTTCCCGGTCCATACTTTCCGGCATGTCAAAATCCAGACGGCTTTCTGTGGTGCCGATCTGGCCTCCAGTCACCGGAAACGGTACCGATGCACACAACAAATGCAGTGCTGTGTGCATCCGCATCAGCCGATGGCGGCGGTCCCAATCCAGTTCGGCGGTCACGCTCTCGCCGATTTCCGGCAGGTTGTCCGGCGAGGCGGGAACCAGAATCAATTCTTCTTTGTTTTGCCCGCAAACGGTGGTGGCAATCTCGATAACGCTGCCGTTAGCCCGCTGTAGCTTGCCCGTGTCGCCTGGCTGACCGCCGCTGGTTCCGTAAAATATGGTTTGGTCGAGAATAATCCCGCCGCGATCATTTATTTCAACAACCTTCGCGGCTGTTTCCGTCAAATAGGCATCTTCGAGAAAAAGTTTCCTGAACACGCGGCTCATGCAGGTACATCTTCGAACGGGATTTCCAGTGTGGTCCGCTTTTCCAGCCAGCCTGGAACCGGCAGATCCTTGGAGCGCAGAAACTCCGGATTGAACAGTTTCGACTGATAGCGGTTTCCATAATCGCACAACACAGTCACGATTGTATGGCCAGGACCCAGTTCCCTGGCCATGCGCACTGCGCCTTCGATATTGATGCCGGAAGAACCGCCCAGAACCAGCCCTTCATGCTCGACCAGATAGAACACATGATCAAGCGCATCCGTGTCGGAAATCTGATATGCCACATCAATTGGAGCACCTACCAGATTGGCGGTCTCGCGGCCCTGACCGATCCCCTCGGTGATGGAGGAACCGCTCGCTCCGAATTCGCCGCTGGTGTAATATTTGAACAGCGCCGACCCGAACGGATCAGCCAGGCCGATCCTCACTGCAGGGTTTTTTGCCTTCAGCGCCATGCCCACTCCGGCAAGAGTTCCGCCCGAGCCAACCGAGCATATAAAGCCATCCACCTTGCCATTGGTCTGTTGCCAGATTTCCGGTCCGGTGGTTTCGATATGCGCCTGCCTGTTGGCAACATTGTCGAACTGATTGGCCCACACCGCCCCCTTGGGATCCGATGCGGCAATCTGATCGGCCAGGCGGCCGGATACTTTGACATAATTGTTCGGATTCTTGTACGGCACAGCCGGCACCTGAATAAGCTCGGCACCCATCAGCCGCAGCATATCCTTTTTTTCTTCCGACTGGGTTTCAGGGATAACGATCACAGATCTGAAGCCCATCGCATTGGCAACCATGGAAACGCCGATTCCGGTATTGCCGGCCGTTCCCTCGACCACTGTGCCTCCGGGTTTCAGCGCACCGCTTGCTACCGCGTCGCGAATTATATAAAGCGCAGCCCTGTCCTTGACTGATTGACCCGGATTGAGGAATTCTGCTTTTCCCAGAATCTCGCATCCGGTTGCATCTGATACTTTGTTAAGTCGGATAAGTGGCGTATTACCAATGGCTTCTAGGACGGTTTTATACACAGGATAAATTCTTCTTTTATGGCAGGAGGTATGTATATCGCGCTTTTGCCGGATTGGAACAATGCTGAGTTCAGGAAGGCTATTCCGTTTTTTGTGCATTCCTTGGAATATAAATAGCCTAGCACAGTGTGACAGGCAAACAGCAGCTTTCCCGATCAGTGACCATATTTCTGCATTGGCAGGATTGACTTCCGTTTTCCATAGGTAGAGGGCTGAAAAACACTTTTCCAACTCCCGGTGATCCAGCGCACCGAAGACAACGTAACATTAGAAAAATACAAGTATATGGTTGCTATGCCGGCAGACAATTCAGGTTTGCCTGATACAGCCTTAGGATTGGTTGAACATGCTTGAACAGGCCGATGCCATTGACGCTCTGGTGGCGGAGTTTGTTTCAGGAACGTTGCCGACGCCGCTACAGGTGTTGTTGGCGTCCCATCTTGAAATGAACGCATCAAACCGCGGTTGGGTTGCAAATCTGGAAGCTTTAGCCGGAATCGAGCTGTCCGGGATCGACCCGGAGCCGCTTGCAGACCGCAATGCCATGCTTGAACGTATCATGGCTTCTTCCAGAGAGGGGAGGCCGTTCGTTGAGGCGAGTGAGAAATATCCGACGCCTGACATGCTGCAGCGTTTTATTGGCATGCCGCTTTCTCAGGTTTCCTGGAAACGAAACCGCTTTGCCGGTATCGATGAGGTCAAACTCGGTGAAATCGATGGCTGCAAGGCGTCGCTTTACCGCTTTCCGGCCGGGAAGGGCGTTCCGCTTCATACCCATGAAGGTATCGAGATGACGCTCGTGCTGCAGGGTGGCTTCAGTGACGAGACGGGTCATTACGTTAAAGGACAAATTTCGGTGGCAGATGGAACCGTCTCTCATCGTCCGGTCGCCGATGACGACGAGGAATGTATCTGCTTTTCAGTCACCGACGCTCCAATCAGGCTAACCGGACCGCTGGGCCGGTTCATATCGCCGTTCCTGCGGACTTAAATCGTTGCAGCGAGGCCGCATGCCACCCTATCAGGCTATACCATCTGACGGAATCGCCTGGATAACGGGGGCCAGCAGCGGTCTTGGCTATCATGTGGCAAAACGGCTCGCTGCTGCCGGCTGGACAGTTGCAGCCACAGCCCGCAGCGCTGATGATTTGGAAACGCTCGCCGCTGAATGTTCCGCCATGCCCGGACGGGTTGTACCCGCAAGCGGTGACGTCACGGACCAGGCGGCAATGGCAAAGCTTGCTGACAGCCTGATTGCGAACCATGGTGGCATAGCTCTGCTGATCCTGAATGCCGGCATTTATCTGCCACTAAGGGCGAACGAATTGAAAGTTGAAGATTTTGACAAGAGTTTTGCGGTCAATCTCAATGGAGTGACCAATTGTCTTGTGCCCTGCCTTGACCACATGCGGGCCAGGAAACGGGGCCAGATTGCCATTACGTCCTCGGTCGCCGGATTTGGCGGATTGCCGACATCTGCTGCCTATGGAGCCACCAAAGCCGGCCTTACAAATATGGCCGAGAGCCTGAAATTCGATCTTGATTTGCTCAACATTCATATCCAGATCGTGCATCCCGGATTTGTTGACACACCGGCCACCCAGTCCAATCCATTTCCAATGCCGTTTCTCATGGAGGTCGAAGATGCCGCCGATCGGTTTGTGAGGGGCCTGAAATCCGGACGCTTCGAGATCAGCTTTCCAAAACGATTTACCTATGGCCTGAAATTCTTGAATTTGCTGCCATACCCGCTTTATTTCTGGCTTCTGAATCGCGCGACAGGTTGGAAGTCCAGATCGACATAATTTCACGCTGAAAAAATTGATCGGCACCGTAGCGTCCCGCAATGTCAGCAGCCCTGGAGATCTATTATGGCACGACATACCAATCCTGCAGACGCATGGAAACTTGGCTTTGACAGTTGGCGCATGATCAGCGAAGCGCAGTATGTTGTTGCTCTGCGCCTCGCTGGAATGTCTGGATTGTGGCACATGCAGCCGAACGAAACTGCACGCATGGTCAGCGAAAAGAATGCAGCCTTCACTCAATCCGCGGCAAAAGCACTGATCGCTGCATCGTCCGGTGCACGACCAGATCAGATTGCCGCAGCCGCTTTGGCTCCGGTCAGAAAGAAAACCGCCAGCAATGTCAAGCGGTTAACCCGTGCGGCTCTGCGCAACTCAAAGCTCTAGACAGCGAAAATATCAGTCAATCAGCTTCTCTTGGCTATCATACCCCAGATGGCCAGCACGATGATTGCACCCACCACGGCACCAATCAGGCCAGCGCTCTCTTCCGGGCCGTACCATCCTAGCCACTGACCCAGATAAGAGGCTAAGAAAGCGCCCACGATACCCAGAATGGTGGTTAGTATAAATCCGGAAGGCTCATTTTTTCCCGGCATGATGAATTTCGCTATAACCCCGGCAACGAAGCCGATGATGATCGTCCAGATAATTCCCACGTGATAATTCCTTTTCTGCGCTACTTGGTACAGTAGGCCCGGAACGCCAGGAAGGCAGACTTGGTCTCAACCTTCTGTATCACCGGCGCTCCGAGTCACTTTTTTCGACCCGTTCTGCAATGCAGTTTACTTGGTTTTGTTGATGGTTTCCACAGCCATGCTGGTCAGCTTGGCATTCGCGGCCTTTTCCATGTCGAGAATCTGCGTCAACAGATCATGAGCTTCTTCAAAGCCGAGCACTTTGGCCCATTCACGAAGCGTTCCATAGCGGGCAATTTCATAGTGTTCCACAGCCTGGGCAGCGGCCAGCAATGCGGCATCAAGCGCTACGCCACTGGCTTCTTCAATGATGCCTTCGGTTTCCTTGATAAGGCCTTCAATGGCGTCGCATTTTTCTCCTTCGGGCTTCTTGTCGATGGACGAGAATACTTTCTTCAGAAGTTCAATCTGCTCGCGGGTTTCACTAAGATGCTCGTCGACAGCCTTCTTCAGTTTGGCGCTGCTTGTGGCTTTCGCAACCTTAGGCAATGCTTTGGTCAGCGCTTGCTCGGCGTAGTAGATATCTTTCAAAGTGTGGTGAAATGCATCATTCAAAGTTTTCACTGTAGTGTCCTTTTTGCAGTTAGGTTCAAATCACTCACCATCACAACTGTTTGTATCCGCAGTCGGTTCCCGACGTTTTGAATTGTTTCCTGATTATCCCTGTGTTGCGGCGCAGACAATCATGAGTCAATCAGGCTGAACCGGTTTCGATTTTCTGCCTGAGCTCGATCTGGCGCGCTTCATCAAGCGGAAAATTCCACATCAGCGCGATGGCAATCGATTTCAGAAAAACCGGCAACCCGCCATATAGAAAGCTCAGCGTAAACAACGCGCCGGGCGCATTATCCAATCGGGCATCGAACCCCGCCAGTGCCAGCAGTGGAAAGGCCAGGCCAACGCCGAGAGCGAGGGAAGCTTTGGTGGCAAGGCCCCAGAAGGCGAAATACAATCCACTGCGTTGCTCGCCGGATTCAGCCGTGTCCAGATCAATCACATCGGCCTGTATTGAGGCCGGCAATGTCAGATCGGCACCAAGGGTCAGTCCGGTCAGAACACTGATAGCGGCAAACCACCACACATCACCGTCGCCCAACAGCATGACCATGAGAAAAACCGGTAGCGCGAGGCTCATGGCAACACACCAGGTGCGGTGTTTGCCCAGCCGGTCCGACACTTTGAGCCAGACAGGCACACCCAGAACTCCGCAGAGGAAATAGACAATCAGAAGAGGGCCCTGAGCGGCTTCCGCGTTGAGCACATTCCCGACAAACAGCAAAAACAGCGTGGCCGGCAACCCATTGGCAAGGCCATTGATAAAAAACGCAATCAGCAGTCGGATAAACACCGTATTGTTGCGCAGGAATCTCATTCCGTCGTGGAAATTGACGCTCTGATGGCTGTGTTCCTTGGGCTCCGGGACGTTCCACACGGTAAGTGCTGCCGTCAAAGGCAGACCCACACAGACAAACAGGGCAAGGGCGTATAGTCCGGCCGCGTCAACCTCGCGTGAGCTGGAGACGAGAATCGGCAGAATAATCGCAATCAGCGTGCCGATAACGACCAGCCCTTCGCGGACACCACTGAGACGAGATCGCATTTGATAATTGCCGCTCAGTTCAGCGCCCCAGGCGGCATAGGGCAGTTGCACCATGCTCCAGCCGACCGACAGCGCCAGTCCCCAGAGCGCCAGATAGGTGATGGAGGGAGCTGGTCCGGGCACAAAAATCATCCAGGTGCCGGCAATTGTCAGCGGCACTCCGGCCAGGAACCAACTCCTCCGCCGACCGAAACTTGGCCGGATACGGTCGCTGAGAAGGCCAATGAGCGGATCATTGACCGCATTGAACAGACGGATCGCAAACAGCACAATCCCGACAAGAGCAAGATCAAGACCGAGGGATTTGGTATAGAACGTTGGAACGAAAATGAAGAAAGGCAGAGTCAGGACCGAGATCGGTATGGCCGGAAGCCCGTAAATCAGGATTTGGCTCCAGCGCAAGCCGCTTGAATGGGTCACGCTCTACTTGCGGGCAAACACAAGCTGACGAACATCGATATTCTCGGAGCGAAAACCGGCTTCGCAGTAATGCAGATAGTAACGCCATAAATTGTTGAACTGCTGATCAAATCCCAGCGGCATAATGCTCGGCCAGGCCTCGTCAAACCGCTCGCGCCAGATTTGCAGAGTTTTGGCATAATCATGGCCGAACACCCGTTCTGACACCATATGCAGATCGACCTGCTCACCCAGATGCTGCAGAATCTGTGGTGTAGGCAGCATTCCACCGGGAAATATATAGCGCCGGATGAAATCCATCTCATTGCGGTAAGTTTGGAAAAACCGGTCCTGAATCGTAATGATCTGCAGGCCCGCGGTTCCGCCTGGTTTCAGACAATTCTTCATCCGGTCAAAAAACACCGGCCAGTAGGCTTCTCCCACTGCTTCAAACATCTCGATCGAGGCAATTCTGTCATATTGACCGGTTTCGTCACGATAGTCCTGAAACTTGATATTGACCTTCTCCGACAGACCCGCCTTGAAGACGCGTTCTCTGGCAAAATCAAACTGTTCCTGAGATATTGTCAGCGCCGTGACGTTACAGCCGATTTCGCGCGCGGCAAATTCGGCAAAACCACCCCATCCGCAGCCGATTTCCAGAACAGTATCAGAAGCGCCGATACCGGCCTGATCGGCAAGGCTGCGGTATTTCAGAATCTGCGCCTGCGACAAATCCTCCAGCCCGCTTTCGAAGACGGCGGACGAATAGGTCATCGTCGGGTCAAGCCATTGCCGGTAAAACGCATTGCCAAGGTCGTAATGCGCCGAAATGTTCTTTTTTGATCCCCGCCTTGTATTGCGATTGAGCCAGCCGCGTAGTTTCAGGATCAGTTTGACCACGTGCCGGTCGTCGATAGCCGTCTGAATGAGACCTTGGTTGACGCAGAACAATTCCAGAAATCGGGTGACGTCGGGACTGCTCCATTCTTCCGCCACAAACCCCTCGGCGACGCCAAGTTCGCCGCGTTTCAACAGCCGCGAAGCGAAATTGTGATCGTGAATGATGAGATCGGCCGCCGGTCCCGGCTTGCTGCCACATATTTGAAACGCTTGACCTTCTGGCAGATGAATTGTCAGGGAGCCGGCTTCCAGACCGGTTGCAAAACGAATCGCGCCCCGGGTCAGACGTGGCAGTGATCTGGTTTTTTCCCGCACATCGGCACGCGTGACCGAGGTGACCAGCTGACCCGATGAGGACATATTCATAGTGCCGAACCATCCAGTTGCAAATAGGCAGCAAAGTGTAGCATCAAGCTCACAAAAATCTCAAGATCAGGGAACAAAAGGCCGCGGCGCATCACTCGGCTCATGGGTATCATTATAGGAAACGGCCTTCGGACGGCGCGGACGGCGATGGAACCGCGCACCTTTGACCCACAGTTTAAACGCTTCCCAATGAATGCCGCCAACAATTTTGAGGGTCTGAAACGGCACCTGAACAAACGCCCGCAACAGATTTGCGGTCGTCAGTGCCCGGCGCTTGCCGCTGAATGTCGCAGCCAGAAGGGGGCCTTCAGCGTCACATTCCAGTATGCGCAGGGTTAAAGCCGTATCAGGCCGGTTGAGACGAAACCGGTATGTCATATCCATATCGATGAAAGGCGAGACGTAAAACCGCTTGTTTCTTTCCTGGCGGATGTGTCCGTCCTGGCTCTCTCCCATGCGCACCGGTGCCACATAGGTATGGTGCTCGCCAAAAGTGTTTCGCACTTCATAAATCAGGGCGCTCAGATGATCGCTGGCATCGTAGCAGTAGTACACCGACAGCGGATTGAAGACCCAGCCGAAAACCCGGGGATAGCACAGCAGTTCAATCCGGTACGGCGGCTTTTCCCCCGCCGCCTGCAACATCGCATCCACATAGTCACGCAGCGACGTGCCGTCGCGCGCGCCATGATCCTTGTCAAAAAAGCTCAGCAGGTTGAACCGGTTATGAGAAAAAATCGCGCTGTCTGCAGCCCGTGGTAACTGGTCCAGATCAAGCAACAAAGCATAGACACGGTACTGGAACCTGTGCCCCATAGGTTTCAGCCGTGCATGCATCACCTTGCCGTCGTACAGCGCATTGCGTGAGGCCGATTGCGTGTTCATCACCTATTCCGCTGCTGCCACGAATGGTTGCTCATCATTGGCTGCCACCGGACGCCATGGAATGACGCCACCAAGCTTTTCGGCAACCCGAAGGCCTGATGCCAGGCCATCCTCGTGGAATCCGTATCCCGTCCATGCGCCACAGAACCAGGTGCGGTTAATGCCCTGAATCCGGTCCAGCATTTTCTGCGCCGCCAGTGCGGAGCTGTCATATTGCGGATGATCATACTCGAACTCATCGAAAATCAGATGATCTTCGGGCAGGCGGACAGGGTTGAGGCTGATAAACAGCGGTTTTTTCTCATCAATACCCTGCAATTTGTTCATCCAGTAGGTCACCGATACGTCTGGCCCCTCCGGCTGGGTTTCGCTCAGATAGTTCCATGCTGCCCATGCGCCCTTGCGGCGCGGCATCAGCGAGGGGTCACGGTGCAGGAAAACCCGGTTCGGCTTGAAGCGCACCCTGGAGAGAATGTCGGTTTCATCCGCCGACGCATCACTCAAAGCTTTCAGTGTCTGATCGCTGTGGCCTGCCATAATCACCTGATCATAGGTATCGCTCTGTCCATGATTGTCCATAATCGTAACGCCGTCCCGGTTTCGGACAACGGAGACCGCTTCGCAGCCCAGACGCATATTGGATGCAAGCGGCGCCAGTAATTTTTCTACATAGCTCCTGCTGCCGCCGGTCACGGTGCGCCATCTGGGACGTTCAAAATGCAGCAGGCGATGATTGTTGAAGAAATTGGCAAAACTCTCGACGGGAAATGCCAGCATTTCGGTCGCCGGAGTGGACCAGATCGCAGACCCCATCGGCACCAGATATTCATTGCGGAACCGTTTGGAAAATTTGCGTTTGTCGAGATAGTTTCCAAGCGACAGCCCGGACAAGTTATTGGCAGCAAGATCGCCAAGACACTGCCGGTTAAAACGGAAAATCTCCCGCAACATCCACAAAAAACTGGGGGAAAACATATTTCGCTTCTGGGCAAAAATGCCTCGCGGAATGCTGTCGCTCCATTCCGAACCACCGCGTTGGCTGAAGGAAAAGCTCATATCACTGGGCTCGGTCGCAACACCCAGATGATCAAACATTGCCGTGAGATTGGGATAGTTCAGCGCATTGTAAACAATAAAGCCGGTATCAACACTGATGGTTTCTCCGTCGTAATCGACGTCCACCGTTGCGCTGTGGCCACCGGGGCGGTTGCGCCGTTCATACAGCGTCACCTGATGTTTTGAATGAAGTGCCCAGGCGGCAGAATTTCCCGATATGCCGGAGCCGATGACAGCGATTTTCATATATAGGAGTCCAATCTTGCGGCCGGTTGCTATGCGGCTTCTTTTGTCTTTGCGAATGCCGAGAGCGCTTTCTCTCTGGCAAGCGAATGCTCGACAATCGGTTTAGGGTAGGTCTTTCCCAACTCAACACCGGCTTTTTTCAGCACATCACCGGGGGCTTTCCAGGGAGCGTTCAGATATTTGGTCGGCAGATCTTTCAACTCCGGCACGAAATGGCGGATATAAGCGCCGTCGCGGTCGAATTTTTCACCCTGACTCATCGGGTTGAAGATGCGGAAATACGGAGCCGCATCAGCGCCGGAACCGGCAACCCACTGCCAGCTTGCAGCGTTGTTGGCAGGATCGGCATCGACCAGTGTATCCCAGAACCAGGCTTCGCCGTGCCGCCAGTCGAGCAACATATGCTTGACCAGAAAGGAGGCTGTGATCATCCGTACCCGATTGTGCATCCAGCCGGTTTGCCAGAGTTGCCGCAAGCCCGCATCGACCATCGGATATCCGGTTTGTCCGGTCTGCCAGAGCGGCAGAAAATCAGTATTGCCTTGCCAGGGAAAAGCATCGAAGCGGGGCTGAAAGTTCTGGCTCGCAAGATCTGGATTGTAATACAGCAAACTATAGGAAAATTCGCGCCACAGGACTTCCGACAGGAAAGTCTCCAGATCCAGGGACGGAATCTCCAGATCAGGCGCAGTAGCAGCCGTCCATATCTGATAGGGGCTGATTTCGCCAAAAGCGATGTGGGGCGATAATCGCGATGTGCCCTCTATAGCTGGCAGATTACGTCGTTCCCGGTACCCGGTGATGCCATCGTCATGCAGAAAGGCGCTGAGGCGTGCCTTTGCACCGGCCTCTCCGGGCGTCCAGGTTGCGGCAATGGTTTCCGACCAGTCCGGACTGGCAGGGAGCAGCCCCCAATCTTCCAGAGTGTCTGAATCCGGTTGCAACTCAGCAGACAGAAGCCTGCCGGGTGCAGCATGGAACGAGCGATCAACACCGGCAGACAGGCAGGCCCGCTGGAACGGACTGTAGACCTTGTAATAGCCGCCCGAGTTTTTTTCGATTTCCCACGGTTCAAACAGCAAATTTGATTTAAAGCTCTGCGCCACGAGGTCCCGGTCTTCGAGCCGCGCTTTTACCTGCTGGTCGGTCTCCATACCCACGGCGTCATAACGCCGGTTCCAGAACACGTTTCGTGCGCCGCTGACCTCAACCAGATCTTCGAGAATCTCAACAGGGTCGCCACGGCGCAAAACGAGTTGGCCACCGATTTGTTTGATGGAAGCTGACAAGGCGGCAAGGCTGTGATGCAGCCACCACTTCGAGGCACCGCCAATGTCGCGCTGACCGGTTTCCAGAATGAAAACACACAGCACCGGTCCGCCGCATTTCAAAGCTTCCCTGAGGGCTGAATTGTCGGTTATGCGCAAATCTCTGCGAAACCAGACAATGCTGGTGCTGCAGGCGTTTGAAGGTTTTGTTTTCACCGGTTCTGAGACGGTGTTTGACCCATTTTTCATCGGAGTATGTGATCCCGTTTTCTAAACAGCTTTACGCCATTCCTGCGACAACGGATCACGCTCATTCGTATGAGAACTCATATTATTGATGTTGGCAGATATAAAAGTTTGGATCAAACTCAGCCGGCTGCGTCGAAAGCCGCTACAAGTTTCCGGGCGATCGTGCCGATTTCATCGGCTGTCCGGCCTGGCTTGTACAGTGTGCTGCCAATGCCAAAGCCGTGAATGTCTTTGGCCCTGTAAGCTGCAAAGGAAGTTTCATCAATCCCGCCAACGGCAGCGATCGGTGTTCCCACGGGAAGCACTGCCTTGATCCCGGAAATGCCGCCGGGACCAAGCGTGTCGGCAGGAAAGAATTTCAGCACATGCGCGCCCGCATCAAGCGCATTGAAAGCATCGCTTGCGGTAAAGACACCAGGCATGGAGAACATGTCACATTTTCGCGTTCGGCGGATAACATCGCTGTTGGTATTGGGTGATATAACGATCTGCGAACCGATCCCGGACAGCCGGTCAACATCATCTGCGGTCAGCACGGTTCCTGCGCCGACAAGCGCTCTGCCATCCGACAGCTTGACAAGGCGGGCAATGCTGTCAAACGGGTCCGGCGAGTTCAATGGCACTTCAATCAGTGTAATTCCGGCCTCAATCAGCGTTTCCGCGATCACTTCCACTTCATTCGGGCGTACACCGCGCAGGATCGCTACAATACCGCGATGTTTGGTAAATTCATTGAGCCAGTTCATAAATTCAGTCCTTCAGAGCCGTCAGGCCGTTGTCATGCGTTGTTTGTGTGCAAGATACCACAGGCCTCTTGAGCTGGCATCAAGACCAGACAGTGTCCTGGCTCTGATGCCAACAAGTTCGCAGGCTTTGGCGTAAAGCGGCGTCAGGCCGCGCCCGCCAATAATAAAACCGTCCTGTGCGCCCTGTTTCCCGCCCTTGAACCAGCCACCGGTTTCTGCTGCGGCAAATTCTGCACCGATCATCAAGCCGGACAGCCTGGCTGCGCTGTCGTCCTTCTGTGCGCCGTTCAACACATCCTGGGTGCGGATCTGGAACAACCCCGACACCAGCGGCACACGGCCACTGATAACCTCGTCAAAGCCGCGCAAAAAGGCGGGATGTTCGGCGGGAATATCAGTTTCGTCAGCGGGCACCGAGTGGCGCAGGATTGAAGCAGTTGCCAGCAGGGAATACAATTCCCCGGTCAGAAAGGTCTGAAACCTCGAAATTTTTCCGTCTTTGACCGCGACCCATTTGCAATGGGTTCCGGGCAATATGGCAAGGCCTTCAAAATCATCCTGCCGCGCCAGAAGGCCGGCAATCTGGGTTTCTTCACCGCGCATGATATCCGCATTATGGTTTGAATCCCGGTAGAGCAGACCGGGGACGATGCACACAATCCGCCCCGATGCCGTGCGAAGCTGAGTGATCCGGGAACCAAGTTCGGATAGCAATGCCGGGCAGGGCAGATATGGTGCTTCGCGCCATCCCTGGCGAGAGCCCGCCATGCCACAAATCCACACCGGCAATTCCGGCCAGCCATCCACCAGCCGTTCAAACACGCTTTCAAACCCGTCCGCGTGGAGACCTCCGGCCCCCTCAGGAGCGTATCTTGTGTCAAGCACATCACCATTTGCATCCAGCAGTGAGCCCCGGCAATTGGTTGTGCCCCAATCAATGGCAATCATGTCTGCACTGGAGGGGTTCGGGGCGCTCAAGACGGCTCCTTCCTGTTCAAAGTGAGGGAGGCTTGGCAATGGACCTCGTCACGAGAGTCCTCCCACGGGTTTTCAGTGTTACACCAAAATAGCGCTCCGGATGAAAGGTCAAAAGTCGAACGCCCGGTCATCCGATATAATCAGGGGCAGATCTGGTCCGCATCCGATCATGGATATTTTCAAATTCACCACTTCACGATTTTAAACCGACACACCCCCGCTGAACGTCGTCAGCCTTCACTTGTGGTCGTCAGGGCTGGCCGTTCATGCAATTCTTCGAATGGGTGTCGCCACCCTTAGCAGCGCCTCGAACTCCGGCGCTGGCAGCGGTTTGGCGAAAATGAAACCTTGCGCCTCATCGCAGCCCTCTGCCTTAAGAAAATTGAGTTGCGGTGCTGTTTCCACACCTTCTGCAATGACACCCAGTCCAATATTGTGCGCCATCACAATTAAAGAACGGGTGATCGCCGCTACTTTTGCATCTCTGGAAAGGTCACGGATGAAACTCTGGTCAATCTTGATGTGAGTCAAAGCCATCTGGGTGAGGAGCCGCAGCGAACCGTATCCGGTCCCAAAATCATCAAACGCAAGCTGAACACCCAGTTGCCTTAGCTTGTGGAGTAACTCCAGCGTTGCGTCATCAGAAGTGAGAGCGATATTCTCGGTAATCTCAAGTTCGAGGGCAGTGGGAGGCAATTCTGTATCGGCGAGTATCTGTTTGACAGTATCAAGGAATGCGGGGTCGTGAAACTGGCTGGGGAATAGGTTTACGGCGATTCGGATCGGCAGCAACCCCTGTTTGCGCCACGCGGCTGCCGCTTCACAAGCGGTTCGGAGTATCCATGTGCCCACATCAATCGCGATTGCGCTGCCCGCGAGAGCGTCGATAAACGCACCGGGGGCTACAACAATACCGTCGTCACGACGCCATCTAAGAAGCGCCTCGGCTCCAACAACAACGGAATCCGCAAGCCGTATCTGCGGTTGGTAATATAGCTGGAATTCGCCATTTGTGTGGGCGCGTCGCAATTTGAGGTCCAGATCACGCCGTGCCTCTGCTTCAGCACGCAACAAGTGGTGAAAAAAGATGTAGCTGCCAGAGCTGGTGGCCTTGGCCCTGTAAAGAGCCAGATCGACGTTAGCCATCAACTCCTCGACATTGGCCCCGTCAGCAGGGGCAATGGCAATCCCGGCGCTTGCACTGACATGCACTACCTTTCCGCCTATCTCAAACGATTGCTGGATTTCCACCAGCATTCTATCAACCTCGCCGGCCACCCGGCACGGATCGCCGCAGTTTGGAAAAACGGCGACGAATTCGTCTCCGCCCAGCCGGTAGATGGATGCACCATCACCGACGACGGCGGCCCATCGCTTGCCGACGATGTTGAGCAATTGGTCACCTGTCGAATGCCCCAGCGTATCGTTGACCTCTTTGAATCCGTCAAGATCGAACAGAACAATTGAAGTCGGCTGGAGCGAGGGCGCCGCGCCACATTTGAGAAGTTTCTCGAGTTCCAGGTAAAGCGACGCCCGATTTGGCAGGTCAGTCAGCGGATCATTGTAGGCAAGCTTCTTTAAATCATCGCTCAATTTCTTGCTGGTGCTAATGTCGCGAATGACCGCAAGAGTAAGTTGCTCGGGACTCGTTAAATGGCTGAGCATAATGTCGACCGGAAATTCGCTGCCATCCTTCCTGCGCCCGTGGAGCTCAATTCCTGCTCCCATGCTGCGCACGGTTGGCATGAGTTGAAAGGCCTTGCGGTGACCGACATGCCGACGCCGGATACGGTCCGGCAGGAGAACTTCCATTGGCTGACCCAGCAAATCGGATTCATCATAAGCGAACATGGTGGTAAGTCGGCTGTTGACCTGCCGAATGACGCCTTCATGGTCAACAGTCACAACGGCATCGGGTATCAGCTCAAATAATGCATCGTTTGCTGGCATCTTTGCCTCTTTTCTCGTGTTATCGGGCGTCAGGGGCATGCCAAGAAGCCTTTATCAATCTCGTATTCCAGTTTGCACATATGGGCTTCAACAGGCTTGATGAGACAAGCCTCGACGGAAAACCGGCGGCTTGAATTTAATCGAACGATAGAAGTCAAACCTTATCCCCTGGTGCCAAACGTGAGCTATACCTGATTGTTCCCGTTGCGGAATTATGGTGGGTGATATGATTTATTTTCTGTAAAACCGGCCGGGCCGGGCCGGGTGCTACGCAGGGCGTCTTGATGCGTGCCAGATCTGCGAGACCTTCCAGAACCACTTTGCAGCAATTCCGACCCATGAACATTGTTCGATACCGTTTTACCGGGCCTTTGCCCGGACGCGTGGTTCCCTGCCGATGGCTCCAAACCAAAGGTTTATAAGGACGCGCCGGGTTCTTCCGCTCATTATAATCAAAGGCCGTCGTCTCGGAATACTGCTTTATCAGCGGTTTGCTTTCCCGCACCGGGGACGCCGTTTTGCACTACGATAATTTGAAGTTGATGGCTTTTAGCTGGAGCAACAGCCCGCTTGTGAACTCGCAACATGCGACTTCATGACGCGCTACGTATCGGATGTGGGCAGGGCATTGCAGCTGCTGATCTCCAGTTTTTGCCACTATCGCCTGACGCCCACGGCAGCCTCCCTGCATCTCCGGAGGTATCTGCACATGCACCGGTAAACCAGTCTGACACGCCTGAACGGAACGATGATCAGACGCCGAAGCGACGGGTCGGTCTGATGCAGAAAACTGATTGAAAATCGGGGAAACGGTAGTACGATTCCCCCAGACGCTGATCGCCTCTGGGGGAAACTACGGAGGCGAAACTACGGCGCACAGCGTTCGCAGTTTTCTTCCAAAATGGCTCCCCGAGCCGGACTCGAACCAGCGACAAGGTGATTAACAGTCACCTGCTCTACCAACTGAGCTATCGGGGATCAGTGGTGAGCGTCTATACAAAAGGATTAAGGCGTTGCCAAGAGCGGATTGCCGGTTGGAACACTTTTTCTGTCGGGTTTTTCGCCACCACCCTTAATTCGCGCACGATTCAGACCTATCTGCCGCATCAGTTGAATTCACGCAAAATGGTGTCAAATGCCTTCGATCAAATTCGCCGGAAAATCATTCGATCTGCCGCGTTCGCAATTGGCCCGCATGTCGCTGGGTGTTGTATTTCTACTGTTTGGATTGGTCGGGTTTCTGCCGATTGTCGGTTTCTGGATGATTCCAGTCGGCTTGATCATACTGTCCTATGATGTGCCTTTTCTGCGACGCCAGACCAGACGTCTTTCGGTGTGGTGGGGGCGGCGCCGGCAGAAGAAAGACGGTCATTCAGGGAAAGACCCGGCGTAACTTCGCTTGCAAATTCGGCTGCGAACAGCTTATGTGACGATGTGTTGGTTCTGGTGCCTCTTGAATGTGAAGCACCGGATGAAAAGGGAACACGGATGCAGGTGACCCAAGCCGGGGTCTGCAAACCGGGACTGCCCCCGCAACTGTGAGCGGTGAGCCGCTGTTTCATATGCCACTGGATTAATCCGGGAAGGCGAAACAGATGGCAGCGAACCGCGAGTCAGGAGACCTGCCGACACAATCAGAAAAAACCCGCCGTCGGGTCGGACGGACAGGAGCAACATATGTCTTACAATATTTCAGCCAACAGGGCTTCAACTGCAGTCTCAGATGGCGCGCGGACCGGAACCTTTTCTGCCAGACAGCGCGCCGCTGCAATGGCCTTGATGCTTGGCATTCTGGTGGTTTTCACGACCGGATTTGCCTATCCCGAAATTCTTCATAATGCGGCCCATGACGCGCGGCACGCAAGCGGATTTCCCTGCCACTAAGGCACTCAAGGACACATCATGTTTTTTAAAATTTTGCTGAGTGCCGTTTTCGCGGCTCTGGCGGCGGGCATCATCGTATCTGCAGTTCAGCAGGTCACAACGACACCGCTGATTCTCATTGCCGAAACCTATGAGGACGGGTCTGCATCCGCCACTCATTCAGGAACAGAACTGCCAGCCTCGGGTCCGGCAGGTTCAGTTTCTGATACATCTGAACCTCAGACCGGTTCCATCTCACGCTCGGTCATGACCGCTGTGGCCAACATTGTTCTGGCTTTCGGCTTCAGTCTGGCATTGCTGTCGGTTCAAATCATGCTCAACCGCAACATCAGCGTGCGAACCGGGCTGTTTTGGGGGATTGCCGCCTTTGCTGCCTTTCATCTGGCACCGGCGCTCGGACTGCCCCCGGAACTGCCGGGAAGCGCTGCCGGCGAGCTGGTATCACGGCAGATCTGGTGGGCCGCCACCGCCATTCTGACCGCACTCGGCATCGCTCTGCTGGTCTATCGTCAGACTTTTTGGGTGATTGCGGCTGCAGCTCTGCTGTTTGCGCTGCCGCATCTGTATGGCGCACCCCAGCCGCAGCAATATGCCAGCACGGTTCCGGCCGAGGTCGCAGCGCACTTCGCCGCATCCTCGCTGGTGATAATGGCGGTGTTCTGGACCATGATCGGGTCTTTGAGCGGCTTTTTCTTTGCCCGTCAGATTGCGTGAAACCGATGCTCTCAGCGGATCACAAATCGGTCCTGATCCTGGGCGGTGCCCGGTCCGGGAAGAGTGCCTATGGCGAAGAAGTGGTGCTGTCCTGCGGGGGCGTGCCACACTATATCGCAACCGCCAGCGCACTTGACACCGAGATGCAGCGCCGCATCGAGCAACACCGCAGCCGCCGCGGGCCGCAATGGAAGCTCACCGAAGAGCCGCTTGAATTGTGTGACGCGTTGAGGCAGGCGGACCGCAACAGCAAAGCTGTGCTGGTCGACTGCCTCACTCTGTGGCTGTCCAATCTGATGCACAACGAACGCGATATCACCGGCGAGACCGACCGGCTGATTGAACTGCTGTCCGGTCTCCACGCAACCATCGTGTTTGTATCGAATGAGGTAGGACTTGGCATCGTGCCGGAAAACCGGCTTGCGCGGCAATTCCGCGATCACCAGGGGCAGATCAACCGTAGAATTGCCAGTTGTGTCGACCGGGTTGATTTTGTCGCTGCCGGTCTGCCACTCACGCTGAAATCATAAAGGACCAGATCATGCCTTCGCCAAACAGAATACCAGTCACCATCATCACCGGATTTCTCGGGGCCGGCAAAACCACCCTGATCCGGCATCTGCTGCAAAATGCCGGTGGCCGGAAAATTGCGCTGATCATCAACGAATTCGGCGATATGGGCTTTGATGCCGAGCTTTTGAAAGGCTGTAACTCGGATGCCTGCAGCGCGGATGATATTGTCGAGCTGACCAATGGCTGTATCTGCTGCACGGTGGCCGAGGATTTTCTGCCCACCATGGAAACTTTGCTGGCACGCACTGAGCAACCCGATCACATCATCATCGAAACCTCCGGTCTTGCGCTGCCGCAGCCGCTGGTTCGGGCGTTTTCCTGGCCTGGCGTCAAATCCCGGGTCACTGTCGACGGTGTGGTCACAGTGGTGGATACCGCCGCGCTCGCCGAGGGCCGAATGGTCCATGACGAGGATGCGCTGCAGCAGCAACGCACCGCCGATGAAGCGCTGGACCATGAAAGCCCGATTGAGGAATTGTTTGAGGACCAGCTGAAATGCGCAGATCTGGTGGTGCTGTCGAAGGCTGATCTGGTCAGCGCAGAAGGTCTTGCGAAGGCGCGACAGATTGTCGCCCACGATACCCGGGACAATGTGCGTTTTCTGGAGGCGTCAAACGGTGTCGTTTCCGTGTCCGCCATTCTCGGCCTGACCGCTGAGGCAGAAGACGATATGGCAACGCGCAAGAGCCACCATGATGATCATGACCACGACCATGATCACGACGATTTTGAAACCTTTATCGTCGCTGACAGTTTGCACGCCAGCGTTGAGGATGCCAGAGCAGCGGTGCTTGCCGCCATGGCCGGTCACGGTGTTCTGAGGATCAAGGGAGCCGTGTCGATCGCAAATAAAGCTGCCCCACTGGCAGTACAGGCAGTTGGACCGCGTGTCGAAACCTGGTTTGCACCCGCCAGCGGCGGCAGTCCGAAACTGGTGGTGATCGGAGAAAAAGGGCTGGACCGCAGCGCCATCATGGCCATTCTGGCGTCAGCACCTGCCATAAAACAGGCGAGTTAAGCAGTGCATATTCTCCAGGCTCAGGCGCGACGTATTGAAGATGGCGAAGAGGCCGTCGACCTTGCGCAGTCGCCTGGGGACATTGTTATTCTGACAGCCGCCGATACGGAAATATCCGGATTTGCTTATGCCGCCGGATCGTTGGAAAAGGGCTTTCCAAGTCTGCGAATTGCCAGCCTGATGGCCCTGTCGCATCCCTATTCGGTGGATCTGTATGCGGACAACACGCTTGCACAGGCAAAGCTGATCGTCGTGCGGGTGCTGGGCGGGCGTAATTACTGGTCCTACGGATTGGAAAGGCTGGCTGAACTGGCTCGTGCCAGATCTGTCAGGATCATTGTTGTTCCGGGAGACGCCAGCTGGGACAGTGACCTTGAAGCCGAGACCACGCTGGACATTGCAACAGCCCGCACTTTCTGGCGCTATTGCGTTGAGGGCGGCGTTGAAAACCTCAAAAACGCGCTTCGGTATCTGGCGCAGCAGATTGGATACGAAAGTCCGGCAGCACCGCCCAAACAGCTTCCCAAGGCCGGGCTGTACTGGCCCGGTGAAGCAGAGCCAGCGCTTGACGCCATTCAGAACAGCTTTGTCCACAATGGCACAGCAGCCATTGTGTTTTACCGGTCCAGCGTTCAGGCCAATGCTACGGCACCGATTGACGCGCTGATAGAAGCGCTGAACAGGGCGGGCCTCAACGCTCTGCCGATCTATGTCTCCAGCCTGAAAGACCCTGAATCGGTTGCCGTTCTGAGCAGCATTCTAGCCCAGGCAAGCCCGTCGATCACCCTCAATGGCACGGCTTTCGCCGTATCCAAAGCCGGCGGTCAACATGTTGCAACGCCTCTGGATCAGGCCGGCAGGATGGTGCTGCAATTTGTCATGTCCGGCACTTCCGAAGCGGGCTGGCGGGAAAGCGACCGGGGCCTTACCGCCAAAGACCTGACCATGCATGTGGTGCTGCCCGAGATCGATGGCCGTGTACTGACCCAGGTCATTTCATTCAAGGAAGAGGATGCGTTTGATACAAGGACTGAATGCCGGCCGACACGTTTTGTCCCGATCAATGACCGCATCAACCGGCTTGCCACACAGGCTGCGGCATGGTCCCGATTGCGCGATGCTGCAGCTTCAGACAAGAAGCTGGCTCTCATCCTGTCGAACTATCCCAATAAGGATGGTCGCATGGCCAATGGCGTCGGACTTGATACGCCGGCAAGCACGATCGCGCTGATGAGAGCCCTTCAGGCCGAAAACTACACGGCAGACCATGCGCCGGAAGACGGCAAATCCCTGATGGATCTGTTGATGAGCGGTCCGACAAATGCATTTGACGAAGTTCGCCTAAGGCAGGCAAAGCAAGGACTCACACTTGAGCAATATCTCCATCACTATAAAGAATTGCCAAAATCTCTTCAAAAAGCAGTTGAAGAACGATGGGGCGCGCCTCAAGATGATCCCGCCTGCATAGACGGCATCTTCCGACTTGCCGTCCACACTTTCGGCAACATTGCCGTCGGAATACAGCCGGCACGGGGTTACAATATTGATCCCAAAGAGACCTATCATGATCCGGCCCTTGTGCCGCCGCATAATTATCTGGCGTTTTATGCCTGGCTGCGCGGCGAATTTGGTGCCGATGCGCTGATCCATATGGGCAAGCACGGCAACACCGAGTGGCTGCCGGGCAAAGCCTTGGCCCTGTCCTCGGAATGCTGGCCCGACGCGATCATGCAGGGCCTGCCTGTAGTCTATCCGTTCATCGTCAATGATCCGGGAGAAGGAGCCCAGGCCAAACGCCGCATCAGTTCGGTGATTGTCGATCACCTGATGCCGGCCATGACCCGTGCAGAAACCTACGGCCCGTTATCGGAAATCGAAGCGCTGATCGATGAATATTTTCTGGCAACCGGTGTCGACCCCAAACGCGTCAGATTGCTGGAAGAACAGATTTTGGAAGCGATTGAACGCCACGCGCTCGGAGCCGAACTTGGTTTACCCCCCGGCGTCGAAAAACATGAGGTTCTGCAACGCCTTGACGGCTACATCTGCGAATTGAAGGAAATGCAGATACGCGACGGCCTGCACAGTTTGGGCCAGTCACCGACCGGCAGGCAAAGAACCGATACGCTGGTGGCACTGGCCCGCGTGCCCGGCTCGTCGCACATGTCTTTGCACCGGGCACTGGCAGCAGATTTGGGCCTTGACCGGTTCGATCCGCTGGATTGTGAGTTATCAGCGCCCTGGACCGGGCCTGCGCCGGACGCGTTGGCTGGGGCTTCAGACCGGCCATGGCGCACCAATGCCGATACTTTGGAACGGATTGAAAGCCTTGCGGCGCAGTTGGTGAATGGCGATCTGGCCGTTCAAAAGCAGTGGGACAAGACTGCAACCGTTCTGACTTACGTAAATGGAGCTATGGCAAAAGCCCTTGATGACAGCGGCATATCTGAAATCCAAGCCTGCATGACCGCGCTCAACGGTTCGTTCGTGCCGCCGGGGCCGTCGGGCGCGCCAACGCGCGGGCGGCTGGATTGCCTGCCGACAGGACGTAACTTTTATTCCGTGGATGTGCGGTCCGTGCCGACCAAAGCCGCCTGGCAGCTTGGCCGGCAATCGGCTGAGCTTGTGACCGAGCGTTATTTCCAGGAGCAAGGTGAATGGCCGGCAGCCCTTGCGCTGACAGCCTGGGGCACTTCCAATATGCGCACCGGCGGAGACGATATTGCACAGGCCATGGCGTTGATCGGTGTTGAACCTGTCTGGGAAGCGCTTTCGGGCCGGGTGACCGGCTTCAGGATCATCCCCTTGTCGGAGCTGAAACGGCCGCGTGTCGATGTCACGCTGCGCATCTCCGGTTTCTTCCGCGATGCGTTCCCGCTGCAGATCGATCTGTTTGACAGTGCGGTGCGTGGTGTTGCTGAACTGGACGAACCGGAAGATGCCAATCCGATTGCCACCCGCGTGCGGGCGGAAACACGCAAGCTGGTGTCGGCCGGCCTGTCTGAGGAAGATGCCGCAAAGCGCGCCGGTTTCCGTATCTTCGGCTCAATGCCGGGGACCTACGGCGCCGGGCTGCAGGCCCTGATTGATGAAAATCTGTGGGAAGACCGCTCGGATTTCGCTGAAAGCTTCCTCATATGGGGCGGTTTTGCCTATGGCGCAGGGTCGGAAGGCGATGGCGCCCGCGATATGCTGGAAACCCGTCTGGGCCAGACCCAGCTGGTGCTGCAGAACCAGGACAACAGGGAACATGACATTCTCGACAGTGATGATTATTATCAGTTCCAGGGTGGTTTGACGGCGGCTGTAGCAACACTGTCAGGCGTGGAACCCGCCGTCTATCATGGCGATCATTCGCGTCCCGAAACACCGGTGATACGCTCATTGCAGGAAGAGCTGGCCCGGGTAGTTCGCGGCCGCGCAGCCAATCCCAAATGGATCGCCGGAATGATGCGCCACGGCTATAAGGGCGCATTCGAGATGGCCGCCACGCTCGATTATCTGTTTGCCTATGCCGCCACCACAAAGGCGGTTCAGAGCCACCAGTTTGATCTGCTTTATGACGCTTATTTTGATGATGAGGATGTGCGCCAGTTCATTGAACTGCACAATCCCGCTGCGCTGAAGGAAATGGCTGACCGCTTTCTTCAGGCCATTGACCGGGAATTGTGGCAGCCACGGCGCAACAGTATTTTTGCCGAGTTGAAATACCTCAAAGGGGAGAAAGTCGCATGAGCATCAAGGATAACATGACGGAAGAACAACTCAATGCGCGCCATGCCGAAAAAATGAAGAAAAAGAAGGCGGCGCGTGACAAGATCATCGCCACCAAAACAATCGAAAAGGGCCTTGTGATTGTCCATACCGGGAAAGGCAAGGGCAAATCCACCGCTGCTTTCGGGCTTGTTTTCCGCTCGCTCGGCCATGGCCACAAGATCGGCATTGTCCAATTCGTCAAGGGCAAATGGGAAACCGGAGAGCGCACCGTGCTGGAACGGTTTCCCGAACTGGTCTCGCACTTCACCATGGGTGAAGGCTTTACCTGGGAAACCCAGGACCGTCAGCGCGACATAAAGGCGGCCCACGAAGCCTGGGAGAAAGCCAAACAGCTGATCATGGATGATGAGCACAAACTGGTGCTGCTCGACGAGTTGAACATAGTGCTGCGTTACGATTATATCGACGTGGAAGAAGTGGTCGCGTTTCTGAAACAGAAACCCCATGACAAGCATGTTGTCATTACCGGCCGCAACGCCAAGGAATCGCTCATCGAAATCGCAGATCTGGTCACGGAAATGACCATGATCAAGCATCCATTCCGTTCCGGCGTTAAAGCGCAAGTCGGGATCGAGTTCTAAAACATGTCGCGCAAACCGGCGCTGATGCTGCAGGGAACCGGCTCCAATGTCGGCAAGTCGATTCTGGTTGCGGGTCTGGCGCGGGCCCTGGTTCAGCGCGGCATAAAAGTAGCACCATTCAAGCCGCAGAACATGTCGAACAATGCCGGTGTCGCTGATGGCGGCGAAATTGGCCGGGCGCAAATGCTGCAGGCCCGCGCGGCGCGCCTGGCGCCGAGTATTCATATGAACCCGGTGCTGCTGAAACCGGAAAGCGAAATCGGTGCCCAGATCATCGTTCAGGGGCGCTTGGCCGGTACCATGCGGGCGCATGAATATGGATCTCATAAAATGACATTGATGCCGAATGTGCTGGAAAGTTTTCAGGCATTGGAAGCGGATTATGATCTCATTCTGGTGGAAGGCGCGGGAAGCCCGGCGGAAATCAATCTGCGGGCAGGGGACATCGCCAATATGGGTTTTGCCGAAGCCGCCGATGTTCCGGTGGTTCTGATCGGCGATATCGACCGGGGCGGAGTGATTGCCAGTGTGGTCGGCACCCACACTGTGCTGCCTGTCAGCGAACGCCAGCGCATCAAGGGCTTTCTGATCAACAAATTCCGCGGCGACGTGTCCCTGTTCGATGACGGCCTGTCGGAAATTGCGAAGCGAACCGGATGGCGGCCTCTGGGCGTTGTGCCGTATTTTTCGCAGGCGCGGCGCTTGCCGGCAGAAGATGTGCTGGACCTGCAAACCGGGGTCAACTCATCGGGCAGTTTCACCATTGCAGTGCCGAAATTACCGCGAATTGCCAATTTTGATGATCTCGATCCGCTGGCGTCTGAACCGGATGTGTCGGTGCATCTGGTCGAATCCGGCGAGCCGCTGCCGCAAAATGCCGATCTGATTTTGCTGCCCGGTTCGAAATCCACCATTTCGGATCTGGAATTCCTCAAAGCCGAGGGCTGGGATATTGATATTGCCGCGCATCTGCGACAGGGCAGGCCGGTGATCGGTCTGTGCGGTGGCTATCAGATGCTCGGCAGGCGCATTTCTGATCCTCATGGCGTTGAAGGCCCTGCGCGGTCGATTGAGGGGCTCGGCCATCTCGATATTGAAACGACCCTGAGCCGAACCAAGACAACCAGTCCGGCCCGTGGCGTGCATTGCGCTAGCGGTTTGGCGGTAACGGGCTACGAGATACATCTTGGTGAAACCACCGGTTCGGATTGCGAGCGCCCCTTTGCGCATATTTCCGGGCGCACGGATGGAGCACATAGCCCGAACGGCCTGGTCTGCGGCACCTATATGCATGGAACTTTCAGCGCTGACGCCTTCCGCCGCAGGTATCTGCAGGGATTTGGCCTCGCGGCCTCGGATTATCGCTATGATCAGGCGATTGATCAGTGTCTGGATGAGTTGGCGCAACATCTGGAAACCCATCTCGATATCGGCGCGTTGCTGGATATCGCCTATGCAAGAGCAGCGTAAAGCCCGAGATAGACAAGCCAGTGCAGGATCAGCACCGCAACCATCTGCCGCAATGCCCGGCGGATATCGACTTCATCGGCAGTATCGCGGCCACCGCCATTGAAGAAGGGCGCCTCAATTTTCACGCTGTCATATTGTCTTGGTCCGGCCAGCGAAATGCCGAGTGCATGGGCGGTTGCAGCCTCGGGCCATCCCGCATTGGGGGAACGATGCCAGCGGGCCTCGCGCAAAGTGCCGATTAACGTCTTTATCACTGAACCGCCCACTATCGGCGCGCACAGAGCCAGCAGGATGGCGGTTATGCGCGCGGGTATGAGGTTGAGCAGATCGTCAAGCCGTGCCGCCGCCCAGCCAAAGGCGCGATAGGTTTCGTTGCGGTGCCCGATCATTGAATCCGCTGTGTTGACAGCCTTGTAGACCAGAAGTCCGGGAAAACCGGCAATTGCGAACCAGAAGGCGGGCGCAATTACGCCATCCGACAGGTTTTCTGCCGTCGATTCAATGGCGGCGCGGGCTATGCCGGTTTGATCAAGTTGCTCCGGATTGCGGCCGACAATCCTGGAAACCGCCTTACGCGCCTGCTGAAGATCGGCACCACCAAGGGCATTGGCAACAGCAGCAACATGGCCATAAAGGCTTTTTTGCGCCAGCAGAACAGACGCTGCCAGAATCATGCCGGCTGATCCGGCAAGAGATTGCCCTGACACCCAGCGCATTCCCAAACCGGCTGCAGCGGCAACACTGATCAGAATCAGGATCAGAACACTGCCTGTCAGATAGTTTCCCGCACCGATGCGCCTGAAATTGAGCAGCTTGTCGAGACCGCTGATCAGCGCACCGATCCAGGCTACCGGATGCGGAATACGGCGCCACAGCCAATCCGGGTCGCCTAGAATGGCGTCCAGCAGCAGGACGACAAGCAGGCTTGCCAGCGTTCCGGACAGAAACAGCGTATAGTCAAGAAGCATCGCGCTGGAAATCCTCAAACTCTCCAAGACTTTGGGCAAGACGGCTGAAATCGCTCATGCTGGCTGGCGCGCCAAAGCGCAACCATGTCGGTTGAGAGGAAAACATCCGCGTCCAGATCTGTCGTTCGGCCAGATGCCGATGCAGCCGGACAGCGTCAGTTTGGCGGTACAGCAGAAACAGATCAGTCCTTCCGAGAATCCTGTCCGGGCCTTTCAGAAACGTCTCCAGCCGGTCCATACTGTGTTTCAGGTGGATGCGGCTTGCCGCCTGCCATGCCCGATCTTCCAGCGCAACTTTGCCGATCCGCAGGGCAGGACCGCTGATGCTCCAGTCGCCAAACCGGTTTGACACAGCTTCCACCAGATCGCGCCGGCCAATCACAAATCCAAGTCGCAAACCAGCAAGGCCGAAAAATTTCCCGAATGATTTCAATACAATGATCGGCAGGTCAGGGCGAAGATGCGGCACGATGCTGCACGCCGGGGTGCAATCCATAAAGGCCTCATCGACGATCAACACGCAATCCGGCGAGAGTTCTCCAGCCAATTTGAGCAATGTTTCAGCGGGTCTGAGTTCGCCCGTCGGATTGTTGGGATTGACGATAATCAGATGTTGGCTGGCCACTGCAGTGGCACCAGCGCTGTGCCCATACACGTCATGACCGCGGGCGCTCCAGGCCGCGCGATGACTGGAATAGGTCGGTTCGGCAATAGCGACCGGACCCGGCAGAAAATCCGGCAGCTGGTTGATCGCCGCCTCGGTTCCGGGCACAGCGCCTATCGCTGTGTCTGCGGGTACATTGTAATAGGCCCTTGCTGTTTCCAGCAACCCTTCTCTGTTCCGTGCAGATGGGAGGCTCTGCCAGTCGGCAGAATTGAGTTCTGGCAAGGGATAGGCCAGCGAGTTGATGCCGGTCGAAAGATCCAGCCATGCATCAGCATTACGAGATTTGTCCAAAGGAGGTTCGC
The DNA here is from genome assembly GCF_030758315.1 of Pararhizobium sp. IMCC3301. Taxonomy (NCBI): domain Bacteria; kingdom Pseudomonadati; phylum Pseudomonadota; class Alphaproteobacteria; order Hyphomicrobiales; family Rhizobiaceae; genus Pararhizobium; species Pararhizobium sp. IMCC3301. The sequence continues at coordinate 243,540 of NZ_CP132336.1, forward strand.
CACCATGTTTCATATCAGATGGCCATTCCGTCGTGCAGAGCAAAAGCAGTCTTACACAAACTGGAGGCCTCGCCCGGAATCGAACCGGGGTTCACGGATTTGCAATCCGCTGCGTAACCACTCCGCCACGAGGCCTTCATTTGGATGCTGTGGCTTTAGCAAACCGGATTCATTCGGACAACAGCAAAACGCGTTCTGGTGACAGTTTCCGCAAGAGAACCTGTCTTAGCGTTAATGCCAGCAAGGTGGGACACGTGCAGTTGCCCTTTCATAAAATATGTAATCAAACGTCGCAGCGCTGTAATCCAGTCTTGCGTGCTCTGCCCCGCACCGGTATGGACTATGCAACCTGGGGGACATTCAAATGGCCCAAGATGAGAGAATCTGAGCGATGACGGATTTTGCAGATTTGCGAAAGAATATGGTGGAACACCAGCTTCGCACAAATGACGTGACATCTTCCGCCGTTCTTGACCGGTTCGGGCAATTGGCACGGGAAATATTCGTGCCGGCAGATCGCCGGGCATTTGCGTATACCGATAGTGACGTCCCGGTCTGGAACAATGGGTCGGGAGAGCAGCGCTATCTGATGGAGGCCTATCCGTTTGCCCGTCTGGTTCAGGCCGCACAGCTCAAGCCCAGTGATCTGGTGCTCGATATCGGGTGTGGCACCGGATACTCGACCGCGATTCTGGCAGGATTTTGCGAATCCGTCGTGGCCATCGAAAGCGCCGCCGATCTGGTGGATATCGCAACCGGCAATCTGATGGATCTGAAAATCGACAATGCGGTGGTCCTGCAAAGTGAATTGCACAACGGATATGCCAAAGAAGGCCCCTATGATGTGATAATCATCAACGGAGCAGTTGATGAAGTGCCGCCGGTACTGTTTGATCAGTTGCGGTCAGACGGACGGCTTTTGAGCTTTGTCGGTCATGGCCATTCCGGTAATCTGTCGGTTTTCAGGAAAACCGGCGCGGGTGCCACTTGCGTTCCGATCATCAATGCCAGCGTACCGCCAATGCCGGGCTTTGAGCGGGTCGAAAGTTTTGTATTTTAGATCAGATCAATGCGGAATTGTGCATCTGATCGATTTGACGGTTGCAGGGCGCCTGAACGGCGCTGAAATCGCATTCAATGGCCTGCATTGTGGCCGGAGCAGTTAGTGACTGTATACAGACAGGCGCGGAAACGATGTCCGCGTCGCGACGTTTAGCGGTCTTGAAAGGATTCGGTGTGGGAAGAAAAAATCAGGGCATTTTGTCAGGGATAACCACAGCAGCGCTCGCAGCCGTCATGACCATGGCAGTTCCGGCTATTTCCAATGCCGAAACGCTGCTTCAGGCGCTGTCATCCGCCTATAGCAACAATCCGGAATTGAATGTCGCCAGAGCAGCTACTCGAGCGGTGGATGAGGGTGTTCCGCAGGCTCTTTCCGGGTACCGCCCGAATGTCAACGCAAGCGGCAGTCTCCAGCAAACCTGGACCGACACCGACGTCCGCAACGGTCCGGACACGTCAACCGACATAGGAAGCGGCACGCTCGGTCTGAATGTCACGCAAAACCTGTTTCGCGGCTTTCGCACGGCAAATGGCACCAAACAGGCGGAAGCGGCAGTACTGGCCAGTCGAGCCAGCCTGCTGAACACCGAACAGAATATCCTGTTTTCAGCTGCAGAAGCTTTCATGAATGTGCTGCGCGACCAGGCATTGGTTGAGCTCAGATCCCAGAACATGACCTTTTTGGGCGAACAGGGCCGCGCTACAAGGGACCGGTTTGAAGTCGGCGAAACGACGCGAACAGATGTCGCACAATCCGATGCGCGGATCAGTCTTGCTGCATCTCAATTGAATTTGGCCCAGGCGACACTGAATTCCAGCCGGGCGATTTATCAGCAAATCATCGGCAATCAACCGGGTAATCTGAAGCAGAATTTTACTGCTGACAGACTGCTACCCAACACGCTTGACGCTGCACTGGCTGTTGCGCTCAGCGATCACCCAGCGATTCTGGCGGCGACCTATAATGCCGATTCCTCGTCCTTCAACACCAAAGTGATCGAAGGCGAGTTGCTGCCGACCGTCACGTTGGAAGGCGATGTCACAAGAACCTACAATTTTGATGGCGCCACGAGACAACGCGACAGCGCCTCGATTACCGGCCGTATCAATATCCCGATTTATCAGGGAGGCCGCGTGTCCTCTCGGGTGCGTCAAGCAAAGGAGATTGAAGGACAGCGTTTGCTGGAGTTGGATTTGACCCGACAGCAGGTCCGGGCTTCAGTCATTTCAGCCTGGGGTCAACTGACAGCCAGCCGCGCCGTTATTGTGGCCGCCGAGGCTCAGCGAAACGCCAGCCAGATTGCGTTGAGCGGCGTGATCGAGGAGCAGCGGGTTGGCCAACGCACAACTCTTGACGTGCTGAACGCACAACAGGAGCTTCAGGACGCGCGCGTAAATCTGGTATCTGCCAGACGCGATCAGGTTGTCGCCGCTTTTGCACTGGTTTCGGCTGTGGGCAAACTCAATGCACAGAGGCTGGGCCTCAGCGGCCAGATTTACCAGCCTGAAGAGCATTATGAACAAGTGCGCGATAAGTGGTTCGGCTTGCGCACACCGGACGGCCGCTGAACGTATATCTACAGCGCGTCAGTTTCCTGGATCAGCCAGGAAATCTGATGTTGACAGGCGACATTCACACAGGCTCTGCAGTCTTCAGGTTGCGGGGTTCTCATTCTGACCCTGTGTCAGATATACTGATGGCCAGCGAATCGGCGCACCCTTGACATTTGGCGAAGCCAGTCAGTTGTTGGTTGGCCTAATACTTGGGAAAAGCACATGTCCAACTCCGCCGCCGCGCAAGAACCTTCGATGGAAGAAATTTTGGCTTCCATCCGCCGGATTATAACCGACGAGGAAGACAATGCAGCGCCAGTGCCCGGTTTCAAATCGAGCGAAACCGATGGTGTGGAAGCGGTCGTTTCCGATTCCACTGAACAGGAAGGGGATACCGTGAGCGGCAACCGGTCCATGTCGACGGATGATCTCGAAGCTTTGTTTGATTCCGATAATGAAGCAGATGAGACATCTGTGCCTGAACCTGAGCCAAGGTCTGGTCCAAAACCCGCCTTCGCAACCGATGATCCGAGTGAGCCCGTAGCTGAAGCCACCTCTGAAGATAACTACGATGACGTCGTACAACTCACAACGGCCGAAATCGATGACGCCGAACCCGACGATGAACCTGATGAAATACCGATCGTTGATGGAATGGACGTCATGTTTGACGTGGGTGGTGAGACAGCATCTCCGCACACAGCGCTGCCGGTAGATCCCGAGCCAAAGGCCGGGGGCATGTTCGAAAACCTCGTCAGCCAGCAGGCTGAACGTTCAGTCTCAGAGGCATTTTCCAGTCTTTCCGGGCTCGTTGTTTCCGGCCAGGCAAAGACTATGGAAGATCTCGTGAAGGAAATGCTGCGGCCTATGCTGCAATCTTGGCTTGATCAGAACCTGCCGCCACTTGTCGAAAAAATGGTTGCAGCGGAAATCCGCAGGCTGACTGGAAAGAATTGAATTTTACGCTCTGCTGCGGGTCCGGTCTGAATTTGTGCCCGCAGAGGCGCTGATCTCACGCAGTGCGCGAATATTCTTCGATGTGTTCCGAATTGGCGATTTCCGCAATCATTCTTCGAATTATTTTTGCTGATAGTGGAGTGCCGAACAAGAACCCCTGAGCCTGATCACAGCCAATCAACTTCAGGAACGTGAGCTGCTCCTCGGTTTCAACGCCTTCGCACAACATTGTTGCGCCAACCACATCAGATAGAGTCTTGGTAAACTGCACGATAGATTGGCTCGTGGGGTCGGTCGTCAGATTACGGATGAACGATTTGTCGACCTTCACCTGATCAAACGGAAACTGGGTCATATAACCGAGCGAAGCGTAGCCTGTGCCGAAATCGTCCAGGGCAAGTGTAACGCCAAGAGACCGCAGATCATGCATGGTTTGCAGCACGGCATCGCTGCACGTCAGAATGGTCGATTCCGTTATCTCCAGTTGAAGATGGTTTGGCTTCAGTCCGGATGTCTCCAACGCGGACGTAACACTGGCGATAATGTCTCCGCGCAGGAATTGCACCGGGGACACGTTGACGGCAACGGGAATCGCCTCCGTCCAGTTTGCTGCCTCGCAACACGCTGCCTGCAGAATCCAGTCCCCTAATGGTTCAATCATTCCACTGGCTTCAGCAATTGCTATAAATTCGTCGGGCGACACCGCGCCAAGAACCGGATGAGACCAGCGCGTCAGGGCTTCCATGCCCACCAGATGTCGTCCATTCACGTCGACCTGCGGCTGATATAGGATCTGAAAATCCCGGTTTTCCAATGCCGGTCTGAGTTCTCGTTCGATCTGCCGGGCCCGAGCATGTTTTGCTGACGAAACCGGATCATAAGGCCGGACAGACTGCCCGGCGACATCGGTGCCCTCATCCAGTGTCATCTCAGCGCAATTCAGCAAGGCATCTGCGGCTTGTGTCGGACTTTCAGAACGGGCGTAACTTATCCTGACGTCAATTTGGATGGAGCCGCTTTCGAGAAAATAGGTTTGTGCCAACAAATTCGCGACCTGCAGGCTTGTGACATGCAACTGAAGCTGCGGATCGGTCTCTTGCAACAGCACCGCAAATGTATCACCGCCCAATCTTGAAATACACTCGACGCCAATCTCGGACTCCGCCAGACGGGTCACAACCGCGCACAACAACTGATCGCCCACATCGCGCCCGAGGGTTGTGTTGACAGTCTTGAACCGATTGAGATTGATGGCCATTATCTGACAGGATTGCGCCGGGGTCAGCCGCGCCAGTTTCTGATTCAAGATGTCCAGAAATGCGTGCCGTCTGAAAGCGCCGGTAAGCTCATCGCGCTTTGAAAGAAAGTCCAGCCGTTCCGCCTGTCGGCGTTTTGTTGTGATATCCCGCGCAGTGACACAGGCGATGGAGCGTCCATCTGCAAGGAATTGAGTGCGTGTCTCAGTATTGGTCAGCCGGGAGGGCGTCACCGTAAACTCTATTATTTTATCGTCTGTTGCCGATGTCAGAATCAGTTCTCCGCCTGTGTCACTGGCTCTGACGCCCTGGTTCAGGTCCGCCAGACTTTGGCGCACGCATTCCAGAATAGGCTCTGGCATGACAATGCAGTTTTCAGGGTTTTCGCGCTGCACTGCAGATTGCCCGAATATAATTCGGGCTTTCGGGCTTGCTTCAAGGACAGCCCCGGCTTCATCTACAATCAGAATTGCCTCGGAACTGTCATCGAAGACCTGTCTCAAAAGGTTATTGGCATTTCGCGTCCGAGCATCGGCCAAAACTATCAGCCAATTTCGCAAACCAAATTCACGAACAGCAAGAACGAGGAGCAGAGCAAGGTTCATTGCATGCAGAGCTGCCGTCGGCAGTGAGATTGAGCTGGTATAAAACAGGATAAAGCCAATACCTTCGGCCAAAATTGAGATGGCAAGTACCGCACCTATTCGCGTTAGCAGATGCGTTGATTTCCAAAGTAACAGGACCAAAAACTGGAGGAGGGCACAGAACAGCAAAGGCCAGATCGCCAATATCCGAACAATCTCAAAATTCTGCTTCAAGGTTTCCGCTGCAACAATCTGCAACATTGCACCTGGAAGCGACCCGTAGACCGGCACAGCAAATGTGTCGCGCAATTCTACGGCATGCGCTCCGATCACCACAGTTTTCTGCTCCAAACCGGACTCGGGCAGTTTGTTGCTGAGCAGGTCGATGAATGAATAGAGTGGAACGGTATCGGGATCGATAGCGAAATTTATGGCGAAATCCAAGCCAGACAGCCCCGATTTCCCGGACAGAAGCGCCGGCATTGACGATTCTGGCTCTCCGGCAATCATATTACCAAACGGAAATCTGCGGACAATCCCGTCATGGTCCGGAAAAACATTCACCGTTGCCAGCCAGGCACTGTCCAGAAATATTGGCAGTGGCACGCTATCAGCAATATCTTCTGTACCGGACTTTACTGAAGATGTCTGGGAGAAAGCAGCCAGACTGACTGTGCCATTTGCCTGGCGGATAGACTTTGCAAGAATTGCATCCTGCTCCGGGCTCGACGGTGTGCTGAAATCAACATCAATGAAAATCTCAAGCGCGTTGCTTTCAACCAGTCGATCAATCGCCTCCGCCATCACACTGCGAGGCCATGGCCAGACGCCGATTTCATCAAGCGTTTGCTTGTCAATGGCAACGAAGACAATATCGCCGCTGGCAGGACGTTTAGACAGCGCCATGCGGCTTTCTTCGGTCCAGTTTTCCGCTTCGTGCCAAATGTTGACCTGTTGGGAGACAAACGCCAGCAGCAACAACAGGATGGGAATAAAACCGAGCTTGAGCCAATCCGGACCGGCAAGACCGGTCCGCCAGAGGCTGCAAATGGTTTTCATAACATCAATCGGTCACGCAGGTTATTTTTTGCCGTTGCCCCCACCGTTGCTCTTGCCATTGCCGCCACTGTTGCTCTTGCCGTTGCCACCACCGTTGCCGTTTCCGCCGCCGTTACCACTACCGGAATGATTGCCGTTGTTGGATTTGGCCTCCTTATCATTGCCGAAGGCATAACCAATTCCGTTATTTCCTTTTTCATTGACCGGTTTTCCAGTGAGGACATCGAAAATCTGAGCCTTGCGCCCACGACCGGTCACCTGCATTGGGAAATTCGATCCCTGTTCGACCTCCACGCTCTGTCCGTTGGTGACATCAACGCGCTCTCCACGAGCCGTGTCCACAACTTCGACAACGCCCCTTTGTACCTTTACTTTAGCGACACCCGAGCCAACATAGACATCAAACTTCGTGCCTTTGACGATGGCCGCAAGATAGGGCGTCTTGACAATGGTGTGCTTGTATTTCCGGGTTTCAACGTCGAGCAAAATTCGCCCCATAGTCTGTTGAATTTCGGTCTTGCTGATCGAATTGTTACTATGCGTAATTTTTGCTGTGGTATTGGCACGATAAAGGATGGTTTCCTTGTCGCGGCGCAATTGTACGCGCCCCCGAATGCCCGTTTTGATCCAGGCTTTCCGCGGGATTACGAAATTAGCTGTAAGCGGCTTCCAATTGGTGCCGTCAGTGGAATAACTGGCCGGCTGATTGACCCGCCCGACACGCCATTCTTCGGCAAACGCCGTGACTGCAGAAAACGTTACTATAAGTGCGGCCAGCACAAGCCTTTGAAGATGATGGGACACGTGGCACCCTTTTTGTTGCTTCGATCACGAATTGTTCGCCTGAAGGGTCAACTGCTTGCGATTAATAAACATTGAAACGCTGGGCAAATAGTCGCGGAAGTCCGCTAAAAACTCTGAATAAGGTTTACGGGGTTTAAATCTGCGAACTCTGTTTTGATTTTCAGATGCGGCGGCAGGTGGAATTCGACAGCCCGTCCTGTAAACAGATACAATATTTTCCGTGCACTCATTCCCCTGGCAAATGGTTGACACTCAACCAAGCAGGGCATAACCCACGACGCAAATTGCATATTGGAAATTGAGACGTTCATGCTTGAGAAAACCTATCTGCCCAGCGGTGTAGAGCCCCGCATCTATGCCAATTGGGAAAAGGCAAATGCATTCGCTGCCGGAGCGGGTGCCAGGGAAGGAAAAGACAGTTTCTGTATTGTCATTCCGCCGCCCAATGTCACCGGATCTCTGCATATGGGGCACGCACTCAACAACACACTGCAGGATATTCTGGTGCGCTGGAACAGGATGCTCGGTCAGAATGTTCTTTGGCAACCGGGTATGGACCATGCCGGTATCGCCACGCAGATGGTTGTCGAACGCCAGTTGATGGAACATCAGCAGCCTGGGCGGCGCGAGATGGGCCGGGAGAAATTTGTCAAGCGCATTTGGGACTGGAAGGCGGAATCCGGCGGAACCATTCTGGGACAACTCAAGCGTCTTGGCGCATCCTGCGACTGGTCGCGGGAGCGCTTTACCATGGATGAAGGGCTTTCAAAGGCAGTGCTGGAAGTGTTCGTCCGGCTTTACGAAGAGGGTCTGATTTACAAGGACAAGCGGCTCGTCAACTGGGATCCAAAGCTTCTGACCGCGATCTCCGATCTGGAAGTTGAACAGCGCGAGATCGACGGCCATTTGTGGCATTTCAAATATCCGATCGTGGGCGAAGAGGGGGCTCACATCACGGTCGCGACAACCCGTCCGGAAACCATGCTGGGAGACACGGCAATTGCCGTGCATCCGCAGGACGAGCGCTACAGCCACCTGATCGGCCGCCTGGTACAGTTGCCGCTGGTCGGACGCCATATTCCGATTGTCGCTGACGACTACGCCGATCCTGAAGCGGGTTCGGGGGCCGTCAAGATCACGCCAGCGCACGACTTCAATGATTTTGAAGTCGGCAAGCGCAATAACCTGCCGGCGATAAACATTCTCGCTGTCGATGCCTCCATTGCGTTGCGCGACAATGAAGATTTTGCCATCGGTGTTCCAGAACACGCCAACGCCACGATGCATACAGCAATTGAAGCCTATCACGGTCTGGACCGCTTCGCAGCCCGCAAAAAGATCGTCTCCGATATGGATGCGCTGGGCCTGCTGGAAAAAATCGACGGGCACACCCACGTTGTGCCGCACGGAGATCGCGGCGGCGTCCCGATTGAGCCGTATCTGACCGACCAATGGTATGTCGATGCAAAGACGCTGGCGGCCCCGGCGATTGCATCTGTTCGCGAAGGCCGGATGGAATTTGTGCCGAAAAACTGGGACAAGACCTATTTTGACTGGATGGAAAATATTCAGCCATGGTGCATTTCGCGTCAGCTTTGGTGGGGCCACCAGATCCCGGCGTGGTATGGCCCGGACGGCAAGGTTTTTGTCGCCAAATCCGAGGCGGAGGCTGCCGAGCAGGCGCGAAGCCATTATGGCCGCGACGAGGAATTGAGCCGCGATGAAGATGTGCTCGACACCTGGTTCTCGTCAGCATTATGGCCGTTTTCCACCTTGGGCTGGCCGGACCAGACCCCGGAGTTGAAAACCTACTATCAGACCGATGTGCTGATCACCGGGTTTGACATCATTTTCTTCTGGGTCGCCAGAATGATGATGATGGGACTTCATTTCATGGATGAGGAGCCGTTCCACACGGTCTATATCCATGCCCTGGTGCGTGATGAGCATGGCGCCAAGATGTCAAAATCAAAGGGCAATGTGGTCGACCCGCTTGATCTGATTGATCAGTATGGTGCTGATGCGTTGCGTTTCACGCTTTGCGCCATGGCGGCTGCCGGCCGGGATATCCGTCTGGCTACCAGCCGGGTCGAGGGTTATCGCAATTTTGCAACCAAACTCTGGAATGTGGCACGATTTGCCGAAATGAACGATTGTTCAGTGCCGGAAGGGTTTGCTCCAGACAGCGTCAGAAACCCTCTGAATCGCTGGATCATTACCGAATGCGGGCAAACGATCACGGCGATTGATGCGGCATTGAAAACTTATCGCTTTAACGATGCGGCCAACGTCGTCTACCAGTTTGTCTGGCACAAATTCGCCGACTGGTTCATCGAATTGTCAAAACCGGCCTTGATGGCTGACGACAGTGCCGACAAGGCAGAAGCTCGAGCCGTTGTCGCCTGGACCCGCGATGAAATTCTGAAAATGCTGCATCCCTTCATGCCCTTTATCACCGAGGAATTGTGGGCCGTCACCGGAGAAGCTGACCGCGACACAATGCTGATCACCACGCAGTGGCCCACGCCCGCGCTGGAAGATCAGCGTGCTGCCGACGACATCAACTGGCTGATTGAGACGATTTCCTCGATTCGCTCCGTTCGCACCGAGATGAATGTCCCTGCTGCAGCAAAAGTGGATATCGTGATTGTCGAGGCAAATGCTGAAACCCGGCGCAGGAGCGAGGAAAATCTGTCTGCCCTGATGCGCATGGCAAGGCTCAATTCCGTAGAGTTTGAAAGCACCATCCCGGACGGCAGCGCGCAGATCATTGTTGGTGAAGCCATTGTCTGCATGCCTTTGAAGGGCGTCATTGACATTGCTGCAGAAAAGCAGCGTCTGGAAAAAGACATCGGCAAGGTCGAACAGGATATTGCCAAAATCAATGGCAAGCTTGGCAATCAAAAATTTGTCTCACGCGCACCCGATGACGTTGTGTCTCAGGAACGGTCCAGACTTCAGGAAGCCAACGAAAAGCGCGACATGCTGACCAGCGCGATAAAGCGCCTGGAAGCGACCGGATAGATATTATCCCTAAAATTCGCATCTTTGCCCGGCGGCACTGTTCGGTCCTGTTGTGCCCGGATGGATTGCTGGGCTGTGTCACTCGATCAATTCTGTGGCGTTTTGGCAACAGCCAGGAAGCTCCGACTGGGCTACAACTGATTTGAGACCTTTCGCCCCGATACTGCCACAAAAGCTGTATCAGACAACGTTCTGCACTCACCTTCCAGGTTAGTTAGGACGGGGAGTAAGGGAGCGAGTCCTGGTCCGTAACGCATTCGTGATCGCAAGATACGAGAAGTGATCGGTCAGACACCTCGCTACACATATTTGGGGCAAATCACTGAGTTAGGTTTAGAGTATGAACACCCGCGTAATTGACAAATCCAAACTGCCAAGCCGGCATGTGACTGAAGGCCCTGCACGGGCACCGCACCGGTCATATTATTATGCAATGGGTTTGTCTGATAAAGAGATTCACCAGCCATTTGTTGGCGTCGCAACCTGTTGGAATGAAGCTGCGCCGTGCAATATTTCCCTGATGCGCCAGGCGCAAGTCGTGAAAAAGGGTGTTGCCGCCAACCATGGCACGCCGCGCGAATTCACCACAATTACCGTCACTGACGGCATTGCCATGGGGCACCAGGGCATGAAAGCGTCGCTGGTTTCGCGCGATGTGATTGCCGATTCTGTCGAACTGACCATGCGCGGCCATTGCTATGATGCGATTGTCGGGCTTGCCGGTTGCGATAAATCGCTTCCTGGCATGATGATGGCCATGGTGCGGCTGAATGTGCCATCGATCTTCATCTATGGCGGGTCCATTCTGCCGGGTACCTATCGCGGAAAACCGGTGACGGTTCAGGATGTCTTTGAAGCGGTCGGCCAGCATTCTGTTGGCAATATGTCGGATGCCGATCTGACTGAGCTGGAGCAGGTGGCCTGTCCGTCGGCCGGTGCCTGTGGCGCGCAATTTACCGCAAATACAATGGCAACTGTGTCTGAGGCAATTGGCCTGGCACTGCCATATTCTGCCGGCGCACCGGCACCTTATGAAATGCGCGACCGGTTCTGTTTTGCCGCCGGCGAAAAGATCATGGAACTGGTGCGGGACAACATCCGTCCGCGCGACATCGTCACCAGAAAAGCGCTGGAAAATGCCGCCACAGTGGTTGCCGCCTCTGGCGGATCAACCAATGCCGCCTTGCATCTGCCGGCCATCGCCCATGAATGCGGCATCGAGTTTGATCTGTTTGATGTCGCTGAGATTTTCAAGCGGACGCCTTATATTGCGGATCTGAAACCGGGTGGCAAATATGTCGCGAAAGACATGTTTGAAGCCGGTGGCATTCCGCTGCTGATGAAGACCTTGCTGGATCAGGGATTTCTCCACGGCGACTGCCTGACAGTAACCGGCCGCAGCATTGCCGAAAACATGGAAAAAGTTTCCTGGAACGATGCTCAGGACGTGGTTTACCCCGCCAACAAACCGATCACAGCCACGGGCGGTGTCGTCGGCCTTAAAGGCAATCTGGCGCCTGATGGCGCCATCGTCAAAGTGGCTGGCATGGTCAACCAGAAATTTACCGGTCCGGCACGCTGCTTTGATTCAGAAGAAGCCTGTTTCGAGGCGGTCCAGAAGAAAGCCTATCAGGAAGGCGATGTTCTGGTCATTCGTTACGAAGGTCCCAAAGGCGGGCCCGGCATGCGGGAAATGCTTTCCACCACAGCTTTGTTATACGGCCAGGGCATGGGCAACAAGGTGGCTTTGATCACCGATGGTCGCTTCTCCGGAGCCACACGCGGATTCTGCATCGGCCATGTCGGTCCCGAAGCGGCCACGGGCGGTCCGATTGGTCTGTTGCAGGACGGCGACATCATTGAAATTGATGCGGTGGAAGGAGTGCTGGCAGTCCAACTGAGCGATCAGGAACTGGCAGAACGCAAGTCGAAATGGCAGCCGCGCGAAACAGATTCAACAAGCGGCGCCATCTGGAAATATGCGCAAACCGTTGGTTCTGCGCGATATGGGGCGATAACTCATCCGGGCGGGAAAGCTGAGAAGAGTACCTATGCGGATATTTGACGGGATCATCCGCATCAGAATTGTGGCGTTCGTGCTGCTGGCTTGTGTGCCGGCGGCCCCTGTTATTGCCTTTGACGTCACAAAATCCACAGGTGAGGAATCCGCATCACCAATGGAAGCATTCCGTCTTGGATTCCAGGCCTATCGCGCTGGAGACAAGGAAACCGCTGTCGATGCGCTGCAATTTGCAGCAAGTCAGGGCAGCGCAATGGCCCAGTGGAAGCTGGGACGCATGTATGCGGCCGGAGATGGCGTCGAAGTCAGCCCGCTCCGGGCATTTGAATATTTTCGCGATATTGCCAACGCCCATGCGGAAGACAGCCCCAACAGCCCGGAAGCGCCTTTTGTCGCAAATGCTTTTGTAGAGTTGGGTGGGTTTTTCATGACCGGGATCAACGACACACATGTTCGCCAGGATCCTTATCAGGCCCGGCAGATCTATGCCTATGCCGCTTCATATTTTGGCGATCCGAATGCACAATATCTGCTCGCAAAAATGTATCTGGAAGGCGAGGGCGGTGAGAAGAATGCACGTCAGGCCGCCCGGTGGTTGAAACTGGCTGCGGAAAAAGGCCATGTCCTGAGTCAAGCTGAACTTGGCCGCATGTTGTTTCACGGCGAAGGGCTTTCTCAGCGGCGCAACCGGGGTTTGAAGTGGCTCATAATAGCGCTCGATCGCTCTTCTCCTGCCAATGCAGAAGCCATTCGGTTGATCCATGAATCAGCTTTTGCGCTGGCCTCGGAAAAGGAGCGGCGCAGCGCGGAGCGCCTCGCCGAGAAATGGCTGAAGAAAAATCCGCCTCTCGAAGTCAGTGCCACGGCATCCGTCAGTGCAGGCAGTGAAGCAATGCCATCCCACTCTGTCGCGGAATCTTCGGCAGTCGTGGTGGCCCCTTTGGAACCGCTGCTGCCCATCAGCACGACCATCGCCGCCGGTGCCGACACTTCTCTCTCTCAGAGCGATACAGAGCCTGGCAAATAGGCAGCGCTCGTCAGGTATTTCCCACTTTTGACGTTAAAAGCCGTTTTGCTGCGCGCGATCTGCAGCTTTTGACCTTTGTCGGGGAAAATTGGTGGCCGAAGACAATGCCGAAGCAGTCCTAGATTGTGATCCAGACCGGGACATGATCGGATGGTTTTTCCCAGGCGCGGACAAATTTATCGATCTGGCATTCCTGCAGCCGGTCCGCGATCCCTGGCGACAGCATCAAATGGTCGATCCTGATGCCATTGTTTTTCTGCCAGGCACCGGCCTGATAATCCCAGAAGGTAAAGACCTGATCGCGGTCAGTTTGTCGCACCGCATCGGTCAACCCCAGATTTTGCAATCTGAAAAATGCTGATCGACTTTCCGGACGGAACAGCGCGTCGCCTTCCCACACGACAGGATCATGACAGTCAATCGGTTGAGCAATGACATTGTAATCCCCTGCCAGAATGAAATCCTCCTCCAATGCCAGCCTGCTTTCAGCCCAGCGCTGCAGTCGATCCATCCACGCCAGCTTGTAGGGAAACTTCCCGGTATCCACCGGATTTCCGTTGGGCAGGTAAAGTGACGCCACCCGGACCATTATATTATCAACAGCAACAAGAGCCGTTATGAAGCGCGCATGGTCGTCTGCATCATCACCCGGAAGTCCGCGTTGAACATCTTCCAGCGGCACTTTCGACAGCAATGCGACACCGTTGAAGCCTTTCTGGCCGTGGGTGTGAACCTCGTAACCAAGGTCTTCGAAGACGCCACGCGGAAAATTTTCATCGACCGATTTGATTTCCTGAAATGCCACCAGATCGGGTTGCGCCTCTTTCAGCCAGGCCTGCACGGTGTCAAGGCGCGCCTTGATGCCATTTATGTTCCAGGTCGCAATCTTCATACGGTTCAAATCGAAAACGAGGTGCCACAACCACATGATGCGGTGGCGTTCGGATTGCGGATCTGAAAAGACTGGCCCATCAGATCATCGACGAAATCAATCTCCGAGCCTTCCAGAAACGGCAGTGAGATGGGGTCGATCAAAATTGTCGCGCCGTGCCGGCGCAACACCAGATCATCTTCAAGCGCGGACTCAACCAGATCATATTTGTAGGAGAATCCCGAGCAACCGCCGCCATCAACGCTAATGCGCAGGGCTTTTCCCGCCGTCTCACCGGCCAAAATCTTGGCAACGCGCGATGCTGCGCGCTCTGTCACCGTTACCGGTTCGGCTGGGCTTGTCGGCGGTGCTGACTGTTGAACTGCATTGACCATCTTGATCCACCTTTTTGCGGAACATCTGTTATAGAACCAAGAGGTAGGCGTGCGATCGCTGCAAGTCAAACCTGACCTTCGGTTTTTGTAGTAGTTTTGAGGGATTGGCAGAACAGTATCATGGCGACCGATGAATTAGATGTCTCTCGTATCGGCTTTGGATTCACCGATCGAGCTGTCTTTGCCGTTGACCCTGCAAAAACGGCCGGGCGGGTTTTCCCCGAGCCGGAAAGTCCGACCCGCACCGTGTATCAGCGCGACCGCGACAGGATTATCCATTCCAACGCATTTCGCCGCCTGAAGCACAAAACCCAGGTCTTCATTTCCGACGAGGGCGACCATTATCGCACGCGCCTGACCCATTCCATTGAAGTTGCCCAGATCGCCCGGTCCATCGCCCGCGCCTTTCGCCTCGACGAGGACCTTACGGAAGCGTTGGCCCTGGCACATGATTTCGGTCATACACCATTTGGCCATGCTGGCGAGCGCGCTTTGGATGCAGCGACATCTGATTTTGGCGGATTTGACCACAATCTTCAAAGCCTGCGCGTGGTCAGCAAAATGGAGCGGCGCTATCCGCGTTTTGACGGACTGAATCTCAGTTGGGAGACCCTGGAAGGACTGGCCAAGCACAATGGACCGGTTGCAGAGCCATTAGCCGGCAGAATTCAGCATTTATTGCCGAGCCTGGAATTGAAGCTGAACGGATATGCCAGTCTTGAGGCGCAGGCTGCCGCGATTTCAGATGATATTGCTTATGACACGCACGATATTGATGATGGCCTGCGCTCCGGATTGCTGACCCTGGCGCAATTGCGGCAAGTGCCGCTGCTGCGCAGGCTGCTGGATGGCATTGAAGATGAATTCGCTGGCCTCGATGCTGAACGCACAGGGCACGAATTGTCACGGCGGCTGATTACACTCATGGTCGAAGACGTCATTGCTGAAACACAGCGCCGGTTGCAGACATACCAGCCAGATTCTGCCGATGCCGTGCGGGCGGCCAGCCAGCCACTATTGTGTTTTTCTGCACCGTTCAGCTTCGAAGAGAAGGAACTAAAAGAATTTTTGTTTCGCAGCCTCTACCGACATCCCTCGTTGATGCAGCGCATGGTTGCGGCGGAAAAAATTGTGCAAGACCTTTTTGCTGCCTACATGAGCAATATTGAGGAAATCCCGGGGCCATGGCGACACCAGTTCGCTCCCGGCCCGGGTCCCATGGGCGAGCACAAGAAGGCCCGTATGGTCGCAGATTATATCGCCGGAATGACAGATTCATTTGCCAGTCAGGAACATCGCAGACTTCATCGACAACACGGCTCGTCCGGTTTGGACCATCCTGTTTGACCGGATCGGGAAAAACCTTTACGTGCAGCGCACATTTCGCTCATCGCGGCCATGTCGGCAATGACAGGCAATCGCAACGCTTCAAAACAGATCACTATGAACATTTACGCAGACTTCGCCGAAAAGCTAATCCCGTTAATTGAGGGTTCCGACCTGCTGTCCGGCACCGATGCCGAGGCGCGGGCAGGGCTTCCCATGGACCGGATCGTGGTTGAACCGCCCAGGGATGTCTCCCATGGCGATCTGGCGACCAATGCCGCAATGGTGCTGGCCAAGGGACTGGGCAAAAATCCTCGGCAGATTGCTGAAATCATTTCAGGATTGCTGTCAGATCATGCCGCCGCGTTGAAAGTCCAGTCGGTCAGCATTGCAGGTCCCGGTTTCATAAACATCACGCTGCAGCCGGATGTGTGGCAGTCGGTCGTCGCCGGAATTTTGCGCAGTAAAGCGGAATTCGGCCGGCCGGATCTGGGGCAGGGCGTCAAAATCAATGTGGAATACGTCTCCGCCAACCCGACTGGGCCAATGCATGTCGGCCATTGCCGCGGAGCCGTGTTTGGCGACGCGCTCGCAACCCTGCTGAGCTTTGCCGGCTTTGATGTGACAAAAGAGTATTACATCAACGATGCCGGTGCACAGGTGGATGTCCTGGCCCGCTCCGCCTTTTTGCGATACCGCGAGGCATTGGGTGAGGATATTGGTGCCATTCCCGAGGGATTATATCCGGGCAATTATCTGATTCCCCTCGCTGAACAATTGAAAACCGACTACGGCACAAGCCTGTGCGATATGGCGGAAGCAGACTGGTTGCCGATTGTCAGAGCCGCTGCCATTGCAGCGATGATGCAGTTGATCCGCGCTGATCTTGAAAAACTCGGTGTCGAGCACGACGTCTTCTTTTCAGAACAATCGCTGACCAGCCAGGACGATGACCGGGTTGCCGAAATGATCACGGATCTTGAGGCAAGAGACCTGATCTATCAGGGCACGTTGCCGCCGCCAAAAGGCAAACTGCCCGACGATTGGGAAGATCGCGAGCAGACGTTGTTCAGATCGACCCTTTATGGCGATGATGTTGACAGAGCGCTCCTCAAGTCAGATGGCAGCTACACCTATTTTGCGTCGGACATTGCCTATCATTTCGACAAATATAAGCGCGGCTTCAACCGGATGGTCGATGTTCTGGGTGCGGATCACCAGGGTTATCTGAAGCGCATGACCGCAGCAGTGCGGGCGATTTCTGACGAAAAAGCGTCGCTGGACATCCGATTCTGTCAGTTGGTAAACCTGTTTCGCGACGGCCAGCCGGTAAAAATGTCGAAGCGCTCGGGAAATCTTGTTTCCCTGGCCGATGTGGTTGAAGAGGTGGGCCGCGACGTGACCCGGTTCATCATGCTGTATCGAAAAAATGACGCGACTTTGGATTTTGACTTCACAAAAGTGCTCGAACAGTCGAAGGACAATCCAGTATTCTACGTCCAGTACGCCCACGCCAGAACACATTCCACATTCAACCAAGCCATTGAAATTTTTGATGAAAAAATTACAATGGATTTGGAAGCGGTAGATCTTTCCCTGCTCGACGACCCCAGTGAACTGCTTCTGATGCGCAAGCTCGCGGAATATCCGCGCATCATTGAGGCAGCCGTGATTTCGTACGAGCCGCATCGCATTGCATTCTATCTGAATGACCTGGCGAGCGCCTTTCACGGGCACTGGAACAAAGGCAAAGATTTGCCCCAATTACGATTTATTAAAGATGATAATGAAAAATTGACTAGAGCACGCTTAGCACTTGTTTTGGCAGTGCAAATTGTCCTGCGCTCCGGCTTGAACCTGCTGGGAGTAGATGCGCGGGAGGAATTGCGTTAGCATAGATGATAGTTATTCGAGGCTGGATCTGTGCTCGCGTCAATTAACTTGGTTAACGAAAGAGACGACTTGTTATGTCCGAGTACGAGTATGACAAAAACAAGCCGGGACAAGCTGCCAATACCGCAGATGATCCTGATTCTGGAACGGATTCCACAGAGAAAACTGCTGCGCCGCAAAACCGTAGTTCAGTTCCCGATGAATCGTGGGAAAATGATGACTGGTCGATGCGATCATCATCGGTAGACGAGGAAGATGATCCACTGATCAAGCTGGCTCGTTTGATGGAACAGAATGAGCGTAATTTTGAGGCGGCTGCCCAGCGTCCGGGCGGGGGTCGGGACGGAGAGCCGGGCGGCGAGCCGTCGGCACCATTACAACAGCCCCAGAGCGATGAGATGCAACAAGGCGGGCAGGATGCGGGCGCCCAGGATTCGGGGACTCAGGACTCGGGAACCCAGGATTCGCAGATGCGGTCCCTTTCGGCCAGTCAGCAGCCAGAACATTTACAAAATTCTCCGGAGCAAAATCCGGAAAATCCGACTTCACAAGACCGTGGTGCTGATCCAACGCAAACGGCTCGCCCAGTCGCGCGCCAGCCGGGACCGGTCACCACAGCGTCCGGTCTGAGCGCACGTCTAAAATCCGTCGGCATTGATCCGCGCAAACCAGAGCCCCGCCAGCCGGTTAATCAGGGTTACCGAACCCCGTCCCGCCAGGAGCAGGTTCTTCCCGCCAGTGACCTGTCGGCACAAAGCGACGAATTACTGGACAATCCACCACCGCTTGTTGACTTGGACAGGCCAGCACTGCCGCGCCGGGATTCTACCACGACGCCTTCGCAATTGGATGATCAGCAATTCGATCCGTTTGCCCCGGGCGGATCATCCCGTCCGTTGCCGGAACGGGATTTCGATGTCTCTCGGATTCCGCGTGCCATCCGGCCAACTGTTTCGGACAATCATTCACAAATGGGAGGTCTGCACGGCCAGGCCAGCCCCGATCTGACGGTACCGGAACCTCCAGTGACACCCCCCATCCGTCCCGAATTGCCACGTTCACGCGCCCAGGAAGCGGCCGCAGTGCAGCCGAACCCGCTGACCGCGGAACTGATGCGTTATGTCGACGCCGACGATCAGGACTCTCAGGTGGAAGCCGATGCAACCGAGCCCGGTAGCTATTCATCTCAACCCACAATCCAACCGGCAGTCGCAACTCAGCAACCGGAGACGGCTGCTCAACCGGTCGAGAATCACCAGGAGCCGGAGTTGAAGAACGAGCCCACGCCGCAGCCTGATTTCTCGTATCTCAGAGAAGTCGAGGATTTGCGCGTCCCGGCCCGCGATATCCATACAGAACAGTACGACGAAGAGGAAGATCAGGCCGCCGGTGCATATGCCGACGCTGATGATCCTGCTGAGGATGCCGATATCCTGTATGAAGATTATGATGACGAAGGCAGAGGCCTGTTTGCCAGCCGCGGCATGGTGGTTGCTGCAGGCGTTCTGGCGTTTGTTTTGCTCGGAGGCGGCGCATTGCTCGCTTATCAGGCAATCTTTTCCAGCGATGACAGCGGCCCCCCGCCACTGGTTCTGGCTGATAAGAGTCCCGTCAGAATGTTACCAGACGGGCAAGCAGCTGAAACCGGTGGTAACGGTGAAATTGCATTGACCGATGAAAGCAACGCAGCTGACGGTGTGATGCAGCCTGGCGCTGAAACGCCAATTGCGCGGATCAATCCAAACATTGATCAGGACCGTCAGGTGCGGCAGGTTGGTGTTGAAGACAATAATTCCAGCGGCGAAGGCATAGCGCCCAGAAGCGTGCGAACTTTCAAAGTCAATCCGGACGGGAGCATTGTTGCCGAACCCGCTCCTGTGACCGACAATTCAAATGCTGTTCAGCCACGCAGCGTTACAACGCAGCCGATTTCCGGAGCTGGCGAACAGGTCCCATCCGGGGAGACGTCAGAGTCTGCAGGCGTTCCTGTTCCAAGGCCGCGCCCGGGCGATCGCGCTGAAACAACGACTGGCTCTCAGACCAGCGTTGCAACAGCTGATGAAGGCAGAGCCGCGTTTCCAGTGTCGCCGCGTGTGCCCGATGGGACATCAAGACCGGCCTTCAACGAAAGTGCACCGGCCCTGCAGCCATCTGAGAATACGGTTCCAACACGTGTGCCGACATCAAACACTGCGGTGGCTTTGCAAGAACCACCCAGCCAGCCGGCAACATCCACTGCTACGGGCGATTTTGTGGTTCAGGTGTCCTCACAACGGTCTGAAGAAGCAGCGCGCTCGGCATACACCGGTCTGCAACGCCGTTTCCCGACAGTGCTGGGTGACCAGTCGCCTGATATTGTGCGCGCTGATCTGGGTTCGCGCGGCGTTTTCTACAGGGTCCGTGTCGGGCCGATGGAAACCCGGCTTGCCGCTAATGATCTCTGCCAGAGCCTGAAAAATGCCGGTGGCGATTGCATTGTGGCGCGCCGCTGATCCATCCATTGTTGAGGATTGCGGGTTGTGCTGCCCAAAGCGCACGATGTGGTTGGCTTGACGAAGCTGTAGCGTAGCACTAACCACGTCTTATGACAGTATCAGCTTTTATAAGTGGCTGCGAAGGCCTGACACTTTCCCGCATTGAAAGACAGTTCCTTGGCGATTCAAATCCCTGGGGTTTAATCCTGTTCGGCCGCAATATTGAAACTCCTGAACAGGTGGAGCGGCTTGTTGCATCGTTCCGCGACTGTGTCGGGCGGCACGATGCACCGGTGCTGATCGATCAGGAGGGAGGCAGGGTTCAGCGCTTGAAGCCTCCGCAGTGGCCAGCATATCCGCCAGGCGCAGTTTTCGGTCGGCTAGAACAAGCGGACGCTGAAAAGGGCTGCCGTGCCGCAATGCTCGGCGGATTGTTGATCGGTACTGACCTGCTGCGCCTTGGCATAAATGTAGATTGCCTTCCGGTTCTGGACGTCCCGGTCTCCGACACCACAAAGGCCATTGGTGACAGGGCCTATGCCGACACTCCTGAACGCGTTTCCCGGCTTGGTGCGGCAGCTGCTGAAGGGCTGATTTCCGCCGGTGTGCTCCCGGTTATCAAGCATCTGCCCGGTCACGGCCGGGCAGTGGTCGACAGCCATCTGGAACTGCCGAGAGTGGCCGCCGATCTGTCGGCGTTGTCGAACCATGATTTTGCCGCCTTCCGGCCGCTTGCAGACTACCCTCTGGGGATGACCGCCCATGTTGTTTATGAAGCGATTGATCCGGATAATCCGGCAACCCTGTCAGCGGCAGTCATTGAAACTGTAATTCGGCAGCAAATCGGCTTTCAGGGTTTGTTGATGTCAGACGACATTTCCATGGGAGCACTGCAATCGGCGATGCCACAGCGTGCCGCAAGCGCCATTCGCGCCGGCTGCGATATGGTATTGCACTGTAACGGGCTGATGGCTGAAATGCTGGATGTTGCGGCCAATGTTCCGGCGCTTGGCGGAATGGCGCTTACGCGCGCCAATGCGGCGCTTGCATCCCGCAAGACACCGGTTACTCTCGACGAGCCGGCCGTGAGGGCCGAACTGGCCAGCCTGCTCGCGACTGTTGGTTGGGAGGCCTGAAATGGCCGATGAAACACAGCCCGCCGCTGAAGATCCACTGACCCAGGCGCTGTTGTGGGAAAGCCAGAGAGAACGGGTAGGGCAACATTCTGAGACGGAGCCCTTGCTGGTCATAGATGTCGACGGATTCGAAGGGCCGCTGGATCTGCTTCTGGCCCTGGCGCGCTCGCAAAAGGTCGATCTGTCCGGAATATCGATTCTCGCGCTTGCCGATCAATATCTGTTATTTATTCAGGAAGCCCGGCGCATGCGGCTCGAACTGGCGGCGGATTATCTGGTTATGGCTGCCTGGCTGGCCTATCTGAAGTCGCGACTGCTGCTTCCCGATATCAAGGATAGCGAGGATGAACCTACCGGGGAGGAACTGGCTGCAGCTCTTGCATTCCGCCTGCGCCGCCTGGAGGCAATGCGCGATGCGGCGGCACAATTGATGGCACGCCCGCGCCTGGGCCAGGACGTTTTTGCGCGCGGCGATCCGGAACCGGTCGTCACCATCAGGCACAGTACTTATGTCGCCAATCTTTATGATCTGCTGACGGCCTATGCCAGCCAGCGTCAGCGCAATTCGGTGACGTCCGTTCAGGTCCGCAAACGAACGGTATGGTCGTTGCAGGAAGCCAGGGGTCTGCTGGTCAGAGTTCTGGGGCAGGTGACGGACTGGACACCAATTGACAATTTTCTGGTTCAGTATTTTTCCTCGCCCGACGAACGCGCCACTGTTATTGCAAGTTCGTTTACCGCCAGCCTTGAAATGGTACGCGAGGGCATTCTGGAATTGCGCCAGAGCGGGCCGTTTACGCCACTCTTCATCCGCGGCGTGTCAAAACAAGACGGGACCGGGGAACCATGAGCGAAGCGGCTGCCCAAACCCTGCATCTGAGGATGCTTGAGGCGATGCTGTTTGCTTCGGAACGGCCGTTGGCACGGTCCGACATGGCTGAGCGACTGCCCGCCAGTGCCAATCTGGATGCATTGCTGGCTAAACTGTCAGAGTTTTATGAAGGGCGCGGCGTGGCGCTGAAAAAGGTTGCGGACGGATGGGCCTTCCGAACAGCTGATGATCTGGCTTTCCTGCTGCAAGCGGAAACCGCCGAGCAGCGCCGTTTGTCGCGGGCGGCACTGGAGACCTTGTCCATTGTCGCCTATCATCAGCCGGCAACCCGTGCGGAAATCGAGCAGATCAGAGGCGTGTCAACCAGCAGGGGCACTCTGGACGTCCTGCTTGAAACCGGCTGGGTGCGACTGCGCGGTCGACGCCGCACCCCGGGACGACCGGTCACTTATGGAACAACACCTGAGTTTCTTGAGCATTTCAACCTAGAATCGATTACTGATCTGCCGGGACTGGATGAATTGAAAGGGGCCGGGCTACTGGATTCGGCGATGCCTCCGGGCACGCCAATGCCGATGCCGAATGATGATCCTGATCTCAGCCATGACGAAGACCCTCTTGAAGATGACCTCTTCGCACCTGATGTGGTGCTGGAAGATGATGAATAGCGCCCCGATGAGATGCCGATGAACCAGACAACACGACCTTCCGGTCTGAAGACAGCGCTGTCCTGGGGGCGTCGCGGAACTGCCGGGGCAACCATCGCTCGGGAAATGCGGTTTGATAACATTTCCCACCACTATGGTCCGACCCGCGCGCTTCACGACATCAACCTGACCATCGCCTCTGGAGAAATTGTCTGTCTGCTGGGCCAGTCCGGATCTGGCAAAACAACACTTTTGCGCATTGCCGCAGGAATTGAAGCACCCCAATCCGGCCGCTTCCTTGTCGATGGCCAGGAATATGGGGCGCCGGACCGTCTGGTGCCGCCCGAAAAACGCGGTATCGGCCTGATGTTTCAGGATTTCGCGCTGTTCCCGCATCTTACAGTGTTGAAAAATGTCATGTTTGGGCTGACCGCACTGTCGTCCTCGATTGCCCGCAGCGAAGCGATGCTTGCGCTTGAAAGGGTCGGGCTTGCGCAGCATGCCGACCTGTATCCCCACCATTTATCAGGTGGTGAGCAACAACGGGTTGCACTGGCGCGTTCAATCGCGCCGCGACCCGGCATTCTGCTGATGGATGAACCGTTTTCCGGTCTGGATCAGCGACTGCGCGACAGTGTCCGCGATGAGACGATTGCGATCCTTCGGGAAATGCGGGCAACCTGCCTTATGGTGACCCACGATCCTGAAGAGGCAATGCGGGTTGCAGACCGCATCCTTTTGATGAAACACGGGCAGATTGTGCAGGATGGATCAGCCCGGGAATTGTATTATCAACCCGTAGATCTGGCTTCCGCCAGATTCTTTTCCGAAGTAAACATGTTGGAAGGCGAAATTGTCGATGAGGCCGTCATCACTCCGGTCGGAACTTTTGCCGCCGAAGGCAAATCCAACGGCACGGCAAGCGTCTGTATCCGCTTTCAGGGTGTCAACATCATACCGATCACAAACCAGCCAGCTCCCGTCGGTGCCAAACTTGGTCGGGTTCTGAGACGGCGGTTTCTGGGGGAAGTGGATCTGGTGGATACAGCCGTTGAAGGTCTTGATGATCCTCTGCAGGCCCGTATCCGCAACGCCGACAATTTGAAGCCGGGTACGGAAGTTTTCGTCAGCTTCGATCCGAGAGACATTCTGGTGTTTGAAAAAGAAGAGCCGTAGCCCCACATAACAGACTAATTATGGGTGTCTTTTCGCTGATGGCCGGTGTAATACACTCACACGACAGAGATATATCACGGGCCTTGGCAAACAATGGCGTGTTTGCGACCCGGTGAAATCGAGGAATAAATTATGGGTATTAGTTTTTGGCAAATTGCCATTGTCGTCGTTTTGGTCGTGCTTCTGTTCGGTCGGGGCAAGATTTCTGATTTGATGGGAGATGTCGCGAAAGGCATCAAAAGCTTCAAGTCCGGCCTTTCAGACGAGGAAGACGAGCAGAAAACCATTGATCAGTCAGCCAGCGAAACCGTTGCTCCTGTCAAATCCAAAGACAAGCAAAGCAGCTAGTCGATAAATTCCGGCGTTGTCCGCGCGGATTTCGCGCCACGTCCTATTAGAGAAACCGGCAAATCAGAATGTTCGATCTTGGATGGACCGAATTTATTGTTGTTGCTGTCGTGGCGATCCTTGTGGTGGGTCCAAAGGAATTGCCCGGGATGCTTCGTACAATCGGGAAGACCATCGGCAGCGCGCGACGCATGGCCGGGGATTTTCAGCGCCAATTTAACGATGCGCTGAAAGAAGCCGATCTGGACGGAATAAAATCCGGCATCGACAGCGTCAATAAGATCAACCCGATGAGGCAGATCAAAGACAGCCTCAACCCGATCAAACAGGCTGCGGCAGATGTTCAAAGGGACATCAACAAGGGGTTGCTGAAAACCGGCGAGACGGCGGCACCAGCAAGCAAGTCAGCTGCGGCAGCCGATTCGGCCATTTCATCCGCTGAGCCGGCTGCAGCTAAACTAGCTTCCAAGGCAAAATCTGCGGCAAAACCGGCCGCTGGGAAAACCGCTGATCAGAAACCGGCGGCGCAAAAGTCGGCTGGCAAAAAGCCTGCCGCCCGAAAACCCGCCACCCGCAAACCTTCCGCCAGCAAGACCACAACCGGAAAGGCTGCAGCTAACCCCACATCCGGCACCAAGCCGGCTGTTACAAAGCCGGCTGGCACTAAGCCGACCGGTAAAAAGTCAGCTGGCACTAAGCCCCCCGTTACGAAGCCAACCGCTGCGAAGAAGCAGGCTCTAAAACCCGCTGCCAAAGGCGCAAAAGCGTCCAAGAAGGAAACTGACGCGTGAGCGAAAGCGAAGACGAAGTCGACAGCAGCCGCGCACCGCTGATTGAGCATCTGATCGAATTGCGACAGCGCCTGTTCAAATCTGTCATCGGACTGACGCTGATGTTCATCATAAGCTTCATTTTCGCCAAGGATATCTTCAATATTCTGACCGTGCCGTATGAAAAGGCTGCGGGTGATCTGAACGCAATTGAGTTTATCTATACCGCTCCTCAGGAATATTTCTTCACTCAGTTGAAGCTGGCCTTTTTCGGCGCGCTGTTTCTGGCTTTTCCGGTTATCGCGTCCCAGATTTATATGTTCGTCGCGCCCGGTCTTTACAAAAACGAGCGGTCGGCCTTTCTGCCTTATCTGGTGGCAACTCCGGTTTTGTTCATCATCGGGGCAGCGCTGGTGTATTATCTCATCATGCCGCTGGCTATGAGCTTTTTCCTCAGCATGGAGCAGGCGGGCGGTGAGGGTCGGGCGTCAATTCAGCTTGTGGCCCGGGTCAGCGAATATCTCGGTCTCATCATGACATTGATTTTCGCCTTCGGCCTGGTGTTCCAGCTGCCGGTGGTTCTGACACTTCTCGGCAGAATCGGTGTGGTTGGATCAGAAGGCCTGAAGTCCAAACGGCGCTACGCAGTTGTTGCAGCCTTTGCCATGGCGGCTATTCTCACGCCTCCGGATCCGATCAGCCAGATCGGTTTGGCGCTGCCGACCATCGTCCTGTATGAGCTTTCGATTCTCTCGGTGCGGCTGATTGAACGGCGCCGTGCCGAACAGGAAAAGGCGGACGCAGCGGTTGATACCGTTTGATAATAGCGCTACTGCCACGCTCATATTTCCACCTGACCACTGACTAATCGGGTTATCCCATGCATGACATTCGATGGATAAGAGAGAATTCGGCTGATTTTGATTCAGCTATGAAAGCGCGCTTCGTCGATTATCGTGCCGCTGACCTGATCGCACTTGATGATGAACGCCGCCAGCACGTCACCCGACTGCAGGAAGCACAGGAAAGCAGAAACGCCGCTTCCAGGGAAATTGGAAAAGCCAAGGCCCGCGGTGATGAAGCTGTGGCCGCGACCGCTATTGCCGCAGTGTCCGAGTTGAAAGAGTTTATCCGAAACGGTGAGGACCTGGAGCGGCAGCTGACCACAAGGCTTACGGAAACATTGGCAGAAATCCCGAACATTCCGCTCCCCGATGTGCCGGTCGGCCCTGGTGAGGATGACAATATTGTGTTGCGGGAAGTGGGCGAGAAACCACTCAGCAACTTTACGCCGAAAGAACATTTTGAACTCGGCGAAGCGCTCGGCATGATGGATTTTGCCATCGCCGGGAAGATATCAGGATCGCGTTTTGTTGTTCTGCGCGGTCACCTTGCCAGACTTGAGCGTGCATTGGGGCAATTCATGCTTGATCTGCATACTCAGACACACAATTATCTGGAGGTCTTGCCGCCGCTGTTGGTCAAGGATGAGGCAGTCTACGGAACCGGTCAGCTGCCGAAATTCAAGGACGACCTGTTTCACACAGATGACGGGTTCTGGCTGATTCCCACAGCAGAAGTGCCACTGACAAATCTGGTCCGCGAATCCATCATTGAATCAGATCAATTGCCGCAGCGCTTTTCTGCTCTGACACCATGTTTCAGATCCGAAGCCGGTTCAGCAGGCCGCGACACCAGAGGCATGCTGCGCCAGCACCAGTTCTATAAAGTGGAAATGGTTAGCGTTACCCGGCCGGAAGACTCATTGAATGAATTGGAACGCATGCTTGGCTGTGCTGAAGAAGTCCTGAAACTGCTGGGTCTGTCTTATCGCGTCATGACTTTAAGCAGCGGGGATATGGGATTTGGAGCGCAAAAAACCTACGATATCGAGGTCTGGCTGCCCGGCCAGAACATGTATCGCGAAATTTCAAGTTGCTCAATCTGCGGCGATTTTCAGGCCAGGCGCATGATGGCCCGTTACAGGGATGAGGATGGCAAGTCTCTCGGCTTCGTTCACACACTGAACGGCTCCGGGGTTGCCACCGGACGTGCCCTGATTGCAATTATGGAAAATTATCAGCGCGCCGATGGCGGTATTGATATTCCCGAAATATTGAGGCCCTATATGGGCGGATTAACCCATATTGGCAGCCTTGCGGAGTAAACTCAGTGCGCATTCTGGTCACAAATGATGATGGCATCAACGCTCCTGGCCTGGCGGTCATGAGGCAGATTGCCGCTGAAACCGGCTCGGATGTCTGGGTCGTCGCGCCGGAAACGGATCAAAGCGGCCTGTCGCACTCTCTCACGATGAACGATCCTCTGCGGCTGCGAAAAATCGAGCGGCAAGTCTATGCCCTGCGCGGCACACCGACAGATTGCGTAATCATGGGCGTACGGGAAGTCATGCCAGAAATTCCTGATCTGATTCTCTCCGGCGTGAATTCCGGGCAGAACATTTCCGATGATGTGACCTATTCAGGCACCATTGCTGCAGCCATGGAAGGCACCATGCTGCGCATTCCCAGCATAGCGCTCAGCCAGGCCTATGACTGGACTTCGGGCAATCCGATTCCCTGGGACGTGGCCAGCACACATGCCTGCGGGCTGATACAGAGGATTCTCGACAAAGGCATCAAGAAGGGCATCCTGATTAATATCAACTTTCCCAATTGTGCTGCAAATGCCGTATCCGGGATAGAACTGACCCGGCAGGGTGCACTGACCCATGGACTGTTTCTCGACAAGCGCGATGACGGACGCAGAAATCCTTATTATTGGCTGACCCATCGCCGCCAGAGTCAGGATGTGATTGCAGGGACCGATCTTGATGCACTGCAAAGAAACTTCATTTCGGTCACGCCCCTGAAAATGGATCTGACAGCGGATGAGGCGCTGGATTATTATTCATATCTGGCCGATTAGGAGAAGGATGTGGCCGGATTTGTAGAGCCGCACAGCCATCATCTACCCGCGTTTATACTGCGCCTGCGCGAACTTGGCATTTCCGATGTGCGCTTGCTGAAAGCGCTGGAGCACACTGACCGGCGAAACTATATTCCCGGACTGACAAAGGAAGACATGTGGCAGGACCGCGATCATGCCATCGGACATGGTCAGAGCGCTGGTGTTCTGAGCCTTGTCATGGTCATGCTGAACGCGCTCAAATTGCAGCGCCAGGATAAGGTTCTCGACATCGGAGTGGGGTGCGGCTACCAGACTGCACTATTGGCACGATTATGCCGCCGGGTTTACGGCGTTGAACGGGTCCGGCCCCTGACACAGCTGGCTGAAAGAAATCTGGCGAAGGATGGCATTTTGAACGCGACGCTGTTCAGCGGCGATGGTCACAAGGGATGGCTGCATCAGGCACCATTCAATGCCATCATTCTAACCGCTGCCTGTGAAACAGCGCCGAGCCTTTTGTTGGACCAACTGGCCATCGGCGGCCGCCTGATTGCGCCGATGGATCAGGGCCACGGTGAAGAGGCAATCACGCTGTTCACCAGGGAAGACGGCGAACTGTCCTCAAAAACCATCGGATACGGCGAGTTTCCGCCACTCGTTCCAGGCCGTGTCAGCGACGACTGAGCACCAGACTTTGAAAACCAAACAAATTTAAGCATTTATAAAGGGTGTCAGGGTTAATACTTCGTCTGTGTTTTTGAGTACAGGCGTGAGTATGCCGATGTTTATGAGTAATGCGTATTCGCGGAGCCGGGCCGCCCGCGTAATTTCCAGGGCCCTCTTTATTTCGCTCCTTTCGGGTACTGTGGTTGCCTGCAGTAATAATTTCTCCCGGATCAGCGATCAGGAATATACTGCCGCGATTGCTTCACAGAGAGCATTTTTGGGGCAGCCTGTCCGGCAGCCGATGCCCGCAGTAGCAATGGGCAATTCGCAGCAATTCGGAGGCGCGCGACAGGCCGGTGTAGATCAACAAAATCTGCCGCCAATCCAGACCTATCAGTCATCTCAGGATGGTGCGGGCATGGCGCAATATCGCCCGATGCCGGATAATAATTTTGACCGGTCCTATCAAGCGCCAGATCAAGGCATGCAGTCTTCAGCCGGACAGGATGCATCTGGCTGGACCACAACTGGCGGCACCACGATAACAGTCACGCCAGGTGACACTTTGTCTTCGATATCGCGGCGCTATGGCGTGCCGGAGCAGGCCATCCTGACTGCGAACAGGCTTTCCAGTTCGCGCGATGTGGTCGCCGGTCGTTATCTGACGATTCCCGCCTATGCGAAGGGACGCAGTACAGCGCCATCTCCCAGCGCGGACTATGCGACGTTGAAGCCATTTCCGGAAAATTCGCCTCAGCCAGCTCGTGCATCTGTTGTCACCACGCCGGAAGCGCCAGTCAGAACCGCGGGTACCATCGACGGTACCCACCGGGTTTCATCCGGCGACACGCTGTTCAGCATTGCCCAGCGTTACAACGTGAATGTCGGCAGCCTTTCGGCGGCCAATAATCTTGGCCAGTCAAGCAATATCCAGATCGGCCAGAAGCTGGTGATCCCCGGCAGGGGCGGCACTCAGAGCGCACAGGTTCTGGCGCCACCAGTCCGATCAGCACAGATCCAGCCGAGAGAAACAATTCAGGCGCGACCAGCAACACCGGTTCAATCCGCACCGAAACAGGCGCGGCTTAGACACTCTACCAGTGAACCTGACGCACCAAAACCTGTCAGGGTCACACCGATCGAGCAGGTCACACCGGTGGCCTACACCCCGCCAGCGGCTGAACTGCGGGAACCCTCAACCCAGGCCGGAGACGGCGCTCTGGCGTTTCGCTGGCCAGTTCGTGGCCGGATAATTTCGACGTTTGGCGACAAGACCAATGGCGAAAGGAATGACGGTATCAATCTAGCTGTGCCGGACGGAACGCCGGTCAAGGCGGCTGAAGACGGTGTTGTAATCTATTCTGGTAACGAGTTGAAAAGTTATGGCAATCTGGTTCTGGTCCGACATTCCGATGGCTGGGTCACTGCCTATGCGCATAACCGTTCACTGACCGTACGCCGCGGCGACCAGGTGCGCCGTGGTCAGGAAATTGCAGAGGCCGGCGCAACCGGCTCGGTCAGTTCCCCACAATTGCGCTTTGAGCTTCGCAAGGGATCGACGCCCGTCAATCCCCTTGACCATTTGGGCGGCGTTTGACCAGACACCAATAACCGCCCAATGAGCGTGGCGCTGGGGCTTATAGCTTCAGCGCCACTTTCTTTTTTCCCGCCAAGTCCTGGATAAATTGCCAGGCCGTTCGACCCGACCGGTAGCCTCGAGTGGTTGCCCATTCCAGAGCGGCAGGCCGCCATTCCGCTTCGCTGACTTCAATGGTAAAATGCTCGAGATATCCGCGCACCATCTTGAGGTAATCGTCCTGGCTGCATTTATGAAATCCCAGCCAAAGGCCGAATCGGTCGGACAGGGAAACCTTTTCCTCGACCGCTTCACTGGGATTGATGGCCGTTGATCTTTCATTCTCGATCATGTCGCGCGGCATCAGATGCCGCCGGTTAGACGTCGCATACAGCAGCAAATTTTCCGGTCGGCCTTCGATGCCTCCATCCAGCGCAGCTTTCAGCGCCTTGTAGGATGTGTCGTCATTATCAAATGACAGATCGTCGCAAAACAGCAGAAAACGAAACGGCTGTTCGGCCATCAATGCCATCAGATCCGGTAGAGATTCGATATCCTCACGGTGAATTTCCACAAATTTCAGCTTATGCGTCTCACAATCCACATGATCATTGACATGAGCATGGATGGCCTTGACCACAGAGCTTTTGCCCATGCCGCGCGCGCCCCAGAGCAAAGCGTTATTTGCCGGAAAACCTGTGGCAAACTGCATTGTATTCTGCAGCAGAATATCGCGTACCTGCTCAATCCCCTGCAACAGCTCGAGATCCACCCGATTGACCTTGTGCACCGGTTTCAGGGTACCTGAGCGAGCACTCCACACAAATGCATCAGCAGCATCAAAATTCACCTGTTCAGCCATTTTCGGTGCCATCCGCTCAAGCGCATCTGCGATGCGAATAAGTGTCGGTTGCAGGAGATCGGGCGGATTCTGTGTCATAAAGCATCCATGTTCGGGAATAAGGCGCGGTTTGTCACTGTTTTCGCTGGCAATTTATGGGCAGATGCCCCATTTGCAAAGCTGTTATGATTTGTCTGCCGGTTGATACTTGCAAAGCAAGCCGCCGTGAGTATAGTCCGCGGGACTTTCTGGACACATAACACCAAGAAAACCGCAGCTTCACGTTCGGCT
The DNA here is from genome assembly GCF_030758315.1 of Pararhizobium sp. IMCC3301. NCBI lineage: Bacteria > Pseudomonadati > Pseudomonadota > Alphaproteobacteria > Hyphomicrobiales > Rhizobiaceae > Pararhizobium > Pararhizobium sp. IMCC3301. The sequence continues at coordinate 275,039 of NZ_CP132336.1, forward strand.
GCGCAAATGTAAATAGACAGGATTGACTGATGTTTGTAACGCCCGCATTCGCGCAGGCCGCCGGTGGCGGTGCTGGTCTGGCAACCAGCTTACTTCCCTTCGTGCTGATTTTCGTCGTGATGTATTTTCTGATTATCCGGCCCCAGCGTCAGCGGGTAAAAAAGCATGAAGAAATGATCACAGCAGTCCGCCGCGGTGACACGATTGTCACAAGTGGTGGTCTGATTGGCAAGGTCACCAAAGTGATCGATGATGGAGAGTTGCAGGTCGAGCTAGCAGAGGGCGTGCGCGTGCGCATCGTTCGCAGCATGGTTTCCAATGTCCGCGCCAAGGGCGAGCCGGCAAAAGACGACGCCTGACCATACAGGCGCAACATTTCACATCCTCAACATCCATAATGGTTTCGCCATATCTGACGGGTAACTGAATGCTTTATTTCTCTCCGATCAAGACAATAGCCATTGTCCTGACCGTGCTCGTGGGCGTCATAGCCGCCGTTCCGAACCTGATGCCGAAGGATGTCGCCGACCAATGGCCAGCCTGGATTCCTGGCGGTCAACTGGTGCTGGGACTGGATCTGCAGGGTGGTGCACATCTGCTGCTGCAAGTCGAACGTGCGGATCTCATTGAGACCCGGTTGGAGGATCTGCGTAACAGCCTGCGTACAGCATTGCGTGACCAGCGCATCGGCTATACCGGACTGACCACTGATGGCGAAACCGTTCAGGCGAGGTTGCGCGATTCGACCCAGAGCGCGGCCGCTCGTGAGGCATTGCAGGATATCATTCAGCCAATTCCAGGAGGAATACTGTCGGGCGGCATTCCGATCACGGAAGTGGCGCTCGAGATTGACGATGGCGGACTGATCCGCCTGACATTCACGCCGGAAGGCATTGCCCAGCGCGTCAGTTCAGCGGTTGATCAATCGATTGAAGTGATCCGCCGCCGCGTCGATGAACTTGGAACCACCGAGCCGAACATTCAAAGACAGGGCGAAGACCGTATTCTGGTCCAGGTACCGGGTCTCGGCGATCCTCAGCGTTTGAAAGATATTCTCAAACAGACTGCGCGATTGAGTTTTCGCCTGGTGAGTCAGGAAATGTCGGCAGAGCAGGCTCTGCAGGGACGCCCGCCATCAGGTGCAGAAGTGCTTTTTTCATCTGACGACCCACCCATTCCCTATGTTATCGAACGGCGCGAAATAGTCAGCGGCGAAGATCTGGTTGATGCCCAGCCTGGATTTGACCAACGCACCAATGAACCCTTGGTAACATTCCGTTTCAACAATTCCGGTGCTCGTGACTTCGGCCGGGCATCCACGGAAAATGTCGGCAGACCGTTTGCAATTATTCTGGATGATGTGGTGATTTCCGCACCGGTCATCCGCGAGCCAATTCTGGGCGGCAGCGGCCAGATCAGTGGTAATTTTACTGTCCAGACCGCAAATGATCTGTCGATACTGTTGCGTGCAGGAGCGCTGCCGGCCGATCTGACCATCGTTGAAGAACGCACCGTCGGACCGGGCCTGGGCCAGGATTCGATTGCGGCCGGAGAAATCGCCGGGATTATCGCTGCTTCTGCAGTGCTGATATTCATGGTGCTCTCCTATGGTCTGTTTGGCGGATTTGCCAATATCGCACTGGCCATCAACATCATCATGATTATTGGTGTTCTGTCGATGTTGCAGGCGACGCTTACCCTGCCGGGTATCGCTGGTATCATCCTGACGATTGGTATGGCGGTCGACGCCAATGTCCTGATCTATGAGCGCATCCGCGAGGAGGCGCGCGCCGGCAGAAACGCAATCGCAGCCATTGATGCCGGTTACAAACGCGCACTTGGAACCATTCTTGATGCCAATATAACCACGCTGATTGCCGCAATTATCCTGTTTTCTCTGGGTTCAGGTCCAATTCGTGGCTTCGCCATCACGCTGGCAATCGGCATCGTCACAACAGTCTTTTCTGCATTTACCGTGAACCGCCTGATCGTGGCGTTTTGGGTCCGCCGCAGACGGCCCACAACAGTGCCGATTTAGAGCGGGAGACACGCCATGCGGACCTTGAAACTTATTCCTGACGACACCAAAATTGCCTTTATGCGGCATAGAAGATGGTCGTTTCCACTATCTGCAGCGCTGGTGGTGGTGAGCATTGTTCTGTTTGTCGTCAATGGTCTCAATCTGGGTATTGATTTTCGCGGCGGAACGCTGATCGAAATCAAGACCATCGACGGTCCTGCCAATATCGGTGAAATTCGCAGCCTGCTGTCGACCCTGGATTTGGGCGATGTTCAGGTTCAGGAATTCGGATCGCCCGACGATGTGCTGATTCGTATTCAGCAGCAGGATGGCGGAGAAGAGGCGCAGCAGGAAGTCGTCGAGACAATTCGCGGCGTGTTGAGCGGAAATGTTGACTTCAGGCGTGTCGAAGTTGTGGGGCCAACAGTTTCCGGAGAGCTGACACAAACCGGGATTTTGGCGGTTATCGCTTCTCTGGGTGCTGTTCTGATCTACATCTGGCTTCGTTTTGAGTGGCAATTTGCAGTCGGAGCTATCGTTGCAACCGTCCACGACGTCATTCTGACCATCGGGATGCTGTCATTGCTGCAAATGGAATTCAGTCTGGCGAGCATTGCTGCCGTCCTGACCATAGTCGGCTATTCGCTGAATGATACGGTGGTGGTGTATGACCGTGTCCGCGAGAAACTGCGCAAATACAAGCGCTTGCCTATAAACCAGCTACTTGACATGGCGATCAACAAGACCCTGTCGAGAACAGCTCTGACATCGATCACAACCCTGCTTGCCTTGACCGCCCTTTATGTGTTCGGCGGTGAAGTGATCGCATCCTTCACCTTCGCGATGATCTGGGGCGTGGTGATCGGAACCTATTCTTCGATCTTCATAGCCGCTCCGCTGCTAATTTTCCTCAAATTGCGCGACACTGATGTGGCAAAAGGAACCGAGGAAGTGGAAAGCTCCGGCGCTGCATGACGGACCGGGCGGACAAACCTGAAAAAACGCAGCCACCCGAGCAGCACCCGACGGCCGGATCGCCCGGCACTATTATCAAACCGGCTTATTTCCCGGGTCGTGCTCCGATAGACGCCTACGGCAATGGCGGTTTCCGATTCGCCGAAATGTCACATCGCGGTGGCATTCTGGCTCTGCCATCCGGAATTTACGGATGGAGCGCCGCACAGCCTGAGGATGTCACGATTGAGCGGCTGGACCGGGTTGTCGCCGAGGCGGAAGCTATAGAATTGCTGTTCCTTGGCATGGGTGACACCGGAGTTTTTCCTGACAAGCAGACCCGTCAGGCCTTGCGTGACGCCGGCGTTCGCTTTGAAATCATGTCCACCGGAGCTGCAATCAGAACCTTCAACGTAATCCTTGCAGAGGGACGGCAAATTGCTGCAGCCCTGTTGCCGGTTGAGACTATTCGATGAGCCATCAGGATGGTGAGAATCATCTGCAACCATTGATCCGCTCCGCTGATCCCGCCCGTTTCTTCGCCGCACAATTCATCCCCGGACCGCAGCGGGCCGACATTCTGACGCTGTACGCATTTGATCTTGAAATCGCAAAGATTGCCCGTACCACACGTGAACCCATGGCCGGAGAAATCCGTCTGCAATGGTGGCGTGAAGTGTTTCAGGGTGAGCGAGACGCTGAAGCCGCAGCAAGTCCGCTGGCAAATACCATGCTTGATCTGACCAGACGCCATACCATTTCACCGGATGTTCTGGGCCATTATCTCGATGGCTGCATCTTCGATCTTTATGATGATGCAATTGAAGATCAGCAGGGGTTTGAAGCCTATGCCGGTCAGACCGACGGTACCATTTTGCAATTGTCGTGTCTGGTGCTGGATCGCGCCCGCTCTGCACAGGCTGCCGAGCTGTCCGGCTATCTGGCCTGCATGCTCAGTCTCTGGCACCGGGTCATTCGTCCGCTTCTGACAGATCGGACAGATGCGCAAACGCGCGCTGCCCGTTATCTGCCGCCGCAGATCTGCGAGGCGGCCGGAATGTCAGCAAACCCGTTCCTGCAATCACAATCTGCCGACCAAAGCCAAGCCATCCAGCAAATCTGTGCCTTTGCAGAATCCTATCGCCAGCGGGCCATCAAAGCCGCTGCTGCGGTTCCGGCTACCTTGAGACCGGCATTTCTGCAGCTTGCTCCCGTCACGATCCAGCTGGCAAAGGCAACACGGCTATCAAGGCGCAATGGTCCGGCTGCAGACATCAGCACAGCACATCTGATCTGGCATTTATGGCGCGCATCAAAACGCTGGCCGTGTTTCTGATTCTGCGGAAAACGCCGTTACGCCGCAATTCTGCTATCTGACTTCTGCAGCCAGACCTTGAAGTCTGTCAGCGCCCGATCGCAGATCGCCTGCCGTTTCGCGATGGTTTTTTCCTTGCCGCGCAATTTGCGGCCGTCGGTTTCGGCTATCGCCGGGATCGGAGGAAACAGACCAAAATTGATGTTCATCGGCTGGAATGAGCGCTTCCCCGGGGCTTCTTCTGTGGCCAGATGGCCGCCTGTGATATGCGACAGCAGCGCTCCGAATGCGGTTGTTTCCGGTGGCAGCAGCTTTTCCTGACCATGCCAGTCGGCGGCCGCAAACCGCCCGGCCAGCAGCCCCATGGAAGCTGATTCCACATAACCTTCACAGCCGGTAATCTGACCGGCGAATCTGAGACGCAGATCCGCTTTCAATCGCAGGCTGTCATCCAGAAGAACCGGTGAATTGAGGAATGTATTGCGGTGAAGGCCGCCGAGCCGGGCGAATTCCGCTTCTTGAAGGCCGGGAATCAGCCGGAAAATCTCTTTCTGAACGCCATATTTCAATTTGGTCTGGAAGCCGACCATATTGTAGAGCGTACCCAGAGCATTGTCCTGCCGCAATTGCACCACCGCATAGGGTTTCACCTCCGGATTGTGCGCATTGGTCAGACCCCTCGGCTTCATCGGGCCATGACGCGGCGTTTCGCGGCCGCGCTCGGCCATCACTTCAATCGGCATACAGCCTTCGAAATAGGGCGTGTTTTCCCATTGCTTGAATTCTGTCTTTTCACCTTCAAGCAGCGCATCAATGAACCGTTCATATTGCGCCTTGTCCATCGGACAATTGATATAGTCAGCACCAGTGCCACCGGGCCCGACCTTGTCATATCGCGACTGGAACCAGCACACGGACATATCGATGCTGTCGAAATAGGCAATCGGTGCAATCGCATCAAAGAAAGCCAGCGCTGACACATCCGTCAATGAAGCAATGGCGCTCGACAGGGCAGGGGAAGTCAATGGCCCGGTCGCGACGATGACACTACCCCAATCATCCGGTGGAATGGCGCTGATCTCTTCGCGGCTGATGGTGATCAGCGGTTCATTTTCCAGCGCAGCAGTCACGGCGGCAGAAAATCCTTCTCTGTCGACCGCCAGCGCGCCGCCTGCCGGCACCTGATTGGCATCGCCACAGGACATTATCAGCGAATCCGCCAGCCGCAATTCGGCATGCAGGAGACCGACAGCATTATTTTGCGCATCATCGGAGCGGAACGAATTGGAACACACAAGTTCTGCCAGATGGTCAGTCTTGTGTGCATCGGTTCCGCGCACCGGGCGCATTTCATGAAGCACCACAGGCACGCCGCGGCGCGCCAGTTGCCAGGCCGCCTCCGAGCCAGCCAGACCTCCACCAATTACATGAACGGCATTGTTCGTCATATCGATCTCCGCTATGCCAGCAGCCTGGACAAGGTTTTATATTTCACTGCAGCCATGAGATGCACTACCACATTCGGCCCGGATTGCATGTGGCTTTTGCCGGAAAATTGGCCTATTCGGTCCGCACAGAACAGGGGGAACCATGCGACAAATTCCGGTTTTACTATTTGCACTCATACTGTCGGGATGCATCCAGGCCGGGGAAGGCGATCCTCTGAGCTGGTATGCCAGCCAGGATGGACGCGCACCCAGAGGAACATCGGTCTATGTCTGCCACGGGACCGGTTGCGCCAGAAAAGAGCGGGTTGATTTTACACCGCACGACATGCAGCAACTGAAGACAATTCTGGCATCAGGAGCATCTTCTCCAGAGCAGGAACGCTCCGCCATGAGCCGCGCAGTACAATGGTTTGAAAAGCGCATTGCGCGCCAGGTCGGGTCCGGCAATGATGTTGGCGGATTTGATTTGTCGACAGTTAACAAGCCGGGTCAGATGGATTGTATTGACGAGGCGACCAACACCACCAGCCTTTTGAAACTTGCTGCCGACAGTGGCTACCTGATGCATCATCGAATCGGGCGGCCCAAGGCGCGCGGCTTTTTCCTCGACGGGCGCTATCCGCACGCAACAGCTGTCATCATCCAAGCAACAAACAGTGAAGCCTTTGCGGTTGATTCCTGGGTCCGCGACAATGGCAAGCCACCGGTCATCATGCCTCTGAAAGCCTGGTACAAAGAGCGACCGCAGGGCCTGCGTCTTTAGACCATTTCAAATTGACACGGGTTCATTCGCCCAGCCTGTCACATTCCTGTAATTCGATACTGTCAATCCTCAAATGTTGTCAACACAAATGGGGGCTCCCATGCATCAGACGTTCAAATTCGCAATGCTTGCCGCATTACTCACCGGTCTGTCACCAACAGCCGCGCTCGCCGAGGCAGTATTCAACCGGATTTCAAGTTTTCCGGTCAACACCAACATACCGCCCAATATGGATCCCAAAACGGAATCCTCCGCAGAAATCATCTCGGCGACAGCCGATGAAAACATGCTGATTTATTCAGACAGTCCACTCAGTGGAATCGGTCTGGTCGATATTTCCGATGCATCTGCTCCAAAGGCAGCGGGTTTTGTGCCTGTGGATGGTGAGCCAACCTCTGTTTCGGTGGCAGGAAATTATGCCTTGATCGGTGTCAACACCTCTGACAGTTACACCACACCGAGTGGCAAATTAGCGGTTCTCAATATTGCCACCGGAACCATTGAGTTGTCCTGCGAACTGACCGGTCAACCGGATTCCATTGCCATCTCCCCGGATAAATCATTCCTAGCAATCGCGATCGAAAACGAACGCGATGAAGACCTGAATGACGGTATCATTCCACAATTGCCTGCAGGCAATGTCATGTTGTTCTCCCTGACCAGCGGTTTGCCTGACTGCGACAGCAGGCGCATTGTCGATCTGTCCGGACTGGCGGATATTGCAGGCAGCGACCCTGAGCCTGAATTTGTCGATATCAATTCCCTCAACGAAATTGTCGTCACGATGCAGGAAAATAACCACATTGCTGTCATTGACAGCATGACAGCGCAGGTAAAATCGCATTTTTCGGCGGCCACAGTCGATCTTCGGAATATCGACATTGAGGAAGAGGGCGCTCTGACTTTTGACGGCACGCTCTTGGCAGTGCGCCGCGAACCAGATGCGGTTCAGTGGCTCGATGACGAGCGCTTTGTCACTGCAAATGAAGGCGACTATCAGGGCGGTTCGCGGAGCTTCACGATTTTCAGCAAAACGGGCGAGGTTCTCTATGAATCCGGTCTTGATTTTGAATACCGTGTCGCAATGGCCGGCCATTATCCGGAAAAGCGTTCCGCCAACAAGGGCGCAGAGCCGGAAGGACTGGAAGTCGCTTCCTATAATGGCGAAACATTTATTTTCGTCCTTTCGGAACGCGGTTCTGTAATCGGTGTGTATCGCGACACCGGGTCTGTCCCGGAATTTGTTCAGTTGCTACCAACGGGCCTGGCACCGGAAGGGGCGATTGCACTGCCGCGCCGCAACCTGCTGGCAGTGGCAAATGAAGCCGATCTGATTGAGGATGGCGGCGTGCGCTCGCACGTGACGCTGTATCAGCTTGCAGATCAGACACCGGCCTATCCGATGATTCGTTCAGTCATGCAAGATGGCCGTCCCATCGGCTGGGGAGCTTTGTCGGGGCTGACGGCGGATTTAGATATCCCGGGCAGACTCTATGCGGTCAATGACAGTTTTTATGCGATGCAGCCTACAATCTTCACGATTGATGCAACGACACAACCGGCAACCATAATCGCTGCAACGCCAGTTACCCGCAATGGCGTTCCGGCACAATTGCTGGATCTGGAAGGCATCACAAATGACGGCAAAGGCGGCTTCTGGCTCGCCTCGGAAGGCCGCACCGACCGGATGATCCCGCATGGCCTCTATCAAGTAACCGGAACGGGCGAAATCGAGCAACAGGTTCCCTTTCCAGCAGAGTTGCTGGCGGTGGAAAAACGCTTCGGCGCAGAGGGCATTGCCAGGGTCGGCGACCGCCTCTGGATTGCCATCCAGCGCAGTTGGGCGGATGACGCGGAAAACCGCGTCAAGCTGGTGTCATATGATATTGCCTCAAAGGAATGGGGCGCAGTGCTGTATCCCACCGAAGCTGCGAGCAGCGGCTGGATAGGCCTCTCGGAAATCACAGTTTTCGGTGATTTCGCTTATCTTGTTGAGCGCGACAACCAGATCGGGGCAAATGCAAAGGTCAAAAAGCTGTATCGCGTCGCCCTGTCTGAACTCGAACCGGCCCCGCTGGGCGGGGAATTACCAGTCGTCAACAAGGAAATGGTTCGCGATTTTCTGCCCGACATGAAAGCAACAGGCGGCTATGTGGTCGACAAGATTGAGGGATTTGCGATTGACGCATCTGGCGTCGGATTTGCTGTTACCGATAATGACGGAGTTGATGACAGCAACGGCGAGACATTGTTTTTCTCAACCGGGAATATGTAACGACACTCGCTGGTACTATTAGAAAGGCCCACACGCTGCAACGGTGTGGGCCTTTTCTTTAGCGGATCGGATTGACGCTGGCTTAGCCACGGCGTGCACTGCGAGCTACGCTGCGGATCTGGTAAGGTGCAATACCCAGATCGTCGAGTTCACGTGGCGACAGACGGGAAAGTTCGTCCATAGTTTTGCGATACTGGCGCCAGTTGCGGTAGGATTCTGTGATGGAAGAAAATGGCATTTAAGTCTCCGAATGTTTTGTCTAACGGTTTCAATTGATCAGGATTGTTGTGTTTCCCTGATGACCGTTACTTAGTGTGCGTTGCAGCATTTGAGGAGTGACAAAACAGCATGTCAGGCTTGCAGAAAACGCAGGCCTCAGACAAATTTGTGCGAAAGATCAAAGAGTTGTCATGTCTCGATTTCCTGAGATCGCCAGCCCTGCCGATTTCGCGAATTTCCAATACAGTTGTTACGATTATTTTCGACAGAAAGCCCTTTACGGCACTTTCCCGGGTGTCTCGACCTGCGTCTGACACGCTGGGCGATCCAAGACGAAAGGCTTGGAAGTTCACAGTTCGCTGTTGAGCATCGTATTCCATGACCAGACGCGAATTCAAAGACCGCAAATCCAACAAGGATGATGCGGCAATTAATACGCAGCTCAGTGCTCTACGACCACTTGCGTTCCAACGCGGACCCGTTTGAACAGCTCGGTGATGTCTTCATTCAGCATCCGGATACAGCCGTAAGATACGAACCGGCCGATCGAACTCGGCTTATTGGTGCCATGAATGGCGTAGTCGCCGCCTGAGAGTGTCAGCGCGGCGACACCCAATGGATTGTTAGGCGCCCCTCCCGGGATTATAGCCGGGAGGTTGGGCGAATCGCGTCTGATGGCAGGCGGAGGAGCCCAATTTGGGCTTACATGTTTGCCTTCAATGACGGAAGTGCCGGTCCACTGCCGTCCGACGCGCCCAACCCCTACCGGATAGCTAATGGCGCGTCCGCCCCTGATTACCAGGTAGAGCCGGCGTTCATTGGTTCGCACAACGATCGTGCCGCGCGCAACATCGCTTTTGAATGCAACCACCTTGCCGGCGGCGGCTGAGGGAACAGTGGCCAGGAAGGCAAAAATAAGCCCTGCGCCGACCGCGATGAGCGCAGTTGAAAACGGTCTGCGCGCGCCGGCAGTACGATGGCTCACCACTGGAAACGTATCCGTGCGTTGCCGGAATAGGTCTGCGAGTTTTCGGCGAACTGGCTGTTGACCGACCCGGCAAGCGAGAAGCCGCTCGCCATCATGAACTCGGCCCCGGCGGAGAGGAGCACGGAATCACGTTCAGCTGCGGCGCCGTCCACGGTGAAGCTGTCAGATCCGGGTAGCGCCTGGAATGTGGCGGTTGTGCTCGGCTGGGAGGAATAATCATGCGCCCAGGCAACGCGGCCGCTGAGCGTGAGCGACGCTCCGTAGCCGACCGCGAAGGCGTGGTCGAACCGCGTGCCGAGCTCCGTGCGGGTCGTGGTCGTCGTCTGCTCGTCGTAGTCCAGCGCGAATGCGCCTGTGTCACTGGTCTCGCTGTAGTCCGGCGTATGGAAGACCTGCACGCGCACGGCACCATAGGGCGTGAGCCCTCCAAAACGGTATCCGGCCTCAACGTGCCCGGCAATGTTGGAGGCGTCGAAATCCGCCGTATAGCGGGCGCCGTCGAATGCCGTCGTCCGCTCGGTCGATTCGTCGTGGTAAGCATAAGCGAGCGCCGCAGCGATGTAGGCCGCATCCAAATTGGTGCGGCTGTAAATGGCCCCTTGGAACATGTTGCTACTGCCGTTGCCGAAACCGTCCGCCAGGCTGTAACTGGTGGCACCGCCAGACAACGCCAGGCCAACCGTTGTGTCCTCTGTGATTTGGTAGTTGAGGCCGAAGACGACACCGTAATTGTCGCTCGACCGGTCGCGCGTACCTGATGCTGCATTGCCATCGACATCGCTGTCGCCACCATACAGGGCCGCCCAGACTCCCCAGCGACGCGGATCGGGTGCCGCCAACAGTGCGCCGCCAGAGGCCATAGCCATGTTGGCATCGGCGCCTTTCGAATTTTCCGGGGTCGCATAGCCGAGCACCATGAGGGTGTCGCGGCCGGGAGCAGTCTGATCACTCGGACCGCCCGGGCCGCTATCACCGCCGAAGCCCTGGTTGAGCACTGTATCGAGGAACGAATCCATCGCCTGCGTGCCGGTCGGCGTGACGCCGGTTGAGGCTTCCCCGGCAATCTGCGCGAGCGCATCCGCCAATTCGGCCGGCGTCAAGAAGTCGAGGACCTGGAACCCCAGCGGCAGGTCACCACCACCGGCGACGTAGTCGTCAATGACATCGGCGACATCCTGTGCACTATCAGACGCCATTTCATCCAGTTCATCCCCGATTACGACTTCGACCATCGCGCAGTCGACATACATTCCCCCAATTTCCGCTTCGAGGGCTTCGGCGACACTTATTCGGTTGGTGTCAAGCGTCACCGCAGCGTTGCGCGCCAGGGCAGCGCCGCAACTGATATTGGCACCAGTGTTCAGCGTGATGCTTGTCAGTGCAAGGATTCTTCCCTGAAACTCGGTAGCCGTTCCAAGTGTCGCGGAGCTGCCGACCCTGAAGAACACATTGTTGGGATTGGCGCCGCCGACCAACAAGATCTTCGCATTCGAGCCCGTGGTCAGTGTGGACGGTATATTGAAAATGAAAACTGCGTCCGGGTCGCCGCCTCCGTCGAGGGTGAGTTCCCCATTTATTTGGGCAGAGGAGTCAAAACTGTAAACTCCTGGATTGAGAGACTGGCCACTTCCTACAATAGCTGTCAGGCTGGCGGTCGCGGGCCTTCCTGCCAGAACATTGTAGGCAGTGGTCAGATCGGCTTTCGCCTGCACAGCGACACCGTTGGTTACATATCTGGTATAAGGGAAAACTACGCTCCCGGGTGGGAACCCGGTGATCGCGGAGCCCGGGCTTAGGCCGATATTTCCGTTTATGACGGTGGGACCAGTATTGGTGATCTCCGATCCGGCCAGGACCCCAAAGGTCTCCAGCGACTGGGCCTCGGCCCGGGGCGCGAGGGCGAAAGTGGAAATTGCTAAAACGGCTGCAGTGGTTGTGCGAATTCTCAAGTCAATTACTCCAAGTCTCGATTCACTTACCAAAGTCTCAATTCACTGACCCCAAAACGTCGAATCCCGGGGGGCGCGTTCAACACTCTTAAAATGGTTTGGACTGGCTCAATCATTCGGCGATTTGCTCGCGGATGGTGCGAGACCACACAGGAGCAGATCACCGAAGGATTGAGCGGCGTATTGGTCAGTTAGCAGGTTGTTGAAAAAAGATTTCAGGCGTGAGAGGCAAGAAAATGTTTTCGCCCATAGCCCTTCAAAGCAAAATTAGTCCAAGAAACAATCGAAATCAAATTTCCATTTGCGATTCTACAGTAATCTATCCACCCAGTTTCGACCTTTTCAGAAACTTGTTAGATTAGGCATCGCCCCGCAAAAAAATTAGCACAAGAAACCAAAGGTTGCAACGTCATTTCCGAGTTCTGAACTAAGTGTCTGTACGAGTAATTGAGTGAAAGTAGCGCATTTGAATCTCCTTGTCTGGGGTAGAACATGGAGGATGGAAATGGTGCGGATCCTTTCACCCGTGCCGATCATGACCGTAGCGGGTTACGCTATGCAAGCGGCACAACGCAGGAGGAGTGGCGGCGGACCTTGGCCTGCTTCGGTATCAACCGCTGTCTGTCAAAGAATTTTGAGCGCTTCGCACCCACCATCTCCGTCTTTATCCAATCCGCCATGACAAAGCTCATGGCAAGGCGCCTCACACGCATTGCCTATTCTTGAACAGACTCCGAGTAGGAAAGTTGCGTTGAGAATAAGTGTGGGCAGACGTGCCGGTCTCGTGAGTTTTCACCAATTGGCCCCGATTTCCGACCTGATTGGCCCTGTCCCATCATAGCTGTTAAAACGGCCAACGAAGCTGTGAATCAAAGGTGTCATTCCTGAGACCGGAGGGCCTTCCGAGGATCGGAGGAGCCGGTTTCCCGCAATTTCCGGATTCGCCTCTACTCAGCGGCCTGCATCACAGCAGTTTTATCAGGCCTACGGTCAAGCAGGTCCTTCAAAAATCTGCCGGTATAGGATCGTTCTTCCCGAATAATATCTTCAGGCGTTCCTTCCGCCACGATTTCTCCGCCGCCATCGCCACCTTCCGGTCCGATATCAATCACCCAGTCGGCGGTTTTGATGACTTCAAGATTGTGTTCGATGACTGCCACCGTATTGCCCTGATCGACAAGTTCATGAAGCACTTCCAGTAGTTTCGCCACATCGTGAAAATGCAACCCGGTTGTTGGTTCATCGAGAATATACAGGGTCCGGCCTGTCGAGCGTTTAGACAGTTCCTTGGCAAGTTTCACGCGCTGCGCTTCGCCGCCGGACAATGTTGTGGCCTGTTGACCGACCTTGATGTAGCCCAGCCCGACACGTTGCAAGGTCAACATCTTGTCGCGCACTGCCGGCACAGCCGAAAAGAACTCTGCGCCTTCATCCACCGTCATATCCAGCACGCCGGAAATCGATTTGCCCTTGAACTGAACCTCAAGAGTTTCGCGGTTGTAGCGCTTGCCCTTGCAGACATCACAGGTGACATAGACATCGGGCAGAAAATGCATTTCGATCTTCATCACGCCATCGCCCTGGCATGCTTCACAGCGCCCGCCCTTGACATTGAACGAGAACCGGCCCGGAGCGTAGCCTCTGACTTTCGCTTCCGGCAGGCCTGAAAACCATTCGCGAATTGGTGTGAAGGCCCCGGTATAGGTTGCCGGATTGGACCTTGGCGTGCGCCCGATAGGCGATTGATCGATATCGATCACCTTGTCGAGATGCTCCAGTCCGGTGATTGAGCTGTACGGAGCGGGCAGGCTCCTGGCACCATTCAGATGTTTGGCAACAGCACGGTATAGGGTGTCCAGCAGCAGGGTCGACTTGCCACCGCCCGAGACCCCGCTGATACAACAGAATGTGCCAAGCGGTATTGATGCAGTGACGTCTTTCAAATTGTTGCCGGTGGCGCCTTTGACGGTGATCTTGCGGTTCTTCACCGGCTTGCGCCGCGTTTTGGGAAGCGGGATCGACAACTGGCCGGACAGATATTGCCCGGTCAGGGATTTCTTGCATTTCATGATTTTGTCAGGGGTGCCGGCGACAATGATTTCACCGCCGTGAATTCCGGCAAGAGGGCCCACATCAACCACGTGATCCGCTGTCAGAATGGCTTCTTCATCGTGTTCAACAACAATGACTGTGTTGCCGAGGTCGCGCAGATGCTTGAGCGTGGTCAACAGCCGGTCATTATCGCGTTGATGCAGACCGATCGATGGCTCATCGAGCACATACAGCACGCCGGTCAGACCGGAACCGATCTGCGAGGCAAGGCGGATCCGCTGGCTTTCACCGCCGGACAATGTTCCCGAATTCCGCGACAAGGTCAGATAATCCAGCCCGACATCATTGAGAAACGCCAACCTTTCCCGGATTTCCTTCAGGATACGCCCGGCGATCTCGTTCTGCTTATCGGTTAATTCCGCCGGCAGCGTTTCAAACCAGTGCATCGCCTTGCGGATTGATAATTCGCTGATCTGGGCAATATGCCGCCCTGAAATCTTCACCGCCAGAGCCTCCGGCTTCAACCGGTAGCCATCGCAGGTCTGGCAGGGTGCCGAGGACATGAATTTATCAATGTCCTCACGTGCCCATGACGAATCGGTTTCGCGCCAGCGCCGCTCAAGGTTGGGAATGACACCTTCAAACGGCTTTTTGGTCTTGTAGGACCGCAATCCGTCATCATAGGTGAAGGTGATTTCCTGTTTGCCGGTTCCAAACAGCACCGCTGTCTGCGCCTCGGCGGACAATTTCGACCATTTATCGCGCAGGCCGAACCCGTATACTTTGCCGATGGCTGCCAGGGTCTGCTGATAATAGGGTGATGTGGAGCGGGACCACGGCGCAACAGCGCCCTTGGCGATGGAAATCTCCGGGTCCGGGATCACCAGATCCTCGGCGATCCGTTTTTCCGACCCAAGCCCGTCACAGGTTGGACAGGCGCCAAACGGATTGTTGAAGGAGAACAGCCGCGGCTCGATCTCGGCAATGGTAAAGCCGGAGACGGGACAGGCGAATTTCTCCGAGAATATCAACCTCTCCGCCGCGTCGGCACCGTCATCCTTGTCGGCGTATTCTGCAACCGCTATCCCGTCTGCCAACCCCAATGCGGTTTCCAGGGAATCCGCCAGCCGGGAAGAAATATCGGGACGCACGACGATCCGATCCACCACAACATCGATATCGTGCTTGTACTTCTTGTCGAGAACGGGTGCCTCGGAAATCTCGTAATAGGCGCCATCAATCTTGATCCGCAAAAACCCCTTTTTCTGCAGCTCTGCAAGTTCCTTGCGATATTCGCCCTTGCGCCCGCGTACAATCGGAGCCAGCAGATAAAGCCGCGTGCCTTCCGGCAAATGGAGGATGCGGTCAACCATCTGGCTGATGGTCTGGCTTTCAATCGGCAGCCCCGTCGCAGGAGAGTAGGGAATTCCGACACGGGCAAACAGCAGCCGCATATAATCGTATATTTCGGTGACGGTTCCCACCGTCGATCGCGGATTGCGCGACGTCGTCTTCTGTTCAATGGAAATTGCCGGAGACAGACCATCAATCTGGTCAACATCCGGTTTTTGCATCATCTCCAGAAATTGCCGCGCATAGGCCGACAGGGATTCAACATAGCGTCTCTGGCCCTCCGCATAGATCGTGTCAAATGCCAGTGACGATTTGCCAGAGCCTGACAGGCCGGTCATCACGATCAGCTTGTCTCTTGGCAGATCAATGTCGACATTCTTCAGATTGTGCTCACGGGCACCGCGAACAGAAATCATCGGAGCAAGATTGTGTGCCGCACTGGATCGACTGCGTTTTCCGGAACTGGATTTGCTGGGCATAGAACTCATTTGACCGTCTGAACAGAAGTGGGGCACCCAATGGATTGGAAGGGCAGCAGGTGTCGTTCGCCATTTGGCGTTTTCCGAACGCTATTCAAGGCCCCGGAAACGGAATCACGCAGGCATCTTGCAATTCTCGAAAGGCTAATGCATGTTGATTTGAATTGGAACATAAAAAGAACAAAACACTTAAATCGGTTGCCTGGCCCTGATCTGCCGAGCTTCAACAGCAAACTAACTGCAGCAGGTGTGGAAAACTGTCAGTAGGATGTCATTTGTGGCCACACTGGCAAGCCGAGACAGAGGTTTTGTGCTAAATCATCAATAAGGACAAAGCGACAGACACACATCTTATCTGGCAATTTGCCAAGCCCGTTATCTGGCAATTTGCCAGGCCCGAACGGGATTTTTACAAACACGGCCAGTCAGCACTGGCTGATCTTTACGTCAGGAGTATGCCATGGCTGGCAGTGTCAACAAAGTAATATTGGTGGGAAATCTGGGAGCAGACCCGGAGATACGCCGTTTGAATTCGGGCGACCCTGTGGTCAATCTTCGCATCGCCACCAGCGAATCCTGGCGCGACAAGAATTCCGGGGAACGCCGCGAGAAAACCGAATGGCACCAGGTCGTGATTTTCAACGACAATCTCGCAAAAGTTGCTGAAAATTATCTCAAAAAGGGTGCCAAAGTCTATCTGGAGGGCCAGTTGCAAACCCGGCAATGGGAAGATCAGTCCGGCCAGAAACGCTACTCCACTGAAATCGTTTTGCAGAAATATCGCGGCGAATTGCAGATGCTGGATTCCCGCGGGCAGGGCGGTCAGGAAAGTGCCGGCGGCGGCCAGGATCGCGGTGCTGTCACCAATCAGGGCGGCAATAATTTCGGTCAGTCAGACCCCATGAAAGGCGGCAGCAGCGGCGGCAGTAATTTTTCCGACGACATGGATGATGAAATTCCGTTCTAGGACAAAAACGAACAGCGTCGTGGCGGCAGCGCTCTGGTTTGTGCTGCTTGCCGCGGTGTCCCCGGCATTGGCCGGTGAGGCCGAGGTGGTTACCGCTGCTGCTACGCCGGACAGCACTGGCGCGTGGCGGATAGATGCCACCATTCGCCATGCAGATGAAGGCTGGGAGCATTACGCCAATGCTTTCGAGGTGCTGGGGCCGCAAGGCCGGATTTTGGCCGTACGGGTACTTGTCCATCCTCATGTCGAGGAGCAACCCTTCACACGCTCTCTGGGCGATGTCGCCATTCCCCCGGGAACGGACTTCATTGTGATCAGGGCCAGAGATTCCGTCCACGAATATGGCGGCAGCGAATTCCGCATCGATTTACCAGCGCAATAGGTGCTGGCAATACTCTTTGTATCCAGGCTCGAGAATTGACTCTGGCGGCCGGATATCAGGCCCTGAACGCAAGAATGCCGTCTGCCACAAACTGCACCGACAATGCTGCCAGAATAACCCCCAGAAGCCGCGTCAGCACCATGCGGCCGGTATCGCCGAGAAAACGATCCACCCGCTCGGCCAGCATGAAGACAATCATGCACAGCACCATAAGCCCGAGAATGACGCCAATCAAAGCAGCGCGCTCCAGAGGCGCGGACATTTCGGTGGACAACAGCACAGTTGCTGAAATCGCCCCGGGGCCGGCGATCAGCGGTATCGCCAGCGGAAACACAGCAATGTGCTTCATCTCATCATGGCTGACGGCTCGCACTGTGGTTTCCTGTTTCCGTTCCTGGCGCTTTTCGTAGACCATCTCGAAGGCAAGCCAGAACAACAGCAGGCCACCGGCGATGCGAAATGCCGGCATAGTGATGCCGAACAGGTCGAGAATGGTCATGCCAGCCAGCGTAAACAGCACCAGTAGTCCTGTTGCAATAACAATTCCGCGAAAGGCAATCTGCCGGCGCGCCGCCCGGTCCATACCCGCAGTGAGAGCCAAAAACAGCGGTGCAAGACCAATCGGGTCAATTGTCACCAGCAGGGTCACGGAAGCGTTTATGAGGGTGTCTAATTCCATGGCTTCAAGCCGTGGCGGCAGCGCGGTTTCGTGTCAAGCCGCAATTTTTGCCCCCGACAAAGTGACGAAAAATTGCGCTCTGTCACAATTTCACTAAAATGATCGATAAGTGATTGTTTTTATTCACAAAAAATGCCGTCTTTTCGGTGTCAAAAATTGGTCTTTACAGGTCCGGCAGTCTATAATGCCGCGACTTCATTGAGGGCGACGATTCGACGCCCCAAACCCATGAGTACAATTTTGTCCGATAACGAAAATACCCCTGACGGAAATGAGCCGGCTGGCGATCTGCCGTCCGATGTTCAGCGCATTGGAATTGTCGAAGAGATGAAGCGGTCCTATCTCGATTACGCCATGAGCGTGATCGTAAGCCGCGCCTTGCCTGACGTGCGTGACGGTCTGAAACCGGTGCATCGTCGGATCTTGTACGCCATGCATGGCATGGGGCTGGAATTCAATAAATCCTACCGCAAATCTGCCGGTGTCGTGGGTGAGGTGATGGGTAAATATCACCCCCATGGCGACAGCGCGATCTATGATGCGCTGGTTCGAATGGCGCAGGAATTTTCGATGCGGCTGCCGCTTGTCGACGGGCAGGGCAATTTCGGCTCGGTCGATGGCGATCCTCCCGCTGCCATGCGCTATACCGAATGCCGGATGGAAAAGGCAGCGCAGTATCTGCTTGCCGATATTGAGAAAGACACGGTCGACTTTCAGGAAAACTATGATGGGCGAGAACGAGAGCCTGTTGTCATGCCGTCGCGCTTTCCAAATCTTCTGGCCAATGGCGCAGGCGGCATTGCCGTCGGTATGGCGACCAATATCCCGCCACACAATCTGGGCGAGGTGATCAATGCCTGTATCGCCCTGATTGATGATCCGGCTATTTCCCTGTCCGGCATTATGGAGCATATGCCGGGGCCCGATTTTCCCACCGGCGGCATGATCCTCGGGCGGGCTGGAATCCGGTCGGCCTTTGAAACAGGCCGCGGCAGTGTCATCATGCGCGGCAAGGTTGCTACCGAAATGGTGCGCAAGGACCGGGAAGCTCTTGTGATCACGGAAATTCCGTTCCAGGTCAACAAGGCATCGATGATTGAAAAGATTGCCGATCTGGTGCGCGAGAAACGCGTTGAAGGCATTTCCGATATTCGCGACGAATCCGATCGTGACGGCATGCGTGTCGTTGTCGAATTGAAGCGCGATGCGGTTGCCGACGTGGTGCTCAACCAGATTTACCGGTTCTCGCCGCTGCAAAGCTCGTTCGGCTGTAACATGGTGGCTCTGAATGGCGGTAAGCCCGAGCAGATGACACTGCTCGACATGCTGCGCGCCTTTGTTGCCTTCCGCGAAGTTGTGGTCAGCCGCAGAACCAAATTTCTTTTGAACAAGGCGCGCGACCGCGCCCATGTGCTTGTCGGCCTGGCCATCGCAGTGGCAAATATTGACGAAGTGATCGCTCTGATCCGCGCAGCGCCGGACCCCGCCACCGCACGCGCGCAATTGTTGAAAAAAAGCTGGCCCGCCCGCGATATTGAACCACTGATCCGGCTGATTGATGATCCGCGCCACCGCGTTCAGGAAGATGGCACCTACAAACTGTCAGAAGAGCAGGCGCGCGCAATTCTGGAATTGCGTCTGCAGCGTCTCACCGGCATCGGTCAGGAAGAGATTTCCGATGAACTGAACAAGCTTGGTGAGGAGATCAAGAAATATCTTGAGATTCTCGGCTCGCGGCTGCACATCATGACGATCATCAAGGACGAATTGCTCGAATCCCAGGAGTTGTTCGCCACGCCGCGCCGCACGGAAATTCTCGAAGGCGGTGCGGAACTGGAAGATGAAGATCTTATCCAGCGTGAAGACATGGTCATTACCGTATCGCATACCGGCTATATCAAGCGTGTGCCGTTGGCGACATATCGTGCGCAACGGCGCGGCGGCAAGGGCCGCTCGGGAATGTCGACCAAGAACGAAGATTTCGTAACCCGGCTGTTTGTCGCCAATACCCACACACCGCTATTGTTCTTTTCCTCTCGCGGCATCGTTTACAAGCTGAAAGCCTGGCGTCTGCCGGTCGGAAGTCCGCAATCCCGTGGCAAGGCGCTGATCAATATTCTGCCGCTGCAGCAGAATGAGACGATCACCACAATCATGCCATTGCCCGAGGATGAAGAAAGTTGGGCCCAGCTCGATGTGATGTTCGCGACGACGCGCGGCACGATCCGGCGCAACAAATTATCCGATTTTGTTCAGGTCAACCGCAATGGCAAGATTGCCATGAAGCTCGATGACGGTGACGCCATAGTGGGTGTGGAAACCTGTTCTGCCGATGATGACGTGCTGCTGACCAGCCTCAAAGGTCAGTGCATCCGCTTCCGGGTGCAGGATGTACGTGTCTTCACAGGACGCAATTCAGTCGGCGTGCGCGGCATAAATCTGGCGTCAGGTGACAAAGTGATCGCGATGTCAATCCTGCGACATTTTGATGCAACCCCGGCGGAACGCGCCGCCTATATCAAGCAAAGCCGCATGCTGCGCGGCTTTGATGATGATGCGGCATTGGCAGATATCAGCGATGATGAAGCAGAGGTCACGGATCTTGCGGAAAATGGCATTGATGAGGCCAGATTCGCCGCCATGGCCGAGGCAGAGCAGGTCATTCTGGCGATTTCCGAGAACGGCTATGGCAAGCGCAGTTCCTCCTTCGAGTACCGGGTTTCCGGGCGCGGCGGCAAGGGCATCGCAGCCATGAATATGTCAAGCCGCAACGGTGCGCTGGCAGCTTCCTTCCGTGTCGACGAGGGCGATGAAATCATGCTCGTCACCAATGGCGGCCAGTTGATCCGTTGTCCGATTGGCGGCATCCGGCTGGCCGGTCGTTCGACCCAGGGTGTAACCATCTTCAACACTGCCAAAGATGAAATCGTCGTTTCTGTTGAACGCATCAGTGAAATTGAAGGCGACGATGAAGACGACATTGAAGATGGCGATTCAGAAGTTATTGCAGATGGTGATACGGAGACACCGATTGATGAAACCGGCCCGGTTGAATCCTGATCGCCGCTGCCGCGCCGGGATCGTACGCTGATGTCTGGCACGGGTTTTGATCCAGGGTCAGATTTTACCGTCTGGAACGCCAATGTCCAATGTAGAAGACCTTGATCTGATTCTGCAGCCACGGCGCGCACAGCGTCTGGTAGGTGCTGAAGCATTGCAGCGCGAGTTTCTGGATGCGCTGGGGCAGGGCAAACTGCATCACGCATGGCTGATCGGCGGTCCTGTCAGTTGCGGCAAGGCAACTCTGGCCTATCAGATCGCCAAATTTCTCCTCACGCATCAGCAGAACGCCCGGGAAGCTGCCCAAAACGCCGAGGAACTGTCGGTCGCGGCCGACAGTCAGGCGGCAGCAAAGATCAGTGCCGGATCGCATCCTGACCTGCTGTTATTGTCGCGTCGCTGGGATGAAGAAAAGAAACGCATGACCAGCGGCATTCCGGTCGTCGATGTGCGGCGTCTGATCCATTTTCTTGGGTCCACAGCAGCCGGTGGCGGCTGGCGCATCATTGTCGTCGACAAGGCCGAGGATATGGCCCCGGCGGCGGCCAATGCACTTTTGAAATCACTCGAAGAACCACCATCCAAGTCTCTGTTTTTATTGTTGTCTGACAGCTATCAACGTCTTCTGCCAACAATCCGGTCGCGCTGCCGCAGGGCGCTGCTGCCGAAACCGACTGAGCCACAGATGCAGGAAATCCTGCGTGCTGAACTGGGTGATTTTGATACGGCCGGCTTTAACGCAATTTCCAGGCTCGCGGATGGACGCGTGCGCTACGCAATGGACCTGATGCAAGCCGATCATGGCGCGCTGCGTCAAGACATGCAGACACGGCTTGAAGAGGCGCCCGGCGACCACACAAGCCTGCATGCGCTGGCCGATGCGCTGACACTGCGTAACCGGGATGCTTTGTTTGCCGAATTTCTGGAACGGGCGCGGCTGTTTGTTCATGAGCGCGCAATCGCCATGGCCGGGCAGGGAGCCGCCAACCCCTGGGTCGATGTCTGGGATCAACTGGTGCAGCAGCAGCGCCAGACTGAGACCTTTAATCTGGACAGGAAACAGTTGATCCTGAACCTGTTTGCTCTACTAAACAGAGCCAAGAACGCAGAGGCGCGTTTGCCCGTTTAAGTCAGGTCAGTCCCGGATATGAATAAAAAGACTTTCTATATTACCACCGCAATTTCCTATCCCAACGGCGCGCCCCATATCGGCCATGCCTATGAGCTGATCGCAACAGACGCGCTGGCGCGGTTCAAGCGGCTCGACGGTTTTGACACATTTTTTCTCACTGGCGTTGATGAGCATGGCCTGAAAATGCTGAAAACCGCCCGCGACCTTGGCATAACCACACAGGAACTCGCCAACCGCAACACCGCGCGCTTTCAGGACATGGCGGCTGTTCTGAACGCATCCAATGATGATTATCTGCGCACTACCGAACCGCGACATCATGCGGCCAGCGTCGAAATCTGGAAACGCATGGCTGCGGCCGGGGATATTTACAAGCACACCTATTCAGGCTGGTATTCGGTACGCGATGAAGCCTATTACGGCGAAGATGAAGTTACCTCCGGCGAAGACGGCATCAAGCTTGGCGGGCAGGGCACGCCGGTGGAATGGGTTGAGGAAGACAGCTATTTCTTCCGCCTCTCGGCCTATCAGGACCGTTTGCTGGCGCATTTTGAGGCGCATCCGGAATTCATTGGCCCCGATGAGCGCCGCAATGAAGTGGTCAGTTTTGTCAAATCAGGGCTGCGAGATCTGTCAATTTCGCGCACGACTTTCGACTGGGGCGTGACAGTGCCGGATGATCCGGAACACGTCATGTATGTCTGGGTCGACGCTCTGACGAATTATCTGACTGCAACCGGATTTCCCGATGAAAATGACGCACGGGCGCGGTTCTGGCCGGCTGATGTCCATGTCATCGGCAAGGATATCATCCGCTTTCACGCAGTATACTGGCCCGCCTTCCTGATGTCCGCCGGTCTGGCCTTGCCAAAACGTGTTTTTGCCCACGGATTTCTGTTCAACCGCGGTGAGAAAATGTCGAAATCGGTTGGCAATGTGGTCGATCCGTTCTCTCTGGTCGACATCTATGGCCTTGATGCTCTGCGCTATTTTCTGCTGCGCGAAGTGCCGTTCGGGCGTGATGGCAGTTACAGCCATGACGCCATCGTGGCGCGGATGAATGCGGATCTGGCGAATGATCTGGGCAATCTCGCGCAGCGCTCGCTTTCCATGGTGTTCAAGAATCTCGATGGCGCATTGATGACGCCTTCCACGCTGACTGAAGCAGACAACGTAATCCTGGAACAGGCCAGAGCACTGCTGCCGGAATGCCGGGAGGCGATGGACGTCCAGGCTCCGCACAATGCGTTGAACGCCATATGGAACGTGGTCAGCGAAGCCAATCGCTATTTTGCCGCACAGGAACCCTGGGCACTGAAAAAAACCGATCCGCAACGCATGAGCGACGTACTTTATGTCACCGCTGAAATTGTGCGCAGGGTTGCCATCCTGGCACAACCCTTCATGCCCGATGCTGCGACGCGTCTGCTGGACGCCCTGGCGGTGCCATCTGAAGAGCGCAGTTTCGCTGCGCTGGGCGCTGCTGACACGCTGACAAGCGGCACCACCATTGCCAAGCCGGAAGGTATTTTCCCTCGATTTGTTGAACCGGTGGCAGCGAACTGATGCTGATTGACAGCCACTGCCATCTGGATTTTCCCGACTTCGCCGAGCAACTGGACGATGTGGTCGCGCGAGCGCGAGCCAGAGGCGTTGAGCGGATGATTACAATCTGCACACGGGTTGAAAAATTTGATCAGGTGCTGGCCGTCGCCGAGCGTTATGATGATGTGTTCTGTTCCGTCGGCACTCATCCGCATAATGCAGACGAAGAGCAGCATGTCACGACAGACCAACTGGTTGCGCTGGCGGCACATCCGAAAGTCGTCGCCATCGGCGAGGCGGGTCTCGATTATCATTATGACAACAGCACGCCTGACAGTCAGAAACGCGGTTTTATAACCCATATCGCCGCTGCGCGGATCACCGGACTTCCGCTGATCATCCATGCCCGCGCTGCTGACGCCGACATGATTGATATTCTCGTCAAAGAGACAGAAAATGGTGCATTTCCTGCAGTATTACATTGTTTTTCGTCGGGTGCGGAGCTGGCAAGAACAGGAGTCGATCTTGGGCTCTATGTCTCGTTTTCAGGCATAGCAACCTTCAAAAACGCCGAAGATATCCGCGATATCGCACAACATGTTCCACGGGATCGTATTCTGGTCGAAACCGATGCACCTTATCTGGCACCAGTGCCGCATCGCGGCCGGACCAATGAACCGTCTTTTGTCGCTGATACGGCAGACTCTCTTGCCAGAACCCTGCAGATGGAGACGGCAGATCTGATCAGACAGACCGGCGAAAATACCTTCCGGCTGTTCCAGAAACTGCCGAAACAATTATGAGCCTGCGTTTCACCATTCTTGGATGCGGCTCATCTCCGGGCGTTCCCAGGATCGGCAATCACTGGGGTGCCTGCGATCCGGATAATCCGAAGAACCGCCGTCGCCGCTGCAGCCTGCTGGTCGAAAAACGCAGTGGTGAGGACGTAACCCGGATCATCATTGATACCGGCCCGGATTTTCGCGAACAATGCCTGTCTGCCGGCATCGACTGGGCTGACGCGGTGCTTTACACCCATGCCCATGCCGACCACATTCATGGCATTGATGATCTGCGTGCTTTTGTGATCAACCGCCGCGAACGCGTTCAGATTTACTCTGACCGGCCGACGCTTGACCGGCTCTATGAAGGTTTTGGCTATTGCTTCCGGACGCCGGCGGGTTCGTCCTATCCGCCGATACTGGTCGCACATGAAATAAGGCACGGTGAAAAATTCAGCGTCGATGGACCCGGCGGTTCAATCGAGGTTCTTCCGTTTACTCAGATACATGGCGACATTATCTCGCTTGGTTTCCGAATTGGCGATCTGGCATATTCGTCTGATATAAGCGCTCTGCCGGATGAAAGCGCCGCGCTGCTGCACGGCCTGTCATACTGGATTGTCGACGCGCTGCGCTACCAGCCGCATCCCAGTCATTTTTCACTGAGCGAAGCGGTCGGGGCGGTCCAGCTGATCAATCCCGGGACAGCCATTCTGACTCATATGCATGTGGATCTCGATTTTGAGACCGTGGATCGGGAAACCCCGGATAACATTCGACCGGCCTATGATGGCTGGTCGTGTGAGATATAATTGTTCCATAATATATCTTATGCGATAAGTTCGTATTACCGGCCTTTGCTACCACCAACCATTTATTGGTCCGACTAATCCCACTGCGCACCCCTGGTTCACGCAGGTGTCGATACCCAGCGCGCAGATACGTACAAGGGCTTCGACGGTAGCAGACGAACCGCCCTTGCCGGTGGCCTGCAAGAAGATTTCAATCGTTCAGCTACCGCAAGATGCTGGAAGGCATTTTAGCCTGAAATCGAGCTGTCGCTGCAGCAATTAGATATTCGAGCCTCGTATCGCTTCTATCATGGCATCCGTTACCTCACGCGTCGTAGCGTTTCCACCGACATCAATTGTCATGATCCCGGCTTCACAAACTTTGTCGATAGCATCAAGCAGCCTTCGGGATGCATCAGCCTCGCCGAGATGATCCAGCATCTGCGCAGCCGTCCAGAACGTCGCCACCGGATTTGCAACGCCCTTTCCACTTATGTCAAAGGCCGAACCATGTATTGGCTCGAACATCGAGGGATAGCGACGCTCAGGATCGATATTTGCCGTCGGAGCGACACCAAGGCTTCCAGCCAGTGCACCAGCGAGATCGGACAGAATATCAGCATGCAAATTAGTGGCAACAATCGTATCCAGGCTCTGCGGGTGTTTGACCATACGAACCGTCATTGCATCGACCAGCATCTTGTCCCAGGTCACATCCGGAAATTCCAGCGCGACTTCTGCAGCAATTTCGTCCCACATCACCATGCCGTGGCGTTGGGCATTAGATTTGGTCACGACCGTTAGGAATTTTCGGCGCCGGGACTGCGCCAGGCTGAAGGCATATCGCATTATCCGCGTAACGCCAACGCGTGTAAAAATGGCCACTTCGGTGCCCACCTCCTCCGGAAAGCCCCTATGCGCCCGGCCACCATGTCCCGAATATTCACCTTCTGAGTTCTCGCGAACAATGACCCAATCGAGATCGCCAACGTCCACATTACGTAAAGGCGATGTGATGCCCGGGATGATTTTTGTCGGACGGACATTGGCATATTGATCAAATCCCTGGCAGATCGGAAGCCGCAGGCCCCAAAGAGTGATGTGATCCGGAATATCAGGCGCGCCGACAGCTCCGAAAAAAATCGCGTCAAAGGACTTGAGCTGGTCAAGGCCATCTTCCGGCATCATGATGCCATGCTTTTTGTAGTAGTCGGAACCCCAATCGAAATAGGTCAAATCAAACCGTATATTTCCCATGCGCGCCGCAAGTGCGTGCAGCACTGCAACACCGGATTCTATGACCTCCGGGCCGATGCCATCAGCCGGTATTGCAGCAATCTTGTGCGTTCGCATTGCGTCCCCCCAGAGATTTTTTCAATTGAACAGTCACACGAGATTTTCTTCAAGCAAGCAATTTGCCAGTTTGACCAGGTCACAACAATGCGCATATATTATATAAGTTCCTGATATAATTAGGAGGTCTTTATCGAGTTTCGACAGTTGCGATGCTTCATTGCAGTCGCGGAAACCCTTCATTTTGGCCGAGCTGCCCAACGACTGGATATGCTGCCTGCCTCGCTTGGTCGCCAGATCAAACTTCTTGAGGAAGGGGTCGGGATTCGACTCTTGACCCGTACAACACGTCATGTGGCGCTCACCGAAGCTGGAATTCTCCTGCTTCAAGAAGCTCGCGATCTGGTTTCACGGCTCGAAGTCCTGGAAACGACGCTTCGTGGCCACAAAAACCAAAATGAAGCTCTTTTGCGGGTGGGCGCTATCGACAGCGCCGCTGCAGGGCTTATTCCGCAATTCCTGCCAGCGTTCAAAGCGCGTTATCCTGGCATCAGTGTCCAGCTGATTGAACAAAAAACCATACGGCTGCTGCCGAAACTCCTTTCCGGTAACCTTGACATCGCATTCGTCCGTCCTCCGGAGACAAGTCATCGAAATCTTGAGTTTCGTCTGCTGTTCCACGAGACCGTAGTGGTCGCCTGCCCTGAGGGACACCGGCACGCAGATCTTGAATCGGTAACAGTCGATCAACTGGCTGATGAGCCATTAATCGTGCCGGATCGTAAATCCAGGCCACACAGCCACGATCTGAGCATGCTTCTTTTCATTGAAGCGGGTCTGACCGCACGCGTTGCACAAATCGCTGAAGAAAAGCAGACAATCGTCAATCTTGTCAGCAAGGGGATCGGCATTGCAATTGTACCGCGCTGGACATCGCGGCTTGGTGTGAAGGGTGTGCGGTTTATTCCCCTCGACATGCCTGATAGCAAAATACAAAAGAAACTTGCACTCGCAGCTTGTTGGGTTCGCGATACGAGAGATCCGGCACGCGAGGCGTTTATAACGACGCTCCAAACCGAATTGGCAACCATTGCCGCGACAGCGTAATTATTATTTCAAATTTCTACAGCTGCGTTGGGCTGATCCAGCTCACATCGCAGAAATCCCGGAGCAGCCTCCCACGTGTGCTGTTGAAGACGGAAAACAATCCCTCTAACTCACATCCAGGCCTGTGCCCTTCTGCTTGTGGTCCGGCTCGACATGAATCGTCGTCTGGCTCCCTGGGACAGCAGATTGGATGGCGCCCTCAATCCGGTCGCAGATATCGTGAGCAGCTTTCACATCCATCGAGCGGTCGACCACAAGGTGGAACTCGACATAGGTCGCTGCGCCGGACACGCGTGATTTGATGTCGTGGACTTCGATTGCCCCCTGAGCATTCTCGATGATGATTTCTTCAATCACTTCCGCTTCATCCGCATCGATGGAAGCATCCATCAATCCGTTGATCGACGATGATATGACTTTCCAGCCTTCACGCAGAACATTTACCCCGACAATCATCGCCATCAGTGCATCCAGCACAATCCAGCCGGTGACAATCGTCAGACCAAGACCGATCAACACGCCGATCGATGTCACCACATCGGTTTTGACGTGCAGGCCGTCGGCAAGCAGCGCCGGTGATTTTTCAGCTGTGCCTGTCGAGATCAAAAGCCACGCCCAATATCCGTTGATAATCGCCGCAACGGCGTTAATCGCCATACCCAGAGCCGGTTCCGTAATTCTGTGCTCGGTCACCAAGGCCATATAGGCACTGTAGAAAATGGCGAGAGCCGCCAGGACAACAAAAATCCCTTCCAAAACAGCAGAAAAATACTCCGCCTTCTGATGACCATACTGATGATTCGTATCCGCTGGTTTGTGGCTGATGCGAATAGCCACAGACGCGACTGCAGCCGCAATGACATTGACAATGGATTCCAGAGCATCCGAAAGCAGCGCCACGGAACCGGTCAGCCACCATGCGAGGAATTTGATGCTCATCACCACCAGCGCGATAATGATTGAAAGATAGGCGAGCTTTGCAACTCTGGAATTTGCAGTCATTCAGATCTTGCTCTGGCAAATCGTGGGATGTGTTCGCTACCACAGCGGGCGGAAGATTTCATCGCAAAATGATTTTTTTCTCTCAGTCCGGTCGCCCGCAATTCTTGCTAGCACGCCGTTGATGGTCGAGTGTTGAGGTTTCCTGCGCACCCACAGAATTGAGATGCAATGTTGTGGAAATAACCTCCGGTTACGGGAAAAGACCGTCCTCCTGGAGGCTGATCTCTCCGCTTCAGACGCGCGCCGCATTGAAACGCTGCCATATCGCTTGTATGGGACGAACTGGTTGATACTGCCTTCAAAAAGGAAGCGACATTATGGAAGCGTCGAGAGGCATCTCCCGTCTGATAGAAATCATGGCGCGACTGAGAGATCCGGAAACCGGGTGTCCATGGGATATCGAGCAGGATTTCGCTTCCATTGTGCCCTACACGATTGAGGAAGCCTACGAAGTCGCTGATGCGGTTGAACGCGGCGATATGGCCGATCTCAAGGAGGAACTCGGAGATCTGCTGCTGCAGCCGGTGTATCACGCCCAGATGGCTGCCGAGGCCGGTCATTTCGACTTTGCAGATGTGGTCTATGCCATCACCCGGAAACTCGTCCGGCGTCATCCCCATGTATTCGGTGAAGAACAAGCTAAAAAACCGGAATCCGTCAAACACGTCTGGGAGCGGATTAAGGCGGAAGAGGCAGCGCTCAAGGCGGCAGACCGCAAGGCAGAGGGCGAGACCGCCGATCCTGGCAGCATCCTGGATAATGTGCCAACCACCCTTCCCGCTTTGACCCGTGCGCAAAAGCTGCAATCGAAAGCTGCAAAGGTCGGATTTGACTGGCCGGATCTGCAGCCGGTGATGGCAAAAATCGAAGAAGAATGGGATGAACTGAAAGCGGAAATAGCCAGACCCGATACAGATGCATCCGCAGAAATTGCCGAAGAATTTGGCGATTTTCTGTTTTCAGTGGTCAATCTGGCGCGGCATCTGGGCGTTGACCCGGAACATGCCCTGCGCCGCACAAATGCAAAATTTGTCCGGCGCTTCCACCATATTGAACGCACCCTGGAGGGGTCCGAGCGAAACCTTGAATCTGCTTCACTGGATGAGATGGAAACCATCTGGCAGGCAGCCAAGGGCGTTGTCGGCTAGTGTAAGGTCAAGATGCGTCCGGGTTTCCTGAAGAATACCGCCAGCCGGGTCAGGCGGCGCTGCTGGCGATTTCCTGTTTATCCGGAAGAATGAAGGTCCCCAACCGATTGCGGAATTCAGAGCCGTTTTTGGGGTCGACCCGCACCTCAAGCCGCACAGATCCATCAATCTCACTTTCGATCCGCTTCAAAACTTCAGCGTGGTCATACAGCCAGTAAATCTGATGCAACTGCTGCATGGGCAGGAGGATTGAAAACACAGAGCGCTTTTCCGCGATCTTCTGTTCGATATGGGCAATCAGTTCTGCAATGCCCTGCCCTGTGGCAGCGGACACCGGAAAACCCTGGCCATCGGCTAAAGCGGCCGGGTCAATCTCGCGCCGCGGATCATCCTGCGGCAGCAGATCAATCTTGTTCCAGACTTCAATTACCCGGCTGGTATCATCCGGGTTGATTTTCAACTCCAGCAGAATGTCTCTGACATCCTCAGCTTGAGCGTCCGAATCCTCATGGGCAATATCCCGGACATGCACGATCAGATCTGCATCAATCACTTCTTCAAGCGTGGCCCGGAATGCAGCAACAAGATCGTGCGGCAGATCAGAAACGAAGCCGACAGTATCCGACAGGATCACAGTATCACCATGAGGCAATTCAACTGTGCGCAAGGTGGGATCAAGTGTTGCAAACAACAGATCCTCTGCCCGCACATCTGCATGTGTGACGTGGTTGAACAGCGTTGATTTTCCCGCATTTGTATAACCCACCAGCGCGACAATCGGATGCGGTTTACGCTTGCGGTTCTTGCGGTGCAGATCGCGGGTCTTTCTGACATCCGCCAGCGCCGATTCAAGATATTTGATGCGCTGCTGCAACATCCGCCGGTCGGATTCAATCTGCGTTTCGCCAGGGCCACCCATAAATCCGCCGCCGCCGCGCTGGCGCTCCAGATGAGTCCAGCTGCGCACAAGCCGCCCTTTTTGATAGTTCAGATGTGCCAACTCGACCTGCAGAGTGCCCTCTTTGGTCTGGGCGCGCTCGCCAAAAATCTCGAGGATAATTCCTGTCCGGTCGAGCACCTTGATTTGCAGGGCTTTTTCAAGATTGCGCTGCTGCACCGGCGTCAATGCATGATCGACGATGAGCAGTTCGACGCCCTGCTCGGCAACCGCCTGTTTCACCTCATCGATCATGCCCTGTCCAACCAGGGTAGCGGGACGGTATCTGCGCAAGCTGAAATGTTTGGCGAATACGACTTCAAGATCGTTGATCGCATTGGCAAGACCAACAGCTTCTTCAAGGCGCGCCTCTCCCGTCCGCGGATTGGCGCGGCGGCCTGGCGCGGTGCCCTGTCCGGAGTGTACCGACATTATCGGGACGATAACGGCAGTTTTTGTTCTGCCGTGGTCTGTGGAAAACAATCCGGCTTCGTCAGCCGTGCCGTCGGGTGTGGTCGAACTCAATCGGAATCGTCCTCATGCTCTGGATCGAATAACTGAATCGGTTGCGCCGGCATGATTGTTGAAATGGCATGCTTATAGACTAACTGGGAATGCCCATCGCGCCGCAACAACAGGCAGAAATTATCAAACCAGGTCACAATGCCCTGAAGTTTCACGCCATTTACCAGAAAAATCGTCAAAGTTGTCTTGTTTTTGCGCACATTGTTCAAAAACGCGTCTTGGAGGTTCTGTGTTCGTTCGGCCATCATAAATCCCTGTGGTCTGCTGGCGCAATTATCTGTCAGCTATTTCAACTTGGCTGTGAAACAGCGAACGCAATGTCGTGGCAATATGTCCCGGTGCCCCATTGGCAACCGTGACATCATCAACACGTGTGACAGGCATGACGAGAGCGGTTGCCGCAGTCATGAATGCCTCTCGCGCCCGTTGTGCTTCTTCTATAGTGAATGCCCGCTCTTCAACAGGCATTCCCTCCCGGTCGGCCAGTTCCAGAACAGCCGTTCGGGTAATGCCCCGCAAGATGCCATGTTCAGCAGGTCGGGTAACAATGATTCCTTCGCTGGTCACGATCCATGCATTGGTCGATGACCCCTCAGTAACATACCCGTTGCTATCCACAAACCAGGCTTCATATGCCCCCTGTTCCTTCGCCGCCTGTTTGGCAAGCACGTTCGGTAACAGTGCAACGCTCTTGATATCGACACGGTTCCACCGATTGTCAGGCAGCGATATGATTTTGACGCCCTGTTCAGCCAAAGCAGAGGCTTTTGCGACAGATGAACTGCGTGCGGTCACCACCAATCCCGGCGGCGTCTCATCGGGTGGAAAAAAATGGTTTCTGGGAGCCACGCCCCGGGTTACCTGCAGATAGACCAGGCCGTCCCGGACCCTGTTGCGTGCAACAACTTCCCGCAGAATGACACCCAGTGCCCTGTCCTGCATAGGCTGGCGAATTCTTAATTCGGAAAGCGATCTGGCAAGACGTTGCATATGGCGTTTTTCGTCCACCAGATGACCATCGAGCACCTCGCAAACCTCATACACGCCGTCAGCGAACTGATACCCTCGATCTTCAATATGAACGGCAGCATTGCGATGCGGCAAATAGTGCCCGTTCACATAGGCTATGCGAGACATAAAAATCCTTTACCGGGAATTCCAATAGGTCAGATTGAACACACCAAAAAAAGCCAGAATTTCAATTCTGCCAAGCAGCATGGTGGCACCAAGAGCGGATTTGGACAATACAGGCATGTCAATATAATCGGGCCAAAGGCCAAGAATATTCCATTCAGGATTATAGGCACTGCCCATGCTCGAAAATGCCGCCAGCGACGCAATCACAGACGCCTCAAACGGAATGCCGTCAAGCGTCAGAACCGCAGCACAGCCCCAGACCAGCAGAACGGCAACAATCAGATAGCTCCAGATCGCTTTGAGCGTTCCGATTTCGATCTGATTTCCGCCAAACCGCTCCGATTGCACACTGTGGGGAAAGACAAGCCGGTTCAATTCCTGAAGTGACTGCAGCATCATGCCGCCAATACGGTAGAATTTCAGCCCGCCGGCCGTGGAAAATGCGCCGCCACCAACTATGACGATGCTGCCGACCGCAATCGGCTGAAAGGCGACCAGGTTTCCGGAATCCCATTCAAATCCGGTGGTCGTAATCAGGGCGGCGGCCAGAAAGAGGCCGTTCAGCAACGGTGCAAATGCCCTGTCCGGCTCCGAGGCAAGTGTGGGTTTTTGCAACAGCGCAAGTGTCAGAAGCACCGCCAGCACGATAATACTGAAGATAATCAGATAGCTTTCCCGGTGATGGCGCAGCAATTGACCACGTCTGGTAAACAACATTCTGTGCCAGAGTATACTGGTCGCCCCGATAATCATGAAGATCACCAGCACGGGATAGGCAAACGGCGCATTATAAGATGCGATATCATCATCTATCGGCATGAAACCGCCGGTGGATATCGCTCCCGATGCAAGTATGAGGCTGTCAAACAGCGCCACACCAGACAGGGCCAGCCCTCCGGCACACAGCAGCGTGAACACAATATAAGTCGAACCAATGCTCAGGCAAATTTTGAGTATCCGGCCACCGCCGCCGAAGCCGACCTTTTCCAACAGGGCGATCTGCCGTTTTGGCAGGCCACCGACTCCCGCCGGTGCAAGGACAATGACCAGGGACAGCAAAGTCAACAGACCACCCAGCCATTGCAGTTGCACCCGCCAGAACAGCACCGAACGGGGCAACGCTTCCACACTGTCGAAGGTCGATGCATTGGAGGTCGTGATAGCCGCAATGGTTTCGAAAATGACATCGCTTGTCAGCATGTCGGTGCTCAGCGCCAGCGGCAGCGCGCCGCTAGCCAGCAGCAACACCCAGGACAGCAGCAGCAGCCCGAACGTTTCGACCCGTTTCAGGCCGCCTTCCTTGCCACGCAGCGTTATGAAGATGGCTGACGCAAAGAAGGCATAGGCAGCTGCTATGGCACCGAACATCTGGGCAGCCGGAAATTCTTCCATGTAAAGCGCGATCAGAAACGGCGCGGTCAACGACGCTGAAACAGAGCCTAAAATGGCCGCCAATACAATCAGTCCCGCTGCCATTGCGCCCCGCGTTCTTAGAAGAAGTCGAGGCTGACGCGGAACATCTGCTCGACTTTTCGGACGTATTCCGCAAGGGCAAATATGATAACCCGGTCATGTGCCCGAATTTTTGTATCACCGTCAGGGCGGATATAGACACCGTCGTGAATGACCGCTCCAATGCGCACACCGTCTGGCAACTCAAGATCGCGCAACGCCTTGCCCACCAGTGGTGACGTCTCCAAGGCTTCCGCCTCGATCACCTCTGCCTTGCCGTCCTGCAGCGGATAGACGCCGCGTACCCTGCCCCGTCTGACATGCTGCAATATTTTTGACAGTGTCACAGCACGCGGATTGATATGGGCATCAATGCCCAGCGACTGGGTGAAGGTCGGATAACTGGTATTGTTAAGCAGGCTCAGCGTTCTGCGGCATCCCATCCGTTTGGCCATCACACTGGCCAGAACGTTGACCTCGTCATTATTGGTCAGCGTCACCATCGTATCGACATCCTGAATTTCCGCTTCCCGCAGAATTTCCTGATCGAGCGCATCGCCATGCAAAACCACGGTTCGTTTCAGATCATCGGCAATTTCGATGGCACGGTCCCGGGAGCGTTCAATGATTTTGACCTTGGACTTTGAATGCCGGGCTTCAAGATTCTGAGCCACATAAAGGCCGATATTCCCGCCACCCGCCAGAACGATCCGAGCTGCCTCCTGCTCCTCATGCCCGAAAATCGCCAGTGTTCGCTTGACCCGTGTGGTCTGCGTGATGACATAGACCTGATCGCCAAACAGCATGGAATCATCGGACCGGGGCACGAACAGGTTTCCATTCCTGAAGATGCCAACCACGACAGCGCTGAGGTCAGGAAACAATTCACTGAGTTGCTTCAACGGCGTATCGATTACCGGGCAGTCTTCTTCGCAGATAATGCCTACGGTAGTAACCTCGCCATTGGCAAATTCAACAGTGTCAAATGCGCCCGGCAAGGCAAGCCGCCGCAGCACCATTTCACCAACTTCGATTTCGGGAGAGATAATCACGTCAATCGGCATGTGATCGCGCGAAAACAGATCTGAATAATGCGATTGCAGGTAGCTCTGCGCCCTGATACGGGCAACTTTGGTCGGCACATTGAACAGCGAATGCGCCACCTGACACGCCACCATATTGACCTCATCATACAAGGTCACGGCGATGATCATATCGGCCTGATCGACACCGGCCTGGGCCAATGTATCGGGATGCGCCCCATGGCCGACAATGCCGCGCACATCCAGATGGTCACGTACTGCCTGGATGAGCCTCGGCGAATTGTCGATCACGGACACATCATTTTGTTCCGATGACAATCGTTCTGCAATGCCGTAGCCAACCTGGCCCGCACCGCATATGACAACCTTCATATTAGACTAGCCTTAGCTCTTGCCCGCCGATGTGCGGTAGACATACAGGGTTAGCCAGGCAAATCCAATTCTTTTCAGATGCCTCAGCCAATATTGAGAGACTTGAGTTTGCGATGCAGGGCCGACCGTTCCATACCGACAAATTCGGAGGTCTTGGAGATATTTCCGCCAAAGCGGGCGATCTGCGCGGTCAGATACTCCCGCTCGAAAATCTCTCTGGCCTCGCGCAACGGCATTGACATGAGATGTTCCGCTTCCCGGCCGCCTTCAGACGCGGATGGCAGCAATTCCCCGATTTCCTTGGGCAGCAGGTCGGCCGACAGCACGGCTTCCTGATCGCCCCGGGTCAGAATCAACAGCCGCTCCAGATTGTTTCTGAGCTGACGAATATTGCCCGGCCAGGGATGGGCCTGAAGCACCGCCAACGCATCACTTTCCAGAGCGCGGACCGGCATGCCGACGGAGTTCGCAATCTGTGCAATAAAGTGTTCCACGAGCATCGGGATATCTTCCCGGCGTTCAGACAGAGACGGCACTTTCAGTGGCACCACTGCTAGACGGTGATAAAGGTCCTCACGAAAATGTCCTGCAGCAATCTCGTCGTCCAGATTATGCGCTGTGGAGGACAGAATCCGGACATCGACATTGACCTTTTTATTTCCCCCCACCCGCTGGAAACTCTGATCCACCAGAACGCGCAAAATTTTATTCTGGGTGTCGCGCGGCATTTCGGCGACCTCGTCCAGATAAAGGGTGCCGCCATGGGCTTCCTCAAGAGCCCCGACAGACCGGCCACTGCCATTTTCCACCTCGGTGCCAAACAAGGCAATCTCGGTCATCTCCGGCGTCAGTGCTGCAGAATTGAGACAGACAAAGGGCCCCTTTTCCCGCGCAGAATTCTGGTGCAGCGTCCGCGCAACCAGCTCTTTACCACAACCGGAGGGTCCGAAAATCATCACCCGGCTATTTGTTGGTGCTATCTTTTCAATGGCTCCGCGCAACTGCATCATGGCCGGAGACTCGCCGATCAGCTCCGCGGCATCCACACTCTTTTGGCGCAGCTCAACGACTTCTTTCTTCAACTTCACATTTTCAAGAGACCGCTCGGCGACCAGCACCAGGCGGTCCGCCTTGAACGGTTTTTCGATATAATCATAGGCACCGCGTCTGATGGCGGACACAGCAGTTTCAATATTTCCGTGGCCTGAAATGATGACGACAGCGAGTTCCGGATGCTGCTCCTTGATTACATCAAGCAGCGCCAGACCGTCGAGACGGCTGCCCTGCAGCCAGATATCCAGAAACACCAGACTTGGGCGGCGGTCGTCGATCGCAGCAAGTGCGGTATCACTGTCCTGCGCGGTTCGCACTTCGTATCCCTCGTCCTCCAGAATACCCGCGACCAGATCGCGAATATCCGCTTCATCGTCTACAATAAGTATGTCTGAAGCCATCTAGTTTTCTTCTTTGTTTTGCGAGTCAACATCAACTGCAGTCACCGGCATTGTCAGTCGGACCATTGCGCCGAATTGATGTCCGTCCCTGTCAGTGGGCGCATCCAGCAATTCAATTCCGCCGCCATGTTCTTCAAAAATCTTCCTGACTATGGCCAGACCAAGTCCGGTACCCTTTTCCCGGGTCGTCATGTAGGGTTCAAGCAATTTACTTCTGTTCTCATTCGGCAGTCCAATTCCATTGTCGGTCACGGTAATCTGAAAAAGATCGCCGATCTGGAACGCTTTGACATCGATCCTGCCGGGACGGTCGGCCTCTGCAGGAACTGCAGAAATACTCTCGGTGGCATTCTTGACGATATTTGTCAGTGCCTGGGAGATCAGCCGGTGATCAAAACGTCCGACCAGTTCTGATTCCGGCAGGTCTGTCTTGAAGGTGATTTCCGGATGCGCCACTTCCTGCAGAAAAACCGCCTCTTTTATGGCATCTGACAGGTTGCGTTCCACCATAACCGGCTGCGGCATACGCGCGAATGATGAAAACTCATCCACCATCCGGCCGATATCTCCAACCTGTCGTATGATCGTATCAGTGCATTGATCGAAAACCTCGCGATCAGATTCCAGCTTGCGGCCGTATCGGCGCTGCAGCCGTTCGGCAGACAGTTGGATCGGTGTCAGCGGGTTTTTGATTTCATGGGCGATGCGCCGCGCGACATCAGCCCATGCCGAGCGTCTTTGCGCCGCAATCAAATCGGTAATCTCATCCAGTGTAATGACAAAACGGTGGTTCTCATCGTCGGATTGTTCCATGGTAATCCGGACATTCAGCGTGCGCTCGTCACCCTTTCGCTTGATGCTGATCTGGTCCTGGTGAAGGGGCCGCTGATTGGCCAGCGCAGCAGATACTGTGATCGCCAGTTCCGGAATGGCATCCGCCACGTTTTCCAGTATCAGTTTTGTTCTGTCGACGTCCAGAATGCGCAAGGCCGAGCGGTTGACGAGACTGATTGTCCCATCCGATTCAATGCCGATCACGCCTGCAGTCACACCGGCAAGCACCGCTTCGTTGAAACGGCGCCGTTCATCAACCTGATCCTTGGCGAGAATGAGATCATCGCGCTGGCTTTGCAGTTGTTCCGACATGGTGTTGAAGGTTTGCGACAAAGTGCCCAGATCGCCTTCCCTCTTGTGCCATGGCACCCGGACACCCAAATTTCCCGACGAAATCTCGGTTGCCGCATTCATCAATCGCCGGATTGGAGAGACCAGCCGGTTGGCAAAATTGATACCAAGCCAGATTGCCGACAGCAAAACAATCAGTGCTATCCCGATATAGAGCAGACCAAACGCAATCTGGACACTGAAACGGGTGCGTTCAAGCTCCTGATATTCTGCCGCCCTTTCATTCACCAGAAGCACATATTCAAGCACTTCCGGATTCAGCGCGCGCACCAAATAGAGATAGGTATCTTCCGGAAACGACGGCAACTTCATCGCAGCCCCGGCGACATTTGACAGGCCCCGGTTTTGCAGCGCTACCTCATCTTCCGCCAGATCCTGCAGTGCGGCGGCGCTGGGAATGGGCAGCTTTTCAGTTTCCGGCCCGCCGGCACTGCGCGCCACAACTTCAGCCTTTGCGTTGAGCAGCAAAATGGCGGTCAACCGCCTCAGCCGGGCCTGGGTAGTCAGATAGGTTGGTATCCGGTTCTGATCGAATGTCAGATTGCTTCCCGCCCTGCTGAATTCCGCCGCGATGGTGATGACATCATTGGCCAGAACCCGGGTATGCTCCTGAACATAAGCCTGGGCTACAGAGCGTGATGTGTTGACAATTTCCTTGGTGCGGGTGTCGAACCATCGGTCCAATCCCCTGTCCAAAGTGACGCCGGCAACGATGGCAACAAGAATGGCAGGCGCCGCAGCGACCAGACTGAACAAGGCGACAACACGAACATGAAGACGCGCCGCCGCGCGTCGGTGCCGGCGCGCCTGCCAGATACCGGACAACTCCCAGATAATAGCTCCGGACAAAATGCTGACGAGCAAACCATTGACGACCAGCGCGACCTGCACTGTCGCCTGATTCGGCTCAATCGAGGTAAACCCCATCAACACCATGAACGACACGGCTGCGGAAATCAGCGCCAGAATAGCGGCCAAAAACCCGACAACCCGGATCAGCCTTGGCCGGTCCGGTGCACTATGGGCCGGTAGACTGGTCGTCCCGCCAGAGGTGATGTCCAGTTGGGTCATAAATCTAAATCAGGCTCACTTGGTGTGATGCAAATATACAACAATTGCTCTTACTGGCAAAGACCGTGAGTGTGGCTGAATTGTGGACAATGTGCCACAGAGGGCAAATTAGTCTGCCAGTCTGTGTTTAAACCGATTTCAAAATCTTTATGTCTAATTCTTTGATTTTTTTCCGCAAAGTATTCCGGTTCAATCCCAGAATATCAGCGGCTTTGATCTGATTGCCACCGGTATGGGCCAGCGTTGTGCTGATCAACGGTTTTTCCATGCGATGCAGGACAGATTGATATAATTGCTGCGGTATTCCGGAAGGCGCCTCTGCAAACGCCGACTTGACGAGCGTTTCCACCATCAACGACAGGTCCTGCGGCTGTTCATTGACCGATACATCGCTGGTGCTGATATGAGCCTTGCCAAGTTCATGATCGACGATGCTGTGGCTTATCACATCCTGCGGGTACAGCGCCGCCAACCGCCGAACAACATTCTCCAGTTCCCGGACATTGCCGGGCCAGCTGTGCTGGCGCATTCGGGCCAGGGCCTTGCCGTCAATCTGCTTGGCACCCAACCCCTCTTTCGCCGCGAGATTGAAAAAATGCCGCACCAGATCGTCGATATCTTCCAGCCGGTCCCGCAGGGATGGCAACCGGATGGGAATGACGTTCAAGCGATAATAGAGATCTTCGCGAAACCGCCCTTCCCCGATCAGATGGTGCAGATCCTTGTTCGTGGCGGCCACAATGCGCACATCGGTCCGGATTGGTTTTCTGCCACCGACCGTCATGTACTCGCCCTGTTGCAGCACTCTGAGCAGCCGGGTCTGTGCATCCATCGGCATATCACCGATTTCATCCAGAAACAGGGTTCCGCCTTCTGCTTGCTCAAACCGCCCGCTGCCCCTGTTATGAGCACCTGTGAAGGCGCCTTTTTCATAACCGAACAGCTCGGCTTCAATCAGGTCTCGCGGAATCGCTGCCATGTTGATGGCAACAAATGGCCCGCCCTTACGTTTACCGTAATCATGCAGCGCTCTCGCGACGAGTTCCTTGCCCGTTCCTGACGCACCCTCGATCAGAACGGTCAGATCGTTCTGCATCAGACGTGCAAGAACCCGGTAGATTTCCTGCATTGCCGCTGAGCGTCCGACCAGAGGGATATCATCTCCGCCTCGCTCTGCAACTTCGGGTACATCCGCCGTATTCCGCTCAGACAAGGCACGCTCAACGATCGAAACAAGCTCGCGCAGATCAAACGGTTTGGGCAGATAATCATATGCACCGCGCTCAGAAGCAGTGATAGCCGTCATGAACGTATTCTGTGCGCTCATCACCAGAATCGGCAGACCGGGACGGATATTCTTGATGCGCGGCAGCAGGTTAAAGGCATTGTCATCGGGCATCACCACATCCGTGATGATCAGATCGCCCTCATTCTGGCTGGCCCAGCGCCACAATGTTCCCGCTGTCCCGGTGAGTCGGACCTGATAACCGGCCCGGGTCAGAGCCTGATCAAGAATAGTCCGGATTGCGGCATCATCATCGGCTACAAGAATTGTTTCACCGGCCATTTGCAAAACCTCCACTCAACGGGGATTTCTGGTCCTTGAAAGCCGGAAGCAGAATTTTGAAAACTGTACTTCCCTTGCGGCTTTCACAGTCAATCACACCGCCATGATCGCGGACGATTTTCGCAACCAGAGCCAGTCCCAGGCCGGTGCCATTGGTTTTCGTCGTAATGAACGGATCAAACAGATGCGGCAGCAGATCCTCGGGAATGCCCGGCCCGTTATCTTCGACACTGAATTCCAGCGGCAGGCTCATGCGGTTGCTTGTGCCCGGCAGGGCCAACCGGATGCCGGGCCGAAAGGCAGTCCGCAAGGTAATTTCAGGAGCCTCTTGATCTTTCAGCGCGTCCGCAGCGTTTTTGACCAGATTGAGGAAAATCTGGATCAGCTGATCGTGGTTCGCATAGACGAATGGCAGTGACGGGTCATAGCGTTCCGTCACCTTGATGCCACGTCCGAAACTGGATTTGAAAACCGACTTAACGCGCTCCAGAACAACATGAATATTCACAGGCGCACGCTCAACAGGGCGCTCATCGGAAAACACTTCCATGCGGTCCACAAGGCGCACAATACGATCCGCCTCATCACAGATCAGGCGCGTCAGGGCCCGGTCATTTTCGTCCGCGGCAGTCTCCAGAAGCTGTGCCGCTCCGCGGATGCCAAAAAGCGGATTTTTAATTTCATGAGCAAGCATGGCCGCAAGACCGGTGACGGTCCGCGCTGCGCCGCGATGGGTCAGCTGGCGATCAAGTTTTTCCGTCATGGTGCGTTCCAGAAACATCAGCACCAGACCGGGCACGTCTTCAGACAGCGGGACCGCATTGACATCAATCCGCCGTTCATCCGGACGGCCGTGAAATCCAATGGCGACGCGATATTCAAAAACCGGCACATTGCGGTCGATCGCCTGCTGTGCGACCTCAATCACCGGGCTGCCAAATGGCAGAAGCGATGCAAGCGGACGTCCTTTCAGAACCACCGAACTGCTTTGAAAAAAAGTCTCCGCTTCCTGGTTCATCATCTGAATTTGCAGATCGGCGTCCAGAAACAGCACCGGGTGCGGCAAGGCGTTGAGAATGGCATGGGCCGAAGGTGCATCCTGAGCGATGGCAGCATTGAGCAATGATCCGGCAATTCCGGTCATGCTGCCGCTTCCAATTCACCCGGCGTATTTGCAGCTTCCCGAAAGCTGTCAGCGAGCGCCTGCAACACGGTTCTGCAATCGGTCCCGGTCATGAT
Organism: Pararhizobium sp. IMCC3301; assembly: GCF_030758315.1. Classification (NCBI taxonomy): domain Bacteria; kingdom Pseudomonadati; phylum Pseudomonadota; class Alphaproteobacteria; order Hyphomicrobiales; family Rhizobiaceae; genus Pararhizobium; species Pararhizobium sp. IMCC3301. The sequence goes on from NZ_CP132336.1 coordinate 316,724, forward strand.
CCGGCGGCGCGCGGCCGAACCCGATATTCCAGCATCATCCAGATACCAGCCAAGATGTTTGCGCGCCGCCCGAATGCCGATATCGATGCCGTAATGAGACAGAATGGCGTCGTAATGTTCTGCGGCCAACTCATGTTTTTCCATCAGCGTCGGCTCCGCCAGTGGCGTCGCATCGGATGCCAGGCGGCTGCGCACATAGCCCGGGAACCAGGGCCGCCCGTAAGCGCCGCGGCCGATCATGATGCCATCCGCACCAGACAGCGCCAGCACGTCATCGACCTGGTTCATGTTCACAATATCGCCATTGGCGATCACTGGAATATCGACCTGCTCGGACACACTCCGTATCGCCGCCCAGTCTGCCCTTCCCTTATAGAACTGATTGCGGGTGCGGCCGTGAATGGTGACAAGCTGAATACCTGCATTCTGCGCGCGGCGGGCAATTTCGCCGGCGTTGATGGAGTTTTCATCCCAGCCAAGGCGCATTTTCAGACACACCGGCAGTGCGGTGGCCTCCACCGTTGCCTCAATCAGCCGCAAAGCATGATCCGGGTCCTGCATCAGCGCTGACCCGGAATATCCATTAGTCACCTTGCGTGCGGGACAGCCCATATTGATGTCCAGAATGTCTGCCCCGCAGGCAGCGGCAATGCGCGCGCCTTCCGCCATCCATTTTTCTTCCCGCCCGGCCAGTTGCACAACATGAATGCCAACGCCTTCACCCTGGGCGCGCGTTGCCATTTCCCGGCTGTTATTCGCCAATGCTTCGCAAGCCACCATCTCGGAAACCACCAGCCCTGCCCCATACCGCCAGGCAAGCCGGCGAAACGGCAAATCCGACACGCCTGACATCGGTGCAAGGAATACGGGACACGCAATTTTATGGCGTCCGATGGAAATGGGCTGTATCATGAAGCTCAATATTTTGACTATATTTTGAGCAGTTTATAACACTGCATGTAATTTAGGCAATTGTAAATTACCAGAACGGTCAAATGCGGCTTTAAGGCCGGTTCGTAAAGCAGCGGGATAACGCAGACATGGCACATGAACAACCGCCTCAGGTTGCAGTATTGATTGTCGGGGCGGGAAAAGGCAGCCGTGCCTCTGAAGAAACCGGTGAATTGCCCAAACAATTCTTTCCGATTGACGGCAAGACACTGTTTCAGCGCACTGTGGACGCATTCGCGGCTGTGCCGCAAATCAGTCAGATCGTCTGCGTCATTCCGCAAGATACCGATCCAGGCCTGATCCCGACATGCCGGTTGATTGAAAATGGGATCAACGTCCTCACTGTCAATGGCGGTGCCAGCCGCCAGCTATCGGTGTTAAATGGTTTGGAAATGCTGGACCGCATGGCTACCAACTGGGATATTGTGCTGGTGCATGATGCCGCCCGGCCATTTGTTTCGGCAGATACCATCGAGGCGGTCATTGCAAAGGCCCTGACACATGGCGGATGCATAGCCGCCGTCCCGGTGGTCGACAGCCTCAAGCAGGCCGAAAGTGGAACAAGCTGGGATGAGGATATCACCTGTGTCAGTGGCTCCATCCGCCGTGACGGCATATATCAGGCTCAAACTCCGCAGGGATTTCGGTTTGCCAAACTCCTCAGCGCCCATAAGCAGGCATTGGCAGAGGGCCACAGCGACTGTTCAGATGACTCCGTCATATATGAAAACTATGCCGGACCGGTGGTCATTGCCGAAGGCGACCGAAATAACTGGAAAATCACTGAGCCAGAAGATTTCGCAACGGCCAGACATCTGTTACGCGCAAAACGGGAGGCAGTTCTGGTGCCCGATATTCGAGTTGGCCACGGCTATGATGTGCATGCATTCGAGGCAGGCTCAGATGTCATGCTTTGCGGCCTGAGTGTGCCCCATGACCGGTCCCTAAAAGGCCATTCAGACGCAGATGTCGGCCTCCATGCCCTGACCGATGCGGTTCTTGGTGCATTGGCGGACGGGGATATCGGAAGCCATTTTCCGCCTTCTGATCCAGAGTGGAAGGCTGCGGCTTCTGACCGATTTCTGGCTTTCGCCATATCACTGGCCGGAAAACGCGGCGCGACAATTACCCATCTCGACGTCACTCTGGTCTGCGAAGCACCCAGAATCGGTCCTTACCGCGAGCCAATGCGCGAGCGCATTGCACAAATCACCGGGCTCAGCCGGGACCGCATCAGCGTAAAGGCCACTACCAGCGAGAGACTGGGCTTCACCGGGCGCAAGGAGGGCATTTCCGCCTTTGCCACCGCGACGCTTGTATTTCAGGAAACCTGACAGACATGCCGGATGACCGACTGCAAAAGAGCGCCATCAAAACCCTCAAAATTTGCGAGGCGGCGCAGGTCATGCTTAGCACAGTGGAATCCTGTACCGGTGGGCTGATCGCTGCCAGCCTGACTGAAATTCCCGGTTCCTCTGCGGTTGTCGAGGCCGGTTTGGTGACCTATTCCAACGCCGCCAAAACACGCCTGGCGGGTGTGCCCGAACCTCTCATCATTCAGCACGGAGCTGTCAGTCAGGCAGTCGCCATGGCAATGGCTGAAGGCGGTCTGAGGATAACCGCGGCAGATGTCGCAATAGCAGTCACCGGTATTGCCGGTCCCGGCGGCGGTTCAACAGAAAAACCCGTCGGTACGGTCCATTTGGCCTGCGCTGTCAAAGGCCGCGCAACACGGCATGTAGTCCGCAATTATGGCGCAATCGGCCGCAGCGAAATCAGAACCCGTACTGCGCTTGATGCCTTGGCGCTGGTTCAGTCCTGTCTGGCAGAAGAAGCTTGATAGACGGTATCCGCCCTGTCTTCAAACGCTTCGGCAAACTTCCTGAAAGCCCGGTCAAACATTGATCCCATCAGCAGACCCAGGGTGCGTGACTTGAATTCGTAATCAATCTTGAAATTTACCGTGGAGGTCTCTTTTGTACCGGCGTTGTCGCGGTCGATAAAACTCCACTGATTGTCGAGATGAGAAAACGGACCCTCAAGATAAGTTGCATCGATGGTCAGTGCGGGCCGGTTCAAAACGACGCGGGTCACAAATGTCTCACGCACCGGACCATAGGCGACGGACATGTCGGCGACCAGAATTTCGGTGCCATCCGCCTGCAGTTCGCGGCCGCGCACAGACAGGTTCTGGCACAACGGCACAAACTCCGGATAACGCTCAACATCTGCGACAAGAGCATACATTTTTTCTGCTGAATGATGGACCAGCCGGGACGTGTGAAAATGCGGCACAATATCAGCCTCTATCAGGCAGCACTGTCGAGCTTGGCCGCCCGTGCAGCCCGCAGCCGGGCGAAATCTTCGCCGGCGTGATGCGAAGACCGGGTCAACGGGCTCGATGACACCATCAGAAAGCCTTTCGAATAGGCTACGGTTTCAAAGGCGTTGAATTCATCCGGAGTAACGAATTTCAGGATTGCATGGTGTTTGCGCGTAGGCTGCAGATACTGGCCAATGGTAATAAAGTCGACATCGGCTGATCGCAGATCATCCATCAACTGCAGCACTTCGTTGCGCTCTTCGCCAAGCCCCACCATGATTCCGGATTTTGTGAATATGGTCGGATCAAGTTCTTTGACCCTCTGCAACAGCCGGATGGAATGGAAATAGCGTGCGCCGGGACGCACCGTCAGATAGTTCGAAGGCACTGTTTCCAGATTGTGGTTGAAGACATCGGGTTTTGCAGCGACGACAATTTCCAGGGCACCTTCTTTGCGCAGGAAGTCCGGTGTCAGGATTTCAACCGTAGTTTGCGGGCTTTGCAGCCGTATCGCATGAATGACATCAGCAAAATGCTGCGCTCCGCCATCGGCCAGATCATCCCGATCAACAGACGTGATCACCACATGATTCAGGCCCAGCTTTGCCACCGCCTCTGCAACATTGGCCGGTTCACCAGCATCCAGCGGCAAAGGAATCCCGGTCCGCACATTGCAAAACGCGCAAGCCCGGGTGCAGGTGTCACCCATGATCATAAAGGTGGCGTGTTTCTTCGACCAGCACTCGCCAATATTGGGGCAGCCGGCTTCCTGGCAGACGGTCACAAGATTATTGGCGTTCACAATCGCCTGTGTCTCTTTGTAGATGTCTGCGCCAAGCCCTGTGCCGGGAGCTTTGACACGAATCCAGTCGGGTTTTCTCAGGATTTCCGTATCCGGTTTGTGTGCTTTTTCCGGATGGCGCTGCCTGGCCACGCGCCCGCTCTCCGCATGCCCCGTCACGGCACCTGCAGCAGAAGGGTTTGCGGTTGAAGTGTCATCTTGCGATGTATCTATGAGTGTAACCATATCTATCCCGGTCTATCGAACTTCATTATCCATGCAGGCATGTCGGCAGCCATCGTTCAAATTTTTCAGGCCATCTCTACCGGCGAACCTTCGTCTTCCCGCCGATCAACTGTGGATCGCACGCCCGTAAGCATCCAGCACGCTTTCATGCATCATTTCCGACAAGGTCGGATGCGGGAACACTGCATGCATAAGCTCTTCTTCGGTGGTTTCAAGGTTCATTGCCACCACATAGCCCTGAATCAGCTCCGTGACTTCCGCCCCCACCATATGGGCCCCGAGCAACTGTCCGGTTTTCTCGTCAAACACAGTCTTCACCATGCCGTCCGGCTCGCCCAGAGCAATTGCCTTGCCATTGCCGATGAATGAAAAGCGACCCACTTTGACCTTGTAACCAGCAGCTTTGGCAGCCTCTTCCGTCAATCCCACCGAGGCGACTTGCGGATTGCAATAGGTGCAGCCCGGTATCATCTTCTTGTCCATCGGATGCGGTTTCTTGCCGGCTATCGCTTCCACACAGATGACGCCCTCATGTTCGGCTTTATGCGCCAGCATCGGCGGCCCCGCGACATCGCCAATGGCATAGATGCCGGCGACGTTGGTGTTGCCGAAACCGTCGATCACAATGCAGCCGCGCTCCGTTTTAACGCCCAGCTTTTCCAGACCGAGACCCTCTATATTGCCTTGGACACCGACTGCGGAAATAAGCTTTTCAGCGGTAATTTCCTGTGTCTTGCCGTCCTTTGTTTCCACAGTGGCTGTCACCGAGCCTTTGCCTTTTGTCACCTTGGTGACTTTGGCTTCGGTGAGGATTTTCATGCCCTGCTTTTCAAACCGCTTGCGCGCCAGTGCGGAAATCTCGGCATCTTCGACCGGCATCACCCGCGGCATCAACTCAACCACCGTAACCTCAGCACCCATTGTCCGGAAAAACGAGGCAAATTCAATGCCGATGGCGCCGGACCCCATGACCACAAGCGATTTGGGCATGGAAGGCGGCACCATGGCTTCAAAATAGGTCCAGATCGAATCCCCATCCGGTTCGATACCCGGCAGGGCACGCGGCCGGGCGCCGGTAGACACTATGATATGTTTTGCCGAATAAACCCCCTCGCCCAATGTACCCTTAGGTGCAGGATGTTGCGGTTCAACCGCTTTCTTCTTCGGTTTGCCGACTTTCACTTCTCCCGGTTTGGTGATCTCGGCTTCACCCCAGATGACGTCGACCTTGTTCTTTTTCAGCAGAAACCCGACGCCGCCATTCAATTGGCCGGAAACACCCCGCGAGCGCTTTACAATTGCCGCCATGTCAAATCCGAATTTATCCGCGCTCAGGCCATAATCCTTGGCATGCTCCATATAGTGATAAACTTCCGCAGACCGCAAAAGTGCCTTGGTCGGAATACAGCCCCAGTTCAGGCAGATACCGCCCAGATGCTCGCGCTCCACCACTGCTGTCTTCAGACCAAGCTGGCTGGCACGAATGGCAGCCACATATCCGCCCGGACCACCACCAATTATGATCACATCGTAGGAATTCGCCACCTTAACATCTCCTTATGACAGGCACCCTGTTCGGATTGCCTCAGGATGTCACGCCGTTTTCAAACGCCAGCATCCTTTATGTATTGTTCAACCGCCATAGCCATGCAGCAGACCTGAGCAAGCCTGTTCAGGCCGGTTCAGGCAGCTAGACCAGCATGCTCATCGGCTTCTCGATAAACCCTTTGAAGGCCTGCATCAGTTCCGCGCCCAAAGCACCGTCGACCGCTCTGTGATCGGTAGACAGCGTCACCGACATGATGGTTGCCGCTGCAACCGCTCCGTCCTTGATGACCGCTCTCTGCGTGCCTGCACCGACAGCCAGTATCGATCCGTGCGGCGGATTGACAATGGCGGCAAAATCCTTGACGCCGAACATGCCAAGATTGGAAACCGCCGACGTCCCGCCCTGATATTCCTGAGGCTGCAATTTCCGCTCTCTTGCGCGTTTTGCCAGATCCTTCATTTCATTTGAAATGGTCGAGAGCGGCTTCTCATCCGCGTGGCGTATGATCGGAGTGATCAGACCGCCCGGAATGGTAACAGCAACGCCGATATCAGCATGCTTGTGCTGCAACATGCCGCCGGAACTCCACGACACATTTGCGCTGGGCACTGCGCGTAGTGCCAGCGCATGGGCTTTGATGACCAGATCATTGACAGAAATCTTGTATGCCGGCTTGCCATCTGCGTCTTTCGGTGCGGCCTCGTTGAGCTGCGAGCGCAATGCCAGTAACTCATCCAGATCGCAGTCAATTGTCAGATAGAAATGCGGGATCGTCTGTTTGGCTTCCGTCAGGCGTGCGGCAATGGTTTTGCGCATGCCGTCATGCGGGATCAGCTCATAACTGTCTTCTGCATACAGCTTCAACACTGCATCATCGGACATTGACGAGGCAATAACCGGGCCCGCCGCAGCAGCGGATTTTGCCGGAGCCGCAGAAGTGCCCCCGGCCATCGCTGCCTCAACATCCCGTTGGACCACCCGGTTCCGCGGACCCGAGCCCTTGATGTCGGATATGTCCAGGTTGTTTTCCTTGGCCAGCCGCCGTGCCAAAGGCGACGAGAACACACGTCCGCTGCTACTGTCCGAGGTTTTTTCGGACGATTTCGGTACAGCAGCTGCAGCAACTGGCTTGTTGTCTTCGGCTTTGGCTTCCACCGCCTTCTCGTCAGTCGGCTTCTTGGCCGGTGCGGCTGCCTCCGGCGCATCCGCAGATATGGAAGAAGCGTCTTCACCGTCCTCAAGAATGACGGCGATCCGGGCATTCACCTTTACGCCCTCCGTGCCTTCCGCGACGAAAATCTTTCCGATCACACCCTCATCGATGGATTCCACTTCCATCGTGGCCTTGTCTGTCTCGATTTCAGCAATGACATCACCAGACGACACGCTGTCACCTTCCTTGACATGCCATTTTGCAAGATTGCCCTCTTCCATGGTTGGAGAGAGAGCCGGCATCAAAATATCAATTGGCATCATTTTTCTCCAATCAGTCGGTGTAGGTAACAGCCTTGGCCGCATCAATCACTTCGCCCACATTCGGCAGGGCGAGTTTTTCAAGATTGGCTGCATAAGGCATCGGCACATCCTTGCCGCAGACCCGCAGCACCGGCGCATCAAGGAAATCAAACGCCTTCTCCATCAGTTGAGCGACAATCTCCGCCCCGACACCTGATTGAGGGAAACCTTCTTCCACAGCGACGCAGCGCCCGGTTTTCTGAACGGATTTAATGACACTATCAATATCCATCGGACGAAGGGTGCGAAGATCTATGACTTCCGCCTCAACGCCCATTGCGGCCAGTTCTTCCGCCGCCTTCAAGGCATAGCTCATGCCAATTCCGAACGACACCAGCGTAACATCGCTGCCGGTGCGCGCAATCCGGGCCTTGCCGATCGGCAGAACCAGATCTTCCATATCCGGCACATCAAAAGACTGGCCGTACAGAATCTCGTTTTCCAGAAATATGACCGGATTGGGATCACGAATGGCAGCTTTCAGCAAGCCCTTTGCATCCGCTGCCGAATACGGCATCACCACTTTCAGGCCAGGCACATTGGAATACCACGCGGCATAATCATGACTGTGTTGCGCCCCCACCCTTGAAGCCGCTCCATTGGGCCCGCGAAAGACTATCGGCGCGCCCATCTGGCCGCCGGACATGTAAAGCGTCTTGGCGGCAGAATTGATGATATGGTCAATTGCCTGCATGGCGAAATTAAAGGTCATGAATTCGACGATCGGCTTCAGACCGGCCATCGCCGCACCGACACCCAGGCCGGCAAAGCCATGTTCGGTAATGGGCGTATCCACAACGCGCCGGGCGCCAAATTCCTGCAGCAGACCCTGGGTGATCTTATAGGCACCCTGATATTCAGCCACTTCCTCGCCCATGACGAAAACGTCCTCGTCCCGGCGCATCTCTTCGGCCATCGCATCGCGCAATGCTTCTCGAACGGTGGTTGACACCATTGCTGTGCCCTCCGGAATTTCCGGATCAGACGGTGTTTTCGCCGCCGCTGGCTGGGCTGCGACCGGAGCCGATGCAGAAGCTGCGGCTGGGTCAGCGTCATCGGAAGCTTCAGATGAGTTGGATGCAGCAGAGCTGCTGGAACCCGCAGAGGTTTCAGAACTGGAAATTGAATCAGCGCTTTCGCCATCTTCCAGAATAACCGCAATTCGGACGTTCACCTTGACGTTTTCAGTTCCCTCTTCGACGAAGATTTTACCCAGAACGCCCTCGTCAATGGCTTCCACTTCCATTGTCGCCTTGTCAGTCTCGATTTCGGCCAACACGTCACCGGAGGAAACCTTATCGCCCTCCTTCTTCAACCATTTAGCCAGTGTGCCTTCTTCCATGGTCGGGGAAAGCGCGGGCATCAAAATATCAATAGGCATATGTCTTGCTCCCCTTAGCGGTAAATATCTGTCCAAAGCTCAGATGCATCCGGTTCCGGATTTGCTTGAGCATATTCCGCAGCCTCGGCAACGATGGAACGGACTTCCTTGTCGAATTCTTTCAATTCGCTCTCCTTGGCCCAGTCTTTTTCAAGCAGACGCTTGCGGACCTGTTCAATCGGATCCTGCTCATCACGCATTTTCTGAACTTCTTCTTTGGAACGATATTTCGCCGGGTCAGACATCGAATGACCGCGATAGCGATATGTCAGCATTTCCAGGATCATCGGCCCCTTGCCACCGCGGCACCAGTTCACCGCTTCATCGCCGAGCGCTTTCACCGAGCGCACATCCATGCCGTCGACCTGTTTGCCGGGCACGCCAAAACTTTCTCCGCGTTTGTAGAAATCGGGCTGCGAGGAAGATCGCGCCACAGAAGTGCCCATCGCATAGCGGTTATTCTCGATGATATAGATGCAGGGCAGTTTCCATAGCTCAGCCATATTCAGGCTTTCATAGACCTGGCCCTGGTTCGCCGCACCATCCCCGAAATAGGTCAATGTCACCCGGTCATTCTTGCGATACCGGTTCGAGAACGCCAGTCCGGTTCCCAGCGACACCTGCCCACCGACGATGCCATGACCGCCATAGAAATCTTTTTCTTTCGAGAACATGTGCATCGAGCCGCCTTTGCCGCGGGAGTATCCACCGCTGCGGCCAGTCAACTCTGCCATCACACCCTTGGGATCCATGCCGCAAACCAGCATATGTCCATGATCCCGGTAACCTGTAATAACCTGGTCGCCGTCCTCAATCGCCATCTGCATACCGACAACAACCGCCTCCTGCCCGATATAGAGATGGCAGAATCCGCCAATCAGGCCCATTCCGTAAAGCTGTCCGGCTTTCTCCTCGAACCTGCGAATAAGGAGCATGTCCCTGAAGGCCTTGACCTCCTGATCCTTGTTAAACTCGGCTATTGCCGGTTTTGTGGATTTGCTTCTGGTTTTTCGTGCATTTGGTGTCGCGGCAACGCGGGACCCGGTCGCTTTTGCAGCGGATGTCTTCGCGCGAGATGTCGATTGCTTTGCGGCAGCCATACGTATGAACCTCCCCATCTTGTTTATTGGTGATATTCATTCATATAGAAATATGTGCCGAAAATCAAAGCAGAATTCGGCACTAAATGACCACATAAGTCATTGTTAATTAGCAAGAAATTGATGTTAACTGAATTTTGATTAATTGGTGCAGAGCAGCATTTTAGCGATCAAAATAGATCAACAACTCATCTGAACGGACATAACCCAGAAGCTGTCTGGCGCGCTCATCAAGCAGATCGGGATCAATCGCAGCCAGCTTCAGCAAGCTTGCCCGCTCACGCTTGGCTCGGCGTTCATCAAGCAGATTACTGCGCCGCTCCTGCAGTTCAGATATCCGCAATTGCTGAGTTTGCAAAGCTCGGTAACCGTAACGGCCGGTCAGGGCATGGAAGGCAAAATAGCTGAGCACAAGTGCAGTCAGCAAAGGTAGAAAAAGCCGACCATACAGGCTTTGTCTTCTGTATCGAGTGGACATTGGCAAAACGCGCCTAAACTAACGAGCGGTACGCGGGACTTGAAGCCGCCCTCAGAAAAGACATTAGGTGCTGAGGGTTAAAAAAAACTTTCCGGAATCCATTTACCGGACTGCAAATTCGCTATCAACCGGCCTGCCCGGCACGAGCGGCCTGAAAAGTGCCGGGCATTTCAATTTTTCAGCTACTGATTCAGTTTTTCAAAATGCCCCGGCCGGCAAACCGTGCCTGTGTACCAAGTTCTTCCTCAATTCTCAGAAGCTGATTGTATTTCGCCAGACGGTCGGACCGGGCCAGCGAACCGGTTTTGATCTGACCGCAGTTGAGGGCCACAGCAAGATCGGCAATCGTGCTGTCTTCAGTTTCTCCCGATCGGTGTGACATGACGGCAGTAAAGCCAGCCTTGTGAGCCATTTCAACCGCTTCCAGGGTTTCAGTCAGGGTGCCGATCTGATTGACCTTGACGAGCAGTGAGTTTGCTGATTTTTCCACGATGCCACGAGCCAGGCGTTTGGTATTGGTGACAAACAGATCGTCGCCAACCAATTGACACTTGTCTCCGATCATACGCGTCAGCGCATTCCAGCCGCTCCAGTCATCCTCGGACATACCGTCTTCAATCGAGATGATCGGATAGCGCGAAACAAGATCGGCCAGATAACTTGCCATCTCTTCAGAACCAAGGGTTTTGCCTTCACCTTTCAGATTGTAGGTTTCGTTTTTGTAAAATTCCGTGGCGGCGCAATCAAGCGCCAGAAACACGTCTTCCCCTGGCTTGTATCCGGCGCTCTCGACTGACTTCATAATAAAGCCAAGGGCATCATCTGTAGAAGCAAGATTGGGAGCAAAGCCACCTTCATCACCGACATTGGTATTGTGACCGGCCGCACTCAGACCTTTTTTGAGTGTATGGAAAATCTCCGAGCCCATGCGCAGCGCTTCGCGGAAAGTGTCTGCGCCCACCGGCATGATCATGAATTCCTGCACGTCAATCGGGTTATCCGCATGCTCACCACCATTGATGATGTTCATCATCGGCACCGGAAGGTCCCTGGCATTGGTGCCCCCGACATAACGGTAAAGCGGCAGGCCGGCAGCATCAGAGGCCGCTTTGGCGCAGGCCAGTGAGACACCTAGAATCGCGTTGGCGCCGAGCCTCGCCTTGTTGGCAGTGCCATCAAGCTCAATCATGGTGCGATCAATGTGGATTTGATTTTCAACCTCAAAGCCGCCAATCGCATCGAATATTTCGGTGTTGACCGCCTCAACCGCTTTCATAACGCCCTTGCCGAGATAGCGTGAGCCGCCGTCCCGCAATTCAACCGCTTCATGAGCCCCGGTTGATGCGCCCGATGGAACCGCTGCCCGCCCCATCGACCCGTCTTCCAGAACCACATCCACCTCGACGGTAGGATTTCCGCGACTGTCCAGAATCTCACGCGCTACAATATCGACAATGGCCGTCATTCTATGTCTCCTTCAGGTTGAACGTATTTTTCTGATTTGACGATTGTTGTAGGCAACTCTTGGTCAAATGCCAAGTTGACGGAGCTGGATTTTGCGGAGATGGAAACAAATTCTGCGTTGCCGCATTACAGCAAAATTGCAATGCGCGACTGGGGGGTTATATAATGGGATCAAAGAAAGATCAGGTGAGATGACCCAGACTGAGACACGAAAAAGTGCACTGACCGGGCGCGCTGCGAAATTCAGCATTGGCGATGTTGTGAAACATCGTATCTATGCCTTTCGCGGCGTAATTTTTGACGTCGATCCGGAATTTTCAAATACGGATGAATGGTGGGATTCCATTCCCGAAGATGTCCGACCCAGCAAGGACCAGCCATTTTATCATCTTTTCGCTGAAAATGATGAGACTGAATATGTGGCTTATGTCTCTGAACAGAACCTTTTGCCGGATACCAGTGGCGACCCCGTGCGTCATCCCCAAGTGGCAGAAGTGTTTGAAAACATCAAGGACGGGCGCTATCAACCCTTTGATATTCTGAAACACTGAAGGGTTTTCCGCGTTCTGAATTCGGAAAACCCTTCAATTATCTACTGTTTCGAACCAGCGAAAGCCTGACGAAAATCAGTCAGAAAATTCGACAACCAAACTAATTCTTAGTCGCGTCTTCCTGCTGCTTGATGAGGTTATCTCTGGCCGCTTTGGCCTTTTCAGCCAGTTCCTGTTGAATTTTTTCACGCTGCGCCTTGATTTCTGCCGGATCAATCGGATCACCATCATAGCTTGATGTGAATCCCGCCAGCGTCAGTTCAAAGCCGATCGCCTTTCCCTGCTGGCTGAATGCGGTAACAACAAGCTTTTCACCACCCTTCATTTCCGCAATGAAGTTCGGTTTTATGGCCAGTTCCGAATAGCAGTATTTTGGAAAACAGATACCATATTTGACTTCTTGCTCTTCGTGGTCATCGACTTGCAGGCGCATGCCGGGCTGCAGCAGCATTCCCGGTGGAACCGAAACAACCACAGTCTGTTTTTCCGGGCCGTTGATTTCGCGAACGGCAACAGACGCCAGAAACTGACCGGTCGCAGAGCGGATTTCCTGGGTGACCAGACAAACCTTCGTTTTGGACTTTTTTTCAACCGTACAGAGTTTGGTCCATTGATTGCCAGGTGCACTTGTTTCCTGAGCAAAAGACGCTCCGGAATTCGCTGCTGCAAGCAGCAGACCGACAACCGGTAGCAGTCTAGTGAATATCTGTGTGTTCATAAGAGCCATTGTAAAGGAAGACTTTCGTTTTTTTACCAGGATATTCCGAGATTTTAACACACCACAATGAGGGGTCCGGCCGCAGGCACCTGCTTGCGGCCGAAAGCACCGATCAATTCGCTGCGGGCTTTTGCTGCTGTTCAATCAGGCGCTGGCGCGCAGCTTCAGCCTTCTGCTGCAATTCTTCGCGCAGTTTCTCCTGCTGAACCTTCAACTGAGCCGGATCGATCGGGCTGCCGTCATAGCTTGCCGTAAACCCGACCAGAGTAAGTTTGAAATTGATCGCTTTGGCCTGTTGATTAAGCGTTGTCAGGATCAACTCGTTGCCCCGCTTCATTTCAGCCACCACTGCTGGATCAATCGGCAGTTCCGCATAACAGGCGTTTGGGAAACAAATACCGTATTTGATTTCCTTCTGCTTGTTCTTGTCGACCTGAAGCCTCAGCCCCGGCTGGATAAGCATCCCCGGCGGCACAGCAATCACCAGGCTCTGTTTCTCGTTGCCGCCAATCTCGCGCACGGCGACTGACGCCAGAAACTGACCGGTGTCGGCACGGATTTCCTGGGTGGTTAAACAGACATCCTTTTCGGAATTCGGATCCTTGTTACACACCTTCACCCAGGCGGTCTCAGCTGGAGTGTTTTCCTGGGCATGCGCAGCCCCGCCAAAGCCAACAGCCAGAACAGCTGCTGCAATCGTCGTTGCGGTTGCGATTTTCTGATTTAAAAGGGACATGTTCACTGCTCTTGGTTCGACTGGGTGCCATATGATGGCAGGAATGTTCTATCTATACATAGCAAAGATATTGCTGTGTTTCGCAAATTTGCCGCCAGGTCGCAAATTGAAATTTTGTCATGTTTGACAAAGTTCAGCTTTCAGCCTGCGTGAGGAACAAATAAGGCAATATCTAGACGCTGGCGGTGGTAACGAGGCTCCAGACAACAATTATCGGCCCGCATTGCAAGCTGCTTCATGGATGCGCCATACTCCTTCGACAGATTGATCGATGATTCGAGTGTTGGTTTTTTGGAATTCAGGAGGATAGTGTGATTTCCACTGTAAGGCCGGTTTTAACAGGCAACAATGGCTGGTTCACCAGGTTGAGCCTGTTTTTTATTCTGCTGTATCCCATGGCCGGCGGCCCGGCATCTGCGGCTGAGCGAGCGCAGGACGCTCCCGTCGGACCGGAATACACCGGTGAGGTTGCCAACCCGCCGCATGGCCTGGCCATGCATGGCCAGCCCGAATTACCTGCCGATTTTGAGAATTTTTCCTACGTCAATCCCGATGCGCCGCAAGGTGGCCGCATCTCTTATGGCTTTAACGGCTCATTCGACAGTCTGAATCAGTTTATTGTCCGCGGAGTTGCACCTCGCGGTCTGATGGACGGCGTTCTGGGATCAAATGTCTATGAAGGCCTGATGTACCGCAATCGCGACGAAGCCTTCACCATGTATGGTCTGATTGCAGACACGATCAAGACCGACCCGGAGCGCACATTCCTTGAAGTGACCATCCACCCGGATGCGAAATTTTCCGATGGTGAGCCGATCAAGGTGGAAGATCTTCTGTTTACGATTGATCTGTTCCGCGAAAAAGGCCGGCCACCTTACAGCCGCTGGATGCAGGCGATTGAGAGCGTGGAACGCATTGGTGAGCGCGGTGTCCGGATGAATCTGGGCGATGGACAGAATCGCGAATTACCGCTGCTGCTGGGAATCATTCCGATCCTCCCAAAACACGCCATCGACTTTGACACCTTTGATCAATCAAATCTGACGCCAATCCTCGGTTCCGGTCCCTATGTGATTTCCGACGTGAACCCGGGCACCCGGGTAGTGTTGAAGAAGAACCCGGATTATTGGGCCAGGGATCTTCCGGTCCGAATTGGCTTTGATAATTTCGATGAAATTATTATTGATTATTATCGCGAGGAAAGCTCCCGCTTTGAGGCTTTCCGCAAGGGCCTGTTTGACACCAATCCGGAAGGCAATCCGGCACGTTGGTCGGGTGATTATGATTTTCCGGCGGTGCGCAATGGCCAGATCGTACTGGATACCTACCAGACCGCCACCCCGTCCGGTATGCAGGCGATAATTTTCAACACAAGGCAGGATAAATTTGCCGACAAGCGCGTGCGCGAGGCCTTCACCTATCTGTTCGATTTTGAATGGGTCAACACAAATCTGTTTGCCGGGGCCTATGAACGCACCGCGAGTCTGTTTCACAATTCCGAATTATCGTCCTATCAGCGCCCGGTCGAAGAAGCCGAAAAGGTGCTTTTGGGGACTTATATCGACCAGGTTTCTCCGGACATTCTTGACGGAACCTATGCACCACCCAGCAGCGATGGCAGCGGCGGCGACCGCAAAAACCTGCGCAAGGCCGTCCAATTGTTCCGCGACGCCGGCTACGTGCTGAAAGACGGTAAAATGGTCAATGCCGAAACCGGCGAACAGCTGTCTGTTGAATTCATGAGCAAGGCTCAGCAGGAGGAACGGCTGGCCCTGGCGCTGCAACGCAATGTCGAGCGCGTCGGCATTGAAATGACCATCCGTACGGTTGATTCCGCGCAATATTGGGAACGCTGGAAACGCTTCGACTTTGATCTGCTGATCCATACCTACACGGCATCCCTGTCGCCCGGATCCGAGCAATATGGTCGCTGGGGACAGGTGGCCGCGAACTCAGAGGGCAGCCTCAATCTGTCTGGTGCCAGCGATCCGGCGATTGATGCGATGATCGACGCACTGGTGGCCGCACGAGACCGCGAGGATTTCGTCACCGCTGTACGGGCCTTTGACCGCATGGTTGTTTCGGGAACTTATTTCATTCCCCTGTTTCACACACCCGGCCAGTGGCTTGCACGGCGAACACGTATTGCAGTACCGGAAAAAACGTCCATCTATGGGTATCAGCCGGCCACATGGTGGGCCGCACAATAAACCGGACTTCAGACTGTTGAACTTCAGACTGTTGGCCTCAGAACCAGCCGGTTCAAACAGAAGGATGTTACTATGCACAACGTCAGGGTCGATATCGTATCGGACGTGATGTGTCCCTGGTGCTATATCGGGAAAAAGCGGCTTGATCTTGCAAGCGAATTGCTTGATGGCATTCATCTGGATGTGCACTGGCTGCCTTTCCAGCTGGATGGCACGCTGCCGAAGCAAGGCAAACCCAGAGCGGATTATCTGGCAGGCAAATTCGGCGGCAAGGAGCGCGCCCAGATTGCCTATTCTCAAATCGAGGAAACCGGCGCGGCGATGGACATTCCCTTTGCGTTTGACCTGATCGAATATTCCTCAAATACGCTTGACGCACACCGTCTCATCCATTGGGCCGAGCAAGAGGATTTGCAAAACCAGATGGCCGAGCGCCTGTTTCAGGCCTATTTTCTCGAGGGTCAGAATATCGGCGATGATGATGTGCTGGCAGCCTTGTCGGGTGAGGTCGGCATGGATGATGATGAAATCCTCGACAGGCTGCATACGGATCTGGCAAAAGACATTGTAAAACAGCAGATCGGCGAATCCCAGAAACTCGGAATTTCCGGCGTTCCCTGCTTCATTCTTGGCCAGAAATATGCGGTCATGGGCGCACAGGAGCCCGAAACCCTGGCAGAAGCGATCACCCGCACGGCAACGGAAGCCTCGGCTCAGGCCGCTTCCTGATCGCCATCTTCAGCAATTCCTGCCAATTGTGACAGGGCCACGGCAGCACCTTTCAGCCGTTGCAGTGGTTTTGGCCAGTCGCGGATCAACACGATTTTCTGATCCGGTCGGATTTTGGAGAGCGTCCCCTGATCTGCAATATACTGAATAAGGCCGGCAGGATTGGGAAATGTCCCATTGCGCAGTGTGAAGACCATGCCTTTGGGTCCGGCATCGACCTTTTCTATGTTGCAGCGTCGGCAGAGCTGCTTGACGAATACCAGTTTCAGCAGATGGTCGACCTCTTCGGGAAGCGGTCCGAAACGATCAATCAGTTCAACGCCGAAATCATCAATTTCCTGCGCTGTTTCCAGTGCTGACAGGCGCTTGTAGAGCGACAGCCGCAATTGCAGATCCGGCACATAGCTTTCTGGAATCATGACCGCAAGACCAAGCGTGATCTGCGGTGACCAATGATCCGGGATTTCCGAGTCCAGATCACCGGATTTCAGACCGGCAACCGCTTCTTCCAGCATTTGCTGATACAGCTCAAATCCGACTTCGCGGATATGCCCGGACTGTTCCTCGCCAAGCAGATTGCCAGCACCACGGATATCCATGTCATGACTGGCCAATTCAAAACCGGCACCCAGACTGCTGAGTGACTGAAGCACGCGCAACCGGCGGTCTGCTGTAGATGTCAGTTTCATGTTGGTCGGTACGGTAAAAAGCGCATAGGCGCGTGTCTTGGAACGGCCGACGCGGCCCCGCAACTGGTACAATTGTGAAAGACCAAACATGTGCGCGCGATGGATAATCAGCGTGTTGGCAGTTGGAATGTCGAGGCCGGATTCCACAATTGTCGTCGACAGAAGCACATCGTACTGCCCGTCATAAAATGCGTTCATCACGTCATCAAGCTGGCGCGGAGGCATCTGCCCATGGGCGACAACTGCCTTGATTTCCGGGACATGCTGCTCCAGAAACGCTTTCCGGTCTGCCAGATCTGAAACCCGCGGACATACATAGAAACTCTGCCCACCGCGAAAATGCTCGCGCAACAGGGCTTCGCGAATGGTCACAGGATCGACCGGTGACACAAAAGTGCGGACGGCCAGACGGTCGACAGGCGGAGTGCTGATCAGGGACAATTCGCGAACCCCGGTCAGCGCCAGTTGCAGGGTGCGCGGGATCGGCGTTGCTGTCAGCGTCAACACGTGAATATCGGACTTCAGCTCTTTCAGCCGTTCCTTGTGCCGCACCCCGAAATGCTGTTCTTCATCAATGATCAACAAGCCCAGATCCCGGAACTGGATCGATTTTCCGAGGAGTGCATGGGTTCCCACAACAATGTCGACCTCGCCGGTTGCAAGCTCGGCCTTGGTTTCGTTCAAATCCTTGGCAGGAACCAGGCGCGAAGCGTGCCGCACCTTCACCGGCAATCCGGAAAACCGATCGGCAAAGGTCTTGAAATGCTGGCGCGCCAGCAAAGTCGTCGGCACGACAATCGCAACCTGCCGACCCGACATCGCCGCGATAAAAGCCGCGCGCAGCGCAACTTCGGTCTTGCCAAAGCCGACATCACCGCAAACCAGACGATCCATCGGACGGCCTGAGCCCAGATCATCTGCGATTGCATCAATTGCCGACAATTGATCATCGGTTTCGTCATAGGGGAACCGTGCGGCAAACTCGTCATAAACGCCATCATCCAGGGTCAGCGGCGTGGCGGTTTTCAAAGCGCGGGCGGCAGCAACCTTGATCAAAGCTTCCGCCATATCGCGAATGCGTTTTTTCAACCGTGATTTGCGAGCCTGCCAGGCCACACCGCCCAGTTTGTCGAGAACTGTTTCGCTGCCCTCAGAACCGTATCTTGTCAGCAGTTCGATATTTTCAACGGGCAGAAACAGTTTGTCACCGCCCGAATAGATGAGTTCCAGGCAATCATGCGGTGCACCGGCCGCCGTAATGGTTTGCAGTCCGGCAAATTGCGCAATGCCGTGTTCCACATGCACAACAAAATCGCCCTCATTGAGGCTGGCCGCTTCGGTCAGGACATCGGCATCACGGCGTTTGCGCTTGCCTTTGCGCACCAGCCTGTCGCCCAGCACATCCTGTTCGCCGATGAAGGCAAAACCATCAAAGGAAAATCCGTTTTCGACTTCCAGAACGGACAGGCCGACAGTGCCGTTCTGCAGGCCCTTGGCTTCGGTCCACGAATTGATCAGACGCTGCCGCGTCAGACCGTGATCCTGCAACACCTGGGCCAACCTGTCCCGCGAGCCTTCGCTCCATGATGCGATCAAAACCCGGTTCTTGGCCTCTGCGAGGCTGGTCACATGGGCAATCAGCGCATCAAACACGTTTTGGTCGCTGGCGGCGCGTTCTGCGGCGAAAGTTCGGCTCTGACGCCCGCCCATCAGAACAACCTTGCCGGCATGGCTTTCCTGCGGCACATCGAAGGGCGTGACTGATACAGTCCGGTGCTGTTGCAGCAATTCGCTCCAACTGGCGGAATTCAGATACAGCAGATCAGGCTCGGAGGGGCGGTAAATGGCGCCCTCCCCCTTGTGCTCCAAACGGGTCTGGTAATGATCTTCGATCTGGCTGGAACGGTCGTCCAGAGCATCATCGAGCAAATGGTCGAGCACAACCGGCGCTTCGGGCAGAAAACTCAGGACCGGGACGAGCTCGGGCTCGAGATAACCGAGCCAGTGTTCCAGCCCCGGATAGCGCCTTCCTTCACTGACGGCTTCATACAGCGGATCGTCCTTCGTGACCGTACCGTTGGCAGCGCGGTAATTCTGGCGGAAACGCTGGATTCGGTCCTCATCGAGGATAGCTTCGCTGGCAGGAACAAGATTGAGTTCGGGAAGGGCTTCGGTGGTGCGCTGTGTTTCGGGGTCGAAATGGCGCAGCGATTCCAGCGTATCGCCAAAGAAATCCAGCCTTATCGGCGCTGCATCTCCCGGCGGGAACAGGTCCAGAATGCCGCCCCGAACGGCATATTCGCTGGTTTCGCGGACCGTTGGCACGCGTAGAAACCCGTTACCTTCCAACCATGCCACCAGATCGCCCATGGGAACGATTTGCCCAGGTTTGGTACGCCACACACGTTTGGGAATGACACTTGGCGGAAGCGATTTTTGCAGCGCTGCATTGGCGGTCATCAGAATGATCCGCTGAATACCTTTGCCCGGCGATGCCTGCAGCCGCGCCAGCGCGGTCATGCGTTGAGCGCTGACCTGCGGCGTTGGCGAAACCCGGTCATAGGGCAGACAGTCCCAGGCCGGGATAAAAACAACTTCGGCGGAGGGCGCAAAGAAATCCAGCGACTGGCGCAGCAACTCCGCCCGACGGCTGTCGCGCGCCACATAACACCATTCCGCGATTGACGGATTGTGGCTGAGCATTTCCGCCAGAACATACCCTTCCGCGCCGTCAGCGACGCCACTCAGAGTAACCCGCTCACCGCTTTGGAAAAGCGTCTTCAGTTTCAGTCGCATCGACATGGAGATCTGTCAGCCTTCGCCTGTTACAAAATGTGCTGCTGTTTGGATTTGCGCATCTGATAGGCGACCCAGCGCTGAAACAGGGATGTGTCATAATTCCCCGGAACAGGCAGGGTCCCCGTCACCCATTTATAGATATCCCAGTCCGGCGCTTCCATCAGGTATTCCAGATCATCCATATCTGCATCTGAGAATCCGTGAATCATGTGTTCGACAAAGCCGCCCAGAAGAATATCCATTTCGCGCGTACCGCGATGTGTGGCACGGAAAATCGCCTGGCGTTTGCGCGGGCTCAGGCTGCTGTGATCCGGTCGTTTTTCAGATGTGCTCATGATCAGCCTTTCTGGTCTCCGGGATGCGATCTATAACCAAGCCACCGCAATTTGTCAGCCTGAACCTGCAGATATGCAATAATCCGCCTGAAATGAACACCGATCTTGCGAGCCCGCTGAAAAAACGGCATCAACGGCTTATGCGCCCGGAAATTCTGACACCTCTTTATCAATCGGTTCAAGTCTTGCCCAAAATCGGCCCCAAGCTGGCTGGTCTGCTGGGCCGGCTCACCCGTGGCACCGATGGTGACGAAGCCAGGGTGATCGATCTGCTGTTCCACCGTCCCTACAGCCTGATTGACAGGCAGCGCCAGCCGGGGGCGGCGAATGCGGTGGATGGTGAGATTGCAACCTTCGAACTGCATATCGATCAACACATGGCACCGCCTCCCGGCAACAAGAGGCTGCCATACCGGGTGACCGGTCATGACCGGACCGGCGAGATGGATCTGGTGTTTTTTCATGCCCATGCGGCCTATCTGGAAAAAACATTGCCGGTCGGCGAAATTCGCTATGTCAGTGGCACCGTCGAATGGTTTCGCAACATCCCCCAGATGGTACATCCCGATCACATCGTCAGTGCCGAGGATTTCGCTGTCATGCCCCTGGTGGAGCCGGTCTACCCGATGACCGGTGGCCTGTCGCGTAAAGTGTTCGGGCGGGCCGTCAGCTTTGCCGTGGATCTGGTACCCAAATTGCCAGAGTGGCTGGATAAGACCGTCCTCGAGCCGCGAAACTGGCCGGAGTTTCAACAAGCGTTGATTCAGCTGCATAACCCCAAAGCTCTTTCTGATCTGGAGCCGACCAGCCCGCATCACAGCCGCCTTGCCTATGATGAATTGCTGGCAACCCAGCTTGCCCTGGCTATTACGCGGCAGAAAATGAAAAAGCAAAAAGGCGTCTCAAGAGAGTTTTCCGGCAACACAGGCCGGAAAATCATTGCGGCCCTGCCGTTTTCTCTGACCCATTCGCAAACCACAGCAATTGCTCAGATACAAGCGGATCTGCGCAAGCCCGAACGCATGCTGCGCCTGCTTCAGGGCGATGTCGGGTCGGGCAAAACCCTGGTTGGTCTGATGGCAATGGCCGACGTGGTTGAGGCTGGCTTTCAGGCAGGTTTCATGGCCCCGACAGAACTCCTTGCCCGCCAGCACTTCCAGACAATGCAGCCACTTTGCGCTGCCGCAGGATTGCGTATCGCCATTCTCACCGGCAAAGACAAACAGTCACACCGCAAAGCGGTTATCGCCGGATTGGAGGCCGGGGAAATTGATATTCTGGTTGGCACTCATGCCCTGTTTCAGGAGAGTGTCGCCTTTCGCGATCTGGCACTGATCGTCGTCGATGAACAACACCGCTTTGGTGTCCATCAGCGTCTCGCCCTGTCTGCCAAGGGCATCGCGGTCGATGTGCTTGTGATGACCGCTACACCGATCCCCCGGACGCTGGTGTTGACCTATTTCGGCGATATGGATGTATCGAAGCTCATGGAAAAGCCGGCTGGGCGTCAGCCAATTGACACCAGATCAGTATCGCAAGAGCGGATTGATGATGTCATTACCGGTCTGCAGCGCGCCCTTGCGAACGGACAGAAAGCCTATTGGGTATGTCCGCTGGTGGAAGAAGCTGAAATTCTTGAGCTGACTTCGGCAGAAGAACGTTTCGCCGCCCTCAAATCTGTGTTCGGTGACGGCATTGGTCTGGTTCACGGTCGCATGACACCGGCCGAGAAAGATGCCGCCATGGCATCTTTCAAATCCGGTGAAACCAGAATTCTGGTGGCAACCACTGTCATTGAAGTTGGCGTGGATGTACCCGATGCCACGATTATGGTGGTGGAACATGCCGAACGCTTCGGCTTGTCGCAACTTCACCAATTGCGCGGACGTGTCGGGCGCAGCACCGGAAAATCCTCGTGCATTTTGCTGTATAAGGCACCATTGGGCGAAACCGCCAAGGCGCGGCTGAATATCCTGCGTGAAACCGAAGACGGTTTTCGCATTGCCGAAGAGGATTTGCGGCTGCGCGGAGAAGGCGAAGTTCTTGGCGTTCGCCAGAGCGGGGCGCCGACGTTTCGCATTGCCGATCTGCAGGTTCATGCAGATTTGTTGGAAATGGCCAGGAAAGAGGCACGGCTTATTCTGCAGCGCGATCCGGACATGCAGACACAACGCGGCCGCGACTTGCGTATATTATTGTATTTGTTCGGTCTGGATGAGGCGATCCGCTATCTGAAGGCCGGATGAGGCATTATTCCGCCGGTTCGATTTCCCGAGCGGCCTTTTCCAGCGTTTCCTTGGCGGCAACGGCATCATCGCCCTTGACGCCGACGACATTGTCCGGACCGGCGACGACACCGGTCTTGGATTTGTCCGGATTGACTAGACCGGCGGATATCACCAGTTTGGCCGCCTGCTCTACCGACATATCCAGGATCAGCAGATCCTTGCTTGGCACAAACAGCAAAAACCCGGAAGTCGGGTTCGGTGTGGTTGGCAGGAAGATTGACACCATGTCGTCATCCACCAGTTCACCCAGCTTGCCTTTGACCTCGCCCTTCGTGTCTGTCGATATGAATACAATCGCCCACAGGCCGCGCCGCGGATATTCCAGCAAAGCCGCTTTTTGAAACGACTTGGAACTGTCCGACAGCACCGTTTCAAAAATCTGTTTCAGACCCTGATACAGATTTCGCACGAATGGCATACGACCAAGCAGCGTTTCGCCGTAGCGGATAATGGTTTTGCCAACCAGTCCGGCTGTAAAGAACCCCAGCAGTGTGATCGCCAGGAACGCAAACAGCAGTCCGCCGCCCGGCACTGTGAACGGCAGATAGGTATCAGGATTATAGACTGAGGGGATCAGCGGTTTTACCCAGCCATCAATCCATTGAATGAACGTCCAGGTCAGATAAATCGTAATGCTGACAGGGGCTGCAATCACCAGGCCGGTCAGAAAATAGTTGCGCAGGCGCAAGCCCGGACTCAGGCGTCTGCGGGCGTCTCTTCCGGATTTTGGTTTTTTCGGGGCCATCTTTGTCCATCAACAAAGCCGCAAATCATGTTTTGCAGCTTGCCAACAACATAATTCTGAATTGTGAAAGCGCAATGGCAGGCAGCGCATTCGGAGGTGATAAATCAGTCAATCTCACTCCACTGTGACAGATTTAGCGAGATTTCGAGGCTGATCCACGTCAGTTCCCATGAAAACCGCGGTGTGATAAGCCAGAAGCTGGATCGGAATGGAATAGACCAGCGGTGCGATAGCGGGGTGGACGTCCGGCAGCACGATGGTTTTCCGGGTTTCAACTTCCGCCTTTGCCGCGCCGGCAGCATCGGTAAACAAGATGATCTGACCGCCTCGCGCCGCTACTTCCTGCATGTTGGAAACGGTCTTTTCAAAGACATTGTCATGGGGCGCGATGACAATCACCGGCATGTCTTCGTCAACCAGCGCGATCGGACCGTGTTTCAACTCGCCGGCCGCATAGCCTTCTGCATGGATATAAGAGATTTCCTTAAGTTTCAGAGCGCCTTCCTGGGCAAGCGGAAAATTGGTTCCCCGGCCAAGATAGAGCGCATGACGGGCTTTCGACAACTCGCGGGCAAGGCTTTCGATCTCCTCGTCCTGAGCCAGCGCCATTGATGTCAATCTGGGTGCAGCGGACAGTGCCGCGACAATGTCCCGTTCGGCATCCGCATCAATATGACCCCTCTCGACCCCTGCCCGAACGGCAAGCGCTATCAGCACTGACAACTGGCAGGTAAATGCCTTGGTCGAGGCGACACCAATTTCCGGACCGGCCAGAGTTGGAAAAACCACGTCGGATTCCCGGGCAATCGTGCTTTCAGTGACATTGACGATACTGGCAATGGTCTGGCCGTTCTGCTTGCAATACCGCAGCGAGGCCAGTGTATCCGCGGTTTCCCCGGATTGCGATATGAACATCGACAGGCCGTTTTTGTCGAGCGGCGCCTCGCGGTAGCGAAATTCCGAGGCGACATCGATGTCCACCGGCAAACGGGCCAGCCGTTCGAACCAGTATTTGCCGATCAAACCGGCAATATAAGCCGTTCCGCAGGCTGTGATGGTGATGCGGCTCAAATTGGCGAACTCGAATGGCAGGTCCGGTTCTTGAATGGCCTTGCCTACGGCAAAGTCCAGGTAGTGGCTCAGCGTATGACTGATGACCTCGGGCTGTTCATAAATCTCTTTCAGCATGAAATGCCGGTAATTGCCCTTATCCACCATCAGAGCACTTGAACTGGAGCGCTGCATGGTGCGGATCACCGGCTTGCCGTCACTGCCCATGATCTCCACCCCGGCCCGGGTGACAACCGCCCAGTCACCATCGTCCAGATAGGTGATCCGGTCGGTAAATGGCGACAGCGCAATCGCGTCTGAGCCGATATACATTTCCCCATCGCCATGGCCTATGGCAATAGGACTGCCGCGACGGGCTGCGATCAGAAGATTGTCATCGGCCTTGAACAGAACGGCCAGAGCAAAGGCCCCCTGCAGATTTTTCAATGTGTTGAAAACAGCATCTCTTGGCGCGATACCCTTGCCGAGTTCGCGCGAAATCAGATGGGCAATCACTTCGGAATCCGTGTCAGATTCAAATTCGACACCCTCGGCGAGCAATTCCTGGCGCAACGCGTTGAAATTCTCGATAATGCCGTTGTGAACAACAGACACATCAGATGATCCGTGTGGATGGGCATTGCGCACTGTTGGTGCGCCGTGGGTCGCCCATCTTGTGTGGCCGATGCCGGCAAGGCCATCCAGCGGCGCATTGCGAATATGCTGTTCCAGATTGACCAGTTTGCCCTCGGCCCGGCGCCTGTCCAGAGTGCCATGGTGAATTGTCGCAATTCCCGCGGAATCATAACCCCGGTATTCAAGCCGTTTGAGCGCATCCACCAGTAGAGGAGCTACCGGCCGCGTACCCAGAATGCCAACAATGCCACACATAAAACTGTTGCTCCTCCACGAACCCGATCAGACAGATCTGTGACCTGAGCCCGATGCCCGTGATGTGCCAAAAAGCTCCGCCATAGCCAAATCAAGTCATATGTCGAAATATTGCCAATGGAAGCCGGATGTCCGCCTTTCCAAATCCGCAAAATAGCGTCAGTGTTTGTGGGAGGAAACGTTCTAAGAACGGGTTAAGACATGTCGATCTCTGGTGAAGATGATGCAGGTTCTTCAAATATCGTTACCGGAAAAACAATTGCTCACAGAGCTCGGCGGGGCGGCCACGCAATGCGGGAAAAACCGGGTCTGACGCAAAAGCCATTTCGCCAGCCGCGTCTGCATTACGGCCCCGTGGATGTCATCAGTGCTGATGAGCTGGACGCCATTCATGACGCGTCATTTGATGTGCTTCAGGAAATCGGGGTCGAAGTTATTCATGAGCAGGCAAAGCGCTATTACGCCGCCGCAGGCGCGGAAGTGGAGCCTGATGGCAACCGGGTCAGATTTCCCAAAGGACTGATCGAACAGCTCATCACCACCTGCCCTTCCAGTGTCACACTCCATGCCCGAAACCCGGCGCATAATATTCATGTCGGCGGCAATCATGTGTTCTTCAGTCAGGTTGCCAGTGCGCCGAACTGCACAGATCTGGATCGCGGCCGCCGTCCTGGCAATCTTGAGGATTACAGGGACCTTGTGAAACTCGGGCAAAGTTTCAATATCATCCATGTCAATGGCGGTTATCCGGTCGAGCCGGTCGATATTCACGCCTCCATCCGCCATCTGATCTGCCTGTCTGATTGTGTGAAACTGACCGACAAGGCGTTCCACATGTATTCCCTCGGCAAGGAACGTAACCGCGACGGACTTGAGATTGTCCGTATTGCACGCGGCCTCACCCATGAGCAACTTGATGCGCAATGCTCGTCCATGACCATCATCAACTCCTCATCGCCATTGCGGCTGGATACACCGATGATGCAGGGCATTATTGAAATGTCGAGCCGCAACCAGTTGGTAGTGATGACGCCATTCACGCTGGCTGGAGCGATGGCCCCTGTTACCATTGCCGGGGCTCTGGTGCAGCAAAATGCCGAGGCGCTGGCCGGTATCGCGCTGACGCAATTGGTGCGTCCGGGCGCACCGGTGATGTATGGCGGCTTTACGTCCAACGTCGATATGAAATCGGGCGCCCCGGCTTTCGGCACGCCGGAGGCCATGAAAGCGGCCCATGTCGGTGGCCAGTTGGCGCGGCGCTACAAGCTGCCTTACCGCTCGTCCAATGTCTGTGCTGCCAATTATCCCGATGCACAGGCCGCCTATGAATCGGTGTTTTCCCTGTGGGGTGCCATTATGGGGGGCGGCAATCTCATCAAACATGCAGCTGGCTGGCTTGAAGGCGGCCTGAGCACCTCTTTTGAGAAATTCATCATCGATGTCGACAATCTGCAGATGGTGGCGGAGTTCCTCGATCCGCTGGTGGTTGACGAAGGCAGTCTGGCAATGGAAGCAATCCGCGATGTCGGACCGGGCGGGCATTTTTTCGGCACGCCGCACACCCAGGCGCGCTACAGGGACGCGTTTTACGCGCCAATCATTTCTGACTGGCGCAATTTTGAATCCTGGGAGGAAGCCGGACGTCCCACAGCTGAACAGAAGGCAAACCGGATTTGGAAAGAAACCCTCGCCGCCTATGAAAAGCCGCCACTTGATCCGGCAATTGAAGAAGAACTCGACGCATTTGTCGCAAAACGCATCGAACAAGGCGGAGCCCCTACCGATTTTTAGAGCCCAGCGGGAGAATCCAACATGAAAACTACTGCCCAGGTTGTCGTGATCGGCGGCGGCGTTGTCGGCTGCAGTGTGCTGTACCATCTGACAAAAGCCGGCTGGCGCGACGTGATCCTGCTGGAACGCGATGAACTGACCTCCGGCTCCACCTGGCACGCGGCGGGCGGCTTTCACACTTTGAACGGTGATCCCAATGTTGCAAAGCTCCAGAGCTATACGATTGAACTTTATGAGGAACTGGAGCGCGTCTCCGGTCAGTCCTGCGGCCTGCATCTAACCGGCGGCCTGCAACTGGCAGATACGCCGGAACGTATGGATTTCCTCAAACTGGCCCATGCCAAGGGCCGCTATCTGGGGATGGAAACCGAAATCATTTCAGCCAGCGAGGCGCGGAGACTGTTGCCGCTGATTGATGAAAGCAAATTTGTCGGCGCGCTGTGGGACCCAATGGAAGGCCATCTTGATCCCTCCGGAACAACCCATGCCTATGCCAAGGCGGCCCGCCTTCAGGGCGCGCATATTGAACGCTTCTGCAAGGTTGAGGACCTGCAGCAGCGCAGTGATGGCGGCTGGGATGTGATCACCGATAAAGCCACCATCAGAGCCGAACATGTCGTCAATGCCGGTGGTCTGTGGGCACGCGAAATCGGACGTATGGTTGGTCTGGAACTGCCGGTTCTGGCGATGGAGCATATGTATCTGCTGACCGAAGACATGCCAGAGGTCAAAGCCATTAATGAGGAAACCGGCAAGGAAGTTGTCCACGCAATTGATTTCAAAGGCGAACTTTACCTGCGACAGGAGCGTGGCGGCATGCTGATGGGGACGTATGAACAAAACTGCCGGCCGTGGTCGCCGAAACAGACGCCGTGGGATTTCGGTCATGAGCTGCTGGAGCCGGACCTGGACCGCATTGCGCCCTCGCTGGAAGTTGGATTTGACCATTTCCCAGCCTTTCAGACTGCCGGCATCAAGCAGATTATCAATGGACCATTCACCTTTTCACCGGATGGCAATCCTCTGGTCGGGCCGGTTCCGGGTCTGAGCAATTTCTGGTGCGCCTGCGCGGTGATGGCCGGTTTCAGCCAGGGTGGCGGCGTTGGCCTTGCCCTGTCGAACTGGATGGTCGATGGCGATCCGGGCTTTGACGTCTGGGGCATGGACGTTGCGCGTTTCGGCAATTGGGCGAGCCGGGGCTACACCAACGCCAAAGTGCGGGAGAATTATCAGCGCCGCTTCCGCATCAGATTTCCCAATGAAGAACTGCCGGCCTGCCGCCCGATGCAGACCACGCCGATCCATGACCTGCAATTGCAGGCGGGCGCGGTGATGGGCGCGTCCTGGGGCCTGGAAACACCGTTGTGGTACGCGGAAGATGGCGAGCTTGCCGAAGATATCGTCTCGTTCCGCCGTTCAAATGATTTTGAGTCGATCAAGCGGGAATGCAAAGCCGTTCGCCAGTCCGTTGGAATCACGGAGATTTCCAACTTCGCCAAATATGAGATCACCGGACCGGGTGCCGCAGCCTGGCTGTCCCGCATGATGGCCAACAACATCCCACGGCTTGGCCGCATCATCCTCACCCCGATGCTGAATGAGCAGGGCCTGATTATCGGCGATTTCACCATTGTCCGGGCCGCGGAGGAGCGGTTTTACATGTTCGGCTCAAGCCAGGCGCAAATCTACCACATGCGCTGGTTTGACCGGCATCTGCCGAAAGATGGCTCCGTCACCATAACGAACATCGATCTGGGGCTTGTCGGCCTCTCGATTGCCGGGCCGAATGCGCGCAAGGTGCTGGCCAAACTGAGCGATGAGGATGTCTCGGGTAAGTCCTTCAAATTCATGGATTTTCGCGAGAGCGATGTCGCCGCAATACCGGCAAAAATCAACCGCGTCAGCTACACTGGTGATCTGGGCTATGAGATATGGGTCGCTCCGGAATATCAGCGTCGGCTCTATCTGGAACTGCTGCAAGCTGGTGGTGAATACCAGATCAGGCATTTCGGTATGCGCGCCCTGCTCTGCCTGCGGCTTGAAAAGAACTTTGGAACCTGGTTTCGGGAATTCCGACCGATTTACAGTCCCTTTGAAGCCGGTCTTGACCGCTTTGTTGCTCTGTCCAAACCCGACTTCATCGGCCGGGCGGCTGCCCTCAGAGCGCGCGACGACGGGCCCAAACTGGCACGAGTCTGCTTTGTTGTTGATGCCCTTGATGCCGATGTCATGGGCGATGAGCCAATCTGGAAAGACGGCAAGGTGATTGGCTGGGTCACGTCCGGCGGCTATGCGCATAATTACGATTGCTCGCTGGCCCAGGGATATGTCCCGCGCGCCTGCGCCGAAGACCTTGCGCCCGGTGCCTTCCAGATTGAAATTCTGGGCGAGATGTGCGCCGCCCGCATCCAGCTGGACCCCCTGTTTGATCCGAACGGTGAAAGAATGCGCGCATAAGGAAATCTTTATGTCTTTAATTCTTTGATTGACATTTGCCGCGCATGGCGCGATTTCAGGGAAAACATCCATTGGATTTTCGCCATGACCGCCACGACACTTGCCGGCCTGCTGGACCAAAAGCCTGTTCTTCTGGCGGATGGTGCCACCGGCACCAATTTCTTTGATCTGGGCCTTGGACCGGGCGATCCGCCGGAATTCTGGAACCTCGACGCGCCCGAGAAGGTAACAGCCCTGCATCAGGCATTTGTCGATGCAGGCTCTGACATTATCCTCACCAACACTTTTGGTTCAAATGCGCCGCGCCTGAAGCTGCACAAGGCTCAGGACCGGGTGTTTGAATATAATGAAGCCGGAGCCCGGCTTGCTCGCGCAGTGGCCGACGAGACCGATCGGCCGGTAGTGGTTGCCGGGTCAGTCGGACCGACCGGCGAATTGTTCGAGCCGCTTGGCGAAATGACCTATGATGATGCCGTCAAAGCCTTTGTTGACCAGATGCTGGGTCTGAAGGCCGGCGGTGCCGATGTTGCCTGGATTGAAACCATGTCTGCCAAAGAAGAAATGCAGGCTGCTGCAGATGCCGCCAATATTTGCGACCTGCCCTATGTGGTTACCGCCAGTTTCGATACAGCCGGCATGACGATGATGGGCCTGCCGCCCTCTGAAATGCCGCATCTGCTGGATAGCATGGAGACGAGGCCAGTGGCGGTCGGCGCCAATTGCGGTGTTGGTGCCTCTGATCTGCTGATGTCGGTTCTGTCCATGTCAGAGCAACCCGGTGACATGGTCATCGTCGCCAAGGCCAATTGCGGCATTCCCCAGGTCAGAGGCGATCAGGTCGAATATACCGGCACACCGGATCTGATGGCCGATTATATCAGGCTTGCGGTTGACGCTGGCGCACGCATTATCGGCGGCTGCTGCGGCACCTCTCCGCTTCATCTGGCGGCGATGCGCCAGGCCCTCGACGCTCACCACAAGGGCGACCGGCCGGATGAAGCCATGATAGTCGAAACCATCGGCCCCATCATCAACCCGGTCTCAACAGGTGCCGGAAAGACAGAGCGGCGGCCGCGACGGCGCGGACGTTAAGGCACTTCGCGCACCAAAGCCGGTAAGCATCAATCCAGCAGGCTGTCTTTCATGCGTTGCACTGTTTCCGCCGGCGCATCGTTTTCCGCCATCAGGCGGAACAGGGCTGCGTTGAGCCGCTCAGTGACCTGCGGATCATCGATCGGTGTCGTCTGGCCCGGATCCGTCTCCAGATCATAAAGCACCGTCGTCGTATCCAGCATTTTCTCCGGAAAATGATAGGAATGGGTTTTGGTATCGGCTTTCGATCTGTGCGCGACACGCAACAGCGGCACACCCTTGGTAAAATCGAACGGCCCTACCAGGCTGGCGCTCTTCAACTCGTCCACCGTGAACATTTTCGTCATGTGGGTCGGCATCAGAGTATATTGATAAAGCTCCTGGTTCTGCATGTCTTTCGGGTAACAGAAATAGGTATAGCGCCCGTCGACCACATTGATGCCGCCGCCCCAGTAGCCGAAAATCGCGGCCTCACGATCCGACTCGTCTTTTTCCAGCAGACGCAGGAGAGACTGGCCGGCCACTTCTGCCGGAATTTCGGCCCCGTGAATTTCGCAGATCGTTGGCATCAGATCGATTGTCTGGGTCAGGCTTTTGCGGCGCTGGCCCGCCTTGTCCTTGTGGTCGGGGTGATAGACGAACAGCGGGATGTGGGAAATCTCCTCATACATCGGCATCCGGTTCTTGGCCCACCAGTCATGTTCGCCCAGCAGAAAACCGTGATCGGTGGTCAGGATCAGTGCGGTGTCCTTCCACATGTCATGTTCGTCGAAATAATCCAGAAACTTGCCCAGCAATTCATCGCACAGGGTCAGCAGCGCCATGTAATTGGCGCGAAGTTCATCGATCTCGTCCTGGGGCTCGCTCACGCGTTCATAGCGCGGCCAGTCAAGGATCGGGCCCTCATAGTCGGTTTGAAACTTTTCCTTGAGCCGCGCGGGCGCAAAAAACGGCTCATGCGGATCAAAGGTTTCAATCTGCAAAAACCAGTTATCGGCGTTGCGGTTCTTGTCGAGAAATTCATATCCGGCGGCGAAACACTTCACCGATGGAAAATCCGCCTCCTCTTTGATGAATTCCCGGTTGATCATGTAATGATACGGGTTCTGTTTCGAAGCCGGATCGTTCTGGCTGGGATGATATTGTTCCCGGATCCGGTCAATCGGTGCCTCAAGCATCACCTTCCAGGGATCGGATTCCTGACCCCTGATAAAATCAAACGAATTGTAGCGGGTGTGGTAGGTCGCCCCGCCATCCTCAAAATAATGGTAGTGGTCCGAAATAAGATGCGAATAGGACCCGGAGGATTTCAAAAGCTCGGGAAACGAATTGTCAAATGGCTCCAAAGGCCCCCATGAGCGATGCAGGAACGTATGCCGCCCGCTTTGCATATCGCGCCGCGCGGGCATGCACGGCATGGAGCCGATATAATGATTGTCAAATGTCACCGAACGCTCGGCCAGACGTTTGAAATTCGGTGTTTTGAGCAACTCGCCACCATAAGGCTCCAACATCAGCCTGTTGACGGAATCAAACAGCAGGAAAACGGTTTTCATATGCGGGCCTCAACTCTTGTGGTGTTCATTCTATCCGATCTCGATGCGCGTCCGGCTTTCCGGATCAAACAGGTGGATTTGCCCGGGATCAAATTTCAAATTCAGCGCAGCGCCATCATTGATCCGGCGCACTTCCGGCAGCCTGACCTTGATCATGTCAACTCCGTAGAGGCAGTTTAAAAGCATGCCCTCGCCAAGGTTTTCCGACAGATAAAGACTGGCCTTCAGACCACTATCCGACAGCGTGATGTGGCTCGGTCGAATTCCCAGGATAACCGGTCCCGGCGGCCGCGTATTCTGGCCTGGCAAAGCCAGCCGGTAATCGCCAATCCGAATTTCTGAACCATCCAGTTGTGCGGCGATCAAATTCATCGGAGGACTGCCGATAAAGGCAGCGACAGCCATATTGGCGGGCTTGTTGAATACCTCGTCCGGAGTTCCGATCTGGGCAATCTCGCCGTCCAGAAAAACCGCCATCCGGTCCGCCAGCGTCATCGCTTCTTCCTGATCATGGGTCACATAGACCGCAGTCACGTCGAGTTCGCGTTGCAGCTTTTTCAGCTCAACCCGGGTTTCAAGGCGCAACTGGGCGTCCAGGTTGGACAGCGGCTCGTCGAGCAGGAAAAGTTTTGGCTGGCGCACAATGGCACGGGCCAGGGCGCAGCGCTGCTGCTGTCCGCCGCTCAATTGGCCGGGTCGGCGATGCAACAGATGGTCAATCTTGACCTTCGCTGCCGCTTCACGGACACGGCCGGGAATGTCTGCCTTCGGCACTTTGTCCATCTTCAGCGGAAAGCCGATATTTTCAGCCAGTGTCATATGCGGATAAAGCGCATAGTTCTGGAACACCATCGCCACGTCGCGCTCGCCGGGTGGGCCGAAGGTGACGTCCTCATCGTCGACAAAGATCGCGCCATCATCGGGCGTTTCGAGGCCGGCAATGACACGTAAAGTCGTGCTTTTGCCCGATCCTGAGGGCCCGAGCAGTGCGAAGAACTCGACCGGTTCGATTTCCAGATCTATGGATTTCAGCGCTTCGAAACTGCCGAAGACCTTGCGCACGCCGCGCAGGGAGATGCGGCCCTTTTTGTTACTCATCGTCTGCCTCCGCCTTTGACCGCACCCACGGTCAGGCCTTTTACAATCTGCTTTTGCGCAAACACGCCAATCAGGATCATCGGGATCATCGCAATCAGGGCTGCAGCGCTGAGCTTGGCCCACAGGGTCTGTTCGACAGACACAAAATTATACATCGCCACGGTCACCGGACGCACAGTGTTGCCGCCCAGTTGAACTGCAAACAAAAACTCATTCCAGGCGTTGAGGAAGACGAAGATGACCGTCACCGCGATGCCGCCACGCACCTGCGGCAGGATAACGTGCCAGAGGGTTTGCAAACGGCTGGCCTTGTCCAGAAATGCAGCCTCTTCCATTTCGAAGGGAATATCTTCCATGTAGGAAACCAGCAGCCAGATCGCAAAAGGCAGCGAAAACGTCAGATAAACGGTGACCATACCCTGATACGTATCCAGCCAGCCGACCTTGTTGAGGATCAGAAAATAGGGAATCACCAATCCCACCGGCGGCACCATTTGCGTCGCCAGCGTATAAAACCCCAAAGCCGCCTTGCCGCGCAGTTTCAAGCGGGCAAATGCATAGGCAGCAGGTACGGCCATGGCGATTGTCAGGATCGTCGTGGCGGTGGCAACGATCACGCTGGTCACCAGGCTGGGGAGAATCGATATCCCGCCAAACAGCGCATCCTTGTAATTCTGCACGGTCGGCTCGAAAATGACCCGTGGCGGATAGGCCATCACCTCGGCTTCAGACTTGAGCGACACCAGCACCGCCCAGAACAGCGGAAAAACCCATATGAACAGCAGAATTGAAGCGATCGCAAAAAGCACTGTGCTGCGCATCAGTCTTTGTCGTTTTCGGTTGGAGTTCATGAGCTAGCCTCGCCTTGCCGTGCGCAGATAGAACAACACGCCCGACACCGCCATGGTGATCACCAGAAGCGAGACGGCCAGCGCCGAACCGTAGCCGAAATTCAGTTCCACAAATGAAGTTTTGTAAGCATAGAGGTTGAGAATCTCGGTGGCAGTGCCGGGGCCACCACCGGTCGCCGCAAAGATTGCCGCAAAGGCCGACAGCGCGATCATCGAACGCATGATCACCACGATCACGATGGCCGGACGGATCAGCGGCAGGGTAATATGAATAAAGCGCTGTACCGGGTTGGCGCGGTCGATTTTTGCAGCCTCGTAAAGATCCGGCGGCAGGGAGGCAAGGCTCGCCAGCAGCACCAGAAAGGCAAAGGGTGTCCATTGCCAGGTGTGAATGATGATCACCGAGATCAGCGCAGGAACCGGCGCGCCAAGCCAGTTGACGCTCTCAAATCCAAGCGCGCGAACAATGAAATCGACAATGCCGAAATTGGGCGCGAGCATCAATGTGCGCCAGAACAGCCCGACCACAACCGGTGCCAGCACAATCGGCAGAATGGCAGCCAGCCGGAACACCCACTGCCCTTTTGGAATCTGGATCACCATAAGGGCCAGACCCAGCCCGATAATCAGTTGCAGCGCTACTGAGCTCACGGTGTAAATCGCCGTCAGCTTGAGTGAGAACCAGAACTGGGTATCCCCCATCATCCGGGCATAATTATCCAATCCGGCAAAGCCGTTGCTCCACGGCATCGCCAGATTGAGGTTCAGGAACGAGTTCCAGATCAGATAAGCCAGCGGAAACGTTGTCGTCAGGATCAGCACCGCTATTCCGGGGCTGACCATGAGCAGGGCAAAACCCCGCTCGGTGGAAAAATATCCGCGTTTACGCTGCGCCATAACCTGATCCGCCTGCCGAACTTAGCCTTTCAGAATGCCATCGATTTTGGCCTGCGCTTCGTTCAACGCATCGCTCACACTGGACTGGCCGACAAGGCTGGCCTGAATCGCCGTCGCCATCGTGTCACCAACGGCAGGCCATTGTGGCAGACGCGGCCGCCAGTCGACATCGGTATCTTCAGCAAAGGATGTTGTCACAGCTTCGATGAAATTGTCACCGGCTGATCCCAAGACTGAGCGATAGGCATCAAGGTTCCACAACGATGTGCGGTTTGCGCCGCTGCGCTTGTAGGCACCCGGGAAGGCATAGCTGGTTGCCGCCTGGGTTTCCCTGGAAGCCGCCCACTGAATGAACAGCCATGTTGCAGCCTTGTCTTTTTCGGATAGCGCAGCATTGATCGGAAAACTCCAGTTCCAGATCGACGTGACGCGCTTGCCGGATGGCCCCTTGGGCCAGCGTGCAAAGCCGATTTTGCCGACAACCTTGGATTTTTCCGGGTTGGCTATCACCGCAGCCGAGCCATGGGCGTCAATGTAAGAAGCCACTGTGCCCTGACCGAATGCATCAGCGATATCGGGCCAGTTCCAGTTCTCGACACCTTCGGGCGCATAATTGTTCAACAGGTTCACATACCATTCCAGCGCCCCGATGGCCTCTTCAGTGTTGACCGTCATATCGCCGGAACTGTTGAACCATTCACCGCCAAAGGCGCGGAAAATCGACGGGTAGATATACATGTTCTGCCCCGCACCTTTAAAGCCGCGCAGCGCCGCACCCCAGAGCCGGTTTGCCGGGTCATGGGCCGCCGCCGCATTGGAAGTGAATTGCTCCAAAGTATCGGCTGGCATCAATCCGCGTTCGTCAAAGACATCCTTGCGGTAAACCTGAATGGTGGCCTCGCCATCATATGGAATGCCATAAGGGCGGCCATCGACCGACGTTGTGCCGCGCCAGCCCGCCAGAATATCCTCATAGCGGAACCAGTCATTATCGGTCAGCTTTGCATCGCCCAGATAGCCATCAAGCGGGTCGACCCAGCCATTGGCAACGTATAGCGGATAATACATCGGATCCGCCGCATGACTGGCCCAGGTGCCAGTCCCGCTGGATAGATCAAGAACCGCCTTTTGCCGGATCTGGCCTGGAGGCGTCATTTCAAGCCGTGCGTTGACGCCGGTCAGTTCGACGAAATCTTCCAGAACAGCTTCGAGATTCTGGAAGTAACCGGCGGGTATCACGCCAATGGTGATGTTGGCACCTTCTGCTTGCCGCCAGTCAATTCCAGCCTGACGGAATGAATCCAGATCCATATTTTTGCCTGCCGCATGGGCACCTTGCGTCAAAATGCCCGGCGCCGCCATCGTCGCCAGGCCTGCCGCTGTCACTTTCAAAGCCGTTCGGCGGGTCACAAATGGACTTTTCATTTTTTGCCGATCCTGATGTGTCATGTTGGTATTCCTCCCGAGTGAAAGCCCAGATCCCTTTCGGTTCTGGATAATTCGACTTGCAGCAATCGGCCACATTGGCATAGCTGCGCGAATAGGTTAGGTTTATACGTCCTAAACGTACCTATTTTAGAACGTATGTGCAAGAAGGAATGGGAAAGCAAGCGAAATGTTCCGCAATACCCACATACCCAGATATGTTCAGCTTGCCGATGTCATGCGCAGCAGAATCCGTCGCGGCCAATGGAAGCCAAACGATATTCTGCCATCAATTGAAGACCTTATGGCCGAATTTGGGACGGCTCGCGTCACCGTCAGACAGGCCACCAGAATCCTCTCCGACGAGGGGCTTTTGTCACCTCAGCGCGGACGCGGAACGTTTGTGACCGAGGCGGCAGGACGCAATCGCAAACTGGTGGTTGAAACCACACTGGACGATCTGGTTGAGATGTATCGCGGCGATATGCCCGATCTTTCCAATGTAGATGAAACGGAATTGCAACCGGTCCTGACCGACAATGACGGCGTCGCGGCGCCTCATTATACACATATGCGCCGGGTTCACTCGCGCGATGGCGAACCATATTGCGTTGTTTCGATTTTTCTCGATGACCGGGTGTTCGCGCTGGCACCCGACAGATTTCGCACAGAGGTTGTTCTACCGCTGATAACATCGCTGCCCGGCGTGAATATCACCGGGGCGCGTCAGACCCTGTCGATTGCATCTGCCGAGATGGAAGTCGCGCGCAGTCTCGATATTCCACTGGGTTCGCCCGTGGCGGATGTGCGCCGGGTGCTTCTCGGGCCGGATAAAACAGTGCTGTATCTTGGCGAAGCGACCTATCGAGGGGATTACATCCGGCTGGACATGGATCTCAAACCCAGCCGTTAGACGTCAGACCCTATTTCTCCTTGCCGTCTTTCAATCCGAATGATTCTCGCATCGCGGCACTGCGCACTTTCATCGAGCGGGCCATGGCATCTTTTTTAGGATCCTTCGGCGCAAAGGCGTCTTCCACGCCGTCCTTTTTACGGGCAATGAAATCGGTCAGCGCTTCTTCGATGCCCTGATCCAGCGCCGGCGCTTCATAATCCTGCAGCATTTTCTTCCACAGGCCATTGGCCCGCATTTCGGCAGTCTTTTCCCCGTCGGCCTGCCATTGCTCAAATGAATTATTGTCAGCAATTTTAGACCGGTAGAAGGCATTTTCGAAATTGGCCTGGGTATGTTCGCAGCCAAGATAATGGTGGCCTGGTCCGACCTCGCGGATGGCATCGAGGGCCTGCCCCTGTTCAGACAGATCAACGCCCTGGGCAAAGCGCTGCATCATCGCCAACTGGTCGCAGTCCATGACGAATTTCTCGTAGGACGAGGCGAGCCCGCCTTCCAGCCATCCGGCAGCATGCAGCACGAAATTCACCCCGCCCATGACCGTCGGCAGCAGAGTCTGTGCACTTTCATAGGCTGCTTGCGCGTCACAGACTTTGGAGCCGCACAGTGAGCCGCCGGAGCGGTAGGGAATACCCAACCGCCGGGCCAGTTGCCCTGCCCCGTACAGCACCAGCGACGGCTCCGGCGTGCCGAAGGTCGGCGCGCCTGATTGCATGGAGATGGAACTTGCAAACGTGCCGAACACCACCGGCGCGCCGGGGCGGCAAAGCTGCGTGAATGCCGCACCTGCCAGCACTTCCGCCAATATCTGCGTCAATGTGCCCGCGACCGTCACCGGAGACATCGCCCCGGCCAGGATGAAGGGCGAAATCACCGTTGCCTGTCCGGCCCGCGCATAGACTTTCAGCGCGCCCAGCATGGTGGAATCGAACACCATCGGCGAATTGGCGTTGATCAGGTTGATCAGCACGCAATTATTATCGACAAACTCGTCACCAAATACCAGCTTGGCCAAGGCAACGGAATCTTCGGCCCGCTCCGGGTGAGTCACCGACCCCATAAACGGTTTGTCGGAATATTTGACATGCGCCATCACCATATCCAAATGGCGTTTGTTGACTGGCACATCGACTGGCTCACACACTGTGCCGCCGGAATGGTGCATGGCCGGTGCCAGATAGGCGAGTTTTACAAAATTGTGAAAATCCTCCAGCGTTGCATAACGCCGACCGCCATCCAGATCCCGGACAAAGGGCGGCCCGTAAACCGGGGCGAACACTGTCGTTTTGCCGCCAATCTGAACAGAGCGTTCCGGATTGCGCGCAAATTGGGTGAATTCACACGGCGCGGTCTCAAGCAGTTTACGGCACAGGCCTTTGGGAAAACGCACCCGCTCGCCCTGCACATCCGCGCCGGCGTCACGCCACATCTGCAGCGCCTCCGGATCTTCGCGAAATTCAATGCCGATTTCCTGCAGAATAAGATCCGCATTGGTTTCAATCAGCGCGAGGCCTTCTTCATCCATGATTTCCACGGTTGGAATCTCGCGCAAAATGGCCGGCATCTGAGGGTCCCGCCGGTTGGCGCGCAAGGCCCGGCGGCCATCCATCCCACCGGCGCGTCTGCGCCTTGCCGGGGCGCCAGTTGCTGCATTATACCGTTGACTGTCACTCATGATCCACGCCTTCAAAAGAAACCTGTAGCAAAGATGCCGCACAGAACCGATATGCCGCGTTCATATTGCGTCATACAGCACATGCTTTCGCGACAGACTGTACCGTCGTTTTTATGATGCTGCAGGTCGTTTCCAGCAGCAGGAAACATAAAGCATTTGCGGAATACTCTTGCAATTCAATGCTTGGTGTCGCAGACGATGATCGAGTACTGACAACGTCAGAGGG
Source organism: Pararhizobium sp. IMCC3301 (assembly GCF_030758315.1). Lineage (NCBI taxonomy): Bacteria > Pseudomonadati > Pseudomonadota > Alphaproteobacteria > Hyphomicrobiales > Rhizobiaceae > Pararhizobium > Pararhizobium sp. IMCC3301. The sequence continues at coordinate 356,234 of NZ_CP132336.1, forward strand.
TGAGGTAGTTTATGTCCGATGATGAAGATGACATCATACTGTCCGAGTTGAATGATGAAGAGCTCGTTCTGCAAATGCATGACGATCTGTATGACGGGCTCAAAGAAGAAATTGCGGAATCCGTAAATATTCTGCTGGCGCGGGATTGGACCCCTTACGAAGTTCTGACCAAGGCTCTGGTAGAAGGAATGCGGATTGTCGGCATCGACTTCCGCGATGGCATCCTGTTTGTTCCCGAGGTTCTTCTGGCAGCCAATGCGATGAAACAGGGCATGGGTATATTGCGCCCTTTGCTGACGGAAACCGGCGCGCCCAAAGTCGGCACCATGGTGATCGGCACCGTCAAGGGCGATATTCATGACATCGGCAAAAACCTCGTCGGCATGATGATGGAAGGCGCGGGCTTCGATGTGATTGATCTGGGCATCAACAATCCGGTCGAGGATTATCTGGCGGCCATCGAAGAGCACAAACCCGATATCCTTGGCATGTCTGCTTTGCTCACTACAACTATGCCCTATATGAAGGTTGTCATTGATACCATGAAGGAAATGGGTATCCGTGACGATCATATCATCCTTGTCGGCGGCGCACCGCTGAATGAGGAATTTGGTCTCGCCATCGGGGCCGATGCCTATTGCCGCGACGCCGCTGTAGCCGTCGAAACCGCCAAGGAATGGATGGCGCGCAAACACAATCAGCGGGCCACCGCGTAATTCTGCCGGGAGTGTTGCGCCTCCCCGCCACGGGAGCTGACACATGCATCTTCCAAATGACAAGGTTCTGACGGAACAGGGTTTCGGAGAAGCCGGGACCGGCTCGATCCTGCTGATCGGCTGCGGCGCTCTGGCCCGCGAGATATTGGCGCTGAAAGCGGCTAATTCCTGGGACTACATGGTTTTGCGTTGTCTGCCAGCGAAGCTGCATCTTTATCCCGAGCAGATTACTCCTGCGGTGCGTGAGGCGATCCGGAAAGGTCGCGCCGATGGTTTTCAAACCATCTATATCCTCTACGCTGATTGCGGCACTGGCGGTCATCTCGACACTTTATGTGCTGAGGAAGGCGTGGAGCGCATCGCCGGCCCGCATTGCTATTCCTTTTTTGACGGCAATGACGCATTTGCGGAACGGGCAGAGGCGGAAATGCGCGTGTTTTACCTGACCGATTTTCTGGTCAAGCAGTTTGATGCCTTTGTCTGGAAACCGATGGGGCTTGATCGTCATCCTGAATTGCGTGACATGTATTTTGGCAATTATGAAAAACTGATCTATCTGGCGCAAACCGAGGATCCCGCCCTCACCGCCAAGGCGGCAACCTGCGCTGACCGTCTCGGATTGCGCTTTGAACGCCGCGCATCCGGCTACGGCGATCTGGCAAGCGCCATGAAAAACCTTGCCGGAGGCAGAGTGAAAGCCTAGAGGACGGTTCGCAGTTAGCCCGACAGCCGTAAAAATCCTTCAAATCGCTTGCGCAGTCGCATTCCCACAATGTCATGTCGCTGGCGACGCATCGCAAATCCCACATCAACCACATTGTCACATCAGGAGCAGCCAATGGCACAGAAGACCATCGTGTACTGGAAAGACATTCCGACGCAGATCATCGTCAAGGCGGGACGCAAGGCCGCCAAGCGGGAATTGCCGGAATATTTCATTCAATCGGTGGACCAATGCGCCATGCGGCTTGGGGCCAAAGACAGTGATGCCTATCTGGAAGAATGGCGGCGCGGGTCGCCGGAAGAGGTGTCAGGTGATTTGGAAACAGAGGCGGATCAAGCGTTGGAAGCGCTGATTGCGGCCTACCCCAGGACGCGGCTCAAGGCTTTGATTGATGCTGGAGGCGTTGACCATGGAACTAACGGCCCTTAGACGGCGGCTCAAGATCACAATTGAGGCTTCGCCCAAACAGGTCTTGTCGACCGATGAAATGGGGTCATTGTTTCCCAAGGGAACCTGGGTCTATCTGACGGATGTCGGTATTGATCCGCTCGAAACGATCATTGCGTCGGCGGCAAAGTTGCGTGCTTGCGGCTATGTGCCGGTGCCGCATATTCCGGCACGACGGATCAAAAGCGCAGAGGCGCTGGAATTGCGGATTGCACGCCTCAGCGCAGAAGCGGACGTTGACAATGTGCTGCTGATTGCCGGAGAGGCTGAACGGCAGATGGGGCCCTACTCCGCCTCCATCGAGATACTGCGCAGCGACATTTTGAACCGCTACGCAGTCCGGCGCATCGCTGTCGCGGGCCATCCGGAGGGCAGCACCGTGATCCCAGCCGATATGGTGCGCGCAAGTCTGCTGGAAAAGGCCGACTACGCCAGCAATACCGATGCCGAAATGCGCATTGTCACCCAGTTTGGATTTGATGCCCCGCGCTTCATCGCCTGGGCCGACAGTCTGCCGGCCAAGGGCATTCACCTGCCGGTTCACATGGGTATGGCCGGACCGGCAAAAATGACGACCCTGATCAAATATGCTGCCATTTGCGGCGTCGGGGCCTCAATGGGTTTCCTGAAAAAGCGCGGCTCGGCTCTGGCCGCCCTGGCGATGGGCTTTGACCCGGACCCGATATTGCAGGCTGTGGAAGACCATATTACGCAAAATCCGTTTTCTCCGCTGCAAGCTGCACATATATTTCCGTTCGGCGGATTGAAAAAATCTGCGAATTGGCTTGACGAACGGGGCCTTTGGGACATAAAGAAATCTTTATATCTTGATGCAAATGTGGTTTAACACACATAATTGCTAACAACATTGGAATTGTCCCATGACCCAGACTGTTGTCGCGTCCCAAACGCGCACGGCCCTTATCGGCTTCGACCAACCATTCTGCGTGATCGGCGAACGGATTAATCCAACCGGCCGCAAGAAGCTTGCAGCCGAAATGCTGGCCGGCAATTTCGATACCGTAAAGGCCGACGCACTGGCGCAGGTCGCCGCCGGCGCCACCATGCTTGACGTCAATGCCGGTGTCACCAGCATTGATCCCAACCTGAGCGAGCCACCGCTGCTGGCCGCGACTATCGAATTGGTACAGTCGCTGGTTGATATACCGCTTTGTATCGATTCCTCGGTTCCCGCCGCTTTGGCGGCAGCGCTGGCAGTGTGCAAGGGCCGCCCTCTCGTCAACTCCGTCACCGGAGAAGTCGACCGGCTCGAGCTGGTGCTGCCGCTGTGCAAGAAATACGATGTGCCGGTGATTGCCATTTCCAATGACGAAACCGGCATCTCGGAAGATCCGGACGTGCGCTTTGAGGTGGCCAAAAAGATCGTCGAACATGCCATGGATTACGGTATCAAGCCGCATGACATTGTTGTCGATCCGCTGGTCATGCCGATCGGCGCCATGGGCACGGCGGGTCTGCAGGTGTTCGCGCTTTTGCGCCGCCTGCGCGAAGAATTGAAAGTCAACACCAGCTGCGGCGCATCCAACGTCTCATTTGGTCTGCCGCACCGTCATGGTATCAATGCGGCGTTTCTGCCGATGGCGATTGCCTCGGGCATGACGTCTGCGATCATGAACCCCTGCCGCCCCGTAGAAATGGAAGCAATCCATGCGGCAAATGTGCTGATGGGCACAGATGCCAATTGCCAGACCTGGATTTCCACCTATCGCGATCATGTGCCGGGAAACACAACCTCACCGACTGCAGCACCGGCGGCTCCCGGCGGCCGCCGCCGCGGCGGTCGCGAAGCGCGGCGGCCCAGGGCAACTGCATAAACCGGAGATGCTCAATTGAGCGAGACATTGGCTGCCGACGCAACGACAGAGCCTGACGTGGAAGAAGAAGCCCTGGTGCTCTTCATGCCATCGGGTCGGCGCGGAAATTTTCCGGTCGGCACGCCGGTTCTCGATGCCGCCCGCTCGCTTGGTGTCTATATTGAATCGGTCTGCGGCGGGCGCGGCATATGCGGGCGCTGTCAGGTTGTGGTCGCAGAAGGCCGGTTTGCCAAACACGGCATCACCAGTTCAGCCGACCATCTGGCGGCATTCACCGATACCGAGGCGCGGTATCGCGCCAAACGTATACTGGCCGACGACCGCCGTTTGTCTTGCTCTGCGAAAGTCACTGGCGATATCGTTATCGACATTCCACAGGATGTCCAGACGCAGCGTCAGGTGGTCCGCAAACGCGCCGAAAACCGCCGCATTGAGCGCGATCCGGCAATCAGACTGCATTTTGTCCAGGTTGAAGAGCCGGATATGGAACAGCCGCTGGGCGATCTCGACCGGTTGCTGGCTGCGCTGAAGAGTGAATGGCAACTGGACCATCTTCAGATCGATACCTGGCTCTATCCGAAAATCCAGAGCATTTTGCGAAAAGGCCATTGGGAAGCCACTGCCGCCGTACATACCAGAGACGGCATCTCGACGCTGATCGGACTATGGCCCGGCTTCCACGATCAATTCTATGGTCTGGCCTTCGATATCGGTTCCACAACCATCGCCTGCCATCTGTCAGATATGATGAGCGGGCGCACAATCGCCTCCTCCGGCACGTCAAATCCCCAGATCCGCTTTGGTGAAGATCTGATGTCGCGCGTCTCCTATGTAATGATGAATCCGGGCGGTGAGGAACAACTGACGAAAACAGTGCGTGACGCGGTTCGCACCCTGATTGAAAAAGTCTGCACCGATGCTGCCATCAGCCGGCATGATATTCTGGATTCCGTTTTCGTCGGCAATCCGGTGATGCACCACCTGCTTCTCGGCATCGATCCAACCGAGCTGGGCGGTGCACCCTTTGCGCTGGCGGTTTCAGGCGCTCTTGATTTTCCGGCACGGGAGCTGGATCTTGACCTTCATCCCGGCGCGCGCACCTATATGCTGCCCTGTATTGCCGGTCATGTCGGGGCGGATGCGGCAGCTGTCACGCTGGCAGAGGCCCCACACAAGGAAGAGGACTACACTTTGGTGGTCGATGTCGGCACCAATGCTGAAATCATGCTTGGCAACAAACAGCGGGTCGTGGCGGCATCTTCGCCAACCGGTCCTGCCTTTGAAGGCGCGGAAATTTCCTGTGGCCAGCGCGCCGCTCCCGGAGCCATTGAACGGGTCCGGATTGATCCGGTGACACTTGAACCGCGCATCAAGGTAGTCGGCGTCGACGAATGGTCTGATGATCCCGCTTTTGCCAGACATGTGGAAGCGGTGGGCGTTACCGGTGTATGCGGCTCAGGCATCATTGAAGTTGTCGGTGAAATGTTTCTGGCCGGGCTGATTGATGAAGATGGTGTTCTTCAGGGTGCGATGGCGGAAAAATCCGACCGGGTGATTTCGGATGGCCGCACCTTCAGCTACATTTTATGGCGCGACCGAGTTGAGCTGAAGATCACCCAGACTGATATCCGCTCCATTCAACTGGCCAAAGCTGCGCTCTATGCCGGTATTAGACTGTTGATGGACAAACTGGCTATTTCACAGATCCGCAAGATAAAACTCGCCGGGGCTTTCGGCAGTTATATCGACCCGAAATATGCCATTCTGATCGGGCTCATCCCGGATTGTGATCTGACCAAAGTCTCCGGCGTTGGCAACGCTGCCGGCACCGGTGCGCGTATGGCTTTGCTCAATCGCGGACACCGGCTGGAGATTGAAAATCTGGTCCGCCGCATCGAAAAAATCGAGACAGCGCTTGAGCCCAAATTTCAGGAGCACTTTGTCAACGCAATGGCCTTTCCCAACAAGGTCGATGCCTTTCCCAATCTGGCTCAGGCGGTGGAACTGCCCGTCAGAAAACAAACCACATCCGGCGACGCCGATGGCAGACCGGCGCGTCGGCGCCGGCGGTCTCGCCCGACAGCATAATTCAGGTACCGCAGATCACTGCGGCAACAGATTGCCCGGCATTTCGCGAAATTCACGGATCAACTCGTCGGCAGCCACCTGACCGGCTTCTCCCAGATTATCCTGTCTGCTGAGCGCAACCTGATAGGTGCCAAGTGATGGAAGGCCGGTTTCGGCTTCTGTCAGTTCCACCAGTGGACCATCCACCAGACTGGCAGGAAATGGTGCCACTGCCAGGTCTGCCAGCAAGGCGGCACGCTGGCCGGCACTGTGGGCGCTGATAAAAGCAGACCGGTAGGGAATACCTATGCGCTCAAGTGCCTGAACCGCATTGCCACGCCACGGACAATCCTGCTCCCACATGGATACCGGCAGCGGCCGCCGCTGATGCGCACATCCGCCCTTGAGCCCGGCCCAGATAAGGCGCTCTTCCAGAACGACGTTGCTGCCCGGCGGCAGATCGATGATATTTCCACAGGTGGTCAGTGTCAGATCCAGTTCCTCGCGCCGGAACCGTTTCATCAACTCAACACTCATATCAATGATGACATCCAGCCTGACCCCCGGATAACATTCCGCAAAGCGGCGCAGCACATTCGGCAACAGCCGGACACCGTAATCATCGGGAGCGCCGATCCGCACAACCCCTTCCAGTTCGGGCTTGCGAAACTGCAGAACCGCTTCCCGGTTCAATGCCAGCAGACGGCGCGCATAGGCCAGAAACTGCTCTCCGTCGGGCGTCAGCGATACCTCACGCGAGGTGCGGAACAGAACTTTCGTCTCAAGCGCTTCCTCAAGTTTCTTGACCTGCATGGAAATCGCTGAGGGGGTGCGAAACACCGCTTCCGCCGCCCGTGTCAGATTGCCGGTTTCAGCAATAGCCACAAAGCTGCGCAACTGATCCGGGTCGAGCAGCGGCAGCCGGCTCCGGGAAAGATCATCAATTGACATCGCTCATCCATAATACAGGTTTTCTGATAGATAGATTAAGATCTTTTCGTTTTTCTTACAAGTCAGAAATTGCCATCTTGACGGTGAGAGCGAAAGGATCAGTCAGATGACAATACAGGTAACCCACGAATTGTGCTGTGAACCGCAGAGCCGCCAGGCAGGAGCCACCTCCAACTTTCTGAGGTGGCCCGCAAAGATGCTGTCGGGCCTGCATCTGCGCAAAAAGAAGTGCGCAGAGCTGCCCATTCATGATGCCAGAGCGATGGCGGATATCGGCCTGGGAATAAACGGCCGCGACGGATCGCTCACACGCATTGCGAAAGAAATCCAGCGGCAGGAGATGATCGCAGTGAGTCTGATGGGGCGGTAGAGCGGATCAGATTGTCTGGTGTGTCGGGAATTAGAAACCGGTCCAGCCTGCAAACGTCCTGCTCTGCGGCGATCCAACGACTGGGTCCCTGGGACAAGCCGTTATGAATTCACGCCAGAACCTCGGCCTGAAATCAGCAGATCATGGATTTCACGCCGCATGACTGGTTTTATGATTGAATTTACCGGCGGCAACAGCCCGTTCGTGCTGACGCGCCCATGTGACAAGTGCTGGAACTGTGAGACTTGGTGAAAAGTAATATCCCTGTAGAATATCGATCTTGTGCCGCGCCAGGAAATCAACTTCGCTTTGGCTCTCAACACCTTCGGCGACGGTTTTGCAATTGAGCGTTTTGGCCATCAACAACACACAATCCATCATCGCAGCAACTCGATCGTCTCGATGAGCCTGGGAAATTAGCGAGCGGTCGATCTTTAGAAAATCGACCTGCATCTGGCCCAGGCGGGCAATATTCGAATAACCGGTGCCAAAATCATCGATCGAAATCCGGAAGCCCTGCCGATGCAGGGCTTCCAAAACCTCATCGGCGCGACCATCCGACGCAAATAGCGTATCTTCGGTAATTTCGATCTCCATATGACGGCAATCGAAATTTTTCTCTGCTGCCAAACGTGCCAGAGAGCTGGTAAATGTCTGATTGGAAAAATGTCTCGCGCCAATATTGACTGCCACCGACAATTCCAGTCCTGCTCTCGTCCAATGTCCATGATCATCAATCGCCCTGGCAATCGTCCATTCACCAAGCCGTTCCATCACGGGGGAATGGGCAATGGTTGGAATCCACTGATTGGGAAGCAGCCGGCCCAACGCCGGGTGATCCCATCTGACAAGCGCCTCCACGCCTTGAATCTGGTTCGTCCTTGCGTGCACTTTTGGTTGGTATTCCAGCACAAGCTCGCCATGTGCGATGGCGTAGTCGACCGCGACGCAAAGCTCTGCCGCGGTCATCATCCCCATCTCGGGAGCATATGTCTCAAACCGGTTTTTTCCCGATCTTTTCGCGTGATACATGGCAATATCTGCGCATTTAAGCAGACTATCCAGATTTGTTCCGTCTTGCGGATAACGAGCGCAACCAATACTGGCACCGTGACGCGAGATTTCCGAAAAAACTTCTGATGGCGCTGACAACTCATCCCGAACCAGGCTGAGAAATTCGTGAATGTCGCGCTTGTTCGTGAGGCCCGGTATGACGATGGCGAATTCATCTCCACCCACCCGCGCGACGATTGGAGCCGATTGACCAACGCTCTTTTGGGAAAGGTTCCGAGCGGCGCTCTGAACGAGCAATTCCAACCTGGCTGCGCAGGCGCGCAGAAAACTGTCACCAAATCTGTGTCCGTGGATGTCATTGATCTGTTTAAAATCATCAAGATCAATGAATACGACAATCCCACCCCAGGATTTTCGGCTGCAGTCAGCAAATAATTCGCAGGTGAGTTCCTCAAATCGTTTCCGGTTGAACAAGCCGGTAACGCTGTCAGAGAATGCCATCACCGACATTTTCTTATTGGCGGAAGCAACCCGGCCAACCATGACGTTATAGCCCCGGTTCAACTGCAGAATTTCCCGCAACGGTATAACGCCGGGGCGGACTGACGTCGGGTTTAACCGGGTTTTCTGTGCATTTTTGTGGATGGATTGCAGAAGTTGTTCCAGCGGCCTCACCAGTGAGTTGATGAACAAAAGAACAAAGGCGCTCGATATCGTCCAACCAATCAGCAACGCAACAAAAATCGAGGCGCTGTCTATATGGGCCTTTTGGTAAATCTCCTCAACGGGCTGGGGGATCATAACTCCCCAGCCCGGACCGGGAACCGTCGTCAGACCGGCAATCATGTCACCCTTCAGAGCGGGAGAGTAGAATTGTTCGATTCCCGTCTCCCCCTTCATCATACGGGCCACCGAAGAAATTCCCGCAATATTTTTGCGTGAAGCCACCCATTCCGGCAGCGGATGCGCAAGAACGTTCCCGGCCTTGTCGACGATCGCTGCATGCCCATTTTTCCCGAACGAAATCTGTTTTCCAAGTTCGATGAAGTATTTTGTATTGACCAAAGCGATGGCCAGACTGTCGCCATACCGGCGCACACCGAGCAACACATTCCCGTGCCGCTCCATTTCTAGAACATTCGAAAAAACCACGTCTCCGGATTTCGCGATCGTTCTGGCAATAGTCTGGATGTCCTGGGCCATGGGCGTTACAGATGCTTCAACGGTCCCGTCGGTTCGCGCAATCAGTTTGCCGGATGGCTCATCAACAACGAAGACACTGATGATATTCAAAGCAGACATCAAAGGTTTGAGATCCCTGGTCGTTGTATCTGCCAGCAATGCGGAGGAAATCGAATTAAAAGTACCGACCAGATCCGTGTGGTAGCGCTTCAGCGCAAAGCCCAGATTCTGCGCCAGCAGCAAATGCCGGTCTTTCACTTCTGCAAATTCCCGATTTACTGCATGATTATATGACCACCGTCCGAAGATAGCGGTGGGGAGAATAGCCACGGTCAGAAATGCAATTAGCAAAATGGTACGAATGCGCATGTACAAACCCCTTTCACCAAAGGAGTTAGCACCGTTTCGCCACTAGGGAGTTAAGGCAAAACGGTTCTTGCAGATCTGGTAAACCGAACCTTCTGGTATTGGTGAATAATTAAACCAATGTGGTAGAATACTCCCTAAACCACAAGCCGTTCACCACCTGCAGGCTTCTCCTCTCTCATGCCAAACAGGCGCGCGGAGCGGGTAATGAGACACCACAGATAATCTGCCATAGAGGCACGGATGATCAGCCGAAAGGTCTCCGGCGCACCGGTATCGGTATGAAGCTGCCAGACATGGGCATTGGCATGGCCGAAATTCGACCCCTTGACCTGCCCGGCAGCAAACCCGCGAGCGTGCATATCCAGTGTTGTCAGATTCATCAAGATCTCCCGGGTCTGGCATCCGCTGATATCAATGCAGCTATAATAATCAGTCACATTTGACAGTTGAAAATGCTGTCCGGTCAGCGCCTTCGACAGTTGAGCTTTCACCCTGGATTCGGCGTCTTTTTCGGTAACCAGCATCCATTCATCCGGTCCCAGCCACAAGATCGAAATCGCGCCATTTCCATAAAATGCCGTGGAACAGGGTTCTGTCGGCAGTCTGGCGCCCTTGCTGAGCTGGGTGAACAGCTCCTTTCCGATGGTCGCATCCACCCGCAGGATCAACTTTCCAAGATGAGCCGCTTCCTGCATGCTCAATCCATCGTCACCGAAGACCGGCAACCGATGCGACAGCACGCTTATGCGTTCCAGCGGCTCTCGCGTCACTTCAGATGGTGCCATCGTCACGCTCCTTCAGAAAGTCGGTGCCCACCACCCGCACAGCCATTGCCGGCTCGCCCTTGCGCGAGGCGTACAGGGTCTGGCCCATAAGGTTGCGCCCGCTTTCAATCATCGCCATTGCAATCGACCGGCCCAGATTGGGGCTGAAATAGCTGGATGTAACATGCCCGAGCATCGGCACCGGAACCGCGCCCTCCTCCGGTGTCGCAATGATCTGAGTGCCTTCCATCAGAACGAAATCAGCCTGATCGGTCACCACACCAACCAGTTGCTTGCGATCCTGCCGCGCGGTGTCCGAGCGGCTGAGCGAGCGGCGACCGACAAAATTGCCGGATTTCTTGATGATCCAGTCCATGCCCAGATCAACCGGCGTAGCCGTGCCATCGGTCTCCTGACCGACAATGATAAAACCTTTTTCAGCACGCAGAACATGCATTGCCTCTGTGCCGTAAGGCGTGATGTCAAAAGCTCCGCCTTCGCTCTTGCCAAGAGCAAATATCCGCTTCCACAGCCACAGTCCGTAGCTGGCGTCAATATTGATTTCGTAAGACAGCTCACCGGTGAAGGAAATCCGGAACACACGCACCGGGACACCCTGAATATGCCCATCGCGCCAGTCCATAAACCGGAATGTTTCAGGATCAGGGTCCAGATCATCCAGCAATTGCGCAACCAGCCTGTCACATCCGGGACCGCAGATTGAGGCAACCGCTGTCTGTTCGGTCGTTGTCGTCAGATAGACCTTCAGATCAGGCCATTCGGTCTGCAGATAATCTTCCAGATGTGCCAGCACATTGGCAGCGCCCCCGGTGGTGGTGGTCATGTGAAAATGATCATCGTCGAGACAGGCTGTCACTCCGTCATCCATCACCATGCCATCTTCCTTCAACATCAGCCCGTAGCGGCATTTGCCGGGCGCAAGCTTGCTCCAGGCATTGGTGTAGATGCGGTTGAGAAATTCCCGTGCATCCGGGCCGCGCACATCGATCTTGCCAAGGGTTGAGGCGTCGAGCACACCGATAGCGGTACGCGCCGCATTGGTTTCGCGTTGAACTGCCTGATGAAAATCCTCACCGCCCTGCAGAAAGGCGCGCGGCCGCAGCCAGTCACCGACCGGCTCGAAAATCACGCCGCTTTGCGCCCGGTGCCAGGGATGCATGGCAGTGGTCCGCCGCGGCATGAAATGCGGCCCGACATGCTGACCGGCCAGAGCGCCCATAGTCACCGGCTTGTAGGGTTGCCGGAACGTGGTAACGCCAACCTCGGGAACAGACTTGCCGAGATGGCCTGCGATAAAGGCAAAGGCATTCAAATTGGCAATCTTGCCCTGATCGGTGCCCATTCCAGTGGTTGTATAGCGCTTGATATGTTCGACAGAATGTAACCCTTCCTGGATCGCAATCCTGATATCTTTCGTCGTCACATCATCCTGCAGATCCAGAAAGGCGCGTACTTTTCCGGCAGGTTTCGGCGATGGAATTTGTGGCAGAATATGAACATCCCTCTGCAGCAGCATGGTGTCAGAGGCGTTCAGCACCCGTGGAATACGTTTTTTGAATCCGGTTTCTGCAGCGGCGGCAGCACCGGCTTTGCGCCCCTCATCAAGGCAGATCTGCAAGTCATAGGCACCATTTGCAGCGCCGACCGAGCGCTCGTTCTGCCAGGATTTGCCCGGTCGGAACGCCTGCAGATCATCATCATAGAGCAACTTGCCGCGCGACTGCGAAAACATCGCCACATTCGGTGCCCAGCCGCAGGAATTGGCAATCAGGTCACAATCCACCCAATTGGCATTTGATGCGATTGCACCGCTCTCGTCGATCAGCCGGATATCAGCGGCAGCAACCCTGCTACGGCCTTTGGTCGCGACAATGGCTGAGCCGCTATAGATCGGAATCGCCCGTTCAGCCGCCATTTGCAGCAGATCTCCCGGCAATTTACGCCTCAGATCGACAATCGCGGCAATCTCCGCCCCGGCCGCTTGCAGATCGAATGCAGTCGCCCAGGCGGAATCATTATTGGCGAAGATCACCGCTTTGCGGCCGCATAAAACGCCATATCGGTGCAAAAAGCTGCGGACCGCGCCGGCCAGCATGATACCGGGCCGGTCATTGCCATCAAACACCATCGGCCGTTCCAGGCTGCCGGTCGCCAGGATTACCTGCCGGGCCCGGACCCGCCAGATCCGTTGCCGGGGTTGCAGAGAATCCCGCTCCGACGGTGGCAGATGATCGGTCACACGCTCCCACAGACCGACAAAATTATCGCTATAATAGCCAAATGCCGTGGTCCGGGTCAGAAAGGTCACTTCCGGATTGGCTTCCAGATCGGCGATCATCTTGTCAATTGCCGCGCTGGCCGGTTTGCCGCCCAGCAGCACGCTGCCATCGGGTTCTGACAATAGAGCGCCCCCCGCTGCATTGGTCTCTTCGGCCACAATCACCCGCGCACCGGCATCCGCTGCCGCTTTCGCCGCTGCCAGCCCGGCAGACCCCGCCCCCACAACCAGCACATCGGCATGGCGGTTGGTGGTGTCATATTGCGCCGGATCGCCGCCTGTCGGGGCGACACCAAGACCTGCTGCCTTGCGAATGAACGGCTCAAACCGCATCCACGACAGCGGCGGTCCCATAAAGGTCTTGTAATAAAATCCAGCCGGGAAAAAATCCGAAAAGGCATCATTGGCAATGCCGATATCAAAGGCGAGACCAGGCCAGCAATTTTGCGCCTTTGCGGCCAGGCCATCATAAATTTCCTGCTCCGTAACCCGCGTATTGGGATCGGTTTCAACCGGGTCATTGCCGATCTGAACAATCGCCGCAGGATCTTCCGACCCGGCTGCGACAATACCGCGCGGTCTGTGATATTTGAAGCTTCGTGCCACCATATGCTGACCATTGGCGAGCAACGCCGACGCCAGCGTATCCCCCTCAAAACCAGTCAGCACCTTATTTTCGAAGCTGAATCTGACCGGCCTGTCCCGGTTGATGCGGCCGCCTTTTGCTGTGCGCAAACTCTTGTCCTGTCCACGATCCGTCATTCCAACGCCTCGCCGGGCTGCATCAGTTTGACAGCATCATTGCCCGATCCAATGGGGGCTTCGCCGCTGGGTGTAGCCGGTTCCACAGTCTGGATATCCGGCGGGCTTTCTCCCATTCGGTAAACTGCCAGAATCTGATCCGTAGCGGTATTGCGCAGAACATTGAACCAGCGGCGGCATCCGGCGGCATGCGCCCAGCGTTCGGAATAACGCCCTTTTGGATTTTTGCGCATGAATACAAATTGCGCCCATTCTTCATCCGTCAGTTCAACCGACCCGTCAGGACGAACAATATGGGCTTCGCCACCGCAGGCGAATTCCGACATGTCGCGTTCGCCGCACCATGGGCATCGCAGTATAAACATGACAGGCTCCCTAATGCGCCACGGCCGCGGCACCGTGTTCGGCCACAAGATCCCCGGTGACAAAGCGTTCCAGGCTGAAAGGCGCTGTAATTTCATTCGGCGTGTCATTGGCAACAAGGTCCGCAAACGCATGACCCGAGCCTGGCGTTGCCTTCCAGCCACCGGTGCCCCAACCAGCATTGATATAGAACCCTTTTACGCCGGTTTTCGATAGGATCGGGCTTGCATCCGGACACACATCAACAATGCCGCCCCACTGCCGCATCATCCGCAACCGCGAGAACATCGGAAACAGCTCCATCAACGACGCCATCTGATGCTCGATGATGTCGAAGCTGCCGCGCTGAGTGTAGGACACATACGGATCAATCCCCGCGCCGATCACCAACTCGCCCTTGTCGGACTGGCTGACATAGACATGAACCGCATTCGACATCACCACACACGGGATCAGCGGCTTGAGCGGTTCGGAGACAAGCGCCTGAAGCGGATGGCTTTCAATCGGCAGCCTGACATCAACCATATCTGCAATGATGGTGGAATGACCGGCTGCAACAGAGCCGATCTTTGGTGTTTTAATGCTGCCTCTGGTGGTTTCAAGGCCGACGACCTCGCCCGCCTGTGTGGTGATACCCGTCACTTCGCATTGCTGGATAATATCGACGCCCATCGCATCTGCTGCCCGCGCCAGCCCCCAAACCACAGCGTCATGACGGTTGACACCACCGGAGCGCTGCAATGTAGCTCCGATCACCGGATAGCGCGCAGTCTCGTCAATGCTGATCGGAGGGCAGAACTCCTTCACCTGCCTGGCATCAAGCCATTCTGAATCCACACCATTGAGACGATTGGCCTCGACACGGCGTTTCAGGGTTCGTGCCTCACCCTCATCATGGGCCAGGTTCAGCACACCGCGATGGCTCATCATGATGTTGTAATTCAACTCCCGGCCAAGCGTGGTCCACAGCGCCAGAGCATGATTATAGATCGCCGCACTGGCATCATAGAGATAGTTGGAGCGTATGATTGTGGTGTTCCGCCCGGAATTACCGCCGCCGATCCAGCCCTTTTCCAGCACCGCAATATTCGTCATGCCGTGGTTTTTGGCCAGATAATAGGCCGTCGCAAGCCCGTGCCCGCCGCCACCGATGATGACCGCGTCATAAGATTGTTTCAACTCCGGCTCGCGCCATTGCGCCTGCCAGCCCGTATGGCCCCGCAATCCTTCGCGAATGAGGTTGAACACATTGTAATTAGACGACATCGCGCGAAGCATCTCCCGTTAGCCCAGAGCCAGACACCTGATGGCAAGGTCAGCGAACACTTTATTCGGTTCAATGTCCGGCATCTATCGTCAAGACGCTAGCGCAATTGTCTCTCTGCGACATCGAATTTCGCCAAATTTGTCAGAACAGACCTTCGATCTGCCCCAGATCATTGAGGAATATCTTCTCCGAAGATGGTATCCGCGGCAGTCCGGGCATTGTCATGATGGCACCGGTTACAACAACTATAAAACCGGCACCTGCGGCCAGGCGGACTTCGCGGATGGGCACGACATGACCAGTTGGCGCCCCGCGCAAATTCGGATCAGTCGAGAACGAATACTGCGTCTTCGCCATGCAGATCGGCAGATTGCCATATCCATTGGCCTCCCAGTCGCGCAACTGATCGCGGATAGATTTGTCGGCGATCACTTCCTCGGCACGATAAATCCGCTTGGCGATGGTTTCAATCTTGTCGAACAGAGGCATATCGTCGGCATAGAGCGGGGCAAATTGCGAGGCTCCCGACTCTGCCAGTTCGACAACTTTCCGGGCGAGATCTTCAATGCCTTCGGAACCAAGCGCCCAGTGCTTGCAAAGAATCGCTTCGGCACCCAGCGACGTGACATAAGTCTGAATCGCAGCAATTTCCGCATCGCTATCCGACACGAAATGATTGATCGCGATCACGGCCGGCACGCCAAATTGCTTCACATTTTCAATATGTCGCCCCAGATTGGCGCAGCCCTTGGTGACTGCCTTGACGTTTTCCGCTGCCAGATCATCCTTGCCGACGCCGCCATTCATTTTCAGGGCGCGAACTGTGGCGACGATGACAGCAGCCGAAGGTTTCAGCCCGGCTTTGCGGCATTTGATATTGAAAAACTTCTCAGCCCCGAGATCCGCACCAAAGCCGGCTTCAGTGACCACATAATCGGCGATCCTCAGTGCTGTCGTAGTCGCCACAACCGAGTTGCAGCCATGGGCGATATTTGCAAACGGGCCGCCATGGACAAAAGCCGGATTGTTTTCCAGCGTCTGCACCAGATTTGGCTGCATCGCATCTTTCAGCAACACAGCCATTGCGCCATCAGCCTTGAGGTCGCGCGCATAGACAGCACTTTTGTCGCGCCGGTAGCCGATGATGATGTCGCCGAGGCGTTTTTCCAGATCTTTCAGATCGTTCGACAGGCACAAAATCGCCATTACCTCCGAGGCAACGGTAATATCGAACCCGGCCTCGCGTGGAAAACCGTTGGCAACGCCGCCAAGTGAACACACGATCTCGCGCAACGCCCGGTCATTCATGTCCATGACACGGCGCCAGGCGATTCTGCGTTGATCGATCCCCAGATCATTACCCCAGTAAATATGGTTGTCGATCATCGCCGACAGCAGATTGTGGGCCGAGGTGATGGCATGGAAATCGCCAGTAAAATGCAGGTTCATATCCTCCATCGGGACGACCTGGGCATATCCGCCGCCTGCCGCACCGCCCTTGATGCCGAAACAGGGGCCGAGCGAGGCTTCGCGAATACAGATGGCAGCTTTCTTGCCGATCCGGTTCAGCCCGTCCCCCAGTCCGACAGTGGTGGTCGTCTTGCCTTCACCGGCAGGGGTTGGATTGATGGCTGTCACCAGGATCAGTTTGCCCATCTGATTGGCTTTCACAGATCGAATGAACTCAGCTGAAACCTTGGCCTTGTCGTGGCCATATGGCAGCAGATGCTCTGTGGGAATGCCAAGTTTGGCGCCAATTTCCTGGATCGGTTGTTTTGATGCGGCCCGTGCAATTTCGATGTCGGATTTAGGTGCGCTCATGCTGGATCCCACTGTGACAGATTGATTTGAAAAGACATGTTCGGGTGCAACCACTGCGGCAAATCACCGGTTCGCCGCAATTTGATTGACTAAACATAGCTTTCGCCTTAACCCGAAAATGCTTTAAATGCGACATCCTCTGGTACGAAACCTGCCAAATTTTCATGGTACCAGTTTTGCGGTGCCGATTTTATCGACGCACCGTATGGTGTTATGCGAATTAGTGAGGGGCAACGAGTCTTTGAGACGGTTTGTGTTTCTGGCCCTACCCAATTTTTCGATGATCGCCTTTGCAACGGCGATCGAACCATTGCGGCTTGCAAACCGGTTTCTTACTGACGATTTTTATTCCTGGAGTGTGGTCTCCGCAAATGGCAATCCGGTGTGCGCCAGCAACGGACTGGAGATCGCGGTTGACGGGTCTTTGGACACGATTGCCGAATTGTCGAATATGGATGACCGCCCGGACATGGTTCTGGTTTGTGCCGGCATTGATGTCGACCAGCTGGAAACAAAGCATACAAGGGCACTGATCCGCCGCCTCTACCGCACCGGAATTGCGATTGGCGGCCTGTGTACGGCCTCATGGGTGCTGGCGGAGGCTGGCCTGCTTGACGACAGGCAATGCGCCATTCACTGGGAAAACCTGCCCGGGTTCATGGAGCGATTTCCCAAAGCCCATGTTCATGCCGATTTGTTTGAAGTGGATGGCAGATTATATACCTGTGCCGGTGGCACAGCGGCGCTCGACATGATGCTCTACATCATTGCCCAGGATCATGAAGAATCCATCATCAACCGAATTTGCGAACAATGCCTGACGGATCGTGTGCGCAGTGCCACAGACCGCCAGAGATTGCCTTTGCGGGCCAGGCTCGGCGTGCAGAATGCGCGTCTGCTGAGTATCATCGAGATGATGGAAGCCAACATCTCGGAGCCACTGGCGCTGACCGATATCGCTGCAACCTCCAATCTGTCGCGACGGCAGATCGAACGACTGTTCAGGCATAATCTGGCCCGCTCCCCGGCACGCTATTACTCTGAATTACGGCTTGACCGCGCACGGCATCTGTTGTTGCAGTCCAATCTGCCGATTGTCGATGTGGCAATAGCCAGCGGTTTCGTCTCGGCATCGCATTTCTCCAAATGTTACCGCGATCAGTTCGGGCGCTCGCCCCAGGTTGAGCGCCGCGAAAAGGAGCGCGCCCAGAGAGCCGCCACAGCCGGTTTGGCTCCCGGCTTCGTGAATGAAGAAAGTCTGTCAGCGCCGGTCTGAGTGCTGGACACACCAGTGCCAAATTGGCATAGTCCGGCGCAAATCAATAAGCCCGCCGGCAGTTTCACATCAGTTGATGCTGCATCCGGGCAAAGGATCTGAGACCCATGAAAAACTTCCTGCTTCGCATTTTCACATGGTGGAACGGCCATACCATTGGCACCAATTTTTACCTGTGGCGAAAAGGCGAGCGCGTCGGCGAGGATGAGGACGGCAACGTTTATTACCGCGCCGAAAAGGATACCCGTCGCATGGTGATGTATAATGGTGAGGCGGATGCATCCAAAATTCCAGCCGGATGGCACGCATGGATGCATCATCGCACGGACATTGCGCCGGTCGACGAGAGCTACATCGCAAAAGACTGGCAGTTGCCGCATCAGGCCAATATGACGGGCACTGCTTTGGCTTACCGCCCGCCAGGTTCGATCATGACCCCTGAAACCCGCCCCCATGTATCCGGCGATTACGAACCCTGGACACCGTAAGCCTCCAGACTTTCGCCGCATTTATCCGCAATTGACACTTGGCGTCCCCGAAAGGGTTTCCAGGGAAATGATAATGACAACCGCGATGCATGATCAGATACGATTTTGGCGACTGACACTGGCCCTGCTGTGCGGCGTCGGTAGTTTGCTGGGTCTCGGCCTTCAGACCACTCAAGTGGCAGCTTCCGATAAACTCAACAATCCGGTTGCCGTGTTCGCCGGCCTCGACAAGATCACCGGCCGTATTATCGCGTTTGATGTCTATATCGACGAAACCGTCCAGTTCGGGGCCCTGCAGGTCACGCCGCGTGTATGCTATTCACGCCCCCCGACCGAGCTGCCCAACACCACCGCCTTTGTCGAAGTTGACGAAGTCACCCTGCACAATGAGATCCGCCGCCTGTTCGGCGGCTGGATGTTCGCTTCAAGTCCGGGCCTGAAAGGCGTTGAACATCCGGTTTATGACGTCTGGCTGACCGGCTGCAAGGAAGACACTACCGTCGCCGCGCCGGAAAACGCTGGCTAATTCGAGGGCGTATCATAGCGAAAGAAATCGCTGTCGACCTGCAGAGCATTTTGCAGAAGCTCATTATATTCCGCGCGCGGCACTTCATGCGCCCCGAATCGTCGTAGATGGTCAGTCACGAACTGAGTATCCAGCAGCGCGAAATTTCCGGCTTTCAAACGGTTTCTGAGATGCACAAGCGCAACTTTTGAAGCATCCGGCACCCGCGAAAACATGCTTTCTCCAAAAAATGCCCCGCCAATATGGATACCGTAGAGCCCGCCCATCAATGCGCCTTGCTGCCAGCATTCAACGGTATGGCAGAACCCCATTTGAAACAATTCGCCATACAGATCGCGAATTGGCTGATTGATCCAGGTTTCCCGGCGTTCCGATGTCAATTCGGCGCAGCCTGAAATGACGCCCTCGAAATCACTGTCGATCCGGATTTCAAATTCATTCCGGCGAAGGGTTTTGGCCAGGCTGCGCGGCACATGAAACGTGTCGAGCGGGATGACGCCGCGCTGATCCGGTTCGATCCAATACAGCGTCGGATCATCAGCGGATTCAGCCATTGGAAACAGTCCGCAAGCATAGGCTTTCAACAGCACTTGCGGTGTTATTTTCATTTGCTCTGCGTCATACTCAGTCATCAGGCCCCGTCATCAGGCTCAGTCATCAGGCCCAGTCATCAGAATTGCCGGTCAGACTTGACTCTCCAGTGCTCTGCCAGACAGGCCAGTGATCTGCCAGACAGAAACCTCCTGCGGTTGCAAACCTACAAATCCAGATGTTTTTCCAGCCAGTGAATATCATACATGCCATTGGCAATATCGGGATTATCAACCAGTTCCACAAACAGCGGAATCGTGGTCTTGATGCCATCGACAACATATTCCCCCAGAGCGCGGCGCAGCCGCATCATGCATTCCACGCGGCTGCGGCCATGGACAATGAGTTTGCCGATCAGACTGTCATAATGCGGCGGCACCAGATAGCCTTGGTAAACCGCTGAATCAACTCGCGTTCCCAGCCCGCCAGGCGGATGATAATAGGTAATGCGGCCGGGCGATGGGGCAAAGGTGGCCGGATCTTCCGCATTAATGCGGCATTCGATGGCATGGCCGGAAAACTCCACGTCTTCCTGCTTCAGCGTCAGTCGGCCCCCTGCAGCAATGCGGATCTGCTCATGCACCAGATCAATACCGGTGATCGCCTCCGTAACAGGATGCTCCACCTGCAGGCGCGTGTTCATTTCGATAAAATAGAACTCGCCGTCTTCATAGAGGAATTCGATCGTGCCGACGCCGGAATATCCGAGATCAGCCATCGCCTTTGCCACGACCCCGCCGATCCGGTTGCGCTGTTCATTATTCAGCGCTGGCGAGGGAGCTTCCTCCCAGACCTTCTGGTGACGGCGCTGCAGCGAACAGTCGCGCTCGCCAAGGTGGATAGCATTGCCCTGCCCGTCTCCCAGAATCTGAATTTCGATGTGACGCGGTTTTTCCAGATATTTCTCAAGATAGACAGCATCGTCTCCGAAGGCGGCTTTCGCTTCCGAGCGGGCGGACTGCAATGCATTTGACAGATCAGCGGCAGTCTTGGCCAGCTTCATGCCGCGGCCACCGCCGCCGGCGGATGCTTTGACCAGCACCGGATAACCGATTTCCTCAGCCACTTTGGCCGCCTCGTCATCGTCTGTAACGCCGCCATCGGAGCCGGGCACAACCGGAATTCCAAGCTTCTTGACTGTATCCTTGGCGGCAATCTTATCGCCCATCACCCGGATATGTTCCGATTTCGGCCCGATGAAGGTGATGTTATGCGCTTCGAGTATCTCGGCGAACCGCGCGTTTTCGGATAGAAATCCGTAACCCGGATGCACCGCTTCAGCGCCGGTGATCTCACAGGCAGCCAGAATTTCGGGAATGTTGAGATAACTCTGGGCCGCCGGTGGCGGGCCGATGCAGACGCTTTCATCAGCAAGGCGAACATGCATTGCATCCTGGTCCGCAGTCGAGTGAACCGCAACTGTCTGGATGCCAAGTTCCTTGGCAGCACGCAGAATACGCAGGGCGATTTCGCCGCGATTGGCAATCAGAATTTTGTTGAACATGTAATGCCTATTCGATGGTCAGGAGAGGTTCGCCATACTCTACAGGCTGACCGTTCTCGATGAATATTTCGGTCACCTTGCCTGCCCTGTCCGCTGATATCTGATTCATATGCTTCATGGCTTCGACGATGACGATGGTCTGACCAACGGAAACAGTGTCTCCAACCTTCACAAACGCGGCGGCACCTGGTTCCGGTGACAGATAGGCTGTGCCGACCATCGGCGATTTGACAGAATGGCCTTTTGGCGCGGCGCTTGCAGCCTGCTCGTCCGGTGTCGCCGAAGAGGCAGGTGCTGCCGCCATTGCCTGCATGGGCGCACTAGCCGCCGCCGGAGCCATTGTCATGGAAATATGTCTGGCAACCCGGATATGAAGATCGCCTTGTTCCACTTCAATTTCGGTCAAATCCGTCTCGTTCAGGATGACCGCCAACTCGCGAATGAGTTCCTGATCTATTTTACTGTCTTTAGACATAGTGCCTCATTTATCCATGCCCCTGACGGGGCTCAATTTTTTACAATATATCATTGTTCACTTCGAGCGCGAGCAAATTGCCTGTCATTGCGGTCCTGCAGGCTCACGAGCCAGTTGGCAATACACTGGCTCACCATCAAAAATGCTGGCGGTATCATGGCAAATCTGCAGCCGTCGGTTTTCCGACAGAACCAGTGTCAGGCCATTTTTGATATGGACGCTATCGTCTGTCATTACGCTCTGCAATGTACGCTACAAGATAGAACCTTATAGGAAGAAGCGGACAGGAATGGAAGGCAAAGCACCGCACCTGTGCCCAGATTAGTCGCAGTGATAATATTTTGCCGCTCTTGGCGCCTCACGATGCTTGCCAGAGTCCCGTCAGATTGGGATTTGCGACTCAATCAAGAATCGTCGATCATATCCGTCCTTACCCCGCACGCCATCACCGCAGCCGCCGCATGTGCAAGCCAGCACACGCTTTTCTTCCTTTTCCAGATCCTTTGACTCAGATCAATGCCGCAAGCAGCGAACGGATTACGTTTCAATTGTTGCAGTGCGGTATACGTTTTGGTTCCGATTGAATCGAGGGGACCGCAAGACCCGAAAGGACACCCGATGGGACAACAAATTACACGCAGAGCAGTGCTGTTATCAGGCGCTGCCGTGATTGCAATGGCCACGTTCGCCAGCGCACAGGTAACACTCTTCCCTGAAGTCGAAGAGGCAATGGCACGAGCGGCCGCGATGGACTGGGCGACGCCGGAATCCGAACGTGGCGGTCTTTATCTGGTGGCGCAGTTTGATTCCAGCGGCCCCGATGCCTGGGACGCGGCGGCGCACCCGCTGGTTTATATCACCTCCGAAAGCTACGACAATGACAACCCTGACCGGACCATTGCGGGCGGCTTTGCCGGGTTCCATCTGATCGACGGTTATTCCAAGCAAGTCGTGGCCGAATTCATCGCCGTGACAACGCCGGAAACTGGCGGCATGCGCGCCGGACCGCACGGGGTCAATGTATCGCCCGACGGCCGCTGGGCCTATGTCGGCTGGTCGGAAATCGATGACAGCCCAACGCAATATACTTCTTATGTTGCCATAGTGAACATGCAGACGCTGAAGATCGACAAACTGCTCAAGCAGGAAAGTCTTTATCAGGGCCAGCTTCGCGCTCAGCGGCTGCACCACATACAATCCTGGCGTGATGTGGACGGTAACGACCGTACCGTCCTGCAATGGGGCTTTGGCGCCAATGGCGGGCCGCACCATATTCTGGATCCCAATGACGACAACCGGGTTGTGCGTTCGATCACCTATGACGATGTCCAGGTCATGGGCCATCCGTACACCACGCCCAGCCCGGACGGCAAGACGCTCTATGTCTCGATCGGATCGCCCGAACTGCGCGAAGCGCCGTTCAAAGGGGCCGGGATCGCAAAAGTCGATCTGGAATACGGCACCGTCACCAACATCATGGAGGTCGGCAATCACCCGATTGGCATCACCCATGATGTGGATGGCCGGTTTACCTATGTCGTCGATGGCTCAAACAGTCTCGTCTACAAGATCGACAATGACACCGACGAGGTTGTCGGGCACACCAGTGCCGGGGTCGCCGGTCCTTACGGTATTGCGATGAACTGGGATGAAAGCCTGATCTTCACGGTCGGCAAAGGCGAAGGCACGCACAATCGCGGCGCGGTTCTTGGTGTGGTCAATGCCAAACCCTTCACAAGTTATACCGGGCTGCGCCAGCAACCGATCTTCATGGGTGGTTCGGCTTCCAGCCTTGATCACGCGATCCTGCACCCGGACCCCAAAGTGAATGAACTTTGGGTGTCCAACATGAAGGGTTGGGAAACCATCGTGCTTGACATCGATACGTTCGAGCCTTCGGACTGGATCAAGACCCCCAACGGAGGCGATACGCACTCGGGCGGCTTCGTCCGCTATGCGCCGGACTTTACCGGTGAATTGCTGGTGGATATGGGTGGGCCAAAATCGGAATCCATCCGTGAACTGATCCGTCAGGCCAAAGCCGCCGGATAGCCCAAGGTAGCACTTCCCGAATTGAAGAAAACCGGTAACCGCAGCGCAGACAAAGCGTTGCGGTTACACCTAAACACACACCTCTGGGGCGAACACATCCCGGAAGGGAGCGCACGATAGACAGAAAGGACATGAGGAATGCCGAATTTGGACAGAGTTTTTCCATCCATCGCCAAAATGTTGGCAGCCGCCCTTTTGCTGGCCAGCAGCGGCACAGTATTGGCTGCAGACCACGAGGACACACTTATTGAAAAAGGCAGACAGCTTTTCACGGAATCTGCAGGCGACACCGGTTGTGCCGTCTGTCACGGTGAGACGGCGGTTGGCAATCCCGACGCTGGCGCCCCCTTCATTCAGGGCATCAGCCGCGCGCGCCTGAATGCGGCCCTGACCGGCGCAGTGCCGGCCATGGAATATTTCAAGCTGAATCGTAGGGAAACCGAGTCGATTTACGAATTTCTGCAATATATGAGCCATGCGGAAGATGTGGAAATGAACGAAGACGCGGCGGCAGGCAAGGTCATCTTTGACGAAACCGCCGGCGGAGTGGGTTGTCAGGCCTGCCACGGGGCGGACGGCAGCGGTGACAGCGCACCTGACATCCGGGGACGCGATGCGCGGACTATTCTGGATCAGCTGCGGCGCAACGAAAACATGGCGTTTATCAAGCTGAACCGAAAACAGGTTGATCAGGTAGCAGCCTATCTCGACTATCTACACGCCCTGGAGACGCACTGATTACACCAATTGCATGGTATCATTTCGCCTTGAGCGCGGGCTTTCACGTCTACAACGAGGGATATCCAGGCAGTTTGATTGCTGATCAACTGGTGCCACCAGAAATTTCCGAAGATGAGCACCGAACAATTTCAACCCCAGGCCGTGTCGCGTCCGATGCGGCCCGGCAAGATGCCAAAAGTCAAAAGAGGCAGAAATCCTCATGTCTGTTACAACACAGGACACCGGCACACCAAAGAACACCGCAGTGAGAACGGCCTCTTTCAGCCTGCCACAGCGATGTTCACCGTCAATGCTGCTCTGGAAGGGATGCAAATCCTGAAGGCATGCGGGCACGCGCCCGCAGTGCCGAGCTTCATGTCAACGTTGCGGTGACGGGCAAGGTCGCATACGTGCGGGCCGCACATCACCGCAGAATGTCGGCTTAACGGAAGCAGTAAGCCGGACGACGCTGGAACAGGTTGAACTGGCATTCGTTGGTAACTGCTCCGGTAACTGCTCCGGCAGCTGCACCAATGACAGCGCCGCCGCCGATAGATCCACCTGTCGCTGCTGCAAGGCCAGCCCCAGCGGCTGCACCTGCACCGGCACCGGTCACCGCCCGCTCACCCGGAGTTGAACCACAGGCCGCCAGCGCCAAAGTTGTGCCGAACATCACCGTCATGCCAAGTTGACGGAGGCCAAAGTGACGGGAAACAGAATTTTTTGCTCTGAGTGCAGTCATGAGAAAATCCTTTATCTTGTGCGGCACACACCTGTCCGCAGCCGTTGCCTGAGATGGCAGGGGATATAGACTATGAACAATAAAACAACCCTTGCCTAGGTGGTACAATGCTCAGAGCGCTTACTTTGTTCCTCGCTTGCCAATTGTTTGGTGAATTTTTTGTTCGCGTCACCGCACTTCAACTCCCCGGCCCACTCGTCGGAATGATGATTTTGCTTGTTGCCCTCTTCATCTGGAGCAAGCGTGAAACGCCAGAGGCCGGATCCGAAAACGCGCCGGTTGACCGCACGGCGCAGATGATTCTCGGAAACCTGTCTTTATTATTCGTCCCTGCTGCAGTCGGAATTGTCCAGCATCTGCCATTGCTCGCCAACCATACTCTGGCGCTGACACTGACCATTGTTGGCTCCACGCTGCTGACGCTTCTGGTAAGTGTCGCAGTGTTCCGGCTGTTAAGTGCCAGCAGGGAGTTATCCTGAGATGGCACCGGAAATTGACGGCAGCCTGTTTGAAGTCTGGGTCTATCTGTCTCAGACCCCGCTGCTCTGGCTGACCGCAACCCTGCTCGCCTATGTGGCTGCGGACTGGATGTCCCAGACCTTGAACAGGCACCCTCTGGTCAACCCGGTGGTGATTTCTGCCGCACTGCTGATCGCTATTCTCAAACTCAGCGATACCAGCTTTGAGACTTATTTCGAAGGTGCCCAGTTTGTGCACTTTCTGCTCGGTCCGGCCACCGTGGCGCTGGCTGTCCCGCTTTACCGCAATCTGCCGAAAGTAACCTCGCGTTTTCTGCCGGTGCTGGCAGCTTTGCTGGCCGGTTCTTTGACTGCCATTGTCAGCACTTTGAGCATTGGCTGGGCTCTCGGCTTGCCTGGCGATATTCTCGTATCTCTGGCGCCGAAATCGGTCACAACGCCAATAGCCATGGGAATTTCTCAGCAATTGGGCGGCATCCCAACCCTGACCGCTGTTCTGGTGATCGCAACAGGAATTACCGGAGCCATCATGGTGACACCGCTGATGAACGCTTTGAAAATTGATGATTTTGCCGCCCGCGGCTTTGCCGTCGGCATCGCATCCCATGGCATCGGCACCGCCAGAGCATTTCAGATCAGCCCGCTGGCGGGAACCTTTGCCGGCATTGCGATGGCCCTCAATGGCGCGCTGACAGCTTTACTTGTCCCGTTTATCCTCAGGCTGTTTTGAGAAACTTTATTTGATGGCCTAACGCGACTGCACCGTTACAAGCGCTCCGGTGCCATCGCCAAACACGAATACCGGTTGGCCGCCAGATCGCACGACACCAATTGCTGTCTTGATCCGGTTCGGGATTACAACTTCAAACAGTTTTTTGGATCTCGCCACGAAACTGTACGCCGCGAGTGCGCTCTGCCCGAACCTTGGCAGTACCAGATCCATCACTCCATCGCCGTTAACATCCGCGACAGCTGACATATTCAGTTCCGCGCTGCCGTTTATGTGATTGGACAAACCGGACACCCGGGCAATTCTCTGAAACCTGCCGTTTTTCAGAGTCAGGATTTCCAGTTCTCCGGTCAGATGCGGTTTTATGACCTGAGCGATATCGAGCCTGCCATCGCCGTTAAAATCGGCAATACCGGCGATGTTCAACCATCTGCTTGGCAAGCTGATCGGCGGGGTCGCAGCGCTTTCAACCAGTTTTCCATTGCGCACTGTATAGACGGCAATTGCCGCGCCCTCTGTCAGGCTGGATCTGATCGTCACATAATCAGCAATCCCGTCTCCATTCACGTCGGCAATCCGGGGCGCAATATCTTCAAACACCTGGGATGGCGGCAGATCCAGCTGCAATGTCTGGCCTGCCATCTTCACGACCAGACTGCCGGCTTCAATCCGGTCACCCAGCGCGCCATGGCCATAGCGCGTTGTTGGCTGCGCATACCAGGCGCGGTTTCCAGCCCGGTCTGACACGATATAACCATCAGGAATACCGTCCGTGGCCGCCTTGCGTCGTGGCGGTTGGGCGGACACAAGTTTCAATCCGGCATCTCCTGAGGATCTCAAAACCGCCCATTTTTGCCGGTTGCGGGAGAACACCTGATCTCCTGCCTGGCGAATTTCATCCGATCCGGCCGAAGACCCGTTGGTGGCCGACGCAACCACACTGGCGGCATACCACGAAGCGGCTGCTTCAGACGCCATCCAGACCGTCATCATGACGATGACAGACCAGAGTTTCCCGTAGGTTTTCACGTCGCCAAACCTCATCTTTTCAATGCAACATCAAAAACTGCAAACCGGCAGCGCTCACGGATAAAGCCGCGTCTTGCGCCATGTTTTGCTCTGCGGATTTTCACGCGAAAACACGATCCGATCATGCAACCGGAAGGATCCATTCTGCCAGAATTCGATGCTTAATGGTGTGACCCTGAATCCAGACCAGTGAGATGGTCTGGGGATCTCGGCATCCGCATATTTCCTGGTATATTCGGCGACTGCACGTTCAAGCACGGCACGGGATTCAAGAGGACGCGACTGCTGGCTGGCCCAGGCTCCGATCCGGCTGCCTTCCGGTCTGCTGTTGTAATAGGCGTCTGCCTCCGCATCGGAGACCTGTTCCACCGGACCGCAAATGCGAACCTGGCGCAACAGGCTTTTCCAATGAAAACACAGAGCTGCTTGCGGATTGATCTGCAACTCCTGCCCTTTTGGGCTCTCAAAATTGGTATAGAAAACAAAGCCCTTTTCATCGAGGCCCTTCAACAGCAGAATGCGGACATTCGGCGCGCCATGTGCGTCGGCAGTAGCCACGGACATGGCGTTCGCATCGTTTGTTTCGTTTGCTTTTGCATCCTCCATCCAGCTTTCAAACAACTCGAACGGCGCAGTTGCCGTCGGATCGGCAATCGTGAAGTCACGGCTCATTAACCTTGATTGTGTAGTCTGATCGTCTATAGCCATGGAATTTGTTGACCCGTTTTTTGCATGATGGATTTTCTTCACATCAGATATAGGCCTGCACGCGTGACACGCCAATTGCAAAGTTTTCTGATCACTGTCGTACTGGCTGGCTTGACTGGCGGATGCGCCGTATCCTCCAGCTTTCTTGACAATAAGGTCGATGATATTGTGACCGGATCGGTCGGCAAATCAACAAAACCCGATAATGTGGACCTCTCCGACTGGGTGAGTATGCGAACAGCGCTGAATGAGGCGACCCGTGACACCATTGCAGGTTCCCCGGTTCCCTGGGAAAATGAAACTACTGGATCCAGCGGTAGCCTGATGGCTTTTTCCGCGCCCAGCGACGGAGACAGCAGATGCAAAAATTTTGCTGCTACGTTGCAGAACATTGATGGTGTTCATCGCTTTAAGGGTGAGGCCTGTACAGCCGGACGCGATAATTGGCAAATCAATCGATTTGAGCTGATTGATCTCACTCCCTGAAGTCTATTCTTCCTCTTTCACCCCCTCCATCGCCCAGCCGACGGTAAATCCGTGCAGTATGGTCGACAACAGAATGACCAGCCCGACCAGCGACCACAATTGCGGCTCATTGGTGAATTCCATGTAACTTCCAGCATAGCACAGATAGTAAATCGAGCCGATTCCGCGCACGCCATAGACCGAGACCACCGCCCGGTCGCGAAACGTTAGATTCGTACCCAACAGGGAAATCCATCCCGACAAAGGACGGATGACAAGCAGAAGCATCAGAGCCATGAAAGTCAGCGTCCATGTCAGATGGGCCAACAGCAATGGCAGGACGGTCCCAAGCGCAATCAGCAGGAGCGCAGTCAGAGCATGCTCGATCGATTCCGAAAAATCGTGAAGCTGACGATGGAAATGATGGTGGTTCTCAATGCGGCGCAGTTTCAGGCCCAGCACCGCCACCGCGATGAAGCCATAGCCCTCCACAAGTTCAGTTGAGCCATAGCATAAGAAAACACCGGCAAGTGCGACAACACCCGATCCGGTATCGGCCAGAACTGATCCCTTCGGCACAACGAACAGCACCTTGCCCAGAGCCCAACCGCCCACCCAGCCCATGCCGGCACCAACAATTATCCGGTAGATTACGTCGCGAAACAGCCATTCCAGCCCCCATTCGCCCGGGTTCAGCCCTTGCGCAGCAACCAGCAACCCCAGATAGACGAAAGGAAAGGCCAGCCCGTCATTCAGCCCGGCCTCGGTCGTCAGTGTAAAGCGGACAGGATGTTCCGCACCTTCATGGGGAGGGCCGACCTGGACATCAGCAGCAAGCACCGGATCGGTTGGTGCCAGCACTGCACCCAGCAAAATGGCACCGGCCACTGTCAGTCCGGCGACACCAACGCCGAGCAGCGCCACTGCCAGGATGGTCAGCGGCATTGCGATACCAAGCATCCGAATTGTCGGAATCCATTTGCGCCAGGGCAGCAGACTATCGATCCGCATGCCCGCTCCAAACAGGGCAACGATGACCGTTAACTCGCTCGTCAGTTCCCAGGGCAGCGGCATCTCACGAGGATCAGGCGCCTCGGAAAACTCCGGGATGAGCAGTGCTGCTGCAGCTCCGAACAGGATCATCAATGGCGCTGATGCAGGCTCGCGTGTTGACACCAGCCTTGGCAACCAGCGTGCCGCAATCACCACAATGCCGATCACTGCCAGCATGATATGATAGGGATTCAGAGTGAAAAATGGTTCGGTGGACAAGGTCGCTCCTGCACAATGGACTGGCAATCACCTTATATGATTCGCCAATCGCAATGTGCAGTCATCAACCACAGCCGTCGAGGCTAATTCCTGATCCGCCCTGACGCGAAGATATTGGCGCGCACCAAATGGCAAGTGCTGGCGCTGCAATCCCCTCATGAACAGGATTTGCCAATCCCATTAATGTTTCATCACCAGTTCTGCGGTGATTTTTGAGGCGATCTGATATTTTGCTTTCTCCAGATGCCTGACGGCCTCAGGTTCCACTTCCAGTGTTTCATTGATGGCATAGTCGAGAATGGCCATCAGTGCTTGGCGCTGTTTGTACTCATCGCTGAAGCGGTTGATGAAATCGCGCAGATCATGGCTGACTTCTCTCATGTTATGCGACTGCCTCCGTTTGTCTGAACTGGCGTTCGTTGCGAGTCGTCAGACTGATCTCAAGATCAGGCGCCAGCAAAGTGACGGAAGGGTGTGGCTTCATGTGGACCGTCCCGAACTCTCCGGACAGACTGAAGGCGGAGGCGAACTGCAAGGCTACAAGCTGTAATTCAAACATTGCGATGGCCATGCCGATACATGATCTGCCGCCGACGCCGAACGGCATATAAGAGGGATGCGAATAATCACGGTCAAGCCGGAACTCCTCCGGCTGTTCCCAGTTGCGCGGATCCTTGTGCATCACCCATGGGCTGATCATGACCATGTCGCCTCGGCGGAATTTATGGCCTTCAACCTCGGTTGATTGCAAAAATTCGCGCGACGTCCACCAGCCAGCGGGATAGACTCGAAGGGTTTCCTTGACAAAGGATTCGCTCAACGGGGCGCGCCGCAAAGCGCCGGAATCGCCGTTTTCCAGATCTTCCATCACACTGTCGGCTTCATAGGCCAGGATGTCGGCCAGCGACGGATCCAGCGCCATTTTGTAGAACATCCAGGAAATCGAAGCTCCGGTCGTATGATGACCGGCGATCAGAAGCCCGAGCAGTTCAGCATTGACCTGTTCGTCACTCAAACCGGCCTCTTCCAGAGCCAGCAGCAACGGAGAACGATTGTTGCTGGAGCGAGCCCGGTTGATCACGGCCGCCACAATCTCCCGGGCACCATCAATGCGTTGGCTGCGCTCGGCAGCTTTCCTTGGTCCGTTCGGCAGCACCCGGAACATATCATCGGCAAGTTCGGATTCCACGGTCTGGACCGCCGCGATCAGTGCCATACGATCCGCTGCATCCAGAACATCATGGCCAAACAGCGCTGTTGCCCCCATCTGCAGAGCCAGCGGCGCAGAGATATTTGTCGGTCGAAACGACTTTTGCGTTGCCAGTCCGGCGATATAGCCATTCACCACTGCAATCATCTTCTCGATATTGCCGGAGATTGCATTACGTTGCAGGTGACGGTGGATCGCCGTTTTGGAAGCCTTGTGTGCATCCCCATTATTGGTCAGCAGGCTCTGGCCCATAATCGGCCGCAATCGTTGCACCAGTGATCCTTTGTCAAGCTCACCGGTTGGCCATTTCAAGATCGATCTGGTGGCTTGCGGTGAATTACACAAATAGATCGGGCGCAGCCCGAGAGAGAGCGGCACAAATCCCTGTTCCAGGTCAGCGGCATGAGCCCGGTCAGTCAATAATGCCAGCGGGTTACGCCGAAATGCTGGAACGTCGCGAAAGGGAAAATGCATCTGACTTCTCCAATGGATTTACATGGGACAACAATTGCCGGAACCGCGGACCTGACTGGGCATCAATCGGGATTTCGCCTGAAACCACATTGACCGGCCTGCCGGCGGCATCTGTACCGATCTTCAGGGGGGGGCCATAGCGCTCGGTGACAATCCCAATGCGGGACAGCAACCTTTCATGCGACAGGTCCGAAAATGCCACCAGACGGGCCGCCTGCATGGCATATGAAAACCGGAACATGGCGGCGTAGGTGGTCAGCGCGTACTGAAACCGGCGTTCCCCGGTGGTAACGACGAAACGACTGATTTCCCAACTTTTTTCGTCGGTTGGGTAGGGCTTATTGGTTGCCAGATGTGAGAATTTTTCTGCGGCAAGATAGGGTCTATCAGCTCTGATCGCACGGAACGAGCCGACAATCTTGTCCCTGTATTTCACCGCACAATGCAGGGTATCGGGACGGTCAAATTCATCCCGTTCCAAACCCTGGTTCACCTTCAGGTCCCAGCCGAGTGAATCGACCAGAATGCGCTTTCTGAACGCCAGCACGTCCTGAATGTGATTTGAAGCGTCTTGTGCATCTCCAATGAAGATGTCTATGTCCGAATCTGAATTCGATTTGCCTAATAAAAGCAAGGTCGCCTCCTGCCAGCTGTGTATGGCGAGAGCTAACGATGTATGCTAGAGAATAACCATCCCGATAAATGGTGAGTTTTGAAATGAACCTGGAACAGGCGATATCTGCAATCGAAAGCTGCGCGACTGAAGGCGCGTTGGTTGCGGCTCTCAACACCATCGTCGCTGACTTTGGCTTTGGCGCATTCTGCTTTTTGGATGGCGGGTCGCCAGGCAAGTCCGAGCCCTTCTATATCGGCACCACCGGTGCCGGTTGGGAGAACGATTATGCGTCAAATGATTTCATTATCTTCGACGAATGCCTGAAAACCGCCCGCAGGACAAATACTCCATTCCTGTGGGCCAGCGTCCCCTTGCCGCAACGGGCCGGAAAACGAAAACCTGGCGCACATCGCATCATGGAAGCTGCAATGGATTACGGCTTTCAGGAAGGTCTGGTTATTCCATTCCATTTTGTCGATGATATCGGACGCATGCGGTCGTGTGTCTGCACGCTTTTCTGGCAGGACAAACCACGGCATCTTTATCAGAGCGTAGAGCAGATCCGGCACATTCTCCACGTCATCCTGATCTACTGGATGCAGGAACTGATACGAACCCGCGAACCCGCCAGCCGCAGCGGTGATATCATTCCCTTCAGCCGCCGCGAGAAAGCCTTTGAGACCACGCGCCTGACAGATCGCGAACGTGAAGTTCTGTCTTGGGCAAGCAGAGGCAAAACGGCTGCTGAAACGGCCGATATTTTATCTATTTCATCTGAGACGATTGATACCCATATAAAGAATGCTATGGAGAAACTTCAGGCCGGCAACAAGACCCACGCCGTTGCCAGAAGCATTTTCCTCGGTTTAATCGACGTCTAAGTTTAACACAAATGTTTCTGGAAAAACCCAATGTCAGATCCCTATAAAGTTCTGGGGGTGACGAAGGGCGCGAGTGCTGCCGATATCAAGTCCGCATTCCGCAATCTCGCCAAGAAGAACCACCCGGACCAGAACCCTGATAATCCGAAAGCCAAAGAAAGCTTTTCGAAGATCAATAACGCTTATGATATTCTGAGCGACAGTGAAAAACGTGCGCAATTCGACCGCGGTGAAATCGACAGCGACGGCAATCCCGTGCACCCGGGTTTTGCCGGAAATGGCTTTGGCGGTTTCGGCCAGAATAGCGGGCAACGGCGCAGTGGTGCGTCGGAGCAGACCCACACCGGAGCTGGCGCGGAAGAAATTCTGAGTGAGATTTTTGGCGGTCGCGGCGGTTTTGGCCGTACTGGATTTGGCCAGCAGCGCAGCGGCGGATTTGGTCAGTCGGGCTTTGGCGGCGCTCGCTCGGCGCAAAAAGGCGCGGATGTCGAAGGCAGAGTGGCTGTCACGCTGGAGGATATCGATGCGGGAAAGAAGGCATCAGTAGCTCTGGGAGACGGAAGAACGGTTGCTGTTGCCCTGCCAAAAGGCGTCAAAGACGGCCAGACTATAAGATTGAAAGGTCAGGGCGAGCCCGGACCACTGGGCGGCCCTGCGGGCGACGCCAGAATTACCGTGAAGTTCATCCCCCATCCCCTCTTCAAGGTGGATGGTGCCAATCTGCGTTATGATGCGGCGATTCATCTGCACGAAGCCTATCTGGGCGGCAAGATACAGGTGCCGACCCTGTCCGGCCGGATAAACCTCACAGTTCCGCCAAAAAGCAATTCCGGCAACACTCTGCGCGTGCCCGGCAAGGGCCTGCCGGGTAAATCACGGCGCGGCGACCTTCTGGTCACCTTGCTGATACAGTTCCCGGATCAGGACGAACCGGACTTGAAGGCGCTGATGACAAGCTGGGCAGCGGAAGGCCGTCCACCACTGAAACCGAGATAAGGCTTCAGTGCCACGCCGGGTCAGGAAAAACCGTATCCGGTGCCAGCAGCAAACCACAGTCTTCCGGCTCCCATCTTGACGAAAGTCTCGCCTGCGCCCTGCCCGGCCCGCAATTTCCAGCGCAGCTTTCAAAAGTCGCTGCCAACTGGCATCGGCACATCAGCAAATGAAATGCTTGAGGGCGCGGCCCCTATCGGTCTATGGGTCAGCTCTGTTCAGTTTCGGTAGATTGACACCATGTCGCAGAATGCCCATTTCCAACAACCCGGACTTGCCCGGCAGAGCCGTGCCGCCGCAGTTTCAGCGGCTGAATTGCTCAAAAGCGGAAACCTTGTCGGCCTGCCCACTGAAACCGTCTACGGCCTGGCTGCAGATGCAACCAGCGACCGGGCTGTAGCGCGCATTTATGCAGCCAAAAACCGGCCCGATTTCAATCCCCTGATATGCCACGTCGACAGCGTTGAGATGGCACGGACACTGGCTGCCATCGACGAGCGTGCACAAAACCTGATCGACGCTTTCTGGCCCGGTGGCCTGACACTGGTTCTGCCACAACTCAAAAACGCGCCGGTCAGCGAACTGGTGACAGCCGGTCTGGGGACGATTGCCCTACGCTGCCCTGACAACAGCTTTGTGCGTTCCCTCATAACTTCTCTGCAGGTTCCCCTTGCTGCCCCCAGTGCTAACCCCTCCGGGATGCTCAGCCCGACAAGTGCGCACGATGTGCGCGCGGCGTTCCCGGTTGAAACCGTTCCGCTGGTCGTTGACGGTGGCAATTGCCCGGTCGGCCTGGAATCCACCATCGTCGCCTGTATTCCCGGAACCCCGGTGACATTGCTGCGTCCCGGCGCCATTACAAGTGAACAATTGCAAAAAGCACTGCCCGAAGAGGCAATCCTCACCCACCGCGCCAATGCACAGGATCAGATGATTCCGGCTGCGCCCGGCATGCTGAGTTCACATTATGCGCCGCGCGCCGCAGTCCGCCTGATTTCAGCCGGACAACTCCAATCCGCCCCCGGTATTGGAACCGATGATGCCGTCCTGACCTTTGCCGGCGCCGCCCTCCCCGGCGACAATAAGGCCGCAGCCCGGCTTGATCTCAGCCCGTCCGGCGATCTTGTCGAAGCAGCGGCCAATCTGTTTTCGATGCTGCGCCAGCTCGACCGGGCCGGGCCGCAGACGATTTACGTGGTTCCACCACCCCGTCACGGTCTTGGAGTGGCGATTTACGATCGCTTGCAGCGTGCCGCTGCGCCGCGTAACAATGAACTGACACATTCCTGATTCAAAGGCATAGAATTTGGCGACCTTTCTGTATCAGCATGACAGCTTTCTCAATCACCTGACCCCTGTCGGCCATCCGGAACGGCCGGACCGGATTCGTGCGCTCAAAGACGTCCTGGCCGATCCGCATTTTGACGCTCTGGTCAAGATCGACGCGCCAATGGGCGATGTTGAGACAGTACTGTATGCCCATCCGGAGCACTATCTGAACATGATCCGGGACGCCATTCCGGATGCCGGCATTACCCGCATCGACAATGATACGGTGGCATCCCCCGGTTCCTGGGAGGCGGCGCTGCGTGGCTTCGGCGCTGCAAACAAAGCAGTGGACGAGGTGATGAGCGGCAAGGCCGGAAATGCGTTTTGTGCCATCCGCCCGCCGGGCCACCATGCGGAAAGAAACACTGCAATGGGCTTTTGCCTGTTCAACAATGTGGTGATTGCCGCACGCCATGCGCAAAAAGCCCATGGCGTGGAACGGGTTGCCATCGTCGATTTCGATGTCCATCACGGCAACGGCACCCAGGATATGCTCTGGGATGATCCAACTGCCCTGTATTGTTCAACCCATCAGATGCCGCTTTATCCCGGCACTGGAGCCCTGTCCGAAACCGGGGAACACGGCACGATTGTCAATGCGCCGCTGTCCCCGGGCGATGGCAGCGCACAATTCCGCGAAGCCATGGAAAGCCGGATTTTCCCGGCCATCACACAATTTCAGCCGGACCTGATCCTGATATCAGCAGGATTTGACGCCCATCACCGCGACCCGCTGGCACAAATCAATCTTCATGGCGAGGATTTCACCTGGGTTACGGGCAAATTGCTGGATCTGGCTGATGCCCACGCTTCCGGCCGGGTGGTCTCTGTGCTGGAAGGTGGTTATGATCTCATGGGTCTGGCCGAGTCGGCGGCCTGCCATATCAATGAACTGATGAATGCCAGCAGCTGAGAGAGCCCAATGAGCGACGACAAGACGGATCTGAAAACAATGAGTTTTGAAACCGCGCTCGCGGAACTCGAGACAATTGTGGCACGTCTGGAAAAAGGCGATGTGCCGCTGGAGGAGTCCATTTCGATTTATGAGCGCGGCGAAGCCCTCAAGGCACGATGCGATACGCTGTTGAAATCGGCGGAAGAAAAAGTCGAGAAAATTCGCAGCAGTGCTGACGGAAAGACGGTCACCACTGAACCTCTCGACTGAATATCCATATCATTCCGGTTGACAGTGATTTCACACCGTCAAGGCTTTGAAAGCGGCGCACACTGGGTCTAGATTTGTCTAATGCAAATTAAGATCGTGGCATGTTTGCATTGTACTATTTGATGATCCCGACCAGTTCATCCCGCAAGGCTGGCAGACGGTGTCACACTCGGTTTGTGGAGATAGAACCCATTTTTGAGGGTTTCTGGCCAGCAGACGCACAAATGTGGTCAAATGTATCGACATAAATAGAACATGCGCGAGGAGGATTTCCATGACATGGCACCCTGCAGCCGATCCGGTCCCCGGAGACAAAAGAGCTTGCGACGCAATCGAAACGATCATTGTTCCCCGGGCGCGTGATCTGGGCGGTTTTGAAGTGCGGCGCGCGCTGCCCTCAGCCAGGAAGCAGATGATTGGCCCTTTCATCTTTTTTGATCAGATGGGTCCGGCTGAATTTCTCACCAATCAGGGGGTTGATGTGCGCCCGCATCCGCATATCGGATTGTCCACAGTGACCTATCTGTTTGAGGGCGAGATTTACCATCGCGACAGTCTGGGAAGCGAATTGCCGATTGCTCCTGGCGAAGTCAACTGGATGACGGCTGGAAAGGGCATCGTGCATTCAGAGCGGACATCCGATGAAAAGCGAAAACTGGGCCAGAATCTGTTCGGCATTCAGACCTGGGTGGCGATGCCGAAGCAATTTGAGGAGATTGATCCGGGCTTCGAACATCAATCCGCCGAAGCGCTTCCGGTTCTGCAGGATGGAGGGGCGAGCACCAGAATTATCATCGGCAATATGTATGGCCGCAAATCACCCGTCAAAACCTATTCCGATATGTTCTATGCCACGGTGGACCTGCAGCCTGGCGGCGTAATTCCGCTCGATGCGGATTACGAAGAGCGCGGCATTTATATCGTGTCCGGAGAGATAGATATCGCCGGCGACCGGTTTGAAGGCGGCCGGCTGCTGGTGTTTAAACCCGGCGACCCGATAACGGTGCGAGCCAACACGGCATCCCGGCTGATGCTGCTCGGTGGCGAGCCGATGGACGGACCGCGCCATATCTGGTGGAATTTCGTTTCTTCCAGCAAGGAGCGGATCGAACAGGCCAAAGAGGACTGGCGGCAGGCCCGGTTTGACACGGTTCCCGGCGATGCAGAAGAGTTTATTCCCTTGCCGGGATAGGCTGCAGGGGACATATATAGGTCACAATGCCCGCCTATCTGGCGCCGCTCGCCAACCAGAACCGCCAACCGAAAAGGTGCCTCAGTGAGCACAAGACCTGACACACCGCTTCTCGATCAGGTGAACAATCCTGATGATCTGAAGAAAATCGCGGAGTCCGATCTTCCCAGGCTTGCTGAAGAATTGCGTGCCGAAATGCTGGATGCGGTGTCAGTAACCGGTGGTCATCTGGGGGCCGGACTGGGCGTGGTCGAACTGACTATTGCGCTGCACTATCTCTTCAACACGCCTGACGACCGCATCATCTGGGATGTCGGACACCAGTGTTACCCGCACAAAATTCTGACCGGCCGGCGCGATCGCATTCGTACGGTACGGCAGGGTGGCGGCCTGTCCGGCTTCACCAAACGCGACGAAAGTGTGTATGACCCCTTTGGTGCGGCACACTCGTCAACCTCGATATCCGCCGGGCTCGGCATGGCCGCGGCACGGGATCTGGACGGCAAGTCTCACAAGATCATTTCAGTGATCGGCGATGGCTCAATGTCTGCCGGAATGGCCTATGAGGCGATGAACAATGCCGGGGCTGTCGATGCTCGCCAGATCGTTATCCTCAACGACAATGACATGTCCATTGCGCCGCCTGTTGGCGCGATGAGTGCCTATCTTGCGCGGCTGGTTTCCGGGCGCACTTACATCAGCCTGCGTGAAGCCGCCAAGGCCCTGACCAGCCATTTGCCGAAATTCATTCAGCGCAACGCCCGCAAAACCGAGGAGTTCACCCGCAGCTTCTTCACCGGCGGCACCTTGTTCGAGGAACTCGGCTTCTTCTATGTCGGGCCGGTTGACGGGCATAATTTTGACCATTTACTGCCGGTTCTGAAGAATATCCGTGATGCGGAAAATGGCCCGATCCTTCTGCATGTCGTCACCCAGAAGGGCAAGGGCTATGCACCGGCGGAGGCTTCAAGCGACAAATATCACGGCGTTTCAAAGTTCAATGTGGTGACTGGCGAGCAGGCGAAATCCATTCCCAATGCGCCCTCCTATACAAAAGTCTTCGGCAGCAGCCTGGTCGACGAGGCGCAGCGCGATGACAAGATTGTCGGCATTACGGCCGCCATGCCTTCGGGAACCGGCATTGACCTGTTCGGCGAGGCGTTTCCCGAGCGTACCTTTGATGTCGGCATTGCCGAACAGCACGCGGTTACCTTTGCTGCTGGCCTTGCATCGGATGGTTACAAGCCATTTGTCGCCATCTATTCAACTTTTCTCCAGCGCGCTTATGATCAAGTTGTCCATGATGTCTCCATCCAGCAACTCCCAGTGCGCTTTCCCATTGACCGGGCTGGCCTTGTCGGTGCCGACGGGCCGACACATGCTGGTTCATTTGACATTGCCTATCTCAGCTGTCTTCCCGGATTTGTCGTCATGGCAGCTGGCGACGAAGCGGAATTGCGCCATATGGTGGCAACTGCCGCCGCCTATGATGAGGGGCCAATATCGTTCCGCTATCCACGGGGTGAAGGTCTGGGTGTTGAATTGCCGGAGCGTGGCCGAATTCTCCAGATCGGACAGGGCCGGATTTTGCAGGAAGGTGGCAAAATTGCCATTCTCTCTTTCGGCGGGCGTCTGGGAGAAAGTCTCCGCGCGGCCGAAAAACTCAACGCCATGGGTCTGCCAACCACCGTTGCTGATGCCCGTTTTGCCAAACCACTCGATACAGCTCTGATCGCCGAACTGGCCCGCAATCATGAAGTTCTGATAACCGTCGAGGAAGGCTCGGTTGGAGGCTTCGGCAGTCATGTGGCGCAGTTTCTGACTCTGAACGGATTTCTCGATGGTTCAGTCAAATTCCGCCCGATGACCCTGCCTGATATTTATCTCGATCATGATAAGCCGGAGGCCATGTATGCCGCCGCCCGGCTCGACGCGGGAGCCATCGTCGATACGGCCACAAATGCGCTCGGCTTGCAGAAAAGCGAACTTATACGTCGCGCCTGATATAGAATCCGACATCAAACCTATCTAGACTCTGAACTCAATTAGGAGATTGAATTGGCGCTGAGCTCACTCACCAATTCCATCTCCTAATTGAGTTCAGACCCTAAAGCACGCTTCATGGACCGCTGCTAATCAGTGTCGCCATCATTCCATGCACCCAGGCGGCACCCAGGCGGCACCCATGTTCAAAACAATTGCATCCATCAGTTCAGTGTTGCTGGCAGTCGCCATGCTGGTCTTCGGTCACGGATTGCAAAGCGCACTTGTGCCGCTGCGCGCTGAGATCGAAGGTTTTGGCACGCTCGCCATCGGTGCCAGTATTTCGGCCTATTTCGCCGGCTTTGTCATCGGTTGTCTGGTGGGACCATTTCTGATTCTGCGTGCCGGCCATATCCGCGCCTATGCTGCCATGGTTTCGCTGGCTTCCGCTGTTGCACTGCTCCACCCGCTGTTGATCGATGAGACCGCCTGGGCAGTGTTCCGCTTTGCCACCGGATTCTGTATCGCAACCTTCTATATTGTCATTGAAAGCTGGTTGAACGAGCGCGCTACCAATGAAATACGGGGCCTCATCATGTCGACCTATGTCGTGGTCACGCTGGTCGGCATCATGGCGGGCCAGTTTGCCGCGGCGCTGGGGTCCGTTGAAGGCTTCACCCTGTTCATCGTCGCCTCAATTGTGGTGTCGGTGGCGGTTATTCCGATTGCCCTGACGACGTCCGCGCAACCGGCACCAATCACACTGGTCCGGTTCCGCCCCAGGCAGCTTTACAACACCTCCCCGGCAGCCTTCGTCTCTGCTTTGCTGATCGGTGTCTCGGCCGCCTCAACATGGATGCTGGCTCCGGTTTTCGCCACCGGTCGCGGCTTTGACACCAGTTTTGCCGCTATTTTCGCTGCCATCATGATTGGCGGTGGCGCAGTGGCGCAATGGCCGATCGGGCGGACATCCGACAAGTTCGACCGCCGTCTGGTCATCGTAGCGCTTGGTATCGGCTCGGCCGTGTTCTGCACGCTGCTCGGTCTGGTCCAGGGGGATTCCAGATGGCTCTTTCTCGCTCTGGTCTTCATGGTAGGGGTTTTCACACACTCAACCTATGCCATTGCCGTGGCACATGCTTTCGATCACAGCGAGCCGGATACCTATGTGGAAACCTCATCCGGCATGTTGCTGGCGTTTGGCATTGGTTCAACCATCGGACCGCTGATCGCCTCTTTTCTCATGGCCACGACCGAACCGGGCGCGCTGTTCCTGTTCGTGGCAGTGGTGCAGGTGGGGATGGTCATCTATCTGATCTGGCGCATCAACGCCAGCAAAGCCCCGGCAATACCGGGCCGCGAAGACTTTGATCTCGCATCGACTGCGCCAGTCATGGCAATGACCAATGATCAGGCAGTGGATCTCAATACCGATTTGCTGATCCCGAAGTCAATCATCGAAGCCAATTCGCTTCTTGAAGCCAACAACGCTGTCCAATTGCACGATTTCGGATACTCCTCCGAGGGACTCACCGCAGATCACAGCGTTGAATTTCAACCGGAAGCAGGTATATCTGTCCCCGAGTTGCCAAAGTCGGAATCCGGTTGAGCAACAGGCTGCAATTGTAGCGGCCATCCGGTTTACCCCAAGCGGGAAGGCATCCCCCTGTCGTGAAGAAAATATTTGGCAGCCATAGTCTGTTCCCCGCTCTTGAAGCGCATGACGAGCTGATAAACCACATCGCATCCGCCGCAGTGTCAAAAGCCGCCGCTAACAAGCTCACACATTTTGCGGCAGCCGGTTCTTGAGCAAGGCTCGGCTGGATCTTGAACTGGTCAATCGCGGATTGCTGCCGAGCCGGGCGCGGGCGCGCGATGCGGTGTTGCGCGGGGTTGTCACGGTCAATGGGACCATTGCCGCAAAAGCCTCAATGACAATACAACAATCCGACCGCATCGAATTGAGCGATCCGGCAAGTCAATATGTCTCCCGCGCCGCACTGAAACTGAAACGGGGCCTTGAGTATTTCGATCTCTCTCCGGCGGGCAGAAACTGCGTTGACGTCGGTGCCAGCACCGGGGGGTTTACCCAGGTTCTGCTGGAGGAAGGTGCCAGCGCGGTTTTTGCTTTTGATGTCGGTCATGGCCAGCTTCACCCTTCAATCGCTGAAGACCCGCGGGTTATCAGTCGCGAAGGCCTGAACGCGCGCGATCTGACGCGGCGGCACCTGCCCTTCCCTGTCTCGTTCCTGGTAGGCGATGTCAGCTTCATTTCACTGACCCTCGCCTTGCCAGCAATCCTGTCACTGGCTGATCCCGGTTCACCGGGAATTTTTCTGATAAAACCGCAATTTGAAGTCGGCAAAGGCCAATTGGGCAAAGGCGGTATCGTCAATGATCCGGAACTTGCTCTTGCCAGCGCCGACAAAATCGCCGACTGGCTGCAGACCACCGCGAAATGCAGTGTTATCGGTCTCACCAACTCACCGATTTCCGGCGGAGATGGAAACCAGGAATTCCTGATCGCAATCCGGACACCGCAAAAAGGCTGATCATGATCAAAACCCTGACAATCGACCACCTCGGACGCGAAGGCGACGGCGTCGCGCGCACTGCCGAAGGCCCGGTCTTCGTGCCCTACACCCTGCCCGGCGAGGTGGTCCGCGCCTTTGTCGACAAAGGACGCGGCGAGATGATCGAGATCATCGAACCCAACTCCGACAGGATTAAGCCGGCCTGCCGCCATTTCGGCACGTGTGGCGGCTGTGCGCTTCAGCATATGAGCCAGAAAAGCTATCTGTCCTGGAAGCGTGAACAGGTCGAACATGCCCTGCGCAAAAACGGAATCACATTCCCGGTAGCGGAGCTGATCCCCGTTTCACCCGGGACAAGGCGGCGAGCGGCCTTTTCGTTCAAGGCCGCCAGAGACGGCGTGCATTTTGGATTTCACGCCAGAAAATCCGACGAAATCGTCTCCCCCGAAGAATGTCCGATCCTGCATCCGGCGCTGGAAAAGCAGCTTGTCCACAAGCCCGGCAAGAAAGCATCGGGACCTTTCGCCCGGTTGGCCGCCCTGGTGGTGCGGGCCAAGCGGGAAGAACGCATGATCGCCACGCTCGGCCGCAACGGCATCACTATTGATATGACCGGCCGTCCGCCTGGCAAAAACCGGTTTCAAAGCCAGGAATTGTGGGATGCCACGGCTCCGTTCTGGAAGGTTTTCCTGAATGATGAACTTGCCAGTATGGATCAGGCGGATGATGTGATTGACAGTGGCGGATTTGAGCTGTCCGTGTCGCCCGGCGCATTCCTGCAGGCAACTGCTGAGGCCGAAGCCGCTCTCGTCAATCATGCGGTGACCTTTTTGAAAGACTGCAAATCCTGTGCCGATCTGTTTTGCGGCATTGGCACATTTACATTACCGTTGGCGAAATTCGCCAATGTTCTGGCAGTCGAGTCGGATCAGCAAGCTCTGAACGCATTGAAAAAAACCGCAGCCAGAACAAAAAAAATAAAGCAGATCAATACGTTGCGGCGTGATCTTTTCAAACATCCAGTGTCACATATTGAAATGAAAAAAATCGACGGCGTGCTGTTTGATCCGCCCCGTGCCGGGGCCAGCGCCCAATGCGAACAACTGGTCAAATCTGCGGTCGGGCGCGTTGCAGCGATTTCGTGCAATCCAGTCAGTTTTGCCCGCGATGCCCGGATCCTGATCGATGGCGGTTTCAAAATACGTTCGCTGCAGCCGGTCGATCAGTTTCTCTGGTCACCCCATATCGAATTGGCCGCCACATTCGAGCGGTAGTGCAGATGGTGTGATCGGCAGACCGGTTTGACAGAACAGACAGATCTGGATCCCCGGGACAAGCCCGGGGACGACGGGTGGAGAGGTTTCAGCTCAATCCAGACCCCAATGCACCAATCCACCCCTCACCGCCCTCTTCCATCATCCTTGGGCTTGTCCCAAGCATCCAGCGACCAGATTGCAAAGCTGATGATCCGCAAATGACTGCGCCTGATCTGGATCCTCGGAACAAGTCCACTACTGTCCGGGGACGATGGGTGGAGAAGTTTCAGCTCAATCCAGACCCCAATTCACCATTCCCCGCTCAGCCATCCTCCACCGTCATCCTTGGGCTTGTCCCAAGGATCCAGCGACCGGATTGCAACGAGGATGAACCGCAAATGAATGCGCCTGCTCTGGATCCCCGGGACAAGCCTGGGGACGACGGGTGGAGAGGTTTCGGCTCAATCCAGACCAATGCACCAATCGACCCCTCACCGCCCTCTTCCGTCATCCTTGGGCTTGTCCCAAGGATCCAGCGACCGGATTGCAACGAGGATGGACCGCAAATGACTGCGCCTGCTCTGGATCCCCGGGACAAGCCCGGGGACGACGGGTGGAGAGGTTTCGGCTCAATCCAGACCCCAATCACCAATCGGACCCCTCACCGCCCTCTTCCGTCATCCTTGGGCTTGTCCCAAGGATCCAGCGACCAGATTGCAACGAGTGTGAAACGCATATAACTGCGCCTGT
Source organism: Pararhizobium sp. IMCC3301 (assembly GCF_030758315.1). Classification (NCBI taxonomy): domain Bacteria; kingdom Pseudomonadati; phylum Pseudomonadota; class Alphaproteobacteria; order Hyphomicrobiales; family Rhizobiaceae; genus Pararhizobium; species Pararhizobium sp. IMCC3301. The sequence continues at coordinate 400,625 of NZ_CP132336.1, forward strand.
TCTGGATCCCGGAGACGACGGGTGGAGAGGTTTCGGCTCAATCCAGGAAACCGAATTGTCCGGCAGCCCTGCGGCACCGTCCAGGATCAGGAAATTTTTTGCATCACTGCGAAATAGAACCCGTCGGTCGCGGTTGAGGCCGGCGTCAGCGTGATCGACATCATGTCAGCCGACCAGGGCTGCGGCTTGTCAAAGCCGTATATGTCCTGCCAGACCTCACCGGCCGAAACCAGTTCAAAGGCGGGATTTCCATTCAGGAAACCTGCGACGCTGTCTTCGTTTTCCGCAGCCAGAACACTGCAGGTCATATAGATCAAAAACCCTTCCTGGCGGACAAAGGGCGCTGCTTCCTCAAGCACGATCTGCTGTTCTTCCTGGCGTGCCTGCAACTGCTTTTCGGTCAACCGCCATTTGGCATCCGGCTTGCGCCGCCATGTGCCCGAGCCGGTGCAGGGTGCATCGACGACAACCCGGTCGCAGCCTCCCAGCAGATCGGCCAGCCGGCCATCATCCGGCTTTAACACGATGGTCTGATCAGCACCTGCCCGCTGCAGACGTTCAAATATCCCGGATTGGCGATTTCTGTCATTGTCATACGCGTATAGCTTACCGGTGTTTTTCATCGCAGCGGCCAGCGCCAGAGTTTTGCCGCCAGCACCGGCGCAAAAATCCAGAATGATCTCGCCCGGCTGCGCATACACCAGCTCGGATGCGATCTGGCTGGCTTCATCCTGTATTTCAACACGGCCAAGCTGGTAGGATTCTTCGACCTGGATATTGGGATGCCGCCGGGCCGCATCGGACGGCGGGATGCGCAAACCGGTGGACGAGATCTCGGCCAGTTCCGCGCCGAATGATTGCAGCACCGCCAACTCGGTGCTGCGATCCGATTTCAGCGTATTAACCCGCAAATCCAGTGGCGGCCGGCCACACAATGCTTTGGCTTCGATGATCCACCCATCTGCAAAATTTGACTGAAAATGTGGTACCAGCCACTTTGGCAGATCGGCCTGTATCCACTCCGGCGCATCCGTAAGGCGGCGCGCATCTGCGGCCTGGCGTTTGTCCGCATCCGGCAGGACCGGAGCGAATTTATCACCATCAAAAGCCGTCTCCAGCTCCTGCCAGCTCTGGTTCCAGCGATAGACCACCGTCCCGAACACCAGAGAGGACGCCTTGTCACTATCCATGATCCAGCGCGTCGAGGCACGCCAGCGCAGCGCATCATAGGCCAGATTGCCGATCACCGCACGGTCTCCCGATCCGGCAAAGCGATGCGCCAGGCCCCAATCCTTCAGCGCCTCGGCAATCGGACGCCTCCGGTTCTGGACATCTTCCATCACTTCAATCGCTGCCTGTATGCGCCCGCCAAGTCTCATTGTTTCAATCGTCCATCTATCGGCTGGTCATCCCGATTGGCCCACACGGCTATCAGCGCCAGCAAGAGTTCCATGATTGGCGCATGAGACCGCACAATAAGTGACCGGATTGTCGTCTGCACAACCAATTGGCGATACACGTGCCCAAATTTCCAAGCTTCAGTAAATGCAACGCGCTGCGTTGCTAAGCAACCCGTATTTGAAAAACATGATCAACGACGGAACTCATCCGTCCTACATCCGTTATGCCTCAAGGCAACTGCACATACCATTCAGATTCTTGAACTAAATGGAATCGAAAATGTGGAAACTTACGACAGCCTGCGATCAAGGGCGCGCAGTAAAGCTCTCCGAAGATATCACCTTTGCGGATATCAACGAGCTTTCTGTAGTGCTCAATCTGAAGCCCCAGGCTCATAAAGCACCAGCCTGGACACACAAAAGCTCAAGCCGTCTCACTTTCGACCTTTGATACGGAGCATTGATCCCCGCATCAGGGTTACAACAAAAGGAAATTAACATGAATATTCTCTATAAAAGCCTGTGTTCAGGCACATTGGCAATGTCGCTGATAGCCGGAGCACTCGCGCCGGTTGCAGCCGCACCGCCTCGTGCACCGATCAGCCAGTGGGGTCAGTCAGATATCATTCAGATTCATTCGACTCGCCAACAAACACGCCGTGCGGAGCCCCGACAGAACCGTTTTGAGCGTCGCAATGGCCGTTACTATTACAATGGCCACCGCGGTTACCAGCAGCGCCGTGCTGGCTATCGGCAATACAATGGTTACTGGTTCCCGGCAGCCGCCTTTGCTGTTGGTGTTATCATAGGCGGATCGCAAAACAACAACAGTGCCCATGTCAGCTGGTGTTATGATCGTTACCGCTCATACCGCTCGTCGGATGATACGTTCCAGCCCTATAACGGTCCGCGCAAGCGTTGCAGATCGCCATATTGATGCATATTTGTGATTGATCACAACACGACGATGGGACACCCTGTGCTACGGCGCACAGGGTGTCTCGCTTGATTATGACATTACTAAAGGCCGCCAGCATAGTTCGGGCTTTCCCGCGTGATTGTCACGTCATGGGCATGGCTTTCAGACAGACCGGCATTGGTAATGCGGACAAACCGGGCCTTTTCGTTGAAGGCTGTCAGATCCGCAGCGCCAACATAGCCCATGGCGGCACGCAATCCGCCCGCCAATTGGTGCAGAACGGCCGAAGTCGGCCCCTTATGCGGCACCTGGCCTTCAATGCCCTCCGGCACCAGCTTTAGTTCGTCACGAACTTCCGCCTGAAAATAACGATCCGCCGAGCCGCGCGCCATGGCACCCACAGAGCCCATGCCACGATAGGCCTTGTAGCTGCGGCCCTGATAGAGATAGACCTCACCAGGGCTTTCATCAGTCCCGGCCAGTAGTGATCCTATCATGGCGCAGGATGCGCCGGCGGCCAGCGCCTTTGCCAGATCGCCGGAATATTTGATGCCGCCATCGGCTATCACCGGCACATCATGCTTTCTGGCCTCTTCAACGCAATCCATGATCGCGGTCAATTGCGGCACGCCGACACCAGCGACGATGCGGGTCGTGCAGATCGAACCCGGCCCGATGCCGACCTTGATTGAGTCTGCGCCGGCATCAATCAGCGCTCTCGTCGCCTCGGCAGTCGCGACATTGCCGGCGATGATCTGAACGCCGTTAGAGAGTTTCTTGACTTCGCGCACGGTCTGCAGCACCCGCTCTGAATGGCCATGCGCTGTGTCGACCACAATGAGATCGACACCGGCAGCAGCCAGAGCCTCGGCGCGGGCAAGGCCATCGGCACCGGTGCTGGTGGCGGCAGCAACACGCAGACGCCCGTGATCATCCTTGGTGGCGTGCGGATTGAGTTGCGATTTCTCGATATCCTTGACCGTGATCAGGCCGATGCAGATCCGGTCATCATCCACCACCAGCAATTTTTCGATGCGGTGCTGATGCAGCAGTCGTTTGGCGTCTTGCTGGGTGGCGTTTTCCCGGACTGTTACAAGCCCGTCCCTGGTCATCAGTTCAGAGACTTTCTGCGTCGGATCGGAAGCAAAACGCACATCCCGGTTGGTCAGAATGCCAACCAGCTTGCCGGTGGCAAATCCGCCGGATCCGCCATTTTCCACGACCGGAATCCCGGAAATGCCATTATCCGCCATCAACAGCATGGCATCGGCCAGCGTTGCATCAGGACCGATGACAACCGGATTGACCACCATGCCGGATTCGAACTTCTTGACCTGCCGCACCGCTTCAGCCTGTTCGGTGATGGTCAAATTGCGGTGGATCACGCCGATTCCGCCGGCCTGGGCCATTGCAATCGCCATTTTGGCTTCCGTCACCGTATCCATAGCCGATGACAGGATCGGCAGATTGACGGAAATACTGCGTGTGATCCGGCTTGCAATCCGCGCCTCTGCTGGCATCACCGTGGAGTGAGCGGGCAGCAGCAGAACATCATCAAATGTGAGAGCTTCGCGTATGTTAGCGGTTTCCACAATCGTGGCCATGCCAACTCCTGACGGTAAGAATGAATAATGGGCGAGTTGGCAATGCCAGATATCACGCATCTTCTATGTTGCAAATGCGAAAAGCGGCTTTATTGCGGTTCTGCTTCGAGTTTCGGGGCCACGCCGCGAAAATCTCTGGCGATCAGATAGGTTTCCGCCGAATCTTTGCGGCTGGCTGGCGGTTTATAATGCCCGACCAGCCTGAAATCGCGTTTCATTTCGTTCAGCAGCGTGTGCTCGGTACCGCCCTGGAACACTTTAGCGATAAAAGTGCCACCTGGATTGAGCACTTCACGGGCAAATTCGACCGCCACCTCACACAATTGAATAATCCGCATATGGTCGGTCTGTTTGTGCCCCGTCGTCGGAGCCGCCATATCGGACAGGACAATATCTGCCTTGTGCCCGCCCAGCGCTTCGCGCAACAGATCCGGAGCATCATCGTCGAGAAAATCCTTCTCCAGCAATGTGACACCAGGCAGCGGTTCCATCGCAAGATAATCAATCCCGACAACTCGGATATCGTCGATATGGCTGCCGACCTTGTCGGCGGCAACCTGCGACCAGCCGCCTGGCGCTGCGCCCAGATCAACAATCCGCTGGCCCTTGCGCAGCAAATTGTATTTTTCATCGATCTCAAGCAGTTTATAGGCCGCCCGCGAGCGCATGCCATCGATTTTTGAGCGCTGCACATAAGGATCATTAAGGTGGCGCTGCAGCCATCTGGTCGAGGAAATCTTGCGTCCGCGCGCGGATTTCACCCGTACCGAAAGGCCACGATAGCCTCCACTGCCGCGCCCGCTGCCACGACCGCTACTTGGCCCTTTGGATTTACCGTTCATCGGATGTGTTGCCCATATCGCTGGTCGGCTTGCTGTCTCCAGCCGGCGTCTGCCGGGTTTTTGACTTCGGACGTTTTCTGCGCCACGGCGCACTGCGCAAGCCGCGCCTCACCAAGCCATGACCGTCCTTGTTCATCAGTTCTACCAGAATGCCCTCGCGCAAACCACGGTCCGCAACGCGCAGCTGATCGCAGGAAAATTCCCGGCGGATAGCTTCGAAAATTGCGCAGCCCGGCAGCACCAGATCGGCCCGGTCCGAACCGATGCAAGGATGTTGCACGCGCTCTTCATAGCTCAACGCCAGCAATTGCTGGATCATCGATGCGGCATCGTCATTGCTCATCCACATGCCATCAACCCGGCGGCGGTCATAACGCCGCAGTCCCAGATGGACCCCTGCCAATGTCGTCACCGTGCCCGAGGTTCCGAGCAGATGATGCCGTCCGCGGGACAGTGCCTGCTGCAACTCGCGGCGCTTTGGAAACGCCTCCAGCATGTCCTGCACCTCTTTGACCATCAGCTCAAAACTGTCCCATGTGACATTTTTTCCATCATGGCGTTCAGACAGGGTCACGACACCGACCGGCAGCGAGGCCCAGGCTCGTAACGTTCCGCCCAAACGGTTGCGCTTTCTGCGCCCGCGCCGGTCCAGCCATACAATTTCAGAAGAACCACCGCCAATATCAAACAGCACAACCCCGTCGGAGCGCGGTTCCACCAGTGACGAACAACCTGTCACCGCCAGTCGCGCTTCGGTTTCCTGATCGATAATTTCCAGATCAAGGCCAATTTCCCGCGAGACACGCTGCAGAAACTCAGCACCGTTTTCCGCCGACCGGCAGGCCTCTGTGGCAATCAGTCGAACCCGTTCGACCTTGTGGTATTTGAGCTTGTTCCAACAGATCCTCAAGGCAGAGATGGCCCGGTCCGCAGCCTCATCACCCAAACGGTTATTCCTGGAAATGCCCTCTCCCAGACGGACAATGCGGGAGAATGAATCGATGATGCGGAATCCCTGATCTCTGGGTTCGGCAATCAGCAATCTGCAATTATTGGTACCAAGATCGAGAGCGGCGTATTTGGTGACAGATTTGGCCGATGCTGTCTTTCCGGATTCATCCTGACTACGGCCCTGCCTTGCATAGGCCGGTTTGCCGGACGTCGCAGAAACGGTCGACGCGGCCTGCATTGACGGTACGCGCCCGGCCCCTTCGACCTGACGGCGTTCTGCATCTGCATCAGCACGCTGCTCCGCATCCGCATCGATATATCCGGCAGACAGTGCCGGTTCATCCAACATCGCAGTTGACAATGCCTGCCGCGATGCAACCCTGGCAACTGGTGAGCGGACCGCGATTTCAACGGATCCATCGCTGCCATCTGGTTTCACAGAACCGCCATGCTGCTGCAAAACTGATACCGGTTCGACACATGCGGTGCCGCCTGACAGTTCATTGCGCGCAAAACCTGTGTCCTGCGAGGATGAGCCCAGCAAACCGGGTTCCCCATCCTTACTCGTCACTATACTTTCCTCACGCCCTACGCTGGCGGATTGCCAGTGGCGTTTTTACGTTACAGTTAGTGTAGCACTGAATGCACAGACCGCAAGCTTGAGAACGAGGTTTGCAACATTTGGCCGGATTGCGCGCTAAGTCCGCTCTGCAGCGATATTAATCACGGCGCGGCCTTTCACCTGTCCCTTCAGGATTGCGGGACCCAGCGCTGGCAGATCAGCCAGCCGGTGTTCTTCGACCATCGGCTCCAGCCGGTCCATCGGCAATTCGCCCACCAGACGGTGCCATGCCGCAACGCGGCGCTCATAGGGACAGGCAACAGAATCAATTCCCAGCAGATTGATGCCGCGCAGCAGAAACGGAATAACCGTAAAAGACGGCACGGCAGCTCCGCCGGCCAGACCGATTGCCGCCACCGAACCGCCATAGCGGGTTTGCTTGAGAACCCGGCCCAGCATCTCGCCGCCGACCGCATCGATGGTTCCGGCCCAGCGCTCGGACTCCAGCGGGCGCTTATTTTCCTCTGTCAGTTCCGCGCGCGCAATGATTGTGGTGGCACCCAGCCCTGTCAGATAATCAGCCGTTTCCGGCCGTCCGGTGACAGCGGCAACGCTGTAGCCCAGATGTGACAGGATCGATACGGCAACCGAGCCAACGCCGCCAGCTGCGCCTGTGACCAGAACCTCCCCCTTGTCAGGCTGAAGGCCATGTTCTTCCAGTGCCATGACCGCAATCATGGCGGTCAGACCCGCCGTACCGATGGCCATGGCGTGCCGCGCGTTCATGCCTTGCGGCATCGGCACCAGCCAGTCCGCCTTGACCCGCGCTTTGGTGGCATATCCGCCCCAGCGGGCTTCTCCGACGCGCCATCCCGTCAAGATGACCTCATCGCCGGCCTTGTAACGCGCATCCGAAGACTGTGAGACCACACCGGCAAAATCAATTCCCGGAACATGCGGAAAAGTGCGCACCAGCCCGCCCTTGCCGGTGATGCAGAGCCCATCCTTATAATTCAAGGTGGAATAGGCCACATCGACGGTCACATCGCCGTCCGGCAAGCGGCTGTCATCCAGCGTTTCGATGTTCTGGCTGACGCTGCCCGCTTCATCCTTATCGACCACCAATGCGGTAAAACTCATTTCTGTCTCCATTTGCTCGTATTCGGTGTTTGCATCAGTATCAGGCACTGCCGATGATGATGCCTGCGGCAAACACCAGCGCACCTCCCAGCACCACTTGCATCGCCGCCCTGAAGAACGGCGTATCCATATATTTGTTCTGAATCCAGGCAATCACCCACAATTCGATGAACACGATCACGAAGGCAATGCTTGTCGCCGTCCAGAAATCCGGGATCAGATAGGGCAGCGCGTGGCCCAGCCCGCCAACCGTCGTCATGATGCCGGAGGCAAATCCGCGCTTGATCGGTGAGCCACGGCCTGAAATCTGGCCATCATCGGAAGCCGCTTCAGTAAATCCCATGGAAATGCCGGCACCGATGGAGGCGGCAAGACCGACGAGAAATGTTGTCCAGGTATCCTGCGTTGCAAAAGCGGTGGCGAAAATCGGCGCCAGAGTGGACACCGAGCCGTCCATCAGCCCCGCCAGACCGGGCTGCACCCAGGTCAGAATGAATTTGCGGTGGGATTCCTGATTTTCCTGCTCCAGCGCATCCGCATGCAGATGGGTGTCCTGCAGCTCGCCCGCCTTGGCCAGATGGCCCGCTTCCGCCTGGGCCAGATCGCCGAGCAGTTTCCGCGTATCGGCATCTGTCACCCGCGCCGCAGCGCGCAGATAAAACTCATGGGCCGCGTCCTCCATATTGGCGACTTCATCGCGAATTCGTTCAATCCCGAGATTTTCGATCAGCCACACCGGCCGCCTGGCGTAATAGCCGGCCACATGTTCGCGCCGTATCAACGGAATCTCATCGCCAAACCGCACCTTGTGCAGATCGATCAGGCGCTGCCGGTGCAACCCCTCTTCGGTCGCCATGCCGTCCAGCAGCGCGGCACTGGCAGGAAATTCATCGCGCACCTTGGTGGCGTAGCTCTGGTAGATTCGCGCATCATCCTCCTCCGCCGAGATGGCAAGCGCCAGCATTTCCTGTTCTGATAAATCCAGAAAACGGCGCGCATTTGAAAAGCGGCTGAGCATGGTGATCACCTGTAGGGTTGCCTGTGGATTTGTTGACACGGATCAGGGGCAAACTAGGGCTGCAATGCGACAAGGTCCATACGCCGCCGCCACTTATCCCGATTATTTCATCCGCAAGTCCGGTCCTGGCCAGCGTCGGTGGTGTTTTTGATTGGCAACTGCAAGCGCAGGACTGCACGCTTGACGGCAGCATCCGCCCTTGCCAGTCTCGCCGCAGAATCGGAGCTGTTTCAACCCGGCCCCACGGAGATCATTTGATGAGTGTTTGCCGCAAAAACCGCCCTCTTGAATTGGCTTTTTGGCCCCAAATCCGCTCATTCACCTGCCGATTGCTCCGCAACCTTGCTTTGGCTTTGGCGCTGACAGCTCTGTCCGCGCCCGCTTTCGCTCAGGACCGCGCCGCAATTGAGCGGCAATTCCGCAACTGGCTGGATGCAACAGTGCTGCCACGGGCGCAGGCCGAAGGCGTGTCGCGCAAAACCTTTGAGGTCGCCTTTACCGGAGTGACGCTGAACTGGGACCTGCCGGACCTGGTGCCGCCCGGCACCGTCGCCCGCGTGCCGCAGCGCCAGCGCCAGGCCGAGTTCAGCGCGCCCGGCAAATATTTCTCGCGCGGCGCGGTTGGCGGGGCAGCCGCCACCGGCCGGCAGATGGCGGCGCGCTATGCTAAAATTCTTGCGGCAGTGGAGCGGCGCACCGGCGTGCCGGGGCGCATCATCCTTGCCATCTGGGGCCGCGAAAGCGGCTATGGCCGCGCATCCATCCCCTATGACGCGTTTCAGGTGCTGGGCACCAAGGCCTTCATGAGCACCCGCGCGCCCTATTTCACCGATGAGTTGATTGCAGCGCTGAAAATCGCTGAAGCCGGCCATGCACCGCAACGCGCCATGAAAAGCAGCTGGGCCGGTGCCCTCGGCCAGCCGCAATTCATGCCCTCCAATTTCCTCAAATACGCTGCCGATGGCGATGGCGATGGCCGCGCCGACATCTGGGGCTCGCAAGCCGACACCATCGCCTCGATCGCCTCCTATCTGTCCGCCCATGGCTGGGTCAGCGGCCGCGACTGGGGCTTTGAGGTCACTGTGCCGCCATCCGTCTCCTGTTCGCTGGAAGGTCCCGATCAGGGCCGCACCATCGCCACCTGGGAAGCGGCCGGCATCCGCCGCGTCTCCGGAAAACCCTTCCCGGACCACGAAAGACGGGCCGAGGGCTATCTGCTGATGCCGGCCGGCCGCAACGGCCCGGCCTTCATCGCCACACCGAATTTCTTCGTCCTCAAAGCCTATAATAACAGCGATCTCTACGCCCTGTTTGTCGGCCATGTCGGCGACCGCATCCAGTATGGCACCGGCGACTTTTCCGCCCCCTGGGGCGCTGTCGGCGGCCTCTACCGCTCCGATGTGGCCACCATGCAGCGCGCACTTGAAGCCCAGGGCCACGACGTCGGCGGCGCCGACGGCCTCCCCGGCTTCAAAACCCGCCGCTCCATAGGCCGCTGGCAGGAGGCGAATCGGCGCGCGACAACGTGTTTTCCCGAGGCAGGCATGAAGGGTGTGCTGGGGCGGTGATGGGGGTTCTTTTGATGGTGAGGGGTTGCGCAAATCAGAACATTGGATGAATAGCGCTTTCGCGCCCATAGCTGCCTTCCGAGCTCCAGTCAACATGCCATGCTGCGGCCCACCAAAGAAACATTCGTCGTAGCCGCGCGAATTGGAAACCAATCAAGTCTGCAGGTGCTTTGTTATGTTAGGAATTTCCAGTGGAAATTAGCCGTATCGCTGAGTTAAATATATCCGTTAAGAGACGAGACCCATCTGAAAGAAAATGCAAATGAAAATCGCATTTCTTGCGTGGGGCTCGCTGCAGTGGGACCCAAGAAATCTCAAACAGGCTACTGAGTTTTCGCCAAGCGGTCTTACACTCCCTATCGAATTTAGCCGTATTTCTGGAATCAGTGGCAAACCGCGTCGGCTCACCTTAGTCATTGATGAAGAGAATGGTAGCCCGTGCAGCACCTATGCGGCCGAAAGTGCTTTTAATGCGCTTGACCAGGCAAAGGAAAATCTTCGAGACCGCGAAGGAATGCACCACGTGAATGGGGTTGGATATGTTACAATGCAAACAGATGATACTAGTATTCGCGCGTTAGAGCGGCATCCTGAGACAGTCAAGACAATCCGATCTTGGCTCGTAGCAAGCGACTTTGATGCTGCAATCTGGACAGCCCTTGCCAGTAATTTCACCAAACGTGCGGGGGAACAATTTTCTGTCGAGGCAGCTCTACGCTTTCTCAATCGGCAACCGCAGGTGCAACTCGCCGCTGCGTTGGAATACATCCGTAAGGCGCCGGCGTCAGTGCAAACGCCAATTCGAGTTGCCGTGTCAAAGCATTGGCCTGTGTGAACGCGAGGGGGTCACTCGTCAGATCCGTCAACTGATAAGCGCTGGAAACTTGCCGCAGCGCAACTACTCATCTATGCCTCAAAACCACCGCAAATAAGTACAGGACCAGCGATCCCTTTGCGCCGTTTGAAAGTCTCAACACACAGATCAATGAAGTCGGACGTGTCGGCACCTGGTGCGCGGACTACGTCATCAACCACACTAGGTTGCCCTGCAATGATCTTAATCTCTTTGTCATCGCGAGCAACTGAAGCAATAGGTAATTCAATGAGAGCGGCATACTGGATCCCCATCAGTTCGACGGATATTGGAGCCAAAATTTCCCCTACCTCGTCAACTATCCCGTCTTCCGGCCAACGTGAAAAGTTTAAGTTACCGTCAGGTGTCGATCCCAATGCCAGCAACTCGAAGTGAGTTTCCACCCACTCATTGAACGTCTCCAACCGAATGGTACCCTGTGGGCGGCGGGTGGATCTATTGAGTGCCGAGCAAATCCTCCGCAGCATGGGTGCAACAGGAATCCAATGCTTGAACGGCCCCTGCTCTTCGACGATTGGAAGCGTCATTCGGGCGTCTATGAATTGAACAGTCAGCAATTTTTTGGGTCGGGCCAGAACTGCGCCGATTTCGTAAATTGAAACCGCCTCTTCGAGTTCAACCTTTCGGCTGCCATCATAGTCGAAGGTGACACCAGCCCACTCTTTTTGAAAATCGAAGACGACCTCGAAGTACTGGTTCGCGAAGCGAATTTTCGACGTTTCCCGATCTGCCAAGAAAGGTGGCGGGATGAAGACATCGACGGGAATTGAGATCCACTCGCCTGTTTCCGCCTCAATCTCGATCGAAGCAGAGAGAAGCGCCTGAGCATCCATTTCGAGAATGGCATCGCGTAGATAGAACTGGTCGTTGTTCAATGGAATCCCAAATCGACGCTGTTCGATAGTCAGGTGATTGATCTCAAGCTGCCTTTTTCCTCCAAGGAAAAGGTCACCCAGCTTATGGTGGGCGTTTTCGCCGGGAACAAAGAAGCGCCCGATGGTTAGTTCGTCGGCGAACCCGCAGGTTTCTCGGACGCGTTTCTTGTGAGCGATGTACGCATTGGGGGAGCGGCTCACGATATCGTGCAGGGCACTCGACAAGCCTTCTCCGTCAGGACCGATTGCTGTTGCGCGCTCCATGGGTATGGGAACTTTGACCTTATGAATCTCTCTGTTGCCCTTCGCCTCCTGCGCACGGACGAGTCGCAAAGTGTCGGCGATGAGGGCTTCGTCCACAGGTACGATCAGGCACCGTTTAGAACGTCTCCCCCCTTTTGCATAGAATAGGATTGCGATTGCGGCTGGCAGATCCGTGTCAACCAGGTGCTTCAGAGCTGAAAGTTTGATGCGTGGTGTCGATGTGGCATGTTCTGTGGTTTTGACTTGGACAAGAAACTTCAAAAGGTCATTTTGTTGGTCAAGAGGCCGGTCGGGACCGCGCTTCGGGTCGGCTTCAAGCATAAAATCCCAGCCAAGGCGGTCGGGGTCAGACCTTTGAGCGTGAAACCCCTCCGGCTCACACCAGCTTGCGAATTCATTTTGTCCCCTAGTTCCGGACTCAGGTTTCATCGAAATATTTCCATCATGGTGTGACTAACGCGAAAGCTCACATTGAATTGTCCGACCCGAGTGAGTTTATCGCTCGAGCCGGACGCGGAGGCGACGCGCGCGTTCCTTGAACGCTTCTTCTCCACCCTCCAAAATATCGCAAACGTGCTTTCGCATGACCGCGTCCTCCAAGCCGCCGGATTGATATGTTATTGGGGGCAATTCGCCAGGGCTGTGCGGTCCCGACGTGGCAACAATGATCTGATCGGCGTCAGTGTTGATGACGAGATTGGCGTTATGGGTGACCATGATTACTTGCCGCTTTGCTTTCGCCGCTATGAACAAACTGACGAGTTCGTCAAATATTGACTTGGGATCAAGATTTTCTTCCGGCTGATCAATGATGAGTGGCCGCTGATCAGCTTCGTCAAGTGCAAGGTAGAGAAGCAAAAGGACGATGCCTCGGGTACCAGGCGACAATTTGGTAATGTCTGTGCCCTCATAATCAATACCGTATTCGATCTGGATGTGATCGGTACTGAACAGCCACTTGGCAAAACGCATCAGCCAGTTTCGATAGGCGGTCGCGTCGTCAGCCGGGACATTCGCAACCGCCATCAATTCGTCCTGCCATTCCTCTGTGAAGTGCTGAAGTGCCTTGTCGATCGAAGCAACATCCCCTGTTTCCCAGGCAGCTTGGATATGGGAATTTGCCCATTGCTCGATAGAGCCTTTGCCCTTGAAATCCCCAGCCCGCCTAAGATCAAACAGTTCTTCGCCGTCGGAAGCCCACTCTCGCACATCCGCCTTACGGGTGGCCGAAAACGAGAGTTTCTGCAGCGAACCTTTCGCTGTCTGCAGCCGGTCGACTAACGGCTGGTAGAGTTCGCGCAAAACCTGCTCTTCTGCAATGATGGATGTGAACACACGCAAATAGGCTTGCTGCCGGCTTTGGCTAAGTGTCCGCATTCGCTCTGCAGCGGCTTCAAAGTCAACTAGTGAAGTCCGCAGGTTCTCGATCTGTGTGTTCTCCTCCGCTATGCGCTTGACCAGCCGGGCAAATTTTTGGGCAGTCTCCGTATCGATGTTGATGACTGTCTGAAGACGGTCGGCTTCTGCCTCCAATATCGCGAGAGGCGTTTTCACTGGATCTGCATCGTCAGCAAGATAGGACTGATTGACCTCCGCCGGCGGTGCAGGTTTCATTCCTCTCCAAGAATTAGCGCTTTGCTGCGCCGAGGTAAGTTTTGCGGTAAGTGCCACGTCCACGTCACCGTGATATTTGAGGAGGAATGCATCCCAGTCGCTTTCGTCGAGGCGTGCAGCAACGAAACTGGATTTCGTGGCACGCAAAGCCTCAGGGGCCTTGTTCTCTCGGAACGCTTTTACCTCATCCTGCAACGATAGCAGCGAGGTACCCTGATTTGCATAGAACCGGATATAAGAGCGGACCTTCTCGGCTGCGTTAGCGATAACAGTAAGTCTCTCCGCCCGAGGTTCACTTCCTTTGACGATGAGCTTGTTCCGATCAGAATCCAAGCCCTTAACCAGTTGCTCTTTCTGCGAAAGTTGCTGTTTAAGCCCTGTAATTCGCAAGCGTTTCTCCCGCTCCAATCCGATCTGATCGGACAGCGATACAATCACTCCCGCTTCTCGCGCGCGCGCCAGCCGATGCCGGTTCGCGCGAAGTTCAAGCAATTGATCAAACCGAAACGTTCCATCCTTTTCAGGGTGAGTTTCAAAAATCACGCGCTCAATCTCGGCGAGCAGCTCATCCGTCATTCCCTTGGCCGAGCAAAGTTCTTCTACGAACTTCTGGGAAAGGTAGAGTGCTCTGGGAAACCGCCCATCAAGTTCGGGATCGTATTCGTAATCCAGTAGTTCGCGCTCCGACGGGTCGCCACTACCCCAATCAATCTTCACGCTAACGCCTGACAGCAGACTACCTGCGCGAACAAGAAATGATGCCGTGCTTAAGCTTTGAGAGGCGGCGTCGCAGCCTGCGGCTATTGCATCAGCAAGTGCTGTTTTTCCAGAACCTCGTGCACCGATGATAGCGACGAGACCTGGGTTAAGATCAATCTGAGGTGAGCGCGCCCATTGGGCTCCCTGAATGGTGGCACGCGAGAGCACCTGCGATGGTGTCGCGCGTATCGGCGGTGCTGTACCCACATATGCACGCCCGCCCGGATCAATCACAGCTTGTCTGAGAGTGTCGAAGTGAGCTCCCCCCTTAACCCAGGAAAGACGATCTCCGTCCGGAGCGCCTACCTTCGCTGTGTCATGAGCATCGCTGCCGTGAAGGCATGGCTTGAGAGCACCATAGCGTTCCCGAATGTCGCTCTCCGAGCTCTTTCTTCCTAGCCAATAGTCACGCTGACTTGGGCTGCTAGAGAAAATGATGTGGGCGAACTTTTCGACTTCCTGGCGTTGAGCACCTTCGGCTTCACCCCGCATGCCAGAAGTACCGTCATTTCCACTCCCTGCAACAGCTATTAAGATGTTTTGTTTTGCCCAGTCTACGGCTCGGTAAACTTCTACGAGTTGCTCGAAGTTTACTTTGAATTGCGTTGCCCCACGGGCAAGTGCAACTCGGTCGGACAGTTTGCTATCAACCTTCGTGCCAAGTCGCGTAAGGTCCTCAGGCGTACACGTAAATCGATCACCAAATGCATCAAACGTCAGCTGTGCTAAAAAGCGCTGTGTGGCCTGAACATGATCAATTGCCTCAGGATTGATGAGAAGGTGGCAATTGACCCAATTGCCTTTGATTGTCCCAAATGCCAGGCGAAGCTCGACGTTTGGGAATATTAGGTCGACACCAGAAAGTCGACCGCCTTGGTATTTCGCCTCGCAAACCTCTTCATAGGTGTCGAGCAAATAGTAGTCCGTGACGCCAAGCGCCCGAATTAGGGGCGTCGATGACTCAATCTTCGCAAGATACTGCTCCTTAGTATCAGTTCCCTTGAATTGATTGTTGAGAACCGTACCTGGCGCATGGATATGCGGTTCCCACCGCAGCCATTGCGAGCCGGAGTTTGTCATTTTCCACCACTGGTGGTCATTAAAGTTTTCAAAGCTGAATCTCACTTCACACTACAATGTAACAAATGTCGCTTCCTACAAATTCCGGAGCTCCACTGGCCTAATTATATTTTAGCTTATTAAAAAGCCAGCGATTGCTGCAAACTCGACGGGCAATCCTTATCTCATGCGCGCTTAATTTATCATCTTCTCGTGATTTCTTCTGTGTTTGTGCAGGATCATTTAAGTCTGCTTACAACTCGAGGGCACAACAAATTTGCGTCAGCAGCGAATGGCCGCTTCCCGTCCTAAACGGCCGACAATAGCCTGCGATAATGGCCGGTGCTCGCGCTGCCCCAGTCATACCCGACATCCTCACCCGTCCCTCAGCACCCCCCCCCCATATGCTCAATAATCACTGCCGACCAAACGCGGATGCGCTCCACCTCCGTATACTCCTTATGCACCACGCCCCGGAAGCTGCGGGTGAAGGAGACCCGTTGCGGCAATACCTGGTGCAGTTCGGGATGGCGCCGTGCCATGAAATCATGGACTATGCCGACGCCTGCCCCGTTCAGCACCGCCTGCGATTGCACATCCACGCGGGTAGCGGTCAGATACAGGCGGAAGGCCGGATCGAGCGGCGCGATGTCATCCGGCGCCTGCAGCTCAATCGCTGGCGAGATGCCGGGTCAGGCTTGCGCCGTCGAACCCTCCCAGACCGCTGGACAGCGCCTTTGCGTAGCTCTTTCTGGTTTCTTCCGAGAGCGGCATGGGACGTCCGGTGAGCGCCGCCTGCCGGAGCGCAAGTTCAAGGTCCTTTGCCAGCCCGGCGATATCGAACGTGCCCGGCTGGTCGGTTCCGTTCAATGTGTCGACAACCACCTGCGCGCGGTTCTTCAGAACCGTCGGTCCGGCGGAGCTGTCCGCGATCAGCGAGATGGCGGTTTCGGCCTGGATGCCCGAACCCTCCAGCATTGTCAGTGCCTCGGCGAGCGTCTTCCAGTAAATCGCCAGGGGGAGATTCACCGCGAGCTTCATCTGGGCGCCGGTACCGGCCGGGCCAAGGTGCTCCACGCGCCGGCAGAGTTGCTCAAGCACCGGCTTTGCCCGCGCGAAGCCCGTCCCGGTGCCACCTGCCATGCCAAGCAATTGCCCCTTGAGCGCCGGGCCGACCGTGCCGCCGACCGGGCAGTCGACGAAATCGGCGCCTGCGGCGGCGAATTTTTCGGCCTGCGCCCGCGTCTCGTCGGGAAGCAGGGTCGACAGATCGATGATGAGTTTGCCTGTGATGCCGGCGCGGATCAGTTCCGCCGTTACCGCCTCGATCGCCGGGGCATCGGTGAGTGAGACAAGGATCGCGTCTGCTTCTGTTACGGTTGCAAGATCGGGTGCGACAATTGCCCCGGCCTC
This sequence comes from Pararhizobium sp. IMCC3301, assembly GCF_030758315.1. Classification (NCBI taxonomy): domain Bacteria; kingdom Pseudomonadati; phylum Pseudomonadota; class Alphaproteobacteria; order Hyphomicrobiales; family Rhizobiaceae; genus Pararhizobium; species Pararhizobium sp. IMCC3301. The sequence continues at coordinate 417,487 of NZ_CP132336.1, forward strand.
GGCTGCCGCCGCCGTGCGCGACTGCGTGCGGTTCCAAACGGTAACCCTGTGACCGACTTCAATGAGGCGCCTGGCAAAGGCGGTTCCCATCCGCCCGGTTCCGACGATTGCGATATGTGTCATGGTGCGATTTCCCTGTTCAATCCGGCCTGTTCAATCCGACTTGTCTAATCCGAGTATCTGAAGTGTTGTTTCCCCCGCGCGGAGCCGTTCCATCATGCGCGCCTCGCCGGCGGCGCGGGCCTCCGCTGCCGCAAGCGCGGCACGGGCGGCGGCTGCCGGCAGCACGATGACCGCGTCGGCATCGGCGACGATCATATCGCCGGGGGTGATCCTGACCCCGCCGATCTCCAGCGCTATGTCGATCTCGCCCCTGTCGCGTTTTGTCGTGCCCCGGATGTCGAGGCCGCGTGCGAAGACGGGAAAACCCATCGCCGCGATTTCGGCACTGTCGCGCACGGCACCGTCGATCACAAGTCCCGCGATGCCACGCAGCTGGCAGGCAAGCGCCATGATTTCGCCGAACGGACCGCTGTCGCAGCTTCCGCCGTAATCCGCCACGATCACGTCACCCGGCGAGGCCGCAGCGATGACATGGTGGAGGGCAAGATTGTCCCCGGGACGGCAGCGCACTGTCCGCGCCGGGCCGGCAACGCGCATTCCATGCCCAATCGGTCGAAGCGGTGCCAGCAATAGCCGCGCCTGCGATGCGGCCTCCCCCACGGTCGCCGTGCCGAGCGCTGCAAGGCGCGCGGCAACGTTCACGCGGCTGGATCTGCGATGCGGACCTGCATCGGCTCCAGCCCGTCGACCGAGCAGTCGAGCACGTCACCGGTGACGACCGGACCGACGCCCGCCGGCGTGCCCGTCATAATGATGTCGCCAGCCGCCAGTTTGTGCTGTTCGGAGAGTTTGGCGATGATTTCATCAATCTTCCAGATCAACAGCGAGATGTCGGCATCCTGCCGGGTTTCGCCGTTCAACTCGAGCCGGACGTGTCCACTGGTCATCACACCGGTCTCCTCGACGCGGGTGAGCGGACCGACCGGCGCGGAGTGATCAAAACCCTTGGTCACCTCCCAGGGCAGACCTTTTTCCAGCGCGTTCGCCTGATGGTCGCGGCGGGTCATGTCGAGGCCGACAGCATAGCCAAAGATGTGCTTCGACGCCTCGGCCCGGGGAATGTTGTAGCCTCCGGATTTCAGGGCGACGACGAGTTCGCACTCATAGTGAAAATTGTTGGTGAAGACCGGATAGGGGATTTCGCCGCCGTTTCGCACGATGGCGTCCGACGGTTTCATGAAAATCACCGGCGGATCGCGCTCGTCCTGGTTCATTTCCCGGACGTGGGCGAGATAGTTCTTGCCAATGCAGTAGATGCGGCGGACCGCAAACTTGTCGTCGGACGCTGTGATGTCGAGATACGCCTGCTGCGGCGGCGAAAGGGCAAAGGCTACCATAGGTTTCTTCCTTGAACGGGTTCATAGACGGGGCCGGCTTTATAGACTGGGCCGGGTTCATAGACGGGCATGCTGATGCGTTATTTTGCGATTCACGCTCCGCTCAGGCTTCCTCGTTTTGGCGTGTATATCAAGATATTATTCCTGTGTCGAAACCAGATCATATATTTTTTTGGTGTTTTCTGCAAAATCGTATATCGTTGAATGGGATCTTTGGGGCCATCGCGCTCCGGGGGGCCCCAAGAAATCAAAACGAAAATGATACGGAAACGACACGACAACGACACGACAACGATTGGGAGGACTTTCAAATGACGATACGCAACCAGATATCCCGCCGCGGTTTCGGCAAACTCACAATGGGCAGCATTGCCATGGCAGCCATTGGCGCGCCGTCCATCGTACGTGCCCAGACAGCGATCACCTTTGCAGTGCCAAACCCTTCTGCGCTGACGTGGTTGCCCTATTGGGTGGCCGTGGGCGAAGGCTATTTCGCAGATGAAGGGCTTGCGCCGACCCTCGAAGCAATCGACGGATCGTCCGCGGTGCTTCAGGCGATGGCGGCCGGACAGGCCCAGATCGGCGCTCCAGGGCCCGGCCCCACGCTTGGGGCGCGTGCACGCGGCGTGGATGTGAAGTTCCTTTACAATCTCTATCCAAAGTCGGTCTTCGGCTTGCTCGTCAAGGCGGACAGCGCATACCAGACACCCGCCGATTTGAAGGGCACTGTGATTGGCGTTGGCACTGCCGACGGGGCAGAAGTCTCGTTCACCAGCGCGATCATGGCCGATCTCGGCATGTCCGACGGGACCGATTTCACTTATCTGCCTGTCGGTGACGGCGGAACGGCCGCAATCGCTTTCCTGCGTGATGAGGTCAATTCTTATGCCGGCGCGGTCTCCGATGCCGCGATTCTGGCAGCCCGTGGCCTCGAACTCAGAGAGATCACCCCCGAAGCCTATCTCGGGTTCTTCGGCAACGGAATTGCAATGCTCGAAAGCCAGATGCAAGCCATGCCGGAGCTCGCGCCGAAATTCGGCCGCGCACTGGTTCGGGGCACACAATTTGCCTCCGATCCTGCCAACAAGGACGCATCCCTGGCCCATTGCGCCGCTGGCAATCCACAGGAAGGCGAGCAGGACTACGCGGCCTCGCTGTTCGATGGTGTGGTTGTACGGATGACCCCGACGGACGCGTTCATGGACAAGGGATACGGCTACCAGCCACCGGAGCATTGGCAGGCGATCCACGATTCCGCCGTTGCCTCCGGGGCGCTCTCGGAAGCCCTGCCTGACCTTTCGGCGGCCTACACGAACGAGTTCGTTGCGGGCTGGAACGCCTGAGATATATGGCGGAGCCCCAGCCATTGAGACCCCTGCTGGTCGCGCCCGAGGCGCGGCCGGTTTATGAGATCGAGCGGTTGTCCAAGACCTATGCCCGCAACAGTCTCGTCGCGCTCACCGACGTGCATCTGACGATCCACAAGAGCGAATTCGTCTCGGTGATCGGCTCTTCAGGATGTGGAAAATCGACGCTGCTCAAAATCATGGCCGGTCTGCTTCCGCCCACCACCGGACGCGTGGTGCTTGAGGGCCGTCCCGTGGTCGGTCCGAGACGGGATATCGGAATGATGTTCCAGCAGGCAACGCTGCTGCCGTGGAAGACCACGATCGAGAACATCGTCATGCCGATCGAGATCAGAGATGGGCGTGGCGCCGCACGTGCCGCGCGCGAGCGGGCCATGGAGCTTCTGGAACTGGTCGGCCTCGGCGATTTCGCCAATGTCTATCCAGGTGAACTTTCGGGAGGCATGGCGCAGCGCGCCTCCATATGCCGGATGCTGATCAGCGACCCGGCGATGCTGCTGCTCGACGAGCCCTTTTCAGCGCTCGACGAATTAACCCGCGATTTCATGAACATGGAGCTGCAGCGCATCTGCACGGAACGCGGCGCCACGACATTCCTCGTCACCCACTCGCTCGCCGAGGCCGTATTCCTGTCCGACAGGATACTTGTCATGAAGGCCCGGCCGGGGCATATCGTCGAGGATGTCCGGATCGACTTGCCACGGCCTCGCACTCTGGAGATGATTAACACGCCGCGCTTCGGAGAGATCGTAGCGCATATCCGCAACCTGTTGGGAAAAGAGGCCTTCGTATGACCGATATGGCGCAGAAGCCCCGCGACGACACGGTGTGGGCCGACGACACCGTGTGGGTCGAGCACGAGGCCTTCATCGACCGCATTCCGCGCTGGGTGGCGATGACATTCCTGTTTGTCACCGTCGTCGGGATCTGGGATCTGGTCACGCGCCTGGGATGGGTGTCGGCCATCATTCTCCCCACACCCGCCGAGACGCTCAATGACCTGATCTTCGTCGGTCACAACCTGATCAGTGGCGAATACATGCTTGTCGCGCTGTGGACGACGACGCTCACCGTTTTCTACGGGTTCCTCATTGCGGTCGCGATCGGGTTTTCGCTCGGCGTACTGGTGGGCGAAACGAAATTCGGCGAGCGCGCGGTCATGCCCTATCTCGTGGCGATCGACACGATGCCGAAAGTTGCGTTCGCGCCGCTCTTCATCGCCTGGCTTGGATTCGATATCGGCTCGAAAGTTGCGCTTGCAGCCTTCATCGCCACTTTTCCCATTGTCGTCTCCACGGCCGCCGGTCTCTACGCCGCCTCTGAAAACGAGCGGATGCTTTTCAAGTCGATGGGCGCGAATCGAATGCAGACGCTTCTCCGGCTGAAACTGCCGACAGGACTGCCCTACATCTTCACTGGCCTGAAGATCGCGGCGGTCGGTGTCATGGCCGGGGCAATTACGGGCGAGTTTCTGGGTGGCGGCAGGGGTTTTGGCGCGCTGATCCGGCAGTCGGCGAGCCAGCTCGATACGCCGCGGGTCTTCGCGCTGATCCTCTATCTCAGCCTTCTCGGCCTCGTACTCTACTTCACCGTCGTCTGGATGCAGCGCCGGTTTGTGTTCTGGAACAAGTCCGATCTGCCAGGCGGGGTTGGCTGATATGAGTGGTGCTGAGACCACTGTGTCGGAGATCAGGAACCTGTCCGAACAGGCATATCACAGGATTCGCCGCGACATCCTGCTGGGAGAACTGTTTCCCGATGACAAGCTTCAGATCGAGGCCATTTCGGAGCGCTATGGCATCGGCGCCGTACCGGTGCGCGAGGCACTGAACCGGCTCTCATCGGAAGGCCTCGTCGAGCGCAAGAGCCATCGGGGCTTCTACGTTGCGCCGATTTCCATTTCCGATCTCGAAGAACTGGTGAAGACGCGCATCTGGATTGAATCGCTGGCACTCAGGGAATCGATCAACCATGGCGACGATGCCTGGGAGGACGAACTCGTCGTGAGTTGTCACCAGCTTGCGCGCACACAACGACGTCTGCCCGAAGAAGCGGGGCGCGAGATATCCGAGGAGTGGGAAATGCGGCACAAAGCGTTCCACATGCTGCTCCTCGACCGCTGCGGTTCGGCGTGGCTTCTCGGATTCTGTTCGACCCTGATGGATCAGGCGGTGCGATACCGAAATCTCTCCATGAACACCAATCCGAGCAAGCAGCGACGCGAGGGTGCTCCCGCCGAACACCAGGCAATCCTTGATGCCGTCCTCGACCACGACGCCGAGCGCGCATGTTGCCGCTTGGCAGAACATTATCGCATCACGCTGGATGGACTCAAAAACGTGATCCTGGCCGAACAAGGGGCGAAATATGCGAACCTTAGGCACACTTAAGCCAGAAGGGTTCGATCCTGCAAAGGTAATTCCTGTTCGCGAAGCTTTGCAATGCCGACTTCCCGCCCTTCCTGGCCGAAAAGTGTCTGCGAATGTGCCAGGTGCCGCGCAGAAGTATAAATCACCCCCCTCACCCGTCCCTCAACACCTCGCGCATATGTTCAATAATTGCCGCCGAGCAAACGCGGATACGCTCTATCTGCGCATAATCCTCATGCACCACGCCCCAGAAGCTGCGGGTGAAGGAAACCTTCTGCGGCAGCACGAGGTGCAGCTCGGGATAGCGCCGTGCCATGAAATCATGGACGATGCCGACGCCTGCCCCGTTCAGCACCGCCTGCAATTGCACATGCACGCTGGTGCTGGTCAGACGCGGGCGGAACGCCGGATCGACCAGCGGGATGTAATCCAGCGCCTTGTCGAAAATCAGTTCCGGCACATAGCCGATGCCGCGCAGCGATTGCAGCGCCGCGATATCCCGTACCGGCGGATGTTGGTCGAGATAGGCTTGGGTGGCGTAAAGATGCAGCTTGTAATCGGCAATTTTCTGGATTTTCAGCCGCCCGGTTTCCGGTCGTGACACGGCGACAACGAAATCCGCCTCGCGTTTCGACAGCGAAAACCGGCGTGGCAGCGCGATCAGCTGCACTTCCAGCTTCGCATAGCGCTCGCAAAGCTTCTGCGCCGCCTCCACCACAATATAGGCCGCAACACCCTCCGGCACGCCGATGCGGACACTGCCGGACAGGCTTTCGCGCTGGCCGCCAACGGCATTTTCCGCCTGAATGACGCCGCTTTCCATCTGCTCCGCCATGGCGATCAGATCCTGCCCGGCCGCAGTCAGCGCATAGCCGCCGGGTGATCTGTCAAACAGTTTTGTGTCAAGCGCCTCCTCCAGCGCCCGCACCCGGCGCGACACGGTGGCATGATCAACGCCGAGCAGTTTTGCCGCCGCGCTCAACCGCCCGGACCGAGCCAGCGAGAGAAAGAAACGATAATCATCCCAGTTCATAACTTCCCAGCCAATCCGCTGCCATTGTGCATATCTGCACAATGGATAGCGATTTTCTCCATCTGTTCAAGTGTGCAAAGCCATGTGTAGTGTCGGGCTTGAGCAGATTCAAACCGCAGCGGAGATTGACATGCGCAGCATTGGCCACTTTATCGACGGACAGAATATCGCAGGCACCAGCGGACGCGAGGCGGATGTGTTTCTGCCGATGACCGGAGAGGTTCAGGGCCGGGTTGCCCTTGCCAGTGCTGCCGAGGTCGATGCCGCCATTGCCAATGCCAAGGCGGCGCAGCCGGCCTGGGCGGCGGTCAATCCGCAGCGCCGCGCCCGGGTGATGATGAAATTCCTCGAGCTGGTTCAGCGCGATTATGATGAACTGGCCGAACTGCTGGCACGCGAGCACGGCAAGACCATTCCCGATGCGCGCGGCGACATTCAGCGCGGTCTTGAAGTGGTGGAATTCTGCACCGGTATACCGCATCTGCTGAAAGGTGAATTCACCGAAGGCGCCGGTCCCGGCATCGATCTGCACTCGATCCGCCAGCCGCTGGGTGTGGTCGCCGGCATCACGCCTTTCAATTTTCCTGCCATGATCCCGCTGTGGAAAGCCGCCCCGGCGATTGCTTGCGGCAATGCCTTCATTCTGAAACCCTCCGAACGCGATCCCGGCGTGCCGATGCGGATTGCCGAACTGTTTCTCGAAGCCGGTTTGCCAAAGGGCATTTTCAATGTCGTCAATGGCGACAAGGAAGCCGTCGATGCGCTGCTCGACCACCGCGATATCGAGGCCATTGGATTTGTCGGATCAACCGATATCGCCCGTTACATCTACAGCCGCGGCTGCGCCAATGAAAAACGCGTGCAGTGCTTCGGCGGGGCCAAGAACCATATGATCATCATGCCGGATGCCGATATCGACCGCGCGGTCGATGCGCTGATCGGGGCCGGCTACGGCTCGGCCGGCGAGCGCTGCATGGCCATCTCGGTGGCCGTTCCGGTGGGCGCAGCCACTGCCGATGCGCTGATGGAAAAACTCGTGCCACGGGTGGAAAGTCTGAAAATCGGCCCATCGACCGACCCTGCAGCCGATTACGGCCCGCTTGTCACCGCCCAGGCGCTGGACCGGGTGCGCTCCTATGTCGATCTCGGACTTGAGGAAGGCGCAACCCTGACCGTCGACGGTCGCGGTTTCAAGATGCAGGGCTATGAGGACGGCTTCTATATGGGCGGCTGCCTGTTTGACAATGTCACCAAGGACATGCGCATTTACAAGGAAGAGATTTTCGGCCCCGTCCTGTCAGTGGTGCGCGCCAACACTTATGAGGAAGCGCTGGATCTGCCGTCAAGCCATGAATATGGCAATGGCGTTGCGATTTACACTCGCGATGGCGATACGGCGCGGGATTTCACCTCCCGGGTCCAGGTCGGTATGGTCGGCGTCAATGTGCCGATACCGGTGCCGCTGGCCTATCACACATTCGGCGGCTGGAAGCGCTCATCCTTCGGCGATCTCAATCAGCACGGGCCTGACGCTATCCGGTTCTATACCAAGACCAAGACAATCACCTCGCGCTGGCCTTCGGGCATCCGCCAGGGCGCGGAATTCAGCATGCCGACCATGGCCTAGCTCGGCGGCGCGGCCGCAGGCACTCTGACTTTCATGATCGGCGGTTCCAAACAGGCTTTTTCCACCGGTATGGCGCAGTTCGGCACTATGGGACAGAAAGCGGTGCATTGCGGCGAAGGCGGTGCCGGTGCGGTAACCCCTCTTGGAAGTCATGCCAAAAACCTCTATCAGCAAATGGTGGATGCCGGGCTGGGTGGCACGGATTTTTCCGGCATGATCGAGTTTCTGGAAAATGTGAAGGACGATGGACTATGAGCGACACGGTTGTTTTGCAGATGCACGGACGGGTTGCGGTTTTGACCCTGAACCGGCCGGAGGCCCTCAACGCCCTCAATGCCGAGCTGCTGGGCCAGTTGAAAAGCCATTTTGAGGATCTGTCGCACAATCCCGATGTCGGCTGCATTGTCGTGACCGGCTCGGAAAAGGCGTTTGCCGCCGGGGCCGACATCAAGCAGATGTCCGGCAAGTCCCATATCGACATGCTGATGAGCGACTTCTTCGGACGCTACAATGCGATGGCTGGCAATCAAATTCCGACGATTGCCGCCGTCAGCGGCTTTGCCCTTGGCGGCGGTTGCGAACTGGCAATGATGTGCGACATGATTTTCGCCGCTGACACCGCGAAATTCGGTCAGCCGGAAATAAAGCTTGGCATCATTCCGGGCATGGGCGGTACGCAGCGCATGACGCGCGCCATCGGCAAGGCCAAGGCAATGGACATGATCCTGACCGGGCGCATGATGGACGCCGAAGAGGCGGAGCGCAGCGGTCTGGTGGCGCGGGTCATTCCGGCAGCTGAGCTGATGGCCGAAACCATGAAAGCCGCCACAACCATTGCCGGCTATTCGCGCCCCTCTGTGGTGACGGCCAAGGAAGCGGTCAACCGCGCCTTTGAAACCTCACTTGCAGAAGGTCTGCATTACGAACAACGTGTTTTCTATGCGCTGTTTGCCACCGAAGACCAGAAAGAAGGCATGGCGGCCTTCACCGAAAAGCGCCAACCCGACTTCAAGCATAAATAGAAGGTTCACTCAGAACCGGCTGGTCTACCGGATAAAAGACGTCAACGCAGATCTTGCCGGCTGAGCTGATCAGGCTGTGTCGTTCGCATGGTTGGCAACCGCTCTACTCAACTGCGCAATCTCGCATTTTCCGGGTCCCACAACGGCTTGTCCTGCTGGACGATGGCTTTGAACCGCTCACCGAATATCTCCACCTCAATCGGGTTGCCGGGCACCGCCAGATCTGTGCGCAGCATGCCCAGAGCGATGGATTTATCGACGCGGTGGCCCCAGCCGCCGGAAGTGGTCTCGCCGACGATTTCACCCTCATGCCAGAGCGTCGACATATAGGGCGCGTCACACCGGCCCGCATCGACGACAAGTGTGACAAAGCGTTTGGCAACACCCTGGAGGCGTTGCTCTGCCAGTGCCGACTTGCCTATAAACTCCGGTTTGTCCCATTTGATGAACCGGTCGAGTCCGGCTTCCAGCAGTGTATAGTCGGTCGACAGATCGCGCTTCCAGCTGCGGTAGTTTTTTTCAAGACGCAGCGCATCAAGGGCAAACATGCCGAACGGTTTCAGACCGTGGGCTTGGCCCGCACCCATCACCGCCTCAAAAATGACCGCCGTATCGGCGCATTTGGAGTGGATTTCCCATCCCAGTTCCCCGGCGAATGACACCCGCACCAACTGGCAGTAACGCTCTGCGATCCGTGTGGTCTGATGCGACAGCCAGGACAATTGCAGATCGGCATCGCAAATCTGCGCGAGTATCTCGCGCGACTTTGGCCCGGACAGGATGTGGCACGAAAACTCCGTGGTCATATCCACTATCTCGATATCTCCGTTCTCCGGCAGATACCGCTGCAGCCATTCCAGATCATGCCACTGCGCTCCGGCCGCTGTGATCAGGAAGAACAGGTCTTCATCCAGCGCCATGACCGACATTTCCGAGACAATGCGCCCGCTCTCGTCTGAAAAATAGGCCAGGCCGATCCGGCCCGGCTTCGGCACACTGCCGGTCATCAGCCGGCTCAGCCAATCGCGGGCGCCTGTGCCACTGAGACGAAATCTAGAGAATCCCGGCAAATCCAGTATCCCGGCGGCATCGCGGACCGCATGACACTCCTCGCGCACCCGCGTGAACCAGGGGCCATGGCGATCCCACCGTTCGCTTGCAGCTTCGCAGGTATCATCGCCCTCCATTGCGAACCAGTCAGCGCGCTCCCAGCCATTATAGGCGCCGAACTGTGCTCCCATGTCCGCAATCTGCTGGTGTACGGGAGACAGTTTGCGGTTGCGCCCGGCGGGCCATTGATGATGCGGGAAATGCATGGCGTATTCGTGCCCGTAAACTTCCATGCCTTTTTCGATGCAATAGTCATGATCGGCAAAATCGGTAAACCGGCGCGGGTCGACAGCCCACATGTCCCATTCGGTTTGCCCCTCGATGATCCATTCGGCCAGAACCTTGCCAGCCCCGCCGGCCTGACAGATTCCGAACGTGAAAACACAGGCTTCAAACGCATTCGGCACGCCCGGCATCGGCCCGATCAGCGGGTTTCCGTCCGGCGTATAGGGAATCGGACCGTTGATAACTTTGGACAGTCCAGCGGTCTGCAGCAACGGCACACGCGCCGCAGCATCCTCAAGATACCATTCCAGCCGGTCCAGATCATCGGGGAACAACTGAAATGAAAAATCCTCCGGCATCGGATCATCCGGCGAAATCCAGTGAGCCCGGCAATTGCGTTCATAAGGACCCAGATTCAAGCCATATTGTTCCTGCCGCAGATAATACGAACTGTCGACATCGCGCAGCAGCGGCAGTTTGGTGCCCGCTTCGCGTGACCAGGCTTCAATTTCCGGAATATCATCAAACAGCAGATATTGATGGCTCATCACCATCATCGGCACATCCCGACCGAACATTTTACCAACTTCGCGGGCATAATAGCCTGCTGCATTGACGACATATTCGCAGCGTATCTCGCCCTGTGCGGTTTCAACAACCCATTGATCGCCCTTCCGCCGGGCACCGGTCACCGGACAGAACCGGAAAATGCGTGCGCCCATATCCCGGGCACCTTTTGCCAGAGCCTGGGTCAATTGCGCCGGGTCGATATCGCCGTCACCGGGATCGTAAAGACCGCCCTGAAGATCATGGGTCTCAACGAAGGGATAGCGCGATCTGATCTCATCAACACTCATCATGTCGATGTTCATCCCCTGATAGCGCCCCATTGCGGCGACCCGTTCAAACTCCTGCATCCGCTCTCGGCTGTGCCCCAGCCGGATCGACCCGGAGACGTGATAGTCCATCGGGTAGTCAACTTCCGCGCCCAGACGCCGGTACAGATCAGTTGAATAGCGCTGCATATTCATGATCGACCAGGAATTGGAAAATGTCGGGATGTTTCCCGCCGCATGCCATGTCGAACCGGCGGTCAGTTCATTTTTTTCCAGCAGGACGCAATCGGTCCAGCCCGCCTTGGCCAGATGATACAACGATGAAGCGCCAACAACACCTCCCCCGATTATGACAACACGCGCATTTTCTGGCAGATCCGACATTTGAGTCTCCGGCAGGTTTACTTTCAGATACTGGCGATCTGTTGGCGAGTGATGCCCGGTGCCCCAGCACTCCGGTCAGCGGGCAACTCGGCGGCCCGGCAGCTATTCGGGACCGGGCGAGCGCCTAACCTTTACCTTTCCAGGGAATCAACATGCGCTCCATGAAGCGCATGAACATCTCGATGATGTAGCCGATCAATCCAATGATGATGATGCCGATAACCACAGTATCGGTCTGCAGAAAATTCTTGGCGATCATGATCATTGACCCGACGCCTTTGTCAGCGGCAACCAGTTCGGCCGCGACCACCGTTCCCCAGCACACGCCCATTGAGGTGCGCAGACCGGTAAAAATCTCCGGCAGCGCATTTGGAAGAATGACATGAATCAGGATCTGCAATTTTGATGCGCCAAGCGAATAAGCCGCATGCACCTTTGAAATCCGCACACTTGAAACGCCGGAACGTGCCGCAATTGTCATGATGAACAGCGAAGCCAGAAACAGCAGCGAAATTTTCGCCGTTTCATCGATGCCGAACCACAGAATAATCAGCGGGATCAGGGCCAGTGGAGGCACCGGCCGCATGAATTCCACAATCGGGTCAAACAAGCCGCGAGCAACCGATGACAGACCCATCGCAAAGCCCAGCGGAATGCCGACAAGCGCGCCGGACACAACGCCGGCCAGTACCCGGAAGACACTGATTCCGACATGTTCCCACAAGGGCACATTGCGATAACCTTCGCTGACCAGTTTCACGATCCGCTCGGCCGTGCCGTCGATGGTTGGCCAGTAAAATGGCTTAACCAGCCCGAATACCGACGTTATGATCCACGCTACCAGCAACAGCACCACAATCAGGATGGAATAGAACCGCCCGGAATTGACAGCACTGGCATCACCGAATTTGACGGTTTTCTGGCTGGTGAATGAATTATCCGCAAGGCCGAGCCAAATAGCCAGGCTGGAAGGCGTTTTCCGTTCACTCATTGCTCTGATCCTCTAGATCGCTTCATGGCTACATTGAATCATTTGACCAGGTTTGCACGTTTGTCGGCGAGGCACACTTCGCGCCGTGGTCTTCATAACCACAAGTGGAGTGTAACGACGTCCGGCGGGCGTGCAAACCCGGCCTTTGGTGCTTCATATCAGTCCACCCGACAGCGTTAGCCAACTTGCTCGATGCGCCGCCCCGAATTGTAATGGGCCCAATATAGTCTGGGTAGCCCGGGTTGCCTGCCTTGCCGATGAACTGATCTGGAGCATCAAATGCTTCAATGTAACCATGAAACGATCTAGGTCCCATCGCCACCACCCATGATTTCCTCTTCCATGTTCCAGATCATCGAAAGAACCTCCTCCCGGGTTGCGACGAATTCGGCTGATGCTTTCACCACCCGCGCTTCCGAGATCAGCGCTTCCTCGGCAAATGGCAGATCGTATTCCTTGACGATACGGCCCGGCCTTGGCGCCATCACGATCAGCCGTTCTCCCAGAAACAGAGCTTCCTCGACAGAATGGGTGATCAGGATGATGGTTTTGCCGGTTTCCTTCCACAGCTTCAGAACCAGCCCCTGCATCTTTTCACGGGTCAGCGCATCCAGCGCGCCGAGCGGTTCATCCATGAGAATGACATCCGGATCATTTGCCAGACAGCGCGCCAAAGCGACACGTTGCTGCATGCCCCCTGACAACTGGTAGACAGGCTTTTCGCCAAAACCTGCCAGGCCCACAATATTGAGCAGCTCTTCGCATTTGGTTGCTGTCTCAGCCCTTGGTTTGCCTGCCATCTTTGGACCGAACTCGATATTCTCGTTGACGGTCATCCATTCGAACAGGGCACCCTGCTGAAACACCATTCCGCGTTCCGCGCCCGGACCGGTCACAACATGATTATTGAGGCGGACTTCACCGCTTGTTGGCGAAAGAAAACCTGCCACAATGTTCAAAAGAGTGGTTTTTCCGCATCCGGACGGCCCCAGCACGGAGACCATCTGACCTTGTTTGATATCCAGCGACACATTGTTGAGCGCATGCACAGCCCCGCCACCGGGCAGCGTAAATACCATGGAAATTTCGTCGATGATAATACCAGTCACACACTTACCCCCAGCCACCTGATAGAGAGAGAGCGGCAGGTTGCCCTGCCGCCCGGTCCGCCTTTACTTGATAAAGCTGTCATCAATGAAGCTGGAATAGTCATCCAGAGCTGCATCCATACCGCCGCCGGAAACCATCATGTCGGCAACACCTTTCGTCATGGCCTGAACACCGCCACCAAGCCAGTTTTGGCCGGCCTGATCGGCTACACTCGGAAAGCCGAAGTTTTTCATGGTCGCCTTGGTTGCGTCCATATCCATACCGGCTGCCCTGGAAACCACTGCATATGCGCTTTCCGGTTTGTCTTTGTAGGCGGCATTGGCAGCTTCAGTGACTTCCAGGAATTTACGAACAAGGTCCGGATACTCTTCTGCAAAGTCTTCGGTTACCGTCACAATATCAAATGTATTGATTCCGATGGCTTCCTGCTCCGCCCCGGTCATCAGCGGCTTGCCTACCGTCTTCATGCGGTCCAGCGCTCCACCGAAACCGCAACTCATCACCACATCTCCGCGCACCAGCGCAACGGCAGCATCAGCCGGGTTCATCTGGACAAGATTGACCTTGTCGGCATCAACCTTCAGATGTTCAAGGGTTTTGAGCAGTTTGTAATGCGTGACATTGCCGATTGGTGTGGCAACTTTCTTGCCTTCCAGTTCATTGGCATTCGCCTGGGTAATGCCGGAATCATCGCGAATGATGCAAAGATCATTTTCCGCATAAGTCACCGCAACCCCCACCATTTTGAGTGGCGCTCCACTGGAGATGCCAACGACAAAAGGTACGAACCCCTGACTGTAGGCTATGTGGACGTCACCCGACATCATGGCCTGGGTCATCTCGTTGCCGTTGCCGAAAGCGCGCCATTCAACTTCAACGCCCATCGCTTCATCATAGGTTTTTTCAACCTGCGCGACCTGATTTGCGGTCGGCCATTCCAGGAAATAGGCAACGGTTACTTTTTCCAGTGCCTGCGCGCCACCCATCCCCAACGTGGCAGCCATGGATACGCCAGCGGCCAAGGCCACTGCGAATTTTCTTAAAGTCATTAGTATCTCCCTTGTTTGGCCCGGATATTCCGGTTTGCAAATATGCTGATTTGACAAGCGCCATCCTGTTTGCAGTCCTCCCGATGACTGTCAGCAATGCTTGCCTTCATGCTTTGTGTTCTACTACCGGTATGAAACCGACTCTTGGAACAACGCAGCTCGATTCAAGACCGAGCGGACTGACAACACACCGGATCGCTCTGTCAACATAGCGCCAGTTGACGGTCCAAATAGAGCCAACACGGCATTATCATGCTTTTTTGAGATAAATGGTATCAAAAATCGTGTAAATTAGACGAAAGTTGACCCTTATCTATGCGCATCCGTATCACATCAATTGCCTTGCAACCCTTGCCAGCCTGACAATGCCCGGCTCTATCCGCTCATCTGGTATGGAAGAAAATCCCAACCGGAAGTAGTGTCCCGGACCATCTGGATCAGCAAAATAGATCTGTCCCGGTTCAATGACCACGCCTTCTTTCAGGGCGCTGACACCCAATTCATTTGCATCCAGACCGTCCGGCCCTTTGACCCAGAACGATGTTCCGCCAAATCCAGGAGATTGGAACCAGCCTGGAAAATGATCCTCCAGGGCCTTGCCGAGAGTTTTCCAGCGTTCGGCATAGGTCCGATGCAGCCGTCCGATCAGCGCATCGTGACGCCCCAGCGACAGAAACAGCGCAACAATGCGCTGATTATTGCCGGGCGGGTGGCGCAGCATCAGCCTCCGCAAGGCACGGACTTCGGCAATCAGCTCGGACGGCCCTACCAGATAGCCCATGCGCAATCCCGGCATGATGGATTTTGACAGGCTGCCGATATACAGAACCCGGCCCATTGCATCGAGCGATTTCAATGCCGGTGTCGGCTCGCCGAGATAATTGGTTTCAAACTCATAATCATCTTCAATAATCAGCGCGTCATTTTCATCAGCCCAGGTCAACAAGGCTCGGCGCCGCTCCAGCGACATGGTGACATTGGTGGGAAACTGATGGCTCGGCGTCACAAACACCAGTTCAGATCCACTCAGCGGATCAATCAGGATGCCTTCCTCATCGACCGGAACCGGACGCACATCGTCGCTCATCAAAGCAAATATATTGCGCATGTCCGGATAGCCCGGATCTTCAATCGCCACCGCCGTATGGGGTTTGACCAGCAGACTGGCAAGCAGATACAGCGCGTTCTGCGCACCCAGTGTCACCAGAATTTCATCCGTATCGGCAAGGATGCCGCGGCGTGTCAGGATGCGCTGGCGGATTTGTTCCACCAACCTCGGATCATCCTCGGTAAATCGATCATCTGTCCAGGCATCCAGCCACTTCCTGTTCATGGCCTGCCGCGTGCAGTCGCGCCATGCGGTAATCGGAAACAACGCCGGATCGGACTGGCCATATATGAACGGATATGGATAATCATGCCAGTTCGCCGGCTTGCAGATATTGGGTTGCCGCGCCGGGTGCAATCTCAGCTTGGCGTCCCAGTCGATCGGATTTTGCGTTTCCACCTTCTTGGGAAAGGTCGAAACATTGGTCGCGGCCATTCCGGCATGCAACTCGTCTGATACATAAAACCCGGACCGTTCGCGGGCGAGTAGATAGCCGTCCGCGGCAAGCGCCTGATAAGCCAGCATAACTGTGTTTCGTGACACTTTCAGCCGTTTGGCCATCGCTCTTGTGGACGGGATCGGCGACAGGGCCGGCAGTTGTCCTGCGAGCATTGCGGTCACCAGCATTTCCCTGATCTGGGCCTGCAGCGTTGTCGCTTCCATACGTTCAACATGAAACAAACTGTCGCGCATCACCGAAGTCTCGCTTTCAAAAAGGAGTGTGGCACACTTGATCCCCGCCAGAAACTGAATGTGGCTCCATATTCAATCCTATCTGGACCTACAATGAGGCCAATTTCCGCGACACTATCACTTCGAAAAACAAATGGCGCGCAATCCGGTATTTTTGCCGGGAGACCAGGCACGGCCGCAAAGGAGGACGAAATCATGAATATGGTTGTGAAACCGCTTGAGAAATTTGTCACAAACTCGCTGGAACAGCATTGGATGCCATTCTCCGCCAATCGCGAGTTCAAATCCGCGCCGCGCCTGATTACCAGAAGCGAGGGCATGTATCTGTGGAACCAGAATGGCGACAAACTGATTGACGGCTCGTCCGGGCTGTTCAATGTCGCCTGTGGCCACGGCCGCAAGGAAATTGCCGAAGCCGTGTATGCGCAAATGCTGCACAATGACTACACCGCACCGTTTCAGCTTGCTCAGCCCACATCCTTTGCCCTGGCGGCGAAGCTGGCGAAGATCATGCCGGAACCCTTCAACCATGTGTTTTTTACCAATTCGGGTTCTGAATCGATCGACACGGCTTTGAAAATGGTAATGGCCTATCACCGGGCGCGCGGTGAATCCCAGCGCATCCGCTTCGTCTCTCGGGAACGGGCCTATCACGGCGTCAATATCGGTGGTGTCTCCCTGTCCGGAATGGTGCGCAATCGCGAGACATTTCCGGTTGTCATGCCGAATATCGTGATGCTGCGCCATACCTGGGAGGAAAACCAGCTTTACACCCGTGGCCAGCCTGAAACCGGCGCCGAGCTTGCCAATGATCTGCAACGGCATTGCGAGACCTATGGCGGTTCGACCATCGCGGCGGTCTTTGTCGAGCCGATTGCCGGATCAACCGGCACATTGGTACCGCCGAAAGGCTATCTCGACCGGCTCCGCCAAATTTGTGACCAGCATGGAATTCTGCTGGTGTTTGACGAGGTGATCACCGCTTTCGGCCGCCTGGGAACGCCATTTGCCAGCGATGCATTCGCGGTGATGCCTGATATCATCACTATGGCCAAGGCCCTGACCAACGGTGCGATCCCGATGGGCGCTGTGTCGGCGACAGATCAGATTTATGAAACGATCATGAATGCGGCGCCGGAAAACGCCATCGAATTCTTCCATGGCTACACCTATTCGGCGCATCCGGCGGCCTGCGCCGCCGGCCTTGCCACACTGCAGATTTACGAGGATGAAGGCCTGTTTGAACGCGCTGCGGAAATGTCCGATTATTTCCTCGATGGCATCTGGTCGCTGAAGGAATTGCCGGTTGTGAAAGATTTGCGCGGCTACGGCATGATGGCCGGCATTGAGGTCTTTCCGCTGGAAGGCAAACCGGGCATTCGTGGCAATGACCTGCAGAAAGAATTGTTCTGGAAAGGCTGCCATGTGAAATGGACCGGCGATACGGCCATTGTCGCACCATCTCTGATCGCTGAGAAAAGTCATATCGATGAAATCATTGATGCATTACGAAATACTTTGAAGGATCTTTGATCTCACCGCAAACCATTGCGGCGCAAAACAAGGCGAGATGCAACTGCAGCTCGCCTTGTTGTTTATAATTAGTTTGCGTAATTACCGAAAAAATGAAAATATCAATGAAATTTTCATTTTAGTGCCGGGCGAATTATCAAACAATGAAACACGGACTGGCAACCTCGACAGATTCTCCGCGCAGCAAACCCGGAGCTGAATTCACCGCAACGGATCGCGGCGCGACCGGCCTGGTCGGCGATGATATCCGTGCCCTTCGCAAGCACCGCGATCTGACCCTCACCGCGCTGGCCGAAGCCCTTGGTCGCTCTGTCGGCTGGTTGAGTCAGGTCGAGCGCAATCAAACCGATCCGTCGATTCAGGATCTTCGCAAGATCGCCCGCAATTTCGACATTCCAATCAGCTTCTTTTTTCGCAACAGCGAAGCGCCCGAACAGGAGCGCGGCGTGATTGTCAGATGCAGCAACCGGGTGGCGCTCGGTTCAAGCGAAAGCGGCCTCGTCGAGGAACTGCTTTCACCTGATATTTCCGGTGAGTTTGAAATGCTGCGATCCGTGTTTGCGCCCAGCGCGGAAAGTGAAGACAAACCGGCCCGGCCAGCACAGGAAGGCGGGTTTGTGGTATCCGGTCAACTCGAAATCTGGATCGGCGGGCGCCACCACACACTCAATGCCGGCGACAGTTTTCAGTTTCAGAACAAAACCTGCTGCTGGCGCAATTCCGGCGATGTACCGGCGATCGTCATCTGGATTATTTCACCCGCGATTTACTAAAACTCATTCTGGAGGCCCACATGGCTGATCTTCCCAACAAGGCCCGTGTGGTCATAATCGGCGGCGGTGTTTCCGGCTGTTCTGTGGCCTATCATCTGGCCAAGCTTGGCTGGACCGATGTGGTACTTCTGGAACGCAAGCAGCTTACCAGCGGCACCACATGGCACGCTGCCGGACTGATTGCCCAGTTGCGCGCAACCCAGAACATGACGCGGCTGGCCAAATACAGCCAGGAGCTTTACGGCACGCTGGAGGCGGAAACCGGCCTTGCAACGGGGCTGCGCCGCTGCGGGTCGATTACAGTTGCCCTCACCCATGAGCGCCGCGAGGAATTGTTGCGCGGCGCATCCATGGCCCGGGCCTTCGGTGTCGAGATCGAGGAAATCGGCCCCGATGATGTCAAACAGCGCTATCCCTACCTCACCACTGATGATGTCGTCAGCGGCGTCTTTCTGGAAAAGGACGGCCAGGGCGATCCGACCAACATCACCCTCGCTCTCGCCAAAGGCGCGCGGCAGCATGGCGCAAAGATCTTTGAGCAGGTGAAGGTCACCGACATCCACACCGCCAGCGGCAGTGTCACTGGCGTCACGGCAGTCAAAGACGGCATCGAACAGCACATTACCTGCGATCATGTTGTCAATTGCGCCGGAATGTGGGCCCGAGAAGTCGGCATCCTGGCCGGTGTTCCGGTGCCACTCCATGCCTGCGAACATTTTTATATTGTCACCGAGACCGTACCGGACCTGCCGCAATTGCCGGTTCTGCGAGTGCCCGACGAGTGCGCCTATTACAAGGAGGATGCCGGCAAAATTCTGCTTGGTGCTTTTGAACCTGTGGCAAAACCCTGGGGCATGGCCGGCATTCCCGAAGATTTCTGCTTCGATCAATTGCCGGAAGATTTCGATCATTTCGAGCCCATCCTGGAAAAGGCCATTCACCGTCTGCCTATCCTGGCAGATACCGGAATTCACACATTTTTCAACGGCCCGGAAAGCTTTACTCCCGATGACCGGTATTATCTGGGCGAAGCACCGCAGGTGAAGAATTTCTGGGTTGCCTGCGGCTATAATTCTGTTGGCATTCAATCATCCGGCGGAGCCGGCATGGCGCTGGCACAATGGATGGATGACGGCGAACCGCCATTCGATCTGTGGGATGTGGATGTCCGCCGGGTCCAGCCTTTCCAGGCAAACCGATCCTATCTGTATCATCGTTCCAAGGAAACGCTTGGCCTGCTCTATGCCGATCATTTCCCCTATCGTCAGGTGGAATCCGCCCGTGGCATCCGGCGCTCGCCGCTGCATGGCCATTTGCAACAGCGCGGCGCAGTATTTGGAGAACTGGCCGGCTGGGAACGGCCTAACTGGTTCGCCCGAAAAGACCAGCCACCGCAGTATCAATATTCCTGGAAACGCCAGAACTGGTTTGAAAATCAGCGCGAAGAGCATCTCGCTGTCCGCAACAATGTCGGTCTGTTCGACATGACATCCTTCGGCAAGCTGCGGATTGAAGGCCGCGACGCCCTGCCCTTCCTCAACCACATCTGCGGCAACGAAATGGACGTTGAGCCGGGCAGAATTGTCTATACCCAGATGCTGAACCGCAATGGCGGCATTGAGAGTGATCTGACGATCACGCGGCTTTCAGAAACCGCGTTTCTGGCCATCGTGCCGGCAGCAACCTTGCAGCGTGACATGGCGTGGATGCGCCGCCATCTTGGAGACCGGCATGCGGTGATCACTGATATGACATCCAGCGAAGCAGTCCTGTGTCTGATGGGGCCGGCTTCCAGAGCTGTGCTCGAAGCTTGCTCGCCGAATGATTTTTCTAATGACCATCACCCGTTCGGCCAGATGCGGGACATCGAAATCGGCATGGGCCTCGCCCGCGCCCACCGCGTCACCTATGTCGGCGAATTGGGCTGGGAGATTTATGTTTCAAGTGATATGGCCGCCCATGTATTTGAGGCGGTTGAAGAAGCGGGTCAGGATCACGGATTGAAACTGTGCGGCCTCCACACGCTGGATTCCTGCCGGATTGAAAAGGCCTACAGGCATTTTGGCCATGACATCACCGATGAGGACCACGTTCTTGAGGCTGGTCTTGGATTCGCCGTGAAAACCGCCAAGCCGGATTTTATCGGCCGCGACGCAGTGTTGCAGAAGAAGGAGCGCGGCCTGTCGCGTCGCCTGATTCAGTTTCAACTGAAGGACAGTGAGCCGCTGCTGTATCACAATGAGCCAATTGTACGGAATGGCGAAATTGTCTCAACGCTGACATCCGGCAATTACGGCCACCATCTCGGCGCTGCGATCGGTCTCGGTTATGTGCCATGCGCAGGCGAAACAGCAGCGCAAATGCTGGACAGCACATTTGAAATTGAAGTGGCGGGCGAGCGCTTTGCAGCCAGTGCGTCCATGAAGCCGCTCTATGATCCCAAATCAGAGCGCGTCAAAGCGTAGAGTCGGTTTATAATCCGGATTTTGAAATGTTTCAGACCAGCAACTGCGCCAGATCTTTCGCGCCCGCTTTTAACCGGTCGAGATGGACTTCAGCATCTTTCAGCGTCAGTCTTTGTGTCGGCGCGTGAAACGACAGGGTTGAAACAAGGCGGCCGTGGACATCCACAATGGGAACCGCAATGGCAATCATGCCATCCATGAACTCTTCATTGTCCTGACCAAATCCGCGCGCCCGCGTTTTGTTGATTTCGTCAAGCAAAGCCTTCGGATCGGTAATGGTCTTCGACGATCTCGGCTCCAGCTTGACGGAGCTCACATAGCGTTCCAGGTGGGCCCTTTTCAGCATGCTGAGATAGGTTTTGCCGCTGGCTGTGCAGTAAAATGGAACGTGGGTGCCGATCGGCAGTTGAATACGTAGCGGCCATTTGGTCTCGACCCGGTCAATATAGAGCATCGCGTCCCTGTCCGGCACTGCGATATTGCAGGTCTCGCCAATGTGTTCAGCCAGCGCGTTCAGAACCGACAGACGCGCAGTGCGCACCCGCAGCGATGACAGGACGCCCATGGAAAGCCTGCGCAGCCGCCGGCCCGCCGTATAGGCGCGGCCGTCAATCTCCCTTTGCAGAAAGCCTTCACTTTCCAGTGTCGAAAACAGCCGGTGGATTGTCGGTTTGGGCAGCTTGAGTTTCTGGTTGATTTCGGTCGGCGTCATCGGCACGCCGGAATTGGCAAGCTCTTCCAGAACGAACAACAACCGAAGATTGGTCGGGATTGTATCACCAGGTTCGTTTTGCTCAGTCATCTCTTGCCAATCCGGTTTGGATAATTATTTCAACGACTTGGTAACAGCATGGTCGAAAGCTCGGGCACCAGCGCCACGATAAACCAGACAGCTATCAGCGCCGCAAGATAGGGAACCGTATAGCGCAGCAATCTGAAATATGGAACACCTGTGACGCCACTGGCGACATACAGATTAAGGCCATAAGGCGGTGTGATGAAACCGATTGAAGCCCCGACCAGGAAAATCACCGCGAACTGAATCGGGTCAACACCGATGGAGGCCGCAATCGGCGCAAGGATCGGTGCCAGAATGATTGTCACCGGCAGGCTTTCCAGGATCATGCCGAACACAAACACAATCGCCATCGATGTAAACAGCACTGCATGGTAGCCGCCCATACTGGTTACAAAGGCGGTGATGGTTTCAGCGGCACCCAGACTGGAAAGGATTTGCTGCATCACCACGGAAATTCCGATCAGAGGTGCCAGAATGCCGGTGATCTGCGCAGAGCGCAGGGTAATTCCGGGAATTTCCGTCAGTTTGAACCCCTGCACAACCAGCATCTCGCCATAGCTTTTCTCGCTGTGCGGCCGGCTCTCGTCGCGTGAACCCATCAGTTTGTAGATCGGCAGCGAAATCAAGCCGACAATGATGCAGAAACCAACAGTTACGCCTGCCGCCTCGGTCGGTGAGAATTTGCCCGTATAAATCCCGTAGAGCACCAGGCCGATAGCAAAAAAGCCAAGCCATGCACCAAATGCGGTCTTCAAAATCCGGGTCAATTGCAGCGGAATGATAAAACCCCAGCCATTGTAACGGCAGATGATCCAACAGGCCAGTTGCATTCCGACAACCATCAAGGTGCCGGGAATAATACCGGCAATAAACAGATCGGAAATCGGCAAATTCATCAGAAAACCGTAGATGATGAAGATGATCGATGGCGGAATGATAATGCCCACGGTTCCGCCTGCAGCAGCCGTCGCAGCTGAAAACCGTTCATCATAGCCGCCCTTCACCATTTCCGGATGCAGCATCGAACCGATTGTCGCGGTAGTCGCGGAATTTGACCCCGAGATCGCTGCAAACAGGCCACAGGCACCCAGCGCTGCCATCGCCAATCCACCACGCAACCAGCCCAGACACGAATAGGCAAAATCCGATAATCGGCGTGCAATGCCGGATTTGTTGATCAGATCGCCGGTCAGAATGAACAGCGGCATCGCCAGCAAGGCAAACCCGTCTGTGAACACATCCGACAGCGCAGTGCCGATATTATCCAGCGGCAGTTCAATGACCAGGCTGGCACCAAGAACCCAATAGGCAATGATCAGGAAGACCGGTACGCCCAGCATGAACAGCAGGGTAACACCAAGCGAGATAAGTGTGATCCAGGTTCCATCGGTCATGCCGCTCTCCTCAGTCGCCGCCGATGACAGCGGTCGAAATCAATTCTTCCCCTGACCGGTAATTTGCCATGTCTTCCATCAGATTCTGATAGGCCCGCGCCGCCAGTATGACGAAACTGATCGGAACGCTGAGCAGGAACCACCACTGCATGACGTCATCGGTGCCAAGCATGATCTGAAAGTTCGCCGCAGAGTTGACGACAACACGTAACGAAGTCACGATCACAATCCAGGCGATGCCGATCCACAGAATGGCATCGAGCCACAAACACATGATCTGACCGATGCGCGGCAGGTTGATGCGAAATTCTGAAAACGACAGATGGGTCCGCAAGCGCACATTATAGGCGCAGCCGAACCAGGTCATGATGAGAAACAGATAGGGCGGCAAAGTCGTTGACCACGGCGCCTGCTCGTTCAACAAAAAGCGGCGGAACACTTCGACAAAGATGATGCCTGCGATCAAAAGATAGCTCCACACCATCAAAGCGCGTTCCAGATGTTTTTCAATGAAGGGAACCAGGCGGTAGAGTTCGGCAAACAGCCAGGCGCCCCCCAGCGTCCCGACCAGGCCAACCAACCAGAGACCCTGCCCCCCAAAGGCCTGTTTCATCTCCCAGGAATCCCCTGAAAAGATTGCGGCAATAACAGCTGCCACATCTCCGAAGATGGAGTCCATACCTGATTCCCTCCAAAGAAATTCCGCCGCCCAATTTATTTTTTTTGGTTTTGGGGCAGCGAATTATTCGGGTGACCTGCCAATTTCGCAGGCCACCCGGTGATATTTGTGAAGCTTTTAGCTGCGCCACCAGCGACGTGGTTCAACATTTTCAGGCAGCATGTTGGCAGGAACTTCGCGGGCTACCTTGTGGATATCTGTGTAAGTATCGATGCCGCCGGCCCAGTTATTGAGGCGCTCACGCCATGCCGCCCATGGCTCGGGATTGAATTCCGGTGAACACATTTCCTCGGCTATCTTGATCTGATCATCTGCAAGGAATGCGGGGCGCACATTATTCTTCACGAAAATCGTATCGGGAAGTTGCGGATCGGAGAAGCCAACGGTTTTGACAAGGGCAGCTTCATTGGCGGCCTGGACGTGGACCTGTGCCAGATACGACGATTCCATGACCGCGTCCTGGAGATGACCATCAAGAGAATCAAATACTTTTGCCGACATCGAAGTGTGCTCGGTGCCGCAGAAGAATTTCAAATCCACCGATTGGGAAACCACGGGTGACATATTGGCATAGGCAACGGCTGATGCCCAGGTTTCAGCACCATCAATCAGGCCCTGTTTCAGACCATCCAGGGTTTCTTCCCAGGCTACCGGAACCGGATTGAGGTTCAAAAGCTGCATGGCGATACGGCCAAGCTGAGTGCCTGTGACACGGTTTTTTGTGCCGAACAGCTCTTCCAGCTTGGTTACCGTTGGCTGGTCTTCAAATTTGAGGCCGAGTTGAATACCGCGCAACTCCGCATGGCTGAACAGGAATTTCAGGCCGTGGCGTTTTTCCAGCGGATCGCGCAGAATTCTCTGGCTCTCGGGGCTGTAAAGGAAATGATACTGCGATGCCCGGCCAGGGAACATGTAGGCATAGTCCAGCACATTGAGATAGGGCGCACCGCCCGCTGAATTCTGCGTAGAAGCCGCATAAATATCAACGATACCCAATTGCGTTTTCTCAACGCAGGACAATTGGCCGCAAATCTGATTATCGCCAATAAATTCGATGCGGATTTCGCCATCGGTCCGCGATTCAAGATCACGGGCAAATTCCAGCGCTCCGGCGCGTTCAATCAGAAGGTTGCGGGCGTTAAATCCGGAGGCACCGAATTTCAGCGTGTGTTTGGCTTCTTTGGTGAAACGTTTGGTGTAAGTCGATTCGGCCGCCTGGGCGAGAGAGGCCAGCGTCACACCGCCGCCCATTGCGCCGGCAGCCAGAAGCGTCGACGACAAACCATACTGGCCCGACAATTTGAATAAATCACGACGAGATATGCCACCAAGGGCATTTGAGACTTTCATGAGTTCCTCCCAGAAACTGCAATAATTAAGACTTGCAGTCTCAAAAATACATATTACTGTGCATTTAGCAAGTCAGAATTCGATTTAACCACCGGGAAGACCCGCCGAAATATGGCGGCGTGGGGAGGAAAAGCAGTTATGGACCAATTGGAGGCGGACTATGTCATCATTGGCGCTGGCTCTGCAGGCTGCGTAATTGCCAACCGGCTCAGCGCCGATCCTGCAATAAAAGTTGTTCTGCTGGAAGCCGGCGGGCGCGACTGGAATCCGTGGATTCATGTACCTGTCGGTTATTTCAAGACCATGCATAATCCCAGTGTGGACTGGTGTTATACCACGGAACCCGACCCCGGCCTCAACGGTCGTCGGCTCGACTGGCCACGCGGCAAGGTGCTTGGCGGCTCGTCTTCGCTTAACGGATTACTTTATGTGCGCGGACAGGCCGAGGATTACGACCGCTGGCGGCAGATGGGAAATTCCGGCTGGGGATGGGACGATGTGCTGCCACTGTTCAAGCGCGCCGAAAATCAGGAACGTGGCGAGGATGACTATCACGGCACCGGCGGCCCCTTGAATGTATCGAATATGCGCCTGAAGCGGCCGATTTGTGATGCCTGGGTCGCAGCTGCGCAGAATGAAGGCTATGTCTACAATGATGATTACAATGGTGCCACCCAGGAAGGCGTCGGCTATTTTCAACTGACCACACGCAACGGCCGGCGTTGCAGTACTGCAGTGGGCTATCTCAATCCGGTCAAACACCGCAAAAATCTGACAATCATCACCCGCGCCCACGTTCAGCGTCTCGCCATGGAAGGCAAACGTGTGACCGGGGTGATCTACAAAAATCGCCACGGCAAGGAGCACACCGTCAACGCGGGCAGCGAGGTGATCGTCTCATCCGGCGCCATCGGCTCGCCGCAATTGCTGATGCTCTCGGGAATTGGCGAAGCGCAGCAATTGCAGGAAAATGGCATCGATATCGTCGCTGATCTGCCCGGTGTCGGCAAAAACCTGCAGGACCACCTTCAGGCAAGGCTGGTCTATAAATGCAACGAACCGACCCTCAATGATGAAGTACGCAGCCTGTTTGACCAGGCCCGCATCGGACTGAAATACATTTTGTTCAGAGCTGGCCCTATGACCATGGCTGCCAGTCTTGCTACCGGTTTTCTGAAAACCCGGGGGGAATTACAAACGCCTGACATCCAGTTTCACATTCAGCCATGGTCTGCCGACAGCCCTGGCGAAGGTGTGCATCGGTTTTCGGCGTTTACAATGTCTGTCTGTCAGTTGCGGCCGGAAAGTCGAGGAGAAATACGTCTGAACACAACGGACCCATCTGCCTATCCAACCATCCATCCCAATTATCTGGCGACGGAAACTGATCGAAGCACGATCATTGAAGGGGTGAAAATTGCGCAGCGGATTGCCAGGCAGAAGCCACTTGAAAGCAAGATTGCCAGTTCTCATTCGCCCGGGGACGATGTGGTTTCGGATGAAGACATACTGGAGTGGGTGCGCAACACCGCAACAACAATCTACCACCCTGCAGGGACCTGCAAGATGGGATCGGATGATCTGGCGGTGGTGGATGCAAAGTTACGCGTACGCGGCGTTGACGGATTAAGGGTCGCGGACTGCTCCATCATGCCGGAAATTGTATCCGGCAATACCAATGCGCCGGCCATCATGATCGGCGAAAAAGCAAGTGATTTGATCCTCGAGGACAGGCGCAGCCACTAGCGCTGTAGCGCCCTCGGGAAAAAAAGAGAATGCCACATGGTTTGCATGCGGCTCAGGGATTGGTGAAAGGACACTGCCATGAAAATGACAACGGAAGAGGCATTTGTAAAAGTATTGCAGATGCATGGCATAGAACACGCATTCGGCATTATCGGTTCGGCAATGATGCCGATTTCAGATTTGTTTCCCAAAGCCGGGATTAAATTCTGGGATTGTGCCCATGAAACGAATGCCGGAATGTCGGCTGATGGCTACACTCGGGCCACCGGCAAAATGAGCATGGCGATCGCCCAGAACGGTCCCGGCATTACCAATTTTGTCACGCCTGTGAAAACCGCCTACTGGAACCACACCCCGTTGCTGCTGGTCACCCCACAGGCGGCGAACAAGACCATTGGCCAGGGCGGATTTCAAGAAATCGAGCAGATGAAACTGTTCGAGGACATGGTGTGCTATCAGGAAGAGGTCCGTGATCCCTCACGCGTTGCAGAAGTTCTCAATCGGGTCATCGAAAAGGCCTGGCGCGGCTCCGGCCCCGCGCAGATCAATGTGCCACGCGACTACTGGACCCAGGTGATCGACATTGAACTGCCGCAGATCGTGCGCCTTGAGCGCCCTTCCGGCGGTCGTGAAGCCATCCGCCAGGCGGCGAAAATCCTGTCTGAAGCCAAATTCCCCGTCATTCTCAACGGTGCAGGTGTCATCCTGGCTGATGCTATTCCGGCCTCCGCAGCCCTCGCCGAACGGCTTAGTGCGCCGGTCTGCTGCGGTTATCAGCATAATGACGCTTTCCCCGGCAGCCATCCTCTGTCAGTCGGACCGTTGGGTTACAACGGCTCCCGAGCGGCAATGGAGCTGATCTCCAAAGCTGACGTTGTATTGGCCCTTGGAACCCGGCTCAATCCGTTTTCCACCCTGCCCGGCTATGGTATCGACTATTGGCCAAAGGATGCCAAGATCATTCAGGTCGACATGAATTCCGACCGCATCGGCCTTACCAAGAAGGTTACTGTCGGAATTCAGGGCGATGCAAAGCTGGTTGCAGAACAATTGCTGGAACAAGTGTCGGAAGATGCTGGAAATCACGGCCGCAAGCAACGTGAAGCTGAGATCCATCAGGTTAAATCCGCCTGGCTGCAGCAACTCAGTTCAATGGATCATGAAGATGATGATCCGGGCACCAGCTGGAATGAGCGCGCCCGCACCCGCCAGCCGGACCGCATGTCGCCACGCATGGCCTGGCGGGCAATCCAGTCCGCTCTGCCGAAAGATGCCATCATTTCCTCGGACATCGGCAACAATTGCGCCATCGGCAATGCCTATCCAACCTTTGAAAAAGGCCGGAAGTATCTGGCACCTGGTCTGTTTGGCCCGTGCGGATATGGCTTCCCCTCCATACTGGGTGCCAAGATCGGCTGCCCGGACGTGCCGGTGGTCGGCTTTGCCGGAGACGGTGCCTTCGGGATTTCCATGAATGAAATGACCGCCTGTGGCCGCAATGACTGGCCGCCGATCACCATGGTGATTTTCCGCAATTATCAGTGGGGCGCGGAAAAGCGCAATACGACGCTCTGGTATGAAGACAACTTCGTCGGCACGGAACTCAATCTGGGTGTCGAATACGCGAAAATTGCCGAAGGCTGCGGCCTCAAGGGTGTTCAGGTCACGACCATGGACGAATTGACAGAGGCTCTGTCGACCGCCGTCAAGGAGCAGATGGAAGACAAAGTCACGACATTCATCGAGGTGATACTGAACCAGGAACTGGGCGAGCCGTTCCGCCGCGATGCGATGAAAAAACCGGTTGAAGTGGCAGGCATCGACCCGGCCGACATGCGTCCCCAGCCGGGCGCATAATCGGTCGCGGCTTAACAGCAGCGGACTAGGGTCAGCGCATCCGGTAACCGCGATGCGCTGGCCTGGCCGCACCTGCCGCCGCAGCCCTGCCAAAAGGATCGAAAGCCTGATGGAACATCAATTGCAGGCCCTGAACAGGGTACCCCGCACAGCACCGCGCCACATTGTGATGGCCGAAGGCGAAGATGGCCGCGTCATTTCCGGGGCCCGTCAGGCAATTGCAGATGGCATTGCCCGTATTACCCTGATCGGCAACCGCGACAGAATTACAAAAAACCCGGAATTTTCTGCCGAGGCCGGCGACACGCTCCAGATCATTGATCCGGAAAACTCTGAGCTGACGGCCGGTTTTGCCGAGCGTTTCCACCAGTTGCGGGCGCATAAGGGCATCACCTCCGAACAGGCCATGCGGGCCGTACTCGACCCGCTGGGCTTTGCTGCCATGATGGTGCGTGAGAAACATGCTGACGGCACCATTGCCGGTGCGCTCGCCACCACTGCCGACACCGTAAGAGCTGCTCTGCAGATCATTGGCAAAGCTGCTGATGCCGACATAGTCTCCAGCTTTTTCCTGATGGTGCTGGACCGGCCGCATCACAGCAAAAAGGGTATTTTCATTTTTTCCGATGCCGGCCTGACCATTGAACCGGATGTGCCGCAGCTTGCCTCGATCGCCATTGCCTCGGCGACTTCGTTTCAGCAACTTACCGGTCTGGAGCCTCGCATCGCGATGTTGAGTTTTTCGACCTCCGGCAGCGCCACACATCACAGGGTTGACCGGGTGGTTGCGGCGACCGCTCTTGTTCAGTCGCTCAGACCTGATCTGAAAATTTCCGGTGAACTGCAATTCGACGCCGCCTTCGTGCCGGAAGTTGCTGCCTCAAAGGCACCAGGTGCCATCGTGCAGGGCGATGCGAATGTGTTTGTGTTTCCCAGCCTGGAGGCCGCCAATATCGGATACAAGATTGCTCAACGCATCGGCGGAGCAGAGGCTATTGGCCCGGTTTTGCAGGGTCTCTTGCACCCCGCGAACGATCTGTCACGGGGCTGCAATGCCATGGATGTGCGCCATCTGATCGCCGTTACCTGTGCCCAGGTGAAGGATTAGAACTGAGCCAGTATCTGAGGCGCGGTGCTGTTGTCAGACAATCTGACCTGGTGCCGGCATGATCACACAGCCGGAAATTTTCCACATACCATCGGCCTGTTTTTCCAGCAGATAGGATGCCCACCACTGGCGGCCAAGCTCGTCCTTGATATAGACGCTCTGCACTGGCACGCTGTCGCGAATGCTGACGCCGTCGAACCGGACCAGACTGCCGCCAACAACAGGACGGTGGATTTTTGCCATTCTCCGCAAGAGCGCCTCAGGTGTGCTGTAGACGTTCGTCACGGAATCGGCTGCTGTCAGGAACACCAGATCCGCTTGCAGATTGCTGATAGCCCACAAATAGGACTGAACCAGAACCCGCATTTCATTGAGGTCCGACTGGCTGAAATCGCCGACTGTGATGGCCGGCAGCGAGCCTGACAGTTCGTTGGCGGGTGCGCTGCCGACTGTCAAGACGGGTTCTCTCGCTTCAGATTGCATTGCGGATGTTTCGAACAGGGCCGCAATCAACCCGGCAACAACAAATGACGTTTTCATCTCGATATCTCCTGTCGATTTGGGCCCCTTTCCTGTTGACGATGTGGGAACTTATCGCACGGATATCATCCAACAGGCTGCTCACATCGCATCACATTGCCGTTTCGGAACAACCGAAACAGCAATAAATCCGTTAGATTTTGTGTGTAACCAGTTGTTTTGTTGTTGCTTTTTAGTTCGACTTACAAACGCACCGGAAATTCCGTTGTGCCTTTGATGGAACGCAGAATGAAGCTTGTATGCATGCTGGACACCCCCGGCAGCTTCGCCAGACAAGTGCGGTGAATGCTGTCATAATCTGCCACATCACGCGCGGCAATGCGCAGCAGATAGTCCGCGTCACCCGTTGTCAGATGGCATTCCAGAATATCCTCATAGCGCACCACCGCCTGCTCGAAAGCGTCCAGCACCTCCTGGCTTTGAGACGTCAACGCGATCTCGACAAATACCATGATTTTAAGGCCGAGTTTTGCCCGGTTGATCCGGGCGCAATAGCCTTCAATGACGCCATCGCCCTCAAGCAGTTTGATGCGCCTGTGACAGGCCGAGGTTGACAAACCAATGACGGATGCCAACTCCGCAACTGGAAGCGAAGAATCCCGCTGAAGGCGCCTCAAAATCCTGCCGTCGGTTTGATCCATGATTTTTAATCCGATGAAAATTCAATTATTTCGAATAATACATCACACACACCTGAAATTTCCAGGTTTTTCGCAAAAACTCCCGGCGTAATTGTGAGATAGTGGCTTTACATAGATGCTGACCTAGGGTCGCATCATCAGCCAATCTGCATCTCGGGGGAGAAAACAATGCGCGTCGGCACACCAAGGGAAATCAAGAATCACGAATATCGCGTCGGGCTGACACCGGAAAGTGTCACCGAACTGGTCGACAACGGCCATCAGGTTCTGGTCGAAACCGAAGCCGGAAGCGGCATCGGCGCTACGGACCAGGACTATATCGATGCCGGTGCCAGGATTGTCGGTTCAGCCGCGGAAATCTTTGCCGAATGCGATATGGTGGTGAAGGTCAAGGAACCGCAGGCTGCCGAGCGCGCCCAGTTGCGCCAGGGCCAGATCCTTTACACCTACCTGCATCTGGCACCCGATCCCGACCAGACCAGCGATCTGATAAAGTCAGGAGCCGTCTGCATCGCCTATGAAACGGTGACGGATCGCTCTGGTGGATTGCCGCTGTTGAAACCCATGAGCCAGGTTGCCGGACGCATGTCGATACAGGCCGGAGCCACGGCTCTTGAAAAGGCCCATGGCGGCTGTGGCATTCTGCTTGGCGGCGTCCCCGGCGTTGCACCGGCCAATGTGCTCATCATCGGCGGCGGCGTTGTCGGCTATAATGCAGCTCAAATGGCGGTGGGTCTGGGTGCCGATGTCACCGTTCTGGATCGCAGCCCGGAAGCTCTGGAGCGGCTTGATGCGCATTTCGGCTCTCGCGCCAAAACGCTTTATTCAAACCGCGCCAACCTGGCCAACAGTGTTGCCGAAGCTGATCTGGTCATCGGTGCCGTTCTGGTTCCCGGCGCAGCGGCGCCCAAGCTCGTCTCCCGCGAAATGCTTGGCACCATGAAGAATGGTGCGGTTCTGGTCGATGTGGCCATCGATCAGGGCGGCTGCTTTGAGACTTCAAAGGCGACCACACATGCCGACCCGACTTATGTGGTAGATGGCATTGTGCATTATTGCGTCGCCAACATGCCCGGCGGCGTTGCAAAAACCTCGACCTACGCTCTTAACAACACCACTCTGCCCCATGCCGTGCGCATTGCCAATCTGGGCTGGAAGGCCGCGCTTGCCAAAGACCCGCATCTGCGAAACGGCCTGAATGTCTGCGAAGGCAAGGTCACATGCGAGCCAGTCGCACAATCGCTTGGCTACGACTATGTGCCAGCGGAAACTCTGTTGAACTGAAAATCGTCACGCGGCAAGACAGAGCGTCGTCATCCTGCCTGATGACAGGGTGCGCCGTTCAGTCACAATCGCTTGCATATGGATGATGCAGAGTTCAAAGTCTGGCACCCTGCCCGCCTTTGAAGGGCTATTTGCCAGCGAGTTTCCGATCAATGAACAATCCTGACTGGTCACACATCATTTCCGCGACCGGTCGGAAATTTGTGAAGATGCAGGGACTGCACAACCACTTCGTCATCGTTGACGGCCGAGACCTTCCCTACAAGCCGACGATCAATGAGACAATCCAGATTTGCGATGTGAGCACCGGCGTTGGCGGTGATCAGCTTCTGGTCATTGAACCGCCCACGGCCAAAGGCGCTGCCAGTGGCGCCTACGCCTTTATGCGCATCATCAACATTGATGGACGGGACGCGGAAGCATGCGGCAACGCCACGAGATGTTTCGGATGGCTGATGCTGGAAGAGACCGGTCGTGACGAAATTGTGTTGGAAACAATTGTTGGACCGTTGCGCTGCTGGCGCAAGGGAGACAAGCAGGTAAGCGTTGAAATGGGAAGGATTTCAACGCGATGGGACTTAATTCCCCTGGCAAAAGAGGTGGATACACTTCGGGTTCCGCTGACCAGCGGACCCTTGAAAAACGGCGTCGCTCTCAACATTGGCAATCCGCACATTGTCTTCTTCGTCGATGATCTTGATGCATTGAATGTCCCGGAACTTGCGGGCCCTATTCAAAATGATGACCTCTTCCCGCAAAAGGTAAATGTTGGCGTTGCACAGAAAATGAGCAATACTCACCTTCGGCTGTCTGTGTTTGAGCGTCCGGGCCTTCTCACAAAGGCCTGTGGTTCGGGGGCATGCGTTGCGACACGTGCTGCACAGCTTTTGGGTCTGACGGATAAAAAAGAAGTTAAGGTAGAAATGTTAGCCGGATCGGTTAATGTAACCCTTGAAGAAGACAGCAACGCGATCTTGACAGGGTCCGTCGAGTTTTGTTTCAGTGGCCGCCTTACCGGTCGGGAGGGACGTGCCGTATGAACGATCCGATGATTGTGATCGACAAGGTCTGCAAGACCTACTATCTCAAATCCCGCCCGGAACCCGTTCGCGCATTAGACAATGTAACCAACCACATAGACCGGGGCGAGGTTGTGGTCGTCATTGGTCCCTCTGGCTCCGGCAAGTCGACGCTGCTGCGTTCAATCAATCGTCTGAACCAGATCGATAGCGGCACGATTACAGTTGATGGTGTAAACGTCACAGACAAGAAAACCAACATCAACGCCTTGCGTGCCGAGGTTGGCATGGTGTTCCAGCACTTCAATTTGTTCCAGCACAAAACGGCAATGGAGAACATTGTCATGCCGCAGATTATTGTGGCGAAACGCAGCCGAAAGGAAGCAGAAGAAATTGCAAATGACCTGCTTGAAAAAGTGGGCATTCCAGAGAGTGGCAACTCTTATCCTACCATGCTGTCTGGCGGCCAGCAGCAACGTGTCGCAATTGCGCGCTCCCTGGCCATGAAACCGAAAGTCATGCTGTTTGATGAAGCCACCTCGGCTCTTGACCCTGAAACGGTCGGGGGTGTTCTGGAATTGATGCGCGGCCTTGCTGCTGACGGCATGACCATGGCCGTGGTCACCCATGAAATGGGGTTTGCTCGGGAGGCGGCGGATCGTATGATCTTTATGGATGCCGGAGCAATTGTTGAAGAGAACACGCCAGACAGTTTCTTCGACAACCCGCAAACCGACCGTGCGCAGGATTTCCTGCGGCAAATTCTATAACTGCAAAATAAACTGTCTATCAACCAAGTGGAGAACGTTAGAAATGAAACTGACAACACTCATCACAACCACGCTCAGTGCAGCCTTGCTCGCACTGTCAGGAACCGCTTCCTGGGCCGAAAGCACGATGGAAAAGATCGTGCGCACCGGTGAGATTACCATCGCCGTGCAAACCCAGGGACCACCCGTAAGCTTCGTTGACAAGAATGGCGAGCGCACAGGTTTCGCCATTGAAATTGCTCAGATGTTTGCTGACGATATGGAAGTGAAGCTGATCATTCAGGATTATGACTGGAAAGGTCTGATCCCTGCTCTGTCGTCCGGCAAAGCGGATTTCATTGCGGCTGACATGACACCAACAGCCAAGCGCCACATGCAGATCGTGTTCACGGAGCCTGTCTTCTTCTCCGAAACCATTGCCTTTGCATTGCAGGGTTCCGGTTACAACACGTGGCAGGAATTGAATTCTGCGGACGTGTCGGTTGGCGCCACGCAGGCATCGTCCTGGGCAGAGACAGCCCGCAAGGTGCTGCCTAAGGCGGAATTGAAGGAATTTGCTGGCGGGACAGCGCAGGTGGTTCAGGCTGTCGTGTCTGGCCGCGCAAAAGCAGGCCTTTCAGACAAGGGAACCATCGCCGGCTTCAAAAGCTCGATTGATGAGATCAAGGTTCTCGATGGCGTTCTTGCTCAGGAACCGCTCGGATTTGCGACACGCCCGGATTCAATGCACCTGCTGCTGGCGCTCAACAACTACATGCGTCTGATCCGTGCCGATGGCCGTCTGGATGAGAAACTGGAATACTGGTGGAACTCCACGGCCTGGGAAGCTGACCACAAATAAGAACTGCTCCGGGGCGCCACATCGGCGCCCCGGTTTGCTTTCACCGCATTGGGGCTGCGCGTCAGCGCCCACGGATAAATTATGCAATGGCTTCAAAACTACTTTAACTTCCGGATCGTCGGCCAATATGCCGATGTGTTTATCGCCGGAATCGGGCAAACGCTCTGGATATCAGCGCTTTGCCTCATTCTCTCGCTGATCATTGGTACTTTTGTCGCGATTGCCCGCCTGTCCAAAAATCCACTGATCTGGCGGCCGGTCGCCGGCTACATTCAATTCGTTCGCTCGACACCGTTGCTCATTCAGATTTATCTCGTCTATTATGGCCTTCCCACCATTCTGCCTGTCGGCAATTTTTTCGACGAAACACAGAGCGGCATTATTGCCCTGACCATTCATACTGCTCCCTATATGGGCGAGATCATTCGCGCCGGCATTGAATCCGTGAACCGCGGCCAGATTGAAGGCGCCCTGTCCGTGGGCATGACCCCAAGACAGACGCTGCAGAATGTGACATTGCCCCAAGCGCTGGCGAATGTGATGCCTCCGCTACTGGGTCAGACGGCTGTTCTCATCAAGGATACGTCCTTGTTGTCAATCATTGCAGTATTTGAACTTATGAGCGCGGGCCTGCAGATGTTCTCGGAAACCGTAATTGCAACTGAAAGCTATGTCACGACAGCGGTTTGCTATCTCGGCATTTACGCCATGATGCTGGTGCTGTCAGGCATCCTGCAGACCAAACTGGGCGGCAGCGCCTGGAAAGCCAATTAGGGAGAGCGGATGTGGAAATGATCGCAGACAAGTTCTCCATCGTCGAGAGCCTTTGGCCCTTCCTGCTGCAGGGTCTTTGGATGACCTTTCAGATTTCAATCATTTCAATCCTGTTTGGATCGATAATCGGCTTTCTCATGGGCATTGGGAAGACCCTTGACATTGGCGTTCTGGAAGCATTCATCAATGCCTATCTGCATGTTCTGCGCGGATCGCCCTATCTGGTGCAACTCTATATCATCTATTTTGTGTTGCCCTCGCTTGGCGTTGCCTGGCTGTCATTTGACAGCTACACCGCAGCTATCGTGTCACTGTCGCTCTACACATCCAGTTATGTCACTGAAATTGTGGCTTCAGCCATATTTGCAGTGCCAAACGGGCAAGGCGAAGCGGCCCGCTCGGTCGGCATGTCGAAAACCCAGACCTACCGCAATGTCATCATTCCCCAGGCTCTGAAATTGACCATTCCACCGATGGCCAGCGTCTATGTGATTGTGATCAAGAGCACGGCTGTCCTCTCGGTCATAGGCATCGCCGAACTCACCCGTCAGGGGGAAGTCGCAATCATGCGCATGCCCGGCGATATCATGTTTATCTACATGCTGATTGCCTTCTTCTATTTCCTGTATTGCTATCCGGTTCTGCGGTTCTCAAGATGGGCAGAAGGCCGGTTTGGCCGGTTGGGAAATGACGGGACTTAACACGCAAGGTCGAGTCTTGGCGGTTGGAGCGCACACAGGCATCATTCCGCAGTTGCCGAGCAGGCGCGGCGCCTCCATCGCAACCTTATTCTGACCCCAATACAGCGCGTATATGAGCACCGACACGCAGCGCCTGCGCCGCTATTGTCAGCGCCGGGTTGACGGCTGCGGACGACACAAAAAACCCGCCATCGACGACGTAAAGATTATCGATCTCCCAGGTCCTGCACAGTGGATCAAGCACCGATGTGGCCGGATCTGCTCCCATTTTGACAGTCCCGCACTGATGCGAAGTGGTTTCTATGCCACCGTGTTTTTTCAGCGCGACCGGGTAACCGGCCTGGCGCATATGCCGGGCAAGTGATTTGGCAAGACGCCTGTTGGGAACAAGGTTGTTGGGCTGCCAGATGAGATTGACCCGGCCTTTGTCCAGCACCACCCGATTATCCGGGTCCGGAAGGTCCTCGCTCATCGCCAGCATATCAACCGATCTGGAGGCAATTTCCGTCATGACGAACTTTGGCACAAGCGGAACTTCCGCCGTCAGCATGCCGGCCTGCAGTTTGCCCAGCATCTGAATATTGCCCATCGGCCATTTGAATTCGCCATCGCCCCAGTAATAATCATTGATCGACATCGATTTCTGGTAAATCGTCGGGTTGCGTCTCGGCCCGACGAACATCATCGCAGTGAGGTGATGTGCCATATAGTTGCGGCCCAGTTGACCGGACCGGTTGGCAAGTCCGTTCGGATGTGCGCCATTGGCCGATTTCTGCATCAAAAGTGCAGAGTTGATGGCACCAGCCGCGAGAACGACAATGCCCGCCCGGCGGATTTCGCTCGCTCCATCCTTGCGCACTTCGACACCGTCAATCGTCCGCCCGTCGGGCGTGGTCAACAGGCGCAGCACCTCGACATTGGTTTCAAGTGAGATATCCGGATCGGCCAGCGCGGGCCGCAAAGCGCGGTTTTCAGCGTCTCCCTTGGCATCGATTCTGCAGGGAAAACCGTCGCATGTCTTGCACCGGATACAGCCACCCGCTGGAGCTGATTGCACCGATGAGGGCAGTGGAAAGGGCTGAAGGCCGGACCGCTCCAATCGCACTTTGAGCGCCTCGATCAGCGGGTCATGTGTAATCGGAGGGTACGGGTATGGTGCGGAGCGCGTGCCTTCGCTCGGGTCAGCGCCAGCCAGTCCGCGCAGGCCCAGCATCGCTTCAGCCTTGCAGTACCACGGCTCTAGTGTGTCATAATCGATCGGCCAGGAAGGCGAGATGCCCTCATAATGCTCGACGGCCTGAAAGTCTTGCGGCCGGAACCGCATCAGACAGGCGCCGTACATTTTTGTACTGCCACCAACACAATAATGCTGATTGGGTTCAAACTGCCGGCCGTTGCGGTCGATCCAGCGTTCCCCCGAGCGGTAGATCCCGTTGTGAAAAACCTCCCGTGGATCCCAGTTGCGGTGGTCTCGCGGGATATAATCGCCGCGTTCGAGGATCTGGACTCTCAGCCCGCTACCTGACAGCGCACTGGCAAGGCTGGCACCGCCCATGCCCGAGCCAACAATGAGGACATCCGGATCGCCGTTATGTTTCGTCATTCCAGCTCAAACTGCAACTGGTGGAACACGGAGATTGCGTTGCGCATTGAATTATCCGAACAGGTTGGCACGGCAAAGCAGCCGTCTAGCGCAGGATTTGGGCATCCGGTTCTCCTTTCAGCAAATTCCCGGCTTCTGCGCCCGCGAGCTGGGCAGTAATGCTGCCATTGACAGGCAACAGCGGAATGAGACAGGCCTGAAGGGCATGATAGATGTCCGGTTTGCCGCGAAAAACCCGTTGCACCGGAGCAAGCATGCCATCCAGTTCGGCATGCCATCCGCCGTGCTTGCGGTCGATGAAATGATGATCCACGAACCCCCAGACCCGGCGGTAGGAGGCTTCAAACTGCGGATTGTCACTGACCTTTGCCAACACGCTTGCAGCCGCAATCGCCTCGCAACAGGGCCACCAGTATCGGTCGGTCTCGGCGGGCACATTGTCCCATTGCATTGTATAATAAAACCCGCCGGTATCCTTGTCCCAACCCTGCTCCCATGCGCTCAGAAACAGAGCTTCCGCTGCCGGGCGCATCCAGTCGTGCTGCCGGTTTCCCAACTCCCAAAGCTGCACCAGAAGGCGGCTCCACTCCATGGCATGGCCCGGTGTGGTCCCGCTTGGCCGGAACTGCGGATCGCCGGTAAAATCAAAATCCACGTTCCAGTCGGTATCAAAATGTTCAGGGACACGCCAATTTTGCGCGCGGGCATGCTTGTCTATGATCAACCCGGCAATCGACTGAGCCATCTCGATATATGTGCTGTCCCCTGTCGCTTCAAACGCCGCCATCAGCGCCTCGGTCAGGTGCATGTTGGAGTTCTGACCGCGATAGCTGCTGAAACTCTGCCAATCTGCAGTGTATTCTTCACGCGTTGCACCAGCGGTCGCATCCCAGAACCGGTTGACAAGAATATCGCTCACATCTGCAAGAAGTCTGTCCGCATCCGGATGCCCGACGACCTTGGCTGAAGATGCCGCCAGAAGCACGAAGGCATGGCCATAAGCCTGTTTTGCCGGGTCCGGCGCGCCTGCATCGTCAACGCCGTTGAAAAACCCGCCATTCTGGCTGTCTCTGTGGCGGTCCCACAGGAACGCCATTCCGTGATCGACAATGCGCTCGCAACCCGGCATGCCAAGCTGGTGACCGATTGCTGCGCAATGCACCATGCGCGATGTCGTAAACAACAGGCGCAACTCGCCATTCGAGCGCGCCGCCGGCAGCGCTGTGCCGTCCAGATCCAGCCCGAAGAACCCTCCGTCGGGATTTATCGACGCCGGCAGAAAGAACTCGAACAAAGACCGGGCCTGATCGAGCAGCCACAAGCGGTGAAACGGTCGTTGCAGAAAACCAGGTGCAGATGATCCAGACCAATGCACTGCAGCTTCCGCAGTCGTGTCTTTGGTCCGGCCCGCTCCAAAATGCTCAATATCCGCCATAAATAACCTGACAAATTGAACTGGTCATGACCACAGAAACAATATTACTCGCCCCGATCAATCCAAATCTCATGACATTTCCTTTCATATCTCACTGCGTGAGCGGAGAATTTGCTCAACGCTCAGCTTTGAGATGCCTCAGGCAGACGGGGTGCATGGGTGTGTTCCGGGTCATCGCCGATCTCCAGCATTTTTGTCTCAAGCGCTTTGGTCATCTGCGCAACGATATCCTGATAGGTTTCGTCGTCATAGACATTGAACAATTCCATCGGATCTTGTTTGCAATCGAACAACTCCCATTCACGGTCTTCACCGCCATGATTTGTGCCCGGCAGATCGAAACCGTCATTATACCAATAGATCAGCTTGTAGCGCTGATCCCGCACACCGTAGTGCGAATAGGCGTTGTGGTTCGGGTCCCGGTGCATCCAGTAACGATGATAGGCAATTTCCTGCCAGTCCGCTGGTGTTTCTCCTTTCAACAGCGGCCGAACGCTTGTGCCCTGCATGTAGGAAGGCACTGTCAGGCCGGCAAAATCGAGGAAAGTCGGCGCGAAATCAACATTGCTGATGATGTTGTCACACACCGTTCCAGCGGCAATCTCCTTGGGAAACCGGACCAGAAACGGCATCTGGAACGATTCTTCATACATGAAGCGTTTATCGAACCATCCGTGTTCTCCCAGAAAGAAGCCCTGGTCCGAGGTGTAGATAATGATGGTATTGTCCGCCAGACCATTGTCGTCCAGATAATCCAGTATGCGGCCGACGCTCTCATCAATTGAGGCAATGGTTCTAAGATAACGCTTCAGATACCGCTGATACTTGAAATGTGCCAATTGTTGCCTGGTTTCGAATGTGAACACTTCGCCTGTGTCCTTGTCGATCAGCCTCAGGTTTGAAACATCCTCCGGATTGGGGATTTTGCGCATGGTGCTGTTGGGAAAGATACGCTCTCCAACTTCCGATCCGCCTTCTGGCTGAACCAGGCCAAGATCGATATATTTCATATCGTCCTTGATCCGCATCTTGGCCTCGGCAGCGGCTTTGGCGCGGTTCTTGTAGTCATCATCGAACGTCACCGGAACTTCGACGTCGTCCTGATACAAGTCCCGGTTTTTGGGATGCGGTTCCCACTCCCGATGCGGCGCTTTGTGATGGCACATCAGGAAGAAAGGTTTGTCCTGGTCCCGGCCATCCAGCCAGTTAAGACTCTTGTCGGTGATGATATCCGTGGCATAGCCCGGAACTTCAACCTCTTCGCCCATTTCAATCATATACGGGTCAAAATATTCGCCCTGCCCGGGCAGAACAGACCAGAAATCAAATCCCGTCGGCTCGTGGTCCTTGCCCTCGCCAAGATGCCACTTGCCGACAATCGCGGTCTGATAGCCGCCGGCACGCAGATGCTTGGCAACATTCGGCAGGCGATTGTTGATCGGAGTGTCCAGCGTGGTGACACAGTTCACATGATTGTAAGTCCCGGTCAGAATGGCTGCGCGACTGGGCGTGCAGATTGAATTTGTGACATAGCAATGGTTGAGCCGCATACCCTCATCGGCAATTCTATCCAGATTGGGCGTCTGGTTGATCCCCGAACCATAACAACTGATGGCCTTCGACGCATGATCGTCGGCCATGATGAAAAGGATGTTGGGCTGTTTTGTCATGTCACATTCTCTCTGGTTTCGTTTTCGCTGCACTGCCACGCTGATCTGTCTGGGAGAATTGAAGTGGCCCTTCAGCCACTTGGCAGCGCAAGTCTGGTCGACGGATCAAACGCATGCAGCAATTGAGGATTGATGCGTATCTGAACCTTTGCGCCCTGTGCGGGGTGATCTGAACCATTGACCCGAGCAAGCAGTTCTTCACCCTCAACCGACAGGCTCAACAGCGCATCCGCGCCCAGCAGTTCCGCCAGCTTGACCTCGGCATCAAATATCCAGGCGCTGTCAGCAGGATCTGTGGACGAAATGATCTCGATGTGTTCAGGCCGAATGCCGACGGTCAGCGTTTCAGCTCCATTGATTGCGAAACCCGGCAGGTCGGGCAAAGTCAGATCGGATCCTGTTGATTTCCAACCGCCGGACTCTTCTTTGCGGGCCAGGAAGAAATTCATCGCCGGGCTACCGATGAAGCCTGCGACAAATTCGGTGGCCGGGTGGTCATAGACTTCCCGTGGCGTGCCCACCTGCGCGACAATGCCATGGTCGAGAATGACAATCCGGTCGGCAAGCGTCATGGCTTCGACCTGATCATGGGTGACATAAATTGATGTCACGCCAAGCCGGTCATGAAGCTGCTGCAGCTCCATGCGCATTTTGACACGCAGTTTGGCGTCCAGGTTGGACAGCGGTTCATCGAACAAAAACACTTCCGGCGTGCGGACAATCGCCCGGCCAATGGCGACGCGTTGTCGCTGACCGCCTGACAGCGAAC
Organism: Pararhizobium sp. IMCC3301; assembly: GCF_030758315.1. Lineage (NCBI taxonomy): Bacteria > Pseudomonadati > Pseudomonadota > Alphaproteobacteria > Hyphomicrobiales > Rhizobiaceae > Pararhizobium > Pararhizobium sp. IMCC3301. The sequence goes on from NZ_CP132336.1 coordinate 459,622, forward strand.
CCGGCTTGCGTTGCAGAAAGTCGGTCAGACCGAGCATGTCGGCCACGTCACCGACGCGCTGGTCAATTTCGGCTTTCGGAAGCTTTTGCAGCTTCAGCGCCATGCCCATATTTTCCGCCACCGTCTTGTGCGGATACAGCGCGTAGTTCTGAAACACCATTGCCACACCGCGGTCTTTCGGATTGACATCATTCATCCGCTTGCCGCCGATCAGCAGATCACCAGTGGTGATGCTTTCCAGACCGGCGATCATGCGCAGTGTGGTGGATTTTCCGCAGCCGGATGGTCCCAGCAGCACGAGAAATTCGCCATCCAGAATTTCCAGATCGAACTCTTCGACCGCCACGGCCGAGCCGTATGATTTTCCCAGACCATTGAGAGTGACATTCACCATGTGCGAGTCCTATTTGCCTGCCCCAGCCGTCAGACCACCAAGAATCTGCTTCTGGAAAATTGCTGTGATTACGAGGATCGGAATGATCGCGATGACCGTTGCCGTTGAGATGGTTTCCCAGGGAAATGCATATTCTCCAGGATAAAGCGAAATCCCGACGGGTGCCGTGCGCATGGCATCCTGGGTCATCAGGACCAGCGACAACGGGAACTCATTCCAGGAGAAGATGAAAACGATCAGCCCGGTCGCCACAAAACCGGGCCAGGAAAGCGGCACGACGATTGTTGTGAAAATCCGCAGGAAGCCCATGCCGTCCAATTGTGCCGCCTCTTCGATCTCTTGCGGCAGGGTCAGGAAATAGCTGGCCAGCATCCACACCGCATAAGGCAGGAACAGGCCGGTATGGGCGATGATCAGTCCGAAATAGCTGTTGAGCAGTCCGTATTTGACGAACACCTGAAACAGCGACGGCAACAGCGTAATCGGCGGAAACATCGAGACCGAGAGGATCAGAACCATCAGACCGGTGGAAAACCGCATCTTCAGCCGCGACAGTGCATAGCCCGCCAGACCGCCTGCCGCCAGCGTCAGCAATGTGGTGCCCAGACCAACAATAAAGCTGTTCAGGACATAGCGCAGCAATTCTGGCGTCTCGGTGAGAATTTTCCAGTAATTCTCGAATGTGAAAGGCGCCGGCCAATATTGCGGTGGCCAGGAATAAATCCCGGCGGTGTTCTTGAATGAGGTCAGGATCAGCCAGACAATCGGAAAGAATGAAATAAACACCGACAGCGCAACGATCAGGTAGAGGCCATATCTTGGATTATGTTTCATGGCTCAGTCCTTTGCTCGCAAGACGAAGACGTAAACAAGGCTCAGGGCGAAAATGACCAGGAACTGTACAATGACAATTGCCGCCCCCGCATTGAACTCGATGAACTCAAAGATCGTCTTGTAGGCGTAGAGCGACAGCGTTTCAGTCGCTATCACCGGCCCGCCATCGGTCAAATTGAAGGGAAGTTCAAATGTGCGCAGCGCATCCATCGAGCGGATGATCAGCGCCACCATGATCGAGCCTTTCAGCAGCGGCAGCGTGATCTCGCTGAATTCGCGCCACCGGTTCATGCCGTCCATGCGTCCAGCTTCATAAAGTTCTCTGGGGATTGATTGCAGGCCGGCCAGAATAATCAGCGCCATGAAAGAGCTGGTCTTCCAGACCGAGACGGCGACCATCGCCCCCATCGCCACAGTGGCGTCGCCAAACCAGTTGATCGGCTGATCGACAATACCGCTTTTCAGCGCCACATCATTGAACAGCCCGTAATCCGCATTATACATCCAGCGCCACATCAGCGCGTTCAGCGCAGTTGGCAGAGCCCAGGGGAACAGAACCGCCAGGCGCGCCAGCCCTTTGCCGTGAAAACTTTCATTCAACAGAACCGCCAGCCCGATGCCAAGCATCAGCTCCAGCGGTATGCTGACCAGGGTAAAGACAAAGGTGACCGTCAGTGAATTCCAGAACCGCTCGTTGTCGAGCAAGGCAGCATAATGCTGCAACCCGACAAACTCGTATGGCTCCATGCCGCCAAAACCGTTGTCGCCGAAACTCAGCACAACCGATTGCAACACCGGATATACAAGAATGAGCGCTATAATCAGCAGGGTCGGAGCAATAAAGCTGTAGCCGACGAGCTGCCGACGCTGCTCGAGAGTCGCTAGACCGGTCAAAATCATGTCTCCAGAATCAAAGGGCTTCGGTCACTACCGTTTCGCAGACGGTCTCTGCCAAGCTTGTATGACCAGAAAAGCCAGGCCCGGAAGCGTGGTCCGGGCCTGGGATGCTCGCTTACTTGTCGAGGATTTTGTTGATCGCGGCTTCAGCGTCTTTCAACGCCTCTTCGACCGTTTTCGTCCGATGCAGCGCATTGGTGATTTCCAGCTGCATCACATCGGAAACTTTCGGATAAAGGCTGCCGGTTGGCGCCGATGGCCGCACGACACCGGCCGCATATGCTGCGCCGAATTTGCGCAGGACTTCATTGTCCGCCATGGCGGGATCATCATAAACGTCCTGCCGGCCAGGGCTTTTGGAGGCATTGACTGCAGCCCACAATTGCCGGTCGTAAGACCCCAGATGTTTCGCCAGAGCAACTGCCAGATCCTTGTTTTCCGTATTGGCATTAACCGCAAGCAGGAAGCCGCCCATCGCGGTTGATGGCGCGCCCTCATGGCCAGCGAAATACGGATTGCGTTTGAAGTCGAACTTGCCGGCGACCGGGCTGTCCTCAGCGCTGAGCGGGGCATAGACGAAATCCTGGACCATCAGAAACACGGAACGGCCCTGCTGGAACAGAGTACGCGCATCATCGGGACGCATGTTGAGGATCGATTCATTGGCAATTTCATGCTTGTAGATCAGATCGACCATTGTCTGTGTGGCAACAATTGCTTCGTTTGAAGCGACCGCAACATTGCCGCTGTCATCAAAGAAGCTGCCACCATTGCCATAGAAGAACGACAGCCAGTTCATGAACAGGCCTTCAATCTTCGCCCACATCGAGACAAATCCGGTCAGTTGCGGATCATTCTCTCCGTCGAGCACGGTTTTGGCGGCCGCAATGACCTCTTCCCAGGTTTCCGGTACGGCAAGATCATATTTGTCGAGCAGATCCTTGCGGTAGAAAAACAGCGTGCCGTCGACAATCAGCGGGATGCCGTAGACTTCGCCATCGACTGTCGCAGCTTCAATAAAGGCCTCATTGTAAGCGGCCGCATCCTCAGCATCGAAATAGTCCGACAGCGGAGCAATCCAGCCTCGCTTGGCAAATTCACCCGGCCAGATGATATCGACCGCGAATACATCCGGCGTCGGGCTCTTGGCCAGAAAGCTTGTGACATAGAGCTTGCGTGATTCACCCGGCACGTCCGAAATTTTCAGCCATTCCACCTTGACGCCCGGATTTGCAGCCTCGAAACTTTCGATAGCCGGCTCGACCGCCGCGCCATATCCGCGCGAACCGATTGACAATACCAGTTCCTGCGCAACGGCAAGGCTGGGTAGCAGCATTGCGGCGGATATTGCCAGACTTGCAACTGCCTTGGATAAATATTTCATGATCGTCTCCCTTGTTTATTGATCTATCTTGATGTTTCAGGTCCGGGCGTTTGCCCGCAGAAAAGCGCCCTCTTCCGTATTGTTCTGCTGCTCCTCCAGTGCCGCTTTCGCGCGCAGAAGTGTCTCCCGAATGCGTTTGATATGCGCTTTCTCATCCTTCAGTGGCGTGGCGGCCTCTGCTGCAGTCAACAGGCAGACAAATGCACCATCTGGATCGGTCACGGCGACACAATACCGGCGCACGCCCTTGGCATTGCCCTGGATGTCGAATTGCATCTCGTCCTTGTCGGTGTTGAGAATTTTTTGCCGGGCGTTCTCCCATGCCACCCGGTTGCCCTGCACGCCCACATCGTAAAAAGCCGACAGGTCCCAGGTTTTCTCGATTTCAGCAATGTCACAATGCGCCAGCACCAGTCTGGACATGGAATCCAGCTCATACGTGGCACGCACATAACCCGGATGGGCGCGCAGCTTGATCGCCTGGCTCGATTGTTCATCGGTGATATGCCACAGCAGATTATGCCCGCGATGCAGGATGATCTCGGAGGCACTCTGCAATTGCCGGGAGACCGACGAACAGGCCTGACGCAATTGTTCCGGCGTCACATTTCCAAGCCTGATCCGCCGCTCGAATGAAAAGTTCGGCAACAGCCGACCTTCCGCTGTCGTGTAAACATAACCGGCCTGCTCCATCTCGGTTAGCAGGCGGTAGACCGTGGATGTGGGAAGACCGGAGCGCTGAACGATCTCCGATCTGGAGAGCCCATGTTGCGGGGCATCCGATAGAGATTCCGTCAATTTGAAAATTCGGACGAAGTTCTTGGCCATGATTTTCCCAATATTGAGAATAAATTTCTTATATCAGGCAAAACAAATCCGTGTCAACGCCGCAAGAATCGCGTTTGGCGCTGTGCGTGACAGATTTCTTACGGCACAACTTTATTCTGATCCGCTGCGTATTTTTGGTTCTGGATGGACTGGAGGAACACCGTCGGCACCGGCAACTGTGCAATATTCCAAGTCTTTGCTCACTTTTTTGATGAAGCGCAGAACCTGCGGAAGTGACCGATTGACCACACCCTTGTTTGTGCCGATGAAAACGTCCTGCAGAGGGAGTAGCGTTCCCGTGTCGATAATCGACAGTCTCCCTTGCGCGAGATCCACCTGAGCCAACCGGGTGGGCACCAGGCATATACCTACTTTGGCGCGCACGAGGTCAAGAATTGCCGCCAGACTATTGCAGTCATTGAGACCAAGCCCAGCTTCATGAACGCCGCTAAATATGGCCATCGTAAGCGAATGCAGGTTGGAAGGCGCCGGGGTGCAGAAAATGCGCTGTTTCATCAAATCCGAAATGGAGATCGGACCTGAACTTAAACCCAGGTCAGGGTTTGCAATCCATTCAACCTTTTGTTGGCCCAATAGCTGCAGATCAATATTGGCATAGGCTGGGGGAGTCGAAAGCAATGCGACATCGAGTTCGCCATCGGCCAGTCTCGCGGCCAGCAAATAGCTGTTGTCGATGGTGGTAGCAACGCGCATATTGGGAAATCTGGCTTCAAGCTGGTTGAGTAAAAATGGCAGGCAGATCGCAGCAAAGCTATCGATCACACCGATCCTGAGTCTTCGCGGACCTGATCCGCGCACCTGAATGTTAGACTCGATATTACGGGCAACCGAGATCATCTGCTCAGCGTAGCCACGCAGGGCGGCCCCATCACTGGTGATGCTGAACGTGCGTCCCTTACGAACGAAGAGCTGAACACCGAGTTGGGATTCAAGTTCCCGGATTCTGTATGAGACGGTGGGCTGACTAATATTCAGGAGATTGGCCGCGCCGCTGAAGCTCTGCAGGTGCGCAACCCAATAAAAAGATTCTAATGATGCAAAACTCGGTGCCATGTCCGACATGCCTTTTTTAGTATAGAATTTCTCTATCATAAGACGGAAGAATTCAACTTGGTACTATATGATAGATAAGTCTACGGTTCGCTCATTAGAAATCCATTGATTGAGCGAGCGAGCGAGCATGACCAAGACCATTTCCCGTGAACACATTCTGGGAGATTTGCCCGAGATAGCCACTATTCGATCTGAAAGCCTGCGGGAAAAAGTTGTTGACGCTTGGGTATTCGCCCTCGAACGCTCTTCATTTGATCGGGTGATTGACATCCCGGGCGAAGGCAGTCCTGACGTCTTCACTCTGCATGAGGGAAAGCAGGACGCCCACTTGCGCGGTGTGACCCGAATGGCGCTGAAGATCGTGGAAGAGTTTGAGGACAATTTTTTTGGAGTCCAGGTTGACCGTGATATCATCATTGCCGGTGCGCTTTGCCACGATATTGGCAAGACCTGGGAATTCGATCCTGTAAATCAGAAACGCTGGAAAAATAACGCTGACCGATATGGTGATCCGTCTTTTCGGCATTCCACCTACGGCACTCATGTATGTCTTTCGGTTGGGTTACCCGAAGAGATTGCCCACATTGCAATGGGGCATTCTCTTGAGGGCGTTCACCTCGGCCTGAGCACGGAATGTTATATTATACGCCAAGCCGACAATCTGTGGTGGCACACGGCCGCTGCCCTGGGCCTCTGCCGACCAGACACCGTTGACTTTGCGGGACCCACACTGCGTGTACGCCAGCTGAAATCTGATCGCTCTGACACCAGCGTCCCTGATACTGAGCCAGACAAAGCCGCTCTCTAGGAAAAACTGACAATGGATTATCAGTTTCAATTTGGTGTTTTGACCAACTACATTCCTGTAATGCTAGATGGTCTCTTGTTGACCCTGCTACTCTCCTTTGTCGGTATTTTCGGTGGTCTCTTCATAGGCCTCGCCTTTGCTATTGCGTCGATTTCCCGCAGTCCGGCACTTCGCTTAATCATACGTATCTACGTCGAATTGCTGCGCAACACCCCGATGCTCGTGCAGATTTTCGTCATCTTCTTCGCCCTCCCGAGCCTGGGAATACGGCTTTCACCTGTAATCTCGGTCTTTATTGCCGTTGTTCTCAACAACAGTGCCTACATCACCGAGATTCTGCGTGCAGGACTGCAGGCTACTCATCGCAGCCAATTCGAAGCAGCCGAAAGTCTGGGGCTCAGCTACGTCCAAATGCTGCGTTACGTGATTATCCCCCCAGCGGTGGAACGCGTTTTTGCACCGGTTGTGAGCCAGTCTGTGTTGCTGATGCTTTCGACCAGCCTCGTTTCGGCCATCGGCGTCGAAGACCTGGCCGGCGCAGCGGCGGTCGCCAGTTCCGAGACGTTCCGCACAATGGAGGTCTACCTGATTATATCAGTCATCTATGTGGGCCTGAGCTACGTGTTCCGTTTTGTACTCGGTGCAGCCGGTCTTCTCGTTTTCACACGATCACGCCGACAGCTGTTAGGGACAGCTTAGCCGATGCGTATGTTCGGCATTGATGAAGTTTATTTCCTGGTTTTTGCATTGCGCTGGACCCTCCTGCTGACAGCGATCGCATTCATTGGCGGAGGCATCGCCGGTGTCCTACTGGCCCTGGTTAGACTGAGCGACAATCCACTCATCCGCGTCGTGACTTCGTTCTACGTACAGGTAGTTCAGGGCCTACCGCTGCTGATGCTGCTCTTTCTTTGTTTCTATGGTTCAAGCTTGCTCGGCTTTGAAATCAGTCCAATTGTTGCCGCCGCAGTAGCCCTTACAATCCATTCGAGTGCCTTTCTCGGCACCATCTGGGAAAGCAGCCTCCGCGCCATTGTCCCGGCACAATGGGAAAGCGCCTGGTCATTAGCGCTGACACCCATGCAGACGTTACGCGACGTTATTGCCCCGCAAGCAATTCGCATCGCCCTTCCTCCAACGGTCGGGTTTCTCGTGCAAGTCATCAAGCAAACATCTCTTGCGTCGGTCATCGGGTTCGTTGAGGTTACGCGCGCCGGCCAACTCATGAGCAATGCCACCTTCGAGCCACTGAAGGTCTTCCTCATCGTCGCCGCGCTCTACTTTATAGTTTGTTTCCCGCTCACCCAGTTGAGCCGGTGGCTGGAACGCCGTAGCGGCCCAAAGCTCTCGGGAGATTTAGCATGAATTCGATTCTTCAACCGGCCTTGCTCCGAGGTCGACTTACTCCCCATCCGCGATGGGGAACAAACCCAAAGATGAAAGGACACATCATGACGTTCAAAGCTCTCTTGGCCTCCGCTATTATTGGCATGGCCAGCCTGGCAATCAGCACTGTCGGTTCCTCCGCTTCCTCGCTCGATGACATTATCAGCCGGGGCAAGGTACTGATTGCCATCGACCTGGCTGTACCGCCTTTCGGCACGACAAATTCCGAAATGCAGCCCGATGGACTCGATGTCGACATCGCCAAACTCCTCGCCAAGGATCTGGGTGTGGAACTCGAAGTGGTGTCGGTAACGGGCCAAAGCCGCATACCCACGTTATTGACCGGTAAAGCTGATTTCGTAGTGTCGAGCTTCGGCATTTATCCCGAGCGCGCGCTGGCGATTGCCTTTTCCAATCCATATGGCGGCCACAGATCGATCATTGTCGCTGGGCCGGATACCGAAATCTCGAGCCTCCAGGACCTTGCCGGCAAACGGGTCGGTGTTCCTCGCGGCACCGCTCATGAGCGGGTGCTCTCAGGAGCCGACATTGAGGGCATGGAGTTAATTCGCTTCGACGACGACAGCACTACTATCAACGCTCTTGTCGCCGGCCAAGTTGACGCAATCGGCACCGTCAACTTCATCCTCGCCGAACTCCAGACACGCTACCCGGAACGCAACTACCAGGAAAAGGTCACTTACCTGAAAAGCTTTTTCGGTGTGGGCCTGAGGCAGGACGAGCCCGTACTGCTACATTGGCTTAACACAGTCCTGTTCGTGCACTATCAGAGCGGGGAGTTGGATCAGATTTATCAAAAGTGGATGAAAGCCCCACTTCCCGAGCTGCCCACGTTCTAAATCAATCCTTACAACAAACAGGGCGGAAGGAACGTCGTTCCAACCGCCCTGAACGAACCGAACAGGAGCAACTTGGTGCAAGTCGTCAAAGTCGAAAACATATGTAAGCGATTTGGCAAGCTGGAAGTTTTGAAAGGCGTTTCTCTTGCTGTCGGAACCGGCGAAGTCGTGGCACTGATGGGCCGGAGTGGCGGCGGTAAGAGCACACTTCTGCGCTGTTTAAATGGTTTGGAAACCATCGATTCGGGAAGCATAGAAATTGCGGGCCATCAGATGTCTCATGAACCGAAGAAATTGCGTGCGTTACGTCATGACGTCGGCATCGTGTTCCAGAGTTATAATTTGTTTCCTCATCTTACTGCGGGGGAAAACATCATGCTCGCTCCACGCCGCGTCGCCGGGCTCTCAAAACAGGCGGCTGAGAAGGATGCCCGGGCGGCAATTGCTCTGGTAGGACTCGACAACAAATGGACCGCCTATCCTGACCAGCTTTCCGGCGGACAACAACAACGTATCGCTATTGCACGCTCACTGGTTATGAAGCCAAAAGTAATGCTATTCGACGAGGTTACCTCTGCGCTGGACCCTGAACTTACCACCGAAGTGCTGAACGTTCTGGAGAAACTGGCGCGCAACGGTATGACCATGATCCTGGCAACTCATGAAATGTCGTTTGCCCGCCGCGTGGCCAACAGCGTGGTTTTTATGCACAATGGTCGAATCCATGAACAGGCAGCCTCAGACCAGTTCTTTTCTCATCCAGAAACAGCCGAGCTCAAGACGTTCCTTCAATCGGATAGTCACTGACTTAAGCCAATTTATGCATGTCCTGCCTGTCGTCACCAGCCTTGATGGTTCCGTCGGACATCGGGCTCGACCGACTGCACCTGCCAACCCAGGCAGCCGCCTTTTATACTTTGATCCGCTCCATCTTCGGATCATACAGCGCTGTGGTGTGGAGCTGTGCCGGAATGCGCACGGTGGCCACTTCCAGCTCATATTCGCCAGCCTCCAGAAACGCCTGATTGACGCCATCTGCATGGCGCACATAGCCATACCCGATTGACTTGCCGATTGTGTAGCCAAAGCCGCCGCTGGTGAGCCAGCCAACGCGTTCGCCGTTGCGATAAATCGTCTCCCGGCCGACCAGAATGGTCTCAGGGTCATCGACGGTGAAACAAGCCAGCATTTTCCGCACGCCTTCGCTTTTCTGCTGCTGGACCGCCTGGCGTCCCTTGAAATCGATGTTTTTTCTCAGTTTGACCGCCCAGCCAAGGCCGGCCTCCATCGGCGTGTGATCCGGTCCGATATCCGAGCCCCAGGCGCGGTAGCCCTTTTCCAGCCGCAGACTTTCAATTGCCCTGTATCCGGCGAGCGCAAGGCCGTGTTTTTCACCAATACCGGACAACAGATCATAAACCCTGGTGGCATATTCGGTGGGCAGATGCAGCTCCCAGCCCAATTCACCCACATAGGTCACCCGAAGCGCGCGCACCGGACAGCCGCCAATACCGATGGTTCTGACCGTGCCGAAACTGAAGGTGTCATTCGACACATCGTCGCGCGTCGCTTCCTGCAGGATCTGCCGGGAATTCGGCCCCATCAGCGAAAGCACCGAATAGGCCGATGTCACATCCACCAATTGCGCATTGAGGCCTTGGGGAATATTGCGTGAGATCCAGTCGAAATCATGGGTCGCGAAACCGGTGCCGGTGACGATGTAATATTCATCCTCGGCAATCCGTGCCACCGTCAGATCGCATTCAATTCCGCCCTTTTCGTTGAGCATCTGCGTATAAATCAACGACCCGACCGGTTTTGCCACATCATTGGCGGCAATCCAGCTCAAAGCCGCTTCGGCATCCGGTCCCTTCAGAATGAATTTTGCAAATGAGGTCTGATCAAACAAGGCCGCCTGTTCACGCACGGCCTTGTGTTCTCGCCCGACCGCATCAAACCAGTTCTGCCGGCCGAAACTGTAGATGTCTTCGGGTTTTTCACCGGCTGAAAGATCGGCAAACCAGTTCGGACGCTCCCAACCGAGCTTTTCGCCGAAACTTGCGCCGGCGGATTTCAGAACCTCGTAGAGCGGCGATTTGCGGCATGGCCGCCCGCTGGAATGTTCCTCATTCGGCCAGGCCATGGTGTAGTGCTTGCCATAGGCTTCCAGCGTCCTTGTGCGGACCCAGTCCGTATCGAAATGCGGCCGCCCGAAGCGCCGGATATCGACCGGCCACAAATCATAGGGCGGTTCGCCCTTGTGGACCCATTCGGCCAGCGCCATGCCGGCACCACCGCCCGCCGCAATGCCATAGGCGTTGAAGCCGGCCCCGACATAAAAATTCGCCAGCTCCAGTGCCTCGCCAAGGATGAAATTTCCGTCAGGCGTGAAACTTTCCGGACCGTTGACCAGATCCTTGATGCCGGCATGTTCAAACGCCGGAACGCGCTCCAGCGAGAGTTCCATCAATTGCTCGAAATGGTCAAAATTGGACCCCAGCAATGTGTAGTGAAAGCCGGAGGGAATGCCGTCGCTTGCCCAGGGTATCGGGTTCGGCTCATAGCCGCCCATTACCAGCCCGCCAACCTCTTCCTTGTAATAGGTCAGCCGGTCGGGATCGCGCAAGGTCGGCAGGCTCGAGGTCACACCATCAATCGGTTCGGTGATCATATATTGATGTTCCACCGACACCAGCGGCACGTTGACACCGACGCTGGCTGCCAGCGTCCGGCTCCACTGCCCGGCACAGCAAATTACAACTTCGCACTCAATGCGGCCCTTGTCTGTGATGACAGCCTTGATCCTGCCATTCTCCACTTCAATGGATTTCACTCCGGTGTCTTCAAGTATCCGCGCGCCTGCCATACGGGCGCCCTTGGCCAGCGACTGCGTGATATCGGAAGGATTGGCCTGGCCGTCGGTGGGCAGAAATGCCGCACCCACCACATCGTCAATGGTCATCAGCGGCCACAAATCCTGTGCTTCTTTCGGGGTCAGCAATTGCATATCGAGGCCGAAGGAATGCGCTGTCGTCGCCTGACGCTTGACCTCTGTCCAGCGTTCCTCGTTACAGGCCAGGCGCAGCCCGCCATTCATTTTCCAGCCGGTTGCCTGTCCGGTTTCCTGTTCCAGCCGGTCATACAGTTCAACGGAATATCCCAGCAGCTGGGTGATATTGGCGCTGGTGCGAAGTTGTCCGACCAGCCCTGCGGCGTGAAAAGTTGTGCCCGATGTCAACTTTTTGCGCTCCAGCAGAACCGTATCGCGCCATCCCAGCTTGGCCAGATGATAGGCCGTCGAACAGCCGACAATACCACCGCCAATAATGACGGCTTTGGCTGTATTCGGAAAATCACTCATTCTGCCTCATCCTCAAGACTGTAAGAATAAATCGTAGGAAGCCTGGAACCCTGCCAGATTTTCCTCTGTATAGGCGGCGTAGTCGAAATCCAGATCGGAGTGCAGTTCGGAGACCATGCTCCACATGGTTTCGCGCAGCAGCGAGGCGCATTTCATGGCGCTGTAGCGATGCAGCAGATCGTCTGAAATTATCTGTTCAAAATAGTGCTCCAACAGCCAGATCTCGCTGCCTTCGCTAAGCTCGTTGTTGGAGGCAAGGCCACCCAGATCGAACAAGGGTGAATTGAAGCCGGCATAATCCCAATCGATCAGCCACATCCGCTCGCCATCATCGAGAAAATTGGCCGCCAGCAAATCATTATGGCCGAATATCAGATCAATTGGCGTCGAGGCCTGTTCCAGTTTTTCAGCCAATGACAACAGTAATGACACTCTTCCGGAATGGCGCGAGCCGCCCTCTAACAGGGTCGCGGCATAGTTCCGGACCACATGAAACACCCAGAATGTCAGCACCGGCCCGCGCAGATGCAGCGGGATTGTGCGGTGGCAGCAGCGGATCAGCGGCAGGATGCGTTCCAGCATGGCCGGATCGCTCACATCCTCGGCGGCCAGCGTTTTGCTGTCGATATAATCGAGGATCAGCACACCGGGTTCATGATAACGCACGGCAGGAGAGATGCCGGCTGCATGCGCCGCCTGGCTGGCTGCCAGTTCGTTGAACCGCATCACCTGATGCACTGGAATATCGTTTCCCAGCCGGGCAACATATTTGCGCCCGCCATCGCGCACCAGATAATTCACATTGGTAATGCCGCCGCCAAGCGCCGTGGCTTCAATCGGGCCGGACCAGAAGCGCAATGCCTGAAGCTGTTTCAAATGCTCTGTCATGATCGCCCGCCCCGCCTTAAGCCATGCCGAAGCGCTGGCGCATCGACTGCGCACTGGCTGCAATCAGCCGGTCGGCAATGATGGCGATGAAAGCAATGGCCAGACCGGCGACAACGCCGCGTCCGATATCGGCCTTGGTCAGGGCGATATAAACCTCCTGGCCCAGATCCCGTGTCCCGACCAGCGCGGTGATAACCAGCATCGACAGCGCCAGCATGATGGTCTGATTGATGCCAAGCATGATTTCCGGCAACGCCAGCGGAACGCGGATGCGCCACAGCAATTGCCGCCGCGTGCAGCCGGATACGATTCCCGCCTCGATGAGTTGCGGATCAACCGTCTTGATGCCGTGCGCCGCATAACGCACAGCAGGCGCGAGCGCATACAGTACCACCGCGATCATCGCCGAAAAATCACCGACCCGGAACAGCATCACCACTGGAATGAGATAGACAAAACTCGGCAGTGTCTGCAACGTGTCAATGACAACACCGACAATCCGGTCCGCCCGCTCATTCAGAGCGGAAAACAGACCGATGGGAATACCGATCACAGTGGCGATCACCACCGAAACACCGCACAGATAGACCGTCACCATGGCTTTGTCCCAGAGCCCGTTGGCAATGATGAAAAAGCTCAAGGCGGCGCATAGCAGTGCCAGACGCAAGCCACCCAGATACCAGCCCGCAGCAGTAATCAGAACCCAGCCCCAGGCCCAGGGAATGCCAGTCAGAAAACGCTTCACCGGCAACATGAGATTTGAAAGCATGAAGGATTTTACCGCTTCCAGATCATCGAAATAATTGACATTGATGGTCTTCACCAGTTCCGCCCAGAATGTCCCGGTGGTGATCTGCAGGCTTTCCGGATAATTCTGCAGTGGCGCAAACACATAGCCCGCAAGCAGGGTCAGAACCGCGATGGCGATTACAAACAAGCTTCTTGGATAGCGATGGAGGATGTTGTCCGCGCGCTGGCGCTCTTCACCGGATTCGCGCGGCCTGGCAAATGCCTGGCTGAGGCGGTCCAGCGCCACGGCCAGCACGACAATGGCAATACCGGCCTCCAGCCCGGCTCCGATATCAAGGCGGCGCAACGACGCCAGTACATCGAACCCAAGCCCACCGGCTCCGATCATCGAAGCGATGATGACCATATTCAACGACAGCATGATGACCTGATTGACGCCAACCATCAGATCCGGCTTGGCGGTGGGAACCAGCACTTTCCACATCAATTGACGCTGCGTGCAGCCAGCCATCACACCGAAATCGCGCACTTCATCGGGCACTGCACGCAGCGCCAGGGTTGTCACCCGCACCATAGGCGGCATGGCGTAAATGATGGTCGCAACAAGGGCCGAGACCGGTCCGAAGCCGAACAGGAACAGGATCGGCACCAGATAGGCGAACACCGGAATGGTCTGCATCAGATCCAGCACCGGTGTCAGCACCTGATCGACGAAGTTCCAGCGATAGGCGGCAATGCCAAGAAGCAGCCCCCCGCTGACACCGAACGGCACAGCAATGATAATCGATGCCAGCGTCACCATGGCGCTGTCCCATTGGCCGAACACGGCAAGATAGAAAAACGCCACACCCATCAGCAGTGACAATTTCCAGTCTTTGGCAAAATGCCCGGCGGCAATAACGATGGCCAGAACCGCAAGCCAGCTCAACGGCGGCAAAATCTGAACCGCGTTCGAGCCCTGTCCCTCAACGAACCCCGATGACAATATTGATAAGGCCAGATTGTATGGCTGTTCAATTAACCAGGCGAGACCCCGCGTGACGTCTCGGAAGGTAAAAAGACCGAAATCCGCATCTTCGACCAGCCATTTCATTGCGGCCGAAATATCGTCCTTCAGCGACAGGCGCCAGCCTGCCGGGAAGCGTGTGATCCACTTTTCCTCAAGCGTCTTGGACAGATCGCGGCTGTAGCTCGATAATAACCACGTCACCGCCAGCAGGCCGAGCCAGACAGTGGATGACCGGGAAATGTTCCAGCGCAGGCGTTTGGTCATGAAGGAACCTCGCGCCCCACCAGAACATCGATGATGGTCGAGGGCCGGATCGAGCCGACCTTGCGGCCTTCGCCATCAACCACCAGAACCGGCGCGCCGCTGGCTTCCACCTGATCGGCAATCTCTTCGATACGCGCGCTGACCAGCACGCTGTCCGGCCCGTCGACGATATCCTTCGACATCACGGAGCCGACGGTCAGCACCTTGGCTCTTGGAATGTGCCGGGTAAATTCGCTGACATAATCGGTCGCCGGATGCAGCACCAGTTCTTCAGGAGTGGCAATCTGGATAATCTCGCCATCCTTCATGATGGCTATCCGGTCCGCCAGCCGGATGGCTTCATCGAAATCATGAGTAATGAAGACGATGGTCTTGTGAAGCATCGATTGCAGGCGCAGAAACTCGTCCTGCATCTCGCGCCGGATCAGTGGATCAAGCGCCGAAAATGGTTCATCGAGGAACCACAATTCCGGCTCGACGGCGAGCGAGCGGGCGATCCCGACACGTTGCTGCTGACCGCCGGATAATTCGCGCGGATAATTCAACTCCCGCCCCGCCAGACCCACCAGTTCAATCACCTGCCGCGCCTTGGCCTCGCGACCGGTCTGGTCCATGCCCTGAACATCCAGCGGAAAGGCCACATTGTCGAGAACCGTCAGATGCGGCAGCAGAGCAAAATGCTGGAACACCATGCCAAGCTTGTGGCGGCGTATCTCAATCAGTTCCCGTTCGGACATTTTGCGCAGGTCGACGCCCTCAAACAGCAACTCGCCTGCAGTCGGTTCAATCAGGCGCGAAATGCATCGCACGAGCGTCGATTTGCCGGAGCCTGACAGGCCCATAATGACGAATATCTCGCCTTCCCGAACCTCGATATTGGCGTCCCGGACAGCACCGATCAGATGTGCCTTTTGCAGATCGTCCAGAGACGGTTTACCGCTGGTTCTGGCCAGAAAATCGCCGGCACCGTGTCCAAACAGCTTCCAGACATGCCGGCAGGCCAGTTTGACCGACTTTTCCATATATTCTCCCGGCAGCTCGGCGATGTCGACTTTGGAGGGTTGCCAGAGTAATTTCGACAGAGTTTTCTGTGCCGGGCGAACGACGCGCGGCACAAAAGGGTCGGCTTGGCATCAAGTGGCGTGAGCCCTACTTGATCCACTCTTGCCAGCGGGCCTCATTGGTTGTCATCCAGGCTGCCACGACATCTTCAAGCTTTTCCCCTTCCAGATCGACGTTGGCGACCATGTCACCCATTTCAGTATTGTCGACCGTGAAGGATTTGATGATGTCGTAAGCGCCGGGCCACTTGTCCTTGACACCACTCCAGGCCACTTTCCAGATCGGACCGCGTGGCTTGCCGCAATCATAGGCCATGTCCGGATTGCCGCCCCAGGACGGATCGCTGTAACATTCCGCACTATAGGCCGGGAACTCAACGAATTCGCCGTTGTATTTGGTCGGCGCCCAATGCGGTGCATAGACCCACAATACAATCGGTGCTTCGCGCTGATAGGCCGATTCCAGTTCGGCAAACAGCGCTGCATCGGTGCCCGCATGGACAACTTCAAAGTCCATCTCAAGCGCTTCGACACGTTCATCGTCAAACCCGCCCCAGGTGACTGGCCCGCCCAGATAACGGCCCTTTGGTGCGGTTTCCGAGGTCGCAAACACTTCAGCGCAGGCGTTCAACGCCTCCCAGTCAGGCAAGCCCGGACATTTCTCTTTCATGTAAATCGGATACCACCATTCCTCGATGGCCTGCATTCCGGTCTCACCCATATTTTCAACATTGCCGGTTCCGGTAGCCTCGTCCATTGCCTCCCGTCCGGTGGTTTCCCAGATTTCCATGGCGACATGCAGATCACCGGTTTTCAACCCGGCAAACTGGGCGATGTAATCCGCCTGGACATAATCGATGTTGTACCCTGCTTTTTTCAGCACCTCGCCCATAATATTGGTTGTCAGAAGCTGACCGGTCCAATCATGCAGGGTCAGTTTGATCGGGTCCGTCGATTCCACTTGCGCGAGGGCGGGCATCGCTGCAAGGGAGAGCGCCCCTACAAGGCCGCATATCAATGAGTTTTTCATTCACGTCTCCAAGCCGATAAGTTCAAAACAAGAACTGCTGGTTCATTCACACTTCAAAGCTTTGGCTAATTCCCCCGCCCCGTCAATATTGATGTCACACAAATTGTTGGTTTTTGCTGTTTTTTGTTGTTTTTTATGTGGGAATAAGGCTTATCGATCCATAAAACTGGCTTCAGGTTGTGCCGCAGGCAGGCCTGTCGGAGAGAAAAATGACGAGAATCCGAGCAGTGGAACCGATGTTTCAGCATACCAATCACAGGGAACGGGAAATCCTCGAAACTCTCAGGCAGCATGGCGGCTCATGCCGCATTCAATGGCTGGCCGAAACTCTCAACGTTTCAGAAGAAACCATTCGCCGCAACGTCAAGACACTGGCCAGTGCCGGTGCCGTGCGCAAGGTTCATGGCGGCGTGCACATCATCGGAGGCCACGTTGAACAGCCCTTCAACACAAGGTTTTCTGAAAACGCGTTTCAGAAACAGGCGATTGCAGATCATGTCGCGAAAATCATCTGCTCCGGCGACACATTGTTTCTCGATATCGGCTCCACCACCGCCCACATCGCTGCCGCGCTGCAGAGCCATCGCGATCTGTTTGTCGTCACCAACTCAATGCTGGTGGCGCAATCCCTCGCCTCCCGCAACAACAACCGCGTGTTTCTGGCCGGCGGCGAATTGCGCGCTCATGATGGCGGCGCGTTTGGCAAGGAAGCACTTGAGTATGTCAAGCAGTTCAACGTCCAATATGCCATTTTGTCGGTCGCCGCGATAAATGCCTCTGCCGGTTTCATGCTGCATGATATTGCGGAGGCGGAATTTTCCAGAGAAATCTCGTCCCGAGCCCGGATTCGCATCGTTGCCGCAGACAGCGCCAAATTCAACAAATCCGGCCCCATCATTCTGTCACATCCCTCCGATTTCGATATGCTTGTCAGCGACCGGATGCCGCCGCCGGATATCTGCCGGATGCTGGCTGACAATGAAGTGGATCTGGTTCTGACAGAAGACCAGCGTGGCCAGCGCCACACGAATAACAAGGCGGGCTGACTTATGAATGATATGATGACAGAGGCGTTGCGCATCAGCGCTGCTGCCTGCGCCATTCCAAAACGCTATTTCCGTTCAAGTCTCTCAATTGATCAAAAAAGCGATGAAAGCCCGGTCACCATTGTCGACCGGGAAACCGAGGAATTTCTCAGACGCGAATTGCTGGCGCAGTTTCCTGATCATGGCATCTTTGGCGAGGAATTCGGCCGCCAGAGCGGCGACAGCGCCTATGAATGGATCATCGACCCGATTGACGGCACCCGCTCCTTCATCAGCGGTAATCCGCTTTACGGCATGTTGCTGGCCTTGCTGCGCAATAGCGAACCGGTGTTCGGCATCGTGCGAATGCCGGAACTGGAAGAAGTCTATACCGGCACCAGCGGAACCGCGTTTCGCAATGGCACCGAACCGCTGGCAGTCTCTCAAACCCGCGATCTGTCGGACGCCGCCATTTACATCAATGAAGGCGAGAAAATCCACGCAGCGCACCCGGCACTGTTTCAGCGTCTCTGCAAAACCGGCCAATTGCGGCGGTTCGCCTATGATTGCTATCCCCACATGCTGCTTGCAGCCGGCCACATAGACGCGGTGATCGATTTTGACCTTCAGCCCTATGATTATCTGCCGCTGGTCTGTGTCGTGAAGGGTGCCGGCGGCATCATGACCGACTGGCAGGGCGAAAATCTGACGCTGCGCTCCGATGGCCGGGTCATCAGCGCCGCTACACCGGAACTGCACAAAACTTTACTGGAGCTGGTGCAAGCCGGCTAACCGGTTCTGATCGCATCAAGTTGTTGGGCGAACTCCGGGCTTTGCATCAACGCCTTGCAGCGTTCAAACCGGTTGACAGAATAGGTCCAGAAATCATCCGCCGGGTTGTTGTCGGCATGCTGAATCAGGCCCCACAGCGTCCATAACAGATCACACATCGCCTTGTAGACGATCATGCGGCCAAAGTCCGCGTCCGTCGGCTGGCCATCGAAATAGGCCTGCATCATCGCCTGGTCCTGCTCCTTGCTGAATTCGGCCTCGACCGACAGATCTCCCAGATCCCACATCGGGTCATTCATGCCGGAATACTCCCAGTCGACGATCCACATGCGTGTGCCATCATCGAGGAAATTTTCGCAAAGCGGATCGCAATGACACGGTGCAAGTTCCGCTGGATTGGTCGAGAGAACGTCTTTCACCGGGTGTGCCGCTTCAACAATTTCAAAATAGCCATCCGGCAGTTGAGCATCCTTTCCGGCCAGTATCTTCAGATAGTCATCAATCATCGAGAACAGCTCGAAGCGGAACCGGAAAATTTGGCCGGATTGATGCAGCATCCTGAATGCCAGCGCTGCGCGCTGCGGCGCACCTGCCCGGCTGCGGAACAAATCCGGCGTCATGGTGACGATATTGTCGATGCACCGGCTGATCATCAGACCGGCCGCCGCATCGGCCCAGATTACCTCTGCCGAGACGCCCGCAGATGCGGCGGCCCGTGCATTGTGCAACTCCACCGCCCGGTCGATATAATCCTCGGTGCCTTTTCCCGGAATGCGGACAATGAGTGTTTCATCGTCAAGCTCCACCCGGTGCACCAGATTGGTGAGACCGCCAAGCCGGACAATCTGATCGGCGTTCAGTGATACCTGGGAAAACCGCGGCACATTGCGAAGCGCCTGTTGAACAATTTCGGTATATTCGCTCATGGCTTTCCCTTCATGCTTTCAGGCTTCATGCTTTCAGACGTTCATTGTCCGGGTCGTAAAGCGGCGCGGCAACGCGCCTGATCTTATGCAACTCTCCCATAGCCTCAAGCTCGAAATCCTCCCGCTCCGCCAGAGCTCCTGACAAATACCCCAGAATGATGGTTTTCTCCACGCTTGTGCCATAACCGGCACTGGTCGCCAGAGACACAACCTCACCATCGGCCAGAATGGTTTCCCCGCCAAACAGCGGCAGGTCCGCATCGCACACAAAGCAGCATAATTTGCGATCCGTGCCCTCCTGCTTCTGGCGTTGCAGAACGCTACGGCCGAGAAAATCTCCCTTCGACTTCAAATGCACCCGCCCGGCCAGACCCGCCTCAACCGGCGTGTAATCCGGCGTGATATCGGCGCTCCAGTAGAGATAGGCTTTTTCCAGCCTCAGCGTGTCAATCGCCCGGTAGCCAATATCCCGAATGCCAAACGGCTGGCCGGCATCCCACAACAGATCATAGACATGCTGGGCAAATTCCGTCGGCACATGCAGTTCCCAGCCCAGTTCCCCGACATATCCGATGCGGACAGCGCGCAGCAGCGCAGCGCCGATGGTCAGGCGCTGCATGGTTGCAAACGGAAACGCCTCATTCGATACATCATCGTCGCTGGCAGCTTGCAGAACGTCTCTGGCCTTTGGGCCGCACAGATTGATCACCGCCCAGCCGGATGTGACTTCCACCAGCACCACCGAGCCGTCGGGCGGCAGATTGCGCCTGATCCAGTCGCCATCATGAACCCCGAACCCGGCTCCGGTGATGATGTAAAAATGATCCAGTGCAAGACGCGTAATCGTGACATCTGCCTCAATACCGCCGCGCTCATTGCAAAGCTGGGTATAGATCACCGACCCGATCGGCTTGTCCATATTCGACACGGCAAGGCGCTGCAGCGCCGCAAGCGCGCCCTGCCCGACCAGTTCAAATTTTGAAAAACTGCTCTGGTCAACCAGCGCTACGGCGCTACGCACGGCCTTGTGCTCCTCGGCGACAAACCGTTTCCAGCCCGGTTTCAGGAAATCCAGCTGATCGACCGGCTCCACACCTTGCGGTGCAAACCAGAGCGGTCGTTCCCAGCCGTTCTTCGCGCCGTAAACCGCTCCTTTAGCCTTTAACCGGTCATAGAGCGGGCTTTTGCGAAGATCGCGGGCAACGCTGCTTTCCTGGCCCGGATAGCGCATTTTGTAATGATGTGCATAATGCTCCACAGCGCGGGGATACATGTAATGGCGCGTGCCCTGATGCGGCCCGAAGCGGCGCACATCCAGAGGCCATAAATCCAGTCCCGGCCGGCCTTCGACCAGCCATTCGGCAATCATTTCGCCAGCGCCGCCACCAGCAGCAATGCCGTAGAGGAACCCGGTCGCCAGCATCAGGTTCTTGAAATCCGGCACCGGACCCATGACAAAGTCGCCATCTGCCGAATAGGGTATCGGGCCGTTGATGATCTGGCGGATACCGACCTCATTGACAATCGGCGTGACCTGCGCCGCATGGGCTGCCAGCGGTTCAAAGCGGTCGAGATTTTCCGGCAGCAACTGGCGGACAAAATCACCCGGAATGCCGTGTTCGCCAAACGGCACCGTGTCGTCCTCATAACCGCCAATCACCAGCCGGCCGCCGGCATCCGGCTTGTAGTAAACCAGCCGGTCCGGATCGCGCAATGTCGGCAGCCCCTCGGGAAAGCCCGGTATCGGCTCTGTCACGATATATTGGTGTTCCACCGCGCAGGCCGGGATCAACAGGCCAAGTTTGTGCCCCAACTCCCGGCTCCACATGCCACTGGCAAGGGTGACAGTTTCGGCCTCATAATCGCCGCCAGAGGTCATCACCTTTGTAATTCGGCCATTGCTGACTTCAAAATCATGCACCGTGATTCCCTGGCGAAGCTGCGCGCCATGCATCCGCGCACCAGCAGCAATCGACTGGCACAGGCTCGCCGGATCGACATGACCATCGGAAGGAATATAGGCAGCCCCGGTCAGCCCGTCGGTGTTGATATAGGGAAACAGGATTTTTGCCTCCTGCGGCGAGATAATCTGCATCTCCAGACCGAAACTCCGGGCCATGGTGGCCAGCCGCCGGGCTTCCAGCAGCCGCTCCTGAGACGCCGCAAGGCGCAGGCTTCCGACTTTCTTCCAGTCACAGGCAAGGCCGGTTTCCGCTTCCAGCCGGTCATACAGCGCCACCGAGCGCTGCAGCATGCGTGTCGTGTTGCGGCTGGAACGCAATTGCCCCACCAACCCGGCCGCATGCCATGTCGCGCCTTCGGTCAGCGCGGCTTTTTCCAGCAGCACAACATCCTTCTCACCGGATCTGGCCAGATGATAGGCGATTGAACAGCCAATGATGCCGCCGCCGATGATGAGATGTTTGGCAGAATGCCGGGGAGATGTTTCAGTCATGTCAGGGCACCTTTGGCCGGGATTCGCCAAATTATGCATCCAAATCAACATTTTTCAACTTTTTTGTTGATTTATGTTGATATAACATAGGTTGAGGGAGTGATCCGGAATGACCATGTCAAAATACGAACAGGATATTCGAAATGCGGTCGCACTGCGCGGTTCGGTCAGCGTTGGCGAACTGGCCGAATTGCTGCAGGTTTCCGACCAGACCATTCGCCGCATCGTCAGGCCGATGGTGGATCGCGGCGAAGTGGAAAAGGTGCATGGCGCAATTGTCAGCATGCAGAGCCTCATCGACCCGCCCTTTCTGGCGCGTATGAACCGCAACAAACAGGCCAAGATTGCCATTGCCAACAGGGTCGCGCAGATGATCCAGCCGGGCGATGCAATCGCCATCGACACCGGCTCAACATCGGCCTTCGTGGCGCAGGCGCTGCGCCAGCACCAGGATCTGACCATCGTTACCAATTCAACCTTTATTGCCAGTACCCTGGCCATGGTTCCGGGAAACCGTGTCTATATGGCCGGCTCGGAGCTGCGCAGTCATGATGGCGCCGCTTTCGATCAGGCCGCATATCGCACAATTGCGGCGCATCATACCAAATGGGCGCTGCTGTCCGCCTCTTCTGTGCATCCCCAACGCGGCTTTCTGGTGCAGGAACAATGCGAAGCTGACATGTGCTCGGCGCTGATGGACATCGCCGACCATCACGTCTGGGCCATCGATGCCTCAAAATTCACCGACACTCAGGTCCAGCTCCGCCTGCCGAAACCCGTGCCGGGCAGTACACTGACGACAGATCAAAAGCCCGGCCAGGCCTATTTTCCCATCCTGGCGCAGCTGACAGTTGAAGTGACTGATGCCTGAACAGCGGATCTGGATACCCGGAGCGAAGCCGGCCAAAAATGGCTGATCTTCCATAAAATGTGCATCAGAGCTGGATCCCCGGAACAAGTCCGAGGATGACGGGGTGGGTGCGTGGATGGCGGGGCTGGTCCGTATAAAACGGGGTCGGCCTGAAGACAATAGTTGTGCTCCGAGAATGACAGAAGTGGAATGCACTCACAATTCCGGCTTCTCCCAAAACCCCTCCATCGTCATCCCCGGACTTGTTCCACTACTGTCCGGTTTAACTTTCAGCATCATAACAGCACCATCTGGTGGCTGTTTTTTATGGGTATTGGATCAGGCATCAGCAGGCGATCAATTTGTTTTCGGTGCATGAGATTTGCTCGAATGATGCGGGCGAAAGCCAAGGGCGTTTTGATGGTCGTCTGGGTTTTCTGTGCAAACCGCAACAGCAGGAAGGCAATGAGGGCCACGGCGATTTGAATGCGCAGTGCGTTTTCACTGCGCCCCACACAATGGCGGATTTTCAGAGTTTGCTTGACCCATTTGAAGAACAGTTCAATGGCCCATCGCTGCTTGTAGAGATCGGCGATTTCCTGCGCCGAGGCATCAAGGTCGTTGCTTAAAATGCGGAGAACCTTGCCGGTTGGGGTTTTGAGTTGTACCTCGCGTACCGGGTCGGTGAACCGGGTCTTGCCGTTTTTGGTTCTTTGCGGCAGAAGGCCGATACGGTCCAACAGGATGTCGCCGCCTTCGGGCACATCCAGAACCACCGTTTCCTTCAGCGTTGTATTCTTCTTGAGCCGGGTGACAATCCGGCACCCTGCCTGATCCAGCGTGGCCCACCAGTTAAAGTCATAATATCCCAAGTCAAAAACATAAGTGGCACCCGGTTCAACAGGCATGGCTTTGGCGGGTGTAATGTCATTGACATTGGCAGCGCTCACCTGAGCATAGACGGGATACTCGGCATTGGCATCATAGATGATATGTGCTTTGGCACCGCAAGCCTTGTGGGAAAAGTGGGCCCATTGCGAGCCCATGCCGGACAAGCTTATACCGGTTGCATCAATCAGATAGGTGGCATCTGCGATCTTGCGCCGCATCCCGCGGCCTGCTCGTGCTGCAAGAGTGGCAAACAGGTCAGTAAAAACCTCGCTTGGCCGGGTGGCATTGGCATCAGCCAATGTGGAGCGCTGAACTGGACGGCTTCCCAGATGATAAAGACGGTTTTGGTGGCTGGCCAGCCCGCCAACAAGCTCGCGCAGACTGACAGCGCCTGAAAACTGCGCGTAGAGCATGGCAATAAACTGATCTTTCGTACTCAACCGGCGAATACGATGATCGGATTGGTGCTTGTCCACAAGCCGATTAAACACGCCCCAGGGAACATGCTTCAATATCTCGTGAAATACGCTATTCTCATGCCGCATGGTGTTGACCTCTACTTCGTGTCCATAACGTTCGCTAAACCGTTGGAAACAAGTAGAATCAATACCATGCAACATGTCCACCGATTTTAAACCGGACACCAGTGGACTTGTTCCGGGGATCCAGACTTAACGTGCAGTTTCCCGGTCCCCGCCAAACCATCAGGCGCAAAAAGATAAGACAATCGCTGGTTTAATGATCAATTTCGCCGAAAAAAGTGCTGCTTTTTGTAGCAAACAGCCCAATTGCTCACCAATTTCCCATAATACCTATATAGGACTTGACGCCGTTTAGACCCAAACATACCATAAATCCTATAAGTCCTCTATAGGATACGACCTGGCGCCATGAACAGCACGCAACCGGCCAACACCAATCTGAGCAAACCGGCGAAAGCAAAACACAAACAGATTTCCGAGACCATTTTGCGCGCGATCGAAGATGGTCGATGGATGCCCGGTGATCAATTGCCGTCAGAGGATCAGCTTGCCGGCGAAATGCAGGCCAGTCTGGGGACCATCCAAAGAGCCTTGCGCAGCCTTGTTCAGATGGGCGTTGTCGAGCGCAGCCACGGCCGCGGAACCTTTGTATCCGGTGCACAGGCCCAGGAAGGCCAACTCATGCACTTCCGCTTCATGGCTGAAGGCGGCAAACACCTTCTTCCGGTTTTCTTCAAGATTGTAAGTGTCGAACTGACGTCCGAGAACGGTCCCTGGAGCGCGTTTTTCGGCACCCAGATAAACCAGTATGTGCACATTCACCGGATTGTGTCGGTCAACCAGGAATTCGAAGTTTTCAGCGAGATATATCTGCCTGCTGACCGGTTTTCTGAACTGGCACAGATGAGCGAAGTGACGCTCAACGGTGTGTCGTTTCGAGACATGCTCGCTGAACGATTCAATGCACCCACCCTCAACACACGTCAGATGATGGCATGCCAGCCGCTGCCCCCACGCGTAGCGCGGCAATTGGATGTGCCAGCAGGACAATACGGAATTGTCTGGACGATCGGCGGCATGAGCTACCGTGATGCACCGATCACCTGGCAGCGGATTTTCGTTCCTCCGAGCGACCGGATGATTGAAATCGTACCGGTCTCCCAGAATGGGCGGCCGGATTTCAAAGAGGTCAGCTGAACTGGCGCGATCCTCATAATGCAAGAAAGAGAGTGGGCCTGAAAGCTCATCACATTCGGGTCCGCTTCCCTGGAAGCGGAGACAAAACCATCAACACAGGAGAGTATTCAATGCAATTGTTCATACCCAACCAACCGGAATTCAGACGCGGTCTGCTTCGCTATGCGCGCAAGGCTGTCGTCTCCATCGCCATCTGCGGATTGACCGTCACCGGGGCAATTGCTCAGTCCATGCCGGAAATGAAACTCAAATTCGGACATCCTTACAATGAGAGCCATCCACTGGCCAAAGGCGCTCAGATGTTTGCCGATATGGTGGCCGAAAAAAGTGACGGAAAAATCGAAGTCGAAGTGTTTCCGAATTCCACAATCGGCTCATCACGCGATCTGGTGGAAAGTATCCAGATTGGCGTCGTCGATTTTGCTCTGGTGCCAACAACCAATGTGGCAACCTTCTACCCGCCCCTCGACATCTTCTATCTGCCATTCCTGTTCCGCGATAACGCGCATGCCTATGCGGTCTCTGATGGTCCGGTCGGCCAGAAACTCTATGCCGACATGCTGGAAAAAACCGGCATAAGGACGCTTGGCATGTATGAAAGCGGCTTTCGCACCATCACCACCGCAAAGACCAAGGTGGAAATGCCGGAAGACATGAAAGGCATCAAGTTTCGGGTCGTTAACAATCCGCTGAATGTCGCAACGTTCAAGGCTCTTGGCGCAAATCCGACACCCATGGCCTTGTCAGAAGTCTTTACCGGCCTGCAACAGGGAACGGTTGACGGCCAGGACAATCCAGTTGGCAATGTCAAGGCGTTCGGTTTCGACAAAGTACAGGATTTCATCACCTTGTCGC
This sequence comes from Pararhizobium sp. IMCC3301, assembly GCF_030758315.1. Lineage (NCBI taxonomy): Bacteria > Pseudomonadati > Pseudomonadota > Alphaproteobacteria > Hyphomicrobiales > Rhizobiaceae > Pararhizobium > Pararhizobium sp. IMCC3301. The sequence goes on from NZ_CP132336.1 coordinate 485,923, forward strand.
GCCACCAATGGGCCGGGATCATGTTCCTGGCTGACGACAAAATGTGGCAAGAGCTGCCGACTGACGTGCAGGATATGTTCCAGCAAACTGTAATCGAGACACAGGAATGGGAACGCAAGGAATTGAATGCCGTCGAAGCCAAATATCTGGAAGAAATGGCAGAAGGTGGCATGACGGTCACACGCCTGACACCGGAGCAGACAGAGGCCTTTCAAAAAGCAATGGAACCGGTGTGGACTGAATATCGCGGCAAAATCGGTGAAGAGCTGATTGATGCAGCTGTCAGTGCCGAATAATACCACCAAACCGACACCGTCAGGAGGACAATCATGACCAGCTTGAAGAAAGCTCTTCAGTTATCAGAAAACCTCCTGACGGCACTCTGCGTTGGCGCATTTGCAATCATGTTTGTGCTCGGCATCGCAACAGTCGTGTTCCGCTTTATCATCGAAAGTTCTCTGGCATTTCCTGACGAAGTCATCCGTTACCTTTTCGTCTGGATGATCTTTCTGGGTTCGGCGGTCGCTTTCCGGCGAAAAATGCATGCCAGTATTGGAATCCTGGTGGCGAACCTGCCGGTGACCGTTCGGCGTTACGCCATTCTGGGTTCCACACTAGCCAGCGGGATCTTCTTTGGCCTGATCCTGTGGAGTGGATATCTGTTGACCGCGCGCACCGTGCCACAGATTTCGCCGGCCCTCGAAATCTCGATGGCCTGGGTCTATGCCGCCATTCCGGTGGGAATGGCGTTTCTCGTGATTTACGCCCTGGAACTGTTTTACCTGCAATGGATCGCGCCTGACAAAGACCTCCTTGCCGAAGATCTATAACCATGTCCTTTGACCCGTTCCGGAAAACCCCATCATGACCACAACAGCCATTTTCGGTTCCCTGGTACTTTTAATGCTGTTGCGTGTACCAATTGCGGTCGCATTGGGCCTGTCGAGTGTTATTGGCCTGTTGATGAGCGGCATCAGTCTGGAAATCGTAACCCAGCGCATGTTTGCCACGAATAACTCATTTCCCCTTCTGGCCATTCCATTCTTCATACTAGCAGGCGAGATCATGTCCACAGGCGGCATGTCGCGGCGGCTGGTCGACTTCGCATATTCGCTGGTGGGGCATCTGACCGGCGGTCTTGGGGCCGTGGCCATTCTGGGGTCCAGTTTCTTTGCCGCCCTGTCAGGGTCCAATGCCGCAACCGTGGCCGCCATCGGCGGCGTTATGAACCAGCCGATGGAAGAGAAAGGCTACCGGCCTCAATATACCGCAGCGACAATCGCCGCGGCGGGCGTGACCGGCATGATCATACCACCGTCAATCCTGCTTATTCTGTACGGTGTCGTCACCGGCGTCTCGATTGCCGATCTGTTCCTGGCGGGCCTGTTTCCCGGCATCCTGATTTGTGTTTCCCTGTTGTTGCTGAACCGCTATCTCAGCGGCCGCGAAGCCATCGAGCGAACCGACTTTCAAGGCGCAAGCGAAATCTGGCGCAGCTTCAAGCGCGCATTCTGGCCATTGCTGATGCCGGTCATCATTCTGTCCGGCATATATGGCGGCGTTTTCACACCGACAGAGGCGGCCATTGTCGCAACCCTGTATGGATTGATTGTCGGTGCTGCCTATCGGGAGCTGACCTTTTCCAGTCTCGGCAAGGCGTTTTCGCGCGCCGTGCTTTCCTCTGCCGTTGTCATGTTCATCATGAATGCTGCGGGTGTTTTTGCCTGGCTCATTACCATCAATCAAATCCCGCAGAATATTTCTGCCTATCTGGCGGATGTTGCCGGCAGTCAGATCGTTTATCTGCTGTTCGTCAATGTATTCCTGTTGGTCGTTGGCTGTATGATGAATGCGGCTGCGGCCATTGTCATCTTTACCGCAATTCTATTCCCGGCAGCCATGAGCTTTGGTATTGATCCCGTGCTGTTCGGCATCATTGTGTCCGTCAATCTCAGCATCGGCACAGTCACTCCGCCTCTCGGCGTCGATCTTTTCATCGCCTCGGCGATTACCAAAGTATCGATTGAGCGCATCGTTGCGGCGATCTGGCCGTATATTCTGGTTCTCATACTGGATTTGCTGCTGATTACCTATATCCCGCCAATCTCGCTCCTGCTTGTTCAAATTTTTGGCTAGAGCACATTTTTTGAATATTGAATCATCGCCTGAAGCTGCAAAAACGGAATGTTTGTCATGACCGATCAAAATTACGCCGAAACTCATCCTAAAAATGACTGGGACACCATCAACAGCGGGGTGATCCGTCAGGCGATCGAGCCCTCCCGTCTTGGCACCGCAAAGATTTCGCCTGACGGTTCCTTTGAGGCGGGATCATACGCGTCTTTCGCCCTGACCTACACGGCCGGCACCTTCGGGATTGACGATTCCGGCAGTCTGCGCATCTGCTTTCGATTTGCCTCTGATCAGGGAAACCCGCAGTTTGACCATCCGGAACGGGAAAATTATTGCACGGTAACTGCGTCCAATGGCGCCCTGCTCCAACTTCGCTGGGACCCGAAGGGCAATGTGCGGCCCTGGGACAGAACGTTGTGGATTAAAGTCGTCAAAGGCTTCCTTCAGGAAGGCGACCAAATCGTCATTCGGTTCGGCGTGCTGGATTTCGGTAGCCCGGGCATGCGGCTTCAGACGTTCTGCGAAGACACATTTGAATTCAGGGTCCTGGTCGATCCGGTTGCGACATTCAATTTTCAACCCCTGCCCGTCCAGCCGACGATTGCTATCGTGCCTGGCAGGCCGGAACGCTATGTCGCGGTTCTGCCGACCTGTTGCCGCCCCAACGAGACATTCGCCCTGAAAATCAAGGGAGAAGACAAATGGGGCAATCCATCTGACCAATGCGAAGGCAGTTTCACAGTGGATGGCGGCGGCAAGATTGAGGGTCTGCCGGAGACAGCAACTTTTGCAAAAGGTGACTGTGCGCTTGTCATTCCCGGATTGTCGGTGACAAACACCGGTGCAGTCTCTGTCACACTCCGAACGCAAGACGGGGAAATCGCCGCAGTGACGAACCCCCTGATTGTAGAAAATCGTGCGCTCGTCCACTTCTGGGGAGATATGCACGGCCAGTCGGAAGAGACAATCGGCACAGGCAGTGCGCACGACTATTTTGCCTTTGCCAGAGACTGCGCCTTTGTCGATGCCTGCGGCCACCAGGGTAACGACTTCCAGATCAGTGACGGGTTCTGGAACGAATTGAACCGCATCACTGCAAAATTCGACGCGCCTGGCAATTTCGTCGCCCTGCCTGGCTATGAATGGTCCGGTAACACCTCGTTGGGCGGGGACAGAAATGTATACTTTCCCACCGAAGGACGGACGATACGCCGGTCATCGCATGCGCTGATTGAAAACGGGGATGCCAGCGATACCGATTGCACCACCGCTGCAGCCCTGTTTGATGCATTTGCCGGGAACGCAGAGTTTGATGTTGTCTGCTATGCCCATTGCGGCGGGCGCTACGCCGATATTGCCGTAGCCCATGACGGTCGGTTTGAGCGCTCGGTAGAGGTCCATTCCTCATGGGGAACCTTTGAATGGCTCCTCCATGATGCCTTTAAACTGGGTTACCGGGTTGGCGTGGTTGCAAATTCCGATGGCCACAAGGGGCGGCCGGGTGCCAGCTATCCCGGTGCCGGAAAATTTGGCGCCATTGGCGGATTGACCTGCTTTAACACCGCCGAACTGTCCCGCGAAGCACTTCTGGACTGCATGCGCAAACGCCGCCACTACGGCACGACGGGCGGCGATGCCGGCCGCATGATCATTGATGTGAGCGCCACTTTTGAAACGCCCGGCAAGCTCTATCATGATGATCCAAAGCTGTTTGATACCAAGGGCATATCAACCAACAGCGCCATGATGGGCGACATTGTCCATCTGCCGCAAGGTGATGCGGAAATTGCGGTCTCTGTGACAACAAGTTCGCCGATTATCCGGATCGATATTTTCAATGGTCTTGAGCTGGTCGAGACCGTTCGTCCCTACACAGAAGATGATCTGGGCTCGCGCATCCGCCTGCACTGGGAAGGCGCCGAATATCGTGGCCGGTTCCGCGAAGTCATCTGGGACGGCTGCGCCACAATTGCGGGAAATACGATCAAGCAGATTCAGCCGGTTAATTTCCTCAATCGGGACAAGACGCTGGATCAGATCAGCGACCACAAAATCAGTTGGCGCGCGCTGACCACCGGAAACTTCGGCGGAGCTGATTTGGCGCTCGCGGATGCTGGTGCCGGGACACTGTCCATCAGCACTCCACTTGTGGAAACCAACATTGCCATCGCCGATATCGGCATCGAAGACAGTGTGTTCGATGCCTCCGGAGACCTGCCTCGTTTCCTGAAAGTTTTCCGGCTACCGGATATCAATCCGCATTTGTCATTTTCATTCACCCGCAAACTTGACCTCAAGCCCGATGGCGATAACCCGATCTATATACGGCTGGAACAGGAAGACGGCACGCGCGCTTGGACAAGTCCAATCTATCTGTTCCGGTAAGGCGCTTTTTCAACCGAGATTGACGTCAAGCGGTTGTCATTCGCAAGATGTGCACCATAGCTGGATCCTCGGAACAAGTCCGAGGACGACGCTGGAGGGGTGCCAGGAAAGACCGGAAACGTGAATTCTTCCCAATCCCCTCCTACTCAGACCAATTCCCGCCATCCTCAACCCAATCCCGTCGGCCTCGCACCAAACCCGTCTTCCTCGGACTTGTTCCGAGGATCCAGATTTACCGCGCGATGTCCGGTCTCCTCGCAACCTTCCGGCACATAGCGAACCGGCAAAAGTCCTAATCCGGTTCCTGTTCGTCCAAAGCCTGGCCATCGGAACGCGACGCACTATCCATGCCCAGCGTTTCGCGCGATCCAGTTTCATCCGCACTGCCATCATCAAGTTGCGCCAGCGCATCCTCCACTGAGCGCAGCAAGTCGACATGGTCGTTTCCCAGATCAACGTTGACGCGCGCGCGCAACTCATCGCGCAGTTCCAGCAATTGTGCGCGCCGCGTTTCCAGCGGCTCACTGGAATACAGCAATGCATTCATGTCGTCGGCCGTGAGGCTGCGGCCCATGCCGCTGGAATCGCCATCGCCTCCGATCTGAACATCAATCGGATCGACCACATTACTGGTTTCTCTCATTGTCATGTCATGTTTTCCTTTGCGTTGCGAAGGTGAGTTGGCCCGAACCCAATATGGCCTGTGCCCGGCGTCTGCTCGCCTTCTATTTCGGCTGCGCGTTGGCGCCGATGAACCATGCATCCTTGTCCACGGTGCGGCTGATCCCGGTAAACAGATCCGCTGTGTCTTCATCACCGGCTTCGCCAGCGGTCTCGATAGCATCACGCAAGCATTTGCCGAGCTGCCGGAAGCGTTCTGTCAGTTCAGTGACGTGATCTTTGATTTTGACGATGTTAGTGGGATACGGCTCCAGAGTGGTTTCGCTGGCAACGATCTGTATGGTGCCCTTGGCAAAGCCGCCCAGAATAACAGCCCGTTCCGCCATCAGATCGGCACATTCGCGCAGATGATCCGCGACGACGTCGAGCAATTCATGCACGCCGATAAAGCCCGGACCCTTGAGATTCCAGTGGGCCTGTTTGACCGCTGTGGTGAGATCGATGGTATCTGCCAGCCGCTCGTTCAAAAGGCCAATCATCTTTTGGCGTGTATTATCGTTCAGTCCTTCGGCAAAGTTTTCTGGCATGGTGGTCCCTCATTATGCGTATTGATCGTCCGCGCAACAGCGCTAAAGGGCAACGCCAGAGCGCAGAACTGGTTCCCGAGTTTCTGGACCCCGTCCTGCAAGCCGGAAGGAATGGAATTTGATCTGACACAGAAGTTTAGCTCTGGATGCCGCCTCACAGATTCCGAACAGCCTGAAGATGAGGACATGCTTGCGTCAGGCCCGGATAATTCGGAAGTCTAACCGAATTGAGAAACGCCGTTCCGGTTCCCAAAGCTTTCCCGAACTTGCGGAGAAAATGCGCAAGAAGTTGGCTGCTAAATCATGGAAAAAGTTGGCTGGCTCTGAAGTACTAAATTCGAACCAATTATTTGACGAATTGACTCGGTGGGATGATGTTCTAAAGAACATATCTCCGCCGGAAAACTAGAATTTTTTGCGGCAATTCTACCCACAACTAAAACCACTCCCGGGAATAGACGATAGCGTTATCCTGGATGGCGGGGCGTGAAACCGCCTCTGTTTTCTTACACATTTAAACCCATATTTGATCCCGATTGATCTGTAGGTGCGGCGCTGATGCGCCCCTATGGAACTTTCGCGATCCGGCACACTCATCATGACAAACAACAAACACAATAAGAACGCTGAAAAGTGTTCGCCCCTCTCTGTGCGCGTGACGCCAGAGGAACGGCGGGCGCTTTTGGATGCGGCAGGCGATTTGCGGCTCAGTGATTTTGTCCGTGGCCGATTGTTTGGCTCGATTGAACATGATGGTTTAACCGAGAATTACAGCCACTCTTTGCGCTTGTCGCCTCTGGAGCGTCAAAGATTACTCGCACAGATATTGGCGAAACTGGGCGAAACTTCTGCTTTGCAATCCTTGCAGGATTTAGCAGAAGCCGCGCAGCTTGGCTTGTTGCCTTTGTCTCCAGATGTGCTTGATCAAGTGGATAGCGCCTGTTCTGAAATCAGTTCCATGCGCTTATCGCTGATGAAAGCACTTGGTTTGCGTCCTTCCTCAAACAAGGAGGGCAAAGGCACATGATTTTAAAAGGTTCCGAACGCGGTAATGCCCGCCAGTTAGCAGACCATCTTTTGAACGTGATGGATAATGATCATGTGGATGTGCATCGCCTTCAAGGTTTTATCGCCAATGATGTGCATGGGGCATTTGAAGAAATTCATGCCATTAGTAAAGCGACGAACTGCAAGAAATTTCTGTTCTCCCTGTCCCTGTCGCCACCCTCCAACGAAATGGTGAGGGTTGAGGATTTTGAAGCGGTGATAGATCAGGCAATGGAACGGTTGGGACTGGCAGATCAGCCTCACGTAATCATTTTTCATGAGAAGAACGGCAGACGACATGCCCATCTGGTTGTATCTCGCATTGATACAAAAAAGCTGAGGGCCATCACTCTATCGTTCTATAAGGAGCGGCTAAATGCCTTGGGCAGAGAAATCTATCTATCTCATGGGTGGGATATGCCGGATGGGTTCACCGATCGTATCATCAACGATCCTTTGAATTTCGGGCTGGAGGAATGGCAAACGTCCAAGCGTGCCAAACGCGACCCAAAAGCCCTTAAATCAATAATGCGCGATTGTTGGGCACGGTCGGATGATCAGGTATCTTTTGAAGCCGCCTTGAAAGAACAAGGCTTTTGGTTAGCACGCGGTGACAAGCGCAGTTTTGTAGCGATTGACCACAAAGGCACTATCTATTCTCTCTCCCGATGGTTGGGCGTTAAACCCCAGGAGCTAAAAACCCGCCTTGGTACACCAGGTGCGCTGCCTTCCATTGAAGAGCGGTTGACAGAAATCAGTGCCACATTTGATGGCGCACAGGGCGATAAAGCGGAAGCCGCCGAAACCAATTATGCCGATCAGATGGATGGCTTGCAGCAACAACGCCAACGGATTGTTGAACGCCAACGATTAGAACGGCTCGATCTTAAATCCATACAACAATCGCGGCGGATAGAAGAAGCCAAGGCCCGTAGCCTGAAACTGAACACGGGTATTCGCGGTCTGTGGGATCGTCTAACTGGAAATCATCAAAAGTTCATTGCTGAGAACAAAGCCATTCTTGAAAGCACCGCCGCGCGTGATCGTTTGGAACAACAAGAACTTATTGAAGGTCACAAGGGTGAAAGACAACAGCTACAGACGCATATCGACCGCCTATCGAAGCATCAGGAAATTGGTCGGGCTGACTTAGCCGCAAAAATTGGCTCTGCGTGTCACAATCCCGATATTGCCGACATAGCAAAACGTATTCATGAAAAGCCTGAAACGCTGCTGGATATCATCACCAAGGAAAAAAGTGTCTTCAGCGAAAAAGACATTGAGAGTTACTTGGGCAAATACATTCCAGATATGGTTGATCGGCAGGCGACCAAATCCGCCATTATGAACTCCGCTCATCTTGTTGGCCTGACAGATGGCGAAAACAGACAAACAAATATCCGTTATTCAACCCACGATCAGGTCAACCTGGAACACGGAATGGTGCACACAGTCAAAATTATGGCCGACAGCGACAAGCATGCGGTTCACCCGCGGCTGATTGCCGAAGCCATCAAACACCAAAACACACAGCTTAAAAAAACGGTCAGGGGATCACTCAGTGATGAGCAGAGTGAAGCAATCAGCCATATCACAGGCAAAGAACAAATTTCTGCAATTGTTGGCCTGGCTGGTTCTGGTAAAAGCACCATGCTTGCAGCGGCAAAGGACGCATGGGAAGCTCAGGGATATCGTGTGTTAGGGGCGGCGCTTGCGGGAAAGGCTGCTGATGGCCTCCAAAATGCCTCCGGCATCAAAAGTCGCACGCTTGCTTCTTATGAAATGAGTTGGCGCAATGGGCGTCATGAGCTTAGCGAAAACGATGTTCTTGTTATAGATGAAGCAGGGATGATTGGGTCACGACAAATGGCGCGATTTGTCGCCCATGCCAAATCAAAAGGCGCGAAACTTGTACTTGTTGGTGATCCGGCTCAGCTTCAAGCTATTGGTGCCGGTGCGCCTTTTCGCACCATTTCTGAACGCATCGGCTTTGCTGAACTCGAACATATACGCAGACAACGCGTTGACTGGCAGTGTGAAGCTTCACTGAATTTAGCCCGTGGTTCGGTGGCGGAAGCGTTGCATTCTTATGATACCCACGCCGCTATTACATTCACGCAAAACAGCGACAATGCCATTGCTGAATTAGTGGAAGACTATATGGCGGATTGTGATTTTGGCGAGACTTCTGCAACACGCATTGCGCTGACGCATCGCCGGGCTGATGTAAAAACGATCAATGAGTCAATTCGCCAGCGTTGGAAAGATCGGGGTAAACTTGCGAATGAAACAATCATTGAAACCGAAAATGGCACACGTAGCTTTGCCAGTGGTGATCGCATTCTCTTCACGCAAAATGAGCATGCTCTGGGCGTAAAAAATGGCACGCTCGGCACGCTTTTGCACATGGATGGTGACAAACTGACAATTCGACTTGATGATCAGGAAAAGAATTCAAATGCCAGATCAATTAGTATAAATCTGCATGACTATGCCGCCCTTGATCATGGTTATGCCACCACCATCCACAAAAGCCAGGGCTGTACGGTCGACAGTGCTTTCGTTCTCGCAGCACCCAGCATGGATAGAAATCTCACCTATGTCGCTCTTTCACGCCATAGGGAGAGCGCAAAACTTTATGCGGGACATGACGCATTCAAAGACATGCGTGCCTTGACGCGAAAACTGGCAAGAAAACGAGAAAAAGAAATGACGCTGGACTATCAAGTGGAAGAGCGCCGACACGAAAAATTCCACACGGAACTGTCCAATAATCGCGGTCATTTGCAACCGGAAATGTGTTAAGGTCAAGCAATGCGGAATACAAAATTACCAGCTAAAGCTGTGAACCACGGTTCGCGCCTGACCTGAGAAGTAAAGCAATGAGCTCCTTGCTTCCTTCCACCTCTGCATAGTCTAATGCAGTGCTACCTTCTGTATCGACCATATTTATTTGAGCACCATGATCAAATAGGAGGCGCGCTATTTCTGTGTGGTCATTGAAACTGGCAATCATCAGCGCGGTCACGCCAGTGTCGGTTCTGACCTGATTGGTATCAGCTCCGTTTTCTAGCAGCAATCGTACGGTTGCCGTGTCACCAGTCAAACTGGCGGCCATCAGCGCGGTCCAGCCAGTGTCGGTTGTCGCCAGATTGATCTCGGCTCCCTCATTCAACAGCAGTTGCACTATTGCCATATGGCCATTCTCACAGGTCAACATCAGGGCGGTCGCGCCGATGTTGGTTGTCGCCTGATTGATGTCCGCTCCATTTTCCAAAAGCAATTGTACGGTTGCCGTATGACCACTCGCACAGGCGGCCAACAGTGCGGTCCAGCCAGTGTCGGTTGTCGCCTGATTGATGTCCGCTCCATTTTCCAAAAGCAATTGTACGGTTGCCGTATGACCACTCGCACAGGCGGCCAACAGTGCGGTCCAGCCAGTGTCGGTTGTCGCCTGATTGATCTCAGCTCCATTTTCCAGAAGCAATTGGACGGTTGCCGGATCACCATTCAAACTGGCCAACATCAGCGAGGTTGCGCCGATGTTGGTTGTCGCCTGATTGATGTCAGCTCCATTTTCCAGCAGCAACTGAACGGTTGCCCTATGGCCATGCTTACTGGCCGCCATCAACGAGTTCTCGCCGGTGTCGGTTGTCACCTGATTAATCTCAGCTCCATTTTCCAGAAGCAATTGGACAGCTGCCGTATGACCACTCTCACTGGCGGCGAACAGCGCGATCATGCCAGTGTCGGTTGTCGCCTGATTGATCTCAGCTCCCTTTTCCAGAAGCAATTGGACGGTTGCCGGATCACCATTCAAACTGGCCGCCATCAGCGCAGTTGCGCCGACGTTGGTTGTGGCCTGATTGATCTCAGCTCCCTTTTCCAACAGCAATTGGACGGTTGCCGTATGACCATTCAAACTGGCGGATATCAGTGCGGTTACGCCTTCACTATCAGCAAAATTAACATCGAATTCTGACCTACCGCTTTCCGTCAGCAATTTGATGGTGGATATAGCATCCAAATTAGCTACTGTGATTAACCCTTTCTGCAAAACAGCTTGCATTTCAAACCCCAAATACGAGCTCAGGGCATGACTTTGATTGTCAGGATTTAACCGAAATTCCTCATCTACCTGTTCCCAGTAGGTAATCAACGCTACTCGCAAATCTCCAGAAATTCTGCTACGCGCACACGGTTGAAAATATTCAATTTCCAACCGATCACTCACCACATGCTGGAAGTCGTTTTCAGTATTTTGCTCAAATAGATCGGTCATTAAGACAGCAACAGCACCTCGCATTGAAGACTCTTTTGGATAAAGAGCCGGCTGTAGTAACTCAAACAGATCGGTTCTGTATTGCTCTCTAGATACGTCTAGCGTCGTGTCTTTTGCGAGATTGCGCCGCATCCGACGTATAAACTCCAGAAATTCTTCGGCATTCTTTTCAGTTTTTTTTGCGCCTTCTTTCACGCAGAGCAATGCGATGAAGGCATCCATCAAAACCGACCAGCCAACAACCTTCTTCAGCACCAGTAGAAAAAAAGACTCGCCAATAATATCGGGCTCAAAGGCACCTATATTTTGCGTGTCAGGTTTAGATATTAGCGCACACGAATAGGCTAGGATGGCATCAGAGTGTTTGTGTAAATCCCGTTGCACGGCATCAGGCAATTGCGCATAGAGTTTTTTATAGCTTACGCCACGTAACGCACTAGCAGCAGCAATCAGACATCCAATCCACTCTCCGTGTTCGTCCGGATTCATGCCTTCCGGAAGGCTTTTCCACGGCAAGCGGTTCGATGAATCCAGGTAATAATCTATCAAATCGCGTCTGTTGCCAAACGCATCTGACAATTCTCCTTTGGCGATGGCGTACCCCTTGAGTGCTGCGAAAAGCGGGCACCACGCACCCTCAGTATTTTCCAAATGTTCTATTGCTGCCTTGAGATTAATTTTATCGAGCGATTTATCTTCACCGTCCGCTTGGAATATGTCGGAGGCACGACAGATAATCGATTGAAGATCAGTCTCAGATTGCTGCTCTTTTTGCAGAAAAAGCGGTCGTTCATTGAAAAAAAGCTTTCGCTTTTTATTGAGGTCAACGTGACTATCAATGATACCGCCAAATCGTGGATCGCGTCTTAGCTCATTTAGATTGTCCGGGAAGATGTGATCAACCAATAACAGCCTGACGGATTTTTTCGGGGGTAGAGTATTCGCAGATCCGCCCCAGCGTGCAAAGAGGGACCGAATATCAGCTGTGAACAGATGAATGTAGTCAATCACAATCAGTGTCGAAAACTCAGGTTCCCAAGTACTCCAATCACCGTTCCAATTGCTTTTGACAATTTGATTTAGGAAACCAAAATTCCAAATACGCTTTCCATCAGATTTGAAAGCGCTCTTCTCAGAGAATTCATGTAGCCAGTGGTTAAGCAAGCGGGTTTTTCCAGCACCTGATGGACCGGACAACGCCCAAACACCGAAACCCTGCTCTTTGAGAACAAAGTCATTGAGTGTTCTCATTTCTTTATCCCGCCCAACGAACGGAAGCGCATCAACAACAGTCGGATCAAGCCAGTTGGATTTGTCTTGGCTTAAGGTTTCTTGTTCTGGCAGGTATAGAGGTGGTTCAGAGGATGGTGGATGAGAATCCTTGCCTTTGTTAAAACCTGTGTTTTTTTTCGAAATGACAGGGAGCGGAAGAAAGTGCCAAAATTCATCGGGAGGAGAATTTTGGAAATTGTTCTCAAACAACTGACGTAGTTTTTCTGCGTGAAAGCGAGCCAAAAACTCCAATGCAAGCGCTGTTTGGACTATATTCGCCCGATTTTTTCTTATTTCACCTATAAAACTATAAGTTATCGTATTCGTATAACCTTGTTGAGGTTTCTTAATAAGCCGCAAATTTCTGTCATTTTCACGATCAATCTCAAAGTGAAATGCTTTACTAAACTTTAATTCATTCCGCTTTCTCAAAGCATTTATCTGAGAGATTTGCTCATAAATAGTTTGATCCCTGACCGTTTTTTCTTCTTCATTTTCATGTCGAATTTGTTTAATCAAGTCTCTTAGACTGCTGATAAAATCCTTATTACCCTTATTTTCTTCAGCAAAACCGTAGTAGAAATCATAGGCCATTTCGCATATCAATTTTCATAATGTTTCAATATCTAATAGTTCAACATATTGGAATTAAATTGCAACTGGAACTTTAGGCAATCTGGAGTCACCATAAAAAATTTGTATTTAGCAAATATGTTATGTTATACTATAACAAATGAAGATATCGTATGAAGTAACTGTTGGACCGGACGAACATAGACCAAACAACGCTGATGGAACTGTTGAGATTTGGACACTTAATGGAGAGTACCATTGTGAACATGGTCCCGCCGTCATCACAAGAAATGCAAATAAACAAATCATTTCGCAGCACTGGTGGCTAAACAACCAGCGGTATCGAGAAAACGGGCCAGCAGTGATTTATGATGATGGTGTCATGCATGAAACCTCATGGCACCCTGCACGGGAAGACGGACCAAGCCGACTTGTAAAAATCAATGACCTCGTCACAGAAGAAGAATGGAGGACCCCACTGAAAAAGGGCGGGTTTCATCGCATTGGTGGTCCGGCTATAATCGACACAGATTCAAACACGGGGATCGTTTATAAAGAATCCTGGTATCTATTTGGAAAGCGACATCGAGAAGATGGCCCTGCACTCATCGAGCGTGATCGACAAACAGGCCAAATCACCAAGCAGGAATATTACAAAAATGGCCGCCGGATGGAACCTCAATCACAAGCTCCAAAAATAACCCTCTAAATCTTGTCGCCAAATCACTCACCGGAAATTTTAGCCTCAACTCGCCATTTACCGACTCTTTTTTTGTCTTTCCGACACTATTAAACAGTTTCCCGACCTTGCAACCCGACTAAAACATGGTGTTTTTAATCAAGCAGTTAACGAGCCAAAAAGGATGCTCTCATGACTGCTTCTTTCAAAGAACCTCATAGTTACCTGGATTCCAACGTCCCCGGACAAATAATAGAAGAGCCCCAATCACCCATATCCAAATGCCTTACTGCCCGTGATGGCGAACCATGCGTGTATATAGGCTTGGCTGACCTGCGAGCATTGCTGGATCAGCGCGATCAAGCGCTAAGAGCGGCGGCGGAACTTCACTTCAAAACCATCATCCCTGATGACTAGGAATGGCATCATGCAGAGCCAGATTAATTTATGGCACTGCATGTTTGGCGCACTGCTGGATCTATTCCAGAACAAGTGTGCGCGGTTATCTGTTCCAAAATCCCTGATGATGGACAAGCTCCAGAATTTCCAACTCAAGGAGTCCAAAAATGGCTTCAATATATCAAGAACCACACTGCCCCGCGTGTAACAATCCATATGTCTCGGAAACAGGCGAATGGCGGATTTGTCGAGATTGCCCTTTTCGCAGTCCAGATAATGTTTCACCTGAAAACAACGAGCCAAAGGTCGATCCAAACAAAAATTCTGATCGTTCCGGCGACCATCCCATTATGGTTCTGGTCAAGCTGTCGGACCTGCTCGAACTCCGGGCTCAGCGGGACGATGCCCTTAGCGAGAATGCGGAAATGCTTTTCCGCACCATTGATCACGAGGGTTAGCAGTGCGAACCGCCTCGACGCCGGATTTTGAACACATCTCAATGCATTCGGCGACGATGATCTTCCTCATAAATGGCTTTGAGGCCATCGGAGCGTTCCCTTAGTTCCGCACCGGCCTTGTCGCAAAACTCCACATAAACATCCATTCCTTGTCGCTCGACATGTTTCAGCAACATTTGCAGAACCGTCCAGGCCAGTTCCAACCGAACTGTTTTGAAATCGGCGGTCCAGCTGCTCAGCGAAGCCAAAACCTCCCCTTTCAAACAATCCTCAGGGTCACGAGGTGCCCCCTGTCGGTCGTCGTCAAATCCAAAGCGCATCTCAAAATCCTTTCATTATCAAATAAGGTGAATCAAATGTCTGATGATACCAAAACTGACCGTCCCGGTGCAAAACTCGAGCGGACAGACCCTGTGAGTGCGCGTTTCAACCAGAACAACGAACTGGCGGAGAAGTATTACAATGCCTCTCCTGAGGCGCGCGCCAAGGCTGATGAGTACATCGCAACACGCGATGAACGCCTGGAGGCCGAGAAAAAGAACCAGCAACGCGCCCACAAGTTCCGCGTACTGCGCGCGGAGAATGACTTGCTCAAGAAATATATCGGTGAGCAGGCGCTTCGACCCGAATCCGTCAGGGCCGATCCTTCAACCGATTTGAAAATCATCGAAGAGCAAGCTGAAAAAATGGTGAGTAAACGCGAGGCATTCTATCAGCAGAATATCGAGAGAGAGACAGAAGCCACAATCCGACATGTGCTTGCAAAAGACCAGCAGGGCCACAGCGCAGATCAGACTCAGCACGCTCACGAACAGGAGCAGGAGCACTGAGACTATGTCTCAGCAAACTGTTCAATCACCATGGGGTCAGGCTCTCTTAAGTCTGATCCTCTATCTGATCTACCGGTTTTTCAACTCAATAGATGCAGAACCGCTTTATCTTTGGCTATTTGGTAGCGCGACGCTTTTGTGTGTGTTTCTGACAATTAAGGGCTTGATCGGATCATTTCGCTGGTTGCGCCTGATCAAGTCCATGAAAGTTCCAACCGGGATATATGGACAGACGAAATTTCCAACGGCGAGCAATGCCGAAGACATTGGTCTGCGTTTTTCAAACGAAGATGGCGACGGAATTCCGCTGGCATCTGTCGATGGCAAAATCATTTACTGGCATGGGCGTGGTCATATGTCTGTGCGCGCTCCAACGGATTCAGGCAAGACGGAATCGAGTGCCGCAAATATCTGCTTTGCGCTTGGCAGTCACCGAAACATCATTTGTACTGCCAAGGGTGCCGAGCTTGCGTGGCTGTGCGGCCCTTACCGGAAATCAATTGGTCAAAATATTATCTTCATCAATCCATGGCGTTTGATGAACAAAAACGGCCTTCCGTTTCATGATTTCAACCCGGTCGGCCATTTAGTCAAATATGCCGAACGCCGAGACCCTGAACTGATCGACAAGGCCCGGAGCATCGCCAATATCTTGTCACCAGAACCAGAAAATGGTTCTGGTGACAACAAGATTTTCCGAACCCAGGCTTGCGATATATTGACCTGGTGTCTGGTCTATCTCGCAATTCTCGAGGCCGAGACCGGAGAACTGTGTTGTAATTTGCCGTACCTTTACAATGTGCTCTGCGGCTCAAATGAAGATCTGATGGAATTCTTCTCCCAGATGCAGACCTGTTATGAATTTGGTGGCACAATCAGACGCGCTGCGGGTCGGTTCCACGGTAAGATGCAGCGTTCGCCCAAATCTGCTGAATCATTTTTGACCCAGGCTCAGGATGCTCTGCAGCTATACGATCCTGCTGGAATGTTGGGCCGCTCAATGGAGTATTCCGATTTCGATCCGGTGGACTTGAAACGACCAGACAAACCCACCACTATCTTTATTATCATCCCACCAGAGAAGTCCCTGACCCACGGCAGCTTTGCAGGCCTGTGCCTCAATGCACTGATTGATATCTGCATTGAGGCTGACAGTTTTGAGCCAAGGGTCACAGTAGTGGCCGACGAATTTGCGAATTTATCAGAGGGCAAGTTACCAGCAATTCTGCCCGCTCTTTTTGTGGGGCGCTCTCGCGGTCTGCAACTGATCACATATGTGCAGGATACAGAATCCTATTCGCGATATGGCAAGGAAGCCAGCGCATTCACAACCCAGGCCGAAGTGGTTCTGGCTTGGGGTATCCGGTCGACCAAGGACGCGGAAGATTATTCCAAACGCTCACCGCAAAAGAGCATCATGGCAGAGAGCGGTAACATTCCAATTTCCGATGATGCTGGCAGCGATGGCAAATATTCTCTTGGATTATCTGAGAAAGGCATCGCCTATCTACGGGCCGACGAATTCATGAGCCTGCCCGACTATACAGCGGTAATTTTCTACAAACAAAATACGCCGCTGATTGCAAAACTCTTCTCTTATCGCATGGTTGAGCCTTGGTGCCATCACGCAACGCCAGTGCCAGGCTCGCCTCCTTTGAGCGAGCTGCCTGTCACGCTCAAGGCCTGAGGTTCAAAACCTCACCTCTGCCCGTCAGTAATCGGACGCTTTCCTCAACCTAAATGACCAATGGAGGCCATTATGGCGTTCTCAAAACGCACGCCCGTGCGTGCCAACACCACCCCTGTGCTCGATCGCAATACCAAACACTCGTTTTGGGCAGCACTGGCAAAGGTCATCGCCGTTCCCATGATCCCGCTGTTGTTGCTGATGTGGTTTGGCAGCCCTGCGTTGCGCATGAGCTATCGCTGGAATGGTGACCATCAGGCATCGGTTTACTCCCACTGTCTGTATCTCAATCTCATGTCCGGCTGGGAACATGTCGATCCCCTCTACGGCGTGAACAACTGCCCGCTCATTACCTTCTTCCCCTTCAACATTGTCAACTTCATAAAAGGATAGTTTCCATGAATACCCAAACAACCAATTTAAGCCTGTTCCTGTTGGCCTTCATTAGCGCGGTACTGAACTTTGCAGGATTTGATCAGATCGCACTAAACGCGGACTGGTGGAAAAAATCCCTCTTTGCCCTCACTGCCATCGGCGTGTGGATTTCTCTCTATCTGTTCTGGACTTATGCGTTTTCCGTCGTTCCAGAGCTGAAACGGCGCGGGAAACAGCTTTCAGGCTGGCTGGTAATCCTTGTCGGATGTGGTTTTATTTTGGCACTTAGTGCGTATTGGAACATGATTGCGCTGGTCGGTGGCGAAGTTCAAAAACTGGCCTTGAGAGATATTGGCATCCGCGCTCAAACCACAATCTCGCAGGCCATCGATGAAAGCAGCGGTTATCTGGTTTTGGTGCCTCAAATCAGTGCTCTGTCGGGGCACACTGAAGACATTACGCTTAGCGAGGAACAATCTGGGGCGATTACCGGAACGAAAGGTCCTGGCAGTGTTTCCAAGACACTACGCCAACTCAAATCCAAGATAGATGCGGTATCAAAGGCGGTTACATCCGCCTCCTCCAATATTGCGGCGTTGAAAACAAAGGGTCAAAATTGTCTGGCTGATCTCCGCACTTCGATAAATGGCGGTGGTACGGATGATACACGCGGAGACGCGGTTGCCGCCAGTGTCGATTGCATCAACGAGACTGTGGCCAATCTGGGCAATCAGAACGTGACTTCATTGATTGCCCAAAACATGTCCGGTCTGACGACTGGTGTTGTTCTGCCCGTATCCATCACGACCGCCAACCAAAAGGAGGCAGTCCAAAACATCCTTTCGGGATTGCAGAAGCAGGCAGACAATATCGCCATTGCCGCCAGCAACATCGCCGTGTCGCCAGTGACACCCCTGACCGCTGAACGCCCAAATGTGATGTCTGCAGTGTTGATTTATTGGAGATCAATCATTCCAGCGCTTGCTACGGCTGCGGCAATCGACCTTTTGCCGCTGCTGCTTCTGATCCTGCGGACGCTGCTGTATCGTGATGCCGAGGAACGAGGTGATCCACGACATCCCTGGACTATGGGAGAATTGCTCGACGCATTTGCGCAAATGCAGCGGTTAAGCGGGTCCGTCCTGGGCATACAGTCGGGTCTCAACCCGGTCGAAGGCAACAACCATCCAGAATCCGTTCAAATCGTCTCAGACCAGCCTGAAAGCCCTCAGAGACTGACATTTCAGCCTGATAATGAAGAATGGTGGGACCTTCCCGAGGATTACGAACCTGAACTCCAGGAAGGTTCCCGCTCATGAAACGTATACTGGAACACTTCGCACGGGGGACGGCGCTTATTGCCGTCCTCTCTCTAGGTCTTTTTCTGGTCGCAGCCTCCATCCTGAAAGGCGTTGGCTGGTCGTTGCCTGATCTTCTGAAGCAGATATCCATTTCTGTTCCCTCATCCAGGCCAACGGCCAAAGCTGATGAAGTGCAAAACTATGTGCTATTCACCGAAGTCAAATTTGGTGACGGCCAGATCATAACCGGGATCAAATATACCTCAACATTGCGACAGCAAATCAACTCTCAGTGGTGTTACATCTCTGAAAACACAAAAGCGGGTGAGCCGACAACCCGATTGCAACTTGCCACTGTTTCCCAATCGGGCACCCAGACAATAGCCCCATTTACCGAAGCGGCCCTGTCACAGTTCGGACTGACTGCGCAGACCGCCACGAGCATTGTTAAGAGTCACTGCCGTTTTCAATAATCGGCAGCTCAAGAACTGAAGCTGATGAGGGCATCTGTGTGTTGTCCAGCTCCAGTCCGACCGCGCTAATCATCATCCTTGTCAAATCTCCAACTCTTATCCGCGCAGATCAATTCAATTGGGTTGGTGATTGCCATGTTTCCTCACACATAATCGGACCATAGAAGGGACATTTCATGTTCGACTTCCTGCCAACCAAAATCATCCCGCCCGCCCTTTTGGGCAGCATGCTTCTCTACGGCCTCATCTGCATGTTGTGGCTGCAACCGCTCGTGGAAAGCCGCATGGCGGAATTGACCTATGTTCCCCAATGTGAAGCCAATTTGAAGAACGCGGAAGCCTCAACACCGTTGCCGGACAATCCCCGGCAACGAGAACTGGAATTGCTCATCAGAATGTATGAGCAATCTGGTCTTGAGAGGCTGCCGTATGTGCGAGAAATCATTCAAATTGCCAGAACCGAAATGGAACAACTGAAACCCAAACGGTTTCGGTCTTCGCATATTCAAATTAACGGCATTTGCGCTTGTGCAGTTGAGAATATATTCGCCGAAAATCACCTCAAAATGGCATTGAGTGTCGCAAGTCTTCGCACTCATATCCCGGCGTTTCTCAAATCCATGGACCGCAATCTCCTGTCCGTAGCTGCTTCTGGCACATGCGGTGCGTTTGGCTCCCTGAAAGGATAAATTCATGACCAATTCGAACGATACGATTTACTATTCCGACGGGCGCGGCATATGCGTCACCGGGCGTCGCTTGCGCACTCGCTTCAAGGATGAAGCTCTGGCACCAGTGCAGTCTGTGCAGATTGGCCGTGAGCCGCTGATGATAGCTGCGGTGGTCGGTATCGGCCTGACATTGTTTGCAAACCGGTTTGGCGATCTTTTGTTATTTCACGAGCAAATCATTCTGGTGCTGGCCGGCTTGACAATCCTGGCAGTGGGTTACTCCATCGCCGCTTTGAGGATAGGCCAGTACATGCATGAAAAAACCGTCCTATGGTCTACCATCTGGACGGTACGGTCAGTGCGGGAAGCCATCGCCAGAGCCAAGCATGCACAAGACGAGTTGTCTTCCAAAGGTGTTGTGGTCAACAGCGAAGGGCTTGCAGACTAATTTTTATCCCATCGGGTCGAATGCCGGATGGGGTTGGCTTCCATGTGCCGGTGAATTTCCATCCGGCTTGGCTGGAACTACTTCCGTTCTGAAAGCAGCTTTCATCTCCGGCGCATTGGATGCGCTGTCAAAACCGGGAACGTGTGCTCGTACCGATGGCGGCATGGCGTCTACGAGTTCAGCATCAAGATCGTCAAGGTCATTGGCAGATATCTCACCGTCCGCGATCTTATCCCGCGCAGCATCGAGTTTTTCCTGGAAATCCAAAATGCCTTGGCGCTCAGCATCCAAGTTGTTACGGAGTTCAAAATCAGGTTGATAAGACTCCCAGCTCGGACGGCTTGGTTCAATTAGGTCAAAGTCGAGTTGATCCGGGCTGATCTCTAGTCCGTGTTCGTCGAACACCTGAGCGCCATCCTCGGTTTTGAAAACGCGTCGTCCGTCTTCCATGACATAGGCGCGGTCAAGCAGGGCTTGCAGTCGCGCATTGACTAAATCCAGGGCTGCTTGGTTTTCCATCAAGGCAATGACCGTGGCTTCATCATAGGTATCCAGCTTGACCTTGAATTCATCGATTTGAATCTGCGTTGCCATGACGACTTCTGCGGCAAGGCCGAGGATGTCATCATCCATTCTACCTTCAATATCCGACCGCTTTTGCTGATCCTGGCGCGCCTTGATAAACCAGTGCCGTTGACTGCCTTGGTCTGGCAGACTTCTGTCCTTGTTTCTGAAATGATCGGCTAACTGATCCAATTTTATTCCCCGCATTCCTTCTTGATGAGCACATACAACAATGGCCCAACGCCTTTATCCGGATGGCGTTCAAACCAGGACACAACAGTATTCCAGTCCTTACCCGCCCCCTTGTAATACCAGTCGTAGACGCAGTTCATTCCTTCAGCGATTGGCTTGTCCTGCAACCATCTGGAGTAGGCCAAGCCCTCGACCACACCTGATACGTAGCTTAATCTTTGATCCGCGTTCATTTTAGTCATGACATCGCCCGCAGTTTGAGCGATTGCGATTGTCGGCGATCCATTCACAAATATACATAACGTCATTATTGCAACATATTCTTTATATTTGCTTAACAGTAATAAAATATTAACTTGCACAAACGACCGATTATGCAGTATTTTACTTATACGTCTTCATTTTGCTATAATTATGGGAGAATAGCGGAATATCAAGGGTTTGGCTGATTTGGCTATCTGTCATACCCGATGGAAAAGCCTGAATGCGGAAAGGGTCGTTTATGCACATACGATGGAATGCTGCGAGCGACAGCCATTTCTCCGCTAAGGCACTGAATAGACATGAAATTAGGATATCTACGCGTCAGCACTGAAGAACAACGGCCAGATCGTCAAATTGATGCACTGGCACCAATTTGTGACGCACTTCACATCGAAAAGCTCTCGGCAACGGCCAAAACCCGTCCTGTTTATGAGAAAATCATCAAATCCCTGAGTTCGGGCGATATCTTCGTGATCTGGGATCTGGATCGCGCCTACCGGTCGGCTAAAGACGCCTTGAATGAGCTTGATCGCCTTCGCGCACGCGGCATAGAGATTCAGATTGCCAGCATTAAGATTGATACCTCTACTCCGCATGGGATGCTGATCTACACTTTTATCAGCGGACTGGCCGAATTCGAGCGCCGTCTGCTTTCTGAGCGTACCAAGCAAGGCCTTATGGCCGCGCGTAAACGCGGGGTTCGCCTTGGCCCGCCGGTCAAGATGACCGATACACAGATACTGGCAGCCAAGCAGAAGATATTGGCCAGAGAGGCGACGATTGCCGAAATGGCCGCCTTCAACGGCGTTCATCCCTCTACGATCATTCGCTCCATCCGGCGGCTGGAGAAAAGCCGCCGTGATTGAAATATCTGGCTTTTTTGCGACTATTTCGGTATAATAATCCTATGATCAAAGCCGACCAAAACAACCGAAAATTTCGTGAAGCCTCGCATTTGCAGGCCATGGAAGACAATCCGCTGGATGCGGCGGACAAAGCCCTGTTCGCCATGTTTGAGCGTGAAGGCTGGTCACCTGAGCGGCGGCGCAACTATATCCTTGAACAGGCCGATGCTCGTGTTTTGAATGAGCCAGTCCCCGCTGCTGAATGAGCGATACCAGATATTGCTATCCGCCTGACTACACCGTTCTCATAAACAAGCTTGATCTGAGGGATGCCAGTCAACTGGAACGCGCAGAACGCCGTTTGGTGGTCGGGCGCAGTCTTGAAGAATTTCCCAATGGAGATTTTGATCTGGCACATCTGCAGGCCATTCATCGGCATCTGTTCCAGGATATCTATGACTGGGCTGGAGATATCCGCGATACGGAAATTTCAAAGGGCGGCAGTCAATTCCAGTTTCGCCAGTATATCGAAACCGGCATGGCTGATGTGCATCGCCGTATCAGATCCCATGCCTATCTCAAAAATCTGTCATCCTCAGCCTTCGCCGATATTGCTGGTGAGATTATTGGTGACATCAATTATGTGCATCCGTTTCGTGAGGGCAATGGCCGCACCCAGATGCACTATCTCAAACAGTTGTGCGCAGAGGCCGGTCACTCCATTGATCTGACATTGATTGAAAAGCGTGCTTGGATGGATGCGTCCCGGCAAGCACATCTTGGCGACTATCAACCTATGAGCCAATGCATTGCGAAGACGATCATTCCATCCAATCAGGAGTGAATTGATGTTTGCGCAGGATTGATGCGCAAAACCGCTTGGCGACCCACTCGCCGAGCGGAAATTTTAAACCACTCAAACATTTTAGAACCGCCCGTTGGTTTCTACCAACGGGCGGTTTTTATCTGGTGGTTGCTACTTAAACAGCTTCTTGAGGGCTTTGCGGCTGTCCATGGCTTCAATGCCGCCCTTTTTGGTGTAGGCGATCATGGGGAAACTCATATAGCCCGGTTGCCAGTCCTTTTTGCCATTCTTGCGCTTGCCGCTTAATCCGTCCTGAATAATCTGTTTCTGGACTTTGGCGGTCGAGGCGACATGCGCGTCTGCCGTGCTCTTTCCAGCGACTTGTTTGACAATGGTGTTGAGCGTTTCCTTGTCGCGCAACAGATCAAAGAAGGTTTGATCCGGTTGCCAGTGCTTCGCCATATCGACACCCAGTTTTTCGCCCAACACCTCAACAAGCGCAGAACCGCTCGGCAGGGTTTCGGCAACGACAAAGGTCAAAATCATAGTGACGCTGGCATCGTCCAGTTCCATCAGCTTGGCGACTATGGCGTAAAGATCAGGACTTTTACCCCAATCGGTTTTGCGCGGTACGATGGTTTCGCCCTCTTCACCAGACAGGCCTAACAGGTTCTGCACCCGTTCGCGCTCTGCCTGAAACACGCTTTCTGCCTTATTGGTTGCAAGGCTTTGGGCAATTGCGTCCGTATTGGCCATTTGCGGGTCGGCCTGAACACTCCAAAGCGAAGATCCCGCAATCATCTGCGCCACTGCCAAACGCAGGGCAATGCCTTGATGTGAGAGTAAATCTGTTCTCACTGCGCTATGACGATGAAGCGCAAGATAATTCTGCATGGCTTTGGTAATCTCGGCCTTTTGTATGTCTGCCACAACTTCGCCAGCTTCAACTTTCTTCTGGCGCTTTGTTTCCTGTCTCGTCAGATACCCCTCATGGAATGTCACTTCGCCATTGGTGGCAATCTGGACATAGATTCTGCCGCCATCCTTCTTGGTGGCTTTCGCATATTCCCAATCGCTCCAATACTCACCGATATCCAGAATGATAACCTCCTGCCAACCATTGGCAAGATAGGTTTCCTTCGCGGCGGCAATGGCTTGATTTTGCAATGTCCAGAAATTCGTTGCATCATCAAAATAGCTGGCGTCTTCAAACAGATCAGACACGCTTGCGCCTTTGTAATTTGCGACATCAAACAGCGCATTTTCCAGTGGAATATTCGCGCCGCCAAACAACCAGCTTTTAAGGCTGTGACCTTGCGGGGCGTGTTGATCTTCGCTCTTGAACAAATCCCACCACAGTTTTTGTTGTTTGGTGGTTGCCAGTGTCAATGCGCGAAGTGTTCCTGCGTTAATCTCAGCCTTGCGGTACGCGCTCAATATCGGTGCATATAGATTGCCAAGGGCAAGGCGCTGTTTGACCTGCCTGTCGGTAATGCCGAATTGCAGGGCAATATCTTCAATGCTTGTCCCTTGTTTTGCCAGCGCTGAAAAAGCCTTGTACTGGTCAATTTCATCCATCGGCAGACGGGCAATGTTTTCCGCCAAGGACGCCTCAATGGCCTTCGCATCGTCCCCCTCCTGCATGATGATACAGGGTACAGGTTCGACAGCGCCCGTTTCGGCAATTTTGCTCAAGGCATAGAAACGGCGCTGTCCCGCGACGACTTCGAAGCCCTCGCAATTCTTGCGCACCAATAACGGCTGAATAATGCCAAGAGACTGAATGCTTGGCACAAGGTCATCAATTTCTTTTGCGCCGATTTTACGGACATTCAATTTTGTGGTTTTCAGTTTTTTCAATTCAATATGTTGTAGTTCCATGGGTCTTCTCCTTGGGTGGTTAGGTTTTTAAAAGGCGCGGAATTGCACCATCGAGGCCAACCAGCGATTGGCCTCTGTGCTGCAATCCCTATTCCTGAAACCCGTCGAGAAACGCCACGGCACGGGCGGCTTGTGCCGATGCCTTGAAAATGAATTTCTTGTTGTTTTTGAGCGCCGCAAGCCAACTCTTGATGTAAAGCGCGTGATCTTCGCGGGGGGTCTGTACGATGGCGAGTTTGGAACACAGAAACGCCGCGCCAAGTTCGGCAATCAATTCCTCAAAGGCATATCGTTCGCGGTCTTGGCGGGTTTTTGCCTTGTCACGGTCAAGGCGTTTGGGCGCGCCTGTCCAGTGGGTCAGTTCATGAAACAAGGTGGCATAATAGTTTTCTGTGGCGGTGGCCTGCGGCGTATCCACAAAGGCGGCAGTGTCGGGCAGATTGATAAAATCGCCGCTTCGTCGATAGAAGGCACTTAACCCGCCATGACGAATGTCTGCGCCCGTCTGGGTGCAATATCGGTCTGCATGGTCAATGCGTGTGACAAGATCAATTTTTGGCTCTGCGCCGCTTTCGTGATGGTCGTACCCATCGACCTGACTGGCGTTAAACACGGTATAGAACCGCATCATCGGTATGTTGAATTCTTCCGGCTCGCCTGCGGTGTTTTCTGCGGTCTTTTGAAGGGTCTTGAAAAAGATAATCGGGCTTCCCTTTTCGCCTTTGCGAACCTGTGCGCCCTTGTCTTTCCATTGTTTGAAGGTTGCCCATTGGTTGGACTCAAACCCATTCACCTGCTGGTCTACCCAAAGGGACGGAATATTTATGCCTTGATACTGGTGGTCTGTTGTGGGGTTCGCCGGTAATCCCTGCGCCGCCAAACCGGCAAAGGGGGCTTGGTAGTCGTCCAGATTCACTTGATCCAGAACGGCAATAATCTTGTCGGTAATCTCTTGGTAAATATCTCGCTTGGTCATTTTGTCCTCGCATTGTTGGTTTTCAAAAGCGAGGTTTTCAGAATTTCTTCTTTCTACCCCGCACATGAAACCTTGCTCGCGGCGAGCGTCCAAAACCGAAAAAAGCCGCCCCCGATTTATCGGGGGCGACTTCTCTTTGGACGGTTGTGCCGAAAGCAAAACGCCCCAAAGCCTCACCGCTTGCGGCGGCTGCTTGCCAGCCGATCCGACAACACGGGAGCCGAATGCAATGAGGGGAATGGAGCGGGCCGGAGGATTTTGGCTATTGGATCAGGTGTTTTGTGTCGGTGTAAGCTGGCCTATGGTTTCCATGTCCGGTGTGCCGGGCATCACAATAAGCGGCGGCACATATGCCGCCTCCACCAGTCCTTATAAACGCCGTCAATGACGGCACCATAAAATGAAGACTGCCAGGAGCCACATTTGAGGTGGCGGGACGCGTCGATCGGTGAGCCAAGGTTCCCGGTGTTCCCGCAGGAGCGGCCAAAGCCGTGGGATCGAGAGCACCCTTGGATTACGGGCCTACGTTGCGGATGCGAGATAGTCCGGGGACTAGTGAATGTTATCCCTGTGCGGTTGTCATCTAAACCAACCTTGGGAAACAATGTTGGCTGTCGAAGAAATATGGAATACAACCCGAACTATGCTGATCTCAAAGCCCGTTTTCACATGAACCAAGAGCGCGAACGGTGACCGCTCGGTCAAGCCCTCCTCCGTTTCCAATCTGGTAATTCATCAAGTCTAAGAAAATCACTATGTTAGCTCGAATAGAAACCAATGAAGGCAAGAGACCATTAAAAGCGATAAACGCATAAGATTTGCGAGCTTGTACAGCGGCTGTGGGGGGCTAGATCAAGGTTTTCTTGATGCTGGCCTAAGTGGGTTGTGCGCCATTGATTTTGACAAATCAGCGCTGAGTAACTTGGCGGCTAATCTAGGCACGCAAACAGTCTGTATGGACCTCAGCGAATTCGGTGAGCAACACCGAGCGCTTCTTGAGGGAGTAGACATAATTGCCGCTGGGCCACCTTGCCAAGGATTCTCAACGGCCGGCCGAAATGATCCGGATGACAACCGCAATGACCACGTTTGGAACGTGGCTCGGATAGCCACACTGATAAGGCCGAAGGTTGTTCTGATTGAGAATGTTCGAGGCCTGCTGAATCCGAAGAACTTAAAGCACTTTGACAAAACAGTGTCAGTTTTGCGCGAGAATGGATACTCTGTGAGCTGGTCAACCTACAATCTGACCGACTATGGAATAGCACAGCGCAGGGTTCGAGTACTTATCTTCGCCGTCTTGTCCGAAACCAACGTCCAGCTTCAAATTCCCTGTCAGGAGAGAAAGTCACTCGAGGGTGTTCTGGAGGACGTAAACAAGATCAGTGACTTTGAACCGAAGCTGCTAGGCGAATTTTCCGATGAAAAACTAATAGCTCGCAAAATATCACCAGGCCAAAAGCTGTCGAACGTTCGGAGCGGCTTGTCAGCCGTTCACACATGGGAAATTCCAGAGGTTTTTGGAGCGGTGACACGCCATGAAGTTAACCTTCTAGAGACTATTGTGAAACTCAGAAGGCAGAAGCGTAAACGGGATTTCGGTGATGCCGACCCAGTTGCGATGGATGAAATTCGAAAATACTTTAAGAGCTCCGCGCAAGCGCTGGTAGATTCACTGATTGACAAAAACTACCTTCGGAGAGTCGATAGCCATATCGACTTGACAAACACATTTAATGGGAAGTTTCGTCGGCTAAAATGGGACGATGTGTCGCCTACTGTCGACACGCGCTTTGGCCAGCCCAGGTATTTTTTACATCCATCCGAAGATCGTGGCTTTACTGTACGCGAAGCAGCGCGAATCCAGGGCTTTTCGGACGGTTTCGCATTTTCAGGTTCGGAAGCGGCTAAGTACAGAATGATAGGAAATGCAGTTCCACCCGGGTTCGCAAAACTGGTAGCAGAAAATATTGTCACGGGTTGGGACAGCTTATGAACAGAGTAGAGTTCAGAAAGTTGCTGCAACGATGGTGTATGGAAGACTCTGACGGCCAGAAAGGCATCGAAGAACTAAAAAGGGACATCGAATTCCTAGAGCGCAAACTTTACCATGAATATTCTGTTACAGCGTATGGTGGACACGGATCATTTGGGTCTAGGTTGGCACGCTGGATCGGCAATGTAGAATCTGATGTTGATAGGCAGAATCTTTATAGACTGCTTGCCCATCTTTTTTTCATAGGCAAAAGCGAGCAAGAGGCTGCATATCGGACGGCATTCAGCAAACATATCTTGCAGTGGTTAATGGTCGTGTCGGGCATAGACCCTTTCCAAGCGGACGCGCATCAAAGAATCAACCAAGAACTGCAGGCAACAAGATTTACCGAGATCACCGATAGTTTTGGAATCCGCGAATTTTGCTTATTAAACAGCATTCAGGGCGAACAAGTCAGGTACAAGTGGGAAGGGAATACCAACAATTGGAACTCAAATGAATTTAGGCGAGATGTGCTTCGAGAGAACTGTCAAGGTGAGGTTCCAAGAAGGAATATTGTTCTGCTCGAGGATTTCGTCGGTTCTGGGTCACAGATGGCAAAAGCTGTGAAGCTCGCGTGTTCTCTAGGACAAGATGTCAACCTATTGCTCTGCCCCTTGTTCATCTGCCCAGTGGGAGCCAGATATGCTGGATGGCTTTCCCGCACATATGATAACTTAACATTTAGCCCAGTATTGGCGCTTGAACGTCAGTTTTTCATACGACCGAAGCAAGTGACAGGAGAACACATCAATTTCAACATGATACGTACGTTGCTGGAAAAAATTCACCCGGAGATATCGGGTGCCCAGCAAGAGTTTGGACCCTTTGGATACTGTGATACAGGCAGCTTTGTGGTCCCAGCCTCAAACTGCCCTGACAATACCATTCCTGCTCTCCACCGAAGGAATGAGAATTTGTGGGAACCCCTATTTCTCCGGACGTCTAGGTTGCCGCTATGAAGCAACGGTCTCTCAATCCTTTCAACAGCCTCTACCGCACTGAATCAATTGCGGCAGACGCCTTTGTCGACCTATTTAGTCCCGTTCTTCTCAAAGAGAGCTTAGTTCAGAGATTATTTGAGCCAGGCAATGTTGTTTTGTGCGGACTTCAAGGCTCTGGGAAGTCAGCTTTGCTAAACTTGCTGGAACCGGAGGTATTGATTGAATTTCTCAAAAGTGATCGACAATGGCCACTGCCAGCTCACTGTTCAAAGTTCATATCAGCGAGCATCACACTACGATCAAGCGGTGCCCTGATGTTCGGACAGAGATCAATAGAAGACGTTCCCGTAGAAAACGAGCGGGTGGTTGGCTTATACTTTGCAGATTTCCTAAACTATTGGATTGTCTCAGATCTCCTCGAGAAAGTGAGTTTACTGTTTTCCGACGAGGGTCATTTTCTGGCCGAGAAGATTGGTCTTACGACTAGGCGTGAATTGCTTGATGACTTTGCATCACGACTTAGTTCGGCGCCCTGCTGGCTCGGGACCCTGGAGGGTGCAAACTCGTTTAATGCATTGAAAAAACGCATCGAGAATAGAATTCGAAGCTACGAGAGCTTTCTCAACTATAATTCCGGTTTTCCTAGTGTTGTAGCGCGCACAAAGACGACCGCTGGTGAACCAATTGCAGTTGCATCCGACTGCTTAAGAGACTGCGGAATCTTACCAGACAACGTACCCTTACTCGTCACTATAGATCAGTTCGAAGATCTGATGGACCTAGAACGTGACGTCTCGGAGAACGATAGACCAATTTTTCGCAGTGTTATCTGGAAGATGCTGGGGAACAGGGACGATCGAGTTTCATATCGCGTAGGCGCGCGCCTGTACTCTCTCGATAAAGGCGTACGAGGATTGAGTGGCAATGCCACGGTGGAAGAGATGAGAGAGGTCAATGTTGTCAACATTGATGACCTTCTCCAAGGACGAGAAAATCGGAAATCCTTATTCCCAGACTTTTGCAGTGATGTTCTTCGGAGAAGGCTGCTCGAAGCTGGATACACTGGTGTTGCGGCGAATGCCACCAGGCAACTGTTCGGCTCGCGGGTCACGCCTGAACAGAAGGTAAGTGCATTTATTACAAAGAGCCAATCCAATGTCGTAACAAAGAACTTGCCTTTTGACGCATCGGTTAGCAGCGCACTTAAAGAAATTGCTCAGATAGACCCAATTTCAGCGAAGATGGGTGAAGCGTGGGCTCGACAGAATGCCAAAAAACGAGAAATAAATAGTGAAATTATTCGCGAAGAACCTTGGTCAACTCGACAATGGTGGAAAAAAGAACGGAAGCAGCAGGCACTTCTTCAAGTCTTCTCCTCTTGCGGACAAAAATTAGTTTGGTACGGAGCTGCCGATGTCGTCGGTTTGTCGGGGCGAAACATCCTAACCTTCCTAAGCATTTGCCAATTTGTTTGGGCAGAACTCTTACGAAGCCTCGAAGAGGGGCCCAACAATCTACCCAGCAATATCGACCCGATAATACAAACCTTGGGCATCAACTCTGCGAGCGACTATTGGTTTCGCAAGATCAAGGCGGAGCCTAAAGGTGGAGACGACCGTAATCGGTTTGCTAACGAGATTGGAAACATGTTTCGATCAAATCTATTGGGCGACCGGAATATGTCATACCCCGGAAACAATGGATTCTCACTACCTCTAAAGTCCGTAGAAGACGAACCAGTTGTCGAGAGTTTTCTTTCGGATTGTGTTGCCTTCGGCGTACTTGAAAGTCGACCACATACACCAAAATCTCGCTCCAGGGGGCAGAGCGAGAAATGGTATCTCTCACCAATTTTGTCACCTCACTTACAGATACCAGCTGCTCACATAAAGGAGCCCTACTATGCGACAATTGAGGAAGTCGCAGGGTGGATGAAGAAAGCCGGGGTTGTAACTATAGGAATAAGTGCTGAGGCTCGTGGTAACCGGCATAAGCAAAAACCGAATGGCGGCTCATCTCAGCTTAATTTTACGTTTGGAGACTAGATAAATACATGTTGGGAGGAGCTGGGCAGTTTAGGCCGTGGGGGCGGTTTGACCAAATAATGCAGTCGCAGGGGGGTAGTGAATGGGCACTCATCTCCTGCGTATCGCCTGAGCCGCGGTGCACGACGGTATTTGGGTGCATGCGAGACCTTAATATTGTGGGGTCACAACTAGTTTTCGAAATTTACGATCCGCTGTCAATTTCAACCGATGTTATCGAGCAGAGGACGCTGGAAAACCGCGAGTTTATTGGTGGATTTAGGTTTGCCGATCAGAATTTTATTCGCCAGGGTTTGATGGAACCATTCCGAAACTATGAGGGCGCATTGCGCGATTTTTTGACTGCTATAGGTGGTCAAAACCTCATAGTTGATATCACGTCGTTGCCAAAGAAAGTCTACTTCTTCCTTACGAAACTACTTTTTCATGAATTCACCCAGCCGAGAAATATTGTTTTCACTTACGCCGAGGCAGAACGTTATTCAGATCAGCCACTGGCGGCAAACCCTGATCCATGGGAGGCTTTACCAGGGTTCCGCGTTTCGCCACGCGATGAAACTGACCGAAGTGTCGTTGTTGGAATTGGCTATGAACCGCTTGGTCTTCCTGATCTAGTAGACTCAGGAAAGTTCGATGAGGCTCAAATGACCTTTTTGTTCCCATTCCCCGCACAAGCTGATCGCGTGGTTCGCAACTGGCGCTTCATTCGAGGAATTTTCCCAAATGCTGACTCTGACCGTTTGTCTATCAAAAGAGTCGATGGGATTAACGTTCCAGAAGTTTACCAGACCCTGTCTGGCATTGGAGAGGATGGCCAGCACGGCTTAACTCTCGCGCCTTTCGGACCCAAGCCTGTTTCACTTGCAATGGCATTATATGCCGCCAGGAATTCGAATGCCCCGACCCAAACAGGTGTCTACTATACCCAGCCTACGTACTACAATCCGAACTATTCGCATGGGATCAAGAAGATAGACGGCCACTCGGCCTTGAATACCTACTGTATCAAATTGAGTGGGCAACTGCTCTATTGAATAATTTTACGCTGCACAACATCGGGTCCTGCAGTGCGGAACATCAATGCTAATTCAAGTTCGGCTGTGGGCCGGAATTGACCGCCAGAATCGAATAGCGAAAAAATCTGAATATCAAATAGATACCTCAAACTAGAGATTCTGCTCGACCTTCGGCTCGGGGGATGAAACGGGGGTGCGCAGCGACCCCCTTTCCAAGAAGGTGCAGTGTCTTACACATGCACACATCTTGCGTACGTTTGAATCGGCTCTTTTGCTTGCTACATCGGAGCTGCTGGGCTTCAACTGTCCGTCGTCAAGGTTTTTGGAACAATAGGCCGCATGATTTAGCGGAGAGGTTAGCTCATCGTTTTGTTGATATTAGGCTGCTAGAATGGGGTATTGCAAACGGCGTTGTTTGAATGTGTCTCGTTTAGTGCTTTCGCGTTCGAGAAGAATGGTTTCGCCGCGTCCGAAGTAGACGTCAGCGGGTGTCAGGTTTTTGAGGCTCTCGTGGTATCGGTGATGATTGAGTTGCTGCTGGTTTGGGGGGGGGGCAATTTACACTTATCAACTGAGTAGTCGCCGCGCTTTCTGTTCGCTCGAAACATGTCTATAACCTCTATAATGAGACCTGTTAGAGTTCGGGTCGCTGCTAATTCAGATCCGAAACAATTGCTGGAAGTCGGCTTGAAATGCGAAAGAAGAAATGAAGGCAAAAGCAACCCATATCATCGTGCTTTCCGGACCAACAGGAGTTGGAAAGACGAGGCTTGCGCTTGAATTGGTTCGGCTAGCGGATGCGCTTCACGTATCAACAAGCTCGTTAATTTCTAACTTTCTGCCATCGGTCTCCCCAGATAGGACTGCCCTACAAAGAGCCGGAAACGATTTGGATCAACAAACGAATTTTTGCTGGATAGCTGACGAGGTGGCAAAGCTTGAGCATGAATACCCCGATCGATCCATGGTGATCGATGCAGTTCGTAAACCTGAGCAGATACGGGCGCTTAGAGAGAAAACGATTTCAGATTTGACACATGTTCACTTGGAAGCGAGCTATGATCATCTCGTTCACCGCCATCGACTAAGGTCGCGAGACATTGACGCGGGCCATCGATACGACCTCCTCGTTAAGGATGATAGCGAAAGCTACCAGTCCGAGTTGGCGTTCAGCTGTGACATAAAGCTCGATTCGGCGATGGCTTCACCATGTGAGCTGGGGGAGAAAGTCATTTCGCTTCTTAACGTTGCCGCTTCCAGCTAGCCCAAGCACTATGTAGTTTCCGATAACCTAGTGATTGCGTCCATAAGTTGCTCAGCACGTTCCTCGATGGAACCGCGCACTTCAATAGTTGGCATGTCAAAGTAGACTAGCAACTCTCGAATGACACCATCGATGTACGATTGGTACCCAAGGTCTGCAGGCCTCAGATCATCATCCTCCATTGGAAACTCAATCGGCAAATATGCATATAGGCGGGTCTTGTGCTTCTCCGCATGAATCTGCTCAATGATTAGCTTTTCCAGTGAATATGAAAACCGATGAGGGAACTGGTCACGGGTGTACGCGTAGAGGTCAAGGATTGATCTATCGGTCAAGACAAGGTTTGTTTGGACTTGTCTAGCCTCAGCCAAGCAGTAACCAAGATACTCGAAAACGCCATCCAGCGAAATCTTGTCGTTGACGTAGAAACCGCGTTTGGCGATCTCTCTGGCGGGCTCCCGGATAACGCTGATATCCTCCCGGTTCACCGCTCGCAACGTGACTTCGTCTATGAGTGATGTCTTTCCAACTCCGTGCGCTCCGGTGAATGTGATGAAATGCTGGTCCATTTTTTCGCCCCTCTTCGATCTCCCTACTTTACCAAAGCCCGAGCAACAAGTAGTCCTAGTACTAAGAAAAATTCAGCAAAAAATCTGCAAGGGGCAATGATGGCCACATTGAGAAAACCTGCCGCAGCTCAACCCACAGGTGTGCTGCTTCGTAAAGACATCCAGACGCTTGGAATAATCTGTGAAAACGCACATAACGAATGCTTCAAGCCTTCCAGCTATGACCTGCGCATTGGCAGCGAATATCTTAATACCAACGGTGAGCAGACGGCAATTCAGATACCTCTACGCAACTGTACGGTAATTATACCTCCTCTGGGCAGCGTGATTGTTTCAACCCATGAGATCGTTGAAATACCGAAAAACGTAGTCGGAAAATTTAATCTGCGCATCAAACTGGCTGTGAAGGGTTTATTCGTTCAGATGGGGACGCAGGTGGAGCCACATTACAAGGGTCGCCTATTCGCTACTCTGCATAATGTGTCAGCAGACCCGATTGAATTGAAACTCAACGAAGAAAAAGATGAGCGCGAGCGAATTTTTACAATTGAGTTCTTTTTCACAAACGGAGACGCTGATCCACCGAAGAACCCAAAAGAGTATCTTCGCCTACGCGATTTCATAGACAATTTGAGTTTTACCCGCAGCCCACTTAGCACCCTCTTGGAAAGCTTCGATGCTGCGGACCCCAAACTCAAGGAGGCTAGGGAACTATTGGGCACTGCTAAAGCAGAATTGAAACTGGCAGTTGATGATGAAATCAGAAAAACTCAGGAGGAATTGACTTCTTGGGCCGAAACAGAAGTTGCCACTTCTGTAGCCAAAGAGTTGAAGGAACAATCGAAAGGTTGGCGAAAACTAGTTATTGATTTCGGGATTATGGGCCTAATTGTGGTCGTTATCGCCACTATTATGCCAATAGCGTTTTCGATTGCAATGGAGCGAGCAAGAACGGCGACACTTTCGGATGAAGAGCGAACAATGGGAGGCCGTATCTCAGCCATCGAGACCGGTTTGGGCGCGCTTCACGATACGCTAAGCGGAAATGACAAGCTTGAAGCACTGTCGATCAGCCTCGATAAAGTCAATGCAACGGTTCGGGCATTAGAGATTGAAAATTCCGAAATGCGCCGCCAGATTGAGGAACTGCATAGGACGGGTTATACAGACGACCAGAACCCGGGCGAGAACCCGGCACAGGAGCAGTAGAGCGATGTATAAGTACGCCTTCATTGGTGCGGGTCCTGCCGCGTTGAGCGCAGTTGTCGAGTTGCCTCTCGACGACCGTGCGATGTCTGTGATCGTCGACGCGGGCCTTGGTTGTGGCCGGAAAATTTGCCCGGCTCTCAAGAGCCAATCCTGCTCGAGTTGTTTTGGTGAGAAATGCCATGTGGTTAACGGCATAGGCGGTTCTTCGGCAACGTTCGGAAACAAGTTCTGCCACTTCCCAGCTAGCAGTGGCGTCCAAGAGTTGATGCAGACAAAGCCGATTGCCCGGAGCAAGGCACCGAGACACGATCACGGGATTGTCGTTCTGCACCCAAACGTGCCCAACCGCAAAGTTTACGATGTCAACATCGCACATGCTGACAACTACAAGGATACCATCGACGATCTGGTAGCAGATGTGCAATTTACGACCCCAATACTCGAAGAGTGGTCAGTAGATAGCATCGAGCGCCGTGGCGCAGCTTGGTTCAGATTGGTCTCCGAAACCGGCGAAGTGATCGACACCGAGAATGTTGTAATCGCTACAGGAAGAAGCGGTCACATCTCCTTGAGGCGATGGTTGGATCAGCTAGACATCAGCTACTCGGAAAACTCACCTGATATCGGTGTTCGGATTGAGGCACCTTCGGACGTTATCAGCAGGCAGTTCCTTTATCAGGATGACCCTAAATTCAAGTTTGATTTTGGGGAATTGGGACAAGCACGAACCTTCTGCACCTGCAAAGGTGGCCAGATCGTGCCTGTCAAATTTGGCAAGGGCTCTTTTGCAGACGGTGCTTTCGTGAGAAAAGATACTGGGCGAACCAACGTCGCGCTTATGGCTCGCACTGGGGAGACTTTCGAGCCACAAGCTCTTGCGGAATGGTGCGAGTCTGTCAATGAAGCTAGTGGTGGTCGGCTACTCCTTGGAGCCTTTGATGCATTCTCGGGCAGCAAAGCCAACCTAGAAACTGCAATTCTTGATATGATCCCCGACGGCCCAAGCCCACTCTACAAGAAAGCAATCCGAGCTTTGCTTCATAGACTCATCAACGATCCTTCTTGCCAGATATTCGAAGATGATACTGAGCAGCACCTACCGCTCAAGGTGTTCGGGCCATCTATCGACTTATATTGGCCCAAGGTCCAGCTGTCACCTGGGTTCAATTCGTCCGTCGACGGCGTTTATATCATTGGAGATGCAGCCGGGGTGTCTCGTGGCATTATCCAGGCAATGGCTGCAGGAAAATCTTGGGCGCAAACGGTTAGCTCAAAAGTCGTGCAGAGTATTGCTCAATGGTAAGGTTTGGCGTTGCGGGCTATCCGTTGACTTTCACGGAAGGTTCGAGCGGCAAAGATCGATCAAAGATCTTTGAATGGGTCTCGAAGATCGGATTGGATGCCGTCGAGCTGCAAATGACCTATGGCCCGAGGACTAAGCCAGAAAAATGTATAGAATACAAGGCGCTATCGGATGATTTCGGAATAAGGATATCCGTCCATGCTGCTTACTATATTGTTTTGACAAGTGACGAGGAAGAAAAGGTTTCTCGTTCAATCGACACTTTGAATAAAACCTATGAACTGGCCGACCTCTTGGGTGCGAAAGAGGTGATCTTGCACCCAGGCCCGCTTTACGGTGGGGATGAGCACGAGGTCTCTGCTCGATTTGTTGATAATGCAGGTAGGTTTGTCGACCAGCTTGGCTCTTCAGAAATCGGATTATTTATCGAGACGGCAGGTAAAGTTGGGCAACTTGGGTCAGTTGACCAAATTTTGTCGTTGTCAAAACAGCTTGAAGGTGTTCATCCTTGCATCGACTTTGGGCACGTCCATGCGAGAACGCTCGGAACGCTTGAGCAATCCAATAACATTTTCGTTCTTTGTAATGAGATCCAAAACTTCTTGGACAACAACCCATTGAAAAGAGCACATTTTCACTACACCCCGATCCACTTTGGTCCACGCGGCGAAATCCAACACCGAGCAGTGGAAGACCGCTATCCCGAACTCGAGCAGAAAGACCTCTTTGGTAAAGCTGCTGTAGGCGAAAGGTCGGAAGATGGCTGGTTTCATCCAAGACCTGATCCCGTGGCACAAGCCCTGCGTATTTTGTCAGGAGACTTCACCGTCATATCAGAAACCCACAACAGTCAGGAAACTGGCGCCAAGTTACTGAAAGAGAACTTTTTTTCCTCCGGTCAACATGAGATCAAAAGAACTAGCATTGCTCTTTAAGGTCTTGTTGTTACTGTCGGTCGCACGGTGAAGGGTATCCGCCGCCTCTCGCTTGGCAGCGGGCGTTACCACTTTCGCGAGTTGATATCCTTCAAAATAACATTGTCGAGCATTTGCTCAGCTAACAGCTTCTTCAGCTTGGCGTTCTCGTCTTCAAGTGCTTTGAGTTTGCGAGCATCGGAAACTTCCATACCACCAAACTTCGCTTTGTACTTGTAAAACGACACTGTCCTGATGCCGTGCTTTCGACAAACCTCCTCAGTCGGCACGCCAGCCTCCTGCTCCTTAATCATGCTAATGATCTGTTCGTCGCTGAACCGTGATGATCTCATTTATTCGCCTACTTATATGGGACGAATTCTAACCAAAATTGGATGAAGAATCGGGTCTCAGATCATGAGTCATACTCAATTTAGTTTGCAGGTAAAACTATTTGTTCACTTTTTGTTCTTTACTTCCATTCGGAAATAGGATACTATACCCTCATCAACACCACGAGTTTATCTTGGGTTGAATGTGGGGCTATATATCCCTACTTCAAAAGACAGCATTCCAATATCTCTTACTAATAGTGCAGTGCTTGCTGTGCAGCGATTGCGCGTGAAACGTTGAGCTTTGGCTCCGTATTTGCGTTTGATTTCCCAACCCCAAACAAAATAAAATAAAACGCTCCGTTGTCGCGGCGCGAGAAGGAGTACTTGCACCATGCAGCCAGACATAGAACGCTACCGCCAATATGTAGATCACCTCGATATTG
Organism: Pararhizobium sp. IMCC3301; assembly: GCF_030758315.1. NCBI lineage: Bacteria > Pseudomonadati > Pseudomonadota > Alphaproteobacteria > Hyphomicrobiales > Rhizobiaceae > Pararhizobium > Pararhizobium sp. IMCC3301. Next base: position 523,748 of record NZ_CP132336.1, read on the forward strand.
CAGATGAGAAGAAAAACGAACTCATCCACACTGTTTGGTTGATCCTGCAAAACGGCTTTGATCGCGCTCTTGGTGAGGAAAGCACACAGATTTGCATTGAACTCAAGGCCAATAAAGTTGGGCAAGAGTCTGCGTCCGTGGTAGAATAAATGCACTCAGAAATTTCGATAAAACATTTGGCGGCGTCAGTGGGAGACAGCGCAACGAGAGGATTCCAATGTCAAAGAATACAAAAATGAAAGCTGTCGTTTATTGCCGCGTTTCGAGCACCAAACAGTCCCTTCACGGCAATGGCCTTTCGTCTCAGGAAACGAGATGCCGCGAATATGCTTCATACAAAGGGTATGATGTCGTTGCGGTCTTTCAGGATGATATGAGCGGTAAAATCGCCAAACGTCCTGCTATGATCAAAATGCTCGCCTTTTTACGTAAACAGGGCAAAGAACCATGTGCCGTTCTTATTGATGATATCAGTCGATTGGCGCGAGGTCTCGAGGCCCACCTTGAGCTTCGATCCATTATCTCCAAAGCTGGCGGAAAACTGGAAAGCCCTTCCATTGAATTCGGTGAGGATTCAGATTCCCTGCTTGTTGAGAACATGCTTGCCAGCGTCGCCCAACATCACCGCGAGAAGAATAGTGAGCAAACCAAGAACCGTATGCGGGCCAGAATGATGAATGGCTATTGGGTATTCCCAGCCCCCTTTGGCTATCACTTCGAGAAACAAATAGGCGGAGGCCGAATATTGGTGCGGACTGAACCCGTCGCTACCCTCATCACAGAGGCACTGGAGGGGTATGCGGCAGGACGGTTTGAATCCCGTGTAGAGCTCAAGCGGTTTCTTGAATTCAAACCTGAAGTCCTCAACAGCAAGCGCGGAAAGGTGACATTCAGCACTATTGATACATTACTCAGTAGTCCCCTTTATGCCGGATATATCACCCGCAAGGATTGGGGCTTGACCCTGGTTGAGGGTAAGCATGAGCCTCTTGTCGATTATGAAACCTTCCTCAGAATACAGGAACGCAAGAAGGCCCAGGCCAAGGCACCCGCACGCAAAGACATAAACACTGACTTCCCTCTAAGGGGCTTTGTGACCTGCGGACATTGTAACCAACCTATGAGCGCTTATTGGGCCAAAGGCCGCAGCTCCAAATACCCCTACTATGAATGCTTCCAAAAGGGCTGTGAGGTCTATCGCAAGTCCATTCGCAGGGAGAAGGTAGAAACTGAATTCGAAGAACTGCTAACGGCCCTCAGCCCATCTGAGGAGCTATTTCGTCTTTCATTCGAGATGCTCAAAGATATGTGGGAGGACAGAGCCTCAGCAACCAAAAAATTGCAAACAGGTATGAAACGCGAAATCGCAGAGATCGAAAAGAAAACAGCGCAGTTTCTGGAGCGCATTGTCGACACCAGCAACATCACATTGATCAGGACCTATGAGGACAAGATCGATAATCTGGAATCCAGAAAGCTTCTGTTGACTGAAAAGATCAATAATTTTGGTGAAAAACAGGGAGACTTTAAGAGAGTTTTTCGAACCGCTTTTGATTTTCTCCAAAACCCGCAGAAACTCTGGGCTTCCGATAAGTTCGAAGACAAAAGAGCCGTGCTTAAACTCGTATTTGCCGAACGAATACCCTATATCCGGAATGAAGGTTTTCGAACCGCTAAAACCACCTTACCATTCAAGGTGTTAGCATGCATTTCCGACAACGAAATTAAAATGGCTGGGGAACCTGGATTCGAACCAGGACTAACGGAGTCAGAGTCCGTGGGTCTACCGTTAACCTATTCCCCAGTAGACATATGTCAGAGCTTTGCAGCAAAGCTGACGGGCAATTAGCACCGCTGGGCTCGCATTTCAAGGGCCAGAGTGTTTCATGATTACATTGAATCATTTGACCGGTTTTGCACGTTTGCTGGCGAGGCACACTTCGCGCCGTGGTCTTCATGACCACAAGTGGAGTGTAACGATGTCCGCCGGGCGTGCAAAGCCGGCCTTCGGTGCTCCATATCAGCCCACCGGACAGCGTTAGCCAACTTGCCCGATGCACAGCATCGCGCGGCGTTGACTGCCTTGCCGGAAGACCTGATCTGGAGCATCAAATGGTTCAATGTAATCATGAAACGCTCCGGATGGTTTCCTCAAGGGCGATGGCCAATTTATCGGTAATCTCTGCGATATGGCTGTCGTCGATGATGAAGGGCGGGGCCAGCAAAATGTGATCGCCCTTCTGGCCATCAATCGTGCCGCCCATCGGATAGCACATCAGACCGGCCTTCATGGCCGCGGCTTTGAGGCCGGCGTGAACCCGCTGCGACGGGCTGAAAGGGGTCTTAGTGTCGCGGTCCTGAACCAGTTCCAGGCCGATAAACAGCCCGCGCCCTCTGATATCACCGACATGGGGATGCGCGCCAAAGCGCTGTTTCAAGGCCGCTCTTAACGCTTCGCCGCGCTGGTTCACCGCCGGCAGCAGGTTTTCATGTTCGATCTCGTGCATCACGGCCAGTGCGGCAGCGCAGGCGGTCGGGTGGCCGAGATAGGTGTGGCCGTGCTGGAAAAACCCGCTGCCCGCGGCAAGCGTATCAAAAATTCTGTCCGACACCATCAGCGCGCCAATCGGCTGATAGCCTGCCCCAAGCCCCTTGGCGATGGCGATCATGTCCGGCTGGACGCCATCGTGATCGCAGGCAAACAGATAGCCGGTCCGCCCCATGCCGCACATCACCTCGTCGAGGATCAGCAGCACATCATATTTGTCGCAGATCGCCCGGATGCGCTTGAAATAGCCATCAACAGAGGGAACCGCACCCATCGTAGCCCCAACCACAGGTTCTGCGACAAAGGCGGCAACGCTCTCCGGGCCAAGCTCCAGAATCTTGTCTTCCAGCTGATTAGCGACACGCTGGCCATAGTCAAATTCGGTTTCGTCCTGCTGCTGGCCGCGATAGGCGTAGCACGGATCGATATGATGCATGGCATCGCTCAGCATCGGCGCAAACTGCGCCCGCCGCCAGCGATTGCCGCCGGTTGCCAGCGCACCCAGCGTATTGCCGTGATAGCTTTGCCAGCGCGCGATGATCTGTGACTTGTCCGGCTGACCAGCTTCAATGAAATATTGCCGCGCCAGTTTAAGGGCGGATTCCATCGCTTCAGAGCCGCCGGACACGAAATAGACCCGGTTCAGATCGCCCGGTGCGCGTGTTGCCAGAAATTCGGCAAGTTCTTCGGCAGGCTCTGAGGCAAAGAAGCTGGTATGGGCATAGGCCAGTTGGCCGACCTGAGACTGTACCGCCGCGATCACCCGTTCGTTGGAATGGCCAAGACACGACACCGCAGCCCCGCCGCAGGCATCGAGAATGCGCCTGCCATCCCTGGTGATGAGATAGACCCCCTCACCGCCGACCGCGACCGGCAGGTCCGCCTCACAGTGGCGCGGGAACACATAGCGTGATTTCATGATTCAAGAGCTCTTCCGAATGACCTATTCGCGTACGACCAGCACTGTCTGACTGGCATGGCGCACCACTCTGGCGGCATTGGGGCCAAGCAGATAATCACTCAGTTCGGGCCGGTGCGAGGCCAGTATAATGAGATCGCAGGACAATTTTTTGGCAGCGCGCAGGACTTCCGCATAGATCGTGCCATGCAATACATGAGGATGCACATCCACATCATCGGGAATATTCTCCTCCACCCACTCGGCCAGTTTGTGCCCGAAATCAGCCATCGCCTGATCTTCATAGCCCTCTTTGAAATATCCACTGACGATGGTCATGCCGAAGTCAGGCAGCACCGAAACCACATGCAGATCTGCGCCGTAATTGCGCACCATGCTAAGCGCGGCGGGCAGTGCTTTGACCCAACTGGCTTTGGAAGACAGATCAATCGGGAGAAGAATGGATTTGAACATGTGCTCTCTCCTCAGAACGCAGGCTTGGTTTGGCGGCGCCGTTGCAGCATCACAACAGCCAGAAACAGCAACAATGCCGGAATGTAGAAAATTTCTTTCGGCCATCGGTCGGCCGGCCGCTGCACGCTTACAATCTGCACCGGATCATCACCATAGAAATCAAAATCAGCCAGCGATTCCCCTGCCGATGAGCCGAAGGCAGGCTCATCAAGATTGAGCGCATCACCATCCTCAATGAGAATGAGGCCGAGCGCATCGATGCGCGACTGCGCATCCCCGTCTGCATCCACATTCATCAGCAAGGTGGTTTCAGCCGTCTCGCCGGTATCCAGATCCGGTCCGGCTATGCGCAAGCGCAGCCTGTCGCCTGGCCCCGCCGCTTCAACCGCTTCGACAAATTCGCTGGGCGGAAGTTCGTCAAACGGGCTTTGAAACGTATCGAGCCAGACATTCGGCAGGAACATTGTTAAAGCAACCACCAGCAGGGCAGCGGATTCATAAAACCGCGATTTGGCAAGAAAGTAGCCTTGCGTTGCAGCGGCAAACAGCAGCATTGCGAAGGTCGCCAGTACGAAGATCCAGATCGCCTGTAAAATGCCCGCCGTTGTTCCAAGATCAACCCCGTAGAGAATAAGCGCGGGGTTGTAGATGAACAGAAATGGCAGGGCGACTGTCCGCATCGAGTAGAAGAAGGCGGTGAAACCGGTTTTGATCGGATCACCCCCGGACACTGCCGCCGCAGCGAAACTGGCAAGTCCCACCGGCGGCGTCACATCCGCCATAATGCCAAAATAGAACACGAACAGATGCGCGGCAATCAGGGGAACAATCAGGCCCTCCTGAGCCCCAAGGCTGACCACCACACTGGCCATCAGTGAAGACACCACAATATAGTTGGCGGTGGTCGGAAGACCCATGCCGAGGATCAGCGAGAACAGGCCCACCAGAACCAGCATCACGATGAGAATGCCACCGGACAGCTGTTCCACCAGACCGGCGAGCTCAGTCCCGATCGGCGTTTTGGTAACTGTTGCGACAATGATGCCGGCTGCGGCCGTCGCCACACCGATGCCGATCATGTTTCGGGCACCGGCAATCAGCCCGTCTTTCAGATCGACAATTCCCTCCGAAATTTGAGCACCAAAGTCAGATCTGCCGCGGAACAGGGCTTTCAGCGGCTTTTGTGTGACGATGATGAACAGCATCAGCGACGTCGCATAGAATGCAGATTTTGCCGGCGACTGCTGCTCGACCATCAAAAACCAGACCAGCACCAATATCGGCAGGATATAATGCAGTCCCGTCGGATAGACTTCAGCAACCGTCGGAATGACGACCACTTTATCGTTGGGGTTGTCAACTTCCAGATCCGGGCGTCTTGAGGACACCCAGACAAGCAATGCATACAGCACCAGCAAAGCCGTCATCATGATTGCAGAGGATGCGCCAGCCATATTGGCCTGGAGATACCGCACCACATAGATCAGGGCGGTGAAGGCTGCGCCGAACACCGCAAAACCAACCACAAACTTGATGATCATTCCCAAAAAGCTTTTGCTTTCACCAAGCGCCGGCATGTCTTTTTTCAAAGCTTCCAGATGCACGATATAGACCAGCGCGATATAGGAAATCACGGCTGGAATGAAGGCATGCTTGATGACGGTGATGTAGGGAATGCCGATGAACTCGACCATCAGGAACGCTGCCGCGCCCATTACAGGCGGCATCAACTGGCCGTTCACCGATGAGGCAACCTCGACTGCGCCTGCCTGTTCAGAGGTAAAACCAACGCGCTTCATCAGCGGGATTGTGAATGTGCCGGTTGTCACCACATTTGCGATGGAAGATCCGGAAATCAATCCGGTCATCGCGGAACCGACAACAGCCGCCTTGGCAGGTCCACCACGCAAATGGCCAAGTCCGGCAAAGGCCAGCTTGATAAAGTAATTGCCGGCACCTGCCTTATCCAGCATGGAACCGAACAGTACAAACAGAAAGACAAATGCGGTTGATACGCCGAGCGGAATGCCGAACACACCCGCCGTGTCAAGCCACTGGGCATTGACGATGGCATTAAACGACAGGCCTTCATGAGAAATCAGATCGGGGATCAGCCAGCCCTGCCCCATATAGGCATACAGCAGAAACAGCGAACAAACGATCGTCAATGCCGGCCCCAGCGCTCTGCGCGCGGCTTCCAGCAGCACGACGATACCAATAGAGCCGATAATAATCTGAGTCTGCGTAGGCAGGCCGGAGCGGGCCGTCAAAGCCAGTGTATCTGAAAACAGAAATACATAGGCAGCGCAGCCACCGCCAATGAGCGCAAGCACCCAGTCATAGATCGGGACATGACCGCGGGGAGATTTCTTGAACGCAGGATACGCCAGAAACGCGAGCACAATGGCAAATGTCAGATGGATCGGCCGCGTTTGCGAGGCATTCAGAACCGGCAGATACTGGCCGAACCACAATTGCGGCTGGGCGATCCAGAGCTGAAACAGGGACCACAGCAGCGCCAGGCCCGAAATCAGCAATGCGACGGACTGGTTGGTTGGAGCCCGGGCTCCAGCGTCAGAGCTTGCGACCAGATCCTGCAATTCCTCATCTGAGAACTGCCGGCCACCTGCCTGCACCTGCAATATCTCGTCGTCCGGTTTCCGGCCGTCAGTGCTCTGGTCGCTCACAAAATTTCCCCCCGGACTATTTTTCAGACTGGATCTCCACTTGCGATCCAGATCTTAATCGATTGTGGGCAGCGCGCCAGCGCGCCGCCCATTTTTTCTTGATTTATTCAATGAGACCGGCTTCACGGTAATAACGCTCGGCACCCGGATGCAGCGGCGCGGAAAGCCCGGCATTCGCCATTTCCTTCGGATCAAGATTGGCAAAGGCAGGGTGCAGGCCGCGGAACTGATCCATATTCTCGAACACGGCCTTGACGATTTCATAAACCACATCATCGGGAACATCGGCAGAGCTGATAAAGGTGGCACCGACACCGAATGTGGCAACATCCTCGTCATTGCCGCGATACATGCCGCCTGGAATAACGGCCGAGCGATAATAGGAATTATCCGCAATCAGTTTCGCCGTCGCATCATTTTGCACCGTCACCAGCACGGAATCGCACGATGTAGTGGCCTCCTGAATGGAACCGGAGGGATGACCGACCGTATAGATCATGGCATCGATATTGTTGTCACATAATGCCTGCGACTGTTCGGCAGCCTGCAACTCCGATGCCAGCGAAAAGTCACTCATGGTCCAGCCCATGGCCTCCATCAGCACTTCCATCGTGCCGCGCTGTCCGGAGCCTGGATTACCGACATTGACGCGTTTGCCTTTGAGATCTTCAAAGGTTTTTATCCCAGCATCGGCCCGGGCGACCACCGTGAATGGCTCCGGATGCACGGAAAACACCGCCCGCAGCCCTTCAAACGGCCCCTGCTCCTCAAAGCGTGACGTGCCGTTATAGGCGTGGAACTGCCAGTCAGACTGGGCCACGCCGAATTCCAGCTCTCCACCCCGCACAGCGTTGATATTGAAGACCGATCCGCCCGTGCTTTCCACGCCGCAGCGGATGCCGTGTTCCTTGCGGCCACGATTGACCAGCCGGCAAATCGCGCCGCCAGTGGGATAATAGACCCCGGTCACACCACCTGTGCCGATGGAGACAAATTGTTGTTCCTGCGCCAGCGTTGTTCCTGCCATCAGTCCGGTGGCGACAAGCGCGGCTGCCATTCCGAGAAAATTCTTTTTCATCACTTCACTCCAGATTTTGAGTTCTAATTCCAGCGGCTTTTTGCCTGTGACACATCGCCGCTATTTGATTTTAAGGGTGGCTTTGTGTCTTCTTAGGCAACCCTAGCCTGTGTCTACGTGTGTGCCAACCAATTTTTGGTGTTCCTGAAATATGAAAAATGCCGTAAAAAGCATAGATAAATCAGATAATTAGAATTACTCGGCAATCAACTTAAGATAAAATTTGGTGGTGTCAAAGAAAAAGTGTCCGGATTTCATACTGCAAAAAATCCATTTAGCGACACCATGGTTTATTCAGCCACACGTCTTCGAACGAGTCTTAAAGTTCGCTGGCGGAGAAATCGCGATCCAATGTCTTCAGCACTTATGACATCCGACCCGGTGGGGCCTGAGACTGTGCCGGTAGATCAACTGACGGCAATAGTATGGTTATGGTGAAATACGGCTGGATGATGTCACCATTTAAAGTGGATTAAACCACCATCGGCTTCGTGCGGGGGCCTGTCCCGGACCGAAACACCGGATTTACGGCTGCAACGGCTCTGCAGTCCCGTTCACGCCACATCCTCGTGAAACCCGAGATTCGCAGCATATCTGAAAGAACGCGAACTGACCTGGTCGATGACCTTAGGCACTTCCCTGGACGGCACCGGTTCGGAGAAATAATAGCCCTGCGCCAGATGAAAACCGAGTTCCTTGACTTTCTCGTATTGCGCGTAGGTTTCAATGCCCTCTGCAACGACCTTGTAATTCAGCGATTTGCCCAACTCTATCAGCGAACTCACAATCGCCTGGTCCTGTCGATCATACGCAATATTGCTGATGAATGTCCTTGCCACCTTGATGAAGCTGTAGGGCAGTTCCTTGAGATGGGTAATTGACGAGTATCCGGTGCCGAAATCATCGAGAACGACGTCGCATCCCATGTCACGAAGTTCATGAAGCTTGCTGAACAGCGATTTGGAATTAGTCCCAAATATGGCTTTCTCAGTCACCTCAACAGCAAACTCTTCTGGCGTGAGTCCACGACTGGTCAGTGTGCTGACGATGTCCTTGATAAAACCCTGGCGCAGCAGATTGGCTGCATTGACGTTGAAACCAACGCGCTTGAACGGCACATTCGCCTGCTTCCACCGGGCCATGTCAGCGGTAACTTTTTCAAGCATTTGACAGCCGACCATCTCGCAGATTTCCCGATCCTCCAGGACATCCGCAAACTCGGATGCGCAGATGGTGCCTTTAAAGGGATGGTTCCACCTGACAAGTGCTTCGACGCCCTGCACCAGACCCGTCCGTGTGCAGACTACCGGCTGATAATAGGGGAAAATCTGAGACGTCTTCAACGCGGTGCGGAATTCATTGAAAAGCACCTGTCTCTGATGGAATCCGATTTTCATTTGTGGATGATATTCCCGCACCGCAGATTTGCCAGCGTTCTTGGCGGCATAAAGAGCCAGATCCGCATTGCGCATCAAGTCCGGTAATTCGGTTCCATCGCGAGGGAAACGGGCGATCCCTACACTGAATGAAACATCGAAGGTCTCTCTGCTGCCGGCCAGATCGACCTGAAAATCAGAGGGAAATACCATGGCGTCCGGATCCGCATGACCTGCCAGCCTGCTGTCGTAAGTCACAATCGCGAGTTCATCACCGCCCAGTCTTGCAACGAGGCTGTCTGTAGAACATTTCTCCGTCAGGATGTTCGCCACCATCTGCAATACATGATCGCCTACATGGTGTCCGTAAAAGTCATTGATCTCTTTGAAATCATCAATATCAATCAGGAACAATGCGCCTCCGCTGCCGGTCGCGCTGCACTCTAGCAGGCGCTTGGGAACGTCCTCCTGAAACGCATTGCGGTTGGCCAGGCCGGTCAGGACATCATGATTGGCCAGAAAATAGGCCTTCTCATCGGACAAACGTTGCGTACGCAAATTCTGAAAATGCCGGATAGCCGGATAGCCAAATGACAGAAACAGCAGCAACACGATCAGGATGCTCGCCAGATAAAGAATGGCACGATTACGCTTTGCAATTGCGTCCATATCCACCAGCAGGCGCAACACCAGCTTAGGTTGATCTCCTCGTTCAATACTGTGATATATCTCCGCGACCGTGCCAACGCGATCGGATAATCCGCTGCGTGGGATCGCCACCTGATGCGTTTCGGTTTGCCGGATCGACTGAACTATTTTCTGGTCAACCGCTGGAAAGCCGACAGGGGTGTTGAAAACCGCCGCTTCGGGATCTTCGTTGTATTTGATGAGAGTCAGAACAGAGCTCGCAGCCGAGTGGCCGGTTGGTAGCTTGCCGGCAGAACGATCAGGCGTTTGGCCGTTCTCCACCAATGCGGGCTGGACCGCACCGGACGGCAGCAGAGGGGCCACCCGTGATTCCCCTGTCACAGCCGGGTGGTCCTGATTTGTGTCGTTCTGCACCTTGCGCCTGACCGCAGGAAATTGTGTCCCGCCTGCAAATGAAGCTATGCAGGAACAGGTTGCGTCAATAAAATCAATTTGAAGAACATTTCCGAGAGCAAATATCTCCGAGACTGCCCCCTCAATATTGGCAAGCTGGCCGTCTGACAACAAAGCGCCACTTTCGCTTACTGTCAGAACCGGGAGCTTTTCGCCCAATCGATTGTCAACATAGTGCGCCCAGTCGCGTCCGGCAGCATCAGCCTGTTTTGACAAAAGTGTGCGCAACGAAAAATCAATTGCCAATTTCCCGGTCGCCAGAAAGCCTGAGCTTGCAAGCAGGATGAGCACAATTATTTTGATTCTTTTGTAATTCATCTTCCACCTTGTGCCCGGGTGAAACATCGCAGTGAATCCTTAAATTCCGCACAACTGATATCCCTAATAAAGTGCTGTCGTGACGCCCGCGAATTGACTCAAATTCCATCTCTCGCGCATCGATTCAGGGTTACGCGGAACGAGCGGTTGTGCTCTAAAAATGCGGTAGCCAAATTCCGTGAATACACCCCGGCATCCTGCCTCGAAACCGGACATCCCAGATGACAATCGAGATTTTTATTGATGCCGATGCCTGTCCCGTGAAGGACGAAATCTACAAAGTTGCGTTTCGCTACAAGGTACCGGTATGCGTCGTCAGCAACAGTTTTATAAGAATTCCGGATGACCCCCTGATCTCCCGCAGCATTGTCAGCGCTGGCCCGGATGCCGCCGATGATTTTATCGCTGAGCGGGTCAGGACAGACAGCGTGGTGGTGACAGCCGATATTCTGCTCGCGGAGAGATGCCTGAATTCAGGCGCAACCGTAATCGGCCCCAACGGAAAACCATTTACCGCCGACTCTATTGGCAGCGCCGTGGCTACCCGTGCACTTATGGAAGGATTGCGCTCGACTGGGGATATCACCGGAGGGCCACCGCCTTTTTCCCGAGCTGATCGCTCCAGATTTCTGTCGGCGCTGGACCTGGCGCTGGTCAGGCTGAAGCGCAGCGCCTGAGTCAAATCCGCTGGATATCTTATGAAAGAAGGACCCGCAGCAGCCCGATCGAGGCCAGCCCGATCAGCAGCCAGAGCGCCAGGGCCTTGAAGGAGTCCGGGTTGGACCGCACGAATTGACGGCTGCCCAGCAGAACTCCGAGAAACATCGGAACCAGAAGGACAACAAAGCGTACCAGCACATCCGGTGTAATCAGGCCGGAGCCATAGGTAAAACCGGTGGCATAGATATCGCCCAGCAACAGAAATGCTACAATCGAGGCGCGCGTCACAGCGGCGGAGGAGGCATTGGCCAGCATCAGCAGGACCACAGGCAACCCGCCAATCGCGCTGACGCCATTCACTGCGCCCGCGACAACGCCGGTTGCGGCAATAGACCCGGAATGATTGGCAGCCCGGAACACCATTCCGCGCAAGAGCGCCGCGCTGATCACCAGAATAATCAGCGAAATCGTGACCCGGACGATGGCTTCCGGCACGTTGACAAGAGCGTAAAGGCCAAGCGGTGCACCAATGGCATATCCGGCAAACAGCCAGCCGATCAGGCGCCAATCGACCGACCGCCACACCGCCGGCAGCATGCCGGCGCTGGCCGCAATTTCCAACAGCAGCACAAATGGAATGACTTCAACCGGCGGCAATACCAAGGTCAGGCTGGCGACCACCAGCGCGGAAAAGCCGAAGCCGCAATAGCCGCGGATCAGACCGGCGATGAACACGACAGCAAGGCAATAGGCCAGAAGTCCCGGGCTCAGATTGCCGATTACACTATCCACATTGCACTCTTATCCCGATGGCGAAATCCTGGCGTTTGATACCAGTACAAAGGCGGATTCCACAACAAAAGACGCCAAGTGCGAAGCTATAGCCATCTGGTCTGGCATCTGTTCTGGCCGGACATCCGAATTGCACTGCGATTGGTCTCGGGATTATGAGCATTGCACACAGATTTTATGCCGGATCTCCCGGAACCCCGCCAGACACCGTTTTCCCGGTAAACCAGCTTTCGAGCTTACGCCCCGACCGCATAATCCTCAAGCGGCGGACAGGAGCACACCAGATTGCGATCGCCATGCACATTATCGACGCGCGACACAGGAGCCCAAAATTTCGAAGCCGTATCGACCCCCTTGGGATAGGCCGCTTCTTTGCGGCTGTAAGGATGGCTCCAGGCATCTGCCGTCAGTTCCTCTGCCGTGTGCGGCGCATTGTGCAGCGGATTGTCATCGCGCGGCCATTCGCCCCGTTCCACACGGGCAGCCTCTTCACGAATTGCAATCATGGCATCGACAAACCGGTTTATTTCCGAAAGAGGTTCTGATTCAGTGGGTTCGACCATCAAGGTTCCGGCCACCGGCCACGACATGGTCGGCGCGTGAAAGCCGTAATCGATCAGACGTTTGGCGATATCATCAACACTCACATCGGCGCTGTCCTTCAAGGGGCGCACATCGATAATGCATTCATGGGCGACTCGGTTGTTCTTGCCGGTGAACAGGATCGGATAATGCTCCTTCAGCCGCTCGGCAACGTAGTTCGCGTTGAGAATGGCTATTTCGCTGGCGGTCTTCAAACCGTTGCCCCCCAGCATGCGGATATACATCCAGGAGATCGGCAAAATGGACGCCGATCCGTCCGGCGCTGCGGAAACGGCGCCATCCGAGCCAAGTGCGACATGCCCCGGCAGAAACGGCACCAGCTGCCTGGCAACTCCGATCGGGCCAACACCCGGTCCGCCGCCGCCATGAGGGATGCAGAACGTCTTGTGCAGATTCATATGACAGACATCTGCCCCCAGATCCCCAGGCCGGGCCAAACCGACCAGAGCATTGAGATTGGCACCATCAAGATAGACCTGACCGCCATGATCATGCACCTTGGCGCAGATTTCCCGGATTTCGGCTTCAAACACGCCATGGGTCGAGGGATAGGTGATCATCAAGGCGGCCAGATTTTCCGAATGCTGCTCCGCCTTCGCCGTCAGATCAGCCAGATCCACATCGCCTTCACTGTTGCAGCGGACCACCACCACAGAATAACCCGCCATCTGAGCTGACGCCGGATTTGTGCCATGTGCCGATGATGGAATGAGGCAGATATTGCGGTGCCCCTGGCCGTTTGCCTGATGGTAGCCGCGGATTGCCAGCAAACCGGCATATTCGCCCTGGCTGCCCGCATTGGGTTGCAGGCTGACCTTGGCAAACCCGGTCAGTTCCGACAGCCAGCGGTCAAGATCATTGATCATTGTGGCATAGCCCTTGCGGTGGGCAGCCGGCGAAAACGGATGAATTGTTCCGGTTTTCGCCCAGGTGACTGGCATCATTTCCGCTGCTGCATTGAGTTTCATCGTGCAGGACCCCAGCGGAATCATCGCCCGGTCCAGCGCCAGATCCTTGTCCATCAGCTTGCGCAACAGCCGCATCATCTCGGTCTCCGACCGGCAGCAGTGAAAGATTTCCTGTGAAAGGAATTTTTCATGATCCCGTTCCCTCGTCAGGGCCGGTTCTGCCGCAGCCGCCGCGGTAACCTCGAATATACCGCAAAGCGCCGCCAGATCGGCTTCGCCAGAGGTTTCATCGAAAGCAATGGAGACAGTGTCGGAATTGACTTTGCGCAGCAGATAGCCGCTGGCTTCGGCGGCATCGCACAGCGCCTGGGCCTTCGTCGTGCAACTGATTGTCACCGTGTCGAAGTAGCGGCTGGCCACAGTTGTATAACCGCCCTGCTGCAGCGCTGCGGTCATCCGGCCAGCCAGCGCGTGAACCCGCCTGGCAATGGCTTTCAGGCCTTTCGGTCCGTGCCATATGGCATAGGCCGCGGCCATATTGGCCAGCAGAGCCTGGGCCGTACAGATATTGGAAGTCGCTTTTTCGCGCCTGATATGCTGTTCCCGTGTCTGCAGCGCAAGACGGTAGGCCGGTCGGCCATGGGCATCGATGGATTCACCGATCAGTCGACCGGGCACCAGCCGCGTCAGATCGGACGAAGCCGCCATATAGGCGGCATGTGGCCCGCCATTGCCCAGCGGCACGCCAAATCGCTGCATCGAGCCGACACAGATATCCGCACCCCACTGACCCGGCGGCTGCAGCAGCACCAGTGACAGCGGATCAGCGGAGACGATAACCAGCGCACCGGCCGCCCTGGCAGCCTCGACGGTTTTCGCCGGATCATTCAGCGCACCCTCGGTATCGGGAAGCTGCAGAATGACAGCCGCGACATCTGAGTCGATGTCACCATCGTCTTCGTCAATCGAGAACCCGATGGTTGCAGCGCGGGTGTTCAGCACATCCAGTGTCTGGGGATGCAATTTACCGGCAACAATAATGCGCTGCCGCTTCTGGCGGTGGTGGCGAAACGCCATGCCGGCCGCTTCCGCAACCGCCGTCGCCTCATCCAGCAGGGACGCATTTGCAATCGGCAGACCGGTGAGTTCTGCTACCAGGGTCTGAAAATGAAACAGCATTTCCAGCCGGCCTTGAGAGATTTCCGGCTGATACGGCGTATAGGACGTATACCAACCCGGATTTTCCAGCAGGTTGCGCTGGATCACCGGCGGCACATGGGTGCCATGATAGCCCTGCCCGATCATCGCTCTGGCAACAATGTTGTGATCCATCTTCGCTGACAGCTCGGCCAGCGCTGCTTGCTCGCCGATACCATCGGGAATTGCCAGCGTGCCTTCCATCCGGATTTTGGAAGGCACAGTCTGGCTGATCAAAGCTTCGATCGATGTCATGCCTAAAAAGTTGAGCATGGCACGTTGATCCTGATCCCCTGGTCCGATATGGCGAGCGAGAAACGGGCTGTCGGTCATTATTGAAGTCTCCGGAAAATACGGCGGGTGGAGGGAATGTCAGGAAATCTGGGCTTTGTAAGCGGCCTGGTCCATGAGTTTGTCGAGCTCTTCGGGCTTGGACAGTTTCATTTTGTAAAGCCAGCCTTTGCCTTCCGCATCGGAATTAACCAGGGCGGCATCTGCGGAAAGAGCGTCATTGACCTCGACAATCTCGCCGGATGCAGGCGCGTAAACATCTGAGGCGGCCTTGACTGATTCGACCACAACCACATCATCGCCCTGGCCTACAGAGACGCCCGTTGACGGCAGATCGACAAACACCAGATCGCCCAGTTGCTCCTGGGCGTGGTCGGTAATGCCGACGGTGGCCATATCGCCCTCGACCCGCAGCCATTCATGCTCTTCGGTGTAATAGGTTGTGCTCATTATACTGTCTTCCTTGATGATCAGTTTTTAGGTTTATACTGGTGGGGAACAAAAGGCAGTTTGACCTTCTGCATCGGTATTATCTTGCCACGGACATCTGCAAACATTGCTGCGTCCACCGCGTCAACGGAAATCAGTCCCAAAGCCACGCCGCGCTCAATGGTGGGGCCATATCCGCCAGACGTTACGACGCCAATTGACTTGCCCGTTTCATCCTGCAAATTTGCCCCGGCCCGCACCGGCATGCGGCCTTCTGCCGACAGACCGACCCGCATCCGGGCGCGGCCGCTTTCGATTTTGTCTGCCAGCGCGGCGGCACCGATATACGCTCCGCCCGTGCGCAGTTCTTTCGGAATAGCCCAGATCAGGCCCGCCTCATGAGGGCTGATTGTATCGGACAGATCCTGCCCGTATAAGGACAGCCCTGCTTCCAGCCGCAGACTGTCGCGCGCGCCAAGGCCAACCGGCATGACGCGCTCATCGGCCAGTAAATCGCGGGCAAAGCCAGCGCAGTCCGGCTCGGGCATGGCGATTTCAAATCCGTCTTCGCCGGTATAGCCGGTGCGCGACAGGAACCAGCCATCTTTTGGCTCAATGCCGGTCATGAAATTCATCTGCGAAACCGCAAAACCGCGATCCTGCAGCACAGCTTCGGCATCTGGGCCTTGTAGCGCCAGAAAGCCGCGCGGGATAACCTGCACCACAGCATCGAAATTGGCAGCCTGGCTTTGAATGTGGGCCAGATCCTTTTCCGCGCAGCCTGCATTGGCGACAATGAGAAATCGCTCTGCGCCCAGCCTTGTGATAATCAGATCATCAATGATGCCAGCATTTTCATTGAGCAAAAACGTGTAGCGCGCGGCCTTCAGATCCTGCCCGCCTGCAACATAGGGGTATAGACGTTCGATCAGCGCCGACGCCTGAGCCCCGGTCACTTCAACATGCATCATATGTGAGATATCGAACAATCCCGCCGCCTTGCGCGTGTGCAGATGTTCTTTCATCAGGCCGAGCGGATAAAACAACGGCATCTCATAGCCGGCAAACGCGCCCATCTTGGCACCGGATTCCAAGTGGAGATCGTAAAGGGGGGTATGTTTCACATCTGCTCCGAACTTCAAACACAGAAAATCGTCCCCTGCAAAACAAGCAGCGGCCGACCCCTCTGTCTCAAGCCTGAGAGACTCGCGCAATGGCCCCCAAAGCCGCACGGGCTCCGAAAGACACGACACTTACACCTTCGGCGCGAACCAACCGGTTCGACTTTCCAGAGCGCTTTTCCGACAACGGTCCTTTTGCCTGAGAGATTATGGGTATTTTCACCTTCGGCGGCGTTTGCTCTGATGTGTCACAGCAAACAACTCTCTCCCGTTGCCGGCCCGGAATTCCCGGATAGCCCGGCCACGCTAGCTGAAAAATCAAACCGTGTCATCAACGACGTCCGCGCCGGTGATTTTTTTCACATCACCTGATCAGGCGATTGCCCATCTATGTGTGTCGTCGTCAGGGAGGAAGACAATTGCCTGTCAACCGAAAACGCAAGTGGTCGGGGCTCTTGACGAGTTCCGTACCACCGACCCGAGGAAGTGACCTGCCATCTCGGCCTCGCGCCTGTGGTCAGCCTGAGCGGCGGCAGTCACGCTCGCGCCCGGATCAGGCCGGTGGGTCAGAAACCGCTGCACGGCATTCTTGTCGATGCAGTGTGGCAATGGACTTGGCGCGATCCCGAAGCCATTGCCCTCTACAACCGCCATTTCGCCATGTCGGGCGTTCCGCAAAAAGGCCATCGTGGCCGTGGCCCGGTCAGGATAACCGACTGTTAAAAAGGGCAGCACCTTCATCTCCCGGCGGGTACCCAAAGAGGGACTTGGTGATTCCGCATCTTGTCGCGGACCACGAACAGGAAAAGGCTTACGCAGCTCGGTGACAGCCCTAGTTTAGCCCCGATCCGGCAGAATTCCAACTTCTGTCGGGAACGTTGTTGCGGCCAGATCATGGTCCGATGTGGAGGACAATGCTGCCGTTCACTTATTCCACAAGTTTGTGTTAGTCATTACGCATGAAGACTTGGATCGCATTGCTACGAGGGATAAATGTCGGGGGTAGAAACGTCCTCCCGATGAAGGATTTACGTGCGATCCTCGAAGAACTTGGGCTGAAAAACGTCCAAACTTACATACAAAGTGGTAATTGTGTTTTTGACTGTGAGGATGGTGACGCTCTGACATTGTCAGGTTCGATTGCAGACCACATCCAACAAAAACAGAAATTTCGACCTCAGGTTTTGGTTATTACAAAAGATGATTTGCTCACGGCAATTGCAGATAATCCTTATCCTGCAGGTGAAGATGAACCCAAAAATGTCCACCTATTTTTCCTGTCTGAACCAGCCGTTAATCCTGAGCTGATCAAGCTGGAACAAGTCAAAAAGCCGAGCGAGAACTTTGCGTTGTTAGGTTCAGTTTTCTATCTCCACACGCCTGAAGGTTTTAACAGCTCCAAGGTTGCAACCAAGGTAGAAAAGGCTCTTGGCGTAGCCGTAACTGCTCGCAATCTACGCTCTGCCAATCAGATTGCTGAACTCGCCACGAAGTGACGGCATCAAGGTCGTTGTTGGTCTCGAACGGATAATTGGCGGCCGGATCGCACGCGCAGCATCCGCACCAACCTTGACAGTCCTCCACATAAGAAAGACCCCGCATGGTCACCATGCGGGGTCTTCGCACATATCAATATTGTCGCACTGTGTTTTGCGACGATCAGATCCTAGTGATCGTGATCATGATCGTGGTCATGATGAGGCGCGTCATCATCGTCTTCATCAGCGGTCAGCTCTTCCTTGGTCACGGTTTTGTCGGTCACCGTGGCCAGTTCCAGCAGGTAATCGACAACCTTTTCCTCAAAGATCGGCGCGCGCAGGCTGGCCATTGCTTCCGGGTTTTTCCGGTAATAATCGAACGCCTGCTGTTCCTGGCCAGGGAACTGGCGGATCTGCTCGATCAGCGCACGTTGTAATTCTTCGTCATTGACCTGGATCTTGTTGCTGTCACCAATTTCGGCAAGCACCAGACCAAGGCGAACACGGCGTTCGGCAATTTTCTGGTAATCTGCTTTGGCTTCCTCTTCGGTGGTGCCTTCGTCTTCGAAGGTTTTGCCATGATGTTCGATATCGTGGGTAACCTGACGCCAGATATTCTCAAATTCCTGCTCGACGAGAGTCGGTGGCAGGTCAAATGTATGCATCTCATCCAACTGGTCGAGAAGCTGACGTTTCACTTTCTGCCTTGTGGCACTGCCAAACTGCCCTTCAACTTGCTGCTGCACAGCTTCGCGCAGCTTGTCCAGCGATTCCAGGCCGAGGCGTTTTGCAAATTCGTCATCCAGAACCACTTCGCCGGGCGCTGCGACATCACGGACAGTGACATCAAATTCAGCGTCCTGTCCCTTCAGCAACTCAGCCTGGTAATCATCTGGAAATGTCACCTTGATGGTCTTTTCATCACCGGCTTTGGCTCCGATCAGCTGCTCTTCAAATCCGGGAATGAACTGGTTTGACCCCAGAACCAGCATCGCATTATCGTCCTGCCCGCCTTCGAACGGCTCGCCGTTCAACTTTCCAAGATAGGCAATCGTCAACCGGTCGCCATCTTCCGCAGCGCCATTTTTTGTTTCGTAAGGACGGTTGCTTTCGCCGATTTCCTCAAGGCGCTTGTTAATGTCTTCGTCGGAGACGTCAACCACAGGCCGTTCGATGGCCAGTTTGCTGTAATCAAGTTCCTCGATCGCAGGCACGATTTCATATGAAATCTTGTAAGCAAGATCCGCCTCTCCGTTGAGCATTTTTTCGGCGGCGCCCTGATCTTCAGGAAGTTCGATCTTCGGCTGCATGGCGGGTTTTTCGGAACGGTCCGATATCGCCTTCTGGGAAGATTGGTTAAGCTCTTCCTGCAGAATATCGCTCATGATGGACTTGCCATACATCTGACGCAGGTGAGCCACCGGCACCTTGCCTTTGCGGAACCCTTTCAGTTGGACCTGACCCTTCATTTCCACCAGTTTGGCTTCCATGCGATCTTTCATCTGCGAGGCCGGAATGACAATATCGAGTTCCCGCTTCAAACCTTCGTTCAGAGTTTCATTAACCTGCATCTCTGTCGTCCTGACATTTAATTTGGCCGGCTGTCCGATTTTCGGCCAGCGGCATGTTCCGTTGTGTCCAACCTTGATGTGCACATAGATCTGGTGCGGGCGGAGGGACTTGAACCCCCACAGCTTGCGCCACAAGAACCTAAATCTTGCGTGTCTACCAATTCCACCACGCCCGCAATTTGCAGATACGCAACCAGTCGGCATCTCAAGGCGATACCAATGTGATCGCGCCTCTATATCAAGCTGTTCAAAAGGGTCAACAAAAACCCGCCGAAATCCTTATTATCAGCAAACCAAGAGGATCGCCTCAACTTCAAATACGCCCAGCGAGCCACACTTGCACAATCTTTCACCAGTAAATGGCGCATTGCGCATTATTTAGGCATAAATATGCACAAATATGATGCACGGCATTTATGCGCAGCCCTGATCAAACTCTTTTGCTACGACGTCTCCAAAGTCCAATGCCCGGAGCTCTGCCATTTTATCCCTCAATTCTTGATTTTCCCGGGTTGTCTTGAACTGGCATGGTTTTTGCTATCCATATGGTAACGGCACGCAATGTCCTCTGCCGGACTATAAAAGAGCCGGAATTCGGTTATGCTCAAAATCGAGGAAGCGCATGAAAAAAATTGAAGCCATCATCAAACCCTTCAAACTTGATGAGGTCAAAGAAGCGTTGCAGGAAGTCGGTCTTCAGGGCATCACCGTGCTTGAGGCCAAGGGATTTGGACGCCAGAAAGGCCACACCGAGCTTTACCGGGGTGCTGAATATGTCGTGGATTTCCTGCCCAAGGTGAAAATCGAATTGTTTGTGCCCGACGAAATGCTGGAACGTGCGGTCGACGCCATTCGCGACGCGGCGCAGACCGGTCGCATCGGCGATGGAAAAATATTCATCAGCGATGTGCAGAACGCAATCCGCATTCGCACCGGCGAGGTCGGTGACGAAGCAATCTGACTGAAATATTCCATAAGTTTTTCGGGGCTTTTTTTGAAAAAGGCCCCTTTTTGCAAACACTGAATGAAAGATCAAAGGGAAGCGATCTATGACCACCGAAAATGACATCCTGAAGCAGATCAAAGATGAAGACATCCTGTATGTCGATTTGCGATTTACTGATCCGCGCGGAAAAATGCACCATGTGACGATGGACGCATCGGTCGTTGATGAAGACATGTTTGCCGATGGCGTTATGTTTGACGGCTCTTCCATCGCCGGTTGGAAAGCCATCAACGAGTCCGATATGACCTTGATGCCAGACGCATCAACCTCAACCAGAGACCCGTTCTTTCAGGCACCGACCCTCGCCATTTTCTGCGATATTCTCGATCCGATCAGCGGTGAAGGTTATAATCGCGATCCGCGCATGACAGCCAAGAAGGCCGAAGCCTACGTCAAATCTTCGGGCGCCGGCGATACCGTCTATGTTGGACCGGAAGCTGAGTTCTTTGTGTTCGATGATGTGCGGTTTTCGACCGAGCCTTACAATACAGGCTTCCTGCTCGACAGCTCGGAACTGCCCAGCAACAATTATTCCGAATATGAGGGCGGTAATATGGGGCACCGGCCCCGCACCAAGGGCGGTTATTTCCCGGTACCGCCGGTAGATTCCGGACAGGACTGGCGCGGCGACATGCTGCAGAAAATGAAGCAGATGGGTGTTGTCGTTGAAAAGCATCACCATGAAGTGGCATCAGCACAGCACGAACTCGGCCTGGTTTATCAGACCCTGACAAAAATGGCTGACCACCAGCAGATCTACAAATATGTCGTGCATCAGGTCGCCCATGCCTGGGGCAAGACAGCCACCTTCATGCCAAAACCGGTCTATGGCGACAACGGCACCGGCATGCACTGCCACCAGTCTATCTGGAAAGACGGCAATCCGCTGTTTGCTGGCAATCAGTATGCTGATCTGTCGGAAGATTGCCTGTTTTACATCGGTGGCATTCTCAAACATGCGAAGTCCATTAACGCCTTCACCAACCCGTCAACTAACTCCTATAAGCGGTTGGTTCCCGGCTTCGAAGCTCCGGTTCTGCTGGCCTACTCGGCCCGCAACCGCTCTGCATCCTGCCGTATTCCGTTCAGCGCCTCGCCGAAGGGCAAGCGCGTTGAAATTCGCTTCCCCGATCCGACCGCCAATCCGTATCTGGCCTTCACCGCCCTGTTGATGGCCGGTCTTGACGGCATCAAGAACAAAATGCATCCGGGCGAAGCCATGGACAAGGATCTGTATGATCTGCCTCCAGCGGAACTGGCTGAAATTCCAACAGTGGCCGCATCCCTGCGCGAGGCGCTTGAATGTCTTGATGCCGACCGCGATTACCTGAAAGCCGGCGGTGTCATGGACGATGATCAGATCGACGCCTATATCGATTTGAAGATGGAAGAAAACATCCGCTACGAACACACACCGCATCCAGTTGAATTCGACATGTATTATTCTGTCTGATTACAGCAGATACGATCACACGAAAGGCGCCCCCTGCGGGCGCCTTTTTTGTCAGTATCTTTGTGAACTTTCGGCGCAGTTGAGTTTTGAAAAACTTAAAGTGAACCGGACGCACTCAACCGGAGACGCAGATCTGCTACACGGATTTCAATACAATTCGCGGGAACACTGCCTCGCACAACAGGGGCACTTGGTTGCACCGTGTTCTGGTTGTTTCAAAGAAGATAAAAAACCAGGAAAAAAAGTAAAAACAAAGTTCCCACAGATATAGGCAGGCGAATCTGAAATTCAGATGCCCGCAATGCTGCTTCCAGAGCAGCTGAGTATTTAACAGCAGCCGGCGAACCTAAATACACATTAGGTTCGCCGGCTGGTGTGGACTTGTCGCCCATGTGATCCTCGACACAATACCTGACCAGATCGGCTTTCAACATGACCCATTAAGGTAAACTTTTTATTGCCAAGGTTCAGACAAGGCATTTTTTTTCAAGGAACCTGATCCGGATCATCCAGAATGCGTGCAGATCCACCGCTTCCGGTTCCACTCGCCTACCGCTTGCTGCGGGTTTGCCTCAAAGCAATGGGTGTCGGGTGTTGCCCTTGGCTCTGCATTCTGCACCCAAGCAGACAGAAT
Source organism: Pararhizobium sp. IMCC3301 (assembly GCF_030758315.1). Classification (NCBI taxonomy): domain Bacteria; kingdom Pseudomonadati; phylum Pseudomonadota; class Alphaproteobacteria; order Hyphomicrobiales; family Rhizobiaceae; genus Pararhizobium; species Pararhizobium sp. IMCC3301. The sequence continues at coordinate 546,371 of NZ_CP132336.1, forward strand.
GACGGGCAAAAAAGCGCAATCCCTGAAAAATGCGTGGCTCAGTAGCCGCCTTTGCCACTTTTTGTTCTATCTTTGTCTATAGTCGATCGACCGAATCATCATGGGACCCCTACAGGAAATGAGCAACGCAGAGGACCTTTTTGGCAGCCCCGCCGCCGGATCTTCCCAGGCATCGCAGCCGCATGCGCCGCAAAAATCCACTGCGAAGCGGAGGACTGCGGGAAATTTCAGCGATCCCGAAGCCTATACCGCTGCTGACATCGAAGTCCTGGAGGGGTTGGAACCGGTCCGCAAGCGCCCCGGCATGTATATTGGCGGCACGGACGAAAAAGCGCTGCATCATCTGTTTTCCGAAGTCATCGACAATTCGATGGATGAAGCGATCGCAGGGCACGCCAACTGGATCGAAGTCAGTTGCAACGCGGACGGCTCGCTCAGCGTAACCGACAATGGCCGCGGTATTCCAGTCGATGCCCACCCTAAATTCAAAGACCGTTCTGCACTGGAAGTCATCATGACCACGTTGCATGCAGGCGGAAAATTCGATTCAAAGGTCTATGAGACCTCCGGTGGCCTGCACGGCGTTGGCATCTCCGTGGTCAATGCCCTGTCGGATGTGCTGGAAGTCGAGGTCGCCCGGAACCGCAAGCTGTACCGGCAGACCTTTTCGCGTGGTCATGCCACCAGCAGACTTGAGGAGCTGGGCGACACACAGAATCGCCGGGGCACCAAAATTACCTTTCATCCCGATGCTCAGATTTTTGGTGAAAGCGCCCGCTTCAAACCGGCCATCCTGTTCAAAATGGCCCGTGCAAAAGCCTACCTGTTTGGCGGCGTCGAAATTCGCTGGCGTTGCGATCCCGCGTTGCTTGGCGACAAGGACACCACGCCTTTGGAAGGCACTTATCATTTTCCAGGGGGACTTAAGGACTATCTGGAAGACCAGATGGATACAAAGCACCGTGTCACAGACGAGATTTTTTCCGGCCAGGCAGGCCGCCGCGGCGGACATGGATCTGTCGAGTGGGCTTTGATCTGGTTCGCAGGAGACGGATTTGTTCAATCCTACTGCAACACGGTGCCCACTGGCGATGGTGGCACCCATGAAAGCGGGCTACGAACCGCCCTGCTCCGCGGCTTGAAAGCCTATGCGGAATTGACTGGCAACAAACGCGCCTCGATCATCACCGCAGATGATGTGATGACCTCGTCTGCTGCCATGCTGTCGGTGTTTATTCGCGAACCGGAATTTGTTGGACAGACCAAAGACAAGCTTGCATCCGGCGAAGCCACAAAGATTGTTGAAAGCGCGATACGCGATGCGTTTGACCATTGGCTGACCGGATCTCCCTCACAAGCTTCCAAATTGCTGGAATGGGTTGTCGACCGTGCCGAGGAACGCCTGCGCCGCCGCCAAGAAAAGGAAATCAACCGCAAAAGCGCCACCCGCAAATTGCGCCTGCCGGGCAAGCTGGCGGATTGTTCGGGCAGCGCGGCCTCCGGATCTGAGCTGTTTATCGTTGAAGGAGACTCCGCCGGTGGCTCCGCCAAACAGGCCCGCAACCGCAAGAATCAGGCTGTATTGCCACTGCGCGGAAAAATCCTCAATGTTGCCAATGCCGGCCGTGAAAAGCTGGCGGCCAATCAACAATTGTCTGATCTGTGTCAGGCTTTGGGGACCGGTCTTCGCGTCAATTACCGCTCCAGCGATCTGCGCTATGACAAGATAGTCATTATGACGGATGCCGATGTGGATGGCGCCCACATCGCATCCCTGCTGATTACTTTCTTCTACCGCGAAATGCCGGATCTGATCGAAGACGGGCACCTCTATCTGGCGGTGCCGCCGCTGTATCGCCTCAGCCAGGGCGGCAAAACCATGTATGCCCGGGATGATGCGCATAAGGATGAATTACTGGAAAGCGACTTCAAAGGCCGCGGCAAAATCGACATTGGCCGCTTTAAGGGTCTGGGCGAAATGATGCCTGCCCAGTTGAAGCAAACCACAATGAACCCCGGCACACGTACGCTTTTGAAGGTACGCATCGAAGAAGCGGAAATCGACAAAACCAGAGATTCTGTCGAACAATTGATGGGAAACAAGCCCGAAGCCCGTTTCAGCTTTATTCAGGAAAATGCGGAATTCGCCAGCGAATTGGATATTTAAAAAAATCTTGGTTCCCGCAGCAAATCTGCAACGCTCCACCAATCCGGTCGCGACCGAAAACAGGTTCATAGTCGTTGTATGACGCAGCAAAACTGATTCAGCGTTAATGCGCGGCTTACAATGCTGACATTCTTCTGTTCATGAACACCCAGGCATTTGCCGTTGAAACTGTGCAGCAAACGCTTGCGGCTATATCGTCATCCGGGTGGTTTGTTGGGTTGGCGAGAAAATGGCTTATGACAAATAGCCATAAAGGCACGCCTGTCGGCTCATCCAGACGAAACAAAAATACTTTATAATCAACTGGTTATCATGCTTTTGCAAACAACCAAACTGTGCCCTATTCGCTCCAGATCAATAAATCGATCTGCTGGTTGAGGAGAATACAGGCTTGTCAGTCCAGTTTCGGCGCAAATGCGAGTGGCGCATTAAACTGGAAGCTGACGCGAACAATGGTCCTGATGCGCGCTATAGCTGCAGATTATTTTTTTAGACAGAAAAACGTATACTTTTGGCGTAGCAAGTAACTGATACTTCGGAGATTCGTTGACATTTCACATTGTTACCCTATGTTGCCGGAAACAACCGAATGACGCCAAGTTTCGCGTCGCAACAGATTGGTTCAGAACCCATCTCCGAAAAGCCTCAGATGACATTTAACGACCTTGGACTAAGCCCAAAAGTTCTCGCAGCTGTGGAACGTGTTGGCTATACCGAACCGACTCCCATTCAAGCGGGCGCAATTCCGCATGTTCTGCAGAAACGCGATGTGCTGGGAACAGCGCAGACCGGAACCGGTAAAACCGCCAGCTTCACACTGCCGATGCTGACCCTGCTGGAAAAAGGCCGTGCCCGCACGCGCATGCCCCGCACCCTGATCCTGGAGCCGACTCGCGAATTGGCCGCCCAGGTTGAGGAAAACTTCAAGATTTACGGCTCCGGCCACAAATTAAATGTGGCGCTGCTGATCGGAGGTGTCTCCTTCGACGAACAGGAAAAGAAGCTGGTGCGCGGCGCTGATGTGCTGATTGCTACCCCAGGCCGTCTGCTGGATCATTTCGAGCGCGGCAAACTGCTTTTGACTGGTGTCGAAATTCTTGTGATCGATGAAGCGGACCGCATGCTTGATATGGGTTTCATCCCGGATATTGAACGCATCTGCAAATTGATTCCCTTCACGCGCCAGACGCTGTTTTTCTCGGCGACCATGCCCAAAGAAATTCAGAAGCTGGCCGACCAGTTCCTACATAATCCGGCAAGAATTGAAGTGGCCGCACGGTCTTCAGCAGCTTTGACTGTCACCCAGAACGTGGTTCATTGCGGCAGCAAACCCAGCGAAAAGCGCGCTGCATTGCGTCAGTTGATTGACAATGCCAAGGATCTTCAGAACGCAATCATTTTCTGCAATCGCAAACGCGATGTGGCGACAGTGGCCCGCTCGCTGGAACGCCACGGCTACAACGCCGGCGCATTGCACGGCGACATGGACCAGCATGCCCGCATGAAGATGCTGGCATCATTCAAGGATCTGAGCACTACCCTGCTGGTGGCCAGTGATGTTGCGGCGCGCGGGCTCGATATTCCGGAAGTCAGCCACGTATTCAATTTTGATGTGCCGACCCATGCCGAGGATTACGTCCACCGCATCGGCCGAACCGGTCGCGCCGGGCGTAGCGGCACGGCGTTTACACTGGTGTCCCGGTCAGAACAGAAATATCTCGATGCGGTGGAAAAACTGCTCGGAATACCGCTGGTCGTACCAGGCAGCGTATCGCAGCCAGCGCCAGAAAAAGTCAAATCTGAGGAAACGGCCAACACAGTGTCTGACGAAGTTTCGGCTGAGTCCGGCAGCAGAAGGCAAAAACGGAATACAGGCAGAACGAGAAAACCGGAGAAGGTTATTAAATCTAAAGATGATAATACTGTATCCGATACTACAACTGCCACTGTAAAGCCTGGCAAGGCCACCAGAGATGAAGATTCTCCGAAACCGCGCAGCCCCAGAACTGCAAACCGGCGCAAGCAGACCGCGAATGACAATGTGCCTTTTGCCGAAGCAGATCACGTTCCCGCATTTTTACTTCGGTCCGTCAATCTGAACTAAGTTGAGCAGTTTTTCTGTTCAAATTTTCTCAAAGCCCAAGTTAACTCAGTCTTAAGCGTATCATTATAACAATTCATAATTCTTGTTATGGATACCGGTTAGACTATGGCAGAGCTTGAGGACTTTCGGCGCACTCTGGTGCACGGAGAAGCAGCGCTAAAACAAATAAAACGCTGCGAAGTGCCGGCATTTCCGCGTCATTATGAACTCTGGTACACCTATTCCGCTGGCTTTGACCAGAAACTCAACAATGCAGTCAACGAGATTCTACGCTCCCGTGGCAAAGTCACGCTGGAAGAAACCACTTATCTGTATGATACATTTCTCTCGCCCTTCCGGCTAGGTGACAAGCTCGACCAGTTCGGCAGCGATTTCAGCGACCAGATCGAGGCGATACTTGACGGTATTGACGAAAGCATAGAGGTCAGCGACGAATATTCATCGACTTTGTCCACGCTTTCAACGGAGCTGGGCGCAGCCAAAAATTCCGAAACCGTGAAATCCGTGGTTCACGATCTTGTCAAAGCCACCGCCATCGTTCGCGCTTCCAACAAGAAAATGGAAGAAAGGCTCAAGGAATCGCAGATTCAGGTTGCTGAACTGAAAGACAATCTGGAAGCTGCCCGCTTTGAAAATTTGACAGATGAATTGACCGGACTGGGCAATCGCCGCCTGTTTGAACAGACCATAGCGCGGAAGGTCCAGGCCAGTTCCGGTATCGGCACCACTTTCTGCCTGATAATGATCGACATCGATCATTTCAAACAATTCAATGACACCTGGGGCCATCAGACCGGCGATCAGGTTCTGCGTCTTGTCGGGATGACCATCAAGAATTCCATTACGGCCGTTGATATTGCTGCCCGCTATGGCGGCGAAGAGTTTGCAGTGATCATGCCTGATACGTCTCTGGATGAGGCGGTCATGCAAGCTGACCGTATTCGCGCAGCAATCAAGGACCGAAAACTGCTGAAACGTTCCACCGGTGAGAAGCTTGGCAACGTGACCATTTCGGCAGGCGTTGCGCGATTTGAGCAAGACGATATCGCAGCCTCGCTGATTGAGCGTGCGGATGCAGCCCTGTATACCGCCAAACGTGCAGGACGAAACTGCGTAATGTCCGACAAACCCGATTTCGACGAAGACCGGATGGTGTCCTGAACAATGATCATGGACAGCGCAAGCTTCGTCGCGACCTGATGTCACCTGCGTTTCGGAAATTCTATGGGAGGGCCGCATTTCAGGTGTTCAGGGGCCCGCTGTCAGTTTGATGCCTCATCCTCGACAAAGTTCCTCAACGGTGCCTTCAAGCTCCATCGCAGGCCATCGCGAGCATATTCGAGATCAACATTACCGATAAACGCGGCTTCCATATGGGTTGTCGTGATCTGTGTTCCGAAACTGGACCTTTCCGGCGGGGCAGATGGCGGTCCACCCTTTTCCACCCAGGTCAGTCTGAATTGCTCGCTGTCATCACTTCCGCTGAACGTTTCCCAACCAATTTCGACAGAGCCCCTGGGTGTTGAGAGGCTTCCATATTTGACGGCATTGGTGGCCAGTTCATGAAGCGCCAGACCAAGATTCTGAACGGCCTCAGATTTCAGCAGAATCGGTTTGCCGGTAACCGTCAATTGCGCATCCGAATTCATGAAATTCTGCAGGTGATGTTTGACCAACCCTTCAAGGCTGATATTTTTCCAGTGAGTCTGCGTCAACAGATCAATGGACCGGCCCAACCCCCCTATCCTGCCTACAATAACTTCCTTGAACTCATCGACCGAGGTTGCGCCCCTGGCTGACTGCCGAATGGTGGCCTGAATGATGGCCATCAGGTTTTTGGACCTGTGCGCCAGTTCATCCATTACAATCCGAAGCTGTTCTTCGGCTCGGTCCCGGTCGAAGGAGGCAGTGGAGAGGGTTTTGGCAACAATATTGAATTCGTTGATGTTGGACGAAATTGGAGAAACGATTCCTCCTTCCCCCATGCGGTCCGCCATCCGGGCAAGTCTGCGAATGCTGGCGCTCAATGAACGGGCAACGAAATAGGTCGCGAGCATGGAAAGCGCAAACAGGCCAAGGCCTCCATAAATCAGTTTTTTCCAAGTCGACAAAATCGTCGCCTGGGCGGTCGAAGTCGGGCCCCAGACAATCGCGCTCCATTGCCAGTTGTTAAAGGCAACGCGTGCTGCAATGCCCGGCACGCCATCAAAATCGCCGCGGTAAATTCCTCCAAGTCTCAGACCGCCCTCAATCTGCCTGCTATAAAACGGCGGCGGCACGCCGACCTTCAACTCCGGATCTGTGGCCGATACCACATTTCCCGCCTTGTCCAGCACTGCTGTTTGCCAGCCGTCCGGCAACCCTTCAGTCTGAATTGCCTCACCCAGTTCGTCCGCATTCTTGGTTGTAACAATGATTCGGGCCGGATTATCCAATCCAAATCTCAATGGGTGCATGACGTTGAAAACCACCTTGCCGCTGGTTTTGCCAAGAAAGACATCCGAAACAGTAAAATCACCGTTCTCCAGGACTTCCGCAAATGCAGTCATATTAGAGGTCTTGCCCAATGGCTGATCGAAGGGTGTGCGGGTATTGAGGAGCTGGTTTCCTTCACCATCCAGAACAATGACAAAAATATTGGATTGACTCAGCGCTTCCCGAGTTCTGCTGTGGAAAGTTCTAAAATCGCCAGCGCGCAGTTCTGGAGCCGACGATACCGCCTGCAGTGTGGTTCTCATTTCCGCAAGAATCGGTTCAATCTTGCCAACCACGCTACGCGCTTCACGCAAGGTTCTGCGTTCCAGTGCAGCGGCTTCCTTCGCCCCAAGTTCCGCCAGCAGAAAAGCCGTAAAGATCAGCATCGGAACGACAATCGCTCCCACCAGAAAAATCAGATAAACGCGAATGGAGGCTTTGGGCATCAAGTGATTCTCTGCATGGGGGACGAAGTTTACCAGTTTGCCGGCATTGCCTTCCGGGGGAGACCATATCTGAAGAGCGGATTCCGGCAACCCCATTATTTACCGGATTTTTATCTGATACCAACCCTGAAATTTGACAAAACAAAGCTGAACGCTCGAAGGGCAATATCATTCCGACACAGAGAATGAACCGGCAGATGCGCTGGCTGAAAAGCCCGGGGGCATAATCTGTTTTAGACTGACGTCAGCCCCATCTGCCAGAACTCGGCTTCCAACCTGGTCGCTTGGCTAAACAGATGGAAAAGACGATTCTGCCGGCCTTGTGTCAGCAGTTCAGAAGCGTGTTTTTCAAGGGTTAGCAGGGTCGCCTGTGCGACGTCCTGATAAGCCTGCCCGGCATATTCGTTGATCCAGGTCTGATAGGGGTGATTTGCCTCAGGCTTGCCATGTTCCGCAACCAGCCAGCGACCGATCTCAGCATAGCCAAGCATGCAGGGTGCAAGAGCAACCATCAAATCGAGAATGTCACCGGCGTGCCCGGCCTCCAGAACGAACCGTGTATAGGCAATGGTTTGCGGGGCTTCCACGCTATGCTCCAGATCGGCTGCAGACAGTCCCCAATCCGCGCAAAGCCGGACATGCAAATCCATCTCCACATCCAGAATAGCCGAGACGCCCGCAGCAGCGTCCCGCATATCCTGAAGGTTGGTGGATTTATAGACCGCCAGCGCATGGGCCCGTGCAAATTGAATCAGAAACAGATAATCCTGCACCAGATAGGTTTGAAATGCAGGCTTGGGAAGCGTCGCGGCACCCAGTTGCAGGACGAATTCATGACGCGTATAGGCGCGCCATTCGTCAGCACAATTGTCCTTCAAAGACTCAAAGAAACCCACCCAGAGGAACTCAGCCGTTGGGGATGGCGGCCTGCAGCGTCACAGATTCGCCGCAGCCGCAGGCAGAGGTCTGGTTCGGGTTGTTAAAAACGAAACCGGACCGCAGCTTGGTAATCTCATAGTCCATCTGCGTGCCAAGCAAAAACAGCGCGGCGCCCGGATCAACAAAAACCGTTGCCCCGTCCACTTCAACACTGTCATCTTTTGGATCGGGTTCGCGGGCCAGATCAATGGTATATTCCATGCCCGCACAACCGCCCTTTTTGATGCCGACCCGAATACCCGCAGCTCCGTTTGAGCCGGATGTAATTTCGCGCACGCGGTCGGCAGCGGCATCAGTCAATGTTAGAACCTGAAAAGCACCCATCGGATCGCTCCCTAAAACCAGTTAAGAGCCACTTTGGCTTCCTCGGACATGCGTTCCGGTGTCCAGGGCGGGTCAAACACCATATTCACCTTGACCTGCCCGATGCCGGGTACGGAACTCAGAGCGTTCTCGACCCAGATTGGCATTTCACCGGCAACCGGACAACCCGGAGCAGTCAGCGTCATATCCACATCAAGATCCCGGTCATCTGTCAGATCCACCTTGTAGACCAGACCGAGTTCGTAAATATCGGTCGGAATTTCCGGGTCATAGACCGTCTTCAGCGCCGCGATGATATCCTCAGTCAGACGCTGCTGCTCTTCCGGCGTCAGATTGGTTCCCTCGCGGGGGGCTGGCTGTGGCTGACCGGTCCCGTCTTCCATCAATTTCATCTCAGGAGCAGGTTTTGCCTCCGGCACATGAAGCGGATGATCCTCCGGCAGAAATTTTCCCATTTCATCGTCACTCATCATAGCACCTGTACATCCAGACTGTCTTAACTGAAGAAACTCTGCGCTTTTGTAATCGCCTTCACAAGTCTGTCGACTTCATCGCGCGTATTGTAAAGGCCGAAAGAGGCCCGGCATGTGGCAGTGACACCGTAGCGCGCCAGAAGCGGCATCGCACAATGTGTTCCTGCCCGAACCGCAACACCTTCACGGTCCAATACGGTTGCAATATCGTGGGCATGAGCGCCTTCGACTTCAAAGGAGAAAATCGCACCTTTTCCCGGAGCGTTTCCGAACACTTTGACCGAATTCATCTCGCCCAGCCGCCTGGCCGCATAATCCCGCAAATCCGCTTCATGAGCCGCAATCCTGTCCAGCCCTATAGTCTGCATATAGGTCAAAGCAGCCCCAAGCCCAATAGCCTGCACGATAGGTGGCGTGCCGGCTTCAAAGCGATGCGGCGGCGGCGCATAGGTGATGGCGTCTTCCATCACGTCGAGAATCATCTCGCCACCACCCATATAGGGCGGCATTTTCTCAAGATATTCCGGCTTGCCGTACAATATGCCTATGCCCGAAGGACCGTATAATTTGTGCCCTGTCATGACGAAAAAATCACAATCGAGCGCTTCGACATCGACAGCCATGTGCACCGCCGACTGGCTGCCATCGACCAGAACGGGAATGCCCCGCTGATGCGCTATACGGCAAATTTCCTTGATCGGAACAATCGTACCCGTCACATTCGACATCTGTGTGATGGCAACAATTTTTGTGCGTTCACTCAGCGCCGCCTCGAACGCCTCCAGATCAAAACTGTCATCTTCCCGGTACGGCACCCATTTCAGAACTGCGCCATTCTGCTCTCTGTGAAAATGCCACGGCACGATATTGGAGTGATGCTCGAAGATGGAGAGCACAATCTCGTCACCCTCGCCGATTGTCATCCCGCCGAACGACCGGGCCACCAGATTAATAGCTTCTGTGGTCGAGCGGGTGAAAATAATGTTGTCCACTGAAGCGGCATTCAGGAAACCGCGCACGGTTTCCCTGGCAGATTCATATAAATCTGTAGAGGCATTGGAGAGGAAATGCAGGCCGCGATGCACATTTGAATAGGTTTCGGAATAGGCGCTCTGAATCGCCTCCAGTACAGCTGTCGGCTTTTGCGCGGACGCCCCATTATCCAGATAAACCAGCGGCTTGCCATAAACTTCACGGGCCAGAATTGGAAAATCCTTGCGGATTTCCATCACGTCATAGCCCGTCTTGTCGTCTTGTGAGCCCGTCTTGTCGTCTTTTGAGAGTGTGTCCATGTCCAATTTGCCTCGTTTCAGGCTCAGCGCCTCGCCAGCCAGTCAGCCAGGATGGATTCCAGAGCTTCTATGATCTCGGGCTGCTCGGTGTTCTCAATTGTCTCGGCAACAAATGCCTGAACCATCATGGTTTCGGCAATGGCACTGGGAATGCCCCTCGACAGCAGATAAAACAGCATCTCCTCATCGATATCGCCGCAGGTTGCACCGTGGCCGCAGACCACATCATCGGCGAAAATCTCAAGCTCAGGCTTGTTGAGAAACTCGCCATTCTCAGACAGCAGCAATCCCTGGCTCATCATCTTCGCATCGGTTTTCTGGGCAATAGACTTGACCATGATCTTGCCCTGAAACACCGCCCGCGCATCATCGGCAATCACCGATTTGAACTGCTCGACACTGGTGCAATTGGGCGACGCATGATCGACCTCAAGCGTCATATCCGTATGCTGCTTGCCCTTGACGAGGGTTGCGCCGCGAATCCCGGCATGGGAATGCTCGCCTTCAAAGGTCACATGAATATCTGTCCGCACCAGGTGCGAACCAATCGTCATGACAAATGGCTCATATGTGGCGTCAGTTCCGATCCGTGCGCCGATGGCACCAAGATGCGACGACTGTGATCCCTCACTGACAACGCGCGCATGAGTGAGGCTTGCACCATCTTCAACACGCACAGAAAGCCCGCCGCTGGCAATATAGCCGAGCCCGTCTGGGCCGGAAAAGCGTTCCACCAGAACCGCCTTTGCACCTGCCTCCACAACAATCGAGTGGCGGCAGGCTGCCGTCACTGCATCGCCACCGGATACGCTATGATCAATGAATATCACCGGTGCCTGCTCAGCCTTGCCGACCTTGATGACAAAGCCGGAGGACGCCAGAGCCAGATTGAGGTCAACGGTGACACTGGCTTTCTCGTGAAAGCCCGCTGAAGACGCGATTCCGCGACTGATTGAAACAGCCTTGTTGGCGTTGGCTTTGCCGGATCGCGATGCCGTATCTGTTTCAAAGTCCTGAGGAACGCCATTGACGACGTTCAGAATTATATCAGCCGGAACAAGTGCGTCCTGACCGCCGGTCGTTGCATGCGCCTGTGCGACCCGTCCGGGCAAGGGCGGCACATCCTTCAGCAGCGCCCGAAGATCGGTGTATTTCCATTCCTCGACGCGGCGGTGCGGAAGCCCCTTTTTTCGCAGCCGGTCGGCCGCCTCCAGGCGCGCACCATCAAGTTTCAGATTGGCCAGAAGCTGCAATAGCGCCGTCTCGGCCTGGGTTTGTAAATTCTGCGGTTGAGCAGTCATAATATCTGTCCCTGCCCCTATGCCGCGTCCACATAGTCGGCATAGCCTTTTTCTTCCAGTTCCAGCGCCAGTTCCTTGCCGCCGGATTTGACTATTCTGCCTGCCGACATGACATGAACCACATCGGGAATAATGTGATCAAGCAAACGCTGATAATGCGTAATCACCAGCATGCTACGTTCCGGGCTGCGCAACGCATTGACGCCATCGGACACAACCCGCAACGCATCAATGTCCAGTCCGGAATCGGTTTCATCGAGCACACAAAGCGTCGGTTCCAGTAGAGCCATCTGCATAATTTCATTGCGCTTTTTCTCACCACCGGAAAAGCCGACATTCAAGGGCCGTTTCAGCATGTCCGGGGACACTTTCAATTCGGCTGCTTTCTGCTTCACGATCTTCATGAAATCAGGTGTGTTCAATTCCGCTTCGCCGCGCGCCTTGCGCTGGGCATTCATCGCCGTGCGCAGGAAGGTCATGGTCGCGACACCCGGAATTTCAATCGGATACTGGAAGGCGAGAAACACACCGGCGGCGGCGCGTTCATCCGGTTTCATCTCCAGAAGATCCTTGCCGTTGAACAGGATTTCACCTTCGGTGATCTCGTAATCATCCTTGCCGGCCAGAACATAGGACAGTGTTGATTTTCCCGAGCCGTTCGGACCCATAATGGCATGAACTTCACCAGCCTTGATGGTCAGATCGATGCCGCGCAGAATTTCGTTTCCATCGACAGTGGCGTGAAGATTTTTAATTTCTAACATGTTTAAGTCCTGAACATCTGAATCATTCTGGCAGCTTTTCGGGCCAGATCATTGTTTTATATGAATTAACCGACGGAGCCTTCGAGGCTGATTCCGATCAGTTTTTGTGTTTCAGCCATGAATTCCATGGGCAATTGCTGAATCACATCGCGGACAAAACCGTTGACGATCAACGCAACCGCTTCTTCGTCATTCATGCCGCGCTGCTGACAATAGAACATCTGATCGTCAGAAATCTTTGACGTTGTCGCTTCATGCTCGAACACAGCAGTTGAATTTTTCGATTCAATATAAGGCACCGTATGGGCGCCGCACTCATTGCCGATCAGCAGGCTGTCGCACTGGGTGAAATTGCGCGCTCCGGCGGCCTTGCGGTGCGCCGACACCAGTCCGCGATAGGTGTTTTGCGAGCGCCCCGCAGAAATGCCTTTTGAGATGATCCGGCTGGAGGAGTTTTTGCCTAGATGGATCATCTTGGTGCCGCTGTCGACCTGCTGCCGCCCGTTGGAAATGGCGATCGAGTAAAATTCGCCCCGCGAATTCTCGCCGCGCAGAATGCAGCTTGGGTATTTCCAGGTAATGGCAGAGCCTGTCTCCACCTGTGTCCACGAGATTTTCGAGTTTTTGCCGCGACAATCGCCCCGTTTGGTGACGAAATTATAGATGCCGCCCTTGCCATTGGCATCACCGGGATACCAGTTTTGCACGGTGGAGTATTTGATTTCGGCATCATCCAGCGCCACCAGTTCAACCACCGCGGCATGCAGCTGGTTTTCATCGCGCATCGGCGCTGTGCAGCCTTCCAGATAGGACACGTAGGAGCCTTCATCGGCTATAACCAGTGTCCGCTCGAACTGGCCGGTCTTTTCCTCATTGATGCGGAAATAGGTCGACAGTTCCATCGGGCACCGCACGCCCTTGGGGATGTAAACAAACGAGCCGTCGGAGAACACCGCCGCATTCAGCGTGGCATAGAAATTGTCGGTTATCGGCACCACGGTGCCGAGATATTTCTTCACCAGTTCAGGATATTTCTGCACGGCTTCCGAAATAGAGCAGAAAATCACGCCTGATTTGGCCAGTTCCTCCTTGAAGGTGGTGACAACCGAGACGGAATCAAACACCGCGTCGACCGCAACACGCGCGCCTTCAACACCGGCCAACACCGCCTGCTCGCTGAGCGGGATACCGAGTTTCTTGTAGGTTTCCAGCAATTCCGGATCCACTTCATCCAGACTTTTGGGTCCAGAGGTGGATTTGGGAGCGGCATAATAATACAGATCATCAAAGTCGATTTTGGGATATTCGACGCGCGCCCAGGTCGGCTCTTCCAGGGTTCTCCAGCGCCGATAGGCGTCGAGCCGCCATTCCAGCATCCACTCCGGCTCATTCTTCTTTTCAGAGATGAAACGGACAATGTCCTCACTCAGGCCCTTGGGCGCAAGGTCCATTTCGATATCGGTGACAAATCCGTATTTGTATTTGTCGACATCGATTTCTTTGACCTGTTCAATTGTCTCTTGAACTGCTGGCATATCTTACTCCATCCGTCACAGCTTCAAAGGCTGCAGGTTGTTGCGTATTGCAAGGTGTCAGGCGGCCGTTACCCGTTGTCTGGAAGATAGGGTTGCCGCCATATTATTAAAGGCTTCGACGAAGAGTTTTACCTGTTCACCTGTGGTGTTCCAGCCTAGGCTGACCCGCAAAGCACCGCGCGCCGTGCTTTGCGCCACATTCATCGCAGTCAATACATGGCTGACGCCGACTTTGCCAGAGGAACATGCCGAACCTGATGACACGGCAAATCCCAGCAAATCCAGAGAGATAAGTATGGTTTCCGCGGTCAGGCCAGGCACTGAGATACAACTTGTATTGGGCAGTCTGTCCACATTCGAGCCCAGCACCACCACTCCGGTCAGCTGCTGCTCCATTGTATCGCGCAGGGCCGCAATCCGGTCCCGCTCGGACGCATCTTCCGCGATCAGTTCAGCAGCCACTCCGAAACCGTGTATGGCCGCGATGTTTTCCGTTCCCGCACGGCCAAAACTCTCCTGCCCGCCGCCGCGTATCAGCGGCTGGAACGCATAGGCCTCCGAGCGTCTGACAATGGCACCGGCACCTTGCGGGCCGCCCAGCTTGTGCGACGACAGCGTCAGGAAATGCGCTCCGACCCGCTCAATGTCGACAGCCAACTTGCCCGGACCCTGTACAGCGTCGCACAGAAAATAGGCTTCATGCTCCGCGACCAGCTGCCCCACGGCTTCAACTGGCTGCAGAACGCCTGTTTCATTATTGGCGAGCATGACCCCAACAAGCGCCGTTTTGCTATTGGATCGGCTGCTCGATAACCGGTCTGACAGGAAAGCCAGATCGATAATACCATCCGCATCAACCGGAATGATGTCAATCTGCCCGGCCGCAAACCGCCCGCCCTTCAGAACCGAATCGTGCTCGGTGGCCGAGACAAGAAGCCGGTCAATCGAAATGGTTTTACCCTTAACAATGATGCAGGGTTGAAGAATTGTGGCATTGGCTTCCGATCCGCCACTGGTGAATGTCACAGCCCCGTTGACTGCGCCAACCATGTTAGCGACGCTCTGCCGGGCACGTTCCACCAGTCCTTTTGCCTTGCGGCCTTCCTCATGGACAGAGGAGGCATTTGCAGCCAGATCAAGCGCTTCCATGACAGCCTGCTTCACCTGCGGACGCAGGGGAGAACCGGCATTATGGTCGAGATAAACCCTCATGGCTGAAAAAAATCGCCTTCTTTGTCCGACAAGCTGCAGGACATTGTTGCCAGCCGGGTAGAAAATGGTGTTAACAAGCGCATCCGAGCCTGTGCGCATCCCGAGCTAGTTTTTAATCATTCTAAACTACCAAGTAGGACGCACCCGAAACGCTGTCAAGAAATACGTCATGCGCCCTGCCGCAAGGACGCTTAATGCACAACCCTGTGCACTGTCAAAGTGCCGTCAAGAGGACTGAAATCATGCCAGAAGTCATATTCAACGGACCGGAAGGCCGTCTGGAAGGCCGCTATCAGCCCTCAAAGTCGAAAACCGCCCCGATTGCGATGATTTTGCATCCGCATCCGCGTTTTGGCGGCACCATGAATAACCAGATCATTTACGAACTTTATTATATGTATGTCAGGCGCGGCTTTACCGTGCTGCGCTTCAATTTTCGCGGCGTTGGCCGCAGCCAGGGCACGTTTGATCATGGCACCGGTGAATTGTCGGATGCGGCAGCAGCACTGGATTGGGTGCAGACCTTTCACCCGGATTCGCGCGGCTGCTGGATTGCCGGTTTTTCCTTTGGTGCCTGGATTGGCATGCAGTTGCTGATGCGCCGTCCCGAAGTCGAAGGCTTCATCTCCATTGCCCCGCCGGCAAACCTGTATGATTTTTCGTTTCTCGCGCCCTGCCCTGCCTCGGGTCTGATGGTCCATGGCGATGCCGACAAAGTTGTGCCGATGAAGGATGTTCAGGCGCTGGTTGACAAGCTGAAAGCCCAAAAGGGCATCACCATTGATCATGAGACATTGCCAGGAGCCAACCACTTCTTTTCCGGCCAAACCGACACCTTGCTGGAATTGTGCGGCAATTATGTCGACAAGCGCCTAGAAGTGCTGGGCAAGGTCGATATCTAAGAGGCCAACCAAAAATTATTTTGAGTGGTTCCAGCAGGTTATGATTCTCTGTTGTTTGCAACGACAATGCAGGATCGGATGGCCTGGTAATCCTCCACGAAAGAGAGCCTCCCCAGCCTTGTCCATCTGTTCCCCGAGGACGGTTATGCCGGGCAAAAACTGAAAACGGCTTTCAATACATAGATGGCCGACCATCGAGATCGTCAAGCGCCGCGATGGCGTAAAGAATTGAAATCAATGCGTATTAATTTTCGATCAGGCTTTTAGATGATGCATATTTGAAAAAGTATCGGCCATATCCTCAATCAGATCGTCGACGTGCTCCAAACCAATGTGAAATCGGATCATCGGGCCAACATTATCAGACGTCGTCAATTCGCGTCCTTCTTTCGGTTGAATGGGCATAGCCAGGCTCTCAAAGCCGCCCCATGAACTACCAATAGAGAAGAGGTTCAGTTGATCCATGAATGCTTCCGTATCAAACTCCGATTGAAAAACGACACTTAGCAAGCCATTGCTGCCTGATGCATCGCGTTTCCAGATTTCATACCCCCGCATGCCTTCCATAGACGGATGCAAGACTTCTACAACTTCTGGCCGTTCTGATAGCCAGTGGGCAATTGTTTGACTATTTTCGCCGTGTCTTTCCAGCCGCAAGCCAAGCGTCCGCATACCCCGCAGACAGGAATATGCTTCATCCGGCGCCAAAATCTGTCCGGTCATATGAACGTGTGATCGTATCGGCATGATCATCTCGCCCTTGACCGTTGCGCACCCCATCATGACATCGGCATGGCCGCTTAAATATTTTGTGCCCGCAATGATTGACACGTCACAACCGAGTTTAAGAGGTTGATATAGCCATCCGGACCCATAGGTATTGTCGGCGACCACATGCAATCCAAGCGCATGAGCACTTTCACAAAGTCGCGGCAGGTCCATCACCTCGTAAGTCTGCGAGGCTGGCGATTCTACAAAAACCAATTTTGTTTCTGGCTTGACCCAGTTTGAAAGATCTGTGGCATCCCAAGGGAAGTAGTCGATGCTTATATCGTTTCGCTTTAGATATTTCTCGCAATATATGCGGGTGGCAGGAAAGATTGTATCGACCACAAGAAGATGATCTCCCGGTCTCAAAAGCGCTGAAAGAACGCCCGCTATCGCTGCCACTCCAGAGGGAAACAGGAAGCAAGCCTCCCCCTCTTCAAGCTCACAAATTGATCTTGCAAGTTGGTGGGCGGTCGTTGTTCCGCGCCGTCCATAGGACAAGACGGCATCATCAGTTTCGCGACGCGCTTTGGTTGCCTCATATGAAGCTACCGTATCATGCAGAATGGTAGAAGCACGAACGACAGGAGGGTTTGCGGGGCCAGGTGCTTCGGTGCGGCCAAATTGCACCAGTTTGGTTTCACGTCGCAACATTGATTCTCCTTGAAGTGGCGGCTGGAAGCAGAGGGTTCAGGACGCTCTTTTCCTGCTGATCCATTTGGGCCAGAAGACCAAGCTCCCACTCAAGATATCGCCGGGCAGCTTCAAGGTTTCCATCATGACGGTCATGGACAAAGAAAAGATAATCAATGCATTCTTCTTCACTTGGTTCGTCCGGTGTTGCAACCACTTCAAGACCTGCTTTGGCCCAGGTTTCCTGTGTGCCTTTGACTACGCCCTTAAATGTCTTGCCGGTTGCGGCTTCCACATCGGCAACAATCCCGCCAATCAGGATACGGCAGCTGCCGGTAATGACCCAATCTTCCGGACTGCCAAGATCTTCAAAATTGATGCGCGCACGTGTTACCCACTTTGAGCCTTTGATGTGGCCTTCCCGATAAGAAAGGCCGGGTGACGCATCGAGAATTTTGGTGCCAGCGTTGGCGTATTCCCTGAGCTGATCAAGACCGATTGTCTGTTTCGCGCGCACAGGCTCTGAGGTCAGATCCAACATATCATCCAGTGGCGTGGCTATATCCAACAGCCAAACCTGGTGCCCCATTCCTATGAGCCAGATAGCCGTAGTCGCAGAGCGCAAACCATTATCGCAGCTTAAAATAATGCGAGCATTGCGAACCGCCAATTGCTCATCCGTTGCCTGCACCAATTGGCCACCCGGCGCAAAACGTGCACGCGGAGCATGGCCGGCATCATATTCTTCACGGGTCCGCACATCAAATAAGTAAGTTGTCATAGCCGGATCACGCAACCAGGCTTGAGCGGTCTCATTTTCGATAGTTTGCAGTCCGTACTTTTCTTGGAGTTCCAAGGCTTTTGACAGGCCGGATTCCCAATCTTCTTTGCTAGGCTCTGGCAAGTTCGAAATTTCTGAACCATGATCTAATTCATAACCCGCAAGACGCCAGCCCTGGGTTCCGTTTTGTAACGCGTAAACCGGGTTTGGCGTTTCTAAAAGTACAAGTGTTTGTGCGCCAATAATGGAACGAGTGCGCCCTGCACAATTTACAACGACTTTGGTTTTCGGGTCAGAGCATAATGTTGGAAGCCGGTACCCAAGCTCAGCATTGGGACAGGACATTGCCTTTGGCAAAGACAACTTATTGAACTCCTCGCCTGAGCGCCCATCAAGAACAATCACGTTCTCATCCGTTACCTGCATCTTGTGCAATTCGTCGGCGGTAACAGATTTTGTTTGCAGCTCCCGCTCCACCAACTCTCCGAAAGCTTTGGAGGGAACGTTTACCCCTTTGAAGAGATTATAGCTTGCTTTCTCCCAAGCTGGAGCACCACCGTCCAGAACAATAACATTCATATACCCAAGATTTTCAAGAACACTGAACGCGCGTTCGGAGACCCCGTCTCCATTGTCCAGCAAAACGCAGCGCACTTGTTTGCAGGGTATAAGTTTTGGGGCGTATGTCTCTATTTTACTGTAAGGCAAATGGACGCTGAGAAACGGGTGACCTTCACCATACTGACCATGTTCTCGTATATCCAGGAATGCAATCTCGGCGCCATCAGTCAGCAGCGGCTTTACCGACTGCGCAGTGATCTTTTTCATATTTGTAACTCTCGTTATTTAGTTTTGACGCCAATGCCCATTGTTTTACAGCTGCCATTTTCAAGGTCATACATGATCCGGTTCTCCAGGCTTTCCAGCGGCTGCCCATAGAAATGCAAATGGCGTATTATGTCGTCTCCACAAATCTCGACGCTATGAATATCGTTGGCCATCATTGCCAGTGCGTTGCCAGGCTTTAACTCGACGATCTCCAATTCCTTCAACTTTGCTTTGCCTTCAACCGACCGGTCATCAATACGCTCATACAGAGTATTAATTTCCGCGCCTTCCACTGCGCCAATGCATGCCCAAGTGGTATGATTATGCGGAGGGATTTTCTTTCCCGGGCGCATGACGTTTAGATAGAGCGAAAGACCGATTCCCCGATCTTGAGCAATCAGATAACGGTTCTGTTGCTCATCAGCTGCAGGCTCTGGAAAGTCATCGTTTCCCCACAAATGGGTTTGATCAGAAAGCTCGGTAACGACGCCCTCTATCTCTTTCAGCATCGCCCGATCGACAGGCCTCTGTGCCAAAATTCCACGCGTCTTATCCAGTAGAGATTGCGCCAGCTCTTCTCGTGTCTGTATGGTTTCCATTCTAAAATCTCCTTATGAATTTTCGTTGCCGGCACGCCGGCTCATGATGACTGGTAAGATCCAAAGTGCTGCTGAAACAAACATCATGGCAGCGCTGATTGGATGATTGACTGGATCTAAAAAAACCAACCAGTTTCCCTGTGAAATGGTTAGTGAGTTGGCAAGCGATGACTCCAGCTGGGGTCCGAGAACCAGGCCCAGAATCGCAGGGCCAAGCGGTAAGCCGGCAATTCGCATTGCATAGGCAACAACGCCAGCTGTGACAGCAACCCACATATTAAATATGTTGGTGCCATCGGAATACGCTCCCATCAGACAAAGCATGGCAATGACGCCAACCATAATTTCTTTAGGGATGGCAAAAATGGTTTTAGAAACAGTGCGAATTACGATGAAAGCAACTGGCCACATAACCAGATTTGCAATCAGGAATGCTACAATAATCATCCACGCGATATTGCCGTGTTGTGTGAATAAAAGCGGTCCCGGCACCATGCCATGAATGGCAAGTGCACCAATAAACAATGCCGATGTGGAATTACCCGGGATACCAAGAGACAGAAGCGGCACCATGGAACTTGCGGTCACAGCATTATTGGCGGCTTCCGGTGCAGCGATGCCCTCCGGAGCACCTTCGCCCCAAGCCGCTTCATCTTCCTTACCTTCAAACAGACGACGGAAGCGGCGTGCTGCTTGGTCATAGGCAAGAAAAATAGCCATCAGCATACCGGCACCCGGTAACATCCCGATAAGATTGCCAATCACGGCACTCATACCCCAAACGGGCAACAGACGGCGTATCAGTTTTCGCGGTAATAAAAGTGAACCAATAACGGGCATATTTGTCAGTTTGACCGACATTTTCCGATCTTTGATGATGTCGGTTAAAAGCTCCAGCATCGCAGCAATGCCGAACAGACCCACAAGTAGCGGTACAAATGGAATACCTTCAATCAGGTTTACATTATCGAATGTGTAACGCGGGTACCCTGTGAGCGGGCTAAACCCCACATTCGAGACCAGGAGACCGATGACAGCCGCTATTGCTCCTTTGATAACCGCACCCTTGAGAAGACCAACAACGCTGGAAAGACCCAGAATAGCGAGCGCAAAGTTCTCAATATAACCGAATTTAAGAGCAACTTTTGCAAGTGAAGGAGCAAATAGAAGTAGTACGAAAGAACTTAGAATGCCACCAACGACAGAAGACGTCAGCGCAATGGAAAGCGCCTTGCCGGCCATTCCGCTTCGAGCCATGGCATTACCATCAACCGCAGTGAGTAATGATGATGCAGTACCAGGTACTTTAATCATTATAGCAGGTATCGCTCCACCTGTCGCAGCGGCACAATAAACGCCAACCATAAGCGCAAGAGCCTGTTCTGGCGGCATGGAGAACGAAAAGGGAATGAAGACGGCGAACGCAATATTGTCGTTAATTCCAGGAATTGAACCTACGATCATTCCTACGAAGACGCCCAATACCAGCATCATTGCAACAGGTAGCGAGAACAGGGTCTGAAACCCGAGTGAAATAAACTCCATTGCCGTTATCTCACAAGATCCAGGATGCCACTGGCGTCGGAATTCGGACACCAAGCAACACCATGAAAACAGTATAACTTACTGTACTGACCAGAGCGGCAAATAGAGTGATTTTCTTAGCATCACGCATACCACACAAAATCATGAAAGCGGCTTGCATCAGGAAGGTTGGGATGAGGTAGCCTAAACCGGTTGAAATTGCCGTAATCCAAGAGACGATAATTATGACGGATGGCACAGCCGATTGAAGTGAAAGAATGAAGGAGACTCTATCAGACGTGCCAATGACCGCCTTGATGCTTAATAACAATCCAAGAATTGCAAGAATAATTCCGAGGGATAGTGGATAAGGGCGCGACAGATCATCAAAACCGCTTGCCATCCAAGCAGCAATAAAGCCGGTTACGAATATTACGGCTCCAGTCCAGAAATCGCTATTCGAGTATACCGCTTGGGTAATAGGTGGCTTCAACGAACTCACAAATTCCCCTCCCTTTTATATATTCTGTATCGGCCCGCAATTTCCAGCGGGCCGATGATTATAGTGTGGAAAATTGTAGCTACTTTTTACCTAACCCAGCTTCGTCAATAATTACCGAGGTAAGCTTGGAGTAATTATCAACCACGAACTGAAAACCTTCGGCATCGCGATATGTCGCAACGTAGCCAGCGCTTTTCATTTTCTCAACATAGGCAGGTGTTTCATATGTCTTCTTCATCAGCTCAGAAAGGGTAGCAACGACCGAGTCCGGCGTATCCTTCGGGACAGCCCAGCCTCGGAATGTTGCCCAAATCGGAATATCAATACCGGCTTCCTGGAACGTTGGCACATCCGGGAAATCTGCTACTCGCTCTTCAGAGGCAACGGTCAAAATACGGACACTTCCATTGGCAGCCTGAGCGGTTGCTTCCCCCAACGGCCAAAGCGCAGCATCTGCATGGCCACCCGCAATAGCTTGAACCTGGGCACCAAATCCTTTGGTTGGAAGGTAGTTGAAGCTCACGTCTGAAACGCGCTCAATAGCCAGACCAGACATATGGTGAGATGTACCAACACCAGCAATAACGATGTTCAGCTTTTTCTCTTTCGCAGCCTTCATGAAATCTTTTGCTGACTTGATGGGCGAAGTTGCGGGAACAACAATCACTTCTGGATCAAGGTTGTAGAGAGCAACCAGCTTGAAGTCTTTAACACTGTAGCTCGCGCCCTTCATTTGGGGATTGGTCACTACCGAGCTTGTCATGGCGAGAACCGAATAACCGTCCGGTTCTGCGTTGGCAACCGATGTCTGGCCCACCACACCGCCGCCGCCGGCGCGGTTCACAACGTTTACCTTGGAACCTTCCAGGATTGTGTTTGCCGTTTCGGCAATGATGCGCGAAGTCGTGTCGACTGATCCACCTGGATCAAATGGCACCACCAGATCAATTGTTTTCGTCGGGTAGTCATCAGCCTGGGCAGAAGCAACAACGCTACCGGCCATTAAAAGCGAAAATGCTAGTGTCAGGGACTTGAAAATTCTCATTCTTTCCTCCTCGAAGCCTTTGGGGATATGACATCAAATTTATTTTTCGATGCACTATGCAAAGAATATGAAGCAATATTCTATTTGTATAATTAATATTTTTGCATTATTTATTAGATTTTCTAATGTTGGAATGTTATGAGCCCAGAGATACAAATCAGCCAGCTAAAAAGCCTGATCGCAATAGACGAAGAAGGTAGCTTCAGCGCAGCCGCGAGGCGTGTTGGCCGAACGCAGTCCGCCATCACTCAACAAATGCGAAATCTTGAACTGGTCATAGGGACCCAACTATTTGCTGCAAAAGGCAGACATCGGGAATTGACCGAAGCAGGCCGCACGCTTTTGCGCCATAGCCACGAAATCGTGTCTCTTTGTAACCAAGCCGTATCTGCTTCAGCGCGCAATCAAAATAGTGGTGTTATCCGAATTGGTGCACCGCAGGAAATTGCGGAAGAACTGTTGCTGAAAATATTGAAAGAATTCAGTGAACTTTGGACCACTGTTCGCGTAGTAGTCCACATTGATAGAAGCCCCAAGCTGATGCAAATGCTGGAAAACGGTGAACTGGATTTGAGCCTCAGTACCCGGCGCTCCAGAAATTATGAAAGCATAGCACTGTTGAACATGTCTGTTCACTGGATTGCGGCAGAGAACTGGAAATATAATCCCAATGATCCGCTACCCCTCGTCCTTTCCGACGAACCCAGCATGTTCAGGCGTATTGCGTTGTCGGCGCTGGATTTAAGCGGACAAACATACATAGAAAAAGTGACGTCTTCTTCGATGAGCGGCGTACGGCTCGCAGTAGCTGCTGAAATTGGCATTACCGCAAGGACGAAAAGTGCCTTTTTTATGGGAAGTAAAACACTGGACGAGCAAAGCGGGCTGCCGCCGCTTCCAGACGTTACATACTACCTGCACAGGTCAGAGCAACAATCAAGCCAAGCTTCAAAAGATCTGTTTGATATGATTTCAAATTTTAAACATATTTAATATTTAATATATTTTAAACAGATCAAAATAAATTTCGAGTTGCGCGTTTTTAGTAAGAATATGGCGATGATGCGCATATTTAATTGATTATTACTTAAAATATTCTATGGTTCACGCCAGATTTACAAGAATATTTGCTTCGATGCGCGTGTGATGGCAATCACCCCATTCTGACCAGCATGGACAACAAATCTGCGCGAAGTGATGACTACCCAATTGTATATGGGGAAACCGCGGTGTCAGTAGGCTTTGATCCCCAAAGTCGACCTTCATTGGCAATTCTCATCCCTGGCTGCGCCACATCTTTGCTTGATGGTGGCTATGCAGAACCCAGGATATGCCAGGCTATGAAGCTGCATGGAGACTGAACGCTCCAGATCGCCATGCGGCCCCGATGCCGCAACCAGGTTCGAAATGCTGCCGCAGCGTTGGGTGCTGGAGCGTATATTCGCATGGCTTGGTCGATATAGACAATTGGCAAACGATCAGAAAAAACATTGCAAGTGCCACAGCATGGGCGCTTATCGCCCATACCCGTATTGCTAGTCGGCACATCGCAAAATACTGCTACCTGACGTAGAATTTCGAGTCCGGCTCTTAGAATTCAAGCGCCCGGCTTTGGTTTGCGCCGTTTGATCGGTGCCATTCCGGCCCGCGTCGCATCGCTGGGTTTGCCGGGCCGGGCATTACCGCCTGCCGCCTTACCACCCGCTGGCTTGCCGGCTTTCTTGTTCTTGCCGTATCTTGGCTTGCCGCCGATGCGTTCAGCCTGGTCGCCCGCAGCAGCTGAGCGTTCAACCCGTTCAACCGGCTTGCCCCGCTTCGTGAAGACAGGCTTGCCTGCGGCGGCTGCGGTTTTGTCCGCGGCCGGTTCATAGTCGGATTTAGCAATCGGGCCAGTGTCGAGCGGCGAAAATCCGGGTTTTTTCGCAAATGGGCGCTTCGGCCTGTCTTCCGTATTCTTCCTGTCAGCCTTGTATGCAGGCCTGTCAGTCCGCGGACGGTCAGAGTTCTGCGAGCGGTCTTTCTCAAATTTTGGTTTTTTGGAATAAGGCGCAGTTGCACGGGGCTGATCGTCTGAACCCGACGGCGCTGTCTTGTCTCGATCGGGAAACGCCCGCTTTTTGAAAGCATCCGGCTTTTTGCTGTATTCCGGGCGGCTGGAGCGCTCGTGTTTTGACCCGGAAGACGGTTGCCGATCGCGATCACCGGACGGTTTTTTGCGATCACCGAATGACTTGCCGGGTTTCGATCTGCTGCGTGGCGCGTCGATCATTGCCGGCACACCATCGAGCCGTGTGACCGTCACCTTCCTGTCTTTGCGGTCCAGCATCTTGTCAGGCCCGATAGCAGCCATGAAGCTGTCCGCATGGGCAGCGTCAAGTTGCACAAACGTCTCGTCATCCTTGATCTTGATGGCACCGATCTGCTTGTTGGTAATCCCGCCGCCTTCACACAACACTGGAATTAGCCAGCGCGGTTCGGCATTCTGCCGGTATCCGACCGACAGGGACAGCCAGACACTTGCGCCAAACTCCTCAAACTGTTTCTTCGCCGGTTCAGCGGTAGAGACTTCCTGAAGTTCCTCCGGTGCCGAGCGGCCGGCGCGGTAAAGCCGGACAAAGGCCGCGGCAATCTGTTCCGCTCCATGAAGCTCAACCAGTTCCCGCGCAAAGGCCTGTTCCTCTTCCTGCACCGGTTCGCTCAATGCCGGATCAGCCAGAAGCCGTTCATCGTCACGGCGCATAACCTCATCGGCCGATGGCGGCTGTGCCCAGGCAGCGGTCAGCCGACCACTGCCGAGCAGGCGCTCGGCCCGTTTGCGGCCATTCTTTGGCACAATCAGCGCACTGACACCCTTGCGCCCTGCCCGGCCGGTCCGGCCGCTGCGGTGCAACAGGATTTCCGGGTTGGTCGGCAGATCAGCGTGGATCACCAGGTCCAGATTTGGCAGATCGATGCCGCGCGCGGCAACATCAGTCGCCACACACACCCGGGCACGGCCATCGCGCATTGCCTGCAAGGCGTGGGTGCGTTCATTCTGGCTCAATTCACCTGACAGTGCGACGACGGAGAAGCCGCGATTGTTCAGCCGCGCTGTCATGTGATTGACAGTGGCCCGTGTATTGCAGAACACCAGCGCATTCTTCGCTTCATAGAAACGCAGAATGTTGATGATGGCATTTTCTTTCTCATTATGAGCCACCACCAGTGCGCGATATTCAATATCGACGTGCTGCTTCTTTTCCTCGGACGTCGATACGCGGACCGCATCGCGCTGATATTTCTTCGCCAGATTGGCAATCATCCGCGGAACGGTTGCAGAAAACATCAATGTCTGGCGTTCCGCCGGAGTGGTTTCAAGAATGAATTCCAGATCTTCCCGGAACCCCAGATCCAGCATTTCATCAGCCTCATCCAGCACCACCGCTTTCAACTGCGTGGTATCCAGCGATTTCCGGGTGATGTGGTCGCGCAACCGCCCTGGTGTGCCAACAACGATATGCGCACCCTTCGCCAGTGTCCGGCGCTCGGTGCGCATATCCATGCCACCGACGCAGGACGCGATGATGGCTCCGGTTTCGCCATACAGCCATTCCAGTTCGCGCTTCACCTGCAAGGCCAGTTCGCGGGTCGGGGCCACGGCCAGCGCCAGCGGAGCAGAAGCTCGTTCAAAGCGCTCGGCACCCTCCATCAATGTCGGAGCAAGGGCAAGGCCAAAGGCGACAGTTTTGCCCGACCCGGTTTGCGCCGAAACCAGCATATCGGCACCGTTCACATGCGGCTCCAGAACCGCACTTTGAACCGGCGTCAATTCGCTATAGCCGCGCTTGCTCAGCGCCTGGGCAAGCGCCGGGACGATGCCTTGGAACTCTGTCATGATAAAACTTTCGGAACATTGGTTTCGTGCACATCCTTGCGGACAATCCGTTTCGGCCGTGCATGTCAGCGTCGGTCATCCGCGCTGAAGGAAATATAAGTGCTGCTATCTAATGGGCGCCACGCATCTTGTCCAGAGAAAGCATGGCTTTTCCTTGGCTCAAACGGTGCGGGGATAGGCAATTTCCCCGCCGGTCAAAGGTTTGGCAACAGAAGTAGTGCCGGGAAACGAGATCGGAAGATTGCGTAAATGCCGCGCCGCAAGATAGGCAAAGGCATTCGCTTCGATAAACACATCGTCCCAGCCCAGATCGGAAGCAATCTGCGGTTTGAGCATTGCCGAAGCCGTCAGAAGACGCATCATCATAGGGTTCTTTACACCGCCCCCTGACACGATCATGGATTTCGCCTGGTCCGGATACCAGCGCCCCGCTGCGCTGATGGCCGCCACGGTAAATGCCGTCAATGTCGCCA
This sequence comes from Pararhizobium sp. IMCC3301, assembly GCF_030758315.1. Lineage (NCBI taxonomy): Bacteria > Pseudomonadati > Pseudomonadota > Alphaproteobacteria > Hyphomicrobiales > Rhizobiaceae > Pararhizobium > Pararhizobium sp. IMCC3301. Next base: position 573,332 of record NZ_CP132336.1, read on the forward strand.
TGCAATCCTCGGCACTGTGGCCCGCGACACAGGACAAAGCGAATTCATGAAATTCCCTGCGATCCAGAGATTTCGGTGGCCTGCGCTCAAAAAAGCGATGCGCCATCAGACCGTCCAGCACATCCTCAACAACTTCGCCGCGCCCGGCCACCTTGCCATCTTCATCCATCCGCACACCGAATTCCGCTTGCATGAAATCATCCAGCAAGGCGTTGCCGGGACCGGTATCAAAGGCCAGCAATTCACCGTCAGCACCAATATAGCTGACATTCGCAACCCCGCCGATATTCAGAAATATTGCCGGTTTTGCCGCGCCAAGTGCTTCGACCAGCGCTGCGTGAAATACCGGGGCCAGCGGCGCACCTTCGCCGCCATGCGCCACATCATTCTGGCGCAGATCATAAATCACAGGGACCCCCAGTTCATCGGCGATGCGCTGCGCATCACCGATCTGCACAGTCAGTTTGCGGCCAGGATCGTGAAAGATTGTCTGACCGTGAAATCCGACATGATCAATGGTCATGTCCGAGGCCTCGATCTGTTGTTTCAGAGCGCGGATGTGAACATCCGTGACGATCTGCTCCGCCTCTGCGATGACGCCACTACGCTCTGTCCGCTCAAGAATCCTGGCTCCCGCATCGAAAGCGGCCTGAAGCACGCCGCGCTGCGCATCGCTGTAGGCTGTGAAACTGGTGGCGCCGGGAATAAGCTGCGTCTCGCCATCTGTGATCAGCACGGCTATGTCGACGCCGTCGAGTGATGTTCCGCTCATGGTTCCGGCAATGGTGTAGGACTTGTTCATGCATAAACCCTGTTTTGGGATGCATTTTCCGAAAATCGCTGTTAGGACAGCGCCGCAGCCTAATCGAAAAACACCTATTCAAGAGCTTGTCCCATGTCCGTCAGCCTCTCTCAAGTCAAGTCTGACTTCCTGCGCGTCATGATTGAACGCGGCTTTGTCCACCAGATTTCAGATTTGGAAGGGCTGGATGCGCTGTTCAGCAAGCAGGTGGTGACGGCCTATATCGGTTTCGATCCGACCGCCAGCTCCCTTCATGCCGGCAGTCTCATCCAGATCATGATGCTGCACTGGCTGCAGCAGACCGGACATCGCCCTGTCACGCTGATGGGCGGCGGCACCGGCATGGTCGGTGATCCGTCCTTCAAGGACGAAGCGCGCAAGCTGATGACACCGGACATCATCAACAGCAATGTCGAAGCCATCAAGAAAAGCTTTTCAGCCTATATCAGATATGATGACAGCCCGACGGGCGCGATTATGGCGAACAACGCCGACTGGCTTCTAAAGCTCAACTATCTGGAATTCCTGCGCGATGTCGGTGTGCATTTTTCAGTCAACCGGATGCTGGCCTTTGACAGTGTCAAACAGCGGCTGGAGCGCGAGCAATCGCTGTCATTTCTGGAATTCAACTACATGATTCTGCAGGCCTATGATTTTGTCGAATTGAGCAAGCGGTTCGACTGCCGCCTGCAAATGGGCGGGTCGGACCAGTGGGGCAACATCATCAACGGCATTGATCTTGGCCACCGTCTGGATACGCCGCAGCTTTATGCGCTGACGACACCGTTGCTGACGACATCTTCCGGAGCAAAAATGGGTAAGTCGGCCAATGGAGCGGTCTGGCTCGATCCGCAATTGCTCAGCCCGTATGATTTCTGGCAATACTGGCGCAACACTGAAGATGACGATGTAGAACGCTTCCTCAAGCTTTACACCATCCTGCCACTGGATGAGGTGGCAAAGCTGGCCGCACTTGAAGGCGGCGAGCGGAACGAGGCCAAGAAAATTCTGGCGACAGAAATCACCGCCCTGCTGCACGGCCGTGAAGCAGCGGAAAAAGCCCGGGAGACCGCCCGCCAGACATTCGAGGAAGGCGCGATTTCCGCAGATCTGCCAACTGTCGAAATGGCCTCCGAAGATCTGACGGATCTGGGCATTCTGTCGGCCCTCGTCACAGCAGGGCTGGCGGCGTCGAACAGCGAGGCGCGGCGCCATGTCAAAGGCGGTGCGGTGAAGGTCAACGATAGTGCCTTTGTCGATGAGCGCGGCACCATCGGCCCGCAGAATCTGACCGGCGATGGTGTCATCAAACTATCTCTGGGCAAAAAGAAACACGTGCTTTTGAAACCAATTTAGCGGTATTCAAAAATGCGTCTGAAAATACCCGGCGCAATGGCGGAGATCGGATTGACCGTCAGCAGCGGGCTGCTCATATTTCCTGATACCCTGAAGGTGACGCCCAACAGGCCCTGATCGCGCCGCCCGCCCATAATGGTTCCAACGATTGGAATACGCGAAAACGCGTTGTTGAGCCCGTATGCAGGCACGTAAACGCCGTTAAGGCGCAACTCTGACGCTTTCAGATCAATGCTGCCATTCAGGGTGACTCCCATAGCGGGACCACGGATTTGGGCGTCGTCCATAACAAGGCGGCCATTGCGCAAGTTGAAATTCATGCTTGCTTCTTCGAAGCTGCGCACAGTCGGCGCGGCCGCTGCTCTGCCGTTTTGACCCGGAATACTCTTTGCCAGTTGCTCCAGGCTCTGACTGCCACCAACCCGGAATTTGGCGAGCACCAACTGCCCCACAGTAGCCAGATCGCCCCTGCCGAGGGAGGCCGACAGCGTGAGCGTGCCACCTTTCACATTGCTGGAGATATCCAGAAAACTGATCAGACTGCCACCATTTCGCGTATTCAGGCTCAGCCAGGAGGAGCCGTTGCCGCCTTCAATGGTGGCATTCACCGGCGCATTGCCACCCTGTGAACCGGAGAATTGGAGTGACGAGGGGACACCGCCATCGGTGCGCAGCGAGAATTTGGCATCCTTGATAAATTGTCCACCAAATCCGGTCAGAGAGCGCACATTACCGTCAATCACGTAGCTGGTTTTGTCGCCGCCGGTGCCGCTGTTGGCATCTTTTTTCAGGACCATGATAAGGCCCCGGGCATCGATTTGCTCACCATTAATAGCGATACGATAAGAATTTTTTGCAGTTCGGCTGACATCGACGGCGACTTTGTCGCCTCGGCGCAGAGATACATCTCGCAGGTCAAGCCGCTCAAGCCCTCGTGCCGAACTGATGGTGGCATCTCCTGACGCCGAGAAACCGTCCCCGGTCAGTCTGATATTCTCCAGATGTTGGCCGCCACTTGTATCCTGCATCAGAAAATCAAGCTTGCCTGGAACCCCGGAACCCTTGCTCCATCCGAGCGCCGCCAGTGACAATCGCGCTCGTGTCAGATCCACCGATACTGCACGTCGGCCCTTTGCATCCACTTCGCCCACCGCCACTGGAGTAGGTCCGGTCAGAATTTCGCTCAGGTCAATTCCCAGTTTTTTCCTCTGACTGTCATTCAGAACCAGTCTGATATCTGTCCGCATACCGCTGCTGTCGCCATTCGGCAGGAACAGATCGACATCCGCAGCAATTCCATCAAGCTCGGCATTGCCGCGCACCACAGTGCCATCGGCATTACTCTCAACAACGACATCCCCGTTGGAAATCATGCGGCCCTGGATAGGCGCAGTGCTTGAAAAGTCCGTCAGTCGGACAGTCGCAATGGTGCGTACATCTTCAGGATCAATTTTCTGGTCAAGTATGAAATTTGACGTCACTTCCGCTACCGCGCTGCCACTGATAGAGCTGGGAGGCAACCCGCGCTTGCGCATGAACCCCAGCGGATCAAGGTTGGAAATTTCCGCCATAACGCGCGCGTCACCCGTCATCGATACCGTGACCTGGGCTTCAGGGTTGCGCGGACCAAGCACAGGCAGTCTGAATATGGCTGACGGAATATCCACGGTTTTACCGGACGGCGCGGCAGCGCTGCCCTGTTCTACAGAGATCGTCAGGCCGAAGGCGTCAAAGCCCACGCGTCCGCTGCGGGCGCTGAGGTCGGGCAGCTTCCCGAATGTTCTGATACGGGCACGGGAAAAGTCGATGCTTCCTTCAAATGCGCCCTGAGGAAACACTTTTTCCGGATCGCGGTTTCCCATCAGGCCTTCCGGAATCGCAAGGGAAATTTCCGCACCATCAATGATCCCCTCTTTGACATTGCGAATGAACCATCGCCGCGCCCCGCCAGCCAGCGTTGGCGGCCAAATCTGCTTGAACTCGCGGGCGGGAATGGCAGTGGAGGAAAACGCACCCGCCACGGAGGGAAACCGGGATTGAAAGTCAACATTTGCCGATCCGATAATCCGGGTGAGCTTGGTTCGAAATTCTATCGTATCGAGGGTAAGATACTGGCTCGGGACATCAAACCGGCCGTTGATGCCAATGAGTTCCACTGGCAGCGGCGGCATATTGAGCACGTCCCGGGGAGCAAGAACGGCTTCCCGCGCGACCAGACGAATGTCAAGCTCGCTCAACGGGTTGTTTTCTGACGGTTTCACAAATCCGGCAAACGGCAGAATCGTATCGCCAAATTTCAGGCTGGCTTCCTCAACGCTCACCGCATTCAGTTCCGGGGACCAGATCAGCGAGATAATTCCCCTGTCGAGAAGAGCGACATCCCTATTGCCAATATTTACGTAGGAACTGCCAATCACAGCTTTGAACGCTGCTGTTGGAACATCGTTGTCGCCGACATATTTGGAGCGCATCGTAAGTGTCACCGGCGCATCACTGCGGATGGAAAAATTCTCGCGACCAAACGCAGGCATGATTTCCGGAAGAATTATGTCATTCAGCGCCAGTTTGATTTCATTGCCGCGGCCATCTTTCACCGGCTTGGCGCTGCCTTCAAAACGCCAGGCACCACCGCGGCCAATTCCCGATGCCCGCACTGAAAGTCTGTTGTTCGTCGGCTGAATGGCCAGCGTCGAACTTATGTTCCAATAGTCGCGCTGCTCGCTGCCCTGAACTGTCACGGCAACGGACCCATCGAGAATGGTAATCCGTTCCAGGCCGCGCTCCGCCGCTACATCGATCACCCGTTGCGCCGCTTGGTGAAACTGCGCCAGGCCATTTCCCACCCGCGCCAGTGGCGTCGACAGTTTCGGCCGTCCGGACGCATTAGCCGACAGATTCAACAGTCGTAGCGAGCGCTGCGCTTCGCTGGTCAGGTGTACAGACACCGAGAGCTGATCGATTTCTATGTCGCGGATGCGTATCTTGCCGCGTGCCAGGCCGGTCAGTTGCAACCCGAAGGACAGGTTGTTGGCGGCCAGCGAAACCCGGGAATCGCGATCCTTCAAGCGCGGCTGCGTGATGTGAGCCACCAAACCGCGCAGAGGATCGATCGAAACAGACACATCCTTGAAATTGAATGCCACATCTTCAGGCAGAGCAGCTTCAACACTTTGTGTCACATGATCAGTCAGCCGCTGCGCAGAAAACGCTTCTCTGGACAACTGGAAATAAACCGCAGCAACTGCAAGCAACAGGACTGAGAGCAAAATAGTGGGAATGAAAAAGAGCTTGCGGCGCCAGAACTTCCTGCGCGCCGGTTGGTTCGGACCGGGAGATTGCTGCTGCGCTGGAAATTTCTCCCCCTGCTGTGGCAAATCCCTCTGTGGCACACTACCATGATCGCCAGGCGCAGATGAGTCAGCGTCAGAATGATTCCCGTCTATTTCGTGGTCCAGGGTCATGAACAGCTAATAGATCTGCAACAGTCTGATGACGAATCGAGGACGCATTCTTGACCTTGTCTCTAAGGAGCCCATCCGCAGGTTGGAAGCTAAAATCCGACATATATGAAGTCACTGATTCAAACCGGCAGGGCAGACAGAATTTCTTCCTAGACCGCGTCAGATTCAATATCCAGCAAATTTAATTTGCATCTAATCAAGACCAAAGAAAGGCAGTTCATGACAGTCCAGCAAGGCGACATCGCACCGGATTTTTCGCTTCCGGCAAATGGCGATGGTAATGTTACGCTATCGGCTCAACGCGGCAAAGCTCTGGTGTTGTTTTTCTATCCAAAGGACGACACTTCCGGCTGCACCAAAGAGGCCACCGACTTTTCTCAACAAAAAGCTGAGTTTGACAGCCTCAACGTCACCATCATCGGGATGTCGCCGGATTCAGTCAAAAGGCATGATAAATTCATTGCCAAACACAATCTGACTATCACGCTGGCATCAGATGAGGAGAAAACCGCGCTGTCCGCTTATGGCGTTTGGGTCGAAAAAAGCATGTATGGTCGGAAATATATGGGCGTCGAACGGTCCACATTCCTGATCGACAAGGACGGCACCATCGTCAGAGCTTGGCGAAAAGTGAAAGTTCCCGGCCATGTTGACGAGGTTCTCGCTGCCGCCAGGGCGCTGTGAGCGGAGCACATGCATTCAAACAATCCCGGGATTAAGCGCGGCTGCGCTTGCTTGACGGGCCGGTGAGAGCCGTCGCAGGCACCCGGCGGCACGTCACTGTCAGGATTGCTCAGGGCTGGCGTTAACGGGTTATTTTACTTTTGGAAAGCCGGCGTTAACCTTAATCATGTGTAATAACACTTAGTTGTATTGCGTATGAGTGGTAAAAATGTCGAAAAATGTAGACAAGCGTAAAATCCGCCCGACAGATCAGAGACATGCAAAACGCATAATCCTGAGTTTCGGTCAGAAAACCATTGTCCTCGCGGTTCACCCCTGGGTCCTGACCAGCGTGCTGACAGCTCTGCTCCTGTTGGCATTTTTTAATGTTGGCGCGGGTTTATATCTGTTCAAGCGTGACGATCTTCTGGCGCGCAATGCGACACAGGAAATCGAGTTGCGTCAGGCCTATGAAGCAAAATTCCAACGCTTTCAGACTGTCATGGAATCCATTCGCGACCAGTCTGCAGATGAACGTCTGCGCCTGGCCAGTGAACTGGCTGGACTGGCCGAGCGCCAGAACCGCTACGCTTCAAAACAGGCGCGCGTGGCAGCAGTTCTCGACAATGCCCGGAAAATGGGTATCCGCGTGGCCAGCGTTTCAACTCCCACTCCGGTTATCAAGCCGGGCAGCGCGTCTCTGCTTGCAGACAGCGGTTTGTCATTGGGTGGAGACGAGAGCGCAGTCGGCGGCTCTGAAATACTTCTGGATGATGGTCTCGATGCCATGCCCGAGACTTTTGAAGACTTTGAGCGCCATTCCAGTCTGGTCGACCCGTTCAACACCATTGAACAGTTCCAATCTGACCTGGACGCGATGGAAGAGCTGAATGTTGTTTCGGTACAGGCCGTGGCGACAGCAATATCTGATGAGCATGAAGCCTATCGGGCAGCTTTGTCCGGCTTGCCGGTTGAACTGAAATTGCCATCAGAAACAAAGGATGTGGGTGGCCCCTTCCTGCCAGCAGACTTCGATGAAGAAGCCCTTGATGCGGCGTCCAAACGGATTGACACTCAACTGAAGGGTATTTCCCGTTTGCGTGAACTGTCAGTGTCTTTGCCGATTTCCAAACCACTGAAAACACTCAACAGATCGAGTAATTTCGGACGCAGAATTGACCCGTTCCGCAAGAGTGCTTCGTTTCATTCAGGCATTGACTACCGTGCGCCGACCGGCACGCCGGTGATGGCAACGGCAGATGGTCAGGTATTGAAGGCGGGCCGTTCAGGTGGATATGGCATCATTGTTGAACTGCGCCATGCCAACGGGTTGACGACACGTTTTGGTCATCTCAGCAAAACCCTTGTGAAAGCCGGACAATCAGTCAAACGTGGCGACATAATTGCCGAAGTCGGCAGCACCGGACGCAGCACCGGCCCTCATCTTCATTATGAAGTACGGAACCAGGGAAAGGTGCGCAATCCGCAGACTTTCATGGACGCCGGAAAACAGGTCCCGCACCTGTGACCCCTGACTGGTGATCGCAACCTGAATTATCTGACGGTTGAAATGCCGGAAACAGTCGGCGGAGGGTAGCAAGTCCGCCGCTTATTCGATGTCATCCACATCCGCAGAAGCACCGCCCTCGATGCGTTGTGCCAGAGACGCCTCGAGAAACGGATCAATGCCGCCGTCCAGAACTTTTTGCGGATCTGTGCTCTCCATGGATGTGCGCAGATCTTTGACCAATTGATAGGGCTGAAGCACGTAGGAACGAATTTGATGGCCCCAGCCGACCGTGGATTTTGAAGAGGCCTCTTCCATCGCGGCTTCCTCACGTTTTTTCAGCTCTTCTTCATAGAGACGCGAGCGCAGCATGCTCCAAGCCGTGGCCTTGTTTTTATGCTGCGAGCGATCATTCTGACACTGCACCACGACCCCGGATGGCAGATGAGTAATCCTCACCGCGGAATCGGTGGTATTGACGTGCTGGCCGCCAGCCCCTGAGGCGCGATATGTATCGATGCGAACTTCTGAATCCGGAATATCTATTTCAATGGAATCATCAATCACAGGATAGACCCAGACGCTGGCAAAACTGGTATGGCGCCGGGCATTGCTGTCAAAAGGTGAAATCCGAACCAGACGATGCACCCCCGACTCGGTTTTCAGCCAGCCATAGGAATCAGCGCCTTTGACGAGTATCGTCGCAGACTTGATGCCTGCCTCTTCGCCGTCCTGCTCTTCGATAATCTCGACCTTGCGTCCCTCTCGCCCGCCCCATCGTGTATACATCCGCAGCAGCATGGAGGCCCAGTCCTGGCTCTCTGTTCCACCGGCTCCGGAATGAATTTCCACATAGGTGTCATTGCCGTCCACTTCCCCGGAAAGCATGGCGCGGATCTGCTGTTCCCTGACCTTGGAACTGAGCTCTGAAATTGCGGCTTCCGCATCCGTGACAATGTCGTCATCGCCATCGGCCTCACCCAGCTCAATCAGCTCCACATTATCGGCAAGAGCCGTTTGCAGACTGGCAATGCCGGTGATCTGGTCATCCAGATTTTGCCGCTCACGCATGATTTTCTGTGCCTGCGTGGCGTCGTCCCAAAGCTTGGGATCTTCCACAAGCGCATTCAGTTCGGCAAGGCGAATGCGTGCATTGTCCCAGTCAAAGATGCCTCCTTAGCAGGGTGAGTGCCTGCTCGATGTCATCAACAATTTGCTGCGTCTCGGCCCGCATTGGCAGATCTCCGGATTTCGCGAAGGAACAAAAAATTTAAGCGCGTGGGCTTATGCATGACCCACGCGCTTTGTTCAAGGCTTCAATTGCTACGGGCCGGCATGCTGCCAGCCAAAGCAGCTAATAAAGACCGCCGGTGCCGGAAATCACCGCCCGGTCAGATTCAGGTGCAACCGTCAAAGGTTGGTTGAAACCATCAGAATAACCGATCACCGAATAATCGTCGGGAGGCCCAGTGCCGGGCTTGAAGGCCTCCATGATGACCCCTTCACTTTCGCCACTGGCTCTCAGACCGGTTTTTCGGTCAATCGGAATCAGCGTCAGGCCCTGGGGAAGGCGGAATGGCACAGCCGGCGTATCCGCCAGAGCCTCCATCATAAAGTCTTTGAAGATGGGAGCTGCCAATTGACCGCCAGTGGCACCACGGCCCATTGGCCGGGGATTGTCGTAACCGACATAGACAGCCGCAACCAGATCAGGCGAAAATCCGACGAACCACGCGTCTTTTTCATCATTCGTGGTCCCCGTCTTACCGGCAATCGGCTTGCCGACTTCGCGGACCACCGTAGCCGTGCCACGCTGCACAACACCTTCCAGCATCGAGGTGACCTGATAGGCGGTCATGGGATCCAGCACCTGCATGCGCTCATCTATAAGAACCGGCTCTTCCTGCCCGGCCCACGACGTTGCTTCGCAGCCTTCGCAGACCCGCTGATCGTGCCGAAAAATCGTCTTGCCGAAACGGTCCTGAATTCGGTCGATTAGCGTCGGCTCGATTTTCCGGCCGCCATTGGCAAATACGCTGAAAGCACTGGCCATGCGCATCGCTGTTGTTTCACCGGCACCCAAAGCCATCGACAGAACCGGCTGAAGATTATCGTAGACCCCAAAACGCCGCGCATATTCTGCAATCAATGGCATTCCCATATCCTGCGCCAGGCGCACCGTCATCACATTGCGCGAGCGTTCTATGCCCGTCCGCAACGTCGAAGGACCCAGATAATTGCGGCCATAGTTCTGAGGTTTCCAGATCTTGCCGCCGGATGAAATTTCAATCGGTGCGTCCATAACCACTGAAGAAGGCGTATAGCCATTGTCCAGGGCTGTCGCATAGACAATGGGCTTGAAAGAAGAGCCGGGCTGACGGTTGGCCTGTGTCGCACGGTTGAATTCGCTGGCGTCAAACGAAAATCCCCCGACCAGAGCCTTCACCCGACCGGTATGCGGGTCCATAACAACCATGGCGCCATTAATTTCCGGAACCTGGCGCAATCGGTAAGTGGCATCGGTATCGGCAACCTGTTCAACAAAAATCACGTCGCCCACTGACACCACATCGGAAACGCCTTTGACCGCCCGGCCCTTGCGTTCACCAACAGACCATTTGGCCCATTTAACATATTCCAATGGCAGAACACCGGTTTTGCGTTCATCTGACAGGCCACGCGAGCGAATGGAATCCGGACGGATGCCAAGCGTCGCCTGCTCGGCATTGACGTCAAGCACAACAGCCAGAGGCCATTCGGGAACATCGGACATCGGCTCGATTTCGCCGACAAGTTTGCCCCAGTCACTCGCCGCTGTCAGTTCAACTTTGGCCTTCGGGCCACGCCATCCACGCGCCTCGTCAAATTTGATCAGACCATTCTGCATTGCCGCGCGAGCCTGGACCTGTGTTTCAGGATCGAGCGTGGTGCGAACTGACAGGCCACCGCCATACAGCTTTTCCTCGCCATAAATCTCCAACAATTTACGGCGGACTTCCTCAGCGAAAAAATCGGCCGCAAATGTTTGACCGCCATATTCGCGAAGTCTTACCCGCAGTGGCAGCGCCCGGGCCGCGTCCGACTGTTCAACAGTGATGTATCCGTTGACCTGCATCCGCTCCAGAACATAGTTCCGCCGCTCAATCGCAGCTTCGGTTTCGCGGAAAGGGTGATAATTGTTCGGACCCTTGGGGAGCGCGGCAAGATAGGCGGCCTCCTCCAAAGTGAGTTCGTGGACGGATTTATCAAAATAATTCAGCGAGGCCGCGGCAACGCCATAGGAGCCAAGCCCAAGGTAAATCTCGTTGAGATACAATTCCAGAATCTTGTCTTTGGTATAAGCCTGTTCGATGCGCAGTGCGAGCATCGCTTCCTTGACCTTTCGGGTCATCGTGCGCTCGCTGGACAGCAGAAAGTTCTTCGCAACCTGCTGAGTGATGGTCGATGCACCGGCAAAGCGCCGGCCACTGCCTATGCCCTGAAGATTACGCGCCATCGCGGTCGCAATACCGACATAATCGACACCCTGGTGGCGATAAAAGTTTTTGTCCTCGGCGCTCAGAAAGGCCGCCTTGAGAAGATCCGGTATGGTCGCGGCAGGCAGGTACAATCGCCGCTCTTTGGCATATTCGGCAATCAGAATACCGTCAGCGGCATGGACGCGCGTCATGACCGGCGGCTCATAAGCGCTCAGCACTTCATAATCCGGCAGTTCTTCCGCATACTGCGTCAGAAAATAGGCAGCGACGCCGCCGACACTGAGCGCTGCCACTGTTCCAAAAGCGAACAGAAAGCCGAAAATCCTTACAAACATTGATCGCTTCGCCTTCTTGCCACGGCGGTTGCCTGCGCCATTCATCTCACGCGTAATCCTTGTTTCCAGTCCGTCAAGCAGTTCAAGACGATCTCCCGAACCTGTCTCTTTCAGGACCTGATCACTGTCACGGCCACACGTAAAACCTGGCCATGTCAGTGTATTCCCTAACGAATCTTAATCCGAAAGGACATATAGGTCTTTTCAACCAATTTGGGCGAAATTGGGTAGTTTCGGGGAATTGCCTGCCTTTTTCCCGGTGTGTGGCAGATTTATTACAAATCTGTGTCCCCCGGACGTAAATTTCGGACCAACAAAGCGCAATTCCGCGATTATTGCTTGCTTCTGCCAGTGCGCGAGCGACAGCCATAATCGCGCCCGGATCAATTATGACGCGGGCGCGAAGGCAGGTGCAGGCTCGTGCAGATATTTCTATCCAGCTCTTCCGGACACCCGCAGGAAAAACGATTCAATTGAAACGGCGATTTGACCCGCCACTTTCTCGCGCCATGACGCAGAACCCAGCAGTTTTGCATCACCGGTATTGGACAAATAGCCCAATTCGACAAGAACCGACGGCACATCGGGGGCGGTCAGAACACGAAAATCAGCCGATCTGCGCGGGTTCTTGTTGAGTTTCAGGACTGGTTTGACGTCCCCCAGCAGCCGTCTTGCAAAAGCAATCGACAAATTCTTTGTCTCGCGGCGCGCCAGATCAATAAGAATGTCCGCCACTTCATCGGGTTTGTCGGCCAGCTCAACGCCGGCGATTGTATCGGACCGGTTTTCCTTGTCGGCGAGCAGCCTGGCAACTTCATCAGAAGCGGTTTCGTCCAGCGTATAGACTGTGGCACCACGGACATAGGCCTGCGTAACCGTATCGGCATGAAATGACACCATCAATTGCGCACCCTTTTTGCGGGCAAATTCGACCCGTTCATCCAGAGAGATAAAGGTGTCGTCTTCCCGTGTCATCAGCACCTCGAAGTTCGGATTTTCCTTGAGCGCTTCACGGACATCCTTGGTAAATTGCAGGACCAGATCCTTTTCCCTGACGCCACTTGATCCGACGGCACCATCATCAATGCCGCCATGACCGGGATCGAGCACAATCACTGTTTTGCCGCGCCCGGGCAGCTTTGGAACGGATGCAGCCGGCGTCCGGTTTGAAAGACTACCGACAGATTTGAGTTTACCCACACCATCCAGAAATTCCGCGCGGCTTGCCGGCACGAGATCGAACACCAGGCGTGCCGGTTGCCCCTCAAGGGGGGCCAGAACAAATGATTCATCGATATTCACCGGCTGTGTCAGGTCCAGCACCATGCGTGACTTGCCTTTGGCAATCAGGCCGAACCGGAAAGTACCGACCAGTCCCCGCCCCTCGCGGCTGTTTTCGCTCATTTCCGAGAAATCAAGTTCGGGAACATCAATCACCACCCGATAAGGATCAGCCAGCGTGAATGCCGCAAACTCAACGGATTTCTCCAGATCAATGACGAATCTTGTGCGATCCGAATTTCCCGCTGCACGTGCATCCAATGTGCGGATCGGCTCTTCGCCTTCCTGGGCGGAAATTTGATCAAGCGGCCAAAGCACCGCCAGTGACAGCAACAGCACGGCAGGGCAAAGCCGGGACAGCAAATTCCATCTGCGTGAAGAAAGGATGCGGTTCGGTGTCATTCGTGTATGTCTATCCTGCGGTAATGGTTTCCGGCAATACGGGCCAAGCTCATATGAAAGCGGGACGAGAACTGGAACTATCACCGAATACGGTTAAATTTGTCTTTGTCACTCCTGGCCGGCAATCCTCAAAAGCAGCATCGGCACCGGAAACCAGCCTTGCGCCGGCGCGTCGACAGGGCGAGATTGATACGCAAAACAGATCGCAAGATCATGGTGTGGCGATCACACTGCGGCTGAAGATTATCCCCATTCCGCGTCCGCCGGATCCCGAATTTTGACACCTCTCATGCAACCGGACGGGTCGCAATCAGTGTCTGTATCGCAATGCTGCGAAAACTTTTCGGAAGTGCCTGCCTGCAGCAAAGCAGTTTGACAATCCCTGTTTGCAGCCAAAACCGAACTTGATCATTTCAACGCCCAAAAAAGTCTGCAGCACAGCCATATCAAAAGACAGCGAATTATCAAACAGGCGCTTGCTTAAATTCACTGTCAAACCTATTAAGGTAACAGGGCACGCATAATCTCATTGTGGATGCGCACCGGCAAGGCAATCGACCTCAGGTCGATATCAGCCAAAACGCAACGCCAGTATGGCCGCGCATTTTTCCGGAATGCAGACACTGTTATTTTTGAACTGTGGCGCCCGCCCCCTGCTCGGACAGATTGTGTTCGGGTTTTAAAAAAAATTGAAGGTTCCGTTTCGGGTGAGACTAAAAACCGCAGATACGGCTTGCGAAGCACCATGCTCCAGAATTCTAGATATTCTGGCCATCAGCGTCCGGGTAATTACCCAGTCGCGCATCGCGTTGATCGCCGCCCTGCCCTCTCCTGAACGTATTTTTCGCATTACAAGCAAAACACCAGGCTATGCCGTGCCCGCAGTTGGAACGCGTCTTTGCGCCCTGCACCGCGCCCGGCAACTGGCCTGTGGAGAAAAAAATCAATGGCAAATAAAATGCTTATCGATGCCTCCCACCCGGAAGAAACCCGTGTGGCAGTCGTCAAGGGCAACAGGGTCGAAGAGTTCGACTTTGAAGCTGCAAATAGAGTTCAGTTAAGAGGGAACATCTATCTCGCAAAAGTAACCCGGGTCGAGCCGTCATTACAGGCGGCCTTCGTCGATTACGGCGGAAATCGTCATGGATTTCTGGCATTCAGCGAGATTCATCCCGACTATTATCAAATTCCGATTGCTGACCGGCAGGCGCTTCTTGAAGAAGAAGCTGCCGACGAAATTGAAGCCAAGGAAAGCAGCGACTCAGATATTGAAAAAACCGCGGCCGAAAACGCCGCTGGCGACGCATCTGATGATAGCGAGACTGATTCCCATACAAAGGCAGAATCCACTGGCTCCGGCAGCCGGGGCAGACGCAATCATCCAGCCGACGAGGATGACGACAACACCGGCAAATCCGATGACGGCGATGATTCTCCGAGCGTAGAATCCGTCGGTGCAGAAGATGCGATGGAAGAGGTTCCGGAACGGCGACGCCCGCGCCGCCGCCAGTACAAGATTCAGGAAGTCATCAAACGGCGTCAGGTCCTTCTGGTCCAGGTCGTCAAAGAAGAGCGCGGCAACAAAGGCGCGGCTATGACGACCTACCTGTCGCTCGCAGGCCGTTATTCGGTGCTGATGCCGAACACGGCCCGCGGCGGTGGAATTTCCCGCAAGATCACCAATCCAGCTGATCGCAAGCGGCTTAAATCGGTCGCCAATTCTCTGGAGGTTGCACCGGGTATGGGCGTGATTTTGCGCACGGCGGGGGCCAATCGCACCAAACCCGAAATCAAACGGGATTTTGAATATCTTCTGCGGTTGTGGGAAAATGTACGCACGTTGACACTGCAATCCAGTGCGCCGTGTCTGGTCTATGAAGAAGGCAGTCTGGTCAAACGCTCGATTCGTGATCTGTACAGCAAAGACATTGATGAAATCCAGGTCGCCGGGGAAGCCGGCTATCGTGAAGCAAAAGACTTCATGAAAATGCTGATGCCGAGCCATGCCAAGAATGTGAAGCCATACCGGGAAGAAAAATCCCTGTTCACGGCGTTTGGCATTGAACCGCAGCTGGACGCCATGTTCTCCCCCCAGGTAACGCTGAAATCTGGCGGCTACCTGGTTATCAATCCCACTGAAGCTCTGGTTTCGGTTGATGTCAACTCGGGTAAATCGACCCGCGAACACAATATTGAAGACACAGCGGTTCAGACCAATCTGGAAGCTGCTGAAGAAGTGGCGCGGCAATTGCGTCTGCGCGATCTCGCCGGACTGATTGTGATCGATTTCATCGATATGGATGAGCGCCGCAACAACAATTCTGTCGAACGCAAGCTGAAAGACTGTCTGAAATCCGACCGGGCGCGCATTCAGGTTGGACGCATATCGCCTTTTGGCCTGATGGAAATGTCGCGGCAGCGTATCAGAACCGGTGTTCTGGAGAGCACAACGGTCGTGTGTGAGCATTGCGAGGGCACTGGTTACGTGCGCTCTCCTGCGTCCATTTCACTGCAGGTGCTACGCGGCCTGGAAGACCATCTGGCCAAACATTCCAGCAACAATGTATCGGTCCGGGTCAGAGCCGAGGTCGCCTTGTATATACTGAACCAGAAACGGGCGCATCTCACCGAACTGGAAGTTCGATACGGAGTTCAGATCACCGTTGATGCCGACAGCAGCGTCACCATGCAGGGTTTCAATCTGGAAAAAGGCGAACGTTCAGAAGGCCGCTCAGCCTCAGCGGCACGTGCAGCGCTGGTCAGCGTCGACAGTATTGAACCGGTTGAAGAGGATGAGGACCTGGCCGAAGCTGAGGCAGAAGACGAAGTAGAAGCCGAAGCTGATGTGCCGGAACAGGACGATGAACCGAAGCGCAAGCGGCGGCGGCGGCGGCGCAAACGCGGCGGCAACACGGATCAGACGGCAGCACAGGACCCGGCAACAGATGCTGCCGCAGACGCTGCGAGCGAAACATCTGAATCCAGCGATGCTGAAGAGGATGATACCGACGACAGTGAAGATAATGATGGCCAGCCCAGAAAACGTCGGCGCGGAAAACGCGGTGGACGGCGCAACCGGCGCAAACGCAATGACGGCGAAGACAACGCAGAAGCCGCTTCAGAAGAGTCAGGCAACACCAGTGAGACATCTGGCGCGGATGGCGGAGAGCCAGACGCGGAAAGCTCTGAAGATCTGGCCGCAACCGAAGTTCCTGCACCGGAGGCTGACGACGAAAACGCCGATGCGAAAAAGCCTAAACCGCGCCGCGCCCGCAAGCCCAGAGCCAAAAAGTCTGATGCACCTCAGCCTGATGCTGACAGCACGCCGGCTTTGGCAGCCGAAACCGTGACTGCGGATTTTGTTGCTGAAGAACCGGTCGTTGAAGAAGAGCAACTGGTAGCAGCCGGCAGCGAGCCGATAAAAGCCGCCGAAACAGACGCGCCGACTGAGGCCCAGCCTGGTGCGGATCTGCCGATCGAAGACGCGGTCGAACTGGTGGTGGAAAGTACCGCCGTACCGGCAGTTGAACTGGCTCCCGAACCGCCTGAAGTGGCAGCGCCAAAGCGCAGCGGCTGGTGGCGTCGACGGTAATCAACGCATTTCAGGGTGATCCGCCCGGTTTTCAGGCCGGGTCACCCTGTTCCCTCAACCATCTTGAGTGCCCGCTCAAATTTACTGAAAAGCCGTCTCTGCAAAGCTTCTGAGTTTGCGACTGTGCAGGCTCTCGGCTGGCATTTCACGCATTTTTTCCACGGCCCTGATACCGATTTGAAGGTGTTTTGCGACCTGCCGCTTGTAAAAATCACTGGCCATGCCCGGCAGCTTCAATTCACCGTGCAGCGGCTTGTCGGACACGCAAAGAAGCGTTCCATAGGGCACCCGGAACCGGAATCCGTTGGCAGCAATCGTCGCGCTTTCCATATCCAGAGCAATCGCGCGTGACTGCGAGAAGCGCTGTACCGGTTCCCTGTGATCTCTCAGCTCCCAATTGCGGTTGTCGATGGTGGCAACTGTTCCGGTGCGCATGACGCTCTTCAATTCATAGCCGGTCAAGCCGGTCACTTCCGCAACCGCTTGTTCCAGGGCAACCTGAACTTCTGCCAGCGGAGGAATCGGAACCCAGGTCGGTAAGTCCGCATCCAGCACGTGATCCTCCCGCACATAACCATGAGCCAAAACATAATCGCCCAGCCTTTGCGAATTGCGCAGACCTGCACAATGTCCCAGCATCAGCCAGGCGGCCGGTCTGAGAACGGCAATGTGATCGGTGATGGTTTTTGCGTTCGACGGCCCGACACCGATATTCACCATGGTGATACCGTCATGGCCCTTGCGGCACAGATGATAGGCCGGCATCTGCGGCAGCCGGCTGGGCGCCTCACCTTTGCAAGGCGCATCCTCGCCTTTCAGCGTCATCACATTGCCGGGCTCGACAAAGCACTCATACTCGCCCTCACCGCTTTTCATCATGGTCTGCGCCAGCGCACAAAATTCGTCAATGTAGAATTGGTAGTTGGTGAACAGCACAAAGTTTTGAAAATGAGTCGGACTGGTAGCGGTATAATGGGCCAGCCGGTGCAGCGAATAATCCACCCGCTGCGCCGGAAACGCAGCCAGCGGCATCGGTTCACCCGGCGCCACCTCATATTCTCCATTCGCAATCGCATCGTCGGTAACCGCGAGATCAGGCACATCGAAAACCTCGCGCAACTGGACATCAAGGCGCTGCGACAACCCGCCTTCGACATGCATCCCTTCAGGAAAAGCAAAATGCAGTGGAATGGGTGAATCACTTTCACCGATTTCAATGCCAACCCCATGATTTGCAATCAGTTTGGTGAATTGCTCTTTCAGATATTCACGGAAGAGATCCGGCCGGCTCAACGTGGTCTGATAAGTTCCAGGACCGGCGACAAACCCGAATGATGATCGTGAATCCGGGCGCGTATAGCCGGTCGTCGTCAACCTGGCATAAGGATAACAAGCACGGACCCGGCCGCTGGGCAGTCCATTTTCCAGCAATTCCTTGAAATGCATCTGGATAAAGCCGGAATTGCGGTCGTAGATTTCGATCAGACGGTTGACCGCTTCATCCACATCACTGGTCACCAGAGCCGAAAATGGCTCCGGCATCAGCAATGTGTCGCTCCAGTTCATATCTGCAAGATCAGTCATATTCGCTCCACAATTCAAAGTGGCTGAGGCTTTACGCCGTATCGGAATTTGCTTCAACGGCCGCAAGGGCTGAAATATTGACAATTCCGCGTGAGGTTACAGAAGGCGTTACAATATGGGCCGACTTGGCGCAGCCAAGCAAAATCGGGCCGACATGAAGCGCATCTGTCATTGATTTCAGAAGATTCAGAGCGATATTTGCCGCATCAAGTGTTGGAAACACCAGAAGATTGGCTTCGCCCTGCAGGGGACTGTCAGGCATCGCCTTGGCCCGCATTGCTACGGACAGCGCGGCATCGCCATGCATTTCACCATCCACTTCAAACGTGACGTTCATTGCGCGCAAAACCGCCAGCGCATCGCGCATTTTGCGGGCGGTCGCCGTTTCTCGTGATCCGAAATTGGAGTGCGACAGTAATGCCGCCTTTGGGTCGATGCCAAAACGCCGAATATGACTGGCCGCCAGAATTGTCATTTCCGCAATTTCTTCTGCGGTCGGATTTTCCGTCACATAAGTGTCTGTCAGGAAATAGCCACCACGTGCGTTGATGAGGAGACTGAGGCTCGAATAATCATCCGCTCCGGCTTTCAGCCCGATAATGTTGCGTATGTCCCGCACATGCTTGTCATAGCGCCCCTCCAGACCACAGATCATCGCATCGGCATCACCGCGTTCCAATGCCAGTGCAGCGATCACCGTGGTATTGGTCCGAACGATTGTGCGTGCAGCATCGCTGGTCACACCTTTGCGGCCAACCTTGGAGAAAAACAGATCGACATAATCGCGGTAGCGCGGATCGTCTTCGGGATTGATAATTTCGCAATCGCGTTGCGGGCGGAACCGCAGCCCGAAACGCTCTGCCCGGCTGTCCATGACAGCTGGCCGGCCGATGAGAATGGGAATGGCGATGCCATCTTCCACCAGCACCTGAGCTGCCCGCAAAATCCGTTCATCTTCGCCGTCTGCATAGATAATTCGGGTCGGCGTATTCTGCGCAGCAGCAAAAATAGGCTTCATCAACAGCCCGGATCTGAATACAAACTGGCTTAATCGGTCCACATAGGCGCGCATATCGTCAATCGGCCGCGTCGCAACGCCTGACTCCATGGCAGCTTTTGCTACTGCCGGAGCAATCCGGATGATGAGCCGTTGGTCAAACGGAGACGGGATCAGATATTGCGGGCCGAATGTGTGCGATACGCCGCCATAGGCCTGTGCCACAACTTCAGTCGGCTCCTCGCGCGCAAGCGCCGCAATGGCACGCACGGCGGCATGTTTCATCTCCTCATTGATCGTCGTTGCGCCAACATCAAGTGCGCCCCGGAAAATATAGGGGAAACACAGGACATTGTTGACCTGATTGGAATAGTCGGAACGGCCGGTACAGATCATTGCATCCGGAGATGCCGCCAACGCAGCTTCAGGCATGATCTCCGGATTGGGGTTGGCCAGAGCCATGATCAAGGGCTTCGCGGCCATTCTGGCCACCATCGAGGATTTCAGAACCCCGCCGGCTGACAGGCCGAGAAACACATCTGCACCTTCAATGACATCGTCCAGTGTGCGCAAGGCAGTCTGCTGAGCGAACGTTCCCTTCCATTCATCCATCAGGGCCTCGCGGCCTTCATAGACAACGCCTTCAATGTCCGTCACCCAGATGTGTTCGCGCCGCACGCCAAGAGAGACCAGCAAGTTGAGGCATGCAAGCGCCGCAGCACCGGCGCCAGAAGCGACAACTTTAACCTCGTCCAGTTGCTTACCGGCAAGCTCAACGCCGTTCAGGACCGCAGCACCAACAATGATCGCAGTGCCATGCTGGTCATCATGAAACACCGGAATGTTCATTTTTTCACGCAGGGCGCGCTCGATCTGAAAGCATTCGGGCGCCTTTATATCTTCCAGATTGATACCGCCAAAGGTTGGTTCAAGAGCGCTTACCACGTCGACGAACCGCTCCACGCCGGTTGCATCCACCTCGATATCAAACACATCGATGCCGGCAAATTTCTTGAACAGCACCGCCTTGCCTTCCATCACCGGCTTGGAAGCAAGAGGACCGATTGCACCCAGTCCCAGAACTGCGGTCCCGTTTGACACCACGCCGACCAGATTACCGCGCGCCGTATAATTGAAGGCAAGCGATGGATCGCGTTCAATGGCAAGACAGGGAGCTGCCACACCGGGCGAATAGGCCAGCGCCAGATCGCGCTGGTTTCCAAGCGGTTTCGTCGCCATGATCTCAAGTTTTCCCGGCCTTGGAAATTCATGGTAAAACAGAGCATTCTGCTCAAAGTCATCATTTGCAGATTTGCCATCATTCGACGTATCGCCATCAGCCATTGTTTATTCCTTTGCAGGCGTTGGAGCCCCGATCCAGGCGGTCGGGGTTATGTGGTCGTGATTTGGTCCCACACTTCGGTAACCAAGAAAAGTAATTAGATCGTTTGCGGTTGATATTGAACCGTTTGCAGGCTTGGAAACGCCGCGCAATATAGTGCATCGGGCAGGATGGCTAGTTCGTTGAAATTCCGGGTATGGTAGGTTTGTCCGCGCAGCCGCCGTCCGTACAAACCGAAGCGAACAACCGCTCTCCGTCCAAACTGTCCGTGCAGCAATCGGTCTACCGCACACTTTGATCAAACAATCAGCGAAGGATCGGTAAGAGCCTAATTCGGGAATCCCAAGTTCGGCACCAAGCAGGAGAAGATTGTTGGTTAATTCCCCTTTGAATCCGCGGTTGTCGAAAACGAACCTTGCTTGAGATCAAGCATCAGACGTTCATCGGCATTCCTCATGAGTTCGTAAAACTCATCGACATCCTTTCGGAGCTGCTCACTTGGCTCTACATCATGAGGAAATTCTACTTCGTTGGCCTCTTGCGCAAATTCCAAAGACCCTCTGTTTGCGGTCGCCTGTGCTGAAACAACCAAAGTACGCCCCTCTTTGCTTAGCGCGCTTGCATGCTCCAGCAAGAATTTTTCTAGTCCTATTGCATGCTTTCCGAGATTTCCGGCAATGCGCGCTTGTGCTTCAAGCCAGTCTAAATCAGGTGCCCACAGGTCTGGTACAATGGAGTTGAACAGTCGGTAAAAATCTGCCGCTGCTGCATATTCTCGCTCAAACATCAGCTCTTGACGCTTTAGTAAGAGCCTATTTTGGTCAGTGTCTCTCACTAGAAGATTTTTGTGAGTTTCTAGCAGGATGTCCAGTCGCACCTGATGTGACTGAATAATTCTAGATGAAACGAGCTTGCCAATAAATGCTGCAATGCCTCCGGATACGGAGGCGATGCCGCCAATCGCCCCAACTATTATAAATATCTCATCCCAACCCATCTTCCAGTCTCCATCTGTCGCGTTCCTGTAAGGTTTCCCACCGCAGTAGAGCCTGATGTCAGGATTAGCTACATGAACTACTGTAAGATCAATTAACAATCAAATGGTGCAACATCGTGCTTTTTGGCCTGCCAATCGGTTCGAAGTTTTTTGTGAATGGTTCAAATCTTTGCAATCAGATGCTGGGAGCATTGAGGCCACATCCTAGTTCGTTATTTCCGCAGCAAGCTGCACTCCATTATTTTCTGCCATCAGACGCACATACCCGCGCACGACACCTTCTCGAAAGCTGTAAAAGCCAGACCCATGCCCCTCTACAATTTTGGCGTGGTTGTCTTTTCTTAGAGTTAACAGCCTCTGATTCAGCTTGTAGCGGTCCATTTGCTCATGCTTGCAATTCAATCGATACCTGGCCCCCACAATCCGTCGATATGATTGCTCGATGTCGTCAAGCTTGCGTTTGGTTGCTGTACGATCAGCTAGTGCCCATAGAGCTTCTTCATATTCCGTTTGGTTTTTTGCTTTTTCTGTCGCCAATGAATAGATACGTTTCAAGCTCGGTTCTGTTTTTTGTAGTGCCTCTTTTAAAGCAATCTCAAAATGAACACGCTGGCACTGGCTCACTTCAGCCTGATCATCAAGCATCGCATAAATCAGGCACTGACCAATCAAATGGACAAAATGCGGAAATCCATCACTGATAATGCCGATCCGTAGCAAAATTCCCTGGTCAATTTGCACGTGCAGCGGAGCGCTTGCATCTTCAATTATTTTCCACAACATATCATGGTGAAGTTTGTCGATCTCCACTGGCTCAAACATACGGCCAGTAGATAAGTGCTCACCGAGAATTTCATTCACATTCGCGCCAATCCCGCAGAAAATAAATCGCATATCCTCGACTTGCGTCCCAACATTTTTTAACAACTCAGCAAAAGCGGTTTTCTCTTCATGTTTAACACGGTCAAACTCATCGATAGCAATGATGATTTGGCCTTGGCGCTTGCTGCGCACGAAACGCAATACATCATAGACCTCCGCCCAACTGGTTGGCAGGGGCACCGCAGATTTATCAGTTTGCTTAAAATTGGCATTCGCACCAGCAATGCCAGGTATAGATACCCCAGCGCCCGCGCTCCATCCGCCGCCACTGGCGGCTATGCGCTGCTTCAAGGCAACCGCGCTATTGCCAATAATTTGGACCACTTCAAAGAAAGTGGTTTGCTCACCGCAGGGTACATAGGTAAAATTTTCTATGCTGCACACATTCGCCTTGCCTGCAGTCATGGCGAGCGAGGTTTTTCCAACCCCTCGCTCGCCGAAGATAAAGACATGTCGCCCTGGTGAGGTCAATGCGCGACGGATCTGCTCTAAATATTTCTCTCGACCAATCAAACGCACTGGATCGCTAATTACGTCCGATGGTGTCAAGTGCTGTGCAAGAATTTCGTCCACCTGAACAGATGTGAAGTTGCGAATAGTCAAATTCAGTTCCCACTTAAACGTTGAGCACCCACATTGGTGCTGTTGATCTGTTTAAACAATTACTAACTGATTCCTATCTCCAAGATACTATTATCAGAAGAAAATCCTTGATTAGGTGTCTAGTCCCGGCATTTGATGGATCGGATTTAGATTGAATCTTTCTGGTTTGTTTGTCCAGATTTTGCAGATGTATTCATATGGTGTGAGACCACCGAGGGTTTTGAGTCTTCGGGCGTAATTGTATGCATTGATGAAGTCGTTGAGATGGTCGCGCAGTTGGCTGTGGTCATCGTAGTGGTAGCGTTTGACGGTGGCGTCTTTGATGGTTCGGTTCATCCGCTCAACCTGGCCGTTTGTCCAAGGGTGTCTGATTTTTGTGAGCCGGTGTTGAATTCCGTTTTCCTGACAACGCATGTCGAACATGTGCGTCATGTATGTTGCCGTTGGCCCATCTTTGTAGCGCGGTGGGAAAGTGAACTGGATGCCATTGTCGGTGAGAACAATGTTGATCTTGTATGGAACGGCTGCAACGAGGGCTTCGAGGAAGGCTGATGCCGTTCGCCTGTTTGCTTTATCAACGAGTTGAACAAATGCAAATTTGCTTGTCCTATCAATGGCAACATACAGATGTAGTTTCCCCTCCATAGTGTGCAATTCGGCAATATCGACGTGGAAATAGCCAATGGGATAACGCTTGAACTTCTTCTTGGCGGGTTTGTCACCGTTCACGTCGGGCAAACGGCTAATGCCATGACGTTGAAGACAGCGGTGTAATGATGAGCGTGTCAGATAGGGAATGGTCGGCTGAAGCGCATAAAGGCAATCATCCAGCGGTAAGAGAGTGTGTCGCCGAAAAGCAACAATTGCGGCTTCCTCAATCTTACTGAGAACCGTGGACTGAGGTTGCTTCGGACCAGTTTTACGGTCTTCAACGCATGTCCGCTTTTTCCACTTCAAAACCGTCTTGGGGTTGACCCCATAGGTCTCGCTCAAGTCCGAGGCCGAAGCTTGCGATCGCTGTATTGCTGCTCTGATAGCGTGCGTAGTCGTGGCGCTGCCGTGTAAAACTTGTCCCATAATGCTTCCTTCCATTCAGGAGAGAATATTGCACCATCAAATGCCGGGACAAAACATCTAAGAAGCTCTGGCTATCGGCTGGACGACTTCGGCTTCGACTTCATAAAGAATTTCCGTTGGCCTGTAATTGTGCAGCGGAGAAATCCGGGTGTTTTCAAACACGGAAAACTTATTCTTCGCCACGACGGATCTTCTGACCAGATCGATATATTCCTCCGGCGGAAGTGGCGGCGAGAAGAAATAGCCCTGGGCCGCCGAAATCCCGAGCTTGCGCAGTGAAT
The DNA here is from genome assembly GCF_030758315.1 of Pararhizobium sp. IMCC3301. NCBI lineage: Bacteria > Pseudomonadati > Pseudomonadota > Alphaproteobacteria > Hyphomicrobiales > Rhizobiaceae > Pararhizobium > Pararhizobium sp. IMCC3301. The sequence goes on from NZ_CP132336.1 coordinate 597,973, forward strand.
CCACCTGATGCTGGTTCTCGACACCCTCGGCAATGATACCCATATCCAGGCTCTTGGCCAGTTCCACGATGATATCAATGATCGTCATTGTGGTGACATCGTTGCTGAAGCTGTCGACAAACATCTTGTCAATCTTGATGACATCGAGTCCCAGTTTCTGCAGGTAGGAAAAACCACCATGGCCAGTGCCGGCATCATCCAGTGCAACGCTTGCACCGAGTTCCTGCATGCCGGAAATCGCCATGCGCGCCACCTGGAAATCCTGTACAGGGTGCCGTTCGGTCAATTCAAACACCAATTGCTGAAACGAGATGTTGCTCTTTCCGAATATTGCCCGAATGTCATCGACAACAGCCATATCCTCAAAATGCTTGCCGGTCAGATTGATGCCGATTTTCAGTTGGCCGAAATCCTTCGACAATTCATTCAGTTCAGCCGCCACCCGCTTCATCAGATCATGGGTGACTTTCATAATGACACCGGTGGTCTCGGCATAGGCAATGAACGCTGCAGGTTGAACCAGCTTGCCCTCTCTGGTTCTGAACCGAAGCAGAACTTCACATCCCAGAATGTTGCCATTTCCCATATCCACAACCGGTTGATAGTAGGCCAGAAATTCGCCCTCATCAAACACCGCGCTATATTCAAATTCCGGGCGGCCTGATCGCCAGCCGATCAGCAGCAGCAGGAACAAAATGACGAGCCCACCGAGAATGCCGACCTGAATGGCACCATTGTCGAGCCGGTCATAGATTACCGGCAGGACCTCCGATCCGACGGATATGGTGACCACCAGAGGAAGCGCTTTGGAAGACATGGTCTGGCTGAAGCGTTCCGGCAGGTTCCGGACATCGATGGCCCACCTTGCAATCGCCCCCACCTTATGCCGGTACATGATCTGATTGTCGACGTGGATCCAGCGGTCACCGCTGGTCAACAGCGCGTCGTAGGAAAGGTAGGGCCTGATAAGCGTCGAGCCGATATCTTCCGGCAGAACTGACGGAGCGAACCGGACGACATAGCGCTGGTTCAAACCATTATTGATCACCAGCACAAGCGGGCGGCGTTCCAGTCGTGCATCCTCAAGAACCGCGAGCGTCAATGTTGGCGTATCCAGGCTCCACGGCTTCAGGAAACCTTCAATCGGTTGACCCGGCCGCAACACGGAACACGCCAGCGTCCCGTCGGAAGCAACGAATCCGATATCCTGTACGTGATCCAGTGATCCAACGACGTAGCGGCTGATACTTTGGAAACGCGGCGAGCATCCTTCAACTTCTCCCAGCCGTGACTGGGATATGGTATTGATAACCGCCGCCGCCTCGCGGTCAAATGCCCCGATAAGCGTTCGGCCGATCGACGTCATTTCTGCGTCCAGGATGTCCTGAGCATCCTTGCGCATGGCGTTATGGGTCTGACTAGAGATAAAACCTGCCACTGCGAGGAACACAATGATGGCAGCAATACTGATAATCAGCCGTCGTCTTATCCGTTTCAAGAATCGCAAGTTGAGAACCCGTTTCATTGTCCGCATTCAAACTAACAGGCGGCGTGTAAACGGATGCTTAACTATAAGTCTGCAGTTGCCATAACAGGACGAATACCGTCAGGGATTGCTGTGCTGGTTTGCGTTGACCAGTTTCAGAAATTTCGGTGCCCGGTCATCCGGATCAAGCTTGGGTCCAGCTGTGCTTTCTCTTGAAATCGCCTCTTCCATAAAGACCTTATATGCCTGCGGGCCAAGCGGACGGGAGTAGAAATAACCCTGGGCCATATCGACCCCCAATTCTTTCAGCTTGGCAACCTGTTCCACGCTTTCGATACCTTCGGCGACGACCAGGATCTGCATATCCCCGGCCAGTTTAATCAATGCCTCGACGATGGTTTTCGAGAAACCCGAATCCGACACACCGTCTATGAATAATTTGTCGATCTTGATGATATCGACTCCAAGCTCCATCAGATATTTCAGCCCGTTATGTCCTGTCCCCACATCATCCAGCGCAACCTGACAGCCCAGAGCCTGTAGCCCGGCGATGATCTCCTTGGCCTTGTGAGACGATTCCATCGGCAGGCGTTCGGTCAATTCGAAGGTCAATTGCTCAAATCGGAAATTTGAGGCAGCAAAAACGCTCTTGATTTCTGCAATGGTTTCCGGTCGATTGAGGTGATCGCTGAACAGATTTATACTGACTTTCAGGGAGGGATGACGGCTGTAAAACGCTTCCAGGTCTTCTCGGACGCGCTGCATCAGCAGCACTGTCATTTCAACAGCCAGACCGGAACCCTCCGCTTCTTCAATAAACGTGTTCGGGTGAGCCAATGTGCCATCGGGCCTGCGCAATCGGACAAGCGCTTCGCAGCCGATATATCGTCCGGTCCGCAAATCAATTATCGGTTGATAGCTGGCAACAAGCTGACCATCCTTGATTGCAGTTTCCACATTACCGATGGCTGAGCCGTCCGCTTGTGTCAGAAACCACAATCCGATGAAAACAGCCGTTCCAAACATCAATGCGCCGAAAATCAGAACCGGAACCGAATGATTTACAGGCAAGGCCTCGAGACCGGTGTTGGCCACCAGAACGGTCATCCGAAACGGCAGCCCGGTGAGTTCGCTTTCCAGGATGCGATAGTGCTCAAGCCGGTCCGAAGCAGGCAGTGATAAAGTGGAATTCGGCCAACGGCCCACATCCGTGCCATCTTCCATGGACAACATCACATATCCATCATCCAGCAACGCACTGTATTTTCTGGCCGACAGGAGCGCATTTGACAGAACCAGCGCGCTCAGTTTCCGGTTCTCGGCAATATTCCGGGAAACCAGCAACGCTTCGAGTTGCCCGGATTCAACCTGGACGGCTTCAATCTGATAGGCGCTGTCTGGCAGGTTTTGCGGAGCTGTTCGGCTGCGGATGGTCTGCCGCTTCTCGGACACAGAACAAATGATATTGTTACTGCCGTCACTGACCATCAGGTCCTTGACGTAAACACTCGTGTAGCTCACCTGCCGCATCAGCTCTTGCGACACAGTGTTGCAAGGCGCAAGCGCCGTATTTGAGTAAGTATCCAGCACCGATTTGGCGTCTTCAAGAACCAGTGCGACCTGATTACTTAGGTCCGTTTTCAATTGCACCATTGCAACGGAAATGTCCCGCTCGCGAGCCGCCTGATGCAGGATTGAGACAAGAAAGAACGGCACCGCGATGCATATCACGGCACATACCATCAATAGGAATGGTCGTTTTCCTCGAAGCAACTCCAATTTTCCTTTACGAATCCGTGCCTGTTAATACCATGGCACAGATAATCAATATAATTCCAAAATCATTAATATTTTAGCTGTTTTCTTAACCCTGTAACCGGCCGGATTGAGCCTTGATCCGCCCAATTTGCCAGAGATGCGAAACTTGTGATTCCGCAGAAAACTCAGTAAGAAAAAGCAAAGGATCAACAAAGTTTGATCTCCACCACAAACCTTTATTGCCTGTCACTGGTTGATGCGCAGCGGCTGCGGCCTATTGTTCAGACAGGCGGGGCTGTCCCATGTCGCCACCGCCTTATTAATGAGGACCTTCATGATATCTTTCAAACATCGCGTCATTGGCGCAACCCTAACGGCAGGCCTATTCGTTCCCGGTCTCGCATTCGCTGCACCTGACGCTATCGCTGTGGCTGATCGACTGGTCGAGATCATGGAAACGTCAGCGTCCGATGCGTCTTACGAAAGCGCGCAATACAATGCGGCGGACGACACGGTGACAATCGTCAACCTCGCATTCACCGAAGATAAGGATACCGGCTCCTTTGCAACTGTAATCATTCAGGGCTATGACGAGGCCAATACAGGCGGATTTGGAGCAGACCGGGTTACAGCATCAGGATTTGAACTGGTTAATGACAAGGCGCAAATTCTAATTTCCGAATTGAGCATCGCAAATCTTGATATCCCTTCTGTCGACGTTGACACTGACGATCCGGAGTCCTGGAATCAGGTCACCTATACAAGTCTGGAATTTGCAAATATCCGAGCCATCCCGAAAGGCTCTGACCCGATCACGGTGGCCTTGGTAAAAAGTGCCATAAACTACACCGGCGACGATGGCATCAGCGGGAATGGAAGCCTGTCGATCGACGATCTCTCAGTACCGGCACAGATAATGGAGGGCGAAGCAAGAGCCTTTATGAAGGCTTCGGGCTATGACAGCCTTGAGCTTGATATAACCGTCGATGCTGCCTATGACGCCATCGCGAAAACGCTCGACCTCAACACATTGACCGTTGACGCTCAGAATATGGGGGTCGTCAATTTCTCGGCTCAAATGGGCGGTATACCGAAGGACCTGCTGCGCGATTCGGCTCAAATGCAGGGTCTTATGGCCACAGCAACATTGCGCGGAGCCCGGCTCAGCTTTGCCAACGCATCGATTTTTGACAAAGGTCTGGATTTTGCTGCCGGTCTGACCGGACAGGATCCGGCCCAATTGAAGGCGCAAGCGCCGTTTGTGCTTGGATTCGGCCTGGCGCAGATCAACAATGAGGCTTTTACCAAAATGGTGACCAGGGCTGTGACTGATTTTCTTGACGATCCAAGATCCCTGACCGTGACAATAGCGCCGGAAAATCCTGTTCCGGTTGCCCAGATTGCAGGCGCCGCAATGAGTTCGCCGAAGGTTGTCCCTGATCTTCTCGGCGTCGCAGTCGTCGCCAATCAGTAGCTCAATCGTCCGAGACCAGAAAAAAGGCGGTGACTTTCAGTTGCCGCCTTTTTTTCGCCAAAGCTTCGCACTCAGTTGCAACCAGGATAAAGCTGCCTATAAGGACTCTAGAACCTGAATCCGGTTCAGGTAGGACTGTCACAAGGCCAGCTTAACGGAACTTCCCGAGGTATTTAGAAAGTAGCTTCATGACCAATTTTTTTCGCTCCCTGATCGTGCCTGTTGTAACGTTGGCAGTTGCGTTGACTGCGCCAATGGCCCCCGCAGCCGCAGCATCAGATCTGGCTGATACTGTTGGGCAAACCCTGATCGGAACCATGTCGAAGGTCAGTGGCGACACATTCGCCTATGAAACAGCGCGCTTTGAAGAAGCGGATAATACAGTGGTGCTGGAAAATCTGACGTTCACACGCGAAAAAGCCAAACAACCCAGCGTGACGATTGAGACTGCCAGAATTCTCGCACCGGTGATGATGGAAAATGGCGGTTTTACAGCGGATTCGGTAACCACACTGGGCATCGCGCTGAATGGCCGGTCAGTAAAAGGCACCGTCGCATCAGCGCAAGCGTCAAATGTGATGGTCCAGCCAGCCGACCAGATCGTCGAAGGCGCGATCAGTCAGTGGTTTCGCTATGAAACATCATCGGTGCAGAACATTCGCATCGGCGGAACGCCAGAAGCACCCCTTGTCAGCGTTGCCACGATCGATACAGTTGCGGACATCAATGACGATAACATTCCGGTTGCAGGCGAAGTGACTGTCAGTAACGTGTCCATTCAGGTATCGGACCTCTCGGAGTCACGTATCCAGCGCGATATAAAGCAGCTTGGATATGAAGAGATTGGGTTCTCACTGACTGCCAAAGGGTCATACGCACCTGAAGATGACACTTTGACGGTGGAAAGCTTTCAACTCACCGGAGACAATGTGGCGGCACTTTCGTTGTCCGCATCGATCGGCGGTATTCCGGAAAGCTTTATGGCCTCTCCGCTTGACCCGAGGACAATTATAGCCACTGCGAGTATCGGCAGCCTCGACTTGCGTATTGTCGATGACTCATTGACCGGCCGGGTGTTGACCGCACAGGCGAAGAAAATGGGAACCGAGCCGGAGGCACTTGCTGCGCAATTGTCAGGTGCCTTGCCGTTTTTCCTGGCTGTGCTGGAAAATGACGCCTTTCAGAATCAGGTGGCAGACGCCGTTTCGTCATTCCTGAATGAGCCGGAAAATTTCAACATCACCATGAAGCCGGAAAAGCCGACACCTTTCATTCAGGTTTTCGCTGCCTTGACATCCGCTCCGGGCACCATAGTCGAGTTGCTTGGCCTGTCGATCAGCGCCAATGATTAGGACCGCGAATGCTTGCTGGATCTGATTTCATGGTGCGTTTGAAATTTCTCATGATTGTTTGTGCAACCGTTCTGGCGGCAAGCCCGGGACCACTGCGCGCGCAATCGCTTGATGATCTCCTGTCGCAATCGCTCGGCGGTATTTTCTCGCGCACTATCGACAATTCGCTGAGGCAGTGGCTCGAGCAGACCACCGGGCTCGGTGCCGCATCCGGTCGCATCGGCGACGTCACGACGCGCCCCTCAGACAGCGCTTTGCTGATAAACGGCATCTCGCTGAGCGCGCCAGGCCTGGAACTGACGGTGGACATCAAAACCGCAGTTCTTGAACGGCCACGGCGGCGCGATGGCGGCTATGTCGTCGAAGCCGACAATATCACGCTTGACGATGTCACGATCAGACAGGGCCGAACCGAATTCGCCATAGACAGGATGGTTTTGCAGAAGGCGGCACTGCCGCGCCTCAGCATCACTCGGCTCAGCTCGAATATCGATCAACTGGATAAGTTTGAGCGCCAACGCCGCTTCCTCGCGGAGCTTTTCGGTTTGCAGGCCGAGCAGATATCGATTCCCACACTTTCCGTGCGCACTTACTCATCCAGAAAAGAAATGGAACTGATATCGGAAAGTATTTACCGAGACAACACGATTGAGGGGCTGAAGAACCGGACAATTGCGCAGTGGCGTTTTGCCAGCAACAGATCTCTCAGCCCTCCTGTGGAGCCACTCATAAGCGAGAGCTTCCAAGGCGCAAAAATTGACAATCTAAGTATTGACGCGGTTCTGACTTTACTCGACCCTCAAACCGGTTTTGAGACAGCGCGCACCCTGATCGGCCAATTCAGTGCACGCAATTATGCGGTCTCACTTGCCGGACTGACAGTGAGTATTGATGCCATCCGGCTTGCTGATTTCGCTATGGACCCGCTGGACGCGGCCGTGAAAGAAACCCTGATCAAGGTTGTTGGCAATCCGAATGGAATAGATGGCATTCCGAGTTCTGGAGTGCCACCATTTCTGCTCAACATGGCGGCGGCGTTCAGCCTAGGCAATTTGGAACTGCAGGGCTTCCGGGTAGAGGCGCTTGGCATCGATGACTTCGCCTGGGATTCCATGAAGCTGTCGGCAGCATCTCTCAAAGGGTTTGACGATTTTGAGCTGCAAGGGTTTCGCTCCGGTTTGACCGATGTCGGCCGTGTGGATTTCACAGTGGCTTCAGTTAAAGATGTCGTGTTTCCGGACAAGCAGGTGCTGCTCGCCAAACTGGCCGGCGACCCGGTTCCGCTGGCAGCTCTGGTGCCGAAGCTCGCTGCGGCCAGCCTCAGCGGTTTTGCTGCCAATGTTCCCGAGATGTCGCTCGAAGGTGGCATTGAATCACTGGATCTGAAAATGCAGACCGACACATCCGGTGTTCCCGCGGGCGTGGTCCTGTCACTGCAGAAACTCCGGGTTCCCACGTCGCTCATCCCGGAAGGAAACGCACTGCTGGCGCGCCTGACGGGTACATTGAATGCCATGAACATCGGGATTGTCGAGCTCAACCAGTCGCTGACACTGAGCTATGATGCGGCATCGCAAGCTCTGGAACTGCAGGATCTGGATATTGATATTCGCGATCTGGGACGGTTCCAGGCCAGTGCCCGGATTGCGGATGTGGCCACCTCGCCCTTTGCAGATCCGGCACAGGCCGGGTCATCTATCCGTCAGGGCAAGCTTGTGAACTCACAGTTGAGCTTTGAAAATTACGGTGTCGTGGAAGCTGGTTTTGATGCTCAGGCCAAAAAACTCAATACCAAGGGCGATGTTCTGAGAAATCAGGTCGGCGCCACCTTGCCGTTTCTGGTCGCAGTGCTGCAGAATCCAAGGTTTCAGAAGGAACTTGTTGACGCCCTGCAGGCCTTTTTGCCAGACCCTCAGGGACTGGTGGTCACACTTGCCCCTGAGGCTGGTGTTGCCATCTCCGAAATTGAACGTCAACTGCGCAGTGACCCGCGAAAATTGCTGGCGCTGCTGGGCGTAAGTATCCAGAACAAGGCATCTATCCGCGCAGAAGAGCCGCTACGCAATTAGACCGTTTCATGGTCTGCCAATCAGGTTTTTGCTGACGGAATGACACGCAGATGCAGTTCCTGGAGCTGCGTCGCAGTCGCCGGAGCCGGTGCGCCCATCAGCAGATCCTGGGCCTGCTGATTCATCGGGAACAGTGTCACCTCCCGCAAATTCTTGGCGCCGACAATCAGCATCACGATACGGTCAACGCCTGCTGCCATGCCTCCGTGAGGCGGCGCGCCGTATTTGAAGGCCCGGTAGAGCCCGCCGAACTGCTCTTCCAGCACCGCTTCATCATAGCCTGCAATAGAAAAGGCCTTTTTCATCACATCAACATCATGGTTGCGAATTGCACCAGAAGCGATTTCAAATCCGTTGCAGACCATGTCGTATTGATAGGCGTTGATGGTCAGCGGGTCCTGTTGCTCCAGAGCTTCCAGACCACCCATCGGCATCGAAAACGGGTTGTGGGAAAACTCGACCTTCTTGTTGTCTTCATCCCATTCATACATCGGGAAATCGACAATCCAGCACAGTGCAAAGCGCTCTTCATCGACAAGACCAAGCTCACTGCCGATGCGGTTGCGCGCAGCCCCGGCAAAAGCGGCAAATTTCGATGGTACACCAGCGACGAAGAAAACCGAATCGCCGTCTTCCAGACCAAGCTGGCTGCGCAGCGCAGTCGTGCGTTCCGGTCCGATATTCTTCGCCAGCGGGCCCGCGCCGACCACTTCGCCTTCTTCCTTGCGGAAGAAAATATAGCCAAGCCCCGGCTGGCCCTCGCCCTGGGCCCAGCTGTTCATGCGGTCGCAGAACGCACGGCTGCCGCCGGTTTTGGCCGGGATTGCCCAGACCTCAACCTTTGGATCGCGCTCGATCATTCCGGCAAATATCTTGAATCCGGACCCGGCGAAATGTTCGGTGACCGCTTGCATTTCAATCGGATTGCGCAAATCCGGTTTGTCGCTGCCATATTTGCGCAGGGATTCCGCATAGGGAATGCGCGGAAACTCCTGGGTCACAGGCTTTCCCTCGGCAAATGTCTCGAACACGCCGCGAATGACCGGCTCCATTGTGCTCAAGACGTCTTCCTGGGTAACGAAACTCATCTCCAGGTCAAGCTGGTAGAATTCACCCGGCAGACGGTCGGCGCGGGGATCTTCATCGCGGAAACATGGTGCGATCTGGAAATAGCGGTCGAAGCCGGAGATCATCAGCAATTGTTTGAATTGCTGCGGTGCCTGCGGCAACGCGTAAAATGTGCCATCGTGAATGCGTGAAGGCACCAGAAAATCCCGAGCGCCTTCCGGCGAAGATGCGGTCAGAATCGGCGTCTGGAATTCGTTGAAGCCTTCCGCAGCCATCCGCGCCCGCATATCGGAAATTACCCGGGTCCGTGTCATGATATTCTTGTGCAGGGTTTCGCGGCGCAAATCCAGGAACCGATTACGCAACCGCGTGTCTTCGGGGTAGTCGAGTTCGCCAAACACCGGAACCGGCAGATCATCTGCCGCGCCAAGGATTTCCATGTCCGAGCAGAACACTTCGATCTCGCCGGTTTCAAGATTCGCGTTGACCGTATCGCTGTCGCGCGCCTTCACCACACCATCAATGCGGATACAATATTCCGAACGCAGGCTCTCCGCCATCTTGAAGGCCGGAGAATCCGGGTCGGCCACAACCTGGGTCAATCCGTAGTGATCGCGCAGATCAATAAACAGCAGACCGCCATGGTCGCGCACGCGGTGAACCCATCCCGACAGACGTACGGTCTCATCAGCGTCAGACAAACGAAGAGCGCCACATGTGTGGGTGCGATAACGGTGCATTTTATGTCCTGAAATTCTGTTGGGCCAAAGGGCCGGTGTTCACGAGGTTGTTGCGCGGAAAAACACATGACAGACGGCGAAAGTCAAGTATTTGTCTGGCTTTGGGCAGAGAAGTTTTCGCGCCAATCGGTTACGTAGACACGATCCCTCTTCGGGACGCAAATTGTGTCAATCGCCGCCAGGGTGTCAGGGGAACAGCGCAACCTGCTCTAATCCGACTGTCTCCGGCAGGCCGAACATCAAATTGAAATTCTGCAGCGCCTGACCGGCTGACCCTTTAACCAGATTATCAAGCGCCGAGATGACAATCGCGCGTCCCGGAATCCGGTCGGCAAACACCGCGATCAGGACGTTGTTGGAGCCGCGCACATGCTGGGTTGCCGGCATTTCGCCTGCCTTCAGAACATGAACGAAGCTCTGGCTGGCATAAAAGGCCGCAAGTGCTGCGCGCAGATCATCCGGCGTCGTGCCATCGGCACAGCGCACATAATGCGTGCACAATTCACCGCGCGACATGGGAACCAGATGCGGCGTGAAATTGACGATCACTTTGCTACCAAAGGCGCGGCCGACTTCCTGTTCGATTTCCGGCGCATGACGGTGCGTTCCGACCGCATAAGGTGACATGCCCTCACCGGCTTCGCAGAACAGCGTGTTCTGTTTCAGGCCGCGCCCCGCGCCGGAAACACCAGATTTTGCATCAATGATAATTTGCGACGGGTCAATCAGAGCCAGTTTTGCCAGCGGCAGCATGGCGGACAACACCGCGGTCGGATAACATCCCGGACATGCCACCAGCCGCGCTTTTGCGATGTCCTGACGGTAATGTTCAGTCAGTCCGTAAACCGCCTCGCTCTGCAATTCGGGCGCCTGGTGCCTCACGCCATACCAGCGCCGATAGGTGTCAGCGTCGCGCAACCGGAAATCCGCCGACATATCGATGAATTTGACCTTCGGATGGCTCTTGAGCACACTCGCCGTAATCTGCTGTGTTGTGCCGTGCGGCAATCCGCAGAACACAGCATCCACATTTGACCAATTGGCTTCTTCCACGGTCACAAGTGGCGGCAATCCCAACCCGCGCAGATGCGGAAATACGTCCTCAATCGGCTTTCCTGCATGGGAATTTGCCGTCAATACAGTGGTGTCGATATTGGGATGACGAACCGCCAGACGCAGCAAATCCGCGCCGGTATAACCGGAGGCACCCAACACACCCACTCTGATTTTCTTGTCCGCCATGCTCTGAATCCAGTCTTCTGAAATAGACTTTTGCTGCAGATACGCCCTATGGCGGCAAAACGCAATGACGGTCGAAGCCGCTATCGCTTCCGCACTGGCATCCTGTTTTTACAGATGGTTTCATCTTCTCGATGACTGTCGGACGCAGCGTGTCGGAGAGATTGTTCACTTTTTGAAGACAGTGTTACAACATTGATAACGGTTTATTTGTTCCGTTTTAGTCCCAGATATATCTCATGTTACATTCAACAGGAGCATGATTATGTCCGCAACCACACTGACTTCCAATCCCATCATCATTCGCCGCGCCGCTGATCGGGGCAGCGCAGATCATGGCTGGCTTAAAAGCGCGCACAGTTTCTCGTTTGCCGGTTACAGCGACCCGGAGCATGTGCATTACGCATCGCTGAGGGTCATCAATGATGACACAGTTGCACCGGGTGGCGGGTTTCCGACCCACCCGCATAAGAATTTCGAGATATTTTCCTACGTTCTGGAAGGGTCCCTTGAACACAAGGACACACTGGGAAATGGCTCGGTGGTGACCGCCGGTGGCGTGCAGTTCATGAGCACTGGAAGCGGCGTTTCCCACAGCGAATTCAATCCCTCTGCAGAAGATGCAGTTCACTTTCTGCAAATCTGGCTGATCCCGGATCAGAACAATGTGACCCCGCGCTATGAAACCCTGGCCGCCACTGATCTGGACAAGCGCGGAAAGCTGGCGCTGATTCTGTCACCGGACGGCGCGGAGGGCTCGATACGCGTCCAGCAGGATGCCCGCGTTTACGCCGCCAATCTGGATGGCGATGAGCAGATCGAATATCATGCCAAGCCGGACCGCAAACTCTGGCTGCAGGTAGCGTCTGGCTCAGTTTCTCTCAACGGCGAGCAGCTGAAACAGGGCGATGGTGCAGCTCTGGATAGCGGCCCCGTGCAATTGGACAACGGTCAGAACGCCGATCTGCTGCTGTTTGATCTGGCACCGATTGAGTAGTGGAATCAAAAAGGGCGGCCCATTGGCCGCCCTTGCTGCAGATGATCCAGACTTTAACGTTTGGAGAACTGGAAGGATTTACGGGCCTTGGCCTTACCGTATTTCTTACGTTCCACAACCCGGCTGTCACGGGTCAGGAAGCCACCCTGTTTCAGATTGCCGCGCAGGGTCGGTTCAAAATAGGTCAGAGCCTTGGAGATACCGTGACGCACGGCACCAGCCTGACCGGACAGGCCCCCACCGGCCACAGTTGCATTGATGTCATACTGCGTATCGCGGTCTGCGGCGACAAGCGGCTGACGCACAACGAGTTGCAGCACGGCACGGGCAAAATAGACTTCAAACGATTTGCCATTGACGGTAATCCGGCCCGAGCCTGGGCTCAGCCAGACCCGCGCGACGGCATCTTTACGTTTGCCTGTTGCATAGGCACGGCCATGTTTATCCAGTTTTTGAACATACACGGGCGCAGCTTCAACAGTTTCGCTGCCTGCTTCCATGACGTTGCCGAGATCTTCCAGGGATTGCAATTCTTCAGCCATGATCAGGAGGCCTTCTTGTTCTTGGGATTCAAAGCTGCGACATCCAGTGTCACCGGCTGCTGAGCGCTGTGGGGATGCTCGGACCCTCCATAGACTTTCAGATTGCGCAATTGCTGGCGGCCCAGCGGGCCACGCGGCAACATGCGTTGCACGGCCTTCATCACGACGCGCTCGGGGAAACGGCCTTCGATCAGCTCGCGCGCGGTGCGCTGCTTGATGCCGCCGGGAAACCCGGTGTGCCAGTAATACACCTTGTCTTCGTATTTCTTGCCGGTCAGTGCGACCTTGGCGGCGTTCACCACGATGACGTGGTCACCGCAATCCATATGTGGGGTGTAGGTAACTTTATGCTTGCCACGCAGGCGTGTTGCCACAATCGCGGCAAGACGGCCTACAACAAGATCTTCAGCGTCGATCAGAATCCAGTTCTTTTCGATCTCGCTGGCTTTCGCAGAATATGTTTTCATGGGTTCAGCTCAAATCCGGTGGAGACGTGACCCGGCTGCAAGGCATCAGGCCACAAAATCAGAAAGCGGCCCAATTCCGGAGCCGCCATGCAATGGCCGCGATGTAGCCGAGGCCCCGGCCCCGGTCAAGACCAATTGTTGGAAATTCGTTCAAAAAACCTGTTATTTTGCAGCTATTTGCTATACAGGTATTATTTTACCACATCAACAGGCGACAAGATTGACAGCAAGGCCGCCTTTTGAGGTTTCCTTATATTCGTCCATCATGTCACGGCCTGTCTGGCGCATGGTTTCCACGCAGGTATCGAGCGGTACAAGATGATCGCCGCTGCCGCGCAGAGCCAGGCTTGCGGCGGTCACAGCTTTGACTGCGCCCAGGGCGTTTCGCTCGATGCACGGCACCTGCACAAGCCCTGCCACCGGATCGCAAGTCATGCCGAGATGATGTTCCAGGGCAATTTCCGCAGCATTTTCAATTTGCTTGTTGGTGCCGCCAAGAACGGCACACAATCCGGCAGCGGCCATGGCAGACGCAGAACCGACTTCGCCCTGGCAGCCAACCTCAGCGCCGGAAATGGAGGCATTATATTTGATGATGCCACCAATCGCTGCGGCCACCAGCAAGAACGTCTTGACGCCTTCTTCCGTCGCACCGATGCAATGATCCAGATAATAGCGGATAACCGCCGGAATGACGCCCGCTGCGCCGTTTGTCGGGGCCGTAACCACCCGGCCGCCAGCTGCGTTCTCCTCATTGACCGCCATCGCATAGACGCCAAGCCAATCCATCACCTTATGGGGATGAAACGCATTGCTCCCGGTTTCGGCCACCAGTTGATCGTGGATTTCACGGGCTCTGCGCTTGACCTTCAGCCCGCCCGGCAGTTGTCCGCTGCCGCTCAATCCCCTGTCCATACAGTCCGACATCGCCGACCAGACCTCCATCAGACCGGTGTCGAGCACTTTTGAACTGGTATTCGCCACCTCATTTTCGCGCTTCATATCCGCGATACTCAGACCGCTTGCCACCCCCATCGACAGCATTTCAGCAGCTGACCTGAAGGGATAAGGCACCGCCTCAATGGTTTCGTCTGTGACGGCCTTGCTGTTCTGCTTTTCGCGGGCACTGGCTTCCATCTCCGCTTCGGTCATGACGAAGCCGCCACCGACCGAAAAATACGACCGTTTCAGCAGCAACAGCCCTTTGCTGTCATAGCCACTGAAAATCATCCCGTTGGCGTGTTGTGGAAGGGCTGGCCCATAATCAAATTCCAGATCGGATTCAGGATCGAAGGAAAATGTCCCAAGCCCTTCTGGTGAAACAGTTTTTGCGGTCGAAATCTGTTCCAGAACAGCCGCCGCACTGTCCGGATTCAGCGACTTTGGTTCAAAGCCTGCCAACCCCAATATGATGGCGCGGTCGCTGGCATGGCCCTTTCCGGTAAAACTCAAGGACCCGTGCAGGCTGACTTTGATGTGCGCCACATTCGCACCGGCAGGTCGCGGCCAGTCTCCGTCGCGAATCTCGGTGAGAAAGCGGCGCGCCGCCACCATCGGACCCATCGTATGTGACGACGAGGGACCAATGCCAATCTTGAACAATTCAAAAACACTCAGAAACATGACCCGAACCGCGACCATACACCCGCACTTGCGGACGATAACACGACACATTGCAGGCGTCGCGTCAAATGCGACATCGAACGGATGCGATATGAATCGGACGCACTGACTGGATTCCACTGCTGATGAATATGCCGCAGCAACCTCCTAGCCCTTTTTCTCCCAGCGCCCGGACTCGTTCTGCTGCCAGTAAGATAAGTCATGGTCGGTCTTTTTCAGGACTTTCCAGTGATCCCTGGCCTGTTGCACGGAAAATTCATCCTGACCGTCAAACAGCAGCACCAGCCGCTCGTAATTCAGATCGTCCGGAAGTCCAGCGTCATGGATCAGAAAGCGAATCTGTGCACCGATAGGATTGTCCTTGCCGCCAGTCAGAAGAATGGGCTGGTTCTCGGCAAAGGCTTCGCTGTCCAGTCCGTGCGGCAGAAAGCTGTCTTCCCGATAGGTCCACAGCAAGCTATCGATATCTTCCAGACGCTCCGGCAATCCGCTTTCGACGACAACCCGCCAGTTTCGCGCCAGCGAACGCTCCAGCAAACCGGGCAGAATTTCCTCAAGCGGTTGTGTCTGCAAATGATAAAACAGGATTTCCGTCATGGCCGATCAGCGTTCATATCCGTCGCGAACCAGTTGATTGAGCAACCGCACGCCGAATCCGGAACCCCATGAGCGGCTGACTTCGGTGTCCGGGGAGCCCATCGCCGTACCGGCGATATCCAGATGTGCCCAATCGACATTTCTGACAAAGCGCTGCAGGAACTGAGCCGCCGTGATCGACCCCGCCCAGCGTCCTCCGGTGTTTTTCATATCAGCGAATTTGCTGTCGATCAGCTTGTCATATGGCTTGCCCAGAGGCAGCCGCCACACCAACTCTTCCGTGGCGTTACCAGCTTTGTGAAGCGCAGCCGACAAGTCATCGGAATTGGAAAACAGGCCGGCATGATGGTTGCCGAGCGCAACGATAACCGCCCCGGTCAAAGTCGCAAGATTGATCATGAATTTCGGTTTGAACGTGTCCTCCACATACCACAGCAGATCCGCCAGAACGAGCCGGCCTTCCGCATCGGTATTGATGATTTCAATGGTTTGTCCGGACAGCGAAGTCACGATATCGCCCGGCCGCTGCGCCATCCCGTCCGGCATGTTTTCCACCAGCCCGACGACGCCGACCACATTCGCCCTGGCTTTCCGCCCGGCCAGCGCCTTCATCAGCCCGGATACTGCTGCCGCGCCGCCCATATCGCCTTTCATGTCCTCCATACCGCCAGCTGGTTTGATGGAAATACCACCGGTATCGAACACAACGCCCTTGCCGATAAATGCCAGTGGCTGATCCTTGTCTTTGCCACCATTCCAGCGCATCACCACAACTTTCGACGGCATGGCCGAACCCTGACCAACACCCAGCAACGCACGCATGCCGATTTTTGCCAGTTCCTTTTCGTCAAGAACCTGAACTTCGACTCCAAGATCCTTCAACTCTTTGAGACGTTCGGCAAATTCGCTCGTTGTCAGGATGTTGGCCGGTTCATTGACCAGATCGCGGGCAAATACAGTGCCATCTGCCACGGCCTGGTCGCTCTGCCATAGTTTTTTGGCGTCCGCCGCTGCATCTGCGACAAGTGTCAGCTTCTGTGCTTTTGACTTGGACTTTTCATCGTCCTTACGGGTCTTGTATTTGTCGAATTTGTAGCTGCGCAGATAGAGACCCTGAGCGCAGGATGAGATGTCTTCAGCACCAACATCATCCAGCACAATTGATGCGCTGTCTCCCGACAGCAGACCGGACATCTGTCCACCCAGATTGCGCCAGTTTGGCGCGGTTTCTTCCTTTTTGGGAGAAAGGCCTACAACGATCAGCCGGTCAAACGGCGTCCCGGCAGGCAAAACAAGATTAAGATTGCTGCCGGATTTGCCTTCAAAGCCTGCCGCCGCAGCAGCTTTCCTGAAAAACTCCTTCAATTCCGCGCTATACGCCACCAGTGTCGCCGGCAAGGTCAGACTGTCCGAACAAACCGTCACCACAATTTTGGGCGAACCGGTCATTTTCTTTTGAAAAGTGATGTCAGTCAGATGAGACATGAATTTGGCTTCCTTGATGGGTTACTGGCATGGAGAAGGGCCGGCGAGGCGACCGGAAAAGTAAATATCAGGCTGCTCGATGATATGGATCGGCAGTTTTGTTGGAAAGTGGTACAAATGAACGATTCCGACAAGCCCCCGGCATGATCTTTCCGAATATCCGGCCGGTGTTGTTCGCTTGACCGATCCGGTGTTGTTCGCTTGACCGATAATGACCCGGTGTGACACGACGTTGATATCAACCCCTTGGAAGATCGCAGACAGTGACGATGAAATTCGGTCTTGGAGCCAAAATTGAACGCTACGTCTTCTGGAAAGGGCTCTCCGCATTTGCGCTGACCACAGTGACCTTGACTGTCATCGTATGGATGACCCAGGCGCTTCGTCAAATTGACCTGGTCACGGCCAAAGGACAGACGCTGCAACTGTTTCTCATAATCTCGTCGCTGGCGATCCCCAGCCTCGTCGTGGTTCTGGCACCGGTGGCACTGCTGATCGCCACCCTGTATGTCATGAACACGCTGCATCAGGACAGCGAAATCGTCATCATTGCGGCAGCCGGCGGCTCTCCCAAGCGGGTAACCAGACCGCTGTTGTGGCTCAGCCTTCTGGTGGCTCTGCTGACCGGGTTTTTGAGCATCTATATCGCGCCTGCCGGCCTCAAGCTATTGCGTGGTCATATTATTCAGGTGCGGGCCGATTTGATCAGCAGCATCATGGTTCCCGGAGCCTTTACTGAAATGGACCGTGGTTTGATGGTGCACATCGAAGAGCGCAGTGTGGACGGGTTTCTGGGTGGAATCCTGATCAGCGACACGCGAAACCCGGACATTTCCTTTCAGTATCTGGCCGATCGGGGTGCACTGGTTGAAACCGGACCAAGCACCTATCTGGTTATGCAGAACGGCAACATTGTACGCCGCGAGAAAACCGAAAACTCATCATCCATAATCGAGTTTGATAGTTATGCTTTTGATCTGTCACAATTCCGCGAACGCACCTCAAAAGCCGGCTATCGTTCCAAGGAGCGCAGCACGATTGAGCTTCTGCAAAACATAATCAGTCCCGATCCGAAAGAAGATGGCTCAACCATCAAAATCAGTGCCGAACTTCACAGCCGTTTTGTTGCGCCGCTTTATGCTTTCAGCTTTGCCATGGTCGCGATGCTGTTTATGGCCAGTCCGCAAACCACAAGATCGGGGCAAGGTGTCGCCATTCTATCGGCCACGGCGGTTGCGGTGTTCACCAGAGGGCTGGGATTTGCGGCAGAAAGTCTCGCCGAGAACAGCGCTGTTGGCGTTGTCATACTCTATCTCATTCCGGTTCTGGCAGCCATCATCAGCCTGATATTACTGTGGCAGAATGTCCGGTTGGATTTTGCCCAGCGTGTCGCCGACCGGCTCGTTAACATCAGCGAAAAGCTGGTGGCAAAACGCTGGTCTGCCGACAATGACCGCAAAGTGTATCGCTGATGGTCAGTCGGAGAACCATCAATCTGTATTTCACCAGGGTCTTTTTGCGATCGATTCTGAATGTTTTTCTGATTTGCTTTGCGATTATATTTCTCGTCGATCTGGTCGAACAGATCAGGGAATTTTCCAGCCATGACGATTTTTCGTTCATGTTCGCCGTCAAGATGGCCTTGTACCGGACCCCCACCATTGCAGAACAGGTTCTGCCTTTTGCTGTGCTGATCGGCGCGATTGTCGCGTTTCTGTCGCTTACGCGCAAACTCGAACTTGCAGTGACGCGCTCAGCCGGCGTGTCGGTCTGGCAATTCATGCAGCCTGCCCTGTTTGTGGCCTTGTTGATCGGCGCACTTGCAAGCACGGCTTACAATCCTCTGGCTGTCTGGCTGCAACAACGCTCCGAACAGCTGGAACTCCAGGAAATGAGCGATGGCAAAGAAATTCGCAAAACCGCAACCAAAAGCATCTGGTTCCGTCAGGAAGGCTCCCTGGGCGAATCCATTCTCTCCGCAAAACGCACAGCCAACCACGGGTTGACCCTCATCGGGGTCACGGCTCTGGTGTTCGAAAAAGACCGCACTTTCAAGGAACAGGTCGATGCGGTCTCGGCAAACTGGCAAGATGGTTACTGGCGTCTAAATGACGCACTCATCACCACTGCCGATTCGCCTCCCGAGCGCCGCGCTGAGTATCAACTCAGCACATTTTTCACAAAAGAACAGGCTCAACAACAAGCGGAAAGCACTGGAAACACTAGCTTTTGGCAGTTTCCCAGCACGATCGAAGCGGCTCGACGCGCCGGTTTAAATACAAATCGCATGCGGCTGAATTTTCAGACGCATCTGGCCCGGCCGCTGCTTTTCGCGGCGATGGTTATCATTGCAGCTACGGTTTCATTAAAATTGACACGGCTTGGCGGTACCGGTCATATGGTTTTAGGTGGAATTGGCGCTGGCTTCGTGCTTTATGTGCTTTCTGAATTGGTTGGGGATTTTGGAAGCAACGGGCTTCTCAACCCCGCTCTTGCCGCTTGGCTTCCTGCGCTCATTGCATCTGTAACGGGCGTGACAGTTTTATTGTATCAGGAGGACGGATGAGGCAGCGTGCAAACGCCCGGTCCGAGGAACTTTCTCGCGTATTTTGCGCTGCTGTCCCGCGCTGCAGCGTACTTGCGCCTGCACCGCAGCCAAAAGTGTCTGGACCGTCAAGAATATTCGGCTGCATGTCCCGCCCACTGAAACAGTGGAAGCTTGCGCTGTTTCTGTCAGCCTCCGCCCTGACCTTGCCCCTGGCCATTGGGCTGGCACCTGATCTTCTCACAGCCTACGCTGCGTCGCACACCACTCGAAGTTCCGATGCTCTGGTCGAGAGAATTCGGACAAATCCCGACGCTCAGATGCTCGTCGAAGCTAACGCGCTGATCTATAATTACGACACCGAAACCGTAACCGCCCAGGGCAATGTCGAAATTGTCTATGACGGCTACACGCTAAACGCAGATCGCGTTGTCTACGAACAGCGCAGCGGCCGGATGATGGCATTGGGCAATGTACGCATTACCGAGCCAACCGGAAATGTGCTGACAGCGGATCAGGTCGATATCACCGAAGATTTCCGCGACGGCTTTGTGAAGTCATTGCAGGTGCGGACACCGGAAAACGCCACCTTCGGCGCCGAATCGGCTGAACGGACCGGTGGCAACCGGACAGTTTTCAACCAGGGCAGCTATACCGCCTGCGAAGCTTGCGAGAAGCGCCCGGCGCGGCCCTATCTGTGGCAGATCAAGGCGTCAAAAGTCATCCATGACCAGCAGGAGCAGATGATTTACTATCAGAATGCTTGGCTGGAATTCTTTGGTGTTCCGGTGGCATATCTGCCGTATTTTTCTCATGCCGACCCTTCAGTAAAGCGCAAGAGCGGCTTTCTGATGCCCAGACTGAGCTACGGAAGCGCAATCGGGGTCGGGCTGACAACTCCGTATTTTTTCAATCTGGCGCCCAATTACGATCTGACGATTTCACCCACTTTTTACAGTGGTCAGGGCGTGTTGCTGGATGCGGAATGGCGCCACAAATTGATCACCGGCTCCTACAGAATTCGCGCTGCCGGCATTGCCCAGTTCGCGCCTGACCAATTTGCCGGTCTTCAGGGCGATGAGACGCTGCGTGGCTATGTCCAGTCTGATGGCGAGTTCAATATCAATCAGCAATGGAAATGGGGCTGGGACGTTACCGCAATCAGCGACCGGACCTTCACCCGCGATTATGATCTGGAAGATACGGAGCGCCAGGAAGCTGTCTCGACGCTCTATCTGACCGGCCAGAGTGAGCGCAATTTTTTTGAATTGCGTGGTTATCAGTTCCGCGCTCTGCGCGAAGATCAAGAAGACAGCATCGGAACCGATTTTCAGGAAGAACAGGCGCTGGTTCATCCGGTGCTGGATTACAATCTTGTCTTTGGCGACCCGGTTCTGAACGGTGAATTGTCGTTTGATCTGAATTTCACCAGCCTGTCGCGGGAAAACACCGATTTCGGCACCAGCAATGGCAATCCAACCGGACGTGTGGTCGGCCCGAAAGGCACTTACACGCGCCTCTCGCTGGAAGCCACCTGGCAAAAAACCCTGGTCGGACCGATGGGCCAGCTGTTCACACCGTTTGCCTCATTGCGCGGCGATGCGTTCTGGCTGGAACAGAATGAGCCACTGGCACCCTTCATTGAGGATAATGAGGCTTTTCGCGGACTGGCACTCGCCGGAATCGAATGGCGCTGGCCTCTGATCGCCCAGCACACCTGGGGCACCCAGCGCTTTGAACCGGTCGCGCAGGTCATTCTGAGAAGCAACGAGAATCTGTTGGGCTCCCTGCCCAATGAAGATGCACAGAGCCTGGTTTTCGACGACACCAATCTGTTCAGCGTCAACAAGTTTTCCGGCTATGACCGTGTCGAGGGCGGCTCGCGCATCAATATCGGCATGATTTACCGGGCTGATCTGAACAATGGCGTTTCCATCCGCACAGTTCTGGGACAATCGCTTCATCTGTTCGGGACCAATTCGTTCGCCAATCCGGATGTTGCTGCAACAGGTCTGGACAGCGGCCTTGAAACCGACCGGTCCGACTACATTGCCCGCTTCACGCTTGATACGGCGAATGATCTGCGGCTGGATGCTTTTGTTCGGCTGGATGAGAGCAATTTCGCAGTCAACCGTTCTGAAATCACGGCAAGCGGAAAACGTGGCTTTCTCACGGCCTCCCTCGGCTACGCCTATTTTGCCGAACAACCCAATCTCGGCATTGCCAACGAGCGCGAAGAAATACGTGGCTCTGCCTCACTTCAGGTCAATGACAACTGGCGCGTATTCGGCGATTTCCGTTACGATATCGAAAATAATGGTGCTGTCAGCGATGGTATCGGAATCGCTTATGATGATGAGTGCTTCGGCCTGTCGCTGTCCTATACTGAAACCCATGATCGCTATACAGATCTTGAAACCGATCAGCGGATTTATCTGCGGGTCAATCTGAAAACCATCGGCGGCGGCGAAGTCTCACAGGATCTGGGCGGCGGCGAAAGCGAGTCTGCAACCTATTGATAGCGCGGTATCGGCCTGTGGGAACAGACAAGATTTCCCAATACCGGGATGCGGCCTGCCTCAATTTCCCCCAATCTGTGCGTCACAAGCTTAACCTTGCTGACAAACTTGGCTAAAATCGCCGAGATACATTCAATTCATAAGGGCATTTCCATGTTGTCTGTCCCCTCTTCCCTTCGCAATCTGGCTGCTCTGCTGTTTGCCTGTCTTATCATCTCCATCAGTGCGCCGGCCTTTGCTCAAAGCAAGATTGTTGCACTGGTGAATGGCGATCCGATCACCAGCTACGAACTGGATCAGCGCTCAAAGCTTCTGAAACTCACCACCCGGGACGGTTCCCGAACCAAGGCTCTTGATGAACTGGTTGAAGAGAAGCTGAAGCTGGGCGAAGCCAAGCGGCGCGGCATCAGCCCGTCTCCCCAGGAAGTTGACAGCGCTTTCGCGACCATCGCCACACGGACAAAAATGAGTGCGTCACAACTGGGTCAGGCGCTGAGTAAATCAGGCGTCAGCCCGGGCGCTCTGAAAAGCCGGCTGAGAGCTGAACTTGCCTGGTCTCGTGTGGTCCGCGCCAGGTTCCGCAGCACTGTAAATGTGCAAGATGCCGACGTGATCGCCGCTGTCCGTGCAAAGGGCGAACAGAAGAAATTTGTTAAGGAATTCACCCTCAAACAAGTCATTTTCATCGTTCCCAAAGGCTCCAACGATGCGACCGCAAATGCCGTCAAGAAGAGCGCAGAACGATTCAGACCGACCATAGCAGGATGCGATTCGGTGCTTTCCCAGGCTTCTGGGTTGCGCGATGTGGTGGTCAAGAACATCGGGCGCCGCGACTCAACGCAATTACCCGAGGAGCTGGTGGCAAAGCTCGAGACGCTTAAAATCAGCCAGGGAACCGAGCCCGGGCGCATCGCCGAGGGATTTGAAATCCTGGTGCTCTGCAATGTCCGCGAAGTCGCCAGCGACATCGCGGCAGTAGACGAAACCCGCTCGGAAATGATGGATCAGGAAGGCCAGTTGCTTGCGCGCCGCTATATTCGCGACCTGCGCCAGGATGCGGTCATTGAATACCGCTGACCCGTTCAGATAGGCACGAGCAGTGACCACTCCTCTTGCCCTGACTATGGGCGAGCCGGCGGGTATTGGCCCGGATCTGGTCATCGCCGCCTGGCAGCATCGCGAACGCCTGCAATTGCCTGAACTCATCGTGTTTGGCTGCGCGCAAACCCTGACATTGCGCGCCAAAATGCTGGGCGTTTCCCTGTCCATCACACGGCTTGGACCGGACACCATTGCACAAAGCAGGCCCTCCGGAATGCTGCAGGTGGTGGATATTCCGGCAGCAGAGCCCGACTGCTGCGGCACTTTGATACCCGGCAATGGCACAGCCGTGATCGCCTCCATTGATCAGGCTGTGGCGGCCACCATCAACGGCATATGCGCCGGGTTGGTGACCTGCCCGATCCACAAGAAAAATCTCTACGAAGCCGGATTCTCCTATCCGGGGCACACGGAATATCTCGGCTTTCTGGCAACACAACATACCGGACAGCCCTATACACCCGTAATGCTGATTGCCTCCGAACTGCTGCGCACTGTGCCGGTGACCATTCATATTCCTCTGAGCGAGGTTCCCATGCAGCTCACCTCAGAAATGATCAAGACCACAATTCGCATCTGTCATGCTGAGTTGAAGAGCCGCTTCGGGATCAGCCAGCCGCGCTTGGCCGTGGCCGGTCTCAATCCTCATGCCGGCGAAAATGGCAGCATTGGTCTGGAAGACAGGGACATTATCGCGCCGGCTCTGCAAGAATTGCGCGCCGAAGGATTCGATATCACGGGACCTTTGCCCGCCGATACAATGTTTCATCCGCGCGCCCGCTCCAATTATGATGTGGCAATCTGCATGTATCATGACCAGGCGCTGATACCGGCTAAAACGCTGGCTTTTGATGAAGGTGTGAACGTCACGCTGGGCCTGCCTTTTGTGCGCACCTCTCCGGACCATGGCACAGCCCTGGACCTTGCCGGAAAAGGGAGTGCGCGGCCCGACAGTCTGATTTGTGCCATTCGCATGGCAAACGACATGATTTCTGCAGGTCGTGCATGAACCACAGCTTTGACGCCCTTCCACCCTTGCGCGATGTTCTTGCGCAATTTGACCTCAGTCCAAAGAAATCGCTGGGCCAGAATTTTCTGCTCGATCTGAATCTGACCAGCCGTATTGCCCGCGCCGCGGGCCGGCTGGAAGGGGCTCATGTTCTTGAAATCGGGCCAGGTCCCGGCGGCTTGACACGGGCGATCCTGAAAGAGAACCCGGCAAGTCTGACGGTCATTGAACGCGATGAACGCTGTCTGGCCGCGCTGAGGCAGGTAGAGGCGCAATATCCTGGAAAACTGCACATCATTGCCGGAGATGCGTTGCAGAATCAGCCACTTTTGGACCCGGAGCTGAAAACCCGCATCATTGCCAATTTGCCCTATAATATTGCAACACCGCTGCTGACAGGCTGGCTTGAGGCAGAGCCGTGGCCACCCTTCTACAGCTCGCTTACCCTGATGTTCCAGAAGGAGGTAGCCGAACGCATTGTTGCAGCCGCAGGCAGCAAATCCTACGGACGGCTCTCCGTTTTGGCACAATGGCGTTGCACGGCAGAGCTGTTGTTTGACATCTCGCCTCAGGCTTTCACTCCGCCGCCAAAAGTCACCTCCAGCGTGGTACACTTTGAACCGCGTCGCCAGCCGCTGGCCTGCCGCTTGACGAGCCTGTCAAAACTCACAGCTGCCGCGTTCGGCCAAAGGCGCAAGATGCTGCGACAGAGCCTCAAGCCCCTGGGAATCAGCAGTCAGGTTTTTGAAGAAACCGGCATTGCGGAGACCGAGCGCGCCGAACAAATTCCAGTCAGCGGATTTGTCGCCCTGGCCAATGCCTATGACGCGCTCACAACTCGTTGAGCAGCCCTTCCACGAACATTTTCATGCCGATCAGCCGGTCACGGCGCATCCGTTCCGCATGCAAAATGGACTGCACCCGCTCAAATGACTGTTCCAGCTTTTCATTGATGATGACATAGTCATATTCAGACCACTGCTCCATTTCCAGAGCAGCATTGGTCAGCCGTTTGGCAATCACGTCGTCACTGTCTTCCGCCCGCCGTTCCAGCCGAGATTTCAGCTCGCTGATCGATGGTGGCAATACAAAAATCCGCACCAGATCTTCAGGCATTTTTTCGTGCAATTGCCTGGTGCCCTGCCAGTCAATGTCAAACAATACGTCGCGCCCGGCCGTCAGCGCCTCTTCGACCGGGTCCCGCGGGGTCCCGTAAAAATTGCCATGGACCTCAGCCCACTCCAGCAATTCATTGCGATCGCGCATGGCGGCAAAGCGCCTGTGATCAATAAAATGGTAATGGGTTCCTTCAATTTCGCTGGGGCGCTGTGCTCTTGTTGTCACGGACACCGAAAGCTCAATCTCGGAATTCTTGCTGAGTATCTGCCGGGCAATGCTGGATTTTCCGGCTCCTGATGGAGAGGACAGGACAAGCATAACGCCGCGGCGATCCATCGTACTGATTGAGCTGTTACGCATGTCTCGTCCTATTCGATATTCTGTATCTGCTCGCGCAGCTGATCAACAACAGCCTTCAGCGCAAGACCGGTTTTGGTGAGGGCCGGATCATTGGATTTGGAACACAGCGTGTTGGCTTCACGATTGAATTCCTGGGTCAGAAAATCAAATTTTCGGCCAACCGGCTGCCCGGCAAACAGCAGATCATCCGCCGCCACGATATGCGCCCGGAGCCGGTCAAGTTCTTCCTGAATATCAGCCTTGGTCGCAAGCAGCATGGCCTCCTGATGAAGCCGTTCCTCGTCCAGTCTGGTCTGTCCGCCGGACAGCAGCGCAATCTGCTTTCTGATCCGGTCCTGAATGGCCCGGGGCGTACGTGCCGGATTGTCGGTTGCAAGTTGGACGAGATCTGTAATCTGCTGCAAAAGTCCAGCGACGATTGCCTTCAAATGCTCGCCTTCAGCTTCACGCGCCTTTGTGAGAGCTGCCAGTGCAACTTCAAAACTGGTATTCAGCGCCGCATTCAGGCTCTCCTGGTCTTCTGTGCTCCGGTCTTCGGAAAACCGCTCCAGGACCCCTGGCATGGCGAGAATACTGGTTGCCGGGGACGGCGCGGTTTCAACGCGTTGCGCAACGATTTCCAGATAGGATAGCGCCTGATCCAGTGCTGTTTGATTTATCTGAAATGACGGCTTGCCATCACTCACACTAATCATCAGATTACACTGCACATTGCCACGGCCAAGAACCGTCTGCGCACGTTTTCTGCAGATCTGCTCGACCTTGTCAAAGCCAGGAGGCAAGCGGAATTTCAGATCCAGCCCCCTACCGTTTACCGAGCGCAATTCCCAGTACCAGTTGCGTTCCTCAAACGCTCCTTCTGACCGGCCATAACCAGTCATGCTGCTTATCGCCATCAAATTTGCTCCGCTTTGGCGCGACCTCCATACTAGTCGCTGATTTTGCTCGGGTCTTCAACGTCTTCCTGGTCAGACTTGTCACGTTCAACCTGTCGCCATTTTCGAACATTGGTCTGGTGTTCGGCAAATGTCTGAGCAAAGGCATGCCCGCCAGACCCGTCAGCCACGAAAAACAAGTCCTTGGTGCGGGCCGGATTGATAACCGCTTCCAGGGCCGCACGACCGGGATTGGCGATTGGCCCGGGTGGAAGTCCGTCGATGACATAGGTGTTGTAAGGGTTTTCAGCGCGCAAATCCGCGCGCGAAATTGGCCGGCCTAGAGTGCCCTGTCCCCCGACCAGCCCATAAATGACCGTCGGGTCGGTCTGCAACTTCATGCCCTCTTTCAACCGGTTGATGAACACGGACGCAACCCTTGGGCGCTCGTCCGCCAATGCGGTTTCCTTTTCAACGATGCTGGCCAGGATAACCATTTCTTCCGGGGTCGAAATAGGCAGATCCGGCGAGCGCCGCGACCAGACATCCGCCACCACACGATCACGGGCCGTACGCATGCGCTCCAGCAATTGTGACCGGCTGTCGCCGCGAGTGAATTTATAGGTCTCCGGCAGCAATGTGCCTTCCGGTGGAACCCCGACAATCTGACCGGTCAGGACCGGGTCCAATTCCAGAATATCGACGATCTGCTTGGACGTGCGGCCTTCCGGAACGGTGACGGCATGCAAAATGGATTTGCCTTCAACCAGCCGGGCAACAACGTCCTCCATGGAAGCGTTCCGCTCGAACAGATACTCACCGGCCTTCAGTTTGCTGCGGTTGTCCGTCAAACGGACACTGGCCAGAAACAAAATCTTGTTGTTGATGATATTCTTTTCATCCAGCAGATTTGCAATGCCCTGCACATTCATGCCGCGCTCGATCATTACAGATTTGTCGACCTGAAGCGGACCGTCAGCCTCGTATACTGACTTGCCGTAAAACAACAGTCCCCCGAAAACGAATGCCAGGATGACTGTCGCCATCAGCAGGAAATTCAGAACAAACACAATGGGATGGCGTCTGCGCTTGCGCCCGGTTGGTGGCGGCGCCGCGATTTCTGATTGCAGGGACTGTCTTGCGCTGCGCGGAGAATAGCGCCGATCGTCGCTTTCAATGTCCAGCCGGTCGCGCCCTGAATCCCTGGAACCGCGCCTGGAACGAATCATCAATTAATCTCCCAATAGAAGTACAACTCAAACTGCCGGCCCTGTTCAATCAACATTCCGAAAAATAAGTGATGCATTGGTCCCCCCAAACCCGAACGAGTTTGATAGTGCAACGGAAATGGGTTTTTTCTTCGCAGTTTTTGGCACCAGGTCAATTTTTGTTTCGACAGACGGATTATCCAAATTCAGCGTCGGAGGAACAATATCATCGCGAATGGCCAAAAGCGAGAAGATCGCCTCAATGGCTCCGGCAGCACCCAGCAGATGTCCGGTCGCTGATTTTGTAGAGGACATTGTCAGTTGTGCGGCATTGCCATCAACCAGCCGTTCAACGGCGCGCAACTCAATTTCGTCTCCCAGCGGAGTGGACGTCCCGTGAGCATTCACGTAGTCGATGTCCGATGGGACCAGATCTGCCCGTTTCAGAGCAGCCTTCATGCAGCGATAGGCGCCATCACCATCAGCCGCTGGGGCAGTGATGTGGTAGGCATCACCGGACATTCCATAGCCGATCAGTTCACCATAAATCCTGGCACCGCGCGCCTTTGCGTGTTCATATTCTTCCAGAACCACTATGCCGGCCCCTTCTCCCATGACAAATCCGTCGCGGTCCCTGTCATACGGGCGGGAGGCGCTCGTCGGGTCATCATTGAAATGGGTCGACAGGGCGCGGCAGGATGCAAAGCCGGCGAGCGACAGGCGGCAGACCGGCGATTCCGAGCCGCCGGCTACCATCACGTCTGCGTCACCGAGAGCAATAAGCCTGCCCGCATCTCCGATCGCATGCGCACCCGTGGAGCACGCTGTCACAACCGAATGATTGGGGCCTTTCAGGCCATGTTTGATCGAAACATATCCGGAGGCCAGATTGATCAGCCGGCCGGGAATAAAAAACGGGCTGAGCCGCCGCGGCCCGTTGTCACGCAGGATATGAGAGGCAGTTTCGATGCCTTCAAGACCGCCAATACCGGACCCGATAAGCACGCCTGAGACCGTCTGATCCTCATAACTGCTTGGATGCCAGTCGGCGTCATCAAGCGCCTGCTGAGCGGCAGCCATGGCGTAAACAATGAAATTATCGACTTTACGCTGCTCTTTTGGAGCCATCCAGTCATTGGCATTATAAGTGCCGTCAGACCCGTCACCATGCGGAATGTGGCAAGCTATCTGGCAAGCCAGATCATCGACCTGAAACCGCTCGACACGAGACGCCCCGCTTTTTCCGGCAATCAGATTCGACCAGGAAACATCAACTCCGCAGCCAAGCGGATTGACCGTGCCCAGGCCAGTAACAACCACACGTCTCATAATCCACCCGACCACTGAGCTGAAAATTTATTCGCAGTTTGCCTGTTGGCAAACTGCGATCCATCAAGGAGCTGCTGCCTTTCTGCAGGCGAAAACCAGGTCCTATGCGTCTGCTTGAGACTCAATGAACTTGACCGCATCGCCAACAGTTACGATGGATTCGGCAGCTTCATCTGGAATGGTAATTTCGAACGCTTCTTCGAACTTCATGACCAGTTCAACGGTGTCAAGGCTGTCTGCGCCCAGATCTTCGATAAAACTGGCTTCTGGTGTCACCTTCTCAGGATCAGCGTCCAGGTGGCCAATTACGATTTCTTTCACCTTATCGGCAACATTGCTCATAAGTAACTTTCCTCATTCATCCACCGCGATTTCGCGGTTGCTCAAATAACACTATACACCAGAGATCCTGTTGCACTAGACACGCGCGGATCGCGCACGCCAGTGTCACAGGATTTCATTTGAGCGCCTTCAATGCGCCGGTGATTCTACGTTTTCCCAGCTTAATGTTTGATGCCTCAAAACCCAAGCAGGATTATTCTACCGTCTGCGACCGCCAGAGGCGATGGCAAGCCGGTCGCTACGGCCATCTTATGTCGATAACAGGCAGCACCTAATACCGCAATGATGCCGCGTCAACCTCGGAATCTGGCGCTTGCTAGCACAGTTCAATTTGAAACACCAGAAACGGCCCCGATGGTCTGATCGCATGTTAAGGGGGTTCAGGTCCTACACCATTGCCATGCCGCCATTGATCTGGATCGTTTCACCGGTGATATAGGCCGCTTCCTCACTGGCCAGAAAGACCACGGCAGCGGCGATTTCATCGGCAGTACCGAGGCGCCCGACCGGCACATTTGTCAAAATGGTTTCCCGCTGCTTGTCTGTGAGCTTGTCGTTCATCGCGGAATCGATCAGCCCCGGCGCAACGCAATTCACCGTTATGCCGCGACTGGCCACTTCCTGCGCCAACGCCTTCGACATTCCGATAAGGCCGGCCTTGGTGGCAGCATAATTGCTCTGCCCGGCATTGCCGACCACACCGGCAACGGAGGTGATTCCGATAATGCGGCCCTGACGCGCTTTCATCATTGGCCGCAGACAGGCCCGCGCCAGTTCAAAAGGCGCGTTGAGGTTGATGTCCACCACGCTGTCCCAATCCTCATCCTTCATCCGCATCGCCAATCCATCGCGGGTAATCCCGGCATTGTTGACGAGAATATCAATCTGTCCCAGCGCCTCTACAACAGCAGGAACCAGGCCCGACCTGGCTTCGCGGTCTGCCAGATTGCAGGGAAACACATGGGCCGCTTCGCCCAGTTCCGCCTGCAGGGCTTCCAGCGCATCGATCCGGGTGCCATGCAATGCCACTGTCGCACCACTTGCACAGAGCGCTCTGGCAATAGCAGAACCCAGACTTCCGCTTGCACCGGTTACCAGCGCAATTTTTCCTGTCAGATCAAACATATGTCGCTCCCTGGCTGACTGCGTTCAGATTCGCTCGGTAGATCAGAGCATTTTTTGAATATCATCGGGTGTGTTGATTGACGAGGCATTGATGCCCGGCGCGATGCGCTTGATCAAGCCTGCCAGAACCTTGCCGGCACCGATTTCAAACGCTTCATCGACGCCATTATCAGCCAGCCACTGAATGGATTCCCGCCACCGCACCCGGCCCGTTACCTGCTCGATCAGATGTTTGCGGATCTCATCCGGCTCACTGACCGGTGCGGCCAGCACATTGGCGATCAAGGGAACTTTCGGAGTTTTCAGATCGATCTCAGCCAGCGCTTGCGCCATGCGCTCCGCCGCCGGACGCATCAGCGAACAGTGAAAAGGCGCACTGACCGGCAGCATCAGCGCGCGGCGCGCGCCCTCAGCTTTCGCCAGTTCGGCGGCCTTTTCAACGGCTGCCCTGGCCCCGGATACCACAACCTGGCCCGGCGCATTATCATTGGCAACGTCACAGGCGCCGCTGGCCGATGCCTGCTGCACAAGAGCCTCGACCTGCTCCAGTTCAAGACCCAGAATCGCCGCCATGGCACCCTCGCCAACCGGCACCGCACTTTGCATGGCGTCGCCGCGTATCCGCAACAACCGCGCCGCATCCGCGACGCTCAGACTTCCCGCAGCCGCCAGCGCCGAATATTCGCCCAGCGAATGACCGGCGACATAGGCCGCCGACCCAGCCACTGTAATCCCGGCTTCTTCCATTGCCGCCATGGCCGCAAGGCTGACCGCCATCAGCGCCGGCTGTGCGTTGGCGGTCAGTGTCAGCTCTTCCAGCGGGCCATCCCAGATCAAGCGGCTGAGATTCTGCCCCAGAGCCTCATCAACCTCGGCAAAAACCTGTTTTGCGGCAGCGGAACTTTCGGCCAGCGCCTGACCCATGCCAACCGCCTGGCTACCCTGACCGGGAAAGGTGAACACACGTGTCATTGAGTTGAAATATCCTGTATTGCAGACTGAAATATCATCGCAAGTGAGGGCTGAGACACCCTATTCCACGCCTGTCTGTCAAGAAACTTTCCGATAATTTCCCCAAATGCGGGGCTTTTGGCCAGTTTCATCTTGCATTTGGCTGGCTCACGGCTATAACGCCGCCATCGCAACCGGTTCAGCCGGGGGCTGAACGGAAGGCTGTGTCTTGTCACATGTGGTGAGAAGCGACGGTAGGGTTTCGACCCGGCTTTCAGTGTCCCCGCTCTCGATGCGTCTTCGAACAGCCTTTCCAACGGCCAGCAGGCCAAAGGGCTTCGATGGGGCTTTGCGCTGAACCAAATATAAGGAAAGGCAATATGCCACTTTACGAGCATGTCGTGCTTGCGCGGCAGGACCTGTCCGGCCAGCAGGTTGAAACTCTGGTCGACTCCCTGAAAGAAATCGTCAGCGAAAACGGCGGAACCGTTCCGTTTGTGGAAAGCTGGGGTCTGAAATCCCTGACCTACCGCATTCAGCGTAACCGCAAGGCGCATTTCACCTTCATGAACATTGATGCTCCACACGCAGCTGTTGCTGAAATGGAGCGTCAGATGCGCATCAATGAAGATGTCCTGCGCTACATGACCATTCGTGTAAAGCAGCACGAAGAAGGTCCGACTGCAATGATGCAAAAACGTGATCGTGATGACCGACGCCCCGGCGGCGGCGGTCGTGGTCGTGACCGGTAAGAGCGAGGATATTTACAATGGTTGATATTGCACAACTTCCGCAACGCCGCCCGTTTCACCGTCGTCGCAAAACCTGCCCTTTCTCCGGCGCGAACTCTCCGAAGATTGATTACAAGGACGTAAAGCTGCTGCAGCGCTATGTCTCGGAGCGCGGCAAAATCGTGCCTTCACGTATTACCGCAGTGTCCGCCAAGAAACAGCGCGAACTGGCTCAGGCCATCAAACGCTCCCGTTTCCTTGGTCTGCTGCCATACGTTATTAAATAAGTGACATTCGGGCGGCGGATGAGCCGCCGCCCGGACTTCAGTTGAGGCCGTGCCTGATCAGTTGATCAGATTGACGTGCTTCTAACCGCCCGGAGCGGGACAGCGAACATGACGCAGATTATTCTGATCAGTATTGGTGCCGGGCTGTTATCCGCCCTTTTATTTGCAAGTGTCCTGACGGGCTCATTGCTGGCCATCGTGCTGCAGATTTTTGCCCAGCTGCCCATTCAAAGCGCTGCTCTGACATTTGGCCCGCGCGCCGGGCTGATAGCGGCCGTGGCGGCTGTTGCAGCACTGTTGCTGGTCTCGGGCCTGCCGGCCCAGACGGTTTCCTACAGTCTGAATTTTGCCGCTCCGGCCTTGTTGGCGAGTTATCTGGCGGGGCTCAGAAACACCGATCTGCCGGTCGATCAACTGGCTGGCTGGTATCCGCTCGGCAGACTTCTCAGTTTCGTTGGCGGCGCTGCAATTCTGATCTTCCTGCTGTTGGGCCTGTATTCCGATTTCACCCCGGAAAGCGCGGTGCTGGCCATTGAAACCCAGGCCAGTGTCCTGCTGGAAGGTGCCGTCGACACCACTGAAGTTCCCCCGCAGACAATTACCCAGATTGCCGTGTTCTTTGTCGCCCTGTTTCCCTTTGTCGCCACCGCCGGACTTGTGGCTGTCACCGGGCTGAACCTGGTTCTGGCGATACGGATTGCGCGGCGTTACGGCACATTTGCAAGACCGGCAACCAGCATCACGACACTTGTTATACCGCGTGCTGTTCACCTGACCGCAATGGCAGCGTTTCTGGCAATCTGGCTAACCGGTTCTACGCCTCCGCTCCTGACTTCGGTGGCCGGGGCATCTTCTGCACTGGTGATCCTGTCCGGATTTGCCGCGCTGCATGCGCTGACCCGCCGCCTTGCCTCACGCGGCATCATTCTGGTTGCTGTCTATGGCAGCATCATCCTGTTCACGTTTCCACTTCTGCTCATCCTGATTCTTGGCTGGATCGACGGGTTTCTCAACCTGCGCGGCCGGTTTCAGTCCAACACCTCCAATTCATAACTTTCAAACCTAAGGAAAATCTCATGAATATCATTCTTCTGGAACGCATTGCCCGTCTTGGACAAGTTGGCGACGTTGTCCGCGTCAAAGATGGTTATGCCCGCAATTTCCTGCTGCCAAACGGCAAGGCATTGCGCGCCACTGCCGCCAACAAAAAAGAATTTGAAAACCGCCGCACTGAAATTGAAGCGCGCAACCTGGAAATGCAGTCCGAGGCCCAGCAGGTCGCGACAAAACTTGACGGCCAGTCAGTCATCATGATCCGCCGCGCCGGTCAGACGGGCCAGCTCTACGGTTCGGTCAACACCCGCGATATTGCGGCAGGTCTGGAAGGAGCTGGCTTTCATGTGTTGCGCTCACAGATTCAACTGAATGAGCCCATCAAGAAAATTGGCCTTCACGACATTACAGTTGCCCTGTTTGCCGACGTCAACGCCGCCGTATCGGTGAATGTTGCGCGCTCCGAGGACGAAGCGGAACGCCAGGCCATGGGCGAGGATGTCTCCGTGGCCGGGGATACTTTCGATGAAGAGGAAATTGTCGAAGAAGACGCACCGGACATGGAAGAAGTGTTCGAAGAAGGCGCTGGCGAAACCGCCAATGAGGACGACGCGGATGCTGATGCAGACGCCGACCCAGAAGACGAAGATACGACTGCCTGATCAAATTGTCGGAACGGATCAACCGTTCTGCTGATCCGGGAAGGCTGGACACACGCTCCAGCCTTCCCGAAACTTTTATGATCCGCGTCAGACCTTTTCCTGGCTGTAAATTATTTTTCCAGCAGCGCGATCATCCGCTCAAGGCGCTCCATGGCGCGCAGGCCATCTTCGATGGTGGGAACATTGCGGTCCTCGCCGCGCACGGTGGCGGCTGCATCCGCAACCAGCGCCTTGTATCCCTTATGGTCCTCATTGGCCGCAGCCGTGAAATTCGGTGTCCAGCTTAATGTGTCAGAGGCCGCATCAAGTGTGGCCGCCGGATCATCGGCCTTGAAAGCCGGATCGCGGTACAATGCCACCTTGATAATGTTATCGATCTCCAGCCGGACATGGTCGCCCATGATGCGCAGCTCTTCCATCGGTGTGCCACGCGACTGAACGGTACCCATCACTACATTGCCGATCACGCCATTGTCCGCAGTAAAGCCAAGGTGAAACAGGATTTTACCGGGCGAAGGGCTTATCTTGCGTACACTCATGTCGCCGAAATCATCGCCTGTAAGCCAGGGGATGAGGTCCATGTAGTGAACACAATGGTGCAGATAGAAACCGCTGTAATCCGGTTCGCCCTGAAAATAGGTCGGTGCCGTCATATAGGTCCCGGTGACGCCCAGAATCTGGCCGAAATCGCCTTTATCCAGAATATTTTTGGCGATCCGGTTTCCGGTTGAATAGCGTTTCATGAAACCAACTATCACCGGCTGCCCTGCTGCCCGCGATGCTTCAGCAACGGCGCGCGCGCCAGCTGCAGTTGCGGCCGGTGGTTTTTCCATGAAAACCGGCAAGCCCCTCTCCAGGGCTGCAATCGACGCATGCTGATGCAGATCCGGCCCCACAGCCATACCGATCAGATCCAGCCCCGGCTGGGCGACCAGATCACGATAGTCGGAATACAGGGATGTGACCCCGTATTCGTGGCCCACACGGGCCATGGCGGCTTCATCCCTGTCGCACAGCGCGGCAATGCGGATGTCGTTGATACCAAGCTGCGGCAGCAGCATTTGTCTTGCATGGCGTCCACAGCCGATCCAGCCGATATTCAGGGTCATTGGTCGACCTCCGCCAAGGCAAGCGCAGAGCGGATCACGCCCAGCCCGGCTTTCAGTTTGGCACTTTCATCCTCATGGGGCGCGCGCCACTGCGCAATCGGCAGGGCGACACGGTCATCATCGCGCCGAAACGGTTCCAGCGAGACCGGGCCGCGATAGTTGATTTGCGCCAGTGCGCGCATGATTGCTGTCCAGTCAAGATGGCCTGTGCCCGGATGGCCACGGTGGTTTTCATTGGCCTGAAAATGCACCAGACGACTGCCTGCGGCGCGAATTGCATCGGGTATGGAGCGCTCTTCCATATTCATGTGAAAGGTATCCAGCATGACACCAAGCCCCGCATCATCAACCCTGTCGACGACTTCAATTGCCTGGCGCGTGGTTGAGATAATATCCGTTTCAAACCGGTTGAGCGGCTCGAGCCCGAAGACCACGCCTGCATTACGGGCGCGCGGCGCGACGTGCGCCAGCCCTTCAACCGTCCGCGCAGCACGGGCGGCAACGGCTTCATCGGAGCGCGGCACAGGCGGCCTGCCGGCAAATACCATCGGCTCACCGTAAAGCGGGCCACCGACAATCCCGGCGCCAAGCTGGTGAGCGACCTCCACACAATGGGTGAGATAGTCCAGACCACCCTGCCGCGCGCCTGCATCATCTGACGCGATAGAGCGTTGCGCATTCACTCTTGCGGCCAAAACCAGGCTGATGCCGCAGTCACTGGCGGCTTTACGGGCCAGATCCAGATCAATATTGTCCTCCGGCTCCGGGACCAGAAGTTCCATGAAGTCAAAACCGAGCTTTGCCGCATAGTCGAAATAATGCAGATCGGCACCGGTAAACGGGCGTATGAACTGCATCGAGATAATACCGACCGGATTGTCCAAGAGTATCGTCCTTTCTGGGATGGCGGGGTCAGCCTTTGACCGCGCCCTGAGTGAGACCCGATATCAGGCGTTTCTGCACCAGCAGAAACAGGACGGTGGCCGGCATTGCACCGACAATGCCGCCTGCGGTCAGAAGACCCCACTGAATTTCATATTCACCAATCAGGGTCTGAACCGCGACGGTGATCGGGCGGACATTGCGTCCGCCAAGGGTCAGTGCATAAAGATATTCGTTCCATGAGGTGATGAAGATGTAGATCGCCGTGGCAATGATGCCGGGCACACACAGCGGCAGCACCACACGGCGCAGCGCACCCATGCGCGTACAGCCATCCGTCATCGCTGCTTCATCGAGCGATCTGGGTATCCCGTTCATATAGCTGATCATCATCCACACCGAAAACGGGATGGCGATCGTTGAGTTGGCGATGATCAGAGCCAGATGGGTGTCGAGAAGTCCCAGAACCCGCATCAGCACAAACAGCGGAAGGATAAGCAGCACCAGCGGGAACATATTGATCAGCAGGAATTGCAGCATCAGGATGCGTTTGCCCTTGAAGGAAAACCGCGAGAACGAATAGGCGGCGGTAACGCTCAGGGACAAGCCGACGACCACGGTGCCGCTGGCGACGATAAAACTGTCGAGCAGATTATCGCCAAAGCCCACGGTTCTGAAAAGCCGCGTGTAATTGTCAATGGTTGCCCCAATGATCGACGGACCTTCGGTGAACAGCCGGGACTCCTCCGTAACCGAGGTAATGAACATCCAGGCATAGGGTCCAAGCGCAAAGGCCAGGATCAGAAGCATCGGCAGTTCCACGATCAGCAGCCGGCGTGATGTCGGCATTTTACCGAGCGCCATTATTGCACCGCCTTTCCGGTCCGCCTGAGATACAGCAGGACGAGCCCCATCAGCAGGAAGGTGAACAGCACGGCCAGCGCCGAACCATAGCCGAAATCAAGATTGGTGCGTGCTTTGATGAAGGCGTAAAGCGGCAAGGTATAGGTGGCATATCCGGGCCCGCCGCCGGTCATCACAAAGATGACGTCAAACGAATTTGCCACCCAGATGGTGCGCAGCAGGACGGCGGTCACCAGCACCCCGGAAATGCCGGGTAAGGTTATATGCCAGAATTGTCTCAAGCTGCTGGCGCCATCCAGCGAGGCGGCCTCGTAGTAGCTTCTGGGTATCGATTGCAGCCCGGCCAGGATCATCACCGCAAAAAACGGGAAGCCCTGCCATGTCAGCGTCAGAATGATCGCGCCCAGCGCCAGATCCGGATCGGCCAGCCAGGGAACGGCCTGCTCGACCAGGCCGAGGCGCAGCATGAAGTCGTTGAGGACGCCGTAATTGCTGTCGTAAATCCACACCCACATCAGCGCAATGACCACTGAGGGCAGCGCCCAGGGAATGATGATCAGGGCGCGCGCCAGGGCGCGCCAGCGAAATTCCTGGTTCAAAAGCAGCGCTGTGGCCAGTCCCAGGAGCATCTGCCCCGGTATCGTCACGCCGATCCAGATCACGGTGTGTCTCAGCGATATCCAGAACACCTCATCCTGAAGCGCTGCGACAAAATTATCGAAACCAAGGAACTTGAATTCTTTGGGGCGGAACAGAACATATTCGTGCAGGCTCATCCAGGCGGTTTGCAGCATCGGCAGAAACACGATGGTCAACGTCACCAGCACAGCAGGCGACAACATCGCGTAAGGCAGGATGCGCTTGCCCAGCCTGCGACGGGTTTGCGAACCGGCATCGTCAATAGAGTCTGAGCCATTTTGGGTGTGCGTTGCCATCGGAAAACTTGCTTTGCGGAGTGCAGGTGCCGTGATGATCAGATGAAAATCAGGGGCAGCAATACGCTGCCCCTGATTGAGAGCGACTAGTTGCCGTACAGTTTGGCAATTTCGGCATTCATTTCAGCAGCCGTGATCTCGCCTGTCAGCGCGCGCTGCATGGCCACCGGCCAGACCGTATTCACGAAGTCCGAGGTTTCGGTGCGGTTTGGCAGCAGCTTGGCAAATGGCAGGGAATCCACTGTTGCCTGAACAAACCGCTGCGGATGCAAAGTCCAGCCGGCGCTGTCTGTTTTGGTCACTGGCAGCTGACCGGTTGCCTCATTGAACTTGGCATTGTTTCCGGCGGTGGACAGGAAGGAAATCCATTTCCAGGCAGCGTCCTTGTCTTCAGCAGAGGACAGAATGGCAGTGCTTTCATCGCCGAAAGCCGTCCAGCGCCCGCCCCCGCATTCAGGAACGGTCGTGGCGGAAACCTTGTCGCCAAGCGCCTCAACCATGCCGTTTGCCGATCCGATATGGTGAATGGTCATGGCTGTCTTGCCGGCCTTGAAGCCGCCGATGATTTCCTGAAACCCGTCATTGGGTGCAGATGGCGGAAACGACCCGTCTTCACGGAACATATCAACCACGAACTGGGTGCCAGCAATGCCTGCGTCCGATTGAATGCCGTCGGTCAGGCTGACACCATCACGACCCAGCGTCAGACTGGCCCAATGGTCATGGCCGCCCTTGCTGCCGCGCAGGCCAAAGCCATAGACATCGGTGCGTCCATCGCCATCGGTGTCACGGGTCAGCGCCTTGGCGGCGGCACGGAACTCGTCGCAGGTTTTCGGAACTTCAAGGCCAAGTTCGGCAAACATGTCTGGGCGATAATAAAGATAGAGCACGACATATTGCACAGGCAGATAGTAGGATGTTCCGTCGTCTGCCTTGACCAGCTCAAACAGGTTTTCCTGCACGTCGGATTTTTCAGCCCATGCTTCAATCCGCTCGCCAATGGGCTCCAGAGCGCCCATTTCGATCAACCGCGGCTGAGCAAACATTTTGACCATCGCTGCATCAGGGGCATTGCCGCCGATGATTGAAGTATAAAGCGTGTCGTAATAGCTGTTCCACGGAATGTTTTCCGCTTCGATTTTAATACCCGGATTCTGTGCTTCAAAGCTTTCAACCAGCTCGTTCATCGGATTGTCGGCATTGTCGAAATGGTACCAGAAACGAACCGTGCTTTGTGCTGCGGCAAGGCTGGTACCTAACGCAACCATACTCACTGCCAGTCCAAGTTTTGCTAGTATATTCATTGTCTTACTCCCTATTTTGAATGCTCGGTTTGAGCGGTTTGCTGTTTGAAATATTTTCCTGCCAAAGCGAAGGCGTTCTGCGCCTCCGGTAGAAGCGAACCCATTTGCATGAAGCCATGCACAACCCCCTGAAACAGATCGAAAGGATCGTCTCGTCCCAGAGCACGCAGCCGCTCTGCCAATGCTTCGGTTTCACTGCGCAGCGGATCCAGTCCGGCGGCATTCAGATATAGCGGCGGCAGGGCGCGCAATTGTGTATCGTCGGCCTGAAGCGGCGCCACACTGGGCAAGTGGCGAACCTCTTCAGGCGCATACCAATCCCAGAAGCGCTGCATCTTGGCACGGGTCAGGCCGGGACCATCGGCAAAATCCTGGTAAGAAGGCGTGGCAAAGTCAGCGCCATACACCCCGTAAAACAGCAGGCCGGATGCAGGCAACTCGCCGCCCTCCTCCTGCAGCCGCAACATGGCGGCCAGGGCAAGATTTGCTCCGGCGCTGTCACCAGCCATACTCCAGCGGCGCGTGCGGTCTCTGGCCTGCCAGACGTCCAGCACATCTTCCAGACCACAAGGATAGGGGTTTTCAGGCGCAAGCCGATATTCGAAGGTCAGCACGGGCGCAGCCGTTTCAATGGCAAGGCGGCGGGCCGCTCCTTCGTGGGTTGCGGCCGAACAGAACGCCCAGCCGCCGCCGTGAACATGCAAAATGGCGTCAGTGCCGCAATCATTATGCGGCACAATGTAGCGCGCCGGCATATCGTCAATCATGACGGTCCGGGCTTCCGCTACATCCGGCAGTTCCCTGTTCCAGCGCAAATTGGACAGAGCCGCCAGGGCACGCCCCGCATCAGACGACAACATGGTTGGATCCAGCAATCCGGCATCCTCGACCATCAGCCGGTCCAATACGGCCTTCATTGACGCACTCGGCTGGTTCATGCTGCACCACCATTTGTAAGATCGGGTCCGAAATCGACAATGGTCGAAATGTGATGGCTTAGAAGTTTCTGCAAATTTTCGAGGTCGCGCGCTTCGAGCGCCGCCAAAATCGGAGCATGGCGTTCTGCGGTCTCGTCCAGCGCACGGCTGGGTTGCGAATTGAGAATTTTATAACGGTGATTATGAATCAGGCAGCGCAGCAGTATCGGCGTGATCACCGGCAGGTCTGCAGCTGCAAACAGGCGCGTGTGAAACGCCCGGTCATGAACCGACAGCAAATATTCATCGCCGTCTCGCGCAGCGTTGCGCATTGCGTTCAGATCGCCCCGTAAATCTGCATTCAAATCGGCATCTGCACGCTCAAGAACACGCTCAAGATAATTGCATTCTATATCGCGCCGAAGTGCGATCAGAACGCGGGCATCGGCCGACCGGCAGGCTGCGACATGGGTGCCGCGATGCGGCAGCCGCTTCACGAGACCTTCTTCATTGAGCTGCATCAGGGCCTCGCGGATGGTGCCCTGGCTGCAGTTGAACCGCTCTGCAATCTCAAGCTCAAGCAACACGGCGTCCGGTGCCAACTGGCCCAGCACGATCTCTTTCTGCAGCGCCACGTAGACATTATGGCTGCGGCGGCTCGACTGCCGCGGCAACAGGCTGGTAATCGATGGCGTTGAAAAAGTCTCGACAGCCATTGTCGGCCATACCTCCCGCTTGTTGCCGTTTTGGCAGAAAACACTTATCATTATTGATAATATCTGTATTATCGTTATTAATAACATTGCCATTATCGATATTGCAAGATTTAATTTGGCCGTCGACCGTCAGTCCAGATAGTCAGGCCAGGAGGACAAATTGGCAGACATCAAGATAGAAAACATCGTCAAGGACTACGGCACAATCCGCGCCGTGCACGGGGTCAGCCTTGAGGTGGAGGATGGTGATTTCGTTGCCTTTGTCGGACCTTCCGGCTGTGGAAAATCGACCATGCTGCGAATGATTGCCGGGCTCGAAGATATCACTGCCGGAACCTTGCGCATCGGCGGCCGGGTGGTGAACGACGCGGAGCCGCGTGATCGCGATGTCGCCATGGTATTTCAGGATTATGCGCTTTATCCGCATATGACGAATGCCCAGAATATCGGGTTCGGCCTGAAAATGCGGGGCTGGAAGACGGCCGATATTGCGCCGCGTGTCAAAAGCACGGCGCAGATGTTGCAGATCGAACCGCTTCTGGAGCGCCGGCCTGGCCAGTTATCAGGCGGGCAGCGCCAGCGTGTCGCCATGGGCCGGGCCATCATCCGCGAACCATCGGTGTTTCTGTTCGATGAGCCCCTGTCCAATCTTGATGCCAAGCTCAGGGTTGAAATGCGAACCCAGATCAAGCGCCTCCACGCCATGCTTGGCACCACCACAATATATGTCACCCATGATCAGACCGAAGCGTTGACGCTGGCTGACCGGGTTGTGGTGATGCGCGAAGGTCATATTGTACAGGCCGGACCGCCGCTTGAACTTTATAACAAGCCCAACTGCAGATTTGTCGGCGAATTCATCGGCTCCCCGCAGATGAATATCTTTGAAGGGATCGTTGACCGGTCAGGCGTTGCAACCCGATTGATCATTGGCGAGGATACTCTTGAGCTGGGAGAGATCAATGTTGCCGATGGATCGCGCGTCGATGTCGGCATCCGACCGGAACATTTGCGCTGGTCTTCCCGTGACGCATGCAAACTCAGTCCGGTTGTGGAAGTGTTTGAGCCGCTGGGATCGGACACAATGGCCATCTGCCGGTTTGGTGGTCAGGACCTGACGGCGCGGCTTGAGCCGTCAATCCAGTTGCGCACCAATGAGCAGATTCACCTCAGTTTTGACACGGCGAATCTTCATTTCTTTGACAGCCAAACTGGTGACAGACTGACAGTTGAGCACTGATTCCTCTGACCCGGTGACTGCCCACAATGCATGGACTGGCCCTGTATCGGGCTTGATCCGGCCGAGTTCGACGTCGCCAACGGCCCTTTTCACATTGCTGATGTGTTTAACGGGGAAAAGGCCATGCTCCCTTCCGCTCTGGTTACGGAATGGTTAAAACCCGCTGGAAGCGGAGAGCGTGATGAATACGACGGCACTGACCAGCATTGACACCAAAAGCGAACACCAGGAGCCGTCCGATGACAGCTACCGGCTGGCACCGCACAATCTTGAGGCGGAACAAGCCTTGCTGGGCGCCATTCTGGTCAATAATGAAGCGTTTTACCGGGTCTCCGACTTTCTCGAACCGGAGCATTTTTACGAAGGGCTGCATCGCCAGATCTATGAAACTGCGGCGCAACTGATTCGCGTCGGCAAGGTGGCAACCCCAATTACCCTGAAAACATTTTTGCCCGCCGATGAACAGGTCGGCGAGATAACCGTCAGCCAGTATCTGGTCCGGCTTGCGACCCAGGCCACAACCATCATCAATGCCGTCGATTACGGCCGCTCGATCTATGATCTTGCGATCCGTCGCTCGCTCATCGGAATTGGTGAGGATCTGGTCAATGTAGCGTTTGACTCCGCCGTCGATCACGCGCCGCGCGACCAGATTGAAGATGCCGAAAAACGGCTTTATGAACTGGCCGAACAGGGCC
Source organism: Pararhizobium sp. IMCC3301 (assembly GCF_030758315.1). Lineage (NCBI taxonomy): Bacteria > Pseudomonadati > Pseudomonadota > Alphaproteobacteria > Hyphomicrobiales > Rhizobiaceae > Pararhizobium > Pararhizobium sp. IMCC3301. Next base: position 640,751 of record NZ_CP132336.1, read on the forward strand.
GCTACGATGGTGGCTTTCACAGCTTTACCGATGCCCTGAAAGACGCGATTGACATGGCCAGCGCGGCCTATCAGCGTGATGGCCATCTGTCGGGTATCGCCACCGGTCTGCGCGATCTGGACCGGCAGATGGGCGGGCTGCAATCCTCCGATCTGGTGGTGCTGGCGGGCCGCCCGGCCATGGGCAAGACCGCGCTGGCGACCAACATCGCCTTCAATATTGCCAAGGCCTATATGGGGGAAACCCAGCCGGACGGCACCACCAAAGCAGTGAATGGCGGCATTGTCGGTTTCTTCTCGCTGGAAATGTCGTCCGAGCAACTGGCAACACGTATCATTGCCGAACAGTCCGGCGTGTCATCGTCGGAAATCCGGCGCGGCACTATCGATGAGCGGCAATTCAACCAGATTGTCATCGCCAGCCAGGAAATGCAGAGCATTCCGTTCTATATCGACCACACCGGCGGCATCTCCATATCGCAGCTCACCGCCCGGGCGCGCCGGCTGAAGCGTCAGCGCGGTCTGGATATGCTGATTATCGATTATCTTCAACTGCTGCAGGGCTCCGGCAAACGCTCTGACAACCGCGTCCAGGAACTGACCGAAATCACCACCGGATTGAAAGCCCTGGCCAAGGAACTGAATGTACCTATCCTCGCCCTGTCGCAATTATCGCGGCAGGTTGAAAACCGCGATGACAAGCGGCCGCAACTGTCCGATCTGCGTGAATCGGGATCGATTGAGCAGGACGCCGATGTGGTGATGTTCGTCTATCGCGAGGAATATTACCTGCAGCGCCAGATGCCCAAGGAAGGCACCGAGGAATTCTTCAAGTGGCAGGCGGAAATGGAAGATATCGCCGGCGTCGCCGAAGTCATCATCGGCAAGCAGCGCCACGGTCCCACCGGAACCGTCAAACTGCTGTTCGAAGGCGAATTCACCCGCTTCAGCAATCTGGCGCAGGAAGACCGGCTGCCGGAACAATATGAATAATCCACCCCTGGATCAGGCTCCCGCCGGAGCAAGACTGACCATCGACCTTGGCGCGATTGCCGATAACTGGCGGCAACTGGACGCGATGGCTGGCGCTGCCGAATGCGCCGCGGTGGTCAAGGCCGATGCTTACGGCCTCGGGATTGAGCAAGTTGTTCCAACTTTGTGGAAGGCCGGTTGCAGAACGTTTTTCGTTGCCCTGCCGGGCGAAGGCATCCGCGTCCGCAAAGCCGCACCGGAGGCAATTATATACATATTGGCTGGCTATTTTGCTGACGCGCTGGATATTTATCGGCACTATGCGCTGCGCCCGGTTATCAATATGGAATTTGACGCCTGGGTGAAGGCGGGCCGCAATGACAGGCTTGCATATGCAGTGCAACTGGAAACCGGCATGAACCGGCTGGGTATGCCGATTTCCGATTATGACAAACTCCAGGCATCCGGTCTGCTCGACGACTATCAGCCGAGCCTGCTGATCAGTCATCTGGCCTGCGCCGACACACCCGGCCACGCCCTCAACGCCTTGCAGCAGCAGCGCTTTAGCAGCGCCGTGGAAAACCACCCCTGCAATTGCACCTCGCTGGCAAATTCGGCCGGCATTTTTCTTGGGTCTGATTATCATTACGATCTGGTGCGGCCCGGAATTGCGCTCTATGGCGGCGCCTGCACAAGTGCCCTCGGGGCGGATAATCCGATGCGGCCTGTGATCAGCCTTGCAGCGCGCATTCTGCAACTGAAAGCGGTAGCCCCCGGCGAGACCATCGGCTATGGCGGCGCTGAAACCGTGCGCCCCTCGCCGCATTCAGGTTCGAATGAACGGTTTGTCGCCACCATTGCCGCCGGATATGCAGATGGTTATCTGCGCTCTGCCGGCAGCAGCGACCAGCGCCGCGGCGGCTGTGCTGCCTGGCGCGGAACGCGCATCCCCATCATTGGCCGCGTGTCGATGGATCTCATCAGCGTTGATCTGACGGATCACCCGGATGTTGCGCAATTACAGGATGGCCGCTGGTATGATGAATGGATCGAATTGATCGGGCCTGCGGTACCGCTTGACGACGTTGCCGGGGCCGCCGGGACCATCAGCTATGAGCTACTGACCGGCCTTGGCAACCGCTACCAACGAACCTACATCAACGGTCTTTGACAGGAACCACCTTGGCCAAGCAAAAACTGCAATATGTCTGCCAGAACTGCGGGGCTGTATCGCCGCGCTGGAACGGCAAATGCGAATCCTGCAATGCCTGGAACACCATTGTTGAAGAAAATCCGGGATCAGGCATCGGCGGCGCCGCCAAACGGCTGATCGGCAAGGGCCGGGTCATGGAGCTGGTGCCGATGCAAGGCGACTCTCCCGAGGCCCCACGCATCCTGTGCGGCATTGCCGAGTTGGACCGGGTGACCGGTGGTGGATTTGTGCCAGGATCGGCATTGCTGGTGGGCGGTGATCCGGGCATCGGCAAATCGACGATCCTGTTGCAGGCAGCCGCCCGCATGGCCCAGGCAGGTCGCAGGGTTGTCTATATTTCCGGCGAAGAGGCGATTGCCCAGGTGCGGATGCGCGCTCAGCGTCTCGGTTTGGGCGATGCGCCGGTCAGCCTTGCGGCAGAAACCAGCGTTGAAGATATTCTGACCACGCTGGAAGCTGGCACACCGCCGCATCTGCTGGTGCTGGATTCCATTCAGACCCTGTGGACCTCCCAGGTTGATTCGGCACCCGGCACTGTGACCCAGGTCCGCACGGCGGCGCAGGCGATGATTCGCTATGCCAAAAAAACCGGTACAACCATCATTCTGGTTGGCCATGTAACCAAAGACGGGCAGATTGCCGGCCCCCGTGTGGTCGAGCACATGGTGGATGCGGTGTTCTATTTCGAGGGCGAAGGTGGACATCAGTTCCGCATCATGCGGGCTGTCAAGAACCGCTTCGGTCCGACCGACGAAATCGGTGTTTTCGAGATGACCGGCGGCGGATTGCGTGAAGTTTCCAACCCGTCCGAGCTGTTTCTGGGGGAGCGCAAAGCCAACAATCCCGGCACTGCGGTGTTTGCCGGCATGGAAGGAACCAGGCCGGTTCTGGTGGAAATCCAGGCTCTGGTGGCACCCTCCTCGCTGGGCACGCCAAGACGCGCCGTCGTTGGCTGGGACAATAGCCGCCTGGCTATGGTTATAGCCGTTCTGGAGACCCATTGCGGGGTCAAGATCGGGGCGAATGATGTCTATCTGAACATTGCCGGAGGCTTGCGGATTGCCGAGCCTGCGGCGGATCTGGCAGTCGCCGCCGCACTGGTCTCATCGCTGACCGGTGCCCCATTGCCGCTGAACAGCGTTTATTTTGGTGAGGTCAGCCTGTCCGGTGCAATACGCTCCGTGACCCATACCCAGGCGCGGCTGAAGGAAGCGGAAAAATTGGGTTTCACGCTGGCAACGGTGCCGGAAGCAACCCGTGACGCAACTTCCGGCCAGAAGGGCATTGATGTCAACTCCATTGCCGATCTGACCAGCATGGTGGCACGCATTGCCGCCTCCGCGCCGCAAAGGGAGGCTTGAAACATGCCTCTGGAAAACTCTGCGTGGAAACATTTGGCAATGCAGCATAATCAGGCTAAGAAGCGGAACGTCAATTAAGAAAGCCAGGAGCCTGCCCCATGTCCATTACAATTCTGGACGGAATTCTTCTGGGCGTGATGCTGATTTCGGCCTTTTTGGCGATGATGCGCGGTTTTGTCCGTGAGGTCTTCTCCATAGGGACGTGGATTGCCGCTGCTGCCGCAGCGCTGTTTTTTCACCCGCTTCTGCTGCCCTATATCGAACCTTATGTCAGCAATGATCTGCTGTCGGTGGCGCTTGCTGCGGCTGCGGTGTTTTTCGTCACATTGATCCTCATCTCCTTCATCACCATCAGGATTTCAGATTTCATTCTGGACAGTGGCGTCGGCCCGATCGACCGCACACTTGGGTTTATGTATGGAGCCCTGCGCGGCCTGCTTATTGTGGTCGTCGCAATGATGATCTTCAATGGCCTTGTGCAGCGCGAAAAACGGCCTGAATGGGTGAGCAATGCCCAGTCGCTTCCGGTGCTGCTGGAAATCGGCCGGCGTATCACAGCGGCACTGCCGCAGGATATTCAGGAAACCATCACCAACTTCTTTGGCAAAAAATCATCCGAGCCGGACAACAGCATTCTGCCGAATGACGAACCCGACGTGGCTCCGCCAACAATAGATCCAGCTGGCACTAACTCGTCGACAGGTGGTTCCACCATGGATGACAGCGAACAATTGCCACAACAAGATGATACAAGGAATGTAGAACGCATTATCAACGCCACTCCGGAAAACTGAAATGGAATCGAACGACGATAAATTTCATGAGGAATGCGGTGTCTTCGGCGTGTTCGGCCATTCCGATGCCGGTGCGATTGCAACGCTCGGCCTTCATGCGCTGCAGCATCGCGGCCAGGAGGCCGCAGGCATTGTGTCCTTTGACGGACGCCAGTTCTACTCTGAACGCCATATCGGACTGGTCGGCGATAATTTCACCAAACCTTCGGTCATCAAAAGGCTGTCCGGTGACCGGGCTATCGGGCACAATCGCTACGCCACAACAGGCGGTGCCGGGCTTCGCAACGTACAGCCGCTGTTCGCCGAGTTTGCCGGTGGTGGCTTTGCCGTGGCCCATAACGGCAATCTGACCAATGCGCATACGCTGAAACGTGAATTGCAGCTGCGCGGCTCGATCTTTCAATCCACATCGGATACCGAAGTCATCATTCACCTGATCGCCACCAGCGAGAAAGGCCCGCTGGTCGATCGGATTGTGGATTCTCTCAATCAGATCGAAGGCGCTTATTCTCTGGTCGCGCTGTCACGCAAGAAGATGATCGGCTGCCGCGATCCGCTCGGTGTCCGCCCACTGGTGCTGGGTGATCTTGACGGAGCCTATGTACTGGCCTCCGAAACCTGTGCGCTCGACATTATCGGTGCCCGTTTTGTCCGCGAAATCGATCCGGGTGAAATGGTCGTGATCACCGACGGCGGGATTGAAAGTCTGCGCCCATTCGAGGCCGCCAAATCCCGCTTCTGTATATTTGAACATGTCTATTTTGCCCGGCCGGATTCGATCATTGAAGGCACCAGCGTTTACGATGTGCGCAAACGCATTGGTATGGAACTGGCAATTGAATCTCCTGCAGAGGCGGACATAGTCGTTCCGGTTCCCGATTCAGGCACTCCAGGCGCTATCGGTTATGCCGAGCAAAGCGGCCTGCGCTTTGACCTTGGCATCATCCGCAATCATTATGTCGGCCGGACCTTCATCCAGCCATCCGATTCAATCCGCCATATGGGCGTAAAACTGAAGCACAATGCCAACAGTTCGGTCCTGAAAGGGCGGCGTGTGGTGCTGGTTGACGATTCCATTGTCCGCGGCACCACGTCCAGCAAGATCGTGCAGATGGTCAGGGATGCCGGCGCATCGGAAATTCATATGCGTATTGCAAGTCCGCCGACCAGAAGTCCCTGTTATTATGGCGTTGATACGCCGGAAAAATCAAAACTGCTGGCCTCGCGCATGACGGTTGAGGAAATGGCCAACTACATCAAGGTTGATTCCCTGGCCTTTCTCACTCTGGATGGGCTCTACCGGGCCGTTGGTCAGGAACAACGCAATATGGAACAACCGCAATTCTGCGATGCCTGTTTTACAAGTGACTATCCTACCTTTCTCACCGACAAGGAAAATGAGCGCGCAAGCAGCCAGATTGCAACGCTGGTAGGAGCCAGCTAGTGAGCATTGCCAATTCAGAAGAACAGCCTCTCAAGGGGCAGGTCATCGTTGTCACCGGCGCATCGCGCGGCATCGGTTATTTCACCGCATCCCAGCTTGCCGGACTTGGCGCTCACATCATCGCGGTGGCACGAACTGTTGGCGGCCTGGAAGACCTTGATGACGCCATCAAGGCACAGGGCGGTTCAGCGACGCTGGTTCCTTTCGATCTGAAGGATTTTGAGGCAATCGACCGTCTCGGTGCCGCAATTTATGAGCGCTGGGGCAAGCTGGACGGTCTCGTGGCCAATGGCGGCATTCTGGGCATCCTGTCGCCGCTTGGTCATATCAAACCCAGCGAATGGGAAAATGTCATGGCTGTCAATGTGACGGCCAATTGGCGTTTGATCCGTTCCCTCGATCCGCTGCTGCGACAGGCGGATGCTGCCCATGTCGCTTTCCTATCGTCAGGCGCGGCCTGGAAATGCAAACCCTATTGGGGCGTCTATTCGGTATCGAAAGCCGCCGTTGAAGCGCTTGCGAAAACCTATGCCGGCGAAACCCGGCAGACCGCCATGTCGGTCAATGCGATCAATCCCGGCGCCACGCGCACCGCAATGCGCGCCAAGGCAATGCCCGGTGAAGATCCGGACACATTGCCAACCCCGGCCACCATCGCAGCAAAGATAGTTGCCACCATGCTTCCCGGCTTTACCGCAAGCGGCAAGCTGATTGATATCCCGACGGATGCGATGTTTGACCTGTTACCCGGATATCATGCCGGTTAAGCGCAGGCTGCTATGATTTCCGTTTGGCACGGCTGGCATAAGGATTTTCACCCTTGCGCATCATCAGCCGGAGCGGAACGCCCATCAGACCGAAATCATCCCGCAACGCATTGATCAGGTAGCGCTCATAGGCCGAAGGCAGCGCGTCGGGTCGCGAACACGACACAAAAAACGTCGGGGGCCGGGTCTTCGCCTGGGTCATGTAACGCAATTTGATCCGCCTGCCGCTGACAGCGGGCGGCGGATGGTGGTTCAGGATACCATCAAGCCAGCGGTTGAGACGGGCCGTGGAAATGCGTGCATTCCAGGTTTTGTAAACCTCGAAAACCGCCTTCATCAATTGATCAATGCCACTGCCGGCCAGACCCGAAATCGGCACCACCGGAACACCGCGCATTTGCGGCAGCAGCCGGGTCGCCTCAAGACGCAATTCTTTCAGGGCCTCATCGGGATCTTCGATCAGATCCCACTTGTTGAGCGCGATGACGCAGCCGCGCCCTTCGCGGGCAATCAGCGCTGCAATCTGCAGATCCTGCTTCTCAAACGGCATCGTCGCGTCCAGCATGACGACGACGATCTGTGCGAACTGGATGGCACGCAAACTGTCTGATACGGAGAGTTTCTCAAGTTTCTCCTGAACCTTTGCCTTGCGGCGCATACCGGCAGTGTCGAACAGGCGGATCGGATTGTCCTGCCACATCCAGTCAACCGAAATCGTATCCCGTGTGATGCCGGCCTCAGGGCCGGTCAGCAGCCTGTCTTCACCGATCAAATAGTTGATAAAGGTGGATTTTCCGACATTCGGACGGCCGACCACCGCCAGTTGAAGCGGACCGCGCGGCTTTTCTTCAGCAGGTGCATCCGGATCGAATATCTCGGCAAGCTCCGGCGCGGCGGCCTCCTCGACAGCAATCCCCTCACTGTCCGCATCATCGCCTTCCGAAATGATTCGAATGGCCTGATAAAGATCGGCCATGCCCTCGCCATGTTCTGCGGAAATCGGAACCGGCTCGCCGAACCCCAGACTGTAGGCTTCATAATAGCCGGCTTCGCCCTTCTTGCCCTCGGCCTTGTTTGCGACCGGAATGATGGGCTTGCCGCTGATGCGCAGAAGATCCGCGAAATGTTCATCAGTCGGCGTCACGCCGATCCGCGCATCGATCAGGAACAGGCAGATATCCGCTTCCAGAATGGCCGCTTCGGTCTGCGCCCGCATGCGGCCTTCCAGACTATCGACATTGGCGACTTCCAGTCCGGCGGTATCGATCACATTGAAAGAAATATCGCCGATCTTGCCATCCCCGGAGCGGCGGTCACGGGTGACGCCCGGCGTGTCATCCACCAGCGCGAGTCGTTTTCCGACAAGGCGATTAAACAGGGTGGACTTGCCCACATTGGGGCGTCCGATAATAGCGACAGTAAACATTTAATGGTGTCCTGAGGACGTGCCCGGCGGATAGCGCAGGGATATTAGAGCACGTTTTACGAATATCGAGTCATTTGACCGTGTTGGGGCTCTTTACCGGAGGTCACGACATTCTGCAATCCAGAACCCGATTCACTCCCGTGCTCTAATTATAGGCGATCATCGTTCCATCGCCGGCCAGAAGAAGCAGTTTGCCCCCGGCAGCAATGGGCCTCATATAGACATTTTTGTTGATATCGCGTGTCCCAAGCAACCGTCCCGTTGTCGCATCGACCGAGGCCAGTTGGCCATCACTGGAAGCCGACCAAAGTGCTCCACCGGCCAGAACCGGTCCGGCCCAGGCGGTACGGGAGCGTTTTTTGCGCACGACAGGCAATTCAGCAATCCACAAAGCTTCTCCGCTTGCGCGGTCCAGCGCTACAATGCGGTCCTGCAAATCCTGAATGAAGACCGTATTTCCCGACACGACAGGCGTGAAACTGGAGCCGATATTACGCTCCCAGACCCGCTCGCCAGTTGCCAGTTTGACGGCGATTGTCCGGCCCGCCACCCCGGTGGCGTACACTGTGCCATCTGCAATGACAGGAGACCCGGACACGTCGGTCAGGCCCGATACCGCCAGGTTGCGGCTGGCACGAACCACCGCATCGCTCCATTTCGGATCACCACTTTTCACGTCAAAGGCAACAATCTCGCCGGAAGAATACGGCACAACAACCGTTGAGCCGGAAACTGCAGGATTTGAGGCCGCCAGAAGGCCTGCCGTTTCTGGAATACCATTGAAGGACCACAGCAATGCTCCGTCAGCCGCTGACAGGGCTACCACTTCGTTGCTGGCAGTGACGACGAACACCCGTCCGTCGGCGAAGGAAGGTGCCCCGCGTGCGGGTTCTTTCAGTACATAACGCCAGACTTCCTGGCCCGATTGGCCGATCAGCCCGACAACTTCACTGTAGCCGGTTGCTGCGTAGACAAACCCGCCGCCGGAGGCGATACCACCGCCGGGCGCTGCCTGTTTTTCACCTTTCGGCTTCAACGAGACCCGCCACAGACGCGATCCGCCGGATAAGGCGGACGCGGTTACATTTCCTTCCGGATCGTAGACATAGACCCGGCCCTCTCCCACCACCGGGCCTGATGACCCGCGAATTCCACGACGTCCCGGACGATCTGCAACCTGTGCCGACCAGGCCCGTCCGTTGCCGCCGCCTGACAGTGCAACGTGGCCAGGATTGTTTGCATTGTTGCCGGATGCATTGTTCCAATTGGAAAATGAAGCAGCAGGTGCAATCGAAGCGGTCTTGCCGCCTGTTACAACCATCGGATCAGATGAGGGTAATGCTTCGCGCCTTGCACCGGGAAGCAATTGCTCCTCCTCAGCAAACGGATTGATGCTTTTAACGCCATCTGCCAATGCATCGATGCCGGCGCAACCGGCCAGCGAAACGAGCAAGCTGCCAAGCACCCCGAATTGGAGCCATCTGCGCGGCGCTGCCGCCTGCGCTGATCTTTGTGGGTTTGGATACGCGATGGTGTTGCTCATAAATCAACTCTTTTGTCTGGCGGGGACCGGAAACTTACCCGGCATTCCCGCCCTCAATCAGCGTTTTCAGAATTTGTGCCCTGGACCGGACACTTTGCAGCGATTCCGGGTCTTCCAGAATCAAATCCAATGTAGTTGTGGCGGTTTCAAGGTCACCGGCACGATAAGCCGCGAGCGCAATATATTCCCGCGCGCTGTGGCGCCATGCGCTGTTTGGATTGGCCAGCACAGCAAGGCGGCTTTGAACTTCTTCCAAAGTGCCATCGTCGACCAGCAGCAGGCCCGCCCTCAATTCAGCAAGTGATTTCAGCTCTTTGCTTTTGGTTGTGTCAGCAATCCGGTCAAATTCGGCGACCGCACCTTCCACATCACCCTTATCTGCAAGTTCAGTCGCAATCCGGAACCGCGCCAATGCTGCATATCCGGCGTGTTTGCTGTCGGCAATTCCCTGCAACGACTTCATTGCTTCAGCATCCTCGCCGTCTTCGGCCAGTTGCAGCGCCTCCATATAGGCATCGCCCGCAGTCTGGGCGGCCTCCTCCTTGAAATAGCTCCAGCCACGGTAACCCGCAGTGGCAGCGACAATAATGACCGCTGTGGCAATGATGAAAATCCCAAAACGATCCCAGATCTGTTTCAGGAATTCACTGCGGAGGTCTTCATCGACCTCTCTTGCAAATTGATCAGACATTAACGGCCTTACTTATTAAACGGGAAACAGCCGGTCGCGCAGTCCTGTGCGCCCGGCATCACAATTTTGCGGACAATATCCGCTGCGCCTGCCTTAAGCAATCGTCAAACGAATTTAATCCGTCACGCCAATGGTGCGACGCCAAACAGCCACTCATGGGCATAGAAAACGAATAACAACCACACCGCTGTACCAAGGCCAATACTGACAAGATCATTGCGTATCGGGCCCGCCAGATAGGCCAGTTTCATCTGCCGGTCGCGGCGGCGAGCGCCGAAATAGACCAGAATCGACCATACCAGAAACGAGCCGAACAGAACAACTTCATGCTCCATGCCATTGACCAGCAGATGCGCTGCTGCCCAGATCATCACACCGATTGTCATCGGGTGTTTCAATCGGGCCCTGATCTGTCCGGCAGGAACATAGGCAGCTGCGACCAGAATGAAGGCCAGCAGCAGCAGAGTTGCCGAGACATGCAGCAGTGACAAGGGAGGAACCCACAATGGTTCAGCGCCCACTGCAGCCGGTGTGAACCCCAGCACAATCAGCACCAGACCAGCGACACTGATCAAGGTATAGACCGCTCTCCAGCTTGCCGCACCGAATGTATTGATGGCCCAGAGGCGGACCGGTTCGAAAAAAATGCGGACCGAATGGACCCCCAAAAACAGTGCGAGGCCGATTATCAGTAACGTCATGCTGCAGCGTCCCGGATTTGTAAGTGAAAAACGTGTTCCCTCATATCGTCACGAGTTTCCCTTTTCAACGCTTTCCGACCTGCAACTGCAGGTTTGGGGCCATAAGGGTGTGTACAACACAGATCAGGCGATTTCGGGGCGCATCCAGGCCTGCAATCTAGCAATTGCCCGCTGGGCAAGTTCCGGTCTAATCTGGCAGTGCCGACCCTGAATTGCCCGACCCGGACCGCAAACGCCATGGCCCTTACAATCGAACAGGTTGCGACTTTCAAGACGGACCTTGTGGCGCGCCGTCAGTCATTGCAGCAGGCGTCCGATCAGACCGAGACGGACCGAGCGCCGGTTGAACTGGACCAACAATCCGTCGGGCGGCTCTCGCGAATGAATGCCATGCAGGTCCAGGCCATGTCTCAGGCACAACAGCGCCAGAGGGAAGCGGATTTACGCCGCATTGCCGCGGCACTCAGCCGGATCGAGGATGGTGAGTTCGGCTATTGTAACGAATGCGGTGAACTGATTGCAGAAAAACGGCTGCAGGTTGATCCTGCAGCCAGCCAGTGCATTACCTGTGCTGCCCGTGGTGAGAAACGCTGAACAGGCGCATGACTGAATCTGCGCCGCAGCCGGTCAGTTGAGCCCGATCGCACTTAGGGACGATTGCGAAACGATGCCGGAATCATCTGAATCCGACGAGACCGCCAGCCCCACCAGGACCCCGGGGGCCCCGCCGAAGGCGCGGCGGTAGTCGGCAGCAAGATCAACATTCTCCGAAAATGTGCCCGCAATGGCCCCACGCTTGACAATGCTTGTTCCGCGCCCGGAAAAATACGGACTCGGCACAAAACTGCCGGGGCTTTGCTGGCCGCCATAGACATAGATCAACATGCGGCTGCTGCGTTTTGTCAGCAGGCTCTTGATATTCGGATTTTTGCCCGCACGCCTGGCAGTCGCTTCATCGGTGAAGACGAAATACAAAGCGATGTTGCGGTCATCGCTACCCTTCTTTGCCAGGTTTGTCGGAGGTACTGTGGTCTGAACCGACCAGTTCCAGCTGGCTTTGGTTGCCGCCCGCGCACCCTGTGGAACGGCCTTGTAAATGACGGACGAGCTTTTCGGTGCCGTTATGCCCAGAGTTCCGCCACCGAAACTGTATTCGGTTTTCGGGATCGACCGGAAATCAATCGATTTCCAGCCACTGCCAAAGTCGACAGTTTCCGCGCTGGCCGGTGAGAGCTGTACGACGGCAGAAAATGCCAGGACCAGGATAACTGAAGCAAATTTGCTAAGTCTGTATGTCATTTAAAATTCCTCAAGGTACATGACTTCATAGAGGAGCTACGCATCACGTGCGTTCATGGATGCTTCACAGTTTTGTGAAGCACACGTCCGATCTGCCCCATAGCAGTATGGGGTCGGGCAATGGCGCATTGGGGTGTTCGATTGTGCACTATTTTAAGAATTCAAAATTGCGGCAAACGGAACCCTGACCGTTGAAGACGACGCGCTTGATTACGACATAACGTTTGCATGACCGTGCGATGGAGTCCGGCAGCAGCAATCTCAGTTCAACCGCTGGAAACCCGGTCACGCCACAAATTGGCATAGTTGCTGAAGGCTCTATTCGGTGTGTTGGGCTGTACATCTGAACCAGTTTCCGATGGTCCCGTCCGATTCTTCCCGGCCAGCATCGCCGCACCAATGCTGGTTCCGGTCGCGCTTGAATTTGACCGAATGACCGGTCGGCTGGCTGCGCCTGCAAGCATCGTCAGATAGGCATCATTCTGCGAAAACGGCCCCTCGACGATGATCGGGCCGTCAGCGCCGCACAGATTGAGACAAGTGTTGGTCATCAGTGCCAGATAAAATGACACCGTGGCATAAAAAGCGCCGTCGCTCAGAGTTTGCGGCTCAACAGTCCAACTTGCATCACGTCCCTGAAATGGGCCGGAGCGATTTTCGACCGATGGCAGAAGCATGATGGAATTGTCCAGCACCTGCGCAATGTCCGCCGCTGTGGCTTCAGCCTTGCGCCCTTCCATCAGCAGATCGAATTCCCGGCCCCCCATGAAACGGGCGGACGGCACAGGATCGCCGAAGGCATTGACATTGACCAGCGTATCCCGTGCCGGGTCCGGATCAACAGGTTTGCCGCCGACGGCCATGCAGATTACCCAGGTTCCCGTCGACACGGCACTTAAGGGCGTCTGCCGGCGGACAAGATGGGGAAACAGGGATGCATTGGAATCGTGAATGCCGCAGGTTACTTTTACATCTGTGGCCAGCCCCGTGGCCTGCGCAATTTCCGGCCGCACAGAACCCAGAATGTCATCCGCCTTGCGCACCGGTGCCATCAGCTTTGTCCAGCCCTGAGCGCTGACCATCGCTGAAAAACTGCCCTCCCACGGATTCCACAAATCCGTATGGCAGCCGAGCGACGTCACTTCGTTGGCCATCATTCCGCTCAGTCGAAACGCCCAATATTGCGGATAGGTCAGCATGTGGCGCACCTTTGCGCCCTGCTGCGGAAAGCTCTGCATCTGCCAGAAAAACTGCGCGCCCAGATTGAGCCCCATCGGCAGGCGCGGCGATCCGGTTTCAGCAAAATCCGGCCGCACTGTATCATATGCATCAGCCATTTTGTCGGGACCGTCAAATTCATAGTCGAGCACCGGCATGGCCAGATCGCCATTCCCGTCAAGCAGCACGCCGGACGCGCCATGGGCGGTGATGGAAATCCCTGCCACCGGATACAGCCGGTTCAGTTCACACAGCGCATCAAGCAGAAAGCCCCAGATAGTTTCGACATCGAAATGCGGGTAAGGCGGACCGGGCAACACCCGGTTTGCCATGGTCCGCACCGCCGTTTCCTGCCAGTTCTGCGGATCTACAATGGCCAGTTTTGCATTGGTCTTGCCGATATCAACAACGGCAATATGGCGCGCGGCACTCATCTGTCAGTCCATCTGAAAGACGGTTTCAAGCGGCACGGCGACCGGCTCATTATCCGCCTTTGTCTCCATGATATCCGCCATATGCGCCCACCATTTGCGCATCACCCGGTGCTCGGCAAGCTCGCTCATGCGGTGATCGTCACGGCGCCAGAGCACTCCGAACAGAATATCTGTTTCAGGGTCGAGATGAATGGAATAATCAGAAACGCCAGCCTCCTTGAGCAGCGTCACAAGCTCGGGCCAGATCTCGTCATGGCGCTTTTTGTATTCGGCTTCCATGCCCTCCAGGAGCTTCATCTTGAAGGCATATTTCTGCATCACACCCGACCCCGTCTTACCATGCCGTAAATCCGCGGCAACGCAATCGCACCGATCAGCAAAAGGCCAATGAAAATCGACATCACAATGCCCGGCACATTCAGCAGGCCAAAGCCGAATGTCACCAATCCCATGATAATGGCCGCCAGCACAACGCCGGGAATAGTGCCGGCTCCGCCCAGAATATTAACCCCGCCAAGCACCACCATGGTCACAATCTCTAATTCCCAGCCAAAGGCAATCGAGGGCCGCGTCGAGCCAAGCCGCGAGGTCAGGCAGACCGCAGCCACACCCGACATCAGACCGGTCAGCAGGAACAGGATGAATTTCACACGTGCCGTGCGGACGCCGGAAAATTGCGCGCCAAGCTGGTTGTTGCCGATGGCATAGACCGCGCGGCCGAAATTCGTTTTATGCAGGACGATACCGTAGATGACGGCCAGAACGGCAAACAGCACAAGCTCAAAGGAAAACACCCACCAGACATAGCCCTGACCGAAAAACGCGAAGTCGGGCGGATAGCCGGTATAGGCTTTGTCACCCAGCACGATATATGAAATGCCGCGAAACAGGCTCATTGTGCCGATTGTCACGACAATCGATGGCAGGCCCAGCCGTGTCACAAGCACGCCGTTAAAAGCGCCACAGGCCAGACCAACACCAAGCCCGGCGAGCACCAGCACCGGCGTGCCGAAACCAAGTTGCATGAAAAAGCCCATGGCGGTCGATGCAAGGGCAATGATGGAAGCCACCGACAGATCAATCTCGCCGGAGATGATCAGCATCGCCATGGCAAAGGCAATCATCGCCTTTTCTGTGAAATTGAAGGTTGCGTCCGACAGGTTCCAGGCATTGAGGAAATACGGCGAGGCGAAGGAGTTTGTGATGAACACCGCAATGGCGATCACCAGCAGCAGGGTTTCCCAGCTTTTCAACACACGCTGTGCCCGCGAGGTCAGACGGTCAGGGATATTGCGCACAAGTGTATCACTCATGATGTCTGCTCCGCCTTCTTCAAAATAACGCGGCCCTTCTTGCTTTCCGAGCGCGCATTGAACGCCACAGCAATAATGATCGCTGATCCGGAAATCGCCAATTGCCAGAACGGTGAAATATTGATCACCGGCAGCGCATTCTTGATGATGCCGAGGAACAGCGCCCCAAGCAGAGCCCCACCGACGGAGCCGATACCGCCGGCAATTGAAATACCGCCGATCACGCAGGCGGCGATCACCTCAAGCTCGAATCCGGCGGCAATGTCGACATAGGCGACAGCGTAGCGTGCCACCCACAGATAACCGCAAAGGCCGGAAACGCCGCCGGCAATCACAAAGGCCATAAAGCGGGTAAAACCCACATCAATGCCGGTATAGACCGCTGCGTGCGGATTGCCGCCGACCGCATAAAATGCGCGTCCAAGCGGTGTTCGGGTAACGATGATGGCAAAGAAGATCACCGTCACAACGGCCATCCAGGACAGCACCGGCAGGCCAAGAATGTCGAATCGCGGAAACGCCTTGAACGATGCGCTCATTTCATGGGCGTTGATCCACTCGCCGTTGGAAATCAGGAATATGATGCCGCGGAAAATGGTCAGCGTGCCAAGCGTCACCACAATTGGCGGAATATCGAGCTTCCAGACCAGAATGCCGTTAAACGCGCCCATCACCATGCCAAGGCTGATGGCAATCAGCAGCAGGATCGGGATCGGAAGGCCTGGCACCACGGTGTTGATCAACGCCACCACCATTCCGCTCAGCGCCAGGTTGGAGGCGACCGACAGATCAATGCAGCGTGTCAGGATAACCACCATTTGTCCCAGGGCGAGCATGATCAGGATCGATGTGTCATTAAAAATGTTTGCCGCATTGCCGGGGGCGGCAAAGCCCGGAAAACGGGTGGAAACCAGAGCGACCACACCTGCTATCGCCAGAACCAGCAGCGACTCGCGTGATTTGATGATCTGAGTGATCATGCGGCCGCCTCCCCTATGCCTGCAGCAACCCGCACAAGTGCTTCCGCACTCATGCTCTCCCGGTCAAACTCTGCAGCGATACGGCCCTCGCGCATGACGATCACACGGTCGGTCATGCCCAGAATTTCCGGCAGTTCCGACGATACCATGATGATCGCCAGCCCATTAGCCGTCAGTTCACCCATAAATTCATGAACGGCAGCTTTCGAGCCGATATCAATGCCCTTGGTCGGCTCGTCAAGAATGATCACCCGTGGCTGCGTTGCCAGCCATTTGGCGATCACCACCTTCTGCTGGTTCCCGCCCGACAGATTGCCGATATCCTGATCCAGCGACGCGGCACGAAGATCAAGACGCTCGGTATATTCACGTGCCAGGCGGAATTCTTCCGCCAGTTGCAGAAAGCCGTTACGTGATGTTTTGCCGAGCGATGGCAGAGTGATGTTCTGGAAAATCGGCAGTCCGATTACCGCGCCCTGTTTGCCGCGGTCCTCCGGCACATAGACAATGCCTTTCTCGATGGCTTCGGCGGGCGAGCGCACAATGGCGATTTCGCCATCAATCCGCATGGCACCCTTTGAGGGTTTGGTAATGCCAAAAAGCGACTGCATGAATTCGCTGCGCCCGGCCCCGACCAGTCCGTAAAAACCAAGAATCTCACCCTTGCGCAGCGAAAATCCGATATTTTCAAATTCCGTCGGGTGGCTGTAACCGGCAACGGTCAGCACCGTTTCACCAAGTTCAACAGCGCGCTTGGGGAAAATCTGATCAACAGTCCGGCCGACCATCATTTTGACCAGCTCGTCCTCCTCGACATCTTCAATCAGGCCCTCACCTGCCATCTGGCCATCGCGAAACACCGTATAGCGGTCTGCAATACGGAAAATTTCATCGAATTTGTGGCTGATGAACAGGATGGCCTTACCTTCCGCTTTCAACCGTTCGACGAGAGCATATAGCTCGCCGATTTCCTTATGCGACAGCGCGGCTGTCGGTTCATCCATAATGACTATCTGGGCATCAATCGAAAGCGCACGCGAGATTGCAACCAGATGTTTATTGGCGATGCCAAGGTCCCGCAGCCGTGCCGAGGGGCTGATGTCAGCGCCGATCCGCTTGAGAATCAAAGCAGCCGCAGCATTCATTTGAGCCCTGTCGATGAGCCCAAAGCGGCCGCGCGGCGCATGGCCAATAAAAATATTTTCCGCGACAGTCAGATCGTCAAACAGCACGGTCTCTTGATGGATTGCGGTAACACCGGCTGCGGAGGCTGCCAGGGCATTGGGAAAGTCGGTCTCCTTGCCATCGACTGAAATCGTCCCGCCATCAGGCTGGTAAATGCCGGTCAGCACCTTAACGATTGTGGATTTTCCGGCACCATTTTCGCCGACCAGCGCCGTGACCTGCCCCGGATAGAGATCGAGCGACACATTGCTCAATGCCTTGACCCCGGGAAATTCCTTGGAAATTTGGCGCAGGGAAAGTATCGCCCGTCCCGCAGCCTGCACGGTGGCGTTTTTCCCCTGCTGTTCGCTAACGAGCATGACAGCATCCTTCAAAACAAAGCAGTTGAAAATGGCGCCGCTGGCAACAGCGGCGCCACACAAGACGGCTTCAGCTCAGAAGATATCTTTGAACGCATCGATGTTTGACGCATCATAGACAAAGGGGTCAGCCATCGCGCCTTCATTGTTGTCATCCAGCGTGACCGAACCCATACGGCCCATCGGAATGGCTGCGCCCGGTTTTGCTTCCGCTTTGCCGGTCGCCAGATTGTAGGCAATCATCGTCGCCGAATAACCAAGATCGATCGGATTCCAGATTGCGAAGGATTTGGAAGCGCCGGAAGCGACGTGGCCCGCCATTTCAGAGGGAAGGCCAAGGCCGGTTACATTGATCTGGCCGGTCTTGCCCGCGTCACTCACAGCCTGCGCAGCGGCGACGATGCCGACAGATGTCGGAGCGATGATCGCCTTCAGGTTGGGATAGGACTGCATCAGTCCCTTGGCTTCGGTGTAGGACTTGTCAGCCTTGTCATCGCCATAGACGGTGGTGACAACATTGATGCCGGGATAGTTGCCCTTCACCTTGTTCATCTCCGCGATCCATGTGTTCTGGTTCGTGGAGGTGGTTGTCGCTGAAAGCACCGCAACATCGCCACCTTCCGGCAGATGATCGGCGGCAAGTTTGATGATCATGTTGCCAATCAGCGGATTGGATGACGGATTGAGATGCATCTGCCGGCCTTCAGCAGCGATCCCGGAATCCCAGGAAATCACCGTGATGCCACGGCTCATCGCCTTTTTCAGCGTCGGCACCAAAGCGTCCGTGTCATTGGCCGAAACCGCAATCGCATCAACCTGCTGGGCGATCAGCGAGTTGATGACTTCAATCTGTCCTTCCGCAGTGGTATCTGTCGGGCCGGTATAGATGATCTCGACATCGCCAAGTTCTGCGGCGGCTTCCTCTGCACCCTTGGCGGCAGCTTCGAAAAAGCCGATGCCAAGCGCTTTCACGACAAGCGCAATGCGTTTTGTCTCCTGCGCCTGGGCCGGTGTGGCCATGATGGCCGCCGTAACTGCGGCGGTGACCAGTAGTTTCTTAAGTATGCTCATAGGGTCCTCCCTTGGTGTGATAGTTTTTTCAACCGGCAGCGAGCGGCTCCGGTGAAACTCTGGCGGCACCGCGTCCGCGTTCCGCAATGATCAGTTCAATACCCGCCGCCTCCAGCATCGCGGCGGATTTGTCGTCGATCCCGTCATCAGTGATCACCTTGGTAATCCGCGACAAGGGACACAGGATGAGGCTCGAACGCTTCTTCAGTTTCGATGCATCGACAAGAACGACCAACTCGTCGGCCTGATTAATCAGCTTCTGCTCGGCCTGGATCAATAGTGGATCAGCCTCCATCAGACCCAGCGGACTGAGCCCCTGCGCGCCCATGAACATGCGTTTGGCGTAGAAATTACGGGTGACATCATTGTCAAACGGGCTGAGAATGATGTTCTGCTCGCGATAGATCGTTCCGCCGGACAGCGTTATGGTGTTTTTCGAATGCTTCAGCAGATGTTCAGCGATGGGAAAGGAATTGGTAAAAACCTGGCAGCGCTTCATCGCCAGCGGATGCACCATCTGGAATGTCGTGGTGCCGCCATTGATGATGATCGGGTCGCCATCGTCGCACAATTCGGCCGCCTTCACGGCGATCGCCCGCTTCTGCGCCATATTGATCGTTTCATTGACGCTGAACGGCCGACCGGCAAGACCGACGAATTGGGGCGGGCTGATGGATTCAGCACCACCGCGAACACGCCGGAGCTTCTTCTGAACGTGCAGAGTAGCAATGTCGCGGCGGATCGTTGCCTCGGAAGAATCCGTCAGTTCCACCATTTCCTGAACAGTGGCGACGGGCTTTCCCTGAATGGCGGACAGGATAATCCTGTGGCGTTCCTTCTCGTGCATGGCGTCCTCCCTGCCCTGAACAATTCCACCACCTGAGCGCCTTGTCAATCACAAACAATCAAAACTACGCAAATATGCTAATATTTGATTGTTTGTGATTGAACTTGATTGACAACGGAACATTTCAGAGGCAAAACTTATCAAACAATAAACGTCACCGGACGTGTGGGAGGGAAGACATGCTCAGACAGGATAAAGGCTCGCGCCTGGAAAACCTTTGGGATGAACAACGTGCCGCAGGCATGAGCGAGCCGGAACTGTTGCTGTACCGCTCAAATCTGCTCGGCTCCGACAAGCGCGTCACCAATTATGGCGGCGGCAACACCTCCGCAAAGGTCCTGCAGAAGGATCCGCTGACAGGCGCCATGGTCGAAGTGCTGTGGGTCAAGGGATCGGGCGGTGATGTCGGCACCATCAAAATGGATGGCTTTGCAACCTTGTATATGGATAAGCTCAACGCGCTGAAGTCGATCTATCGCGGCGTCGAATTTGAAGACGAGATGGTCGGCTACCTACCCCACTGTACCTTCAATCTGAACTCCAGAGCCGCATCCATCGACACGCCGCTTCATGCTTATGTGCCGCAGAAACATGTTGATCACATGCATCCCGATGCCATCATCGCGATTGCCGCAGCAGATAACAGCGAGGAATTGACGCGAACGATATTCGGCGACGAGATCGGTTGGCTGCCATGGAAGCGCCCGGGTTACGAGCTGGGTCTCTGGCTGGAAAAATTCTGCCTCGACAATCCAGATTCCAAGGGCGTTGTACTGGAAAGCCACGGCCTGTTTACCTGGGCCGATACGGCGCGCGAATGCTATGATCTGACCATCGACATCATCAATCGGGCAATCGGCTGGTTCGAGCGCGAGACATCCGGCAAGCCGGTCTTCGGCGGCGAAAAATACCAGGCGCTGCCTGCCGGCAGGCGGCGCGAGATCGCCGCTGCACTGATGCCCGCGATCCGTGGCATGGTTTCAAAAGATGTGCCGATGGTCGGTCATTTCGATGATGCTGACTCTGTGCTGCAATTTGTCTGTGCAAATGATATGGTAGCGCTCGCCGCGCTTGGCACCTCCTGTCCGGATCATTTCCTGCGCACCAAAATCCGCCCGCTTCTGGTGGATTTCGACCCGTCCCATTCTGATGTCGACAAGGCACTTGAGACGCTTGCCGGAGCAGTGGCCGACTACCGCGCCGAATATGCCGCCTATTATGAGCGCTGCAAACACGATGACAGCCCGGCCATGCGCGATGCCAATGCGGTCGTCTACCTCATTCCCGGTGTCGGAATGATCACCTTCGCCAAGGACAAGGCGACTGCCCGTATTTCCGGAGAATTTTACACCAATGCCATCAATGTGATGCGCGGTGCCTCGACCGTCTCGCGCTATTGCGGTCTGCCCGAGCAGGAAGCTTTCGACATTGAATACTGGCTGCTCGAGGAAGCAAAGCTGCAACGCATGCCGAAGTCGAAAAGCCTGGCCGGACGCATTGCCATTGTCACTGGCGGGGCTGGCGGCATCGGTTCGGCGACAGCTGAACGCCTGCTGACGGAAGGCGCCTGCGTCGTCCTTGCCGACATTGATGAAGCTGCGCTGGCAAGGACGCAGGAAAACCTTGCCGCGCGCTATTCCTTTGATGTGGTGCGCACCGTTTCGATGAATGTTACAAACGAAGACGCCGTGATTGCGTCTTATACGCAAATGGCAGTCGAATATGGCGGTGTCGATATCATCGTCTCCAATGCCGGTATTGCCTCATCGGCTGCAGTGGAAGACACTTCATTAGAGTTGTGGAACCGCAACATGTCGATCCTCTCGACCGGCTATTTTCTGGTCGCTCGCGAAGCCTTCAAAATGCTCAAGAAGCAGGATATCGGCGGCTCGATTATTTTCATCGGATCAAAGAATGGACTGGCTGCATCGCCGGGTGCATCGGCCTATTGCACGGCAAAGGCATCGGAACTGCATCTTGCGCGCTGTCTGGCGCTGGAGGGCGGACCTCATGGCATCCGTGTCAATGTCGTCAACCCGGACGCGGTGCTGCGCGGCTCCACGATCTGGTCGGGCGACTGGCTGAAAGAACGTGCGGATGCCTATGGCAAGGACACATCCGAGTTGGAAGAACATTACCGCCAGCGCTCGCTACTGAAACGCTCGGTACTGCCTGAAGATATTGCCGAGGCCACGTATTTTTTCGCATCAGAATTGTCGGCGAAATCAACCGGCAACATCATAAATGTGGATGCGGGCAACATCCAGGCTTTCACGCGCTGACGTGGCCAGGGAACGTTCAGAAAAATTCGGGAGGAAACCGTCGATGATTTCACAGGATGTGATCGCACAGGCGAACGAAAAAAACAGCATAGCACTGCAGGCCGATTACGCCGCACTTGGCGAACATCTTGATCGACGCGGTATCGACATCAACGCCATCAAGGCAAAGGTTGCAGGCTACGGCGTCGCGATTCCGTCCTGGGGCGTCGGCACAGGCGGCACCCGTTTTGCCCGATTCCCCGGCGATGGCGAACCGCGCGACGTCTTTGACAAGCTTGATGATTGCGGCGTCATTCACCAATTGACTGGCGCGACACCTGCTGTTTCCCTGCACATTCCCTGGGACCGCCAGAATCCGGATGATCTCAACGCCAAGGCGGAAGAACTTGGCCTTCGCTTCGATGCGATGAATTCCAATACATTTCAGGATCAACCGGACCAGGCCCATTCCTACAAATTCGGCTCCCTGTCACACACCGATCCGGCCACCCGGCAACAGGCTGTCGAGCACAATCTGGAATGCATAGAGATCGGCAAGGCCATCGGCTCAAAGGCACTGACGATCTGGGTCGGAGACGGCTCCAATTTTCCCGGTCAGACCAATTTCACCGCTCAGTTCGAGCGTTATATTGATGCGGTGAAACAGGTCTACAGCGCCCTGCCCGGCGACTGGCGGTTGTTCACCGAACACAAGATGTTCGAGCCGGCCTTCTATTCCACCGTGGTTCAGGACTGGGGCAGCAATTACATGATCGCGAAGGAACTTGGTGATCAGGCCTACTGTCTGGTGGACCTTGGCCATCATGCGCCCAATGTGAATATTGAGATGATTGTCGCCCGTCTCATCCAGTTCGGAAAGCTCGGCGGCTTCCACTTCAACGATTCAAAATATGGCGATGATGATCTGGATACCGGTTCAATTGATCCGTTCCGGCTGTTCCTGGTTTTCAATGAATTGGTTGATGCAGAGCACCGCAACGCCAAAGGCTTCGATCCGGCACACATGCTCGATCAGTCGCACAATGTCACCGACCCGATTGAAAGCCTCATCATGTCGGCCATGGAGGTTCAGCGCGCCTATGCCCTGGCCCTTCTGGTTGATCGTGATGCGCTTGGCAGCTTTCAGGCCGACAATGATGCTCTGATGGCCACCACAACGCTGAAGACGGCTTTTCGCACGGATGTGGAGCCCATTCTGGCGATGGCCCGGTACGAAAAGGCCACCGCAATCGATCCGGTTGCTGTCTTCCGCGCCTCCGGCTACCGGGCAAAAGTCAGTGCGCAGCGCCCAGCTGTATCCGGCGCAGGCGGAGGAATTGTCTGATTTCGGAGGCCCAGGGAGCGTGGCGCCGGTCAGATACTGCAGACCACTTCGCCATCCTTCCGGCAGCTGCGCGCCACAGTGGTCTCAAACTTCGGTTCGGCGAAGCCAGTTTTCGGCGATCTGTTTGGAAACTTCATTCAGGGCCTTCAACATCTCCGCATCAGAGCCATTTTCACGCGCCTTTTCAAATTGTTCAACGTATTTCTTAAAGGTAAGAAACTCATCATCTGCCCGTGGCGCAAGCAAGGGTTGATCATCATAGGTGTCGACGAACCGGTCGGTCGCCACAGCGAGCAGAAAGTAGGCCGCGGCCTGATCCGGATTCCCGGCAATGCGGTCGCGAGCTTGACGGCCGCACTCGCCAAATGCGCGGACACCTTTGCCATTGGCTTCGATGGTGGTCACAAGCTCGGTCATTTTCATTGTACTAGTCCTTTTTGTTCCAGGCGGAAATTTCAGTGGCACCACCATTTTTTCCCGACCACGTCAGCGGGTCATCGAGAAAGCTCTCCACCTGAATGAGCGTCTCGGGATCGAAATAGCCTTGCTTTTTGCAAACAGCCAGCACATCCCGCCAGGTAGCGAGATAGTGTAGATTGAGGCCGATCCCGGACAGGTTTTCGCGGGCTTCCGGGAAGATGTCATAGAAAAACACCACCACCGTATCCGATATTTCAGCGCCGGCCTTTCGGATCGCTTCGCAGAACTTGATCTTGCTGCCACCATCGGTGGTCAGATCCTCCACCAGCAGCACCCGCTTGCCATCAACGGAATTTCCCTCGATCTGCGCATCCCGGCCAAACCCTTTGGGCTTCTTGCGCACATAATGCATCGGCAGGTTCAACTTCTCAGCAAGCCATGCACCGAACGGGATACCGGCGGTCTCGCCGCCAATCACCGAATCAATCTGCTCAAAGCCGATATCTTCCATCACCACACAGGCAGCGAAATCCATCAGCGTATTTCTGATACGCGGGTAGGAAATGATCTTCCTGCAATCGATATAGACCGGGCTGGCGATACCGGAGGTGAACATATAGGGCTTGTCGGTTCGGAAATGAACAGCATCAATCTCCAACAGCATTTTCGCTGTCATTTCGGAAATAAGCTTGCGGTCCGGGAATGAGCTGGAGTGCATTTTTTTATCCTTTGAGAGATTTTACCAGGCTAAATCTCCCCAGCCTTAGTTAGTTCGTGTCGCCAAAGCAATGCAAAGCCAGGGTCGAAAACCGTTATCGTCTCGTTTTGAACGGATATCTTTCCGGGCATCTCTACAGGGTCACTCTGTTTGATGAATTTCAACCGCTGCTCATTCGGCAAAAGGCCGTAAAAGGCCGGACCGCTCAGCGATGCAAAGGCCTCGAACTGATCCAGCGCACCATCATCTTCAAAGACATGAGCCAGGCAATTGAGGGTGTTGATGGACGTATAAATACCGGCGCAGCCGCACGCGCTTTCCTTGGCTCCATCGAAATGCGGCGCAGAATCCGTGCCGAGGAAAAAACGGGGATTGCCGGAAGTCGCTGCGGCGCGGACGGCCAGCCTGTGTGTCTCGCGCTTGGCCACGGGCAGGCAGTAATAATGCGGCTTGATCCCGCCAACCAGATAGGCGTTGCGGTTGATAATCAGATGATGCGTTGTCAGGGTCGCCGCGATGCCCTTTGGCGACGTCATCACATAGTTGACGCCTTCTTTGGTGGTGACATGTTCCATGACAATGCGCAGCGTTGGAAAGCGCTGCCGCAGCGGATCAAGCACTCGGTCAATGAATACCGCCTCGCGGTCGAATATATCAATTTCCGGATCGGTCACTTCACCATGAACCAGCAAGGGCAGATCGATTTCGCTCATACGTTCCAGAACAGGATAGATTTTTTCGATATCACGCACGCCGCTCTCTGAGTTGGTCGTTGCGCCCGCCGGATAAAGTTTGACCGCCTTGATCAGACCGCTGGCAGCACTTTGCGCGACATCCTCCGGGTCCGTTGTTTCGGTCAGATAAAGCGTCATCAACGGCTCAAAATCATCACCCTCGGGCAACGCTGCGCGGATCTGCTCAAGATACGAAGCCGCCTGGTCTGCGGTGACCACCGGAGGCACCAGATTGGGCATGATGATGGCTCTGGCAAAATTGGCACTGGTGTGCCCGATGACCGAACGCAACATGGCGCCGTCACGCAAATGCAAATGCCAGTCATCCGGCCGGCGGATGGTAAATTGCGTGACACTCATGTGGACGGCCCCTTCAAATATTCATAAATGATGTCTGTTCCGGCCATCAGGTCGGAAATTTCCATCGCCTCTTGCGGATTGTGCGAGCCGTTGCGGTTACGCACAAAAATCATCGCCGAAGCAATGCCCTCATTGGCAAACACCGCCGCATCATGCCCGCCGCCGGAAGGCATGACAAAGGGTTCCTGATCGACCCGGGACATTGCTGCCGACAGATCTGCGACCATTGCCGCATCGCAAAGCGCCGGCGGTGTATAAATCTCGGCATCCAGTTCAAACCGGACCTTGCGCTCCCGTGCCACCGTGTCGATTTCCTGGCGCAGCAATTCGCGCATTTCATCAAGCGCCTCAGCACTCTGGCTTCTGATGTCGATGCTGAAATCCACCAGATCCGGAATCCGGGTCAGCGCATGTTTAGCCGGATCAGTGGCAACCATGCCGCAGGTCAGAACAAGGTCTTCGCCCTTCTGCAAGATGGTCAGCCAGCTTTCATCGAGCCGTGTCAGCAAATCGGCCATCGCCAGCACCGGATCTTTGCGGTAAGCCCGCGGAACAGCGCCGGAATGACCGGCCTCGCCGATGCATCTGATTTTCCGGTAACGGATATTTCCGCGAATCCCGGAGACGACAGCTGCGGGCAGATCCTTTTCCACCAGAAGCGGACCCTGCTCGATGTGAAGTTCGATATAGGCGTGAATTGAAGCTGGATCGAGTAATGGCGTTTTTTCCCGCACGCGTTTCATGTCGATGCCAAGGGCATCCATGTGTGCGTCAAGATCTTTGCCATCATCCTTGTGCTTGGATTGCAGCTCGTCCGTGCCCAGTATTCCAAGCAGCGCCTTGGAGGCAATATAGCAGGGTCCGAACCAGGCGCTCTCCTCACCGCGCATGGCGATGACTTTAACCGGTCGTGAAAACCGCACTGCGTTTCTTTTCGCCCGCACCAGGCAGATCAGCCCAGCAATGACGCCTGCCAGCCCGTCAAAATTGCCGCCATTGGGGACACTGTCAACATGGGAGCCGACCAGCACATAATCTTTTGCCCCGGCATCTTGCGGCAGCGAGAATACAGCGTTCTGTCCCGCATCATATGCAACCTTCAAGCCCTGTTCGAGCGCGAAAGCTTCGAGATATTTCAGCGTTCTGGTTTCCATGTCTGAAAATGCCGGTCGGCTGACACCGGCGCTATCGGCTGAAAAGGCAGCAATTTCGGCAAACAGCAGAGCGGCCAGATCCGCGTCGGAGCGGTCGCGGTGTGAATTTGAAAAAGCTGTTGTGGCTGTCGTCGCTGAACGGCTTGTGTTCACGGAGCGGCCTCCATGAACACCAGACTTTCGGCTGCCTGTTCGTCGTGGACGGACCCGATAAGATCCTGCAGGCCGGAAAGGTTCTGGCTTTCCAGATAGGCGGATAATTCCCCGATCATCCGCACCATGATGCCAGGTTCAATGAAGGTGGCAGTGCCGATCTGAACGGCCGAGGCACCGGCGATCAGATATTCAATGATATCTTCCGTCGTCGAGATACCGCCACAGCCAATCACCGGAATATCAACGGATTTGGCGCATTGATACGCCATCCGCAGAGCAATCGGTTTAAACGCCGGGCCGGACAGGCCACCCATCAGATTACCAAGCTTGGGCTTGCGGGTTTCAATATCGATAGCCATCGCCAACAGCGTGTTTGACACCACCAAAGCGTCAGCCCCCGCCGCCTCGGCAGCTTTGGCAACTTCAGTGGTTTCCCCGGTGTTCGGCGTCAGCTTGGCCCATAAGGGCAGATCGGTCGCATCGCGCAGCTTCTTTATCACCATCTCGGTGGTGGAGGGCCGCATGGCAAACGCCTTGCCGTCTTCCTCGATATTGGGACAGGATATATTGACCTCGATTGCGGCGACGCCTGGCACACTGACATCGCGGCAAAGACTGGCAAATTCATCTGCGCTGCCGGCGGAAATGCTGATGATAAGCGGCGCATCATAATCGGCATAAAACGGGATGACATTGGCCTTGAATGCATCAAGCCCCTTGCTCGGAATGCCGATGGAATTCAGCATCGAGCCGCGCACTTCACACACTCTGGGTGTCGGGTTGCCGCTGCGTTTTTCCCGTGTGATGGTTTTAGTGACATGAGCGCCCAGCAAATCGAGATCGAACAGCTGCGCCAGTTCCTCCGAAAAGGTTCCTGAAGCCGGCATGATCGGGTTTTTGAGCGTCAGCGAACCGATCTTTGTCGTCAGGTCTACCATCCGATAGCCTCCTGAAGATCGAACACAGGGCCCTCTCTGCAGACGCGTTCCTGGACGATTTTACCATCGCGCAGAAACGGGCGCACGCAGCACTGGCACATGCCGATGCCGCAGGCCATTTGCTGTTCAAGCGCAATCTGGCCGGGAATATTGTGCTCTTTGCCGATGCTCTGAAGCAGTTTCAAAAGCCGGTTTGACCCGCAGGTATACATCGCGTCGATACCGCTTGTGGCAATCTGCTCTTCGATCAGATAGCGCAGATTGTCGACCGAGGAACTGCCATCGGCGTCCGTCACCGTGATGATATTGGCGCCCAATCCGCGAAAATAGTCGATTGACATCAGCACGTCAGCGGAACGCGCGCTGCAGATCGCTGTCAGATTGCGCTCCAGCCGCCTTGCTTCCAAAGCCACAGGCGCCAGGGTTGCCAGGCCGACACCGCGAGCCACCAACAGCAGGTTCTTCCAATGCGGCTTGATGTCAAAGCCAATGCCCAGCGGCCCCAGCACATCCAGCGAATGCCCTGGCTCAAGCGTCGCCAAGGCAGAAGTACCCTCGCCGGTAACCTTGTACAAAAAGTGCAACTCGCCCTGCTCAGGATAATAGCCATAGATGCTCATCGGCCGCCGCAGATAGGGCTGATGACTGCCTGCCACAGGGCAAAGCAGATGGAAGAACTGGCCGGGTTCGCAATTCAGAATATGCTGCGGCGCATCCAGGATCAAAAGGCGGTATTCGCCATTGACCGGGTGGTTGCTCTTGACACTGCAGGCAACGTCAAAGATCTGATGCCTGCCTGTGGGCGGCAATTCTGCCTGTTTGATGGCTGCCAAGTCTGACAAACGAAGTCTCCCTACTGGCCGAATATGAGATTTGGAATGAAGAGCGAGATCGACGGCACATATGTGATGATCAGAAGCACGGCAATATTTGCCACAACGAACGGCCAGACCCCCTTGATGATACTCATCACCGGTCTGTTCAAAGTCGAAGAGGCGACAAAAATGTCCAGTCCGAACGGCGGCGTGATCATGCCCATCCCGATATTCAGTGTAACGATCATTCCGAAGTGAATCGGATCAATGCCGAGCGCCATGGCCACAGGAAACAAAGGTGGCACCAGTATCAGCAATGCGGAATTGGGATCTATGAACATGCCGGCGATCAGGAAACAGATATTGACGACCAGCAGGAAGGTGATGGGTCCGGCATTGACCATGGCCAGAAAATCAGTGATCTGGTTCGGCACCTGAGCCAGCGTGACAAAGAACGACAGCACGCCGCCCATCGCCAGCAGAATGAATATGGTGGCTGTTGAAATGGCGCTTTTCTCGGTCAGCTCGACCAGTTTCGCAAAGCTGAGATTTTTGTAGACAAAGGCTTCGACAAGAATGGCATAGACAACGCTTACGGCTGCCGCTTCTGTCGGCGTGAACACGCCGCCATAAATACCACCGAGAATGATCGCCGGCATGCCCAGAGCCCAGCCAGCGGCTCGGACGGCCTGCAGCTTTTCACGAAAAGAGGTTTTTTCAAAAGACCTTACGCCGCTGCGTTTTGCTTCCAGTTTGACCAGAATTGCAAAGGCCAGGCCAAGCACCAGCCCGACGGCCAAGCCGCCAGCGAACAGACGCGCAATCGAAGACCCGGTCATCCAGCCATAAATGATGAAGGTGATGGAGGGCGGGATCAGCAAGGCGGTTTCCGCACTTGCCACCAGCAGACCCAGGCTGAAGCGGTCGGAAAACCCCACCGCCCGCATTTCCGGATAGACCATGCGGCCCATTGCGGCGACCGTTGCAGGCGCAGAGCCGGAGACCGAGCCGAATGCCATCGAGCCGCCGATTACGGTATATCCCATGCCGCCGCGGGCGTGCCCCACCAGAACTTTCACCAGACCGGTCAAACGGCTGGCAATCTGGCCGGAGCCCATCAGCTGGGCGGCAAAGATGAAAAATGGTATCGCCAGCAAGGTCGTATGATTGATACCGCCAACAGCCTTTTGAATGAAGGCCAGATCCGGTATCGATCCATAGAAGATCATCTTCGTTGCCAGCGCCGGAATGCCCAGCACGAGAAGCATTTCAAATCCGGCAATCAGCAGAACAACAGCCAGCAGGATGACGAGAAACAGCATCAGATTGTTTCTCCGTCAGGGCTTTCCGCATCAACCTCGTCATAGGTGACAAACCGGTCGACCGAACCGAAGAAACTCAGCGCATAGCGCAGTGACAAAAGCGCAAAGCCGACGACGGGCGCGGCATAGACCCAGCCCATCGGCACATCCAGCGTCGGGCTGCGTTGCCCGGTGCTGAGAACGAAGCTCACCAATTGCCAGCTGAGATAGGCCATATAGGCCGCGAACACGCAGCCGACAGCATCGATCAGTTTGCGCAGCGCGTTGCGATAAATCTCCGGAAGCATTTCGCGCAGCGTATCAATCCCGACATGCCGTCCTCTTTCCAGAGCAAGGCCAATGGCACCGAACACCAGGAAGATGTTCATCAGCCGGACCGCTTCTTCGATCCAGGCAAGCTGGCTGGCAAATGTTCCACCAATTTCGCGGGACACCACATTGAGCGCAAACAGCAGCACCATTGCAAGGAAGACGGAAACCAGAAACACCCGCTCCACACGTCTGAGATAGACCATCGTGACACGCTCATTGTTGGAAATGTCGTCGGGCAGCCTTAAATTGAAAAACGGGTAGCGACAGGCTGTTGCGCTACCCGTTTCAAGCTTTCGTCGAACTCAGTTGAGCTCGGAGAAGGCTTTTTCGTATGCAGCGATCAGCGCCTCGCCGTCTTCACCGGCCCGTTCGATGTAAGCCGCACGAGACTTGTCATACATTTTGGCGCGCAATTCGGCCTTTTCTGCATCCGAGGCGACACGGACATTGATGTCGCTTTGCTTGATGGTCTCAAGCGCCTGTTCGATCGCTGCTGCCTTGTGAGCGCGCAGTTCCGGCACGACTTCCTCGAAGGCAGTGGTGATGATGTCGCGGTAATTCTCCGGCAGGCTGTCCCACCAGGCCGGATTGAACAGAACCACGTCTTCCATCGCCCCATGTTCAGATACAACAAGGTATTTCTGAACTTCGTAGAACTTCATGCGCTGGATTGTGTCGAGCGGGTTTTCCTGGCCATCGACAACACCGGTCTGCAGCGAGGTGTACAATTCACTGAACGGCAGCGCGATTGCCGATGCGCCGAGCGCATCAAACTGCTCGATCAGGATTTTGGAATCCATCACGCGGAATTTCTGGCCGCCAAGGTCGCTGAGATTATCGAGCGGCTTGTTGGAGGTAAAATTCTTCAGACCGTTCGGCCACAATGCCACGCCGACCACGCCCTTGGACTTGAACGTTTCCAGAAGCGCCCGTCCGAACGGACCTTCGCGCAGTTCCTGGGCCTTATCAGCATCAGCGGGAAGAAGAAACGGAATGTCCAGGATGGAAACAGCCGGGTTAAAACCACCCAGAAAGGCTGCGGGCGCCACGGTTCCCTGTATCGTGCCAAGCTGGACACCTTCGGTCATTTCACGCTGATTGCCCAATTGCCCCTGTGGGAAAATCTGGAACTCGACGTCGCCGCCGCTGCGCTCTTTGACAAGATCGGCGACTTTCTCAAGAAGGATGTGCCGGGATTGCTGATCCGATTCCAAATGGCCGATCTTGGCGACAAATTCAGCAGCAAACGCCATTGGCGATGTCAGCGTCATGATGCTGCCAAGCGCCAGAGCTGTAAGAGATAGTCTGGTAACTTTCGAAAGGGTTTTCATCGGTTCTCCCCGAGTGGTGGTGCTTAAATTACGTGGTTATTAGACTATCAAAGCTATTTTTCAATTGTCGCTTTGTCAAGAATTATCTCAAAAATGAGAAATTTTCCAATTTAATTTCCTTTTTTGCGAGAGATGTGCAAAATCTGAAATGGCCGCCATGTCAAAGGCAGCTGTTTTACAAAGGCGCATCTGTGGATCAAAGCATATCGATAGAAGAAATTGGCGAGCGGATGAAGGCTTTCCGTTTAGGGGCCGGCCTCACCCCGGAGCAACTGGCAAACAAGGCCGGTGTCTCGCGTGCCGCCATTTACCGCTACGAATCCGGTCAGCCGGCCAAAATCGATACACTGGTGAAAATCGCAGACCTGCTGGATGTGTCTTTGCCGACCCTGCTCGGAGCCGGTGTGGAATATATCGCCTCTGCTGTCAGTTTTTTTGAAAGAATGCGCCAGCTTGAGGAAAACGTCGATCAGATAAGTGTGCTGTTCGGGCCGGTCTCCTATCTGCTGACCACCGATCTTTACGATGAATATCTGCCTCAGGTCCTGAAGGAGAGCATCCCGGACAATGTCGAGCGGCGCGACCAGGCACTGCGCGATGTCGACACGCTTATCGATATTCTTACCGCCCGAAAAACCAACTACCGCAAACGCGCACCCAGTATCATCAGCCTGATCTCGGCCGCAGAACTGAACCAGTTTCTGCGGGTCGGCTTCGTGGGAGCGCACAATCCGCCGGATGTCGATCTGGGGCGGCGCCGCGAGATCGCCCGCATTGAAATTGAAAACATGGTTCGGATTTTGCGGGACCATCCGATTGGCGTTCAACTGGGCGTGGTTGTGGATTCCATGCCGGGCGCGAGCCTGCAGATCTTCCGGCAGGCCAACCGCATGTCGGTTGCCGTCAGCCCGTTTCGGCTGGGCGCCTTCGCCAATGTCCGGCTTGGCGTTGCCACTATCAGCGCCGCGCCCGATGCCACACAACTTTACAAGACCATGACCAGCCAGCTCTGGGCACGCAGCCTGAAAGGCGAGCACGCCGCCCGCTTCATCGAGCAGAATGTCCTGACAAGAGCCCAGCCACCTGCATAGAGCGTTGCACGGTTCATTGAACCAATTGATGCTCCGGATCAGTTCATCCGGCACCGCAGATAACGCTGCGCAATGATCGGATTGAATACCGGGCGTCACCCCAGCTGCAAGCCGGCTCTTTCCGCCGCCTGGCGCAGAAACGGCAGCCCTGCGTCAATTACATCATCGGGATTGTCGGCCACGGGTCGCCAGATCGCCAGACCGCCTGCAATATCCTTGTCGACATGATTCATGCTTTCAAGGGTCAGCGGGCCGTTATACCCGATCCTGGCGATAGCCGCGAAAGCCGCGTCCCAGTTGATCTGACCCCGGCCGGGGACGCCCCGATTGGCCTCGGAGACATGGACGTAACCCAGATAAGGCGCCGCAGCTCTGAAGCCTGCATCGAAGCTCTCCTCTTCCAGATTCATGTGATAGGTATCGAGATGGATGAAAATATTGTCGGCTCCAACGCGCTCGATGATGGCCACAGCGTCGCTGCCGCGATTCATCAGATGGGTTTCATACCGGTTGCACGGCTCGATGCCGAGCTTCAGACCGTGGGCGGCGGCTTGCTTTGCAGCACGTTCGAGAAACCGGCACATCCCATCAAGTTCCCGTTCGCTGGGCGCAGATCCGCTGGTGCGTCCGATGGTTCCGTAGGTGACGCCTGACAGGGATGCACTGCCGACAGAGCGCGTGACCTCGAACGCCGGTGTCAGAAAGGCCAGCACATCGTCAGGCCGATCCACCACATCTGCCCAGCCGGGCAGACCAAGCGAGCATATAACTTCGACGCCGTGGCGCTGGCTGAAGGCCAACGTCCCTGCGACATCAATCTCTTCCGGGCGCAGCAGCGGGATTTCGAACAGACCGACTCCATGGCTGCGAATCCGCTCCATCTCCGCCTCGATCAGGGCGATGTCCCAGACCGGGGCAATTGCAAAAGTATGCAGTCCAAGCGTATTCATTGGTTCATCCACTCATTTCATGTTCTGCGGCAGCGGCATCGCGCGCTCCCACTATATGCGCCACCACCTCGTTCATGTCAGTGTCGGCTGTGGTCAGTTCAGCTGCGGCGGTGCCGTGCCGCAACACGACAATCCTGTCTGTCACCGACAACACATCGTTGAGGCGATGCGAAATCAGGATCACCGCGATGCCTTCCGATTTCAGGCGGCGGATCAGGTCGAGAACGCTCTGAACCTCGCGTACTGCCAATGCGGCAGTCGGCTCGTCCATGATCACCAGTTTCGGATTGAAAGTCAGCGCCCGCGCAATGGCCACCGTCTGCTGCTGCCCGCCTGAAAAGGTTCCGACCGGGCGATTGATAGAGGGAAGATGCGCGCCGAGCCTGGCAATCATTTCCCCCGCCTCGCGGTTCATCCGCGCCCGGTCGACGATCCCGGGAAGCAAGCCGAGCCATTTTTTGACCGGCTCGCGGCCAAGAAAGATATTGCTGGCGACGTCCTGCTGTTTGGCCAAAGACAGATCCTGATAGATCATTTCAATTCCGATACGGCGGCGTTGGCCGGGATCGAGATGCAATATGCTTGCGCCATCAAGTTCGATTGTTCCCGAATCGGCCTGATAGATGCCGGTGATGGTCTTCATCAGCGTTGATTTGCCAGCACCATTGTCTCCCACCAGCCCAACGACCTCCCCGGCCGCGACAGTAAGATCAACGCCGTGCAGCACGTCAACCGCGCCAAAGCTCTTGGTAATTCCGGTCAGTTTCAGCAGGGTCATGTCCGGGTCTCCTTGCGCAACTGATATTGGTCGATGAACACCGCCAGAATGAGGACGCCGCCAATGGCCATCTGCTGGTAGTAGGATTGCACCGCCAGCAGATTGAGCCCGTTCTGCAATACGCCCATGATCAGTGCGCCGATCATTGTGCCAAGGATCGAACCGCGACCGCCGAACAGATTGGTGCCGCCGATAATCGCCGCAGTGATCGCCGTGAGCTCGTAATTGAGACCGGCTGTAGGGTCACCGGAATTGATGCGAGCCATGAAGATCATGCCGGCGAGCCCCGCCAGTGCGCCCGACAAAGTGTAGAGAATACGGCGCTGTCGCTCGACGCGGATGCCGGCGGCGCGCGCCGCACCCTCTGAATCTCCGAGCGCCAGAGTGTGCCGGCCGAAGCGTGTATAGGCCAGCACACAATGCGCGCAGACTGCGGTGATGATGAAAATGATCACCGGAACCGGTATTCCATAGGGCCTGCCCTGACCCAGATAGAGCAAGGCATCCGGCAGGCCGTAGATAACCCGTCCTCCGGAAATCACCAGCGCCAAGCCGCGGGCGATGCCGAGCATGCCCAGGGTGACGATAAAGGCCGGCACGAAAGCGCGGGTGACAATCTGACCGTTGACATATCCCGCCAGCGCTCCGGCAGCGATGCAGGCGGCAACCCCGAGCAGCGATGGAGCGCCGAGAATGACAGCGACATAGGCACCAACCACGCCGGACAGGCCCATTACAGAGCCGAGCGACAGGTCAAGCCCGCCGGAACTGATGACAAATGTTGCAGCGATTGCCAGCACGCCGATGGTCGACGTCGCCAGCAAGATATTGAGAAAGTTGCTGACCGATAGAAAATAGGGCGACAGGATGGCCATGATGAAGCCCAGCACCACCAGCACGACGAATGATTCCAGGCGGATGTGAAGCCGGTCGACGGAGGCGCGCTGTGCGCGCGTCCAAAGGCCGGACAATGCGGTCGTGGTCATGCCAGTATCCCTGTAATGTTCTGGAAGGGGCTCATGCCGCCGCCCCTGCGGCGGCATGAAGATTGACAGGAGTGTCTGCGCAACGTCCGGTCCGTTACTTGACGTATTCAAGCATCGGCTCGGTGCCGGCGTCGATGACATCCTTGGTGAGGACCAGTGTCGGCACGAATATGGCGGTCTCGACACTCTCGCCTGCGATCACCTTCTTCATGTTCTCGACGGCCTGCTTGCCGACCAGATAAGGCAATTGGGCGACCGACGCATTGAGGCGACCGTCCTTGATCGACTTGACGGCGTCGGAATTGCCGTCCACCCCGATGATCGTTACCTGATCACCCTTGCCGGCGGCATAGACCGATTCCACAGCGCCCAGCGCCATACCGTCATTGGCGGCAAATATGCCCACCAGGTCAGGATTGCGGGTCAGGATATCGTTGGTGATGTTGGCAGCCTTGCCGCGGTCCCAGTCGCCTGGAAGCGACGCCACGATTTCAAGACCCGGAGCCATCTTTTCCAGCGTCTCACGGAAACCACGGGCTCGCTTCTCGCCGGTGATATTGCCCGACAGACCTTCGATAATCAGAACTGATCCGGTAGCGTCAGCACCAAGCTTTGAGACCAGATATTCAGCTCCCTGTCCACCGGCGGCCACATTATCCGATCCGATCTGGAAAGCGATATTGATGCCTTCCTTTTTCAGAATTTCCGGGTCGAGATTACCATCCAAATCGGCCACCGGGATGCCGGAATCCTGTGCTTTCTTCAGGCAAGGCAGCAGGTTGGTGGAATTGATTGCGGCTGTGATCATGGCAACAGGGTTGCGCTCAAGCATGGTGTTGCAGACATTGAGCTGAGGTTCGGCGGCCTGGTCGCTCTCCACGGCCTGCGAGAAAAACTTCACGCCGGCTTCAGTGGCACCGTCCTCGACGCCGGTTCCCATGGCGCCCCAGAATGGATTGGAAAGCGTTTTCATCAAAATGCCATATTCGCCTTCCTGGGCATGGGCCATCGGCATGGCGGCGAGACTCGCCGCGGCAGTCAGTACAAGTGCAATTGACTTCAGTTTCATGATATTCTCCTCCTAATGGTCCGCTCCTGTTGATCAAGTGCGGCAAAATTAATCGGCAACGGGGGGTGTTGCCTGCTCTTCTCCCCCTGTCGGTTGTCCGTGGCGCGACACGCCCACGGATTCCCGCAACAAGATATCGCATCGCTGCAGGCGGGCTGTCGGTTGCCCCTCGCGGCCTTCGATACGTTCAAACAGCATGTCCATGGCATTGCCGGCGATGGCCTCGACCGGCTGCACCACAGCGGCAATCGATGGCCAGGTCACCTGCATCCATTCTGCATCATCAAAGCCGATCAGGGACACGTCTTCGGGACAGCGCCATCCGCGTCGCCGGAATTCTGACAGTGCCACCAGCGTTCCCTTGGCAAACAGCGAATAGACCGCAGTCGGATGTTCGCCACGGTCAAAATACGCCCGCACCGCTTCGCGCAGTGCCCCGATCTGGCTCTCTGCGACCAGGACGTCGATCCTGCAATCAGGTGCCAAGTCCAGAGCCTCGGCCCGAAAACCATCGATCCGCGCTTTGGAGGTTGCGGCATGGGAGCCCAGACCGATGACCAGCATGTGGCGATGCCCCTTGCCGACCAATTGGCGCGCAACTTCTATGCTGGCCGTCGAACTGTCTGCAGATACGGTGTCGAATATATCGTCGGAGAGCACGCGGTCGATGATCACGCCGCTCATGGAATGCTGCTTCATGTAGCTTGCGGCGGGTCCGTGTTCATCGCGCACCGGTGCCAGCACCACGCCAGCCACCCGCCAGTCATGCATGCGACGGATAATGTCTTCTTCGCGGTCGACGGATTCGCGGCACGTTGCGGTGACAAGCGAATACCCGCGATCTTCCGCGAGCCGCTCAAGTTCAGTCACCATGGTGCCGAAAAACTCACTTTCCAGTTCGGGAACAATAACGCCGATGATCCGGCGCTTGGCGCGTCGCAAATCGGACGCCAGCGGATCAGCGCGATAGCCCAGCGCCGCGACCGCAGTTTGTACCCGGCGCACATTTTCCGGCTTTACCGTTCGAACACCATGCATCACCTTGGAGACCGTCGCAGCCGACACGCCGGCACGGCTCGCAACATCATGAATAGATGGACGGCGCGCAAGCGCGACGCGACTGGTCATTGAAAATCCTCCCGTCGCCCGGATTTTGGTCTGATTATGGGGTCGACAAAAATACGATAAATCGATTTTTTTCTGTTGTAAATCGATTTATCGCAGTTAGTTTAGCTGAAATCGCATTTTCGGAAATTGCGGTAGGGAGAAAATTCAATGTCTACAATTGGTAAGCCTCTGGTGCTCAGCGCACCCGATCCGCGCAGTCTGGATCTGATTTTTACCGACGCGGCGCGCCGCGAGCTTCATGCCCGTTATGATGTGCTGGAGTGCGAGCCAAGCGCGCTCGCCGAGCAATCTGATGAGACCCTTGCTGCGGTGCGCTACATTATCGGTCAGCCGCCGATCACGCCCGAAACCCTGGCTGCAATGAAATCGCTGCGCTGCATATTCAACGTCGAATCCAACCTGATCAACAACATGCCTTATGAGACGCTGTTCGAACGCGGCATCCATGTGGTGACCACCGGAGCGGTCTTTGCTGGCCCGGTGGCGGAGTTGGGCCTGGCCATGGCGCTTAATCTGGCACGCGGCATCGTCGATGCGGATGTCGATTTTCGTGAAGGGCGCGAACTCTGGGGCGGAGACGGCAACAGCACTGCCCGGCTATTGACGGGTTCGGAAATCGGCATTGTCGGATTCGGCGATCTCGGCAAGGCTCTGAACCGCCTCCTGAGCGGCTTCGATGCCACGATCCGCGTGTTCGATCCCTGGCTGCCGCCGTCGATTCTACGTGAACACAATGTCGAACCCGCATCGCTTGAAACGGTGCTTTCCCAGAGCGATACCGTCTTCGTGGTAGCGGCGGTTACCAGTGACAATACCGGATTCCTGGATCGCAAAGCTTTCGCCCGGATGCGCAGGAACGCGGCCTTCGTCCTGCTCAGTCGTGCCGGCGTAGTGGATTTTGATGCGCTGATGCAGGCGGTCCGCTCCGGCCATATCGTTGCCGCCAGCGATGTCTTTCCCGACGAGCCGTTAGCCGCCGATCATCCAGTCCGCAAACTGCCCGGCTTTCTGCGTTCGGCCCATCGTGCCGGTGCGCTGGACATCGCTTTCAAACGAATGGGCGATATGGTGCTTGAGGACATGGATCTGATGGACCGGGGCCTGCCGCCAATGCGCAGCAAGCGGGCCGAACGGGAAACCGTTTCGCGGATGCGGTCAAAACCGGTGACGAACAACTGAACCGCTCCGCAATATCGATGGCATTACTGAATTCACTGGCGCCGCGCCGTGAAGTATCCAGGAAAATGCCGGCTCAAACATCCGCTTTATGTCACGGCGCAGCATTGCCACATCACCTCACACGCGGGCTTCCACAGACTGTTTTGGCATCATTCGGTTGTGGATGATGGGGCTTTACGAGATGCAGAGGCATCAGGCCTGGCTGGAACCGAGAGCCAGTCTGCGCATGGCAGTGGCTCCCAGATGTGCTGAACTGGCTACATCATCGAACAGATAAGCCAACTCCATGAAGACGCTGGTATCAACTTCATTGACATTGAGATCCTCAAGTTCTGCCATCAGGCTGAGGATGGACGCGATCCTCAGCCGCTGGTCACGGGCTGTCGTCAAGGCCCGGCGCTGAACCCGGTTGATTTCAAGATCGGCAAACCTGCGCAAGGCATCATGCAGCCTCTCCTGGCAAACGCAATTCACTGCC
This sequence comes from Pararhizobium sp. IMCC3301, assembly GCF_030758315.1. NCBI lineage: Bacteria > Pseudomonadati > Pseudomonadota > Alphaproteobacteria > Hyphomicrobiales > Rhizobiaceae > Pararhizobium > Pararhizobium sp. IMCC3301. Next base: position 679,893 of record NZ_CP132336.1, read on the forward strand.
GCACTGTCAAGAATGTGCTCAATACGCTGTGTCAGGCGATCAATATCCTCGCCTTCAAAATCAGAAAAATCGGTTGGCGTTTGTGATGCCATGATGCTCACTGTCCGACAGGTGCGCGGATAAGGTCAGCCCCGACATTTGCATGTAAAAACCCGTTGGAGAATGGCACATCCGGGTAAACCTGCCGCAACGCCGCTTCTGCCTGGTCAGCTTCCAATGTGCCCGACAGTAGCTGCCGGTAGAGAGTGGCGACTGCCACCATATCGCAATGCTGCGGCGACAGCCGAAACCCGGTCAGGCCATGCGCCAGCAGCTCGGGGATTTCTGCAATCAGCGTCTGGCAGGTGTGCGACATGGTCTGAACGCCATTGAGGGCCAGAAATGGCTGGCCATCGAGCGTGGTAACCGGCAGGCCATCAGGATCCTCGGCACAAACGAACTGGCAATTATCCTTGATATTGCCCTTGACCCGCGCATGGGCACAGCGGGCAGAAATCGCCAGCGGCACCCGCCCGAAGGCGAAAACCTCGAATTCCATATCCGGTACACTGCGCACAATTTCGCATATTGCATCGAACGGCAATTCGGGAGGCAGACAGATCGAACTCACACCCTGGCTGGCGAGAAAACGTACCGTCGCAGCATTATAGACATTGACCAGTGGTCCCACCGTGGTTTCGCGCCCGACCAGTGCCGGCAGCGCCGACAGATCGCTGATCTCGACGGTTGTATCGAGATGTCGCAATTCACGGGTTGCCCGCTCTTCGCGCGATAGTGTCACAAGGGCCAGAGAGGCATGCCGCACCCGCTTGCCTCCCCGCTGCAGCCGGTCTGTGACCGCGTCCATGTGAGGCGCCATGAAATGCGAGCGTTTTGAGCATACCACCTCGCCCAGAACGACATTATCCACCGGGGCTTCGTCGGCGATGCGGAAATAGAAATCGCGCCACGCCTCTGCCTGCCAAAGATAAAGCAGCGGCCCCAATGTCAACTGTGATACTGAATCCTGTTGCATGCCCGCACCTAACGCCAGCGTTTTTCATAGGCACCGGAGGTGGTGCGTTGGCCCTCGCTCAGGGCGCTCAAGCTGCCAATATGGCCAGCCCGGTGTTCCGGTTTGGCACCAAGCGTCGCCTGGATGGTTCTGACCACCTCGGCGATATAGGCCCGGCCGCGCTGGCGTCCCTCGATCTTGAGGGCGCTGACGCCTGCGGCCTCCAGCGCATCAAGATGTACCAGCGCATCAAGACTGACCGGATCTTCAAAAATATAGCCGCTCTGCTCCCCGGCCTGAAACCGCCCCTTGCACAAGGTCGGATAGCCGGCACTCTCACCCTCGGCAAAGCGGTTGATGGTAAAGGCCCCCAGTTCGGAAACCAGCGCCCCGCCCTCGCGCCGGTAGCGGACGTGGCTGGCGGGCGAACACACACCCTGCATATTGGGCGATTTACCGGTCGCATAAGACGACAGTGAGCAGCGCCCTTCGGCCATCACGCAGAGCCCGCCAAAAACGAATACTTCGGTCTCGCACCGCACCTTGCGGGTAATTTCGGCGACTTCGGCAATGGTCAATACGCGTGGAAGCACGGCACGCTTGATGCCAAACGTATCAACCATGAAATTAATGGTATCCGCATTGGAAGCCGAGGCCTGCACCGACAGATGCAACCGTTGCTCGGGATGCTTTTCAGCCGCATAGGCGAGAAGCCCCAGATCGGCCAGAATAAGGGCCGCTGCGCCCAATTCCACCGCATCGTCAACGGCGCGATACCAAAGCTCCTCATTGCCGGCATGCATAAAGGTATTGATAGCCACCAGCGTTTTCACATTTTTTGATCTGGCAAACACAATGGCTTCGGCCAATTCCTGGCGGGAAAAATTCAACCCGGGGAAATTGCGGGCATTGGTCTCATTGCGAAAACCGCAGTACACCGCATCGGCACCGGCCGCGATAGCGTCCCTGAACGCTGTTGGCGTTCCGGCCGGACAAATCAGTTCCATACCCTGTCCTTCTCAGCAAGTAACCATTCACGCATAAACTCGAAGAAACGCTGAACTGGCAATCGAAATGGCCCGGCAATCGCAGCAATGTCGGTCGGCAGGTCGAGAACGCAATCGTCAAGCGCATTGCGCAGCGCCAGAATCGCTTCGGTATCTCCCGAGACTTCCAGTTCGCGCGAAAAGAACACTGCATCGCCGTCAAGCCGACCTTCCAGCAACGCCAGCAACATGATGAACGGTCCTGTGACCATCGCGTCCGGCGTGCTCACCACACCTTTGCGCAGCACCCGGATCGTTGGACCATCAGGCAGGACTTCAAAGACAAACGGCAAATCGACGGGATCAAAACCGTAGCGCTTTTCCGCATAGGGTCCCAAGCGGTCAAAAAGCGTCGGATGCCGCGCCAACACAGCATCAAAGACTTTCTGTGTTACCAGCTGGACGACCCGGATCGGAATCGGCGTCAGACCCACAGTTGCGAATTTCGGCAGCAGCATGCCAGTCATTTCTTCACCGTCATTTCTTCCCAGTCATTATTCGGTGTGCAGCTAAACAATAGCGCCTCCGGTGATGCCACACTTTGATCTAGCGCAATGACAGCCAGGATCGTTGCAGCGCTTAATCCAGCGAGAATCGGCCATCCATCAGCAATCCATCAGTCTCGACGTCACCGGTATGAGCAAATATCCCGATCTGCGATCATTTATTGTGGCGCTTGAGCAACGCCAATGGCTGCAGCGCGTAAGCTGCCCGGTCTCGATTGTCCATGAAATGACCGAAATCCATCGCCGGGTCCTGCTTGCAAACGGACCGGCGCTGTTGTTCGAGAACCCGGTCGATGCCGAAGGACGCCCCTGCAAAATGCCGGTCCTGACCAATGTGTTCGGCACTGCGGAACGCATTGCCCTCGGGCTTGGTGTTGCGGTTGAACAACTGGATGAACTTGGAGAAATGCTGGCGTTTTTGCGGCAACCGACGCCGCCTGCCAACATGCAGCAGGCCTTTGAAACGATCCCCTCTCTGAAGGCTGCCCTGTCCATGGGAACACGCCGGACCCGGCGCGCGCCAGTTCAGGCGCAGATATTCACCGGCGACCAGGTTGATCTCGCAAAACTGCCCATCCAGTGGTGCTGGCCGGGCGAACCTGCACCGCTCATCACCTGGCCGCTGGTGATCACCCGTGCTCCTGACGATCCGGATGATGTCAATGTCGGTGTTTACCGTATGCAGGTTCTGGGACCCAACAGGCTGATTGTGCGCTGGCTCGGCAACCGCGGCGGTGCGCGCCATCATCGCCTCTGGGCGACGCGCAACGAACCGATGCCGGTCGCTGTTGCCATCGGCGCTGATCCGGCCACCATTCTGGCCGCTGTCATGCCCGTGCCCGAGGACATGAATGAACTGGGATTTGCCGGCATTTTGCGCCGCAGCAAAACCAGGGTGACCCCGGCGCTTTCCCTACCGATGGCCGTTCCAGCCGAAGCTGAAATCGTGCTGGAAGGCTTTATCGCCCCTGATGAGCGCGCGCCGGAGGGCCCCTATGGCGACCATACCGGCTATTACAATGCTGTCGAACCCTTCCCGGTGCTGACCCTGAGCGCCCTGACCATGCGCAAAAATCCGCTCTATTTATCCACCTTCACCGGACGACCGCCCGATGAGCCGTCCCGCCTCGGCGAGACCATGACCCGCCTGTTCGCGCCAATCATCAAACGCCAGTTTCCCGAAATAAAGGATTACTGGCTGCCGCCGGAAGCCTGCTCCTACCGTGCCCTCGTGGTCGCCATCGACAAACGCTATCCCGGTCAGGCCAAACGCATCATGATGGGCATGTGGTCGGTTCTGCCGCAATTCCTCTATACCAAACTGATTATTGTCGTCGACGCAGACATCAATGTCCGCGATTGGTCCGATGTGATGTGGTCAATTGCCACCCGTTTTGATGCCTCGCGCGACCTGACGGTCATTGCCGACACCCCCATCGACTATCTTGATTTCGCATCTCCGCGCCCCGGCCTCGGCGGCAAGATGGGTATAGACGCCACGCGCAAGATCGGCGCGGAAACCGACCGTGAATGGGGTGAGGTATTGAAAATGTCGCCGCAGATCGTCGCACGCGTGGATGCCATCTGGGGCGATCTGAACCTGGGTGCACCAGCACCGGCACCGGCCGGGAAGAAGGACACTTTATGAGTGCGCCCCAGCGTGTGGTCCTCGGCGTGTCCGGAGCATCGGGTGCCGCGATTGCCATGCGCATCGCCGAGCGCTTGCGGGCGCTGGAAGGTGTCGAAACGCATCTGGTCATCTCCGGCGCAGCACAGCGGACACTGGCCCATGAAATCGGCCCCGATGCCACAGACCGGCTGCATAAACTGGCCGATCACGTCCATGCCATTGATGATATTGGCGCCAATATTGCCAGTGGCTCTTTCCGCTCTGCGGGCATGATCATCGCCCCGTGCTCAATGCGCAGCCTTGGTGCCATCGCGACCAGCTTGTCGGACAATCTTCTGGTGCGAGCGGCGGATGTGCATCTGAAAGAAAGACGCCGGCTGGTGCTGCTGGCGCGGGAAAGCCCGTTACATCTGGGACATTTGCGGCTGATGTGCGCTGTCACCGAAATGGGCGCCATCATTGCCCCGCCGGTGCCGGCGTTTTATCTCAAGCCCGCAACCATTGCCCAAATCATCGACCAGATCGCAGCCCGCGCCATCGACCTGCTCGCCCTTGATGGTCCCAACCAGGCAGAGGCCTGGCAAGGTGAGAGCGGGCATTAAAACAGCCTTGGCCTACACCTTGCCGGACCAAGCGCCACACTCCTTGGACGCCGAGTTGACACGGATTGCACCGGAGTTGCTCTACCCCGAAGCCGCCAATGCGCTATGGGCCATGTGCGGGAATTGGCGTGAAAGGGCTGGAGCAGGCAGCCTCACTCCAGCAGCTTCATGAAATTGCGCTTGCGCCGGAAGCGGATCTTGACACCCGCGACATAGGCTGCCTGTTCGGGTACGCCGCGTAAAGCGCCCATGCGGGTAATCAATCTGTGGGCCTCCTCGTAATTGTGATTGCCGCCGGCCCGGAGGAGTTCTTCGACCCGGTCGGCATAAACCTTGAGCGCATCACGCGAATGGTTGGTCTCACTCGCCTTGGCAAGAGATTCCTTCAGTCCTGACGAGGCCCTGTTTTCGTTTGCAATTACCCAGGCCGCATCGAACATTTTCTCTTCCATCAGCACCCGAATGAGAAGATCGGCCGCATCGCGCCACGGCGCGGGTTTTTCCTCGGCCAACTGCGCCTCAAGGTGCGCAACGGCACGCTCGCGCGTTTCCTCGCCGCCAACACTCCGAAGTCGTTTATACAACTCCAGGCTCGGATCCTTCTCGAAGGCCCGCCACAGATGCGCCTCTGCCTCTGCTCTTCGGCCAGCTTGGTCCAACAGATCAACGGTGAAGAACACGAGTTGTTTGTCCGGCCGCTCGTCTTCGAAAATCCATAGACCCTCTTCAGCGTGATGCAGCGCCTCTTCCTGCCGATCCTGCGCGAGGCAGAATTCAGCCAGTTGCAGATACTGCCTTGGCGACGACAGATCCTTGGCGCGGATGGCAATACGCACCTCAACATCACCGTCGCGCTCGGCGAAGAAATCGAGGATACTTTTCAGCCGGATGTAGTCGCCGGAGAACTCAGTCGGCGCGCGGTTCCCGCCCGCAAGCGGGGGCAACTCTTTCCAGGCTTCGGCGGCGAGCCGGCTATATTCGGTGAGCCCTGTTTCGCCCAGCACGTCGGCGTAAAGCGCGGCGGCGTTGTAGAACGTATCGTAATCGTCCCCCATTTCGCGGGTGAACAGATCGCGCGCGAGCTTTACCGGATCGGGCCGCACCGCGCGGCACGCGTCAAGGTGAATATCGCGCGCCTGATGTAACAGCGCACCGCAATGGCCGTCGGAATCGTCAATTTCCTCTATGGCCTGCTCAACCCGGGCAATGGCGTGCTCAGCGAGATTGAAGGCCAGGCTCGCGCGGCCAGCGGGTATGAGATCGGCAACGCTTTCGAGTGCCATTTGCACGCCACTCGCCCAGCGAGGCGCCGCGCCGTAATCGACAAAGCCTCTCGTGCGGGTGACTTCGTTGATCGCCTTGCGGTAACGGGGCTCCAGGACAGTCTCGTCCTCCGACGCTGCATCGGCAGCCATATCGAGCTTGCGCAACAAGGCCGGATCCCACTCGGCCAGTTCCACAATCATCTCGACCAACGCATCAACGCCCCTGGCCTTGAGATGATCCCGGATGCGCCCGAGCGCGCCAGCACCGTCCGCCGCGCCGTTATCGCCGGCCGCGTTGGCTGCAAACGCCGTGGCGACCATATGCTTGCAAAATCCCCAGTCCTCGAAGGCCGGGCAGGAGCATTCGCCTTCGATTTTCGCGCCGCACCCCCTAAGCACAGTGCGGTAATCCTCCGTGCCCGCAACCTGCGCCAGTACGCGCCCCGGCTCAATGGCGAGAATATTTACCTGTCCGGCGTCATGATAGGCTTGGCCGCGCGCAAACACTTTCTCGCCAGCCATTTCGCGCAGCGTGCCAATATCGAAGCGCGGCTGGTCCTTCGCTTTCATGAGATCGGCTGAAGCATCGGCTCGGTCTCGATAAGCCGCAAAGCCTCTTCCAGCGTGACGGCGGAATGGAGGCACCACCATTGCCCGGTATGCCTGTGCCACATCATGTCGAATCGGATTTCACTGTGACTCTCTTCCACATGATCGAGCCGGGTGAAGGCCGAATCGAACTCTGCTCCGGGATTGTCGGAATAGCCCGAGCGGTAGCGCGTGATGAAGCTGTATTTGCTCCCTCGCCACTTGCCCAGGATATCAACAGGAAAATTGAATTGGGTCGGGCGGATTTCCGGCAGAAAACGGGGCTTGAGCGTCTCGGCGATGAAGCGTTCACAAGTGGCCGTGACGGCCGCTTTGTCCTCCTTGGTAAGGGCTTTGACCCTCACCCATCTTCGTTCCCGCTTCGCCATCCCGCACCGTTTTTTTTCACTCGGCTACTCAAAGTGGCCTGCATTGCATTCTGCGGGGGCGCCACGCCCCGCTGATTTACAAGATGCCATGAAGAAATGGAACGCAGAGCCTTCCAAGCATGGGATCAAGGGCAACATACTATAATCCGAACACTCTCACTCCCACTCGATTGTGCCCGGAGGTTTTGAGGTGATGTCGTAGACCACGCGGTTGATGCCCTTCACTTCGTTGATGATGCGGGTGGCGGCGCGGCCGAGAAAATTCATGTCATAGGGGTAAAAGTCTGCAGTCATGCCATCCACCGATGTCACGGCGCGCAGGGCGCAGACCGCTTCATAAGTGCGCCCGTCTCCCATCACGCCGACCGTCTGCACCGGCAGCAGCACGGCGAAGGCCTGCCAGATCGTGTCATAGAGACCAGCCTTGCGGATTTCATCCAGATAGATCGCATCGGCCTGGCGTAAAATATTGAGTTTTTCGCGGGTGACGCCGCCCGGGCAGCGAATGGCAAGGCCTGGGCCCGGAAACGGGTGGCGTCCGACAAAACTGTCCGGCAGGCCGAGCTCGCGGCCAAGCGCCCTCACCTCATCCTTGAACAATTCGCGCAGCGGCTCGACAAGCTGCATATTCATGCGCTCCGGCAGACCGCCGACATTATGGTGCGACTTGATGGTCACCGATGGCCCGCCGGTAAATGAGACGCTTTCAATGACATCGGGATACAGCGTACCCTGGGCAAGGAAATCCGCCCCGCCAATCGCCTTCGCCTCTTCTTCAAACACTTCGATGAACAGCCGTCCGATGGTCTTGCGCTTTGTCTCCGGATCGGCTTCCCCGTCCAGCGCGTCGATAAAGCGGTCAGCGGCGTCGACCAGTTTCAAATTGAGATCGTAATGCTCGCGAAACAGCGACACCACTTCTGCGGCCTCGTTTTTGCGCATCAGTCCGTGGTCAACCAGGATGCAATTCAACTGATCGCCGATCGCCTCATGAATCAGCAGCGCTGCCACAGATGAATCGACCCCGCCCGACAAGGCGCAAATCACCTTGCCATCACCAACCTGGTCGCGGATTTCCTGGATTGCCCGGTCACGATAGCCGGCCATGCTCCAATTGTTTTCAAGACCGACGATCCTGTGCACGAAATTCGACAACAGCTTGCCGCCATCGGGCGTATGAACCACTTCGGGATGAAACATCACACCGTAATATTTACGCGCTTCATTGGCGTAGGCCGCGAATGGCGCACCTTCGGAAACCGCCAGAATTTCAAAACCTTCCGGCAGTTCGATCACCCGGTCACCATGGCTCATCCAGACCTGATGGCTGGTGCCGGTTTCCCAGACGCCGTCAAATAACGGCGAGGCTTTCCTGATCTCAACGAAGGCACGGCCGAATTCGCGATGATCGGAGCCTTCCGCCTTGCCGCCGGTCTGCACGCACATCGCCATCTGGCCATAACAGATCCCCAGCACCGGAACGCCGCTCTCAAACACAATGTCCGGCGCGCGCGGTGAATCGATCTGCGATGTGGAGGCCGGGCCGCCGGACAGGATGACGCCTTTCGGCTGCATCCGCTCAAAGGCTTCGCCAGCGGATTGAAACGGTGCGATTTCGCAATACACTCCGGCCTCGCGCACCCGCCGTGCAATCAGCTGTGTGACCTGCGAACCGAAATCGACAATAAGAATGGAGTCTGGATGTGTGTTCATCACATGCGATTACCGGATCGCGCAAAAACGCGCAAGTTGCTGCGCTGCAAATCGGCCGGAGTAAACTCAATAAAACGATGTTCTCCTTAATGGAAAGATCAATCGCGCGCATCAAGATTAGTTTCAATCTTGGCACGACACTCCATCAGGGGGACTTTGAACCTGGAAATGAAATTCTGATCGGGATCCGCCGAAGATGGCCACCAGATATTTATCGCCCCGACAATGACGCTACCCGCTCTGATTGCAACGGCGAAGGAGGTCTCTCCGCTGCGTTCAAGCACCGGACCGGCGAAACTGCTTTCACGTTCGGCATAGCCGCGCGCCGCGGCCTCGGCAATTATGGTGTCAAGTGGCCTCTTCAACCAGCTGGTCTGGTTCTTCCACTCGCCTTCGGCTTTCAACTCATCATAGATATCGTTGCGTTCTTCTGGTGTCATGGCAGCCAGCAATGCCCGGCCAACTGAAGACAGCAGTATGGGGGCATTTCTGCCGATCCGGCTCCATCGCAGATGAAAGGGAGAGGAAGGGCGGCTTGATTCAATCATCACCATCTGCCGTCTCTCATGAACAAACAAATCTGACGGCCATGAGATTTTCTTGACCAGCCAGTCCATCGGTTGTGATGCAGCGCTCAGAAGAAGTGTCGCGTAAGAGCCACTTGGTGAGGCCGCAATCAGTGGCGCTCCAAAATATTTTCTGGTCGTCCGGTTTCGAAATACAAATCCACTGCGCGATAGCTCAGCTACGATTCTGTGGACAACCGCTTTGGACAAGCCGGTGGCTTCCACAACCTCGGTGAATGTCACGCCTTCACTGCGAGCGATAAAATCCAGGACACTGAGACCGCGAGCCAGACTTTGCATTGCCGAAACATCCCTACCGCTTACTTAGCAGCTCAGGACACTTGATCGGGTCCAAGCCGCCCTCTGATTTGTTCTGAATCCGCAGCATATCGATAAGCGCGGAAAACCGAATTGGACTGCCCGCCCATAGATGGCCCTTCCCACGGGGCAACGAATTCCCAGACCATATCGCCATTCGGAGTAACTTCAAATACGCGGCCGGTCAAACCTTCACAAATCAAGGTGTTGCCGCTACAAAGCCTCTGCGCTCCGCTGATGTTGGGACTGAAGAAACTGTATGGCGGCGTGCCCCTGTATGTCCAGACATCCTGCCCTGACCTGGGATCAAACTCGATAACCCGGGAAAAAGGTACACCGCCGGGAACATGCAATCCATTTGCAAACAGCAGAATATTGCCACTGTCCAGGAAAGAGCAGTCGTGTTGTTGCCCCCAACTGTCATCCTGATGATGCCAACTCAGTTGCGAAGTTGCCTTTTCGATAATGGCTATGCAACTGTTTTTGCGAAAGCTCACCATGAAATCACCAGTCGGTAATTCTGTCACCGCATTGGCGTGGAGGAACTCTTTCCTGGTACTCATGGAATGCAGGGGGAAATCCTCAATCTGCATACCCGAATGTGCATGCCACTCCCACACTATCTCGCCAGCGGGTGTCACCTCCCGCAGAAAGTCTCCCCAGATAACGCCATGCTCATCTTCGGTCCCGGGCTCGGCGCCTCGCACCCGCAGTGCTGCTTCGTCAGGCATTGGTTCCCAACCAAGATAAACCGTGTTTCCATTGGAAAGTCGTCTGAAATCGTGGTGCTGGCGGTCATCGGCATATTCCCACAGAACCTCCCCTTCCCAACTGTATTCGCGCAACAGGCCACCCTTGCCGCCACCTGGTGAAGGACCGTCGGGTGTTTCACCCGACCACAACAGATTACCATTTTCCAGAAGATAGGCATAATTGCCGGGAATGAGCGGATGGGACCAAGAGTGAACCACCTCTCCTTTCATATCAACAAGATAGGTTTCCTGAGTATGAAGAGGACTCATCAGCGTATAACCGCCAGTCGCCCTGACCTTGTCGTAGTGCCAAAGGCCGGTTATTCTTGGACGCATGTTTCTACTCTCTTTACGCGACATGAGTGGGCTTGGGCGCGGTATCTCCAAGGCGGATCATTTCGCGGAGCATCAATTCCACCAGCTCAGCGCGCTGCCGTGCATGTTGAGGTGATTTCCACAGGTTTTGCATCTCATACGGGTCATTTTCCCGGTCAAAAAGCTCACCGTGATCCATGCCATCGAACAGGCTCACCCTCCATCTGCCAGTCACGAAGCTGCGCGTGCGCATGCCTTTTTCCCTGCCCAGATGGATGCCCAATTCATCTTCTTCGATAAACATACCCTGGCGGGAAGCCAGATCGCTGGAGGTCGTACCGGATATGATATCCATCCCCTGAGACCCGTTTTGGGGGGCCAGTCCTGCACGCGCCAGAATCGTGGTACCGATATCAATGGAACCGCTTACTTGTTGATTGGTGCTGGCGCTCTGTGAGCCAGGCTCTGACCAGATGAATGGAACGCGCAAAACACCATCATAATGAAGCCCATGCTTCAGCATCAAACCATGATCTCCCATGAAGTCACCGTGGTCGCTGGTGAAGATGACAATTGTATTTTCATCAAGACCACGCGCTCGCAAACCGTCAAGGACGCGCCCCACGGCATCATCGACCATGGTGATCATGCCGTAGGTCAAGGCTATGATCTGCTGCGTTGCGCCAGAATCAGTTACCACAAAGGGTCTGGGACCTGCATTGTCGGCACTATCCGTGTGTGCCTCGGAGCGGAGCGCAGCAAGAAAGGGATGTTCGTCTTTTCCAACCACATCAAAGGTTTCAGGTAGCGGGATTGCGTCGGGATCATAAAGATCAAAATAGCGTCCCGGTGGCGTGAACGGATGATGTGGATCAGGAAAGGAGCACTGTATGAAAAATGGCTGGCTTTGATCACCCTGTGCAAACCCGTCCAGGAAGGAAAGCGTCTCATCGGCGACATAGCTGGTGGGGTAGAGTTCTTCAGGCATCGCAGTGCGCCAGGCCTGAGGCGCTTCCAAACCGGGCGAATTTAACGAGGAAGACGGGCCACGCAAGGCGTCCGGATCAGGATGGCGGTCCAGAAGCCAACGATCATAGTGACCATGAACCTGATCTCCATGTCCGTTTGCGAAGCGGACATGGTCGAAGCCATAATAGGGAAGTTGAATCTCGCGGTCTGGGTCCTTTGCCCACAGTTTCATCATCTCTGCTTCATAAGCCGGCCCCGTTCGTCTGTCGCGAACGGCATCACTAAGAACTTCTGGCGGCTCAACCAGATCATCTGTTTTCGATCCTGCATTGTCGATCAGGGGGCGGCCAGTCATATTCTGAAGATGGCTCTTACCGATCAATGCTGTTTTATAGCCGGCGGATCTGAGCAGATCGACATATGTCACCGCCTCAAGATCCAGCGGAATGCCATTATGGCGGGATCCATTCGTGCTCGGCATACGCCCCGTCATCATAGCAATTCGGTTTGGCATGCAGATGGGACAGGCAACATAGAAATTGTCAAAACGCTGTCCACGGTTCGCGATCCCGTCAATATTGGGCGTCTGGACAATCGGATTACCATAGCAACCCAGATGGTCAGCCCGATGCTGATCGGTCATGAACAGAAGAAAATTAGGTGGTCGCATGGACTTGCTTTCAAATTTTATTGTTTTTGGGTTCGGCTAGGATCGTTTGGATCGCGTGCCCATTTGGTCGCGAAAATGCATTCGCCCGATAATAGACATCAGTCCAATGGCAACCAGCACCGCGATGGCGATCAACGGGACAGGCGTCAGCAGCAATTCAAGCCAGTTGCCACGCGCCGTTCCCGCCGCAGTCCGCAACCGCTCTTCTGCCAACGGGGCCAGAATGAATCCGATCACGAATGGAGCAAGCGGAAACCGGAACCACGACATGAAAAGGCCAAGAACGCCAAATGCAAACATGATGGCCGTGTCCTCAACCCGGTTGTTGGTCGATATCACCCCGACCGTGCAAAGCATCAGAACCAGAGGAACCAACAAATATTTGGGCACAGAAAGAACTGACCGAAGATAGCGCACGGACAGAACCATCACGAAAAGGGTAACGATATTGGCAACCAGATAGGTTGAAATAATGCCGTAAAATACTTCCGGATGCTCGGAAACCAGAAGTGGCCCCGGCTGGATCTGGTGCAGAATAAGTGCCGCCATCAGCAGCACGTCCTGACCCGAACCCGGGATGCCCAGCGCGATCATCGGCACCAGCGCGCCGCCAACCGTCGCATTGTTTCCGCTCTCCGAGGCGACAAGCGCCTCCTCGCTGCCATTGCCGAATTCATCACGGTTCTTGGACATGCCTTTCGCCGCTGAATAGGCTACGATTGCACCAATATTGGCACCGATCCCTGGCATCAGGCCGATAAGTGTCCCAATCAGAGACGACCTGATCAAATTTCCGAAATAGCGAAAGCATCGGCCCAGTTCATGAAGAATTTCGGGCAGACGCGCAGAAGCCTGTTGCATGATCTGGCGATCATCACTTGAGTCAACCAGCATCTGCCGCACCGCAAACGCACCGATCAGAACCGCAAGCAGATCAAACCCGTTCGACAGCGACGGCACCCCGAAGGTGAAACGGTTTGTAGCTGAAATACTGTCGAATCCGACAAGCGCCAGGCTGATCCCCAAGACGCCTGAAATCAATGATTTCAGAATGGCTCCCTGACCGGCAAACGCAATCAGTATCAATCCCAGTACAATGAAGACGAAGTAATCAAAACTTTGAAGTTGCGATGCCAGCCGTGCCAATGGCGCGGACAGGCTGGCAAGAACCAGCCAGGAGACGATGCCCCCAAACAGAGATGCCATGATACCGATCGAAAGAGCACGCGCTGCAAAGCCTTTTCTAGCCAGTGCGTGACCATCAATCGCCGTCATGACTGCAGCTGGAGTACCGGGAACACCAATCAAAACGGCTGATGACAGGCCACCTGTCACTCCGCCCACATAGATCCCGATTAGCAGCACTTGGGCAAGTAGATTGTCCATGGCAAATGTGGCAGGAAGGACCAGCGCCATCAACATGCCGCCTCCCAACCCGGGGATAGCACCAACGACGACACCGGCAAACACACCAATAATGCAATAAAGCATCGGCATTGGCCCGAGCATGTATGCAAGAGAATTAAGAAGGTCGTTCATACCCACTCACTATGGAAGGTTGACGAATAGAATGTTGCGGAACGTGTAGGAGACCACAAACACTGCCAAAACCGTTGTAATGCCCAGAATTATCAGCGCCCTGGCCTTCAGTGGCGCAAGAACAGCTCCGGCAGACAGTACAAAAAGCACGGAAGCCAGCTCGAAATGGGCCCATCCTGAAATAAGAATGTACACATAGGCCCCCAGCAAAAACACAATCAGACTCTGCCGGATCAAATCCAGAGGGAGCGACCAACTCAAAAGTTCCGCGCGCTCAGCAGACGCTGTCTGGCGCACCTGCTTCAACACTGCCACGGCCAACAGAATTGCAGACAAAATCCCCATCAACGCCACAGCAAACTTCGGGAGAAACCCCGGTCCGAGCAAATCATAGCCAGGGTTAGCTATCAGCGTCGCGCGCCAGTACATCACCGCCGAGAAAGCTGTCAACAATAGGCCTGATACGATATCTCGCATTTTCGGTCCCCCTCATCAGTCAGCAATTGCAATCTGCCGGAGCACAATCGGCACAGATCGCTCAAGATGACCTGACACCAAGAATTCGCGCCATCCCCAACGCGCAGTTCCAGGAATTCATCATTTGTCAGAATACCAACAGACAGACGCAAGCCTTAAAGGAGAACAGGCCGACCGGAAATACCCGGCCGACCCCTTATCTGTTCTGCTACTTGACCAGCCCAAAGCGCTCGAATGCAGACCGGCGCTCATCGTTCATTTCTTTCGCGAACTTTGCAAGCTCCTCACCCGTCAGAACTGCTGGTGGCATGCTGGTGCGCTCCATCAAATCATCTCGATTAGCCGAATCTGCAAAAGCCTCGGAAAAGACGCCGCTCCAGTAATCCTTGATATCCTGCGGAAGATCCTTACGTCCCCACAGATATCCATAGGCGCAGCTTGTCCTCGGGGTTTCAAAACCCTGTTCGCCCATCGTGCTGAGATCAGGCAGGGCCGGATGGCGTTCACTTCCGTACCAAGCCAAAGCAGTCACATCGCCCGCACGGACCTGCGATCCGATTTCTGTAGGTGAATTATCAATCAGATCAATCTCCCCTGATATCAGAGCCTGGCGACTGGCAGCCCCTCCCCCGCCCACAGAGACAAGATTAAGATCAATTCCCAGCTCTTCTTCCAATCGCAACATGTTGATGTGTGACAGCGATCCGATATTGATTGCAGCATTCACCTCATTCGGATGTTCTGTTGCATAGGCCTGCAACCCCTTCAGGTCCGAATATGGTGCATCAGCCGCTCCAAACAAACCAAGGCAGAACTCCGCAACACGGGCAATCGGCTCAATTTGATCCAGAAGGTCAAAGCCGAGCAAGCCCATGGCGCTGGTTTGAAATGGTGCGTCATGAATGAACAGGAACGTGTATCCATCTGCCGGTTGCTCAGCCACAAAGCGTGTTCCCGCAACCGTTCCGGCCCCAGGCATCGCCGTCACCGTGATCGATTGCGGAATATCACCCTGAATGATGTTCAAGGTTGCAAGGGCGAGATTGTGAATTCCGCCTCCAGCATTGTTCGGGAAGACCCACTGGATTGGTTTTTCTGGATATTCCGCATTTGCACCTGTTGCGAATAACAGCAATGCCCCTGCAACCGCGGCCATTTTCTTATGCATGCTACTTCCTCCCAAATTGGATTTCGAGTTTCATACCGACTCATGGTGAGTAAGGCTGATCCCCTCCTGAAACTCTATCGAAATACATATCAGTTCCGCTCAGTGGAACATACACGTCCGACATGGAGACTGGCCCCGGCCCATCACCTGTCGAACTTTGCAGCAGCTGTGGTATTGGTCGGCTTTTATAAACGGGCGGAAGGTCTGAAAATGTTCGCGCGACGCGATTAACGGCCCGGGCTTTGCGAAATATCTATGCTCTGAAACGATCCAACCTTATATTCAGATCAACCGAAAATGAAGATATAGGAAACGTAGTGAACACACCATTCGATCCGTCAGCCATTGCCATTGTCGGTATTTACGCAGCGCTCTGCGCCTTCATTCTGACATGGCTGGGCAACAGCACCGGCTCGCTGCGCCGCAAGAACCGCATTGCCGTTGGCGATGGCGGCAACAAGCACCTCATCCGCATCATGCGCGGCCACGCAAATGCCGTTGAAAACATGCCAATCACTCTGTTGCTGCTGGCTATCGCCGCTCTGGTGGGAACGCCGCTCTTTGTGCTGCACATTCTCGGCATCCTGTTTGTCATCGGCCGCATTCTCCACGCCTGGCATTTCATTCAGGAAGATGCACCGGGCTGGCAGCGCTTTGGCGGCTTTGGACTGTCAGCCCTTGTCACTCTGGTGCTGGCTCTGGGATTGCTCGGCCATGGCACCTGGATCGCCTTCAGTTAGATTCTGTTGCGCGCACGCAGCCCATAAGAGGCGGATATTTTCACGAACTGCCAGCAGGCGGCACAGCTTTGTTTGCCAGCATCGGCAAATATCCGCTATGAGTTCCGGTGAGATTATCGAAAACCAATTGAGGAAAATCCATGTCTGACAACGGCCCGTCATTTGATACACTTGCAGTCCATGCAGGAGCCAAACCCGATCCGACCACCGGAGCGCGGATCACACCGATCTACCAGACCACTGCCTTTGTTTTTGAGGACGTGGATCATGCAGCCAGCCTGTTCGGCCTGCAGGCCTTCGGAAATATCTACACCCGCATCACCAACCCCACCACAGCGGTTCTGGAAGAGCGTGTGGCAGCGCTCGAAGGCGGCACTGCCGGACTTTGCGTCGCCTCGGGCCATGCCGCTCAGCTGCTGGTGTTCCACACCCTGATGCAGCCGGGTGACGAAATTGTCGCCGCCAACAAATTATATGGCGGCTCGATCAACCAGATGAACCATTCCTTCAAGAATTTCGGCTGGAATGTGGTCTGGGCCGATACCGATGATCTGACCACTTTTGAAAATGCCATCACCCCGAAAACCAAGGCGATCTTTGTTGAAAGCATCGCCAATCCGGGCGGCGTTGTGACCGACATGGAAGCCCTCAGCAAGATCGCCAAACGTGCCGGTGTGCCGCTGATTGTCGACAATACAATGGCCACTCCCTATCTGTGCCGGCCATTCGAGCATGGTGCGGATATCATCGTGCATTCGCTGACAAAATTTCTCGGCGGCCATGGCAATTCCATGGGCGGTGCCATTGTTGATGGCGGCACATTCGACTGGATGCGCGAAGGCCGCTATCCGATGCTCAGCGAACCGCGCCCGGAATACAACAACATCGTCATTGGCGAAGTGTTCGGCAATTTCGCGTTTGCCATTGCCTGCCGTGTGCTGGGTCTGCGCGATCTGGGTCCGGCGATTTCGCCGACCAATTCATTCAACATCCTCACCGGCATTGAAACCCTCAGCCTGCGCATGCAGCGCCATTGCGACAATGCCCAGAAGGTCGCCGAATTCCTCTCCGAACACCCAAAAATCTCCTGGGTTTCCTATGCCGGACTGCCCGGCGACCGCTACCACAAGCTGCAGCAGAAATACATGCCCAAGGGTGCCGGAGCGGTGTTCACATTTGGTGTCACCGGCGGTTATGAGGCAGGTGTTGCGCTGGTTGGAAAAGTCGAGCTGCTGTCGCATCTTGCCAATCTGGGCGATACCAGAAGCCTGATTATCCATCCTGCTTCGACGACCCATCGGCAGCTATCCGACGAGCAGAAAAAAGCCGCCGGTGCCGGCCCCGATGTGGTGCGTGTCTCAATCGGCATTGAAGACCCGGCAGACATCATCGCCGATCTGGATCAGGCCCTCGCCTGAGAGGCTTATTCGGCACGAAATTACTGACAAAGCCGCGGCGTTGCAATTCAGCGCCGCGGTTTTCTGGTTGAATTGAGGTCTCGCACGCCGTCCGCTTCCACAGCCCGCCACCTCAGCCTGACGACAAATTTCCCGGCCCACCGAAAAAACCCTTGCGCAACCGCGACGCATCGCGCTATCCCCGGCGACGGAGAGGTGGCCGAGTGGTCGAAGGCGCGCCCCTGCTAAGGGTGTAGGCGGGTAACCGTCTCGAGGGTTCGAATCCCTTCCTCTCCGCCATTATCCCAAAGTCCATACCGGACACATGCTTTACAGTTTATTCCGGAGACATGGTTTACACTTTCTCCGATGTGAATAGCCCGGATGGATTGACCAACCGCGAAGGAGCCGGACGCCCTCGTTTGCTGAGCGATGAGCAAATGCTGGAACTGGCGCAGATTGTCGAAACCGGACCAGACCGGGAGATAAATGGTGTTGTGCGGTGGCGGCGCATCGATCTGGTTCGGATAATCAGCGAACGGTTCGAGGTAACGTGCTCTCAAAGCGTCGTCTCCGATTATCTGGCTGAACTCGGCTTTTCCCATATCTCGGGCCGTCCGCAGCATCCTGCTCAAGATCCACAGGTGATTGAGGCTTTCAAAAAAACTTCGCCATTAGGCTCGCAGCCCACATAGCCGACCTGCCGGATGGCACGCCAATTGAGATCTGGTTTCAGGACGAAGCCCGTATTGGACAAAAGAACGGACGCGTCCGTACCTGGGCGAAGATACCTTCTTGCAGGCGGGCGAATTTCTCAGGATCGGAACTTGGGGTCTGGTCATCGTTGCGCACATGGCAATGCACAATGGTTGCACCGGCTTCAAATGCGGCTTGGGTACTCTCGACTTGTTCATCAACGAAGATCGGAACTGCAGGATTAACTTACGTACGCTGCAATGATCCAGTGATGGCCACACAGATGATATATGGTTAGTCAGGTTTCGTCTGGA
The DNA here is from genome assembly GCF_030758315.1 of Pararhizobium sp. IMCC3301. NCBI lineage: Bacteria > Pseudomonadati > Pseudomonadota > Alphaproteobacteria > Hyphomicrobiales > Rhizobiaceae > Pararhizobium > Pararhizobium sp. IMCC3301. The sequence goes on from NZ_CP132336.1 coordinate 698,547, forward strand.
TCCTCTCCTCCTCGCCCTAAGGCACGTACAGCCGCCGCTGCGCCGTATTGGCTGGGGTCAAGGCCAAGCACATTCAGAGCCAGATCAATGCATCCAATGGCTCCCAGCAGGGTCGGGGCGTTGATGTGCCCCATGTGTCCAATTCGAATTGATTTCCCAGACCATCTCCCCAGGCCTCCACCTAACGTCACTCCACAGTTTTCACGGCAGAAAGAGATGACCTTGCCCGCCAATCCGTCTGGTAGATTGAAGACAGAGACCGAAGATGCCTGGTTTTTCTGCACCGGTATATTCGCAATGGCCCCAACATCATGCCAGCTTGAAATGGCAGACTGAGTAGCTTGTTTCAACAACTCATGCCGTTTGAAAATCGTAGAAAGTCCTTCCTCGGCCATCATGTCAAATGCTTCGGCCAATCCGAATAATAATTGCTCTGGCGGAGTACCGCAGTATTTTTGATAGTGGTTTGTTCCGTTGCGTGTGCTCCAATCCCAATATCGTGTGCGCAGGTCTGCACATTTATGTGCTTCCAGCGCACGCTGGCTGGCAGCGACGAAACCCAGACCTGGAGCGCTCATCAATCCCTTCTGCGAGGCGGACACCGCCACATCTACCCCCCATTTTTGAAATTCGAATGGCATGGTGCCAAGAGATGCCACAGCATCGACCATCAACAGCGCTGGATGCCCTACAACGTCAATGGCCTGTCGCAGCTCCCCGACATCATTCGAGACCCCTGATGCCGTATCCACCTGCACACATAGGATGGCACGAATAGTATGGGCTTTGTCTGCCTTTAAGCGCTCAGACAGTGCCTCCGGGTTAACGGCACTGTGCCAGTCGGCTGACAATATCTCGACCTGCAAGCCCATTGCGGACGCCATCTCGCCCCAACCCACGGCAAAGCGTCCTGATTGCAGCACCAGAATTTTTTCACCCCGGCACAGTGTGTTACTAAGCGCCGCATCCCAAGCGCCATGGCCATTTGCGGCGTAAAGAAAGACCGGTTCTGATGTCTCAAACACACCTCTCAGGCCCGCTTCGCATCTTGCTGTAACGTCCAGCAATGGTCCGGAATAAATATCAATGGATGCGCAGTGCATGGCCGCTCGCACCCTGTCAGGCAGAATGGAAGGGCCGGGAATAAGTTGGATTTGCGGACCAGACGCCAGCGGTTTCGAAAATGACGTCACGGCTTCGTGGTCAAAGCTACAGATTGCCGGTGCCGCAGAAAAGCCATCGCCACAACAGGGACAATCACCAAAGCAGACAAACCAAGCATCTCGATCTTGTTCAAAGGAATGACTGTGTGCCCTGGCAGAGGCATGATGATGCTGCCTGCAATCAGCAATCCCCTCTCGTACAGCTTCAAACGTCCCACGCCAACCAGATAACCTTGCATGGCACTTGCAAAACAAAGCACCCCGACAATAGCCAGACTAAGTGAGCTTAGGATCTGGGTTACGCTGCCCACAAGGATCAGCGCCGGATCAAGCACAAAGAAGAACGGAATGAAATAGATCACGCTGCCAAGGCGCATGGCCTCAAACCCTGTGGCCATTGGCGCAGCTTGGGCTACCGACGCCGCCGCAAAAGCACCAAGTGCAACAGGTGGTGTAATAAATGACAGCATCCCCCAATAGAAGATGAACATATGAACGGCCATCGGGTTCATCCCGGTAGAGATCAGGGCTGGAGCCAGAATAATTGCCAGAAAAATGTAAGCTGCTGTCACGGTCATGCCGATGCCAAGAACAAAACTTGTCATGGCACCGATCACCAGAAGTATCATAGGCGATCCACCGGCGATCGAAAGCAAGTCATTCACCAAAGTACCGGCCAATCCGGTCATTGAAAGAGCCCCAACAATCAATCCGATCCCGGCGAGAATTGCGACAAGCTCGACAAATAAGGTTGTCAGGGTATCGACGAAAGCCAACAGTTCCTTGCGCCCCCAGCGATTTTTCTTTGAGAACAACTGGTTGATAATCAAAAGAACCGGCGTGGCGTAAAATGGCGCCAGCATTTCGCGGCGCAAGAACAAAAGCAGGTAAACAAGCAGCGCGAAGGCAAAGATGTAGTACCAGCCGTCTTTCAGGGTTTGCCGGATTGAAGGTAGTTCCGACCTATCCAACCCTTCGATCCCATCATTTGCCGCGCGGGAATCGATTTGAACAAACAGACCAAAAAAATACAGAAATGAGGGGATGATGGCAGCCAGAGCTACGCTGGCATATGAGACCTCAAGGAAATTGGCCATGATAAATGCCGTAGCGCCCATCACAGGCGGCATCAACACACCCCCTGTTGAAGCACAGGCCTCCACGCCAGCGGCAAAAGGTGCGCTTAACTTAATGCGTCGCATGGCTGGGATGGTCATGACACCGGTGGTCATCACATTGGTGACCACTGAGCCACTCATTGAACCCATAAGACCACTGGCAACAATGGCCACCTTCGCTGGACCACCACGGATGTGGCCCAGCAGAGCAAAAGCCAGATTGATAAAAAAAGTACCCGCTCCGGTATGCTGTAACGCTGCACCGAAGATCAGGAAGCCAATCACCAGATTGGAAAAAGCGCGCAGAGGAATTCCGACGATGCTTTCGTTGCTCATAGCGTGATAGCCCGCGGCGATTTCCAAAGGATAGGAAAAACCCCGAATTGGGCCGGGCATAATATCTGCAAAAAGTGGATAGAGGGACACAAGGGCAACGATGATCGCGAGTGCCGTTCCCCCTGCCCGCCGTGCTGCCTCAAATATCAAAAGCCACAGAGCCATCGAAAAGTAAGAGGCGTGCAGCGGGGCAGCCAGTTCCCAGCCATTTTGCATCATCTGCAAAGAGTTGGCTATGAACCACCCCAAGACACCAACGGTCGCAACTGCCAGCATCACATCATATACAGGGACGCGTTTTTTGGGGGCAGAACCAGTTGCTGGCAGCAGAATAAAAACTGTCGGAATAATCAATAGCAACAGCATATACATATACTGGTTGGCCAAAAGCGTATGGCCGACAAAAAAGTGCAAATTGAATACCTGGTTTATCGCAAGCAGAACAACAATACAGGTTCCAACCCGCAAGAGCCATATCCATGCCTGACCAAGATCGCGGAAGCGGCCGGTGGCCGCCTCCATTTCTACCGATGCCATTTTGGCTATTTCTCCCAATAGGCAGGCATGCCAGCAGTTGTCAGCGCCTTCAGGCGTGCTTCCATCCACCGCTCCTCAAAACCTTCGGGGCTTTTGTCTTCCAAGGCGTCCCAAGCAGAAGCAATTACCGATTGACGCTTCAGCAGATATTGATTGTTTGCTTCTGCACCATCGGTCCACATGCCCTGTGACTTCCAGAAGGCAACGGCGCCGTCGTGATACGGCAAAACCCACTCGAAATTCTGCCGGTCAGAGGCCCAGCCTGCAGCGGCTGGCTCCGCTGAGACATAATTGTCAAATTGCTCAGTTATTGCACCGGCCATATTCATGACCAAACCAGCATCCTGATCAGGAGCCGTCACAAGAATTGGATAGGGAAAGCCACCGCATTCCAAAGGATTATCCTTTGAAATATTTGTGCCTGAGGTTGCAAGGCGCTTTGCCATATGAGGCGCTACAGTCTGCATCCTATCCCAGTTTTCATCTTCGCTGTGAGGTGTCGACAACCAGTGCAGACCGCGCGGGGAGGCATCCAGTTCCGTGCCACCACCCGATGTAAAGGATGTCATCGCATCTGCCTGATCGTTCAGTATGGCCTTCCACGCTGCATCGAAACCACTGACGTCAACTCTGATGACGTCATCCCAGGTAAGTCCACCATAGGCCAGAAAGGCGGTAACATTGGATTGCAAAGCCGGTGAGCCAATTACCCACGGTAGCCGCTTGCCCTTTAGATCGGCTGCGGTCTTGATATTTGCATCTGCCGCTGTGCCAAGCGCCAGGCAATTGGTACCAGTTGCACTTGCCACCATTTGCAGCCGTTGTGGACCAAGCTCAGGCTTTGCCCACCCCAAAACGCCCTCTGCGGCATAAAATACACCAGACCCAGCAGCCGAAAAATCGATCTGTCCTCTGATAACAGGCACCACCCGAGAAACATCGTTTTTCGCTGGAACCACTCGCAAGGTCACTCCATAGGCATCTTGCAGGGCCTTGCCAATTGCAACCGATTGCCCATAGCCGGAACTTCCGACATTGTAGGCTGTCCAGGAGACCGTCTCTGGCAGTTCCACATCTGAAGCATTGGTCAATCCTGCACTGCAAAGTGACAGTGCCACCGATAGCCCTAACGTATTGAGTATTTTGATCATTTTATCCCTCCCTGGGGGTAATGAATCCCGAACTGCAGTCATAAACAGGGTTCCATGGGCTCTGATTGTCGCTGTTGAATCAACGAGAGCTATCTGTTCCTGATATGACTGAGTTTGTTCATCGATTTCCTCGTTCTCTTTGCCGAAGATTTGTTGGTCCGTTGCATCCTGCGTAGCATTCTACGCTCAAATATCTGACCCAATCTTCATACCACTACTCTGCTCGTTGGCGGTAACTGCATCAACAAAAGCGTGGCTATGTTCCGCCACGTGGAATACCCTCCGGGCCATCAGGGAATGCAGAGGAAACCCAGAAATGGCGTCATATTCACCGGTGCGTTCAGTTGAGAGGTGCTTACAAATCCTCGAATCCATGAACAAAAGTAAAGTCTCGTCCATCGCCTACCTGCATGCCCAAACTCAGCTGCCAAAGGCGACACTTGTCCGACAACTGCAAACCCTTGAACAGCTTGGCTTCGTTTGCAGAAACGTACGTCAATCAGAATACCAGCTGACTTCAAAAGTGATGTCCCTCAGTTCGGGCTTTCACAGTGACCCACTCGTGGTGGAAGCGGGGCGCGTTCACGCCGTCGCGGTCACACAATTGCTGACCTGGCCAACTTCGATTGCCATCCTCGATGGCAGCGAAGTAGTGGTGCGATTTTCAACAATTCCGGACAGTCCGATTTCACCATTCCATGCCACGTTAAACATGAGGCTCTCACTGGACCGGCATGCGCTTGGTCTTGCCTATCTGGCGTTTTGTCCTGCCGCAGAGCAGCGAATTCTCATAAATTCGATTTTGAATCCGGACCAGCAAACCCCAGAAACTTCGGACCTGTCTGACGCGCCGCTTTACCAGCGACTAAAAGTCATTTGCGAACAGGGATTTTCAGAACGGGAGGTAAACACAGGCGATGCAAGATCAAATACCATCGCCGTGCCCATTCTCGGGCAAAACAGGGTGTTGGGAACACTGGGGGTGACATATTTCCGCTCTGCGCTGCGGCGTAGCGAGGCGATCACCAAGTTTCTGGAGCCACTTCAGACCTCTGCCCTGCAGATCGCCAAGAATGTTGCCACGCTCACCTGACGGAATTTGTCACTATCAAAAAGCGCCCGCGGTACTTTTTTGTGCAAGGCAGAAATGCTTTAGAGTCGGGTTTCATTCAATTCCTGCATTAGACCGTCCAACCGGCCTTCCGCCTGTTTTTGCAAGTCAACATAGAGTGAATTACCCTTTGTATCCACGCCGACAGTCAGAGGGCCCAACCGCTTGACCCTGAGTCGCGTCAGACGAAACTGAAGAATGAAGTCGTCCCAGACGACTTCAACAACCTCCTCGACCGCCTCTGATGTCAGAGCGCTGGCGCCGCCGACAAAAGACAGATACACGCACCCATTGCGTTGCATCGAGGCGACCGTGTCAGGCCCGACGCCGCCTTTCCCGCCAATTGCCTTTACGCCACTTCGGTCAATGATGGTCGGCAGGTAAGGCTCAAAACGTGTGCTTGTTGAAGGATTGATATATCGGCAAACACGCCCCTTATCCGTTTCTTCGACATAAGCACCAACCTGGCAGAGCATTCCGTCCTTTAGCGACAAGGGAAGTGGTTTGCCGGCCTCGATATATTCCTTGATCCGTTTATGCGTCGGCAATCCCACTGTAACCACGATATCCCCGGTCAAATAGACAAGATCGCCTATTTTCAGTTGGTTGAGCGCTTGCTGGTCGAAGGGCAGTGCTAGATCATGGCTCTGATTTTGCATTATTCAATCCGTTCGATCTGGCCCGAATTATAAATCCGCGCTCTTGTACGCCGGTTGATCCAGCAATTGAAACAGATCGCAACTGGCGTGAATCCGTGACCGGCAGAATAATCAATGTGGATACCCAAAGCGGTCGTATCTCCACCTTGCCCCATGGGACCGAACCCCAATTTGTTGATGGCTTTCAGCAGGCGTTTTTCCATGTCAGCAAGGATAGGTTCCTCATTGGGGGTGCCCATTGGGCGAAGGGTCGCCATTTTGGCCATCTTCGCGGCATGATCAAATGATCCCCCGATGCCCACTCCGATCATCACCGGCGGGCAATGTTGAGAGCCTGCTTTGATAGCCGTTTTTAAAATATATTCTTCAATATCTGCCAGTTCCGGATAGACGAAGATTTCAAGTGACGCCCAACGCCCTGACCCCAGCGCTTTCGGCGAACAGGTGATGTCAATATAGTCCGCTCCATCAACGACATCCCAAGATATGATAGGCATATCTTTGCCTTTGAAAGATCTTTCATTGGTCAGCGGGTTTTGAACAAATTTCAGCAGGGGCGGATCAATTCGTTCGACCAGTTCCTCAAAACCCGCAGCAAATGCGGATTTGAGATTTCCTTCAAACCTGGCCTGACTTCCGATCTTGACCGCATAGACAGGAACACCCGCATCAGAACACAAAAACCTGTCTTTTTCTTCCGCCAGTTGCGCGCTGCGGATCATGAAATCCAGCACCTTCCTGGCATTCTCTCCGGTTTCCTCGGAACGGGCTTCTTCAAGTCGTAATTTTGTATCTTCAGGGATTTTTTTAAGAGACCAGTCGTAAAGATCCGCAGAGACCCGCTTCAGAGTTTCATATTTGATCATGTCAGTCCTGCTCTCGTTTAGCGAAAACCCGAGGTAGTTCGAACCGAGGGCCAATCGTAGCAAAATCCAGATATCCCAAGCGACTAATATGCTGGACCTTGTCGTAATCCACCAAACCATCGGTCAGACAGGCATCGTCAATGTGGACACCAACAACTTCGCCAAAAACAACAGTGTTTGGGTTTTCGGGACGGTTAGTGGGAAGATGCAGTACTTGAATTGTCTTGCATTCGAACTGAATAGGTGAAGCTGCAACGCGGTTTGGAAGGACCAACTTTGAGGCGGCGGGCTCCAGCCCGACTTTCGTCATCTCGTCAACTTCGCTGGCCCATGCGGTCGAGCTTAGGTTCACAGCCTCGCGCAATGGAAATGTGGCAGCGTTGTACACAAACTCGCCCGTGTCGCGTGCATTCACCCAGGAATCCTTCGGGCTGCCATCCGGCTTGAGCCCATTGCACGAGAACATGACCGTGGGCGGAAAATTATGCACCAGATTGAAGTAGCTGAACGGAGCCAGATTGTGACACCCTTGGCGGTTTATGGTTGAAATCCATCCAATTGGCCGGGGCGAAACGCAGGCCGCAATCGGGTTATGGGCAAGCCCGTGGCCCTCATCGGGTTCAAAGAACATCTTTACTATCCATCGGGCTGTCCTTCAAAGCTGCGGCCACCATGGAGACAAAATCTTCTTCCCCCGCGCCCGTTTCCTCGTGGCGCATGAAACTCTTCAGCGCGGCACCAAGGGCTGGCGCATCAATCCCGGCTGACATTGCCACATCATTGAACATTGCCAGATCAGAAACGATCCCGGAAACGGTGAAACTTGGTGGCGTACTTTCGCCCAGAATAACGGGAACCTTAAGTGCCAACACACCATTGGCAGCAGGGCTGCCAGTCAGAATCTCAAGCATTTTGTCACCCGACAGACCAGCACTTTTCCCCACTTGCAGCGCTTCGCGAAGACATTGCCAATAACTTGCCAGCATCATGTTGTTGACGATCTTGGCCGCCATGCCATGCCCCAGCGGACCGACATAATGGATGCGGTTTGACATGGCTCCAGCAACAGGTAGAAATCTGTCAACATCAGAGGCTTGGCCACCAATGTAGATCCCGGCCTTGCCCTGCGTAACCATAATTGGCCAGCCTGAGATGGGCGCATCAAGCAACTGGGCGCCTGCCGCGTCGATGCGCGCAGCAAAAGCGGTATGAATTGCCGGATTGACGGTGCTGCAATCAACAATCAGCAGTCCCTCCAAGTTCGTTTCCAGCAGCCCGTCAAGAACTGATGAGACCGCCTGATCATCACTCAGCGACAGCAAGATTATGTCAGCGCATTCAACAATTGTTGCTAAGCTATTGTGCCCGGTAACGCCGCATTCCAATGCCCAACCGGCATCCACGCCGCGTCTTGTCCAAGCCTCAATCTGAAAGCCTTGTCCCGACAACCGTTCGGCAATTGCCGTACCCATTTTGCCAAGCCCGATAATGCCAATGCTGTTGTTCATCGAGCTTTCTTTTTGTTCGGCCACAATCCGCTCATCAACTCTCTACCTCCAACATTGGATAATCGTCGGCATTCAGAACCCATCCCGGCTTCAGGCTGAAATCCATGCGCGGCGGACAAAAAATGTCGACCATTGCATTATGACCGGAACCGGTAGCCCGGCTTGTATGCACAACCGGAGGCGGGATCACCAAAGCGGACGGCGCGCCGACCTTGAACTCAATATCATCACGCCAGTCGGCCATATCGGTCGTCCAAGGCCAGCGCAGGTGATGCGAATACGAACCCTCAAGCACCAGCGAACCCTGTTCGAAGTCGTCATGGTGGTGCGGTGATAATTTGGAGCTGTCCCGCGGACCCTCATAAGGATCAAGAATGTTCACCATGAATGTCGTACAGCGAAAGATGCGGCCAAACCGGCCCTCCTCCTTCATGACATCCAGCGAATAGTGCCGCAATTTCCAACCATCAAGTGGCACAGGCCAAGCCTGGAATGAAGGTATATGATCGCGCGGAATGTCATAGGCCTTGGCATTAGGACACAAAGCGACAAGGTCCGACGACTGGCTGGTAAATAGCCTGAAGAACCGCCCTCCCTCTGGAACGGTTACACAACTGTCCCCCGGAGGAATGAAGGCAATTGAATTGCCCACCACATTCTGACTTTTTCCATTCACCGAAATGACAGCACCGGCTGAAGGCAATAGCACAACATATTCATCCGGCTGATTGTTGCGATTGAAGGTGCCACCGGGTTCCGCTTCGGACTGAACCAAAATGAAGTTATGCCCGCGCAAAAACCAGCTGGCGCCATTTTTGTCACGAATGTTCGGGGCTGTATCATAAAAGGTCGCGAGTTGCGCCTCGGCGATCAACCCCGTCTTGGGTTTGCGCAGGACTGCAGTTGCCAGTGCTGCCCGGGGGTCGGATTTATCATAGGCCAACTGCGCCGCCTTTCTGTATCGGGAGAGCGTCTTGAAAGTTCTGTAGCAACGAACGGGCGGCATCACGCAACAATGCTTGATCCGACGTCACGATAAAGGCGCTAACACCCATGTCCGAAAGAGCCTGCGCATCTTGCACACTTCCCGACATTGCGCAGATACGCACATTTGCTGCCTGCGCGGCTTGCACGATCTGCTGTGTTGCATCTTTCACTGGGGCCGATCCAGCTTTGCACTCACCATAAGCCACAGTCAGATCACCTCGGCCAATAAAGACCCCGTCAAGTCCAGTCGTGGCCACGATTTGTGAAATGCTATCGACAGCTTCGGGATCTTCGATCATGGCGATCACAAGCGCTCGTTCATCTTCATCGCGAAGATGCTCCGCAATTGATTTACTCCCGAAATTTCCAGCCCGGGTGGTCGCCGAATAACCGCGCGAACCCGTTCGGTAACGTGCCGCATCAACAATCTTTTTTGCCTTCGCCGCTGACGTAATATGCGGCACCAGGACACCGTCGGCACCACAGTCCAACACCGAAAGAATTGCCGCTGGATCATCATTCTGGACCCGCACCAAACAGCCCAATCCCGATGCACGGCAGGCTAAAATGATATGGTCCGTGCTTTCTCGATTTATCGCTGAATGTTCCTCGTCAATGACGACAAAATCAAAGCCCACTGTCGCAAGAATTTCCGCTGGCATGGTGTGAGCGACTTTCAGAAAACTACCGACAAGCTGAGCGCCAGCCAGAAATCTCTGTCGTAATGCCATGTTGGAATTACTCATAGCTGCCCCATTGAATAGCGCTCAGGCTGGACACTCATTGTCCAGCATTGTCTGGTATGGGAAGACCCACCAGTCTTGATGGGTTATCGCGCACCAGAAGCTTTATTTCTCCCTCAGTGAAGCCAGATGCCAGACAAAGTTTGATCGCCTGGCGCATACCTTCCACGGGTGTAGGATTGTCTACTTGCCCCAGATCTGATCCAATTGAGGAATTCTCGACACCGGCTGCGCGAATATGCTCAGCCAGCTTATGCGGCTCATAGACATTGAAACGGCTGTCGACATAAAGACAGGCTGATTGCTCAATCAAGGCTCCGAATTCTGCCATTTCGCGAATATCGTCATAGGTGAAATGCAGACCATACATCGGGTGATTGACAATCAGTTTTTTTACACCGCGCGCTTTTGCTTCTTCAAACAGTTTCCAGATTTCCCAGACATGCAGATGACCCGATGACAAAATCGCGTCGAACTCGGCTATCGAATCCAGGATTTCTTTGATGGAATCGATGATGTCACCCTTGTCGTCCAGCACGGTCAACAATTTAGGCGGGCGCAACTGAACATTCGTCGCCAGACGGGATTTACGAAATGAACTGCGAATATGATTTGCTGATTGTGCAGTAGGCATCCAAATGATCTTGCCGCCGTGCTTCAGCTGAGAATCGACAACATAGGGATCAAAGCCCCCAGTGGTATTGTTCAGGACCAGACCACCAAACATCGACACGCCATGGTGACCAAGCAAGCGCTCCATAATGGGCAGGAATGGTGCGACAGAATAATGGTGATCCTTAAATAAAATGCCCCGCATCCCTGCCTGGGCCGCCTGTTCTACAGCTTCAAAATGATCAACCTGACGTTCCATGATCGAGGGCCCGGAATGGACGTGCAGATCAACCGCGCCCTGCATCAGTTTGTCGACTTTACGATTGTCCACTTCGGCAATTAATTCGCGCAACTTGGCACGATTGCTTTCAGTATTCATTGTAATCTCCTCCGATACGGGCCCGCTTTTACAACGTTTATAGAAGCAGCTGATGAGGATACAACGGCTATGGTTACTCGTTCCACAGAGCGGAATGGGGTGCAACCCGATTGAGCAGAGTGGAAGGGTCAACACATGTTGAATAACTCCTTTTCATGATGAAGAAATTCAGTTTAAATTGCAGCAGATAGAGGCTTGTCGTGTGAAATTCGAATTTATTGTACGATATTTAGTGGCTTGGATTGCGCCTGTATTACGCCAATTCATTTTACTTTCCGCCATTCAGCCAAAATGGAGATCGACAACGGTCCATACCGACGCATAGTTTACACTTTCTCCGGTGTGAACGATTTTGCGGCGGTGTTTCAAACCCCCAGTGAGCGAACCGGTGCGGAATAGGATCCCACGAATAATCCGTATCCAACGAGTACGAGGAACGCTCCCGCGGCACAGGTGATAAATTGGCTGGCATAGTTCAGTTGATCAAACCGCGATCCGACGGTTTTCAATGCCATTTTGCGCATTTGAACCGGCTTTGGTATTCCAACAGTTCAGCGCGCGCCCAATGCGGCAAGCTTTGCATCTGACAGGTATGCATACCGGTTCATCTGCACCGGCCCCGCGCCCAACGCCTCAAACCGGCGCATGACATCCTCCAGTGGTCCATAACCGTGAGACATGCCCCAAACCGGGGTACTCCCCGCCTGGCCACGCACCTGATCGATCTTGCTGCGGATGGACGCGCTTGTCGCAGGGTGCGCATCCTGAGGGTCGGGATATTTGATGTCGTTCGGGTCGCGTGGCATCTCCGGCGATAATTGCAACAGCCGACTGAGCAGTCGCGCGACCGCAGGTGGTGAAAAGTCGCTGCGGCTGGTCAGAGCTGACAGATAATCTGCCTCAATCAACGGCCAATGCATGGTGTAGAATTTCACCCCCATCGCATCGCAATTGGGCGCTACTGCCGCCGGGTCAAATCCGGTGGCGAGATTCAAAGGGGGTGGGAATGCGTGCAGGAACAATTTGCATTTGCCCTGGCTGGCCTCATCCACGGTTCTACGCAAGAACCTGGCGAAATCCGTGACAACACTCCGGCGCAGTTCCAGAAGGTCGCCCAAAACAGGATAGGCGGTCAGCAGGCTATCGCGAAAACTGTCAAAATCCTCGAGCGATATGGCCTTGTGCCGAAGGGTACTGTCACCCAGATCGGACAGAAACGCCATGGTCCCGCGCGCCAGCACATCAAGATCCAGCCCCAGTGCTGCAGCATACGGTGCCATCGCCGGGTTGAAATCAAAAAACAGGGCGTCGAAATGATACACAGGATATTCGGGCCAGTCGAATTTCAGCCCGTCGATCTGCGGGTAGGTCTTGCACAGGTCCCGTGTGATGGCGCGGACATAGGCGCGCACATCGGACGACGCGAGGGAGGCATTGCGATCAACCCGCCCGGTGCGCGGCACCAAAGTGGGCAGCAACGGTTCATCACCCGGCAACGGGCCGCCGAATTGAACCCTGTAACACGGCGGGATTGCCGCCTGAATCTGCATCCAGACCTCCAGTCCGCGCGCCTTGGCAGCATCAACGAAATGCCCGACAACCGCGCCCTGATCGTCGGTCAGCGCGGTCGGTTCCGGCGGGCGATAGGCCAGACCTTCGTACAGCCGCGGGTCGGGCCGGAACGAAGGTGCCGCCGTCATCCACAATTCGCGCTGGCCCCAAAGTGAGCGGTCCAGCAACCGCTTTTGCCCCAACCCGCCATCGCTGGGTGGCTCCCGGTGGCCCGTACCCCCAGGTGCCAGAGACGCCACATAGGGCGATGTCGTCAGCGACCCGGCACGCGCCAGTCCGGCTATGTTGTCAAGCACCGCGTCAACACCCTCGGACTGGGCATATTCGGGCATGACGGTGATGCCGAGATCGGGATTGATCATGTTGAAGGTCCGGACTCAGGTTGAGGCACTACCAGCGACAGGCCAAGACCGAGCCTGGACATTGGCAATGTTACACGTCCGCCAATGGGTTGCGGCAGCGCCTGATCGACCAGGCTATCGAACATCGGCGTCTCGTCAAACTGGGTTTCCAGGAGTTCCTCCTGCGGCAGAGAGGCACATATGTGCATGCTGTGCATGTGGCATATCGGACCAGACGGATTATGCGGCGAAAACGCCACGCCGTGGCGCGCCATATCGACGGAAATCGCCAGCATCTCTCGCGGGCCGCCGCAATATTTGACGTCCGGCATCATCACATCATAAGCACCCGCCGCCAGATAGGGCGCGAACCCTTGCCGCAGGATTGCGGTTTCCAGTCCGGCAAGGCGCATGCCTGCGGCATTGGCCCGCCTGCGCAGGGACACCAGTTCCGCAATTCCAGCTTCGGTTTCCAAAATCGGGCATTCAATCCAGTACGGTTTCAACGGCGCGCAAGCGTCGATCAACCTTCCGGCACCGGCAACATCGAACCGCCAATGACAATCGACCATCAGCCTCCGCTCGCCAACCACATCACGCACTGCGGCGATGCGGGCCAATCCAAGGCCCATCGCATCGGTCATTTCACGGCGGCCCATCGTTGCCCGAACCTCGTCAAACGGTGCGACCTTGATCGCATTGTGACCATGCGCCAGCGCGCGGCGGGCATTACTCGCCATGCCTTCGGGGCTGCGATCCCGGGTGCTGCGATTGATGTTGGCGTAAATCCCGATCTGGTCTCGCCCGGCGCGGCCAAGATGATCTGAAAGAGACACTCCTGCCATGCGTGCGGCCAGATCGGCTTGTGCCTGGCGCAGGGCCGAGGACAGGGCGGCCTGCGGCAGCGTATCGAACCGCAGATCGGCCAGATCGGCCTCAGTCAGGCGCTTCGGCAGAGCATTGAAACAATCAGTCACCGTCGCTTCCTGATTCTCCAATGTGGCCTCGCCCCAGCCGACAGTTTCACCATCGCTCAGCGACACGAAAAGCCAGATCGTGGCAGGTGTGACTGTGACGGGAACGAATTGAACGGTAAATTCGCTCATCTGTCCCCCAACATGCGCAACGCCGCACAAGCAGCGCCAAAGCCGTTGCCGATATTCACCGTCACCAGCCCTGGCGCACAACTGCCAAGTGCTGCGTCCAGTGCAAGACGTCCACCCCGGGCCACGCCGTAACCCACCGGCGAGGGCACCGCTATGATCGGGGCGCGCGTAAGACCGGCCAGCACACTGAACAATGCGCCTTCCATCCCGGCGATGGCGATCAGGATGCGATGCTGGCGCAAAGACTCGATCTCATCCATCAGCCTCCAAAGCCCTGCCACGCCGACATCCGACGTGATCGACGCTTCTGCGCCGTGGAACGCCAATGTGCGTTGCGCCTCGGCGGCAATCGGCAAATCGGAGGTGCCAGCAGCGACGATGCCGATGCCCGTGCGCATTGGCTGAGCGGCCATTCCGCCGAGAATGGCGGTCTGGCTGACAGGGTCATAATCCCAGGTCTTGCGCGCCAGCGTTGCGGCCATATCGGCGCAAAGCCGCGTCAGCAGCAGGCGCTTTCCGGCGGCTTCGGCTGTATCCAGGATGGCGGCGATCTGGTCGACCGACTTGCCGTCGCAGAGTACGGCTTCGCTCGTTCCCGTGCGTGCGCCACGATCCCAGTCCATGCGATGGTCGGTCATTTATCCACTTTCAGGAATGCGGCACCCCTGCGATAAGGGCGGTGGCCAAGATAGTCGCGCCCGGTTTCACGACAGGCGGCGGCGATGGATGCGGGTGGTGCTTCACCTTCGGTTTCAACGATGACGCCTGCATGTGTGATGCGGCAACGCACTGTTGCCGCCTGCCCCAGATCAGCGCGCAACAACGTTTCCATATGATCGACGAAGGCCAGATCGCTTGCATTGACTGCGATTCCGGTTTCGACCCGACTGGCAAGACACGGTTGGGCCGGCAATTCCGCCAGATCGCCAAATCCCAAATGTCTGGCCAGCGCATAGATTGCGGCTTTGTCCAGTCCGGCCTCGATATAGGGATGCACCACCTGCCACTGCTGCGCCGCCTCCAGGCCCGGACGAAAATCACCCAGATCGTCGCAGTTCGTACCTGACGCGATGGGGCTGTTTGTCAGACCTGCAATCGCGGCGTATAAATTGGACTTGCAGAAAAAGCACCGGTTGACCGGGTTAGCACGATATCGCGGATCGTCGAATTCGCCGGCATCAACAAGCTCCAGCCGCCACCCCGACCTTGCCCCATGATCGCGGACTCGTTCCGTGGCCAAAGGTGGCACGGCGGGGGATATCGCGTGGACCATGCGCGCCCGCCGGCCAAGAACGGAATGAGCAATATGGGCCAGAATCATGCTGTCCACACCGCCGCTGACGGCGATGGTCAGTGCCTCGTGGCGGGAAATTGCTTCTGTCAGACGTGTACTCATTGCTCATCCTTCCGCGCCTTGGCCCGGCGTGCAGCAAGGCTGGTCAAATCCGCAACGGCATCACTTTCGGCCTTGGAGGTCGTTTCGGCAGGGCGTATCGCGGCCTTGACGCCAGATATGACCACGCGCGGCAGGATCAGCCGCTGGTCTTGTCGCGACCGCAGGCCCAGCGTGGTGGTCTGGGCGAAAACGGCCTGTGCAACCGCATCAGCATGGAGCGGTTGGGCCATCAACCGAAAACCGGTGACGTGCCTGCCTTTCTTACCAATCATGGGCAGGGTAACAAGATCCAACACGCCATCAAAGGACCGCAGATGGTCGCTTGCGACGGCAATCTCTTCGCCTGTCATGTCGTCAATGTCCCATTCCAAAATCGAGACCGTATCGCCGGGCTGCGACGGTCCGGAAATTACCTGCACGACGACCACATTGGCCAGGCCCGGTAAATCCCGGGTGCCAGCACCATATCCGGTCGCCTGCAGTCGGCCCATCGGACGGGAACGCAGTGTCAGGTGATCGGCGATGTAACGCATAATCGCTGCACCCGTCGGCGTCACCCGTTCACCGTCAATGCCATCATCCTGGACGGCCATGCCCTCCAGCAGATAGGCCGTTGCAGGGGCGGGAACCGGCAGAAGGCCATGTGCCGTTTTCACCGTGCCGCCGCCCAGGGGCAGCGGATCAAGACTCCAACTCCAGCCATCGAGCAGTCCAATCAGGGCGGCAGCGGCGGTCAGATCGGCCAGTGTGTCCCAATCGGCGATCTCGTGGAAATGTACCCGGTCCAGCGGCACATCATGAACCCTGGCCTCTGCCTCTGCCAGCAACCGCAGCATCGCCCTGGCATGGGTTCGGGTCACCTCGGGCAGATCGGCACCGACCAGCATGTGGTCCATGTCGGGGTAATGGATCGGCGTCGATACATTCTGCTCGGGAACCGTGAAGCGCCATGCCGCGATACCGGCCTTGGTGCAATGCGAAAGCGTCGCGTTGAGATGCGGCAGGACAGCACCGGTTGCTTCTGTCACCGGATCAATGAAATCAGGAAATGCATCCAGCATGGCGGCGACAAACATATCGCCCGCAATTCCGCCGAGCGGCGTGATATGGATATGCCCCTTCAAACCGATGGCCCGAGGCGCGAGATCACCTCATCCCCGTCCCGGTTCCGCTCCACTGCCGTCAGCGCGCCGTTGCAGACACTGGTAACCAAAGCGACGAGACCGGGCAACACGGCCGCCCGCTCGCGCAGACCGCGAAACACCTCCGAGGCGTCAAAGTCGATCTGATCCGGCAGGCGCGCGGCCGTGTCGGGATTGGCCGTCAGCTTTATGGTTGGCGCCAGCGCGCTGCCATAGGGGTTGCCGTGACCGGTAGTGAAACAAACGATCTGGGACCCGGAGGCGACCATCGAGGATATGGATTCAGGCGACAGGGTCGGCGTGTCCATAAGATGGAGACCGGGACCGGTGATCGCTTCACCCTCAGACAAGGCACCCATGATCGGCCCGGTGCCGCCCTTGGATATAGCGCCCAGCGACTTTTCCTCAAGCGTGGTGATACCGCCGATGTGGTTCTGCGGCCCTGGATTGCCGATATGGATGTCATGCCCTGCGGCCGCGGTGATCGCATGACGGGCCTGCACCAGATGGCTCAGGCGGGCGGCCACATCCGGTGTCGTGCAGCGCGCGTAAAGGCCTGGCTCGCATCCCAGCCATTCCAGCGTCTCCGCGAACACGGCCGCGCCACCCAGGGCGATGTGATGATCGAAAAGATCCCCCACCAGCGGGTTGGCAACGACGCCTGACGAGGCGTCGGAATGTCCGCATTCAGCCGCGATAATGAGGTCCGACATCGGGCAATTCGCCTGCGGTTCGCCCTGCACCTGCGCCAACAGGCGGTTCCCTTCTGCGATGGCTGCGGCGGTCATCGCGGTGCCGTCCTCGCCCCATCGTTGCAGCGAAAATCCCGAAACCGCCCTCCCGGATGCAGCCACCTTATCGGCCATTGCATCGCACAGCCCGTCATCGGGGGCCAGGATCAGGACAGCGCCGGTGTTGGGATGGGTGGCAAAGGCCAACAACATATGATCGTGAAATGCCCTGTCCGCGCCGACGTGGCCGCGTCCATAGGGACTGGAAATCAACACGGCATCGGGCAAATCCGCCGAAACCCGCCGTGCGCCCGGAGCGTTCAGGCCGCACATCGACAGGATCACGAGATGATTGCGAATCCCCGGCCGCCCATTGGCGCGGGGAAAGCCCTGAAATGTGCTCATCGCAGCCCTCCTTGAAGATTATGCAGATGCACATGCTGGCCGGGCAGGATGTCGATCGTGGCGTGGCCGATTACGGCACCGAACTTGATCACTGGCGTGCCCTTGGCAATCGCGACCAGGGCGATTTTGTGGCCCATCGGCGTGTCAGATTTCAGCGCAACGGTCGGGCCGGTCGGCAAGGTCGCGCATTCGCCGGCTAGATGATCGCGCAGCAGACAGGCCACATTATCGTCGGGGTGGATCAAGATTGCGGACACCGTCATAGCGTGACTTCCAGGCGGGCGGTCAAAAGATCCTTGAGCGCGTCGACATCGGGATCAAAGCCAAGTCCCGGTCCAGTGCTGATCGGGAACAGCCCGTCTTCCAGAGCCAATCCACGGCCTGAAAACACAGGAATGAACGGGTTTTCGGAACTGTCGACCTCCAGCACCCCGTCGCCGCCGATTGCTGCCAGCAGGTGAGCGGAGGCGGCGAGCCCGACGCCGCCGCCCAGAAAATGAGGGCAGTACCGCCTGCCCGCGGCCACGGCGGCGCGCGCTACCTTGTACGTCGTAGAAAGACCGCCCCATTTACATATGTCCGGCTGGATCACCCCCAACGCGCCCAGTGCGATGGCCCGGTCAAAGGCACCACCGGTCAGATTCTCGCCGCCCGCAAGAGGCATTGACGCGGCGCGGGCCAAACTCAGCCAGTCATCGTCCGAAGCGTCTGCAGACAAAGGTTCCTCAAGCCAAACCAGATTCATGTTTGCCAGGCGTTTGCTCTGGCTCAGCGCAGAGGCAAGATCCCAGGCCTGATTAGCATCCAGCATCAAGGTTTCGCCTTCTTGCAGGGATTGTTCGGTGTCTTCGGCAGCTCCGATGCCATCGTCAGGACCGAACCCGATGCGCTGTTTGAACTGGCGATATCCCAGCGTGCGCATGCGTTCGATCTGCTCGGGGGCCTTGTCGGGACTGATGCCGCTGGCATAGGCGGGGACGGCGGAGACGGTCCCGCCCAGCATTTGCGATATGGACACACCTGCCCGGCGGGCGCGCAAATCATGCAGCGCAATATCTGCGGCGCAGGCGATTTGCGCCACTGGTCCAGGCTCGCCGCATTGCAGGATCAGCCGGTGCAGCCGCCGCAGGATTTGCGCGAAAGCATCGGGGGTTTCTGCTGTCATCCCGGCCAGCGCCGCCGGCAGTATCCGGGTCGCCAAACGGGCACGGTGATAATCCCCATCGGGTGGAAAGTTGCACCAGATCTCGCCCCAGCCATGCGCGCCCTCGGCATCTTCCAGCCGCAAGAGCAGCGCCGGCCGGTGGGTCATCGGGCCCATAACCGTGGCAATGGGCTGTGGCAGCGCGTGCCGGAAATGATGGATCGTGGCTTGGGACAGCGGAGCCGACATCACGCGTCCTCCAGCCGGTTCATTGCCGGATCAAGCGGCCACAGATGCGTGCTGACCGGGTTCGTCTGCCGGGCCCAGGCAGCCAGAATATCCTTGTTCGCACGGCGCTTTTCCATCCGCTCCCGAATGGCATCCGGATCCCAACCGTCCAACACCCGGGCCAGCATGCGCGCGACGCGCTCGGCGTGTTCGGGATCGTCGGCCAGATCGGCAAGTTCCTGCGGATCGTTGGCAAGGTCATACAGCCGTGGCGATTCGCCGTTATAATAGTGCAGCTTCCAATCGCCTTGCCGCAGCATGCGCTGTTGCACCGCCCGCCCCCCGGTCCAGGCAGGCACGGCGTCGGTGCAATATTCGCTGAATACGGCATTGTCCCAGTCGTGGTGCCCGTCGGTCAACAATGGCCAGAAACTGCGCCCGTCGGCGTCCGGCAAGGGCGGAGCACCCATCGCGTCGATCATGGTCGCCGACAGGTCTACCAGACTGACCACCTCGTCACGAGTGCCTGGGGTCAGCGAAGGATGCGCCAGGATCATCGGCACCTTGGCACTTTCATCAAAGAATGTGTGCTTCCACCACAACCCGCGCTCGCCCACATGCTCGCCATGATCGGAGGCGTAGACGATCAGCGTGTCGTCGCTCAGTCCCAGCTTCTCGACCCGGTCAATGATCTGGCCGATCATCTCGTCCAGTTCCGCCACCAGCCCCCAATACGCCGCCCGAGCCAGGCGAGACTGCCGCTCCGGCACCTCGCCGATGACCCGGTTCTGACGCCACCACGCGATCCAGCCCGCATCGCTGGCCCCGGCAGGGATTTCGGGCGGCGGCAGCACGGTCATGAAATGGTCCACCCAACGGCGCGCGGCGACATAGGGAGCATGGGGCAGCATGAACCCCACCGTCAGGGCAAATCGTTCGCCGCTTGAGGCCAGCCGGTCAAGGGCTTTCAGCGCAGCGTCGGTAGTATCGTGGTCTTTCAACTCATAGGCGGACTGTCCCGCACCGCAAGCGATCAGGCTTTCCGGGTTCGGATCGTTGGTACCTTGCAAGACGCCCATATTGTGCCAGGCAACACCGGGATAGTTGGGCGAATGATCGCCGACCTCGCGCCAGGCATAGCCACGCATCTGATCCGGACCGACCGAATGCATGCGGCCGACAAGACCAGGGATTATCCCCGCCGCGCCCAGCGCGTGCAGCCAGGTGGGGTGGTCGGAACCCAGCACGTCGTCATTGGTCCAGCAATCCTGTGACGAGGGATAACATCCCGTCAGCATCGACATGCGCGAGGGGGTGCAGATCGGTGACGGACAATAGGAATTCGTCATCCGTACACCCTTGCCTGCCAGCCGGTCGAGCGCGGGCGTGATGGCATGCAGCTCGCCAGCGCAGCCCATAATATGGGCCGCATGTTGGTCGGAGAAGAGGAACAGCAGGTTTTTGGGGGTCATCGTTCCAACCGGTTCAGGAGGGTTCCAGTTTCGTCGAACCGCAAAGGCGCGGGATCATCGTGGTCGATCACGACGCCCTGCGCCTTCAGTTCCGGCAGCAGGTTGGCGGTGACAGCGATTTCATCCAGCTGTGCGGATGAGATGATGTGACACAGCCGCGGCGCGCCCGCGCTCCAGCAGGTGGCGACCAGCGCGCGGATGACGGTGGCCTCATCCGGCAGGACGATGGGAATGTATGCCTTTTCAAGGATCGTGGCGGTGATCGCATTCATGTACATTGCCTGCAAATCCAGCGCATTCGCCATTGCACGGGGGATGTAATCGGCCATTCCGACGCCGATCCCATTGCCGTCGGTACGGTCGGTCAGCGCCAATGCCGCGATCTTGTGGATAAAGGGCGTTGCCGGGTTGTCGACCCCGCGAATATCGGTACGGCCCGAAATGGCGGGGTCGATACCCGCGCCCGAGATATCCTTGCCCAGCCGTTCGATCAGCAGGCCGTCCAGTTGATCGAAAGGCAGTCGCGCCATGGCCTTTTTGGCGGTTTCGAGAAGCCGCATGTCAGTTTCCGCGAAATTGGCCGGGGCGACTGCCTCAATATGGCTGAGCTGTTTGTGGGAATTCTCGACCAATGCAAGACCGGCAGTGATCGGTGCATTGTCGATGATCTTTCGCGCAAGCGCGGGCAGTGTTTCGTCAAAGCCGCGCGGCCCGATCATGTGCACCTGCCGAGCCCCGCCGGCCTTTCCCAGCCCCACGGCCAGCATCTTGGTCAGCCCGCTTTCTATAGGACGCGGAAAACTTGTATGCGCCTTGACGCGGTTGATGACCAGCACACCGTCGGCGCGCGCCGCATGGGCGTCGAAATGGCAGGTCGTGCCATCGGCCAGGTCGGCATATTGCACCGTGTCCATCGTTGCGCGGATCTGGCAGCCCATCGCGTCTTCGGTAACGCCCAGCTTGGCCAGAACCGCCCGTTGCCCCTCGGCAGTGCCGCCGCCATGCGAGCCCATTCCGGGCACGATAAAGGGGGCGTAGCCGCGGCCCTTAAGCCAAGCGACTGCTGCCCGCGCAACAGTGTCAATTTGGGCAATACCCCGGCTTCCGACCGCCACGGCAATCTCGGACCCCGCCGGCAGGTTGAACAGGTTCGACGCGGCGAGCGCCTCCGCGACCGAGGCCGCCACATCATCCAGCGCCGCCACATCAGGTTGGCGCAGGCGCAGGCGGACGAAATCGGGCAAGTCCACCGATTGCAAATGCGGCAGATTGATAGCGGGGAACACTGGTTTCGTCATTGGGGCACCGTGAGGTTAAAGCGGGCGTAAAGCTCGGGTGGTGAATCATGGGTGCACATCGTCCGCGCCATATCGGCGCAAAACCGCGCCTCGATGTCCGGGTCGCGAAACGGTGCCATCTGATCCGGGTCGGCGCCGAGATCGTAAAGCACTGTCTGCGTGTCATCGAACCCGCCGCCCTGCATCGGTGGACGCTTGGCCCCTTTGATCGCGGGGATTTTCAGCACCGGCATGCCCTGGGTGAAATCGAAACCAGCGTGCAGAGTTGCCTGGCTCAGTTCGGTCGCAGCAAAGGCCGCGCCGGAATGTTGCGGCATCAGCGTGTACTCAAAGATGGCTGTGGCCTCCATCTCCGCAGGATAGCGGAAATAGCTGTGATGCCCGTCGGTGGCGTTGAGTGCGCCGCCGAAAATACCGAAAAGCGCGATTTCACGACCTTTGGCCCCGTGCAAAAGCGACCGCCCCTGCACCGTTTGCGGCCGGTCGATGCCGAAAAGATCAAGCAGCGTCGCCATCACGTCGATGTTCTGGCTCAGTTCCGCAGAGCGTCCAGTCGCCTGCCCCGGCGCGTGGATAAACAGCGGAATGCGGGAAATTTCGGAATAGAATGGCATCCGGTTCTTGCCCCACCAGCCGTGTTCGCCCAGCATGAAGCCGTGATCGGTGGTCACGATCAGCGCCGTATCGCGCCACATGTCGCCCGCATCCATCGCATCCAGAAGCCGCCCAAGCTGGGCATCGCACATCGCCACAAGGGCTGCCTGGCTTGCCACCAGATCGGCGGTATCGTCCCCCGGTTCGTCGCGGCGGTAGCGCGGCCAGTCCCGCACCTTTTCGCCCGCTGTCGGAAAACCTGCACGGAATTCGGGCGGTGCATGGAAAGGCTCGTGCGGATCGAATACCTCGATCTGGAGGAACCAATCCTCGTTCCGGGCATGCGCCTCCAGAAACGCCAGACCGGCATCGAATGTCTTCACAGTCGGAAATTCCGGCGTCTCGCGGATACGCGTTCGGTTCATTGCGGCCTGAAGGCGGTAGCCCGAAGCGTCGGTCTCCACCTGTTCGGCGTGATACTGTGCCGCGAAGGCAGCATGCGGCGGGGCGATGCACGGCACCCAGGGATCGGCCTCCTGCCCGCGAATGAAATCCCAGCTGTCGAAAGCAGTGTGATAGGTGGCACCACCGTTTTCGAAATAGTGGTAATGATCGGTGACCAGGTGGCTGTGAACGCCCGCTTGTCGCATCAGCCCCGTGGCCGTTACATCAAAAGGTTCCAGTGGTCCCCATGAGCGGTGCAGAAAATTCAATCGCCCGGTCTGCAGATCGCGCCGCGCTGGCATACAGGGCAAAGAGCCGACGATGTGTCTGTCGAACTGGACACTGCGCGCCGCCAGACGGTCAAAATTCGGGGTTGGATGTGCCCCGCCATAGCAGGACAAGGATTTGAGGGTCAGCGAATCATATAGCAAAAGAACAGCCTTCATCGCCTGCTAGCCCTCTTCGCTTGCCCGAGCCTTGGCCTTGCGCCGCCGCTCGGAAATGATCGGCCAAACCAGCAGCGCAATGGCCATCAGCGTGAAGGCAAGCGGGAACGGCCGGGTGACGATGGGGGAAAAATCCCCGGCCGTCATCATCAGCCCGCTGCGCAGCTTTTCCTCGCCCAGCGGTGCCAGAACAAAGCCGATGACAAAGGGGCCAAGCGGGATGCTGGCCCTTTCCATCAAAAACCCGATCACCCCGAATACCAGCATCACCCAGACGTCGAACATGGTGTTGTTCAGCGCGTAGGACCCGATGACGCAGAACATCATCACGATGGGCAGAACGAAGCTTTTGGGCAGATAGATCAGGCCCGAAATGTATCGGACCGACGATGTCATCAACACAAACATCAGGATATTGGCCAACAGGGCAGCGGCAATCATGCCCCAGACAATGTCGTTGTTGGTCAGGAACAGGGTTGGGCCCGGCTGGATCGAATGAATGGTCAGCGCGCCGATCAGGATCGCATCAATGACGCTTCCCGGGATACCCATCGCGATCAGCGGGATCAGCGCGCCGCCTACCGTGGCGTTGTTGGCAGCCTCCGAAGCGATGATGCCCTCCTCCGAGCCATGCCCGAATTTCTCGGGTGTGTCGGACATGTTCTTCGCCACAGTATAGGCCACGACAGACCCGATGGACGCGCCGATGCCCGGCAGGATGCCGATCCAGGTCCCGATGAATGACGACCGGATCATGTTGCCGGCGTTGCGCCGAAGATCACGCAGCGACATCAGGACCTTGGAGGACTTCAACTCCTGCCGTTCGGGCACGCCGCCGCGATCCATACAATCCTTGATCACCTGACTTACGGCAAACGTGCCGATCAGCACCGGCAAAAGCTGCAAGCCACCGTTCAACTGGTAGAATCCGAAGGTCAGCCGCGGCATGCCGCTGGAGGGGTCCACCCCCGGCATCGACACCAGCATACCCAGAAGCCCCGCAATCAGCCCCTTGACCAGCGACCCCTCGCTGACCGACGCGATCAGCACCATGGCCATCATGATAAGCGTGAAATATTCGAACGGCCCGAACCGCGTGGCCAGGATCGACAGCGGCTGCGTGATTGTCAGCAGCACCATCCAGGACACCAGGCCGCCGACGAATGAGGCGGTGATGCCCAGACCCAGGGCGCGGCCCGGTTGTCCGGAGCGGGCCATGGGATAGCCGTCCAGTGTGGTCATCACCGACGCGGGCGTGCCCGGCATCCGCATCAGCGTCGCGGTGATCAAACCACCGGAAATGGCGCCGACATACATGGCAATCAGCAGAACGACGGCATCGAACGGGTCCATGTAAAACGTCAGCGGCAGGGTCAGCGCGATCAGCATCGCCCCTGACAGGCCCGGAATTGCGCCCACCACGATTCCCAGCGCTGTGCCAAGAAACAACATGAAGAACGTCCAAGGGGCAAAGATGTGTCCGATGGCGCCAAAAAGTGCGGGAAGATCCAATTGGCCTCCTCAGACCGGCAGGTCGACTACGAAGATTTCAGTGAATACGTACTGCGCGCCAAAGGCGGCAAGGGCCGACAGGATCGCCGCGGGCAGAATACGACGGCGGGCAAACCCCTCCAACCCGAGAATCAGCAGCAACAAATAGACAAAAGTGACGATGCCAAAGCCCGCCAGCTTGAGTTGCAGCGCGCCGACATAGGCCACGGTCAGACCCAGTACGATGGCGCCCCCGATCGGGTGGCCGCCGGAAAATTCCCGATGCGCCGTCCTGGCAATGCTGGTGCCGCGCATCGACAATGCCGCACCAACGATGACGGCCAGACAGCACAGGATCACGATGGCGGCGGTCCAGATCGGCACCGGACCCGAGCCCAGGGGTTCAAACCGCCCCGGTGGCAGGGCCAGCGCCTGGACCAGAAATACCGCCGTGATCAGCGCGATCAGCGCGGAAACGCCAATTTCGGTCAGGGGACGTCGATCCATGGGATGCGCCTTTCCAGACGGGTTGGCGCGCCCGCATCTCCGGGACGCGCCAACGTGATCCTGTTACTATGGCTCAGTTTTCGGCGGCGAGTTTTGCCACAGGCTCGATCGCGGCCCAAGTCGAGTCCAGGTCCGCCTGGAGCGCCTCGCCGGTCAGAAAGGATTCCGCAAAACCCTTATCGTTCAGGAATTTCTGAAACCGGTCGGTCTTGATTGCCACGCCGATGGCACCGGCAAAACCGTCAACAACCTCTTGCGGAGTGTCCTTGGGAGCGAAGATCCAGTTCTTGATGCAGAAGGTCATGTCAAAACCTTCTTCCTTCATCGTTGGAAGTTCGGGCAAGCCTACGAACCGTTCTGCGCCGGTATAGGCCAGCGGCTTGATTTGGCTTTCCGGATTTTCGGAACCATCCGGCAGCAGGGTGAAGTTGATGACCTCTGCCCCGGACAGAACAGTCGCATTGGTCTGCGCGCCGGTCAGGGCAGTAAAGTTGGCTGTGCCACCACCAATCTGGACAAAGCGGAACTTTGCCCCTGGCATGGTTTCCTGCATCATCACGCCGGCCAGGTGGTTGATGGCACCAATGTTGGCACCGAAGATCAACGTATCCGGATCAGCCTTGGCTTTTTCCAAAAGCTCGCCAACGCTGTTGATGCCGCTGTCCTTGCGGACCATCGGGGACAAACAAAATTCGCCCGTTGCCGCCACCGGCTTGAAGTCACGCCAGCTGAAATCCAGCGCGCCGGTACCCTCGCCGCCCATCAGCGCAATGTGGATAATCAGGAAGTTATAACCATCGGCATCTGCTTCCATCACTTGCCGCGCACCGATGGAATAGTGCCCACCAACGTTGACCACCGTCACCGGCTGCGACAGCGCGCCGGATTCCTCGATGCCAGCCTGAAGAATGCGGGCCACCTGATCCGACGTGCCCCCGGCACCAAATGGCACCACAAGCTTGATCGGCTTTTCAGGCCATTCCGCCTGGGCCATCCCCGTTCCCGCAAGCATTGCAGCGACCGCAAGTCCCAAAAATCTCTTCATCATATCCTCCAGGTTGTATTATAAGTATTTAATTATTTTATTTCGCTATTTCCTCATCAGCAGGTTATGTTAGGACTGATAATAAATCAACGGGTTTAGTAGAACAAAAACTGCGCAGCCCAACTTTGTCTTGATCACCGTCGGCCTGTGCCCCAGAATTCTGCTTGATCTGGCTGGCAGATTCGACATCGACACACCGGCGCTGAACCTGATCGCAAACACCGGCATGTATTTCCCCAACGCCCGGTCTCAGTGTCTGATCTGCAATCCCCCGGTGATTGCTGGTTGGCATTGGCGCGCCGCCGCAGCCCGTGTCGCAGAATCGCTGGCTGTATGGCCAACGCGGATTGCACTATCCCGAGCCACCTCAGGATGATCTGACAAACAGTATCGGCGCGCCCTAACCGGCATGGTCGAGCCGGGCGCTGATCACCGCTTTCACCCGTTCCAACAGACGCTCGGCTACAGGCAAAAGCGGGGCATCGGCACGCCAGACGACACCACCTTCGCGGATCGGCAGGGCGATGTTGGTGTCCACTACCTTGATCTCGGGATATGCATTGGCATGCGCGCGCGACAGAAAACCCAGTTTCTGGCTGTGGCGCAGAATATTGATCATGGCACGAACCGAGTTGGTCTCCACCGATGGTGGCGGCAGATCGACGTCGTGTTGCCCGAACAATCGGCGCAACAATTGCCGGCCAAAGGTGTCGTACCCGGTCAGAACCCAGGATTCGCTGGCAAGTTGCGCCAATGTCTTGAGACCACCGCGATGGATCGGATGATCCTTGTGCGCCAGAATATGCATGTGTTCACGTAAAAGGATGCGCGTGCGATAGCCGCCCACGAAATAGTCGTCGGTCAGAGAGGCGAAGAACAGGTCGATTTCGCCCATATCCAGCTTGCGCCGCAACTCGTCGTTCAACGCCACTGTCAGATTGACGCGGACGCCGGGATGATCCCTCTGCAAATCAGAAATGGCGACAGGCAGGATTTCGTGAATCCAGTCCGGTCCGGCCCCGATGCGCAATATGCCACCCGATCCGGTTTTCATGGCCGCAAGGTTTTCCGTCAAGCGATCGGTATTCTGTTCCAGCAATTGCGCATAGTCCAACACCAGCGCACCATAGGGTGTCAGCGCCATGGGCCGGGTGGTCCGGTCGAACAGGACGACATCAAGTTGCTTTTCCAGCTTGGCAATGGCCTGGGTCAAGGCCGGTTGCGACACGCCCAGTACGTTGGCCGCCACGGTCAGGTTTCGACTGGCACAGACAGCAACAAATTGGGGCAGACCGGTAAGATTCTTCATGATGCCAATCTGCAACGATTTTGATCGCCAGGACAACAGTTTTGAAATGGCAGGCCCTGCCGCCTCCCGGTGCCACACAGATGTAGAACGGGCCTGATACCGGCGGCGGCAGAATCATACGTTAAGCTTTTTGTCATCGATTTTTCCATCTGTATTTGCTGTCAGCCGGATATGCGCCCTCCCGGAGGCGAGATATGCGCGAGAAGCTTCGTTGGTCAGTTGAGGCCACCGTGGCGGCATATTGCTCTTTGAGCTTCCAGCCCGTTTCATTCAGCATCAACCCCTCCAGTCTATAGGATGCCACGCCGAGGGTAGCTGGGACGATCCGGGTG
Organism: Pararhizobium sp. IMCC3301; assembly: GCF_030758315.1. NCBI lineage: Bacteria > Pseudomonadati > Pseudomonadota > Alphaproteobacteria > Hyphomicrobiales > Rhizobiaceae > Pararhizobium > Pararhizobium sp. IMCC3301. The sequence goes on from NZ_CP132336.1 coordinate 726,720, forward strand.
GCGAAGGGGCCAAACTAATCAGACACATATGTCCAAGCCTTCAACCCCGGATCGTTGCCATATTTAGCATGGACAAGGTTCATCGCCTCGCTTTGGCGCACAGTCGGCAAAAACTGCCCGTCACTGGACGCCGTATTGCCAACGTTGCCCGTGCCCCGTAATCGGGCCATGGGCTATTTGAATTGCGCCTCAATCTCCATGGCGAGCGCCCGGTTGATGGCATGTACCAGGTGCCGTTCCTTATTGAGGCGGGAGCGTTGTTGATATCTGGAAAGAGGGCCTTGTCAGAAACCGAGTGCCTGACGGCATTCGATGCCGTACGCGGCTCGATCCGCAATGTGGCGCGCACGGCCTATTCGCGTGGACGCCGAACTCTCTACACGCTGACAGCTACCGATTTCCGAACATCGCTATGCAGACTCGGCGCTGGGATTTCAAATCTGACACCGGGCGCAGACCGCACGGTGGTGAATGGATTGATCGGAGTGACACTCAGAAAATTGCGCTATCCCAAGCAAGAATCTGATGTAAATCAGCCAGCGATTCAAACATCAATTGGCCGCTTACTCTGTAAGGATTGTCCGCAAGCGCTGCACCTACGGCTCTATGCCTGGCTCAAACGGGGCCGCGTTTCGAGAGACGCAAGCGTCCGGAGAAAACGACCAGTTGATATTGGCAAGACTGCGTTTGTGTCGTGTCGGCAGGGACAGATAAGCTGTTTTGAACTCGCCACAGCTTCCAAAAGGTCATCAGCATCTCCCTCATAATTGCCTCGGCAGGCAATCCGGACTATGGTCTCCTCACCAAGTAGGGTTCATCTGGAGCTTGGATTCCATGAAGCTGAAACTGATTTCTAACCTTTCATTCGCTTTTTTGCTGGTCTTTGCCGGCAATGGCTTTGCCCAACAGAAAGATTGGAATTCCGCGAAGTCGAACACCTCAACTGCTGTGTCTAAAGTGGATGCTAGGGCCTGCGAACAAGTTGGCGGCACGGTGCAAACACAGCCTGACGGATCGCTAGTGTGCGCCAATATGGCTGAATCGCCAACAGGTAAGAAGCGGCGCATTCCGGCCCAGGGAACGACGGTTCCGTTTCCGTGTGCACCGCAAGGGTCGGGAGATCCCCTGAAGGGACTCGGCATACCGTCAGATGGCCCCAAGACGCCTTGCCCAACTCTGCAGTAGCTGACAACAACCGCCGCGAAGATGTTCGCCCTTTCGATCAATCGTGAACTGGTACCAAGCTCATTGCGCGATCCTTTTGGTCTGCCTTTTGGGTTGCCGCTTTTGCCTGTTTGAATGCAAGCGTCCGAAAAACCCGATCTGTTACGCTGCTTGGGCGGCCTAGCGCCAAGGCATGAGTTCGTTGAGAGGATTGATTTTGTGATCAGCTTTCTGGGCGAGAACGGACGCTTACCAAAAAACCGAAATTGGTTTGGTTCAATATCGGATCTGCGGGACTTCGCCGACATTTGCGGATCCTCAGCATTTCCCTTCCCCCACAAGATGTGTACCACGACGAAATTCTCGGAATTGCATGCATCGGCCGAACCATGTCGTAAATGATAAGAAGTCAGCCGGATTCTGGAAATAGGATCAAAGGCCGAACCGGCCGCCGAGATATGCCTTAGGTCTGATGGCGCGGCCCACACAAAATAGCTGTCAACGCCAGCCCGTCTCACCGGGCAGGCTGGTTGGCGCCAAGAACTGTCACCAGCCCGCGGCGCAGCCGGGTTTTCAGACCGTTGATGACACTGAACACCGAAGGCACGAACAGCAGCGACAGGACCGTTGATAACAGCAGGCCGCCAATAACGGCGACTGCCATCGGCGCGCGGAATTCGCCGCCCGTTCCAATGGCCAGGGCGCTGGGCACCATGCCGGCTGTCATCGCAATTGTGGTCATGACAATCGGCCGGGCGCGTTTGTGCCCGGCGTCCAGCATCGCCGTGTCGCGTTCGACGCCCTTGTTCATGGCTTCCAGGGCGAATTCGACCAGCATAATTGCATTTTTGGTGACAATACCCATCAGCATCAGGAAGCCGATGACGACAGACAGGCCGATTGCCGAACCGTTGAGGTACAGCGCGAAAATCGCACCGCCAATCGCCAGCGGCAGCGACAGCAAAATGGTGACCGGCGTCATGAAGCTGGAGAACAGCAGAACCAGCACCACATAGACCAGCAGAATGCCGGCCCCCATGGCCAGGCCGAACTGGGTAAAGATTTCGCCCATCACCTCAGCATCACCTGCGCTCTGGATGGATGTTCCAGGCGGCATGTTATTGGCGATTTCCAGTTTGTTGATGGCTTCCGTGGCTGGCCCCAGTAACACTCCCCCGGCGAGGTCGGCCTCGACCGTGGTACGATAGCGCCGGTCATAGCGCTCGATTGAGCTGGGTCCGGTTGACAGTTTCACATCGGCGACAACGCCAAGCGGAACGGGTTTTCCCTTGGTGCTTGGAATGCGTTGTCCGGCCATCTGAAACAAATCGTTGCGCACCTCTTCTTCCATCCGCACAATGATCGGCAATTGTCGCTCGCCGGTGTTGAATTTGGCCAGATTTCCGCCGGTATCACCAATCGTCGCAATGCGGATGGTGCTCGCCAGGGCTGACGCCGTCACGCCCAGTTCCGCTGCCAGTTCGGGCTTCGGCGTAATCTGGATTTCAGGCCGCACCAGCGACGCGGTGGTCGAGGCATTTTCAACCGATGGCAGATTATTCATCTGCACCGCCAGTTTCCGGGCGGCCTCTGCGGCAGCCTCTTCGCTGTCACCCAGCACGCTGATTGAAATGTCGCGCGCGCCATTTTCATTCAGCACTTTCAGCCGCACGTCAGGCACATCGGCCAGCGCCGCCTCAATATCGGCGGTGATCTCATCCGAGCTGCGCGCGCGCTCATCTTTTTGGCCGTAATTGACGACAATGGTGGCTTTGGTGTCTCCTTGGCTGCCATCGACAAAAACATTCCGGACGTCCGGGATTTTTGCCACCAAAGCGGACACATCCCGTGCCGCAACACGGGTTTCGCTCAAGGTTGAACCGGGCGGTAATTCCAGCGAGACGCTGGTACGTCCGGTGTCGGAGGCGGGAACAAACTCGGTCGGCAACAAAGTGGCGGAAAACAGCGAGGCTGCGAAAATCAGGATACCAAGGAAAAGCGTAATGGCGCGGTGGCGCAGGGTCCAGGCCAGCACCCGCATATAGCGGCGCATGATGAAACCGTCGCTCTCCTGCTCCGGCTCAATGCCGTCTTTAAGGAAATATGCCGCCATCATCGGGGTGATCAGACGCGCCACCAGCAGCGAGAACAGAACAGCCACTGCAACGGTGAGACCGAATTGTTTAAAATACTGACCGGCAATCCCGCTCATGAAGCTGACCGGCGCAAACACGGCGACAATGGTGAAGCTGATGGCAATCACGGTCATGCCGATTTCATCGGCCGCCTCTTCCGAGGCCTCATAGGCCGGTTTGCCCATCTGAATGTGACGCACAATGTTTTCGATTTCCACAATCGCATCATCCACCAGTATGCCGGTGACGAGTGTGATGCCCAGCAGGCTGACCGTGTTAAGCGAGAAGCCCAGCCAGTCCATGACGATGAAAGTAGGAATTACCGAGAGCGGCAAGGCAACTGCAGTGATGATGGTGGCGCGCCAATTGCGCAGGAACAAAAACACCACAATGATTGCCAGTGCCGCACCCTCATAAAGGGTTGTCATGGCGCTGGTATAATTTCCTCCGGTGTAGATCGTTGCATCATCGATCAGTGTAAAACTGACATTGGGATAGACTTCAATGATCTGCTCCAGGCGCTGCTTTGCGTTGTCGCCGGCCACAAGGTCACTGGCGCCGGTTGCGCGAAACACGCCAAAGGCGACAACCGGCTGGCCATCGGAAAGCGCAAACGAACTGGCCGCGGTCGAGCCATCAAAAACCTTGCCGATCTGGTCAAGGCGGACGGTGGTGCCGGAACTCAGCGTAAGCGGTGTCGCCGCCAATTGCTCGATCGTGTCGGCACCGCCAAGCGCCCTGATGCTATATTCCTGACCGGCGAGGTTGCCGCTGCCGCCGCCAAGATCAATATTGATCTGGCGCAGCTGATTATTCACCTCCGCTGCAGTCAGCCCAAGGGCGAGAAGACGATCAGGATCAAGATCCACCTGGATCGCCCGGTCACCACCGCCGATCCGCGAGACTTTCCCCACACCTGAAACTGTGGTCAGTTCGCGGGCGACAATCTCATCGACAAAATAGGACAGTTCCTCAATTGAAGTGGTGGGATCGGACACCGCATAGGTGAGGATCGGCATTCCAGTCACATCGAGACGCTTGATCAACGGTTCGGTTATGTTTTCCGGAAGATCGCCGCGCACATTGGCGACTGCGTCCTTGATATCATTCAACGCTTGGGTGCTGTCAGTCTCCAGGGCAAATTCTATCGTGATACTGGCAGATCCGTCAGTTGCATTTGTGGTGACATGCTTGACACCGGCCACATCAGATACCGCGCTTTCAATCGGCTTTGCCAGTTGCGAGGCAATTTCCGACGGTGCTGCGCCGGGCTGGCCGATGCCGATGGTGATGATCGGAATATCAATATTGGGGAACTGGGTGACAGGCAGCCGGCCAAAGCTGACAAGCCCGACAATGACCAGCACCAGAAACAGCGCAATCGATGGAACCGGCTTGTGGATGGCCCAGGCTGACAGGTTCATCGGGCTGCTTCCGCATTTGCGGCATCTTCGGCAAAGACCGGTTTGATGACGTCGCCATCGGTAAAGAACGCCCCTGCCCTGGCAATCACAAGCTCGTCCGGTTGCAGACCACTGATGATTTCGCGTCTGTTTTCCCAGATCAGACCGGCGACAACAGGGGTTTTACTGACCGTGTCGTTCTTGACCGCAAGCACATAAGTGCCGGACTTGTCGGTCAGAATCGCAGTCGCCGGCACGGTTGCAGAGATGCGCTGCGCCGTCACAATCCAGCCGCCGGCAAAAAGACCGGTGCGAAGACCGGGTGCCTCGGTCATCTCAATTCTTATGGTTCCCAGCCGTGTTGCCGGATCAACCGTCGGTGAAATGCGTCTGATTATTCCACGCACCGAACCGGCACCTGCTATATCCAATTCTGCCGCATCACCGGTTTCAATCTGGCCGAGCGCGGTTTCAATCACTTCCGCTTCAACTTCAACAATGCCGTCGCGGATAATTTTGTAGATCGGTTCGCCGCTGGATGATGCAATTGCGCCAATCTGTCCGTTGCGTTCGGAGACCAGACCGTCTGTCGGAGCTGCGATTTCGGCACGCGACAGATTGAGGTTCGCAATATCCAGTTGCGCCTGCGCCTGTTGGCGTTGCGCCATCGCCACCGCCAGCCCGCCCTGTGCTGAAGACAATTGAGCATCGGCCGTTTGTGCCGCCGCCAGGGCCTGATCCAGTGCCGCCTGACTGGTGCTGCCGGACTTGCGCAATTGTTGCGCCCTGTCGAGCGCAGCATCGGCCTGCACTTTTGACGCCTGAGCTGTATCAATTCCGCTTCTGGCCTGTTCGATCGCGGCTTCTGCCCTTGTCAATTCCGCCGCGGCCTGGGCGACCTGAACTGTAAGAGTACTGTTCGACAGCACGACCAGACTGTCCCCTGTCCTGACGCTATCACCGACTTCGACAGTCAGAGATTCGATAAGAAATCCGTTGATTTCCGGATAAATCAGAACCTCTTCGCGCGCGACGCTTGTTCCGGAAATCGGCACCCGTCCGATGATTTCTCCCAGTTCCACCCTGGCAACTGTGACAGTTGAGATTTTTTGCGAGCTTGCCTGCTGGGAAAATGCCGGCGTGCCGAAAACACCAAATGCGCCGCAAAGCGTCAGCACGGCGGCACAGGCGCATAATTGATGTCTCATGACCAAAGCTTTCACTATTTTGCCGAAAGGGACCGCCAATAGGGTGTCCCGGACTGAATTGGTAGCAGATATCAGTGTTCAGTCATAATTGAACGCTCTATACAAAACCGGAAAACCAGCGTCAATCATTTTATTCAGTATTGACTGAATGAACTGCTCACGCTAAATGAAGTTGGTTGTTTGGAGTGAAGTCATGTCGCGCGAGTTTGCCAAAATCAGAGAACAATTCATCGAGCAAATCGGTCTGGTGGCCCAGGGCGAAGGTATGCCCCGCATTGCAGGGCGCTTGATGGGACTGATGGTGTTTGACGGTAAGCCACGTTCATTCGGTGAATTGGCCAGAGAACTCAATGTCAGCCGCGGCAGCATCAGCACCAATGCCCGGATGCTGGAGGAACGGGGTTTTATCGAACGGCTCGGAATTGCCGGCGACCGTCAGGATTATTTCCAGCTCGCCGAAAACCCATATGAAATGCTCTTGAAAAATGCGGCCGCACGGGCGCGCAAAGCCGAGGCTCTGATTGGCCGGACTGCCGATGCCCTTGCCGCAGAGCAGACGGACATCACTGCGCGCATTGATGAGTTTCAGAATTTCTACAAAACGATTGCCGCCAGTATTGACGAGGCAGCAAACTCCTTTCGCAAATAGCTTCAGCTCAAGCCAGGCACAGGCGGTTCCGGGGCAACCCGGCGGGCGCGTAGTCGGAGCCCGGACAAGTCCTATGATCAATCCCAATTGACGTTGCGATAGCCTGAAGCTATCACACTGCACGGCATTTTGCACTTCGGAGGACCGCTCGGTTGGATCTGCGTCAAATCAGTTATTTTCTCCGCGTTGTTGAAGAGGGCAACGTCACACGGGCGGCCGAGAAGCTGAACATTGCCCAGCCGACCTTGTCGAAAAGCATCAAATATCTTGAACGGCAGCTGGATGTGCAGTTGTTTGAACGCCTGCCGCGCGGCGTTAAACTGACCATATATGGCGAAAAACTGCTGGAGCATGCCAGACATGTCGAAGTTCAGGTCACAACGGCTGTCGATGATCTGAAAGGCATCCGCAGCGGCAATGTCGGCAATGTGCGGATCGGGGCCGGTCCGTCCTGGTTGCGCCGCCTGCTGCCCGAGGCCATCGCTCTTGTCTTGCGGGAACGGCCAGACATCACGATCAACGTCAGCGGAGGGTTTGACGAGGCCCTGCTAAAGGCATTGTCGGCCGGACATCTGGACTTTGTCCTTGCCGAATTGCCCTTGCGCGGGCCGGAGCCTGAATTCCGTGCCGAGCAGTTGACCGAAGACCGGCTGTGTATCTGTGCCCGTGCCGGCCATGCGCTGCAGGACCGCAAAAACATAACCCTGACAGAACTTCAGGACTATCAGTGGGTGCTGCCCCCGGCTCCAACCCTGGCGCGCAAGAAGCTAGACGCCTTTCTTCTGACTCACGGGCTGAAACTGCCAAAGCGCGTGACAGTGTCGGATTCGCTGGGCTTCATGTTGTCGCTGATCCGCCGCTCCGACGCCATCACCTATACCACCATGTCGATCCTCACATCCGAGGATGGCCAGGGCATCGTCCTGCTGGATGTCCCGGCCGTCGAAGTGGTCAGAGGCGCCGGGCTGATTTTCAGAAAACCCATCCTCGTCTCACCAGCCGTCAATTTTGTTGCCGATGTGGTGCGGCGTATCGCTGCCGAAAATCCGAAAAACTGAGCTGAAGGGGTTTCCGGGTGAACCTTTTGAGCGGAATTGCTCCCAACCGCCCGGTCCGCAATCTCTGCGATAAAAGTCCGACCCTATCAACCACACCCTGAAACATAGCCAAGAGCTATGGCAGACCGAATTATAATCATTTGTGGAATTGTTAATTCGATGGTTTCCTAGTTTTGTCACCGCGTGTTTTCCCTCGAGACCAACCTCGATGCAAAGCACTGTGGTTTAATTGGGAGGAAAAACCGAATGATTTACCGCCAGTTCTGGCGTGCTGCGACACGTCGTGCTTTCATGGCAACCGCCTTGTCGGCTGTGGCCCTGACAAGCTTTGGCGCCGGCCCTGCCCGCGCCGCAGAAGCGCCCATCACAATCGTCATCAATCAATCGCCCTGGTTCCCCGGGTTTCAGGCCGTCGTCGAAAAATACGTCGAAGAGACCGGCAACAAGGTCGAACTCGACATCAATCCGTTTGCCGGCAGTCTGGAAAAGCAGCGCACCGCTGTGCGTGCCGATGAAAGCCCATTTGACATTCTCATCATGAATGCCGGATTTTTCGTCGAATTCTACACCGGCGGCTTTATGCAGCCGCTCAACGAAATCGACAGCTCGTTCTCACTGAGCCCGGACATTTATACGTTTGATGATTCCCCGTATTGGAATTCCGACACGAAACGCATTGACCGTGAGAATGGTGATCTTCTCAGCATACCGATCAATCCCTTCATTCCAATTCTCCACTACCGCGCCGATCTCTACAAGGAAAAGGGACTGAGCGTTCCGGAAACCTGGGATGAATTGTATGCAAATGCCCAGGCATTGCACAATCCGCCCAAAATCTATGGCATGTCACAGCGCGGCCAGCGCGGTGCTTTCGATGTCACCTTTGACGTGTTTCCCTATATTCTGAGCCATGGCGGCGGTGTATTCGCCAGTCAGAAAACCGGTGATTATACCATCACAATCAACAGCCCGGGAACGCTGGCCGGCATGGAGATGTATCTCAAGATTGCCAAAAATGCCGGACATCCTTCAACGGCAGGTCAGACCCAGACCAATGTCATCCAAAACATGTCAACCGGACGAGCCGGCCACATCATGGGTGTCCCCGCACCGGCCCTGTTTGACGATCCGTCCAAATCGGCGGTTGTCGGCAATGTCGATTATACAGCTCCGCCACGGACTGAAGATTATCCATCGTCCCCCGGTCTGGGCCACTGGCTTGGCGGGATTCCGAAGAACATCCCCGATGACCGCAAGCAGGCCGCGCTGGCCTTCCTGGGCTGGTTCCAGACTGACGAGGCTCAGATCGCCTATGCAGAAGCTGGCTCACCGCCCGTTTCCAAAAAGGTCATGACCTCGGCGATGGCTGACAAGCCGGAATACCGCTACATGAAGGCTCTGGCTGCTGCGCTCCCCACGGCACAGCTGACCTTTGTCATCCCGGAAGCCTCTCAGGTTCTGGCGGTCACCGAATTGCGCTTCAATCAGGCAATTTCCGGCGAGTTGGAACTGAAAGAAGCACTCAACATGGCGGCAGCTGAAATCCACAAAATCATGACGGATTCAGGCTACGATGCGCCCGTCCTTGAGGATCTCAAATAGGACCAATCTCCGAGGTTCTGTGGTCGCCTCCCCCCGAGCCGACCACGAAGGGCCGCCCGGCGCATTGCCGGGCGGTGACCCGCAGTTGAGATGGAAAGCCGAGCTATGATGTCAACGGACAAATTCTGGCGTTATGCGACCCTGTCTCCGGCCGTTATCCTGTTCCTGTTATTGACCGTTCTGCCGATGATCAATCTGCTGGTGTTGAGCTTCAACGAAGTGGAATGGGTCAACCGTGAAGCAATCTGGGAATGGGTCGGGCTGCGCAATTACCGCAAGCTGTTTGACGACACCCTGTTTCATGCCGGCATCTGGAACACCACCATTTTCGCGATTGTCGCCGTCGGCATTCAGATGCTTCTGGGGTTCGGCCTGGCGCTGCTGACAACATCTATCACCCGCGGCCGGCTGTTTTACCGCACAATATTCATCCTGCCAATCCTGGTACCCGGCATCATCATCGGTGCAATCTGGAAATTGCTCTACAGTTTCGATTTCGGCGTGTTCAATCAGGTGATGATTTTCTTTGGAGTCAACCCGGTGGACTGGCTTGGCGATTCCACCTATGCGCTGGCGTCCGTGATTGTTGTCGATATCTGGCACTGGACACCGTTCTGTTTTCTGTTGTTGCTGGCCGGTCTGGAAAGCCTGCCGGAGGATATCTACGAAGCCGCGAAAATCGACGGAGCAAGCGCCTGGCAGACTTTGCGCAGCATCACGCTGCCGCTGATGTTCCCGACCATTGTGGTGACGTTCATCTTCAGAATGATCCTCGCCTTCAAAGTGTTCGATGAAGTCTACCTTCTCACCGGCGGCGGCCCCGGCACTTCGACAGAAGTGATCAGTTTCACGATCTACCGGCGTTTCTTCACCGAAGATCAGGCAGGTTATGGTTCGGCGGTCTCTATAGCCACCTTTACCGTCATTGCCCTGTTGATTGCCATTGCCTCCCGGCTGGCGCGAAAGAAGGGAGAAGCGGCATGAGTAACCGGCGGACCATCGCCAGCCACACGCTGCTGATCCTGTTTTCGATCATCGTCCTGTTTCCGTTTTTGTGGATCGTGGCGGCAAGCCTGAAAACACAGATCGATCTGCTGCTCGGCAAATTCTTCTTCGTCCCCAATCTGCAGGGTTACATCGATGTGCTGTTTTCCGGGACGTCCGATTTTATCCGCAATTTCAAGAATTCGTTGATCATCGGGCTGAGCAGCACTGCTCTTGTGCTCACCATTGCCACTCTGGCGGCCTATTCACTGTATCGGATGCGCTGGCCGTCCTGGGTCATTCACACCCTGCTCGGCTGGTCGGTGGTGTTTCATATGGTGCCGCCGATCACTCTGGCCGGTGCCTGGTTCACAATGTTCCGTACAGTCGGCCTCGATAATACCCTGTTTGGCATCATCCTGGCTCACACAACACTCAATCTGCCGATGGCCTTGTGGATGATGGGCGTGTTCGTGCGGGATGTGCCCAGAGAAATGGTTGAAGCTGCCGAGATTGACGGCGCCACCACGCCGGAAATTCTGCGCTTTGTCATCATTCCGATTGTGCGTCCCGGCCTCGCCGCCACAGGTATTCTGAGTTTCATTTTCAGCTGGAACGAATTTGCGGTGGCGCTCAGCCTGACACAGCGTCAGACCGCGACAGTGCCGCTCGGCATCGGCAAATACGCCCAGGAAAATACCATTGCCTTCACAGAAATGGCCGCCGCATCAACCCTGTCGATCATTCCGGCGGTGGTTCTGCTGCTGGTGGCCCAGCGCTTCATCGTACGCGGCCTGACATCCGGCGCAGTCAAATAGGAAACAATCATGAAAACCGTCTTTGTTCTGTTCGACAGTCTGAACCGGCACCTGCTCTCGCCCTATGGCGGCACCCGCATTCCAACGCCGAATTTCGACAGGCTTGCCAAACGCTCGGTGACATTCGACAAGCACTATGTCGGCTCCATGCCCTGCATGCCGGCGCGCCGCGACATGCTGACGGGCCGCCTCAGCTTTCTGCATCGCAGCTGGGGGCCGATGGAACCGTTCGACAATGCCTTCCCGGAAATTCTGGCCGCTGAGAAAGACACGTATAGCCATCTGATCACCGATCATTTCCACTATTGGGAAGATGGTGGCGCGACCTATCACAACCGCTATGACAGCTATGAATTCATTCGCGGTCAGGAAGGCGATCCGTGGAAGGCCATGGTGCAACCGCATTGGGAGCGGCTGCGCGAGAAATATCACGACCACAATTTTTCAAAACAGCGCCGCAACTACAAATCCCAGAACATGATCAACCGCGAATTCATCCGCGAAGAGGCAGAGTTTCCCTCGGTCCAGGTGTTTGATGCGGGGCTCGCTTTTCTGCAGCAGAACGCCGAGGCCGATAACTGGCTCGTCCAGATTGAAACATTCGACCCCCACGAACCGTTCTACGCCCCTGCCCGCTTCAGGGAAAACTTCAAAACCGATTATGAAGGCCCGATTCTGGATTGGCCGCGCTATGGCCGGGTCGATGACCTGCCCGAGGAATGCGAAGAATTGCGCGCCAATTACTATGCCACGGTGGCGCTCTGCGATCATCAGCTCGGCCGCCTGCTGGATGAATTCGACGCCAAGAACCTGTGGGAGGATACTGCACTTGTGGTCACCACTGACCACGGATTTCTGCTCGGGGAACATGATTTCTGGGCCAAGAACCGCATGAACATCTATGAGGAAATTGCCCATATCCCGCTATTTGTGCATGATCCGCGGCGCGCTGACAAAGCCGGCTCGCGCTGCGACGCGCTGACCCAGACATCTGATATGGCGGCCACATTCATTGATCTGCATGGCGCAACCGAGCCTGCCGAGATGCAGTCCAATTCCCTGCTGCCGCTGATCGACGGATCACCCTCAAAGCGCGAGGCGGTGCTGTATGGCTATTTCGGCGGTGCAGTCAATATCACCGACGGACACCACACCTATCATCGCTATCCGCCGGATCTGGCAACCCAGGAGATCAATCAATATACGCTGATGCCGACCCATATCTTTGATTTCTTCTCCCCGGAGGAACTGGCACAAGCGCAACTTGAACCGGCCATGGCATTCACCAAAGGTTCGCCTTTGTTGAAAGTTCCGGTCACGGCACGCTCGCCGATGTATGAGGTCTACGGGCCCGGAACACTACTCGAGGACACGACAGTGTTGTTTGATCTGCAAAACGATCCGGGCCAGAACAACCCGATCGACGATCCGGCTATCGAGACCCGCCTGGCGGAAATGATGTCCCGTCTGATGGCAGGTGTCGATGCACCGGCCGAAGCATTTGACCGGCTTGGCCTGACAAATTCAGGTGCTGCGGCAACACCGTGACCCTTCATCAATTACCCGCCAGGGATCAACTTAAATCCTATACCGGCGATTTGCGCCAGTTCGCATCCGTGCGCAAGATCGTGCTGGATGACGGGCCGGAAACCGGTCTGAGGGCGATGGCATTTTCCACCGGTGGCGGTCTCGATTTCTGGGTTCTCAGTGATCGCTCACTGGATATCGGACCGCTATGGTGGCGTGGCATGGCTGCCGCCTGGCAGCACCCCAGCGGCTATCTGGCACCGGCGCTGCATCACCCCAATGCCGATCAGGGAACCGGAATCGAGCGCGCCCTGTCTGGCTTTATGGTGAGTTGCGGGGCTGAACATATGCGCCAGCCGGCAAACGGCCATCCTTTGCATGGCAACCTGCCGCTGACACCGGCCCGCATCACCAGCTATGGCGAGAATTGGGACGCCGCGGTGCCGCATCTGTTCTGCGAAGGAGAGGTGACAGTATCGCATCTTTCAAAATCGTCTTATCGCCTGACCCGCAGAATTGAGGCGCCGGTTGGCGGGGCCACGTTTCGCATTCTTGACCGGATCGAAAATATCGGGCTGCGACCGCAGGAACTGGCAATGCTTTACCACATCAATTTCGGCTTTCCTGCTGTTGGCCAGAACACTTCTGTTGAAATTGATGACATTGAGGTGCTGACTGTTGGCCTGCCTGATAAAACCGCCACCGAGCTGAAACCGCGTTTTGCCTGCCATGCCGTGGCCGGACCGGACACGGCCAGAACCATTCTCAAACGTCGCAGTAACGGACACTGGCCCGGCTTTCAGGCCGAAATCACAACGCAGACCGACCGGCTTCCCTATGTGCAGATCTGGGCTGATCCCCGGCCAGGGCGTAACATCGTGGCAATTGAACCGGCGACCAGTGACCGCCAGGATGACGGCACCAGCAAATCCGGCGATTTGCTGCATCCCGGACAGATCTGGACGTCACAACTTGATTTTGAATTTTCCTCGCCTGACTGACCCGTCAGCCGAGATGGCCAGAAGTGGAGATCGTGATGGCAAATGTAGCTCTTGAACATGTGAAAAAGGCGTTCGGACCGGTAACGATCATTCCTGACATTTCGCTGCAGATCGATGATGGCGAATTTGTCGTGCTGGTCGGTCCCTCAGGATGTGGAAAATCAACACTGCTGCGCATGATCGCGGGGCTGGAACCGATCAGCGGCGGCGACATTTCAATCGACGACAGAATCGTCAACGACACGCCGGCACGGGATCGCGGCATCTCCATGGTGTTTCAGTCCTATGCGCTGTATCCGCATATGACCTCGGCGCAGAATATGAGTTTTTCGTTGCGCCTGCGCGGTGAAACCGACAGCGAGCAGAAAACCAAGGTGGAACGCGCTTCCGACATTCTCGGCCTGTCGCCCTATCTCGACCGGTTTCCCAAGCAACTGTCCGGCGGCCAGCGTCAGCGTGTGGCGATGGGCCGGGCCATTGTCCGCAAGCCGGAAGTGTTTTTGTTCGACGAACCACTGTCAAACCTTGACGCCAAGCTGCGTGTCAAAATGCGTGCGGAAATCAAGGAACTGCATCAGCGCCTGAAAACCACCATTGTCTATGTCACCCACGACCAGATCGAAGCCATGACCATGGCCGACCGTATTGTCGTGCTGAAGGACGGTCATATCGAACAGGTCGGCGCACCGCTCGATCTGTATGATAATCCGGTCAACAAATTCGTCGGCTCCTTTCTCGGATCACCGGCGATGAATTTCCTCGACGCTGAAATGCCAGCCAGCGCCGGTCAGCCTGTCCGGTTCGAAGATGGCGACACCCTGCAGCTCGACGCATTGTCGTGCTATCACGCCACCGGCCCGGTTCAACTCGGTATCCGGCCGGAAAGCTTCACTTTGCAATCGGAGGCCTCGGGCGACAGCATTCACGCCGAAGTGGTGGTCGTCGAACCCACCGGCTCGCAGACCGAGCTGGTGCTGCGCAAGGGCAAACACGAGCTCACCGCAACCTTCCAGAAGCGCCTCAGTGTCCGGCCCGGCGAAACTGTCCACCTGAAACCCGGCACCGAGCATCTGCACCTGTTCGATCAAACCACCGGCCTGCGGCTTCTAGCAGACGCTGCATGAAGCGCAGGCAGATGGAGTGATCGTAGCGCAGAAAACTGATCGGCTCCGTGACTGAATCGTTGCTGCGGAGCTTTGTGCGGACCTTCATCGGAAAAGTTAGAGCGTCAGCTCTATTGAAGGTGCGTTGCCATCGGACAATTCCCGGCAATGTCTGCTTTCGAAACGACTTTTAGCGCCCACGAATTCCATCGCATATGGACCGGCTGGAAAACACCTCGGTTACTAAACAGATGTCAATTTTCAGATGTGGCAAGCTGTCAGATGTTCTCTCGCGCGATGTTCCATTGGGACCAACGATACCCCGGATGCGCTTCCGGAAGTTTGAGAAGCTATCAAATGTCACAACGTCCACAGCTTCATCCAGATCCAGTGTCAGACAAAACCATCCGGGACGCCGCATTTCTGCGCCAACGACACTGGCCGTAAATGGTTGTGACAAATAAGAGCCCTGCACCCGTCCACCCGGTGTCCAACCGTCGGGTGGATGGTTTTTTATTGCTGCATGAAATGTGTTCCAGTCCCGAAAACTGTAGGCGTGCGCCACCAGTTCAAGTGCATTTGCATGGCCAATTTTTGTTCCATGTTCGGCAAGTTGTGTGCGCAGGCGCTTGGCGGATGCTTTGGCCTCGGCCGCAGTTGGAAGAGGTTGGCTCATGGAGTTTCCTCCGAAATCCCATGCAATACGCCCCAACGCAACGATTGGCGCTGTGCTGTGCGCGCCAGCACCGCGCCGGTCAGAATAAGCAACATCATTTCTGCGGCTGGGCCAGCGGTCCAGATGCCAATCTCTCCTATGGTGAACGTTAAAATAAAGGTCAGCGGGAGTGCGAACAAATAGGGCTTGGAAAAGCCCAAAAGAGCGGCGCGGCCTGCGTCTCCAATTGCCTGAAAATAGGTTGCGATCATCATGAGTGGGCCAGCCACGAAAAATAAAACGACAATGATAGGCAGGATGCGGGCGACCTCTGCAACGACGATAAGATCATCCACAAAAGCCTGCCCAATCTGCGCAGAAAAGACTGTCAATACAAGTTGTATGGAGGCGCAGTAAACAAAAGCCGCGCATACCGCGATCTTCAGACTGCTGTTCGACCGTTGCCACCGCCCCGCCCCAAAGTTGTTCCCGGTGATCGTCTGCATCGCTTGGGACAGGCCCAGAAGCGGTAAAAAGACAAAGGTCATAACCCGTGTGATGATGCCGTAAGCTGAAACTGTGCTTTCATAGATTGGGCTGTGGACAATTTGCAGCGCAGCCATGATCGCGGCAGACACAAGTGCTATGCCAATAAAGTTCAGGCTTTGCGGGGCCCCCAGGGCAAGCATGCGACCCCATGAATGGGTCAAGCTATGCTGAACAAGTGCTGACATGCGCAACTCGGTTGATCCTCGAATCCGAAATGCCACGATGATCGCAAAGGCGAGCACCTGCGCCATCGCCGTGCCGTATGCTGATCCAGCGACACCCATATCCAGCAGTGCAATCAGCACATAGTTGAACCCGATATTTGCCAGCGAAACCAGCAGGCTCATCACAGCCATGAAACCGACCCGTCCTTCATTTCGCAAGGTGTCTGAATTGACAGACAACAAGAACAGGAGCGGTGAAAACAACACTGTGATCCGCAGATAAACCAGCCCCATCTGCGCCAGGTCTTCTGACCCACTCGCAGCCAATGTGACGACTGTCGGACCGAAAAGCAGGAAAAGCAGGATCAGTACAGCCCCAAGTGCCAGTGCCAAACCATGTGCGCCTGCAAATACGCCACGAGCTTCGGCCAGACGATTGCCGCCGAGGTAGCGGGCCAACAGACTAGACATGCCGCTGGATACCAAAGTAGCAAGCGCAACGATCAGCATATAGATTGGAAACATAAGTGTGACCGCAGCCAGGGCATCCGGTCCAACATAGTAACCCAAAAACAAAGCATCAGCGACAGCCAGCAGCCCACTCATTTCTGTCACGAAAATGATCGGAAGCGCTGTCTTGAAATAAGTGAACCCCAAAGGTCCATCAAGAAACGTATTAGCTGGGGTGTCGGACATGGCCCCGTACTCCTCGTGCAAAGGTCGCGCAAGATTAAGAACGGGAACCCGCATTACCATCCGCGCGAAAGACGTGGAGGACTACAAAGACAGTGTCATGCAGAACTTTACCAAGACAGAATTGTCAGCGGATGGCAGGCGTCAGCGGCCTCTCATCTGGTAACCGACCGACCTGAATTCGTCAAGACGGTCCCGTTCGCCCAAAAGAATTCAAACCGAGATACCGCCATAACACTGGCAAAGGCGCAACTACGCCCGCATCGCTCCCGGTCCGGCCCAATCCGCCCGTTCTCCCATCCCCGCGATCTGCCCCGTCAAACGCAAGGCGGGTGTCTGGGCGCAAGCGGTGGATTCGCACATATTTGGCAGGATCATCCATTCCAGCGCCCAGCAGCCCATCGAAGAAGCGACAACGGCCGGTGGGCATGCGGACAATGCAGATTGCAGATTGCGCATGGCTGCCATACCAAATCGGTATCTTCACATCCAGCTCTGATCGGCCCATCTTTATTGCAGTGCGGCATTGCAGTCGCAAAAACTCTGCTGGGAGGAGCCGGCCGTCAAAAACGGCGATCGGTTCGGCGCGCGTCAGGCTGGCAAGTGCCGACGCAAAACAGGTCTACGAAACGGGAGGGACAACGGCGCCCCGCAAGGTGCGTCCACAGGCAAGGAGCGTGTCATGGCACACGAGTCAATACTTTCCGAACTTCCGCGGCAGGATGCAAGGCGATGGTCGTCGGCCGTCCAGGACATGGCCGGACGGTACCATGAATGGGCGCACCGGCGGGAGGTCTACCAGACAACTTTCCACGAATTGACGCACTGTTCAGATCGCGAACTCGCCGACATATCCATCGCTCGATGCGACATTCCGCGAATTGCCGCTGAAGCTGCACGGATGGCGTCCGGGGGACACTCGCGATGACCAAAGCACATATAAATCCGCCCCGAGGCGATGGGTTTCACCTCTTCGACGCTGCCCTCGTCGGACTGCGCGCAGTTGGCAGGACATGTCAGACGGTTCTGCAAGTAATGCAGAGCGCGAGAATGATGCAGGTCTTGAGTGGGTTTGGAGACAAACAACTCGCCGAGATCGGTATCGAACGCAGCGACATCCCAAACTATGCACAGCGATTGATGTCGAGCGGACAGGCAGGCGAGTGTGACACCTCTCCAGGGACCGGGGACATCAGCCGGACCATAATCCTGATTGCGCCAGATGCAGCCATTGGGTCTGCCCAAACAATCCCGCCATCCGCGGGCGACAAAGGAATGCCGGGGAATGCGTACCGCTGACAGTCTCCCGGATTACCGCCCTTTCAGACGATCCGGAAAGGGTGTGATCTTCACTCACACCGATGGAACCTCGGTCTTTGTTCGTGGACTGGGGCCTGCTGACATCCGTGCCTATGGCGCTCATCTGTTACGTTTGTCATCGGAAGACCGGCGTGCGCGATTTAACGCAACCCTGACAGATTCAGGGATACAAAGACACGTCGACAGGTTGGGATGGAGCGAAACGCTGCTTTTCGGCGTCTATGTGGACGGAGTATTACGCGGAGCCGCGGAGTTTATTGAGATCCGGAAAAGTCGCGATTGCGAGATCGCACTGTCCGTCGAAACGGCCTACCAGCACCATGCCATTGGCAGAATATTGATGGCGACGCTTCTGGTGTGCGGCTCGTTACTTGGACTTGAGAGGATGAAGTTGTATTTCCGTAACGACAATGTTCAGATGCGCAACCTGGCGCGTGAGTTTGGTGCCAGGATGACGCCTTCTCCAGATTTCGTCGAAGCGGAAATCACCACCTCCCGAACCGAGATTGTCACAGCATGACCGGTTCGCTTCTGCAGAAGGTCGCCGCACCCGGCCCCTTCTGAGCAGATTTGTCTGACAGGTCCCATCCCGCTATCCGACTTAATATCCAGGTGCCTGGCAATATCCCGATCTCTTCTGGTGCACGCGCACCGAAATAAGCGCGACGGATTCAGGTCTCTTTCGTTCCCCCTTTTTTACGTCTTTGGAACAAGGTTACGTAAAGCCCAGATCCGTCGACTTCACAATGTGTTACCGGCCTGCCTCGCGAACTGATGCAGGGGAAAAGCGAACGTCCCCGGACACTGTTTCGGCAGCTATTTTAGTGCGGCAATTTCAGCGCCGCTCAGCCCTGCTCAAGGCCGATATGTCGGCTCACTGCCACAGGGAGATCATCAAATAATTGACAATAAATTCCAATTGTGATAAACAATATTCCATATATGGAGGATTGAAGAAATTGACGTCCGTCCCGACTGAGAGAACTTTGCAGGTACTCGAATACCTGATGGCGGCTGGATCGCGCCCGGTCAAGCAAGTCGAGATTGCGCGCGATTGCGGGATCGCGCCGGCCACTTTGAACCGCATCGTTCAAGCACTGTCGGAGCGCGGTTATGTGTTCCGCACCAGCGAGAAATACTGTGTCCCCAATTTTCGGCTGGAGCGGACGGTTCCCATGTCCGAGCAGTATCGTGAGTTTCTCGAGCGGGAAATCACTTCTCTGGCCCACGACCTCGGCGTGTCTGCCGAAGGCGTAGTGGTTGCCGGGAACGAATTGCTTTGGCTGTCCTGTAAACCTCACCCGAATCCGGATGTCCAGATCCGCGCGAAGGTAGGATTTCGCCGGGGTCTTTACGAACTTGATGCGCTTTCGCAGCTTTATCTCGCTCAGGTTCCGGAAAACGAACTGGTCGATCGCTTTTTCCTCGAAGGGTTCTATACAACCGAGTTCGATGGCGTTCGCCGCATGCGGATGTTGAGCGAGGCGGACGCGCGCGCGTTGATCAAGAGCGCCGCTGGCATCGAGGTCGCGGCTGATGACGCGCCCAATCACCAGGGTATCCGACGCTTTGCCACAGCAGTCACGCGCCCGGATGGCGAATTCCTGCACTTGATCTCAATCGCCGACAAGGTCTGCCCCGACGGTGACCAAGCGAGGTTGGCCGAACGGTATCGCGAGCGCCTTTCAGAGACGAGAGAGCGGCTTTGCGCCAGGATTTCCGCAGAATTTGACCCGCAGGCGCAAAAATACGTCAGTCTGGCTCAATCCTCAGCAATGTAGGACCGGCACTGACAACGGATCACAGAGAACCAAAACAACCCAGGGAGGAGACTACAATGAAACTGACAAGAAGAAGCACACTACAGGGGCTGGCCGCAACCGCGGCGGCGCTGGCTGCACCGACGCAATTGCGCGCCCAAACCACCGAAATCAATGTCATGTTGTTCGGGCATCCTTACACCAACGGCCTGAAGAATATTGCAGGCGATTTCGAGGCTGAAACCGGCATCCGCGCAAATGTCGACGTCGTCGGTCAGGATGTCTTCGAAAGCCGGATCAATCTTTCGTTTACCGGAGGAAGCAGCGACATCGATGTTGTCCACACACCTGCGATCCAGATGCAGAAATGGATTGCCGCCGGCTGGCTGGCACCGATGACGGATTACCTGCCCGAAATGGCCGGAAAGGATGATATCCTTGCCGGTCCGCTGGATACATACCTGTTCAAGGGCGATTACTGGGGCATGCCGTTCAGCGCCGGCACGGGCATGTTGACCTATCGCAAGGATCTGCTGGAGGCGGCCGGAAAATCCGTGCCCGATACCTGGGAGCAAATGCTCGATGTCGCGGCGGCTGTTCATTCCGACGACGTGGCCGCCATCGCTCTGCGTGCGGCGCCCGGCCAGGGCTTCAACATGTTCATTTTCCCGATGATCATGCGGGCCTATGGCGGCAAGTTCTTTGCGGACTATACCAATCAGGACCTGACCCCTGCGATCAATTCGCCCGAGACGCTGGAAGCTCTGAAAATCTATATCAAGCTTCTCAACGACTACGGGCCGGAGGGTGCCGGAACATTCAACTTTCCGGAAATCATCGCGGGCATGCAAAACGGCAAGATTGCCATGACCGTAGAGGGTACCGGCGTCGTCAGTCAGCTCATTGATCCGGCGAAAAGCAAATTCGCCGAGAATATGGGCATTGCTCTGCCGCCCGGGGGGCCTGCAGGCCGCTCACCCGCGATAGCGGTGCACGGGCTGGGCATACCCTCAAGTTCGAGCAACGCCGACGCAGCAGCCCGGTTCATCAGCTGGGCGACCAGCACCGAGACCGTGCGCAAGATCACTCTGAACGAACCGTTTGTGGATTTCGTCAACGGCTCGCTGGCCGACGATGCCGATGTTGCAGGGAAATACGGAGCATTTCAGCCCGACCTGCTGAAAGTTCGCGTCGAGGCGCTGAACCTGGCCATCGGGCATTACCGTCCGCTTTTGCCGAACTGGGTCGAAATTGGATCGGCGGTGGGCGAAAACATCAATGGCGCGCTCAACGGGCTGATGTCGCCTGAGGAGGCACTGCAGATGGCGCAGGACGAGATGAACACCATCATGGGGCTTTAAGCCCGGTTTCATTTGTCTCTATGGGGGGCGGCACTAGCGGCCGCCCCTGATCCCACAACCGGGAAATGGCGTCATGGCAAATTTACACAAAGCAACAGCCGATTTGGAGAATGGCTATGTGCGAATGCTGCTGCCCGCACTTTTAGCGGTCGCGGCATTCGCCATTGTTCCTCTGGTCGGCATGTTCGGCCTGTCCCTGACAGATTACAATCTGATCAACGGCTGGAGCGGCAACTTCGGGATCGACAACTTCCTGCGCCTTTGGGACGACCGGCGCTTTGTGAATTCCGTCTATGTCCTCGCCGCGCTCAGTGGCTTCGGTGTTGCTTTCCAGGTCTTGCTTGGAACTGCCATTGCCGTCGGCCTGCAAAAGATCGTATCGAACTGGAAACTGGCACGAGGGTTGTTCCTCATCCCCTACGCAGTTCCGCACATCGCCGTCGCGCTGGTCTGGCTGTCCCTGTTCACGCCGACGCTATCCCCGATCAACGCCTTTTTCGACATCTTCGGGATGACCGTTCCGGCAATGCTGACAACCCAAAACGGGGCAATCGCCGCCATAGTCATTGCCGACACATGGGCAACCTACCCCTTTGTCATGTTGCTGATCCTGGCGGCATTGAACGGAATTTCGGACGATCTGGACGAGGCAGCAGCGCTGGACGGTGCCTCGCGCATCCAGACCTTCTTTTATATCACCCTGCCGTTGCTGATGCCTGCGCTGTTGATGGTCACATTGTTCCGCTTCATTGATTCGCTCAAACACTTTCCGCTGATTTTCGTGATGACCAAAGGCGGGCCGGGCCGGTCGACCCAGGTGACGAACTTCTATGCCTATGTGCAGACATTCCAGAATTCCAACGTGGCTTATGGAGCCACGATTGCAGTATTCCTGTTCGTATTTGCCGCCATCGTCAGCTTCTACGTGGCCCGCATGAACACAAGGCTAACCGATGCGTGATCCCAGCGTTGCATTTCGCCTCAAGAAGTCGTTTGGCATCCTGATGATGCTGACCTTTCTGGCGTTCGCCCTTGTTCCGGTACTTTGGGTGCTGATCCTTTCGCTACGGCCGGCCACTGCCCTGTTCGAGCCGATCTGGGACTCGCCGACGGAGCTTACGTTCTCCAACTTCGGGTCGATCTTCCGCTCGGACTTCCCGCGGGCCTTTCTGAACAGTCTCATCGCCGCGGGCGCTTCGACCGCCCTTTCGATGCTGGTCGGAATTCCTGCCGGATTTTCATTGGCCAAGAGCCGCATGCAGGGAAAGTTCGGTGCCTCCTGGATGCTTCTGCTACTGAGGATGGCACCGCCGGTCGGCTTCGTCATCCCCATGTTCCTGGTCTATGTAAACACGGGCCTGATCGACACCTATACCGGTCTGACCATCGCTTACATGACGCTGACGATGCCACTGGTGGTCTGGTCAATGTGGACGACCTTTTCCCAGATCCCGGACGAATTGATCGAAAGCGCGCTGATGGATGGGGCATCGCTTGGCAAGGCGCTGTTTTTCGTGGCCCTGCCCGCGGCCCGGCCCGGCGCGGTAGCGGCTGCAATTCTGAGCTTTCTGATTGCCTGGAATGACTTCTTCTACGCACTTGTCATTACCCGGCGCGATACGGTGACGGCACCTGTGTCGATCATGAATTTCATTTCATTCGACAGCGTCGACTGGGGTTCCATCGCCGTAGCGTCAATCTGCGTCACATTGCCGACGATCCCCGTGATGATTGTAGCCAACCGTTACATCGTGCACTCTCTGAGTGGTGCCGTTAAAGGATAGTCCGAACATGAGTGATCGCCCGAACATCGTCTTCATTCTGACCGATCAACAGCGCTACGATTCAATCCGCGCTCTTGGCTTTCCGCATGTCGATACGCCCAATCTGGACCGGTTGGTCAATGAAGGCACGAGTTTTGATCGTACATATGTCACCGCACCATCATGCAGCCCATCGCGCGCATCCCTGTTCTCGGGAACGTATCCGCACACCAATGGCGTCTTTCGCAACGACGAGGCCTGGAATTACTGTTGGGTGCAGTCCCTGAACTCGACCGGTTATCACTGCGTCAATGTCGGCAAAATGCATACCTGGCCGGTTGAGGGCGCTTTCGGGTTTCACGAACGCCATGTCACCGAAAACAAGGATCGGGCGCATCCCAACCTGCCATTCTATCTGGACAACTGGGACAAGGCGATCTGGTCGCAAGGCTATGAAAAACCCAGCCGGCAAACCTACAGACATCTCCCGGATTACTCAGAACGCCTTGGATCCTTTATCTGGGAGTTGCCCAAGAACCTGCACCCTGATGTTTTTGTACCGCAGACGGCCTGCATGTGGTTGGACCGCTATACAGGCGAAGAGCCGTTCTTCCTGCAAGTCGGAATACCCGGTCCTCATCCCCCGTATGACCCGTTGCAATCCTATCTTGATCGCTACGAAGACCGGGAACTGCCGATGCCGATCCGCGACTACGATCTGGACAGCCAGCCAAAGCCGATCAGGGAACTCCGCCGCAACCACCTTGACAATGACCATGATGCGGTGGTCCATCTTGAAAATCCGACAGACGAGCAGATGCGGCGCCAGAGGGCGCATTATTATGCAAACGTCACTATGATCGATGAGCAGGTCGGACAGATTGTCGAAGCGCTGGAGCGGCGCGGCGTTCTGGAAAACACGATTATCATCTTTTCATCGGACCACGGCGATTGTCTGAACGATCACGGCCATTCCCAGAAGTGGAACATGTATGAGCAATCGGTGCATGTGCCTGCCATTCTCTGGGGTCCAGGCATTCCGGCCGGGCGCAGAATCAGCGATCTTGTGTCGCTGATGGATCTCGGACCGACAATCCTCGAGTTAGGCGGTGTCGAACCTCCCAGCTGGATGGAAGCGCAATCCTTGTGCCCCTATTTCCGGGACACGCCGCCACCACGGCGTGACTGTGTATTTGCAGAGCATGCGAGCGACGCCATCCTGACCGGCACCGCCTTTATTTCCATGGTCCTCGTCGGAGATTGGAAGTTGGTCCATTTTATCGACAGCGACGAAGGACAGCTCTTCGATCTTTCGAGCGACCCCGGTGAGCGGCGCAATCGATGGGACGACCCTGAATGCGTGGACAAGAAAAACCAACTTGTGGGACGATTACTGACCTGGCGGATTGAAAGCGATATCAAGACGCAAACCTTTCGCAACGCGCTTTCAGGCACCGAAAGCAGGCGCGCCTGATCGGCCAGGAACTGAACCGCTTCCGACAGATGATTTCAAGGGGCCGAGATGCCGACGATTAACCGTCCGAACCTGTTGCTGATCGTCTGTCGCGGACTGAACGCGCAGGACCTGACAGAGTTCGGGGCGGTAACCCCTGCGCTGTCGGCCCTTGCTGCAACGGGCCGCAGCTTCGACTGCGATTTACCCGATCCGCGCTCTGGCCCGGTCCGTGCGACGCTGATGACGGGGCGCTGGCCCCAATCCCACGGACTTTGGGCGGATGGGGCAGTCTTGCCGTTGCGCGAAGAACTGGTTTCCCAGGTTCTGGCCAATGCGGGATATGATTGCGGTCTGGTCGGTTCAAGCCATCTTGCCCCGGTCGCCGGGTGGCGTACCGAAGCACGACGCGATGCGGACGGCTTCCGGGTCTGGAACTGGGCGCACGGTCCGGCGCATCGTGCCCGGCAGAACGCCTATATCGCGTCGTTGAAATCCCGTGACCCCGATACCCATGACCGCCTTTTCCCGACCCAGGGCAACCCTGATGAGCAACAACCCGATCCGTCTCTGGTCGCCGCATTGGCGGCCCTTCCCGAAGGTTCTGGCTTCAACAATTGGGTTTCGGACAGTTCAATCGACTTCATCGATACGCAGCGCCCGGCGGGTCAGCCCTGGTTGCTGGTCGCTGGATTTCAAATCGTTGGAAATCGCAACGCGGACGCTCTGGCAAAGCTGGACACAGGCGTAGGGCACCTAGTGTCCGCGCTCGAAGATCGCCAATTGAGCGGCGACACGTTGATCGTTCTGACCGCGGATACTGCGAGCGCTGGCGGCCGAACCTCTTCCGATCTTCAGGTGCCCCTCATCCTGAATTGGCCGGGTCGTTTGCCCGATGGCCCCGCGACCAATGCCAGCCCGGTTGATATCGCCCCTAGCTTTTGCGCCGCGGCCGGTCTTCCACCGCGCCCCCGCCATCAAGGGCGCTCGCTTCTGGACGATCACGTTGCGAGCGGCCACGAAAGCATCACGACCTTCCGCGAAGGTACCCGTGCGCGCCTGACACGCGGAACAACGGCAATCACCCTGGGCAAATACCGGCTGGTCCTCGGCCATGGCGATGCGGCCGGCGAAACCGCCCTGTACGATCTGGAACAGGACCCGGACGAGCGCGATAACATTGCAGCCGACCCGGCGCATTGCGACCTGATCGAGGCCATGACCGACCGCCTGCTTGCCGCGCTTTGTGCCCGCGAAGATCGCAGTCAGCCGCGTCTTGGCGGCTTTTGAGGTAATCTGATGTCCGACCGTCCGAATATTCTGTTTCTCTGTACAGATCAGCAACGCTGGAACAGCCTGACATGCTACGGCGCTATTGGTGCCAGCACGCCAAACCTTGACAGGCTGGCGGCGCAAGGTGCGCGGTTTGAAAACTGTTATGTGCAGAATCCGATTTGCGGACCCTCGCGCGCATCGCTCTTCACCGGAATGTATGTCCGAAATCACGGCGAATGGGCCAATGGCGTTGCGCTGCCCCAGGACCGCAAGATGTTCACCCGCGTTCTGGCCGACACTGGATATGATTGCGGAATGGTGGGCAAACAGCACCTCGCGCCCTGCGACAGCTGGCAGACCGAACCCCGGCGCGATGACGGTTATCGTGTCTGGGAATGGTCGCACGGCAAGAACCACCGGTCCGTTCAGAACGCCTATCACACCTGGTTGCGGCAACAATATCCGCAGGTATTCGCGCAAACATTTCCCGACAAAGGGGCAAACGAGAACACCCATATAGCGAACATGTCGCGCACCGGCACCCCGATCGACGAGGTGCCTCCAGAGTGCCATTACACCCATTGGATCGCGGAACGCTCAATCGATTTCATCACCACGCCCCGTAAGGCAGACGAACCCTTTTGCCTGGTCGCAAATTTCTTTGACCCGCATCATCCATTTGGCGTGCCACAGGCCTATCGAGACAGGATCGACGCCGCGAAAATTCCGCCGCCGCAAATCGCGCCGAGCGAATTTGAGTCCAAACCGGCCCCGCACCGTACCTATTCGCAGACCTCCTATGGCGGTGAGGCACCGGGTTTTCAGGATTACACAGCCGAAGAGATCGCCGAGATCCGGGCTGTGTATTACGCCATGATCACTTTCATCGATGACGAGGTCGGGCGCATTCTGGACGCGCTTGAAGCCAGCGGACAGGCAGACAATACCCTCGTTATCTTCACCTCGGATCACGGCGAGATTCTGGGCGATCACGCGCAGCTGATGAAGGGGCCGATGATGTATGATGCGGCCATCCGGGTTCCCCTGTTGATGCGTTGGCCGGATCGCATCGCCCCGGGCCAAGTGATTGGCGATCTGGTGCAATGGATAGACCTGTCGGCGACATGTCTTGATGTCGCCGGCGCACGTCCAATGGATCAGCAGCAGGGCGCCTCGCTGATGCCGCTGGCCCTGGGCCAGGCCATCGACTGGCGGGATTGGGCATTGTGCGAATACAGGGACTCAGGCATTGCCGAGGCCCCTGCGATTCACACCACCATGTTCCGAACAGAAGACTGGAAGCTCGTTCTCTGGCATGGCGAACCAGCGACATCCCGGCCCGGCGAGGGTGAGCTTTATAACCTTGCTGCCGATCCGCATGAGCTTGAGAATCTGTATGACCTGCCCGAACACCGCGCAAAACGGCGCGCCATGAAGCGGTATTTGATCGACGTGCTGGCCGAAACCGACCCGCGAAGCGCACAACGACACCACAAGGCATAACGCGCGCTTCTCGTGGCGGACAAACCCGAACTGCACTGTGCCAATAGAACACCAGATCAGGTTTTGTGAACTCCCACAAGCTCTGCAGGCGATGCGCCTACAGTGAAATTGCCATGTGAGTGCTGGTCCACATCCTCAGGCGACAGCATTCACGCCGAAGTCGTGGTCGTCGAACCCACCGGCTCGCAGACCGAGCTGGCATTGCACAAAAGCAAACACGAGTTGGCCGCAACCTTCCGGAAGCGGCTCAATGTCCGGCCCGGCGAAACCGTCCACCTGAAACCCGGCACCGAGCATCTGTTCGATCAGACCACCGACTTGCGGATTCTGGCAGACGTTGAATGGCGCGCAAATTTTCACGAGGATTGCCTTGCAGACACTGATCGAGCCCCGGTTTGAATTTACGTCGCAGAGCATTATACGGACATTCATAGGAGAGGTTTGAGCGACAGCTTTGTGGCAACATTCGGCAACGGCCTGTGTGCACGAGTTTCCGCTTTGCGGACTTTTCAGACCTTCATTTGATCACCGTTCTTAGCCGGTTTGGGCGGGAGCGGACTTTCTCTGGGGCGGACACAAAGGACAGGATTCGGCATAAAGCGGGCTGTACCAAGATCGGCGGGTAGCCCGTTGCCATCATTCAATTTACGAAAGCCGCTCTCCCGAACCGACCATTCGTGCTTTTCGCAGCAATAATCCCCAAAATTGTCTGCAAAGCGGGCAAAGTGGGGCAGCCTTTACTGGTATACGCAGTCACACTCAGCACTATTTCAGATCAAGGTTTGCGTTGCGGCTTTGCCTTTAGTCTCGGGCGAGATCAGGTCTGCGATTTCTTCAAGAAGTGGCTGCAATTTGCCGTGGTCGGACTGCGTCATGCCATGTTCGATCACCGACGACCAATGGCCGTTGCGGTACAGCGAGGCGGCCCGCCCACGAATCTCCAAGGCCGCATGGTCACGAAGCTCTTTGTCTGGCAGGCCTCCTGCAGTCATGCGAGAGTTGATTTCTTCCTTTAGCCGGGTCACCGCAGCGGCATCTTCGGCGAAAAGGACGAGCGTCGCGAGCCCATAGACTGACGGTTTTAGAATCGCCCAGCCGGTCTGGTATCGGCCCGCCTTGAAGGTCCAAGACAGCAGTATATCGCCTATGTCGTCGGCAAGTTCCGGACAATCACGCCTGCGCGCATCTAACGCAGCTTCGAATAGCGTTTCGGTCATCCTGAAATTCTCAACAAATCGAATGGTTTCTTCGTCGTCAGGCACACACGACAGAACCGCGATTAGCCGGGCAGCGTGTTTGCGCAGTTCCTGCTGTCTATGGGGGTCACAAGCGGCGGCGTTCGACACAGCGATCAGCATCGTGGTAACCGCCGTGATCCAGTTCATAATATCGAACGTAAATTGCGATCGTTTTTTTATGGCGAGAAGGAGAAGGTTCTTCTCGGTCTCATACATCCCGTCCGCCCACTCCTCGAAATTGCCGATAACCTGTTTGGCATTCACATCGTCCGCCGAGGCATCCGCGACCGCGTTGAAGAGTTGGCAGAGCCGCACCGTGAGCCCTTGCGCGCTTGTGGCTGAGTAATAGGGTCCAAGATAGGTGCTGTGGACGCTCATCAACGGCGTATCCGGCAGAGCCATGAACAGCTCGGCAATCAGCTTTATGCTCCTGCGAATTCCCTGCGCCGCAAATTGGACATCCCGAGACTCTGTCCGCAATAGGTTGAAGCTGAGGCGCGCGAGCTGTTCAACCCCGGTGAACGTAACAAGCCGGTAGTCTTCGCGCGCAGCCCCTGCGCATGAGATCATGCCGATCTTTTGCACCAGGGTCGTGATGCCCTGCGGGCCTTCCGCTGCGAGAAACATGTCGGCGCATCGCCCCATTAGCCGCAATCCCTCCATCAGAACGTCGGGCATATTGTGCGGCACGATCCGCTCAACTTCGCCCGTCAGGTATCCGGCCGCCCGATGCGCGTGAGTCTTGGAAGCAAAGGGGCTCGCGTAATCAATTGCCAGATACACTTGCACGAGCTTAGCCATGGCCCGCAGCGTTTGTTCGATCTGTGGTTCATCGCCCCGCGCGACTCCTATACGCGCCGTCTGCCGCATATGCTCAAGTGTGTCGTTGATGAACCCGTCCGAGGTGAGCGGATTATCAAGCATGAGTTGTTCGGCGAAGAAGGTCTTTCCCTTCGTTTCGATATAGGTGGCGTTGATCGCTATGATCGCGTTCATCGCCACAGCGCTGACCTCATGGTCGCCTTCCTCCGCGTAGCGGCGCGCGAACGACACCGCATAGCGCACGCCCTGCTGCGCGCCTTCCGTCCAGCCTGGATTGATCTGAAAATATGCCGTGCGCGTCGTGTCTTGTTGGGGCGAGCGGGGGGCGGACTTCGGCTGTGGCTGTCCTATACTGTGCGATAATAGTGGTGCCGCCCGTTTTGCTCGCCTCTCCCATGCTCGAAGCTCGCGCTGCGTCCGCCGAACGACCATGCCGAGTTGTCGTAGCGGGTTCACCAGAATCAACGCACGGCGGTAGCCGTAAAGAAACAATCCAAGGATGATTGCGGTACCCCAGAAAGCCATGAGCACGATTACGCCCACGCGCTGGGTCCCTGGCACAAGAGATAGCCCGGCGATTGCTACCGCGAAAACGAATGTCGCCGCGAACGCGCAGAGAAGGCGTCTGTCGGCACTTAGCCTGTGAAACATGCCGTGGGGCATTCGCTCGATATTGACCTGCATTGCAAACAACACGAGCGACGACACGATTGCTGCTGCCCCAATTAACGCTCCGCCAAGGGTCAGGAAAAGGGATCGTAGCAATGCGAGCTGTGCTTCGGTCGCGAAGATCGGTTCCAGCAATTCTTGAAGTTCCGGAACATAGAATGCACTTAAAGCGATCAACGACAGCAGCATGATCGCCGCCGCTATCGGACCATGCCGTTGTTGCCAGACTATATATCTGTAACGGGCGAGATACAGCCACTCCCAAAGCAAGGCTTTGCGCCGGGCTAATCCCGTTAACACGCGTCCAGCGCTCCTGTTCATGCGTCTCCGCAACAATCGAACGCGGACTTGTAACCTCTTATTAATCTGCGTCGCTATTTTCTTCAATCACTCAAATCCTGTCATTCTTTGTAAGACTGAGAGAATTCTTCCTATAAGTGCATTTCACTCTGATACTCGCTATCATGAGACAACCTCGCCTGAATAGAGGTTGTTGGCAAGATGATGCACTGCCTCGGTAATACAGCGCGAGACCCGCCACGGGATTGTTGCTCCACCGTTGATTAGGGTCCGGGCTACCGAGAGGACGAAAATGTTCCAATAAGAATGAACAGCCAGTTCGGGAAATCCGCAATGAGGCGCACGGGCCTGGGCGAACGTCGGCAATGAGTCGGAAGTGCCAATTCGATTGGATAGCGCGAACGTCACAAGCGAGCACAAAGCAGCCATTAGCGCAGAGTTTCTTTCGCCAGCTTCCGGCCAGCACCTGACCGGCTTCAATCAAGCGCCCAAAATCGCTTGGTACGCCAAACGTAAATTCAAACTGAGACGCCGCCAATACACCGGTAGCATTGCAGAACGCGATCCGCATCGCTCATAATCCGGCCTGATCTGCCCGTTTCCCCATCCCCGAGACCTGCCCCGTCAAGCGCAATGCGGTGGTCAGGGCGCAGGCGGTGGCTTCGCACATCTGCGGCAGGATCATCCATTCCAGCGCCCATGCGCTGCCGGAGCGTTCCTGTTCGTGGATCAGGGCGTGATGCATGGCGGAGAGCTGCACTGCATTGTAGCGCGCCAGTGTCACCAGCGTTTCCGCCGCTATGGGGTTGTGTTTGTGCGGCATCGCTGACGAACCGCCGCCGCCGCTGAGTGTAATCTCTTCAATGCCCTGCTGCGCCATCAGGCAGACATCCTGTCCCATCTTGCCCAATGACCCGGTGACCAGAGACAGCCAGTTGGCGTAATTGGCCAGATTGTCGCGTTCCGTGTGCCACGCTGCCGGGGGATTGTGCAGCCCCAGCGCCTCGGCCATCTGTCCGGCGATGGCGTCCGCCTTGTCACCATAGGCATGGCGCCTGCCGACCGCACCGCCAAGCTGAAGAACACTGACCGCCGGTCCCACTATCTGCAACCGCTCCAGATGCCGCTGCAACGGTGCAAGCCACGCCTTGATGCGCTGCGAAACATTGATTGGCAGGGCCGCCTGCATGCGGGTGCGGCCCATCAGAGTGTTGCCGCCGAAGGAGTGATTCAGAATCTGCAGATTTTCCTGCAAACTGCTGATCTTACTCCTGAACTCCGCGTTTATTTCGGTCAGTGCCAACGCCAGCGCGGTGTCGATCAGATCCTGACTGGTTGCACCCAGATGGACATTGTCTGCATGAGGTGTGCCGATATGGGCTTTTAGCTGGCGGATATAGGCCGGAACCGGCAGGCCGTCTGTCATGGTGTCGAGCCGGAGACGCTCTGTGTCCGGCACAAATGAGCGGCAGCCTGCAATGATTGCGGCTGCGGTATCGGATGTCAGCAGGCAGTTGCCGGCAAGGGCGTCGGTCAAGGCGATCTCGAAGTCGCGAAAATGGCTGAGTGTTGCAGCGCTGGAAAACGCCGCCGAAACCGCGTCATCTCCAAGCAGCGCTCCGAGCAATTTGTCTTCAAACACGGATGCCAACCGGCGCTTGTAGCGATCTAGACATCAAAAAACACTGTTTCATCCGGGCCCTGCAGGTGGATATCAAACAAAAACGCATCGCCCTCACGGTGTGCCAAAAGGGTGTTTCGACGCGCCGGGTCGGGAATGCTTGCGAGCACCGGATCGGCTGCATTGGCTTCGCTCTCATCATCGAAATAAAGCCGTGTCGAGAGACCCAGGTTAATGCCGCGAGCCACGATCCAGAGCGAAATATGCGGCGCCTGCATGCGACCGTCAGCAAAAGGCACCGGCCCCGGCCTGATCGTGTCGAAGCTGAAGCGGCCTGTTGCCAGATCGACCGGCTGGCGGCCCCAGCCGGTAAATTCCGGATCGGCTTTGCCGCGCGGCTCGGACGGGCTGTTGTAAAGACCATCGGCGTCCGCCTGCCAGATTTCAATCAAAGCGTCGGTCAATGGCTTACCTGCCCCGTCAAACACACAGCCGTTGACGCAAATGCGCTCGCCCTTTGTCCTTTCATTGAGCATCCGTCGGCCGGCATCCTGCGGATAAACACCGGAAATACCAACGAAATTCGGCGTACAGCCGATATGAACATAAGGCCCGGCGGTCTGTGACGGGCTTTCCTTCAATGCAGGTGAGTCTGCCATCAATTGCCCTCCATCCGGTTTTCAAACAGGGTTGAATCGCGGCCGCGCAAAATCACATCAAGGCGGTAGGCGCGGATATCCATCGGCACCGTATGCGCCATATCCAGCCGCGCGGTCAGCTGATCAATCGCTTTCGGGTCGTTGATCGAGTTGACGATCGGGCACAGGGCGATATGCGGATCGCCCTCAAAATAGATCTGGGTAATCAGGCGCTGGGCAAAACCGCTGCCAAACACCGAGTAATGAATATGCGCGGGTCGCCAGTCATTGCCGCCATTCGGCCAGGGATAGGGACCGGGCTTGATGGTTCTGAAACTGTAATGGCCCTTGTCATCGGAAATAACCCGCCCGCAACCGCCAAAATTCGGGTCGAGCGGTGCCAGATAGCCGTCATTCCTGTGGCGGTAGCGCCCGCCTGCATTGGCCTGCCAGACCTCCAGCAGAGCTCCGGCGACACCTCTGCCGTTTTCATCCAGTATGCGGCCATGGACGATGATGCGCTCGCCAATCGGACCTTCATCCGCTCTGGCGAAATTGCGGATCAGATCATGGTCCAGCGGGCCGATATCGTCATCGCCGAACACCGGCCCGGTGGTTTCCGAAAGGGATTGGGCAAGCATCAGCAGTTTCTGCCTTGGTGCGCGCAGAATGCTGCTTTTATAGCCCGGCGTCAGGGCCTTTGGATGCCAGTCGCGGTCGCGCTTGGCAAATGGTAC
Organism: Pararhizobium sp. IMCC3301; assembly: GCF_030758315.1. NCBI lineage: Bacteria > Pseudomonadati > Pseudomonadota > Alphaproteobacteria > Hyphomicrobiales > Rhizobiaceae > Pararhizobium > Pararhizobium sp. IMCC3301. The sequence goes on from NZ_CP132336.1 coordinate 759,893, forward strand.
GGGTTGTTCCTGACCGTTTGACATTTATTTGTCCTTACCTGATCCGGAACCATTATCGGCAGCGTCCATACTGGCAAATGTCTGTTTGGCGATTTTGATGGCGCGGTTGGCCGCCGGCACACCGGCATAGATTGCTACATGCAGCAGAGCTTCGCAAACATCCTCGCGGCTTGCCCCGGTATTGGCCGTTGCCCGTACATGCATCGCCACTTCCTCATCATGCCCAAGCGCTGCCAGCAGGGCGATGGTCACCACTGAGCGCTCTCTGGTGCTCCACTGCGGCCGCGACCAGACATGGCCCCAGGCAGCTTCGGTAATCAGATCCTGAAACGGCGCATCGAACGCGGTCTTGCCAGCCTCGGCGCGCGCGACATGAGCATCGCCCAGCACCGCTCTGCGGGTTTTCATACCGGTTTCGTAACGAGATGATGCCATTTTGCGTCCTCAATATACCTGTCGGCGGTTCAATGTTTACCTGGTCGAATCTTACATATTAAAATCATCATGAAAAATGCTTTTTGTAATGAAAATCATATCGAAAATTGTATGAATAATCTGCGTCGACTGAAATTGAGGCATCTTGAAACCTTTGTCGAGGTCGCCCGGCAAATCAGCATCAGCTGCACCGCAGGGAGGCTGCATCTGTCCCGGACCGCCATGACCCGGACAATCCGGAAACTGCAAGCGATCATCTGCAAACCATTGATAGAAAACACGGTCGGCACATCATTGAAACCGTATCGGATTCCTTCGGACGCGCCTTTCTGCGCGGCCGCAACGCCTTCCAGCAGAGCCCTCACTGGCGTGAGACAGCCAGATTGACCCCAAGTGCAATCAGCACACTGCCGCCAAAGCGGCGCGCCAGCCGATTGGTGGCCTGTGACGCTGCCATCAACCGCATCGCTTTTTCCGACAGAAGCACACACAATATATCGGTCACCGAGAACAGCAGATTGACGATGGTGCCGAGGATCAGGATTTGAAGCCAGACCGGGAAAGCGGCATCCAGCGCAGTGAATTGCGGCAGATATGACAGGTAGAACAAGGCAGTCTTCGGGTTCAGAAGTTCAACAACGATGCTTTGGGACATGGCTTTGCGCGGCCCGGTACTGCGACGAACCGATCCGGTGCCGCCGGGCAGGTCTCTTGCAACAAACATGCGGCACCCCAGCCAGACCAGATATGCCGCACCTGCCAGTTTGACCGCGCCATACAGCACCGGCACTGCGCTCAGCACCACTGCCAGCCCGAAGGCCGTGGCAACAATATGCCCGTAGCCGCCAATGTGAAGTCCGATTGCCGCCAGCCAACCCGCCTGTCTGCCTCCCGAAAGGGTTCGCGCGGCGGCATAAAGCATGCCTGGGCCGGGAATGCAGGCAAAAATCGCTGTCGCAATAAAGAATGGCATCAGGATTTCGAATGATGGCATGTTGACAAAGGTCCGCTGAGATCTCGGACCAATTTAACACGGCCCAATCTGCCCCGATAGCGCGCAAAGGGTGGCATTTTGCCACCCGCAATGCATCGGCTGGCGGGCCTGGCTGCACAAACGCACCAAGCCCATCCGCCAACGATGGCGAGCGGGCTCGATTATTTTCGGTTGCACGAAGGAGCGCCTCGAACGCTAGTTGATCATCACGCTCGCGCGCATGCCTGCCTCAAGATGGCCTTCAATTTCGCAGGTTATTTCGACTGGCTCATCCGTCGTTTGAACCGGCACAATAAACCATTCGACGGTTTTGCCAGGCCCGACTTCGACTTCTCGAATATTGCCCTTGATCTCGGCAACCAGATTTCCATCAGCATCGGCTATCTCAACCTTCCGGGTGAATATGCGTTCGCCCATTTCGTTGAGTGCCAGCTCGTGTTTGATTTCATCGACGTTGGTCAAGATCAGTTTATAAGCCTGGCCCGTCCTGAATTCGAAATTATCCGGCTTGAGATACATGGCGTCGCCATCGGTCCCCATTTCGATAGTAACGTCAATGACATTTGCGCGACTGAGGTCGCCATCGGCATACGCAGCCCCGAATGTAACCAGTGTTAAAGCGCCTGCATATAAAAGTCGTCCAACATTATTCATATCCAATTCCTTCCCGGTATTGGTATTAGACGAAGAAAGTTATCTCCGATGCTGATTATGACTTTAATCTGGAAGTTTTCATTGATCTGAATCAAATAACCCAATAATGATTATTATATTCAGTGCGCGCATTAAAACTCCGACAACTGCCCGACATGTCGGCCGGCTGTCCCCGGCAGCGCATCCATTTCCGCAACCGCATCACTGCCAAGATTGATCTCTCGCGCAAAATTAGGCCCGTGGCGACTTTGTTGATGACTGAATTGCTTCGCAGCATCGGAATGCCAATGACGGCGTGACTTTAACGGACTGCTGAGACTTCCGGCCAATGGCCGCCCTGGACGAACGGCGACGGTATCAGGACAGGTTCAGGACGATCTGTCGATCTGCACCCATTTATTGCGCTCTGTCGCACCGCGGATAATCGTCAGTGATGATTTCGCGACACCCAGTTCTTTCGCCAGAAGTTTGAGCACCGCCCGGTTGGCCTTGCCATCTTCCGGCACGGTGGTGACATAGATTTTGACCAGCATGGAGCCGTCCTGCTGAATCTCCGCTGTGATGCGATTGGCAGAGGCTTTTGGTGTGACCCGCACGGCAAACGGATTGCCGATGGTCTTAGACCAGTGCGGCGCGGTCATGGCAGCCCCCTAATGGTCAGGTGCTCTCACTCAATCCCGATTTTCTGGCGCAACAGATCATTGACGGCTTTCGGATTGGCTTTGCCGCCAGTGGCTTTCATGACCTGGCCGACGAACCAGCCAAGCAGGCCGGGCTTGTCTCTGGCCTGCTCAACCTTGTCCGGATTGGCGGCAATTATCGCATCAATTTCCGTTTCAATCGCGCCCAGATCGGTGACCTGCTTCATGCCCCGGCTTTCGACGATAGCGGCCGGATCGCCGCCTTCGGTCCAGAGAATTTCGAACACATCCTTGGCAATCTTGCCCGAAATCGTGTCATCGGCCATCAGATCGATCATGCCGCCCAGCTGGTCACTGGAAATCGGACTGTTATCAATCGAGATGGCCTCTTTATTGAGGCGGCCGAACAATTCATTGATCACCCAGTTGGCCGCAATCTTGGCATCGCGCCCTTTCGCCACGTCTTCAAAATAATCGCAGGACTGGCGCTCCACCACCAGAATGTCGGCATCATACGGCGTCAGGCCATAATCATTGATGAAACGCGCCTTTTTCTCATCCGGCAGCTCCGGCAGATCGGCGGCGAGCGCATCGATATAGGCCTGATCGAATTCCAGCGGCAGCAGATCAGGATCGGGGAAATACCGGTAATCATGGGCTTCTTCCTTGGAGCGCATCGACCGGGTTTCACCCTTCACCGAGTCAAACAGCCTGGTTTCCTGATCGATAGTGCCGCCATCTTCCAGAATTGCGATCTGGCGGCGCGCTTCATACTCAATCGCCTGCCCGGCAAAGCGGATGGAATTGACGTTTTTGATTTCGCAGCGCGTGCCGAACTCGCCACCGGGGCGGCGCACCGAGACATTCACATCAGCGCGCAGATTGCCCTTTTCCATATCCGCATCAGAGGTGCCGAGATAGCGCAGGATCGACCGCAGCTTGGCGATATAGGCCTTGGCTTCCTCGGAAGACCGCAGATCCGGCTTCGACACGATTTCCATCAGCGCTACGCCCGAGCGATTGAGATCGACATAACTCATTGACGGGTGCTGGTCGTGCAGGCTCTTGCCCGCATCCTGTTCCAGATGCAGCCGTTCCACGCCGATTTCAACCGGGCCGTCCGGCATATCCAGATGGATAATGCCCTCTCCGACAATTGGCTGGTCGAACTGCGAAATCTGATAGCCCTGCGGCAGATCGGGATAGAAATAATTCTTGCGCGCAAACACCGACCGCTTGTTGATCTGGGCTTTCAACCCAAGGCCGGTGCGAACCGCCTGACGTACACATTCCTCGTTGATCACCGGCAGCATTCCGGGCATGGCGGCATCGACGAAGCTGACATGGTCATTCTGTTCGCCACCAAAGGCGGTTGCCGCCCCCGAGAACAATTTTGATTTCGACTGCACCTGAGCATGGACTTCCAGCCCAAGCACGACTTCCCAGTCGCCGGTGGCACCGGGAATGAATTTTTTTGGATCAGGAGTGCGGGTGTCGATCAGGCTCATTTGTCGGGCTCACTTGCATGGGCTGTATATTGGTTTCGGAACTAGAACACGATCTAACGGATGCGGCGGGCCGAAACAAGTGGCGCGATGCGGCTTCTCTGCGATTTCCGGCGGCCTCAAAATGTAAGGCTTGACGTGGCGAAATTCTGTCTCTTGCCCAAAACCCGAAAATGCGGGCATGATCGGCCCATGTCCAAACTCACCGGTAAGCCGCTCCATGCCTGATCCCATCAACTGGTCTCTGTCCTGGCCGTATCTGTTGACCGCACTGGTGTTCGGCTATCTGCTTGGCAGCATTCCATTCGGCTATCTGCTGACCCGCTTTGCCGGACTGGGCGATGTCCGCTCAATCGGCTCCGGCAATATCGGCGCCACCAATGTGCTGCGCACCGGCAACAAGCCCCTCGCCGCCCTGACCTTGTTAGGCGATCTTCTGAAAGGCACCGCCGCCGTTCAACTGGCCCTCAGCTATGGGCTGGATACGGCGGTTATGGCAGGCCTTGGCGCCTTTCTCGGCCATCTCTTTCCGATCTGGCTGAAATTCAAGGGCGGCAAAGGCGTTGCCACCTTTATTGGCATCACGCTTGGGCTTTACTGGCCCTCTGCTCTTGTGTTCGCCGGTTCCTGGCTGGTGCTGGCTTTCGTGTCGCGATACTCCTCGCTTTCCGCCCTCATCAGTTCAGTCATCGTCGTCATTTTCACCGCCTTTCTGAACTACTGGCAATTCGCCGAACTATATGCCGTGCTGACAATCCTGTTGTGGCTCAAGCACCACCAGAATATCCGCCGGCTGCTGAAGGGTAAGGAAAGCAAAATCGGCGGCTCCAAGGCGGCAGACAAGGCGTGAGCCTGTTTGACGACCCCTATCGTGAGGGTATTGCGCTCAGCGAAAGCCAGCGACTGCACTGGCTACGCCTCATTCGCAGCGAACAGGTCGGGCCCGCCACTTTCCGCGAACTGATCAATCACTTCGGCACCGCAGAACAGGCCCTGGAGACCCTGCCCGAGCTGGCCAGACGGGGCGGCGCTGCCCGCAGAATCCGGATTGCCCCGCTCAGCGATATCGAAGCGGAACTGGACCAGGCAGCACGGCTTGGTGCCAAATTCATCGCCATGGGCGAACCGGATTATCCACCATGGCTGCGCTCCATCGACAGCGCTCCGCCCGTCATTCTGGCAAAAGGCCATCTCGCCGCTCTGAAAATGCCGATGATCGCCATTGTCGGGGCGCGCAATTGTTCGGTCATCGGCCGTAAAATGACGGTCAGACTGGCGCGTGATCTGGGCGAAGCCGGTTACTGCATCGCCTCCGGCCTGGCCCGCGGCATTGACGGTGTGGCCCATGAGGCCGCACTGCAAACCGGCACAGTTGCGGTTATGGCAGGCGGCCTCGACAGGATATACCCGCCGGAACATGAATCACTTGCAGAGCAAATCACCCTAAAGGGCTGTCTCGTCAGCGAAAAACCGCTGGGCTGGACCGCGCGGGCACAGGACTTTCCGCGCCGCAACCGCATCGTTTCCGGCCTGTCTCTGGCAACCATTGTAGTGGAAGCCGCGAGGCGTTCCGGCTCGTTGATCACTGCGGATCTGGCATTGAAACAAAATCGCGAGATCTTTGCCGTTCCCGGCTCGCCGCTGGACCCGCGCGCCGCCGGACCGAACCAGCTTATCAAACAGGGAGCCACCCTTGTAACCTCGGCAAAAGATGTGATTGATGCATTGCGGCCGATCCATGGCGATGCCTTTCCCGATCCTCCAGCCGTAGCGCTACAGGAAGCAGCCCCGGCAAAGGTCAGCGATTTGTCCGATAATGAACGCATCGGGATCGTCGATGCGTTAAGCACCGCGCCGGTGGATACCGACGAGTTGATCCGCGTTACCGGCCTTGATGGCGGCACCATCTATCTGGCGCTGCTGGAGCTCGACCTCGCCGGCCGGCTGACACGACATCCCGGCAACAAAGTATCTCTGAACGGCACACAGGAATGAGCGAATAATAATGTTGCAGGTGTCCCGGACACTTCAGACCCGGTGATAGAATCCGGGCTGCCCGGCCATGGAAATCTAACGAGTTGCAGCGCCTTAAAACAGCAACTTTGTCGAGCCATATGTCAGTTGGGGCTTGACCAACCGCCCGCTTCCGACCATTTGACAACCGAACACATGTTTGACGAGGCGGACATCCTTCCCGTCCGGCCTTCAAATCCGCATGCAACAGACAGGCACCTTTATGGATCTGGTCATCGTTGAATCGCCCGCAAAGGCGAAGACCATCAACAAATATCTCGGCTCGAATTATCAGGTTCTGGCATCCTATGGCCATGTTCGCGACCTTCCCGCGAAAGATGGCTCGGTGCGTCCGGATGAAGAATTTGCCATGAGTTGGGAAATTGATGCGAAGGCGAAGAAGCGCATCAACGAAATATCAGCCGCCCTGAAAACATCCGACCGCCTCATCCTCGCGACCGACCCGGATCGGGAGGGCGAGGCAATTTCATGGCATGTGCTGCAAATCCTGCGAGACAAGAAGGTTCTAAAAGACAAGCCGGTGCAACGGGTTGTCTTCAACGCCATTACCAAGAGCGCCATTCTGGAAGCCATGGCAAATCCGCGGGAGATCGATGCTGATCTGGTCGAAGCCTATCTGGCGCGGCGCGCACTGGACTATCTGGTCGGTTTTACGCTGTCTCCGGTGTTGTGGCGAAAACTGCCGGGCGCCCGCTCGGCGGGCCGGGTGCAATCGGTCGCACTGCGTCTGGTGTGTGATCGGGAAATGCAAATCGAAGTTTTCAAGCCGCAGGAATACTGGTCCATCCTGGCTGCCCTCAAAACCAGCTTTCGCGAAGATCTGAAAGCGCGGCTGGTGGAATTTGAAGGCCGCAAGATCCAGCGGCTGACCGTCGACAACGGCGATGATGCGATGGCCATGAAAGCCATGCTGGAATCGGCAAGTTTTACAATTTCGAGTGTCGAAGCCAAACCGCACAAGCGCAATCCGCAGCCGCCATTCACCACTTCTACTTTGCAGCAGGAAGCCTCCCGCAAGCTGGGCTTTTCCGCCTCACGCACCATGCAGGTTGCCCAGCGGCTCTATGAGGGTGTCGATATCGGCGGCGAAACCACCGGTCTGATCACCTATATGCGAACCGATGGCGTCGACATGGCTCCCGAAGCGGTTGCCGAAGTGCGCTCGCAGATCGGTTCTCAATTCGGCAAGAACTATCTGCCGCAAGTACCCCGCAAATATTTCACCAAGGCGAAAAACGCCCAGGAAGCTCATGAGGCGATACGGCCGACATCGCTGGCCCGCAATCCGGCGGATCTGGCCAAGCGGCTGGAATCAGATCAGGCACGGCTCTATGAGCTGATCTGGAAGCGCACCATGGCCAGTCAGATGCTGTCCGCGGAAATGGAGCGTACCACTGTCGACATCATGGCGCAGGGCGCCGGCAAGAGCGCGACCGTACGCGCCACCGGATCGGTCGTCCGTTTTGACGGTTTCCTGAAGCTCTATCAGGAAGGCCGCGACGATGACGACGAAGAGGCTGAAGGCCGTCTGCCTGCGGTCAAGGTTGGTGAAGACCTGACGCGGGAGGCCATTGAGGCAAACCAGCATTTCACCGAGCCTCCCCCGCGCTACACCGAAGCAACCCTGATCCGCAAAATGGAAGAACTGGGCATTGGCCGCCCCTCGACCTATGCCTCGACCCTGGCGGTTCTGCGCGAACGCGACTATGTGGAAATGGATCAAAAACGCCTTGTTCCCCAGGATAAGGGCCGCATTGTCACGGCGTTTCTGGAAGGCTTCTTCAAGCGCTATGTTGAGTATGATTTCACCGCCCAGCTGGAAGAACAGCTCGACCGTGTGTCAGACGGAAAACTCGACTGGCGCCAAGTTCTGAACGAGTTCTGGGGCCAGTTTTCAGCCAGCGTTGAGGACATCAAGGAACTGCGCATAACCGAGGTACTGGATGCGCTCAACGACCTTCTGGGACCGCATATTTTCCCGCAGAAGGAAGACGGTTCCGATCCGCGTCTGTGTCCGACCTGCCAAGAAGGCCGCATCAGTCTCAAAGTCGGAAAGTTCGGCGCCTTTATCGGTTGCTCGAATTATCCCGAATGCCGTTTCACCAAGCAATTGGGTCAGGCCGGTCAGAATGATGGCGAAGCCGAAAACAGCATTATCGAGCTGGGCGAGGATCCGGAAACCGGTCAGATGATCACCGCCCGCACCGGTCGCTTCGGCCCTTATGTTCAGCTTGGCGAGGAAGCCAAGCCGAAGCGTGCAAGCCTGCCGAAAACCTGGTCACTCCAGGCGATGGATCTGGAAAAGGCCCTGGCGCTGCTGTCCCTGCCGCGCCCGGTCGGCGATCATCCGGAAACCGGCAAGCCGATTGTCGCCGGGATTGGCCGCTATGGACCCTTCGTCCTGCATGACGGGGCCTATGCCAATCTTGAAAGCGAGGATGAAGTTTTCTCCGTCGGGCTTAACCGCGCCGTTGCAGCGATTGCCGACAAGGCAGCCAAAGGACCCGGCCGGCGCGGTGCCGCTGCCGCATTGAAGGAACTGGGCGAGCATCCCGAAGGCGGCAAGATCACGGTTCATGCGGGACGATACGGCCCCTATGCCAAATGGGGCAAAGTCAATGCTACCCTGCCCAAGGGCAAGGAGCCTGAAGCGGTATCCCTGGAAGAAGCCATTGAACTGGTCAATGAGCGGGCTGCCAAAGGCAAGAAGAAACCGGCTGCCAAAAAGAAGCCAGCCGCCAAAAAACCTGCAGCCAAAAAAACGACTGCCAAAAAACCCGCTGCAAAGAAAAAACCAGCGGCGAAAAAGAAAACAGCGGACACGAAAGACTGATCATTGGCGAAAAAGCACAGCACGGATTTCGATCACCTGCCCGGCAAGGATGATATTCTGCGCTTTGTCGCAGACAATCCCGGCCGGTCTGGAAAGCGGGAAATTGCAAAGGCTTTCGGCGTCAAGGGCGCCAACCGGATCGGCCTCAAACGGCTGCTTGCCGAAATGGCTGACGATGGCACGCTGGTCCGGCGCCGCAAAAAGCTCAACCGTCCCGGTGAAGTACCTGCTGTAACCGTCTTGCAGATATTCGGCCGCGATGCTGATGGCGAATTGCTCGCCAGACCCGCCAGTTGGGACGAGTCCGAGGATGGCCCTACCCCGCTGGTGCTGCTGGTCCGCAGTTCCCGCGACAAAGGCCCGGCACCGGGCGTCGGCGACCGGGTGCTGACAAAACTGACCGCAGAAAGCGATGCCCGGCCTGATCAGCCGAGCCATACCGGCAAAGTCATCCGCGTTCTGGAAAAGGAACGCGGTCCCATCCTGGGCATTCTTGGCACCGACAGTGACGGAAATTTCCGGCTGATCCCGATCGACAAGAAGCAGAAGGAAACGCTCATCCATGCCGACGATGCGGTAAAGGCGAAAAAGGGCGATTTGATTTCCGTGCGGATTGACCGACCCGGCCGCCATGGTACGCCTGTTGCCCGCATTCTGGACGTCATTGGCGACATGACCAATGAGAAAGCTGTCAGCGCCATAGCGCTGCATGCACACAATATCCCGCACGTCTTCCCGCAGCGCGTTCTGGACGAAGCGGAAGCTGCCAAAGCCGCGCCTTTGAAAGGCCGCGAGGACTGGCGCAATGTTCCGCTCGTCACCATCGATCCGGCAGATGCCAAGGATCACGATGATGCGGTCTTCGCCGAAGCCGACACCGACCCGGCCAATCCCGACGGCTGCATTGTAACCGTCGCCATCGCCGATGTGTCCTGGTATGTCCGGCCTGACACGGCGCTTGACAGCGAAGCCCTGCTGCGCGGCAATTCGGTGTATTTCCCCGACCGCGTCGTGCCGATGTTGCCGGAGCGCATCTCCAATGATCTGTGTTCGCTGCGCGAAGGTGTCGACAGGCCCGCCCTTGCGGTGAAAATGGTGTTCGATGCGGCTGGCCACAAGAAAACTCACAGCTTTCACCGGATCATGATGCGCTCTGCGGCGCGGTTGTCCTACCAGCAGGCGCAAAGCGCAATTGATGGTCAGACCGATGCGAAAACCGCGCCCATTCTGGAGACCATCCTGCAACCACTCTGGCAGGCCTATTCAATTGCTCTGAAAGGCCGTGATGCGCGCGGTCCGCTGGATTTGAACCTGCCGGAACGCAAAATTCTGCTCAAGCCCGACGGCACTGTGGACAGGGTATTGGTACCGGACCGGCTGGAGGCCCACAAGCTCATTGAAGAATTCATGATTCAGGCCAATGTTGCGGCAGCGGAAAGTCTTGAAGCCAAAAAATCAGCGCTGGTCTACCGGGTTCACGAATCCCCCTCAATGGACAAGCTTGAATCTCTGCGTGAATTTCTGCGCTCACTGGAAATCACGCTCAGCAGAAGCGGCAATCTGCGGCCGCATCATTTCAACGATATTCTTGCCCGTGTCGCCGACACCGAACATGAAATCGTTGTCAATCAGGTGGTGTTGAGATCCCAGAGCCAGGCCGCCTACAGCCCGGCCAATCTCGGTCATTTTGGCCTCAACCTGCGGCGCTACGCCCATTTCACCTCACCGATCAGACGCTACGCCGATCTCATTGTGCATCGCGCCCTGGTCAGCGCGCTGGGCCTCGACGAAGGTGGTATGCTGGCAGGCTTTGAATCCCGTCTGGAAGAGATCGCAGCCGATATTTCCGCCGCCGAACGCCGCGCCATGCTGGCGGAGCGAGACACCACCGACCGTCTCATTGCCGCCCATCTGGCAGACCAGATCGGTGCACGTTTCCACGGCCAGATTTCCGGTGTCACCAAGGTCGGCCTGTTTGTCAAACTCGATGAAACCGGCGCGGACGGCTTCATTCCGATTTCGAAACTCGGCAAGGATTATTTCTTCTACGACGAAGCCCGGCACGCGCTGATTGGTGAAAAGAGCCGGGAACGCTATCGCATTGGCGACAAGGTTGAGGTAAAACTTGTGGAGGCGGCTCCAATCGCTGGTGCCCTGCGGTTTGAAATGCTCACCGAAGGCACCAAAACTGACGGCAAGCCAAACCGCAACACAGACCGAAAACCGGGTCGCAAAACAGCTGTTAAAACTGGCAAAAATCGCAAATCGCGCCGTCAAAAGCCCGGCACAGCACCATCTCGCAGCTAGAGCAAAGGACGCCGCATGAGCAGTTTGAACATCACCACACCGCTTCACCATGCACAGCTGGACAAGCGCGCCATCTGGCCTGCAATGAGAAAAGGGCTGGCGGGCAAGTGCCCGAAATGCGGGACCGGAAAGCTGTTTTACAGATATCTCAAAGTCAATGATCACTGCGGCCATTGCCAAGAGGAATTGTTTCATGAAAGGGCCGATGACGCGCCACCCTATTTGACGATTTTCATCGTCGGCCATATCGTGGTCGCAGCGATGCTGATTGTGGAGAAAACATATCGCCCTGAATTATGGATACACATGGCGCTCTGGGTGCCTTTGACGATAGCGCTGAGTCTGTGGATGTTGCAGCCTCTGAAAGGCGCAACCATTGGCCTGCAATGGGCCAACCGGATGCATGGCTTTGGCGCAGAAACCGACAGTGATGCCATCCCGCAGCAATAATGCCAGCCCCGGCGATGCGCCTGCCGATTCGGTCGCCGAGACAAAAGATCACGAGCGTTCGCATCCCGTCCTGAAACCCAGACCGGCGGGAACGCTGCTGATTCTGGATGAGCAGAATGGGCGGCCTCATGTTTTGATGGGACGACGCCACAAGGCACATACTTTCATGCCGGGCGTCTTCGTGTTTCCCGGCGGCCGTGTTGATCGGCCTGACAATCATGCCCCCTATCACGCCGATCTGACGGATGCGACGATGGCGCGTCTGATGGCGTCAGGACAAGCCAGTCTGGCGACAGACCGGCGTGCCCGAGCTTTCGCACTGGCGGCCATTCGTGAGACCTATGAAGAGGTCGGCATGTTGATCGGCCGGTCAGCGAGTGCGCCGATAGCGACGTCAAATACCCTGTGGCAGCCGTTTCTCGGCCACGGGCAACTGCCTGATCTGGCTGCGTTGCGCTATGTGGCGCGGGCCGTCACACCGCCCGGCCTGGTGCGGCGCTACGATACACGGTTTTTCACAGTCAGCCGTGCCGCCATCAGCGCGCAATTGCCGGACAGCCCGACCAATGAGCTGTCAGATCTGACCTGGGTTCCGTTTGACCGGGTCGACCAATTCAATATCCCGAGGATCACAGGGATGATTCTCCAGGATGTCAGAGAACGCCTTGCCCGCGAAGGAACGCTGGATTTGTCGGATAACGTGGCCGTGCCGGTCTATTCCATGCGATATGGCAAGCGCAGGCGTCTCCTTATCTAGAGCTTCGACACGCCGTAAACGCTATAATTCGCCGGCCCTGCACAGTTTTATCATTTTACCGCCTTCGTGCCCCATGCACGGCTTGACTTTCTGCGCGTTATGCGTAGTTTGCGCGCTCAAAGCGGCGGTTCTGCGCCCGATAGACAGCATTTCCAAGGAATGAGAAAATGGCAAAGGCCACCACCATAAAAGTTCGTCTCGTCAGCACCGCCGACACCGGCTATTTCTACGTTGCGAAGAAGAACTCGCGCACCATGACCGAGAAGCTGACCCAGCGGAAATACGATCCCGTGGTTCGCAAGCATGTGGACTTCAAGGAAGCCAAAATCAAATAACTTGCTCTGCCTCACGGCAGGTCCCAGACTTAGCAAACACCGCACGACAAAAACCGCATGGCAAACACCGCATGACTGGGTCTTGCGGTGTTTTTTGTTGTCTGGATGGTTTTACCCGCAGCACTGGATATACCGGCGCGGCTGCCAGCGGTCCCCGGCAGTTTACCTGTCAGGGATACGCGCCACGCAGACCGCGCAACCGCAATCTCCGCCGATCACGAATGGACAGGACCCATTCCGGATTTCGGATGGAGCACGACCCGCGTACCCTCGGGGACCTTATCATAAAGCTCGACGACCTGGTCGTTGACCAGCCGCGCACACCCGTTGGAAACCGCAACACCGATGGTTCGCGGATCGTTGGTTCCGTGAATCCGCAGAAACGTATCGCCCTTTTCCTTCGTGAACAGATAGAGCGCCCGGGCACCCAGCGGATTGTTGATACCACCCGCCATACCATCTGCATGTTTGGCGTATTGATCCGGATCGCGTCGAATCATGTCGGGTGTTGGTGTCCACTCCGGCCACTCTTTTTTGGCGCCGACAAAGAAAGCGCCTGAGTGATACAGGTTTCCGCGCCCGACGCCGACGCTGTAACGCAGCGCTTTGCGGCCGCTCAGATGCAGAAACAACCAGTATTGGTCAGGGAAAACATCAATCGTGCCGGGTTCAAAACGTTGGCGCATGGACACCAGACGGGGCATGAATTTTTCCGGCAGAACGTATTTTTCTCCCGCCTTATGTGCTTCGGCAGACCTCAGCCCTGCGGAACCCGCTGCCAGCGCAGCCCCTGCTGCCAGCAATTGACGACGACTCAGCATATGCAACTCCATTGTGAATTCGATAAAGTTATCGCGATTGGCGCTGGCCGCCTGCCTGATCGCATGACAATTTCATAAAAGCACCACCCAAACCGGCCATGGCATGACGCTCCGTATTTTCCAAACGATAACCGGGCAAGCCACATCATGCAATCAGGATGTGCGATCCGGTATGAGAGTTTTCCGCACTTTAGTGCGCTCCATAGTGGGATTGGCAAAACAGGACAGATGTCATGTCTTACCGGCAGGTCTGCAAACCCGGTATTTTCATGAATAAAACCGCCAAGTGCGTCAGGCGGCTTTTGAGATCACCTGATTGCGGCCGGCCTCTTTGGCGCGGTACAAAGCTTCATCGGCGCGCTTCAGCATGGCTACAGAGGAATCATGGCGCCCGGTGAACTGGGTGATGCCGAAACTTGCTGTTACTTTAACCTGCGATCCGTCATCATTAATGATGAAAGGCACCGACTCAATTTCCCGGCGCAGACGCTCGGCCGCCAGCACCGCCACATCCAGTTCGGTTTCCGCCAGCACGCAGACAAATTCCTCGCCGCCAAACCGGCAGGCCAGATCCGATCCGCGCAGACTGCGCCGGATGCGATGCGAAACCTCTTTCAGAACAACATCGCCAACGGCATGGCCGTGAATGTCGTTGATGGTCTTGAATTTATCGATATCCATGATCATCACGGACAGATCGCGCTGATAGCGTAGCGACTGGTCAATCAGCGTCGCCATCTGGCGTTCCAGAAAACGCCTGTTCTGCAGCCCGGTCAACGGGTCGATGACCGCAAGCTCCAATGTGTTTTCCATTTCCAGGCGCAATTCGCGCAGCATCCGGTGACGCCAGACTTCGCGGCGCATGCGGGCTGCCAACTCACGCTCCTGATAGGGCGTCACAACATAATTCGTCGCCCCCAGTTCAAAACTGCGTTGCAGCCGTTTTTCATCCTCCGGTTTCGCCACAACAAGAGTGGGCAGGTGGCGAAACTCCAGAGGGGCCTTCAGTCGGGACAGAAACGCAAGCGGGTCCGATGAGGTGTTGGAAAGCCCGATAATGACAGCATCCCAGTCACATGAATGCAACGCCGCAGAAGCGTCCTCCTCGGCCAGGACCGTCTTTATGGCCTGCTCCGCCGCCAGGCTTCTGGTGATTTTTTCAGCCGTTATCGGATCATCATCAAACACCAGAATCTGGCCGTTGCGGCCATCATCAAAAGATTCAGCGTCCTCGGTAAAACCGTCAATATTCTCGTCTTGGTTCGAGACACGGCGAAGCGCATTTATGCTGTGGGTGCGCATGTCTTCCAGCGCCTGTTTCTGCGAGGCCAGATTGCGAATCCGGCTGATCAGCGCAACATCATTGACCGGCTTGGAAAGAAAATCGTCGGCCCCGGCATTCAGGCCCTTGATCCGCGATGCATCATCCTTCAACGCCGTCAACAGAATGATCGGAATATCCCGGGTTGCAGGATCGGATTTCAGGGCGCGGCAGGTTTCAAAACCGTCAAGGCCGGGCATAACCACATCCAGCAACACCACATCAACCTGGTTGTTGCGGCAATAATCCAGTGCCTCCAACCCGTTGGTCAGAGATTTTACCGAATAATATTCTGCTGTCAGCCGAGCTGACAAAAGCTTCAGGTTTGCCTGAATATCATCCACTGCCAAAACGCGTATCGACATAGTCGTTTCTGTTTCTCTTCAACCAGACGGCCGGCCAATACCAGCCTTCTAACCGGTCGCAGCAGGCAGATACTGGGTTACCACATCCAAAAAATTTGCGACTGAGATAGGCTTGGAAAGATATGCCTCACAGCCAGCTTCACGAATTCGGTCCTCGTCTCCCTTCATGGCAAAAGCGGTGATAGCAATCACCGGAATTTCACGCAGATCCTCGTCTTCTTTCAGCCATTTGATCACCTCCAGCCCCGAGACCTCGGGAAGCTGGATATCCATCAGAACCAGATCCGGCCTGTGCTGCCTTACAAGTTCAAATGCCTCGATTCCGTTGCGGCTTTGCAACGTATTGTAGCCATGGGCTTCAAGAAGATCATTGAACAGCTTCATGTTCAGTTCGTTGTCTTCTACAATGAGTATGCTCTGTGTCATGGACTATCCGAATAATTCCCTAAGGTTACCTAAACACCGGGTTAAATTCTTGTCAGGGCAGCGGATCATGATAGGAATCCGCCTCAGACTCAAACCGGCGACTGGCATTCTTCCAAATATCAGACATTTCCTTACAAAACCCGGATATTATGAAACATAAAGCCAACTTTGAGCGCACTAACCGCGAAAGTGCTGAAGCCACGGCTGTTCAGGCACTCGGGTTTCTGGCGCAGGACAAGTTCGTTTTGGAACGTTTTCTGTCGGTCACCGGGATAGCCCCGGACAGGGTTCGGCAAGCCGCCGCCACACCGGGTTTTCTGGCCGGCGTCCTCGACTATATTATGCAGAACGAATCGTTGCTGCTGACATTTTCTGCCAATCATAACGTTGATGCTGAGACCATCGTCGCTGCTCACAGATGTCTGTGCGGACCAAATTCCGAATAGGACGATCACAGGAGACTTGAATCATTCTGTCTGATAATACGCGTAACCAACTGGAAGAAATCAATTTTTCTGATCGCCCGCTGCTGGTCTGCGATGTCGATGAAGTGGTGCTGCACTTTGTGCGCCCACTGGAAACTCATTTTGGCAATCACGGCTACGGCTTCAAGGATCAGATTTTCAAGCTGACCGGCAATATCCGCGCGTTGGACGGCGGCCCGGACGCGCCCGATGAAACCGTGTTTGCCATGATCCACAGCTATTTTGCCGTGGATGCCCACAAACAGCTTCCGGTCGAAGGTGCGGTCGCCGCGCTGAATGGTCTGGCGAAAATTGCCGACATTCTGTTTCTGACAAATATGCCGTCAGAATACCGCGAAGACCGGCAGAAATGCCTCTCCGCACATGCCCTGAACTATCCGGTGGTGACCAATACCGGACCTAAAGGCCCGGCTTTGGCATATCTTTGCGAAAGAGCATCAGGCCCGGTCTGGTTTCTCGACGACAGCCCGCTTAATCTGGTCTCGGTGGCGGCAGATGCGCCGCAGGTGCAACTGGTTCATTTCGTCGCAGATCCGGTGTTTTTGGAACTGGCGGATCAGGTCCCGACTGCGCGACTGCGCACGCGGTGCTGGACCGAAACCCATGGCTTGATCCATACTGAACTGGTGCAAGCGGTGTCGAACTGAACAGTCATCCATATGCTTTGGCCTTTCAGGCAGCCCCGAAGGCGCAACAATTGCTGGGTCCGGTCGAACGATGACAATGAAAGGCATCTGTCGGAACTGTTTTGCGGTTGAACGGTTTGTGCAGTCCAGCACAAAGCCGCGCTGTTCCGCTTGCGGCAGCCCACGGGTCGTTGCTCATACCGAACTTCTTGATCTGACAATTGCGCATGTCGATTGCGACGCCTTCTACGCCTCTGTGGAAAAGCGTGACCGACCGGAGGTCCGCGACCAGCCGGTGATCATTGGCGGTGGCCGGCGCGGCGTTGTCGCAACCTGCTGCTATATTGCCCGCACCTTTGGCGTGCGCTCGGCAATGCCGATGTTCAAGGCAACAAAATTATGTCCGCACGCGGTGATCATTCGCGGCGACATGGAGAAATATGTCCGCGTCAGCGGCCAGATCCGCGCCCTTATGGACGATCTGACACCGGCAGTTCAGCCGATCTCGATTGACGAAGCCTTCCTCGATTTGACCGGTACGCAACGTCTGCATCATGCCAGCGCGGCAGAAACCCTGGCGCGATTTGCCCATAAGGTCGAGCAGGATATCGGCATCACCATATCGGTTGGTTTGAGCCACAATAAATTTCTTGCCAAAATCGCCTCGGATCTCGACAAGCCACGCGGCTTTGCGGTGATCGGTGAAGCTGAAACTCTGGCGTTTCTGGCGCGCCAGAATGTCAGTCTGATCTGGGGTGTGGGCAAAGCCATGCAGAAGAAACTCGCCGCAGACGGCATCCACACAATCGCACAATTGCAGACCATGGAGGAAGCCGTGCTTGGCAAACGCTACGGCTCCATCGGCCTGAGGCTGGCGCGGCTGGCGCGAGGCCAGGACAGCCGCAAGATCGAATCCCGCAGCGCCGCCAAAAGCGTAAGTTCGGAAACCACTTTCAACACTGATCTGGCGACTGCCGAAGAGTTGCAGCCGATCCTGCGCCGTCTGGCTGAGAGAGTCTCAACACGGCTGAAACAGAAGAGCATTGCCGGGGCCACGCTGGTGCTGAAACTGAAAACTGCCGATTTCAGGCAGAGAACGCGAAACCGCGCCCTCGGTGATCCTACCCAATTGGCCGACCGGATTTACAGTGAAGGCGTATCGCTGCTGAAAGCGGAACTGGATGGAACCAGGTTTCGCCTGATCGGCATTGGTGTGTCCGATCTGGTTGACGGCCGCTTTGCCGACCCGTTGGATCTGGTTGACCATGGTGCCAAAAAACGCCGCGCCGCTGAATTCGCTATGGACCAGATCCGCGCCCGCTTTGGCAGGGACGGCGTGGATCTGGGCCTGACATTCCAGGCCAAGGACCGCAAGCCCAAGGACAAATCCTGAATTGGCCCGGCGTACAGCCGGCCGGCCATACCTTAGAGACGCGTGTTGGTATCCGGATCAAAGAAGTGCAATTTGGTCGTGTCCAGGTTCAACGCCACTGTCTCGCCAATCGCGACGCCGAGGCGCAGGCTTGAAATAACACCCATGGAATTGCCGTTGATGTCGACCACCAGGAATGTTCTGTCGCCGGTGTTTTCTTGTGACGTCACAATCCCATGCAAGCCATCTTTATTGGAACCGGAGACCGTAATATGCTCCGGACGGATTCCCAGCGTAACCGGACCAGTGCGCAGGTCAGCGGGACCCAGTTCCATTGCAACACCCTGATAGGCGAATTCCAGCCCGGCGCTTCCCTGTGTCACGACACCTTCCAGGAAGTTCATCGACGGCGAGCCGATGAAGGACGCCACGAACCTGTTTTGCGGCGCGTCATACAACTCCAACGGCGCGCCAAACTGCTCCACCTTGCCATTGTTCATCACGATCACCCGATCGGCCATTGTCATGGCTTCAATCTGGTCATGGGTGACATAGACAGAGGTAGTGCCGAGATTGCGCTGCAGATCGCGAATCTCGGCGCGCATCTGGACGCGAAGTTTGGCATCCAGATTTGAAAGCGGTTCGTCAAACAGGAAAACTTTTGGCTGTCGCACCAGCGCCCGGCCCATGGCAACCCGTTGCCTCTGGCCGCCGGATAATTCACGCGGCTTGCGCTTTGCCACGGCCCCCAGATTGAGCATGGCAATGGCGGTGTCGGTCGCCTCTTCAATGTCGCGGCGGTTCCATTTCGCCAACTCAAGCGGAAAGCGGATATTTTCAATGACGGTCATGTGCGGATAAAGCGCATAGCTCTGGAACACCATTGCAATGTCTCGTTCGCGCGGCGTGCGGTTTCCCACTTCCTGGCCGTCGATCAGGATCTGCCCGGCAGTGGCCGATTCCAGACCGGCAATAATGCGCAGAAGCGTCGACTTTCCGCATCCGCTTTCGCCGAGAACAGCCACGAACTCGCTGTCTTTGATGGCGGCATCAATGCCGTGCAGCACTTCCACATCACCAAAAGATTTTCGGATATTCACCAGGTCTAAAGTTGCCATTCTATGTGCCTTGTCCGGAGTGGATATCCAACCGCTCAAAAGCTTCGTCCGGAGCCAGGGAGACCTGCATCAGACGCCGCATGACATCAACAAGCTGGCTTTCCAGACCGGCGTTTACGATCGGGCGGGTCTGCCCGGGATCGTTCGTCAGATCGTAAAGCGCGGTGCGGCAATCCGTCATCGCGCCCGGTCCGTGTGAATGATACCAGCCCGCACTGTCCGCAACCTTTATACGCAGCACCGGCCAGCCTTGGGCAAAGTCCAGATCATCGATTAATTCGGTTTCCCGGAACTCGTCTTCGGAAAACGAACACAGCATGTGGTTCGGCATCAAGGTATATTGATACAGCGGCTGATCCAGCATGTTTTCCGGATAGCGGAAATAGCTGTGCTTGCCATCGGTCAGATTGATTGCACCGCCGAAATAGCCGAACAACAGCGCTTCATGGTTCGCCGCATCGGGGTTCTGCAGCAGTGGAAACACCGATTTTCCCGTCGCCGCTTCCGGCACAGGCGCATTATGCGCCTCGCAGAATGTTGCCGCAAGATCAGGTGTTTGGGTAAGTGCGGTCCGCCGTTCTCCAGCGCAATTTGCATGGTCCGGATGGTACACCAACAACGGAATGCGGGCGATTTCAGAATAGCAGGGCATTCTGTTTTTGGCCCACCATTGATGCTCTCCCAGCAGAAAGCCATGATCGGTAGAGACCACCAGCATGGTATCGTCCCACATCCCGTTTTCGTCCATAAGGTCGAGGATTCGGCCAAGCTGGTCATCACAATGTGACATCAGCGCCATATAATTGCGTTTCATCTCATCGTTTTCAGGAGATCGGCCTGAATGGGGCGCATATGGTGGCCAGTCTCTGATCTTGCCGTCATAGTCGGATTTGAATTTCTGGCGATGGTTTTCAGGGGCAAAAAACGGCTCGTGAGGATCGAAGGTTTCAATCTGCAGAAACCAGTCATCAGCGGCCTTGTTCGCGTTCAGGAATGTGCAGGCCGCATTGAAACACTGGGTCGAGGGAAACTGTCCTGTTTCTTCCAGATGAGACCGGTTGGCCATGTAATGAAATGGCAGTGACCCGGTTTTCCCGTCAAACTGATCAGCATGATATCGCGCCTGCCAGTCCGCCAGTGGCGCATCGATGGGCGCTTGCCACTTGTCGCCTTCCTGGCCACGGACAAATTCATAGCTGGAATATTTGGTATGATAATTGCCCGCCCCTTCTTCAAAATAATGATAGTGATCGGTAATCAGATGGGAATACACCCCGGCTGTGCGGAGCTGGTCGAACACAGACTGGTCGAACGGCTCAAGTGGCCCCCAGCTTCTGTGCATGAAACTCAGCTTGCCGGTTTGCAGATCCCGGCGCGCGGGCATACACGGCAGGCTGCCGACATGATGCTGGTCAAAGGTGACCGCCTTTTCCGCCAGACGGCGAAAATTCGGGGTTTGAAGCAGCTCTGAGCCATAGCATTCCAGAAAATGCCGGTTCAGGGAATCAAACAGAATAAAAATTGTCCTCATGACACTGTCCCGCTTCGGCCCGGCTGTGTCGCATTGAGCCGGATGTTAAAGTTGTAGGTGCGATGGTCTCCGGGTTTGAGAAAAACCATTTCGCTGGCCGTGCGCGCGTCCGACCGGCTTCGCTGACCGGTGGTACATGGTTCAATCCCAATTCCGTAGGTGCCTTGGCCGGTCATCCGCAAAAGCTGGAGGAACGGAAGCGATTGCCGTTCAAATTCCAGCTCCAGCTGAAGCCCGTTGTGAGGGTTGGAAATTGTGCAAAGCCCGTTCTCCGCTTCGCTGTCCATGGCGAATACCGAGAGGCTGTTGTGCTGCTCGGATTGCGGCGCGGGAAACGCCGACAGCGGATCGCCCTGCCCCCAGATCTGTCGTCCATTGCAGACATCGATTTCCGTGGCCTCGGCCACCAGAGGATGGCCGATATTGAAATGATACAGCATCATATGGCTCATGACTGTCGGGCCGCTATTGACCACCCTGTCGCGCATTGAAATCTGTTGTCCGCCAATCGGCACTTCCAGTCTGCGCCGCAGCCTTAGACTGCCGTGAAACTGCATGGTCTGAACAATTTCCCCTTCGCACCAGAAATAGGGAATGTCGGCATCTTCCTCAAATCCGTAAGAGATCAGCCGGGCTGGCTGATGGGCACCGGAGCCATGCAGGGGATAATCAAATGCCTCATTCGGGAAAGAACTCCGGTCGTCCAGTGCGTCCGTTTCCGGCTGACGGATATGATCAAATCCGCAGGTGCTGAGGAAACCGTTATTGGCCCGCAGAAAACCCTGTCCCTTGTCGGAAAACGGGTTCAACAGCCACGGTGCCCTGTAGCCATTCTGGCAATGCCAGGAAACCGTGATCCCGTTCAGTGCAAGTCTTCCAAGATCGAAACCCCGATCGACAATCACTTCCAGTTCAAGTCCACCGCCAGAGCGGATTTCCAGCACCCGGACGCCACGCTCAGCGCCATCGCCCAGTGTCACCAGACGAATGTCGCCATACCCTGCCAGATCCGGATAAAATCTGCGCAAAGCGGCAATATCAGGCGGACTTTGCAGAGAGCTGTCCTGACTCATTTGACAGCCCCTGCGGTCAGACCTTTGACGATGAAGCGCTGGCCGAAAATCAGGGCCAGCAACGCTGGAATTGCCGACAGCACCGAAGCTGCCGCCATCTGGGTATATTTGATCTCTTCCTCCTGAACATATTTCGCAATCGCCACCGGCACTGTGGCGGTTCTGTTGTTGGTCAGGGCAAGGGCTACCGGAAATTCGTTCCAGCTGAAAATGAACACCAGAACCGCAGTTGCGACGATGCCGGGCATCATGATCGGCACAATCACACGCCGCAGCAGTGTCAGAAATTTCGCACCGTCAACGAAAGCGGCCTCTTCCAGCTCGCGCGGCACCTCACGAAAAAAAGCAATCAGCAGCCACAACGCCATAGGCAGGTTCAAAGTGGTGTGGGCCAGAGTAAGGGCAATCAGATCGACACTCAGATTGATGGTCCTGAACAGCTCATACCAGGCACTGGCCAGCGATACGGCCGGCACCAGGTTGAACAGCATCGCCCAGACCAGAAAGGCATTTAGAACCCATCTTGGCCAGTGCATTCACAGCAGGGAATAGCCGGCCAGGAACGAGATGACGATGACCAGAGCAGTGCTGACACCGGCGACAATCAGACTGTTGAGAAAATTTTGCGGATAGCTTGACGTGCGATCAAACAGAACCTCGTCGAAATTATAAGACACAGGCGAAAATCGGATATCCCCCATCAGCAGAACGATTTGGGTCTTGAACGCCGAAAGAGCGATCCAGACAAATGGCCCGAGGGTTATGATAACGGCGAGTATCATGGCGCCATGCAAAAGCATCTTGTCAGTTCTCAGACGCGGTGCGTTGTTCGCATGTGTCGTCATCTTGCCACATCCTGTCTGCTTCGAAACTGCAGGGCAATCGCAATGACCAGAGCAACGGAAAATATCACTGTGACTGAAATGGCAGAGCCATATCCGGGATTATCCTGCAGAAAAAATCGCTGATAGATGGTAAAACTGATGACTTCCGTCGCGGTGCCAGGGCCGCCTGATGTCAGCAGGAATATTTCATCGAACACCTTGAACGCAATCACCGCCCGGAAAACAAAAGTCATGAATATCGCCGGCCATAACAGCGGCAGGCTGACGCGGCGGAATTCCTGCCATGCGGTCGCCCCGTCCACCTTGGCGGCCTCGGAGACATCCTTGGGAAGGCCCTCCACTGCTGCCAGCAGCAGCAGGAACGAAAACGGCGTCCAGTGCCATATGTCGACCACTATGACAGATGCCAGAGCAAGATGTGGCGAGCCGAGCCAGTCAATGGCGGGAATTCCCACGACATCCAGTGCCTGATTGATAATTCCAAATTGAAAATTATACATCAACCGCCAGATCGCACCGATAATGATGCCGGGTATCAGAATGGGCAGGATGAACAGCGTCCGGTAGGTGCGGGAACTGGTGCCCAGCGACGAGCAACCCAGCGCCAGAGCAAGGCCCAGAGCAACCTGACAGCTTGTCGCAACAACAACCAGAATCAGCGTGTTGACAATTCCCGCCTTCAGCAGAGGATCATCTGCGAGCGCCCTGTAATTTTCGGTGCCCACAAACTCACGTTGCATAACGCCCCCGGTCCAGGAAATTTCCATGAAACTGAGGAATAAGAGATTTGCCACCGGCAATACGGCCAGGGCCAGAAAAAAGGCCACCGCTGGTAGAATGGAACCGTATTTGGGGCCCCACCCTAAACTTACTGAACTCATAGCAATCTGGCTTTCGGTTAAGAAGCGTTCACACCAACTGATCTAGCGCCGAGCCCGCTGCACAGGGTTGCTGGCCGGAAAAAGTTCGAGCCCCGTCCGAAAATGCTGCAACGGACGAGGCCCCGGGAGGAGAGCTTTTACTTCAAATCCTCAACTCGACTTTGTACGTTTTTGTGGTCAGGTCCAGAGCCAGAAGATGCCCTCGTTCGCTATGAACTCGAGCGCCTCGTCGAGGGGTATGACGACGCCGCCGATGTCATCGACATCCTCCCATTTGCGCCGGTGTGACCAGTATCCGAGCCGGACTTCGTTGCCGTTGCCGGTCGGCTTCAGCCGGGCAATCGGCGCCTCCGTCTCCAGCAGGTAGAGATGGTAGGCACCCTTGTCTTTGTAAAAACCGACGCCACCACCATTGGCGTCGTCGAAGGCTTCGATGCGAACGGCGATTTCGTCATGCTGCATGTGCCGATCATACATAGGAACACCTCAGGGCACGTGATTCACTTTGCCGCAGGTTTGCCTGCTTGCATGGTCAGCGACAAGGGATTCGAAACATGGGATGAAACATCATGCCCCCTTCTTGCCGCCGTCTCCGGGCGATCCCGTTCCCCAGATCCTGCGCGATTGGCTGCAGGCGCTGCGCCCGTGCTTCACGGCGCCCAGTTGGGAGCACATGCTCGTCCTGGTCATGGGGGCCGTGCTGGCCCCGGGCAAGCGCACCGTCAGCGCCTGCCTGCGGATGACCGGGCGCGCCGAGGCGAAAAACTTTTCGAGCTACCATCAGCTCCTTAACCGCGCCCGCTGGGAGTCTCGCGATATGTCTCGGCGCCTGCTGGCCATGATCATCGACCGCCTCGTGCCGGAGGGTCCCGTGGTCATCGGGATGGACGATACAATCGAGCGCCGATGGGGGCGCAAAATCACTGCGCGCGGCATCTATCGCGATCCTGTCCGCTCCAGCCATGGCCACTTCGTCAAAGCCAGCGGGCTGCGCTGGTTGAGCTTCATGGTGCTGACGCCGGTCCCTTGGGCAGGTGTTGTGAAGGCCCTCCCGGTGCTCACCCTGTTGGCCCCCTCGGAGCGCTCCGACCACCAGCGCGGACGCAGGCACAAGCTGCTGACCGACTGGGCCCGCCAAGGGGCGCTCCAGCTCTGTCGCTGGATGCCAGAGCGCGACATCGTCTTCGTGGGCGATAGCGGCTTCGCTGTCCATGAACTGGCGTACGCCATCGGCGGCCGAGCAACCCTCATCAGCCGACTGCGGCTCGACGCCAATCTCTACGCGGCCCCTCCAAAACGTGACGGCCACACCCTCGGACGCCCGGCGCAGAAGGGGCCACCCTTGCCCAAGCTGAAAACGCTGCTTTCAAACCCGACCACGCCCTGGAAAAGGATCACCGCGTCCTCCTGGTATGGGCGCAAGCACCATAAGGCACTCGAAATTACCTCGAGCACCGCATTGTGGTACCGACCTGGTACGCCGCCCAAGCCAATTCGCTGGGTCCTCGTCAGGGATCCTGACGGCCGGCGCGCTCCGCAAGCTTTCTTCAGCACCGATACAACGCTCGATCCTGCCGACATCATCGCCCTGTTCGTCCGCCGCTGGCAGGTCGAGGTCACCTTCGCCGAAACCCGCGCCCATCTTGGCGTCGAAACCCAACGGCAATGGTCCGACAAAGCTATCGCCCGCACCACGCCGGCGCTGCTTGGTCTCTACAGCCTTATCTCTTTGTGGGCGTGCGATCTGTTGTCCAAGTCGAGCATTCCTTATGCCGCAGCCTGGTATCGTAAGACCCATCTCACCTTCACCGATGCCATCGGCGCCGTAAGGCTCGCCTTATGGGTCGGAGACATTTATCAACACTCCCCGCCGCACCGGGAAAGACACAAAATCCCTCCCGACCGTCTCGTGCGTATGGCAGAGGCTCTCTGCTTCGCCGCATAATGTACAAAGTCGAGCTCAAGACGACCCGTTTTATAGCCGGCGTCAGAGAGGATTTTCTCCAAATCTTTGGCCATTGAGTTGAGTGCCTCCACAACGGTGATCTCTCCAGCCACTGTCCGGTTGAGGCCAAGCTCCATGACAGCGGCAAGTTCTGCGCCCTCAGGAATGGTCCACAGACCTTTGGCTTGCGGCGACGCAGTGCGCATGGCCAGCATGTAGCGATTTTCCGGCTTTTCTGCAAAGTCGGATTCATATGCAGCGGCACTGACCGGTGCACCGCCCATTTCAGCATAGGCAATCTGTGTCTCAGGGCGCTGGAACCACTTCAGGAATTCCAGCGCTGCGACCTTCTGCTCTTCCGCCAGATTCTTGGGAATTCCAGCCAGCCAGTGGCCAAGAGCCGGTGTGGAGTTGAACCCTTCCGCATGGGGCAATGTCGCAAAATCGATCTTGCCGGGAACTATGGATTTATTGGGATCATCCATTTGCGACCAGGCGGCGACCGGCAGCACCGAATGAGCTGCTTTGCCCGTGACCAGAAACTGGATCAGATCGCCCTGTGTCAGGCTGGCAGTATTTTCCGGACCCGCTTCCTTGGCCAACTGGATATAGGTTTCCAGTGCTTTGCGTCCGGCTTCGCTGTTCAGCGTCACAAAAAAATCGCCATTCGGCTCATCGCGGAAGAACGACCCGCCATGGCCCTCCAGATACGGGAAGAAATCCCATGTGACGGAAACCGTTCCGCGACTGGCGCGCTGGACAATGCCGTACATCTCCGGAGGATTGTGCAGCGCCTTTGCATTGGCAAGCAGATCCTCGAATGTTTCCGGTACGGTCAGGCCTTTTTCGTCGTAGAGATCTTTTCGGTAGAACAAAAGCGTGATGTTGGGATTGATCGGGACTGTCAGAAGATCGCCGGTTTCCTGGTTCACCGTCTTGTTTTCAGCGTCAAACCAGGGCGTGTCGCCATAGGTGTAGATCTGGGGATCCAGATCGAAGTCCGGATCGATGTTTTTCAGCGGCTCCAGAAATCCGCCGTGATACATCTCGGGATAAAAAATGCCATTGATAATCAGCACATCAAATTCGCTGGTCTGGGAGCGTACAGCATTGCGCTGCTTTTCCAGACTGCCGGCATAGGGATTGATGTCGAGGGTGACTTTGTTGCCGGTTTCAACCTCATAGGCCTCAACGATGGATGCAAAACCCTCCAGCCATGGCGACTGATTGATGACCACACTGATCGGCGGCTGCGTTTGCGCCGTAGCGGCCAGAACACCCATCGAAACGGCAATCGCCGTCGAGGACGCTACAAAAAATGATCTGCTGAAGACGTGTCCGATATCCATTCTCGTTTTCCTCCCAAAAAACTGTTTTCACCCGGACATCATTCCATCAAGCGATAGAAAAACAAGCTTCTTTATGTTTGATTTCTATAACTTTCTGGAATATCAGAATTCCGCGGAGGATCAGAGTGATACATTTACGGCAACTCAGGCATTTCCTGGCGGTTTTTGACCATGGCAGCTTTCTTCAGGCTTCACGCACCGCGAATATCAGCCAACCTGCCATCAGCAAAAGCATTCTGTCTCTGGAACACCATTACGGCGTGACATTGTTCAAACGCCTTCCGCGAGGCGTTGAACCGACGACATTCGCGATTGCTCTGGAACAACACGCCCGCCGCATCCTGTTGGATTTCGAACGCTCCAACCATGAAATGTCGATCATGGCACAAGGGTCACTTGGGCTGGTGCGGGTTGGCGTTGGACGATCATTTATCCGCAGCGTCAACGATGCCATTCTGGATCTTCATGGGCTTCACGAAGGCATCGACTATTCTGTCATGACGGATCACGCCGACAGGCTCCACCAGGCTCTGCTGGGCAACCGGGTTGATCTTTACGTCGGCATGACAAACCGGGTGCTGCATGACGAGACCTGTCTAGTCGAAACTATTTTTTCTGACAAATATGTCGGCCTGTGCAACGCCGATCATCCCTTTGCCGGAAAATCCGTTTCTGTCGATGACCTGCTCCTTTACAATTGGGTCGTGCCCGAAATAGAGGAAGCAGGCCGAACCGCCCTGGAGGCATATTTCTCACTTCAAAGGAAGCCGAAACCGACTTTCAAGATCGTGACCAACTCAGATGACGTGATTTATCAATGCCTGCGGCAGACACATCTGCTCAGCGTCATGCCGCAAGGCAGTCATAATGAGGCAGAATATGATGGTCTCGCCCGGTTTTACCCGGTCGACTTCGCATTCAGACGCAATGTCGGGATCGTCCGAAGACGCAACTTCTCTTCCAGCCCGCTGATCGAACAGTTTATCCACCATCTGAAAACCAGATTGATTGCGTTAAGCAACCGGGTTGGCGGCTCTGTAGCACCTGCCGACACCTAGAGCGGCGCGCATTCCATCCGATCCCTTCAGTTGCACGGATCGGCCTCAAGAACCTCAAGTTTTTCCAGCTCGGCTTTCAGAATCATGTCACCATAATCCATCGTGATATTCCGGCTGATGCCATTGTCATGCATATCAAAGCTGGTGACGTAATTCGGTAGCGGCTCACCGCCCGTTCCCTGATCGAAATAACTCACCGTAACCGGCCAAAATGGTGTTTTGGCCACTTCGGCAACCGATAAAATGCCTGTCTGGTCTGCATCCGCCAAGGAGTGCTTCGCGCCAATGAGGCTGGTCGCGTCAAAGATCTTCCTGCCCTGCTCCGAGCCATCAAAAATCACCTGCTGCACTATCTTTTGACCGTCGATCGCGGCCGCAATCAGCTTTTCGAACTGCTGGGTGGGGAAAATGGCATTCCCGGGAAAGGTCAGAACCTCTTCCTCCGGCTTGGTCAGACCGACGGAGATTTTATCATCATCCCGGTTGGCAAAGCCCTGCACCTCATCCACCTTGTTGTTGTTGATGAAATTGGAAGACGTGAAACTGAATGAACTGCCGTCGGCATCTTCAAATGTTGCCACACGAAAATCTGTCACTGCGGCGGTTCCGTCCTTGTCGCCGAGCCGCGTCACAAAGCGGTAGTTCACCGCATATCCGTCACATTTTGAGCCGGTAAGTTCGAACACCATGCGGCCGTTGACATCGCCTATGGACGCGGATTCATCCACCGTCAGCAAGGAGATATCATAGACCGCACGGTGCGGCACCAGCGACACCGCGCCGGCAGAGGAAAGACCGATGCCAGACAGCACCAGAACGATTGCCGGCCGCAAGAAATTCAGTTTCATCACGAAAGAAATCCCGTATTGTTTCAAAAGGGCGACGCGTCAATCAGGCTATTTCGATCCGGACCAGACACTAATTAACTGTGGATCGCATTGCCACCCTATGACAAGTTAAATGCAACGTGCCGATGGCATTTGCACCGCCGCAATCCGATTCACTTTACCACTGACAATCAAGGAAATAATTTATGTCAATCGAAGATCGCCTGAAAGAAATGAATATCACATTACCCAAGGCGGCTGCACCCGCCGCAAATTATGTTCCTTTTGTCAAAAGCGGCGCTTATCTTTACGTCTCAGGCCAGGTTCCGATGGGAGCCAGCGGTCTTGAATATATCGGTAAGCTTGGCGAAAATACCAGTGTCGAGGAAGGCCAGGCTGCCGCCAAACTGTGTGCGGTCAACCTTCTGGCTCAGGCGAAGGCCGCTCTGGGCGAACTTGAAAACATCAAACGCCTGGTAAAACTCGTCGGATTTGTCAACTCGGCGCCGGACTTTACTGACCAGCCGAAGGTGATCAATGGCGCTTCCGATTTCATGGTCGAGGTGATGGGTGAAAAGGGCCGCCATGCGCGTTCCGCAGTTGGCGTCGCCGCGCTTCCTTTTGGGGTTGCCGTCGAAATTGAAGCCATATTTGAGATATAGCAATCCGTGACCGACACCGCTTCCCTGTTTGCAGGTCCCATCGCCCACCGCGGTTTGCATGACAAAACGCAAGGCCGCGTGGAAAACTGCGAAAGTTCGTTTCAGGCCGCTATTGGCGCAGGCTTTGCCATCGAATGCGATGTCCGCCTGTCGCGGGACAATCAGGTCGTGGTGTTTCACGATGACACGCTCGGCCGCATCACCAAAAGCAAGGCTGTGGTGCGGGAGCTGTCGGTTGCCGAATTGAAGGACATCGTTTTCAACGATGGTCCGGACCGGATTCAGACCCTTCAGGAATTGCTCGACCAGATTGATGGTAAAGTCCCGCTGATCATTGAGCTGAAAAGCAAATGGGACAAGGATGAGGGGCTGGCGCTGCGCGTCGCCGAAACCATCGGCACCTATTTCGGCCCGGTAGCGACCATGTCATTCGACCCAGTTCTGGTGGCAGCGGCCCAGCGCTGGCTGCCGCATCTGCCCAATGGCATTGTGTCGGAGCATTATCGCGACATCGAGCACTGGAAGTTCCTCAGCCGGTTTGAACGCTTCAGGCTCTCCAAAATGCTGCACTGGCCTTGGACAAGACCGGACTTTATCTCCTACAACATCGACGATCTGCCGCATCCGGCGGTCGCGATGTTTGAAAATCTGATGAGTGTTCCGGTCATCTGCTGGACCGTGCGCACGCCGCAGCAAGCCGCCAAGGCGCAAAAATTTTGTGATCAGATCACATTTGAGGGTTTTGATCCCGGATCTGCGTCATAAATAGAAGCGATGGCATCTAACCAAAAAACCGCTGATCTGCCCAACACTGTGCGAGTCCTCTCCAGCCTGTCCGAGATTGGCCGCGAGGCGTGGGACGCATGTGCAAATCCCGGCTGGACCGGCAAAAGACCGCTTGGTTCAAAACCTCAGGAAACCGCCTATAACCCCTTCCTGTCGCATGATTATCTGTGGTCGCTGGAAGAATCCGGCTCGGCAGTAGCCAAGGCCGGCTGGTATGCCCGTCATCTGGTGCTGGAGACGCCTGGCTGCGCGCCGCTGGCCGTTGTTCCGGCCTATTTGAAAACCCACAGCCAGGGAGAATATGTCTTCGACCATGGCTGGGCCGACGCCTATCAGCGCGCCGGCGGGGAATATTATCCCAAATTGCAGATTTCGATCCCGTTCACACCTGTCACCGGCCGGCGGATGCTGATAGCGGACCGGTCTCGGCAAAAGCAGATTGAAACCTTGCTGGCCGCAGCCATTCAACAGATAACGGTGCAGTATGAAGCCTCTTCAGCGCATCTCACCTTTCTCACTGAAAATGAATGGAACGCCCTGTCGGATCACCAGTTTCTGCGCCGCACCGATCAACAGTTCCACTGGCAGAACAATGGCTATGGCTCCTATGAGGAGTTTCTCGCCGCTCTGTCTTCGTCAAAGCGCAAGGCGTTGCGCAAGGAACGCCGCAAGGCTCTGGAAAATGACATCGAGATCGAGTGGCTGACGGGAAACGATCTGACCGAACAGCACTGGGATATCTTTTTCGATTTTTACATCGACACCGGCAACCGCAAATGGGGCTCGCCCTACCTTACACGGCGTTTCTTTTCCCTGATCGGTGAGCGCATGGCCGACCGGGTACTGCTGATCATGGCCAAACGCCAGGGCCGCTACATCGCCGGGGCCCTGAATTTCATCGGATCTGACACCATCTACGGTCGGAACTGGGGCTGTCTGGAAGATCATCCATTCCTGCATTTTGAGCTGTGCTACCATCAGGCCATCGATTGGGCCATCGCCAATGGCTATCAGACCGTTGAAGCCGGTGCCCAGGGTGCACACAAACTCGCCCGCGGCTATATACCGACCACCACCTACTCGGCACACTGGATTCCGAATTCCGGATTTCGCAGCGCGGTGGAAAATTATTTGGAACAGGAACGCCTTCATGTGAAACTGGAGCAACAGGCTCTGACGTCTCATACGCCGTTCAGGAAAACCGATTGAGGAATTGCATGACCGCTTACGACCCGAATAACATCTTTGCCAAAATTCTGCGTGGCGAACTGCCCAGCCACAAAGTCTTCGAAGACGAAAAAACCGTTGCCATCATGGATGTCATGCCGCGCGGAGACGGACATGTTCTGATCTTGCCCAAGGCTCCGTCCCGTAACCTGCTGGATATCGATAGCGCCGATCTGAGCGCCCTCACGATCACCGCACAAAAGCTGGCCAAAGCACTCAAGAAAGCCTTTGATGCTGACGGCATTACCCTGCAGCAATTTTCCGAGAATGCCGGCGGCCAAGTGGTGTTTCATACCCATTTCCATGTCATACCACGCCACAACGGCGTCGCCCTGCGGCCCCACACCGTCGACATGGCCGACCCTGATCTTCTGGCAAATCAGGCTGAACAAATCCGTGCTGCACTCGCCTGACCGGGCGCCGCAAAATTTCTGTTCCCCGGCGCACCGCTTTACAGAAACAGTGCCGCCAGCAGAACCGCCTCTGCCGCCACGACACCGACGAGAATATTCTTTTTGCACAGCCAGAAAGCAATCATTCCGAAAGCTGCAGCCCCCACGCGCAGCAACACTGATGTGTCAGCCAGCGGACCGGTCGGAAACAGAATAAGTTTGGAGATCACCGCGGCAATCAGCGCGGATGCAACAGCCTTGACCCACAGCAACAGCTCGGAATCATTGTGCAGCGCGCCGCCGACAAACACCCCCAGCCACCGCCATATATTGGTTGGCAGCGATCCGGCCAGCAAAATAAAGGCATAGGGCCACCACCATGCCTCCAGACTGGCAAAAGTCAGATTCATGCAGATTCTGCCTTGTTGCGGATCAGCCTGTCGATGAAAAACGCCAATGTTCCAGCCAGCAGACCTGACCACAACAAATCGAGTTGAACGCCGGTCATGTAAATCAGCGGGCCGAAGATCAGACCGAACAACAGGGCCAACTTGTCCGATGGCAATCTGGCAGCGGCGGTCAGCGAAGTCAGAAAATAAATCGGCGTCAGAAACAGCAGCGCACCGCGCCAGGCATCCGACAACTCGCCTGCCAGAATAAAACTTGCCACGGTAACGATCGTGTTGCCGACCGTCAGACTGGAGGCAAATCCGATAAAATAGGCACCGCGCCCCTCTCTTGGCAGATCAGGCAGCCGGTTCATCGAAACGATCCATGCTGTAATCGCGACAAATTGCGACATCAGAACCAGCGAGAGCCGGGTGCTTGCCGGTCCGCGCACCACCGGCACCCAGGCTGCGACCATCGGCGTCAGGCGAACCGATGCCAGAGCCACCGCCAGGGCGACCAGCCCGATGCTGGTTCCCGCAGCAAGCGATCCGGCCAGCACCACCTGGCTGGGAAGCGCCCATACAGTCGCTGTCGTGAAGGCGGCCTGCGGCAATGTCATGCCCGCCTCCCTGGCAAAAGCGCCAAAACCGACATAACTCATCATCAAAATGAAGGCTGGCACCGAGACAATGCCGCTCATGCCGCGGAAATACCATGTCATCCGACTGGCGGTCGGGACTGATGGGCGATTATCGGGTGAGAGGTTTGCTGACGGGGAATCCATTTTGTCTGGATAGCATGACCATCCCAAAGTCACACAAAAAAGCCGCGTTGCGGACGCGGCTTTTTATCAGAGGCAGCATGAGGCGTGCTATTTGGCCGGAAGCGGAACTTTCGGCACTGAACCCGCACCACCGCTCGGTTTTTTTCCGGCGGTTTTGGATTTCGCCGTGCTGCGCTTTTTCGTCCTGGCGGGCGTTTGTTCTTTCTTCGGCTTCACCGGAGCATTTTCGACGACCTTCAGCTCAAGACCCGTCTTACCGTCGGCATTCACCTTGGTATCAACCTTGACGGTGCCGCCCTTTTGCAGATCGCCGAACAGAATTTCCTCGGCCAGCGGACGTTTGATATTCTCCTGAATGATCCGTGCCAGCGGACGAGCCCCCATCAGCTCATCATAACCGGCATCAGCCAGCCATGCTGTGGCAGCTTCCGACAGTTCAAACGTAACGCCGCGATCTTCCAGCTGCGCTTCCAGCTGCATGACAAATTTATCCACAACCTTGTAGACAACTTCCCGGGGCAGACTGCCGAACGGAATGATTGCATCCAGCCGGTTGCGGAATTCGGGAGAAAACAACCGGTTGATCGCCTCTTCATCGTCGCCCTCGCGCTTGGTGGAACCAAAGCCGATTGCGTTTCTGGCGGCTTCCGAAGCACCTGCATTGGTGGTCATGATGATCACCACATTGCGGAAATCGATCTGCTTGCCATTATGGTCGGTCAGCTTGCCGTGATCCATCACCTGCAACAGAATATTGAACAGATCGGGATGGGCTTTTTCAACTTCATCAAGCAGGAGAACACAATGCGGATTCTGATCGACGCCATCGGTCAGCAGGCCGCCCTGATCGAAACCGACATATCCGGGAGGAGCCCCGATCAGCCGTGATACCGTATGGCGCTCCATATATTCGGACATGTCGAACCGCAGCAACTCAACACCCATCAGCGACGCTAGTTGGCGGGCAGCCTCGGTCTTGCCGACGCCGGTCGGCCCCGAGAACAGATAATTACCGATCGGCTTTTCAGGATCACGCAGCCCGGCGCGGGACAGCTTGATAGCCGATGACAGGGCTTCAAGTGCCGCATCCTGACCATAAACAACCCGCTTCAGATTTGTATCGAGCGCCCTCAAGACCTCGGAATCGTCTTTCGAGACGGATTTCGGCGGAATCCGCGCCATGGTCGCAATGGTATCTTCGATCTGTTTGACATTGATCGTCTTCTTGCGGCGGCTCAGCGGAACCAGCATCTGTGACGCGCCGGTTTCATCAATCACGTCAATAGCCTTGTCCGGCAATTTGCGGTCATTGATATAGCGCGCAGACAATTCCACCGCAGCTTTCAGAGCATCATTGGTATAGCGCACCTTGTGATGATCTTCGTAGCGTGACTTTAGCCCTTTCAGAATGTTAATCGCGTCCGGGATACTCGGTTCGTTGATATCGATCTTCTGGAAACGGCGCACCAGGGCCCGGTCCTTTTCAAAGAATTGACGATATTCCTTATAGGTGGTCGAGCCGATGCAGCGCATGGCTCCGGCTGCCAAAGCCGGTTTCAACAGATTAGAAGCATCCATAGCGCCACCGGACGTGGCGCCAGCACCGATCACAGTGTGAATTTCATCAATGAAGAGAATCGCACCCTCATAGTTTTCGATCTCTTTCATCACCTGCTTCAGACGTTCTTCAAAATCGCCGCGATAGCGTGTGCCGGCCAGAAGTGTTCCCATATCCAGAGAAAACACGGTCGCGGCCAGCAGGACTTCCGGCACATCGCCTTCGACGATGCGTTTCGCCAGTCCCTCGGCGATGGCGGTTTTGCCGACACCGGGGTCACCAACCAGAAGCGGATTGTTCTTCTGCCTGCGGCACAACACCTGGACCACTCGCTGCACTTCACTGTCGCGGCCGATCAATGGGTCCACCTTGCCCTTGGCTGCCTTTTCATTGAGGTCAACACAATAGGCCGACAGAGCATCCGGCGTTTTCTTGTCCTCGGCCTCTTCGGATTCCACCGTTGTGGCATCTTCGTCTTCCGCGCCACTGACCGGACGCGGTTCCGACATGCCAGGCCGTTTGGCAATTCCATGGCTGATATAATTTACCGCGTCGTAGCGGGTCATATCCTGTTCCTGAAGAAAGTAAGCCGCATGGCTTTCCCGTTCGGCAAAAATCGCAACCAGAACATTTGCGCCCGTCACTTCCTCCCGACCGGAAGACTGGACATGAATAACCGCCCGCTGAATGACGCGCTGGAAGCCCGAAGTCGGCTTGGTATCGACATCGGCATCGGCAATCAGATTGCTCAACTCCGTATCGATATATTCCATCAGGTTGCGGCGCAGCAAATCCAGATCCACTCCGCAGGCACGCATCACGGCGGCCGCATCGGCGTCATTTGTCAACGCATGAAGCAGATGCTCCAGCGTGGCATATTCCTGTCGCCGCTCATTGGCCTGTGCCAGGGCGTTGTGCAGGGCTTTTTCCAGACTTCTTGAAAAGGACGGCAAGTTAAATCCTCACTTCTTTTCCATTACACATTGCAAAGGGTGCTGATGCTTGACTGCAAGGTCCATCACCTGTGTGACCTTGGTTTCCGCCACCTCAAAGGTGAACACACCGCACTCACCGACGCCATTTTGATGCACATGAAGCATGATCCGGGTTGCTTCTTCCTGAGTCTTGCTGAAGAAGCGCTGCAACACATGCACGACGAATTCCATCGGCGTAAAATCGTCGTTCAAAAGCAAAACCCTGTAAAGGCTCGGCTTTTTAACCTTCGGTTTCGTCTTGGTGACAACGACTGTGCCGGAGTCACTGTCACCATCATCATCTGAGCTGCCGCGATCAGGGTTGGTCATAAACAATCGCTGCTGTCTGCCTTTAACTGTGCCGGACCGGCCAGGGTCGGCTCCGAGATTTCCCGACCAGCATACCACCAGTCGTTCGTCGTGTCTGATTCAAAAACGCAACACCCCGAAAGTTTCACCGCAAAAGGCCTATGTGTTTTCATGAACACACCCCAAGGACCGTTCAGGTCCCATGTCAACGGCGCTTCGCCCGGCTGCGCAAGAGACTTAATATAGGCGCAGGCACTGCGATTAAAAGTCCCCGGAACGCAAAAAGCCAACCCTTGCGGGCTGGCTTCGCGGGGCAGATCGTAAGAGCTGCCAATCGTCGGTAAAGCTTTGCGAGCCTTACTTGCTGAAACGTGCAAAAGCCGTTTCAACAGGGCTGTAAACGGTCTTGGACAGATCCACGAACATTTCGCCCAGCTTGTTCATTTCACTGACATGGGCCTCATAAGCGTTTTTGGCATATTCGGTCTGAGCTTCGACAAATTTGTCAAAGCTTTTTGCGCCAAAAACTTTTTCTGCAGCCTGAGTGCCGTCTTCAAAAGACTTTTTGGCATAATCAGCAGTTTCAGTTGCAATAGCCTGAACCGACTTTGAGACGGTTGACAGGTTTTCAGTTGCCAGGTCCATGTTTTCTTTGGCCTGCTTCTGGATGTCTTCAATGTTCTGCATCATGATCTGGGTTCCTTCATTTGCGCAGTTAATCTGTTTGCCTGATCGATATATATGCAGTGCAACATGGTTTGTCCAGCAATTTTTGTGCACTGCACAAAAAATATTTTTGGCGGAATTCAAAAAAATACGTCCCGGCTTTACGGTTTCGTAACTCTGTTTTTTGTAAATTGATGAAAATTTGAATGAACGCGCTGCGGACTGCCCATGTCGCCATGATTGGGCCATTTTGATCGGTGCAACACTGGGTTGCTCGAAGCAAACAAATTTCCGCTCGCAAACAAATGGGTGCAAATCGTGCTGATGTATGTGTACTCCAAGCTGAAAAATACAGCTGAGAACCTTATTAAAACTGCCTTCATAACAGTGATGGTTGCTGTGGTTGCTTCTGTCTCGTTGACAGCCACTGCAAATGCCAATGCAAAATATGCCGGCATTGTGATCGATGTGAAAACAGGCAAGATCCTGTATTCCGACAATGCCGACAGTATGCGTTACCCTGCCTCACTGACCAAGATCATGACGCTTTACGTGTTGTTTGGAGAACTCGAGGCCGGACGGGTCAGTCTCGATAGCAAAATGAAGGTGTCAAACAGGGCCGCTGGTCAGGCACCTTCAAAACTTGGCCTCAAGGCGGGCAGCACGATCCTCGTCAAAGATGCGATCAGGGCTCTGATTACAAAGTCTGCAAACGACGTCGCGGTGGTGATTGCTGAACATGTTGGTGGAACTGAAATCAAATTCGCCTCCATGATGACGGATACTGCACGCTCGATCGGCATGAAAAAAACAACTTTTAAAAATGCATCGGGCCTCCCAAATGGCGGCCAACGTACCACTGCCCGCGACATGTCAACGCTGGGCATCGCGATCCAGGATCGCTTTCCGACCTACTACAAATATTTTTCAACCCGGACTTTTTCCTACGCCGGCAAGAACTATCGCAACTACAATCGTTTGCTTGGAACCGTTGAGGGTGTTGACGGTATCAAGACCGGCTATATCCGGGCATCAGGGTTCAATCTGGTGACATCGGTCAAGCGGGATGGACGTCAGATCGTTGCCGTTGTGATGGGCGGACGCACCGGCAAGTCCCGTGATGCACATATGAAAGTCCTGATCGGACGCCATTTGAAATCCGCATCTACCGGAGCCCGTGTGACAGCACAGCTGGCGGCTCAGCCCGCGCCGGTGCCCCGCGCCCGCAAAGTCGCTGCCGAAGCCGCCCTGTCTGTGGAAGAAGACTTTGTTCCGCAGGTCGCTGTCGAGGACATTATAACGGCAAGCATTTCGGCAAGCGCTGCATCTGAAGAACCCGAAATGGGCAGCCGCGATGACTATGACACACCTGACCTTCCCGATGGCTGGAAAATACAGATCGGCGCAGTGCCGAGCGAAGAAGCCGCCAATATTTTGCTGGGCAGTGCCATGAATGTCGGCACAAGCCACTTGCGCGGCAAGGTTCCCTTCACGGAACCCGTTATCAGCCGTGGCAAGACCCTGCATCGTGCCCGCATTGCCGGATTTTCCGACCAGGCATCTGCGCGCAAAGCCTGTGTGTATCTTGAAACGAAAGACTTCCCCTGCCTCGCACTGCGGTAATCGCGCTGCGTTAGTACTGGCAGCTTCCCTTTAAGTGTATTGTGTACTGGGATTAAAACATGCTTCTCGACGAGACCTATCCGTTAGCAACCCGACATCAACACCCGACAGCGCATTCCTTCAGCGCCCGGATTGAAAAGGCTTATGATCAGGCGACAGCGCCTGATGGCCCAAGGTTCAAATTAGCCGGATTGAGACACAAACCAGGCGAATTGTTGAATTTCGTGCGCTGCCACAGCGCCCGCGCCCGCCGCCACACGCTTCCCAGACGAAAACTGGTCATCGAGTGCTACGCCCCAGACGGGGCGATGGCGGTCGAGATTTCTTTTGGAGAGTCCCGGCACGAGGCATGATGCGCTCCCACTGCGGTTTACTTCTGAAGCCCGGCTCCGGCCGGGCTTTCTGCATCTGGCTCGCGGACAGTTCCGCCGGTCGCCCGGCCCCCTCCTGATGCGCCACAATATATGCGCATCGTTTCGCTAAGAAAAAGCTGGCACTGGCTTGTGGATGTCCTTAGATCATTTCATGGTTTGCGAACCCGCTTGCCGACACCTTCATCTGCTGTGAGAACCCGTATATGTCATCCATCGCCGCCAAAGGCACGACCGACGATTCCACCGACCAGGAGCCGCACGCGATTTACGGGTTCGAGCGATGGGGCCGCGATCTTCTGACTGTGCTGAAAAATGGCGATGTCGGCCTGAAAAACCCCTTGAAACCTGACACGGTTCCCATCAGCCTGCCCTCCATCATCCGCGATCTGGAACAACGCGGCATCCATGCTCCATTGTTGTTGCGGGTCAGTTCATTCCTTGAAAATGAAATCCGCTCCATCAATAACGCGTTTGAAACCGCCATAAAACAGGCAGGCTATCGCGGCGTTTATCGCGGCGTGTTTCCCATCAAGGTCAATCAACAGGCACAGGTCATCAGGCAGATCGTTGATTTCGGACGGCCCTATTCATTTGGCCTTGAAGCAGGCTCAAAGCCGGAACTTGTCATTGCCCTTGCGCAGTCGCTGGAGCGGGACGCACTTGTGATGTGCAATGGCGTCAAGGATCTGAAATTCATCCGACTGGCAATCCTGTCACGCAAGCTCGGATTCAACACCGCGATTGTTCTGGAAAGTCCGAAAGAGCTGGAAACAGTCATCGAGGCCTATCAGGAATTGGGTGTGGAGCCACTTTTGGGCGTGCGTGTAAAACTCTTCAACCGCATCGGCGGAGACTGGGCCGAAAGCTCTGGCGACCGCTCCACATTCGGTATGAACACCGACCAGCTGGTGTCGGTGATTGATCGACTGCGCGATGTCGGACTGCTGCATTGCCTGAAATTTCAGCATTCGCATCTGGGCAGTCAAATTCCCGACGTCAATGATGTGCGCCGGGCCTCTGTCGAAGCATGCCGCTATTTTGTCGATCTGACAAAAGAAGGAGCACCGCTGACCCATCTCGATCTGGGCGGCGGTCTGGGCGTCGATTATACCGGTGAGAAAAAAGCTTCCAAGAGTTCGATCAACTATTCCATCATGGAATATTGCGAGAATGTGGTCGAGACAGTCCGTTACGCCATGGATGAGGCGGGTCTGGAACACCCCACCCTGACCACCGAAAGCGGCCGTGCAATTGTCGCGACTTCATCGATGCTGATATTCAACGTTCTGGAAACTACTCTTTATGACAGCGGCGTCGCCAGCAAGCCGGAACCCTCCGACTATCATTATGTCAAGGATCTGGCGGCGATTGAGACCTATCTCGAGCCCAAACGTCTGCAGGAGTGCATCAACGATGCCAGCTTCTACCGCAATGAGTTGCGAAATCTGTTTCTGCGCAACGTCATCAACCTGCGGCAAATGGCCCGCGCTGAACGGATTTATCTGTATTTGATGTCGCGCATCAAATTGATGGCTCATGAAGCCGAACATTCCACCGAGATCGATGA
This sequence comes from Pararhizobium sp. IMCC3301, assembly GCF_030758315.1. Taxonomy (NCBI): domain Bacteria; kingdom Pseudomonadati; phylum Pseudomonadota; class Alphaproteobacteria; order Hyphomicrobiales; family Rhizobiaceae; genus Pararhizobium; species Pararhizobium sp. IMCC3301. The sequence continues at coordinate 800,193 of NZ_CP132336.1, forward strand.
GCAGCTTGATGCGCTTGCCGATATCTATCACTGCAATTTCTCACTGTTTCAGTCACTTCCCGATGTCTGGGCGATCAATCAGCTTCATCCGATCGCACCGTTGCAGCAACTGAATGAAGAGCCGATGCGCCGGGCCATTTTATCGGATATCACCTGCGATTCAGATGGCAAGATTGATGAATTCATTCTGGCGGACGGCCTGTCCCCATCGCTGCCAGTGCATGACGTGACGGACGAGCGGCCTTATTATCTCGGCGTGTTTTTCGTCGGTGCCTATCAGGAGACCCTGGGCGATCTGCATAATCTGTTTGGCGATACCAATGTCGTTACCATTGAGTTGCGTGAGGACGGCCACTTCGATCTGCTGCAGGAAGTCGAGGGGGATACAATTGCCGAAGTTATGTCTTATGTAGAGTTTGATCCAAAAGACTGTGTCGACGATTTCCGCAAGCTGCTTGACCTTGCGACTTCGGACAAGCGGCTGAAGTCGTCCGAACGCAAGCTGCTCATCGCCACCTACCGTGAAGCTATCAACAGCTATACCTATTTCGAATAATCCCGCATTGAAAGGGCACAAGATGACGAAATTGACCGGAAACACTTTGGTCATTGGTGCAGGTGGCGTCTCGTCGGCTGCTGTCCACAAAATGGCAATGAACCCGCAGATTTTTACGAAAATCACTCTGGCAAGTCGCCGCAAATTCAAATGCGATGCGATAGCGGACGCGGTCAAACAGCGCACCGGCGTCACTATCGAAACTGCACAAGTGGATGCCATGGACATTGCTGCTGTCGTCGGACTGATCCGCAGCAGCGGTGCCGACCTGCTGGTCAATCTGGCTCTGCCCTATCAGGACCTGAAATTGATGGATGCCTGCCTGGAAGCGGGTATCCACTATCTCGACACCGCCAATTATGAGCCCGAAGACGAGGCAAAATTCGAATATCACTGGCAGTGGGCCTACCACGAGCGCTTTGAAAAGGCCGGCCTGACAGCAATTCTCGGCTCCGGCTTCGATCCCGGCGTGACATCCGTCTTTGCCACATGGCTGAAGAAGCACAAGCTGGATACGGTCCGGCAGATCGATGTGCTGGATTGCAATGGCGGCGACAATGGCAAGGCCTTCGCCACCAATTTCAACCCCGAAATCAATATTCGTGAAGTCACCGCCGATGCCCGGCACTGGGAAAACGGCAACTGGGTCACCTCCCCGGCCATGACCCACAAGGTGGCGTTTGATTTCCCCGGTGTCGGCACACGCAATATGTATCTGATGTATCATGAGGAGCTGGAAAGTCTGAAAACCCATTTCCCGGAAACGCAACGCGCCCGCTTCTGGATGACGTTTGGCGATGCCTACATCAACCATGTCACGGTGCTGCAGAATATCGGCATGACCTCGATCAAGCCGGTCATGCATGAGGGTGTCGAAATCGTACCGCTGCAGTTTCTGAAAAGCGTTTTGCCGGACCCCTCTGAATTGGGCGAGTTGACCAAGGGAAAGACCTGCATCGGTGACATTGTCACCGGGGAAAAAGACGGCAAGGAACAGACCTATTACATTTACAATATCTGCGATCATGAAGAATGTTATGCGGAAGTGGGCAGCCAGGCGGTGAGTTACACGACCGGCGTGCCGGCGATGATCGGCGCGGCCCAGATCATCACCGGTGTGTGGCTGAAACCCGGCGTATGGAACATGGAACAGCTCGATCCAGATAACTTCATGGAGATGCTCAACACCCAAGGGCTGCCCTGGCAAGTGCATGAACTGGACGCTCCGGTCGATTTTTGAAGATGGCCGGCGATATCCCGATCATGCAGACAAAGGCCGGCGATCCGGGCAGCTTCGCCCGGTTCGATCTGTCCCGCGTTCCCAGCCCCTGTTTTGTTGTCGATGAAGTTGCGATTGAACGCAATCTTGCGATTCTGGCCGATATTGCAGAGCGCTCGCAGGCCAGGATTTTTCTGGCGCTGAAGGCTTTTTCAATGTTCGAACTGGCGCCTCTTGTCGGGCGCTATCTGTCCGGCACCTGCGCTTCGGGCGTTCATGAAGCGCGCCTGGCGCATGACAAGTATCACGGTGAGGTCGCCACATTCTGTGCCGGTTACAAGCCTGCCGATTTTGACAGCATCATTGCCTGTTCAGACCACATCATTTTCAATTCGCCGGCCCAGAAAGCCCGGTTTCTGCCACAGATCGAGGCATCCGGGAAACCTGTTCAGATCGGGTTGCGCATCAATCCTGAGCATTCTGAAGGTGAGATTGCCAAATATGATCCCTGTGCCCCCTGCTCCCGGCTCGGCACACCGGTTTCCCAACTGAATGACGCCGTTCTGGCGGGCATTGACGGTCTGCACATGCATACGCTCTGCGAGCAGGGTTTTGAGCCATTACAACGCACCTGGGATGCAATTGAACAGACGCTCAGCCCGTGGCTAAAGCGTTTGAAATGGATAAATTTTGGCGGCGGCCATCATATCACGCGGGCCGATTATGACCGCGAAGGTCTGGTGGCCTTCATCCGTGGGATACGCGCGCGCTATGGTCTCGATATCTATCTGGAGCCGGGCGAAGCGGTCGCGCTTGATGCCGGTATACTAGTGGGAGAAATTCTCGACCTGCCGCAAAACGGCATGAATCTGGCGATCAGCGATCTGTCTGCCACCTGCCATATGCCGGATGTTATCGAGGCGCCCTACCGTCCCGCCCTTCTGGGAGAACGAGCCCCCGGGACCGGACCGGTATACCGCATAGGCGGCCCTTCCTGTCTGGCCGGCGATGTCATTGGCGATTACACGCCTGCGGTCCCGTTCCAGATTGGCTCGCGCATCGCCTTTCTCGATCAGGCGCATTATTCGATGGTCAAGACAAACACCTTCAACGGAGTGCCGCTGCCGTCGATTGCGGTCTGGAACTCCGATAGCGATGCGTTGCGCATCGTCAAGCAATTTGGCTACAACGATTTTCTGGAGCGCCTCTCGTGACCGACTTTCTCGACAGTGAATTGAGCGGCGCTGAACGTGATCCGGCCAAATCACGGTTTACAATTATCCCGGTTCCGCTGGAACGCACGGTTTCCTACGGTTCGGGCACAGCTGGCGGACCCGCAGCGATTCTGCAAGCCAGCAATGAACTGGAGCGCATCTGCCAGATCGGCGAGTTGGTTCTGGAGCCGTGCCGGTTTGGCATCGCCACACAACAGCCGGTGGATTGCAGCGCTCCGATGCCGCAGGTAATGGAAGCCATCAGCAAACGGACTTTCGACGCGGTGTCGAACAACAAGCTGCCGGTGGTGCTGGGTGGCGAACATTCCCTGTCTTATGGCGCCGTGATGGGCGTGCAAAAAGCCCTTGGCCGCCCGCTCGGGCTGGTCCAGATAGATGCCCATGCGGATTTGCGGGTGGCCTATCAGGGCAATCGGCATTCTCATGCTTCCGTCATGCATCTGCTGGCCGAAGAAGGCGTCCGTCTGGCGCAATTCGGCGTCCGTGCCCTGTGCCGAGCGGAAATGCAGAGCCGCCGGGACAATAATGTGTTCCATGTCGACAGCGAAACACTGGTCACCGGCAACATTCATCAAATGGACCTGCCGGAGGATTTTCCACAGGATATTTATGTTTCATTCGATGTCGATGGTCTCGATCCATCAGTGATGCCGGCGACAGGTACACCGGTGCCCGGCGGACTTGGCTTTTACCAGGCGCTGCATCTGGTAGAGCACGCGCTTCAGGGCCGAAATTGCGTCGGGCTGGATGTGGTTGAACTGGCGCCGGACGGCAATTCGGCCTGGGATTTTACCGCTGCCCAGATTGTCTATCGCCTGATGGCCGCCACGATTTAAAGCAGACCAAGTTCCAGAAGTTCGGTGCGCATCGCATCAGGCATATCTTTCAGTGCCTGGGCATCTTCCGTCAAATCGGCAGGCACATCTTCTGTCCTGAAATAGCGCCATCCCTGAAACGGCCGCTTCGGCTGCCACTGGGTCGGCCTGACAATTTGTTCCATCACCAGATCACACCGGCTGATCCCGGCCGAATCCGTAAAGGGCCGGACATCCAGCAGCCTCTGGCGCGCCTGCACATTGCCCTTGATGACCCAGTACAGCGATCCGCCATCGAGCAATTCATCGCGTCGCTTCGGCATCATTCTGGTTGTGTGAGCATGTTCCGGCTCGACACCAGCTTGTTTCGCCCGGGCGGTGCGCTGCGCAATCCACTGCTCGAGATCATCGAGCGATTCCGCACCAACGCACAATTTGATGAGATTGAGTGGCATGAAGCGATCAACTACCGGTTTGAAGAGCACATTTGTTGCTGTGTCAGAATCTCTGACCGAGCCACCCTATCACGGCTGTGGCAATGAAGAGAACTGGCCGGGCTGTGCGTAACCCGGAACGGAAGGCGCATTTGCAATACAACTGCTGTCAGGATTCTGACGGTTCAATCTCAATAGGCAACTCCGCTGCTGCCCAGGCGTTAAAGCCGCCCGCCATATGAGCCAGCCCTGTCATCCCCATATCCTGCAGGGTTTTTGTGGCAAGCGCAGACCGCCAGCCAGATGCACAAAACAGAATGAAACTGTCATTCTGACTGAAAACAGCGCGGTGATAGGGGCTTGCCGGGTCCACCCAGAATTCCAGCATACCGCGGGGTGCATGCACAGCGCCGCTGATCCTGCCGGATTTTGCCAATTCCCGAATGTCGCGGATATCAATCAGCACAGGCGGGTTTTCCCCGGCCAGGCGCGTTTTCACGTCGATTGGAGTCAAGGCAACAATTTCGGCTTCGGCTTCGGTAACGAGATCAGCAGCAGTTCTGATGATTTTCTGCAATTTATCTCACCGCCGGGGAAAGCCTACTGGGCGACGGCAGCAACCGGTGCCGAAACTGATTCCGATTCAGAGTTGCTGACCAGGAAGAATATCAATAGCACGCATGCGGAAGCATATAAAGTCCAGCGTGCCGCGCCCCAACAGGAGGCTCCATTTTGTTGATACATATTTTGATCTTCTGTTGATTACGACAATTCTGCAGCCTTGCACCAGCCCTTCGGGACAGTGATTGCTGCAATGCAGCGTGCCATTTAGACTTTTTTAACACTTTGTGCAAGGGCGAATTTGCCAATGCAGAAATCTGCCGAACTGACTTGTGTTTTGACGCTCTGGACTGCATTTTCATCAAATGAATATATTTGCTGAACTAGCGCCAATGGACGTCATTGCGGTGCTCTGGTTTATCACCAGTTGGGCCATCTATTCCTATCTTCTGGATCATTCCAGGATCAGGGAAAGATCACTGTCCACTGCCATGGACAAGCAGCGCGCGCAGTGGATGCAGACCATGGCGAAGCGCGACTTGCGCATAGTTGACACCTCGATCATGGCCGGTCTGCAACAGGGTACTGCTTTCTTCGCTTCAACTTCAATCTTTGCCATTGGCGGGACATTTGCCCTGTTGAGCTCGACCGAAGAGGTTCTGGCGGTGTTCAGCCAGTTGCCCTACTCCATTGAAATGACACGGGCGGAATGGGAAACCAAGGTGCTGGGCATGCTGCTGGTCTACGCTTATGCGTTTTTCAAATTCGGCTGGGCCTATCGCCTGTTCAACTACGCTTCGATGCTGATCGGCGCTGTTCCGGCCAGGGATGAACACGATAGCGCTTTGGCAAAGTCCGCCCTTCTCAGCGCAACGGAAATGACGATTCTGGCGGGAATTCACTTTAATCGGGGATTGCGGGCATTCTTTTTTGCCATGGGTTTTCTGGGATGGTTTCTCGGCCCGGTAGTTTTCATGGTGACAACGACCTATGTGCTTCTGGTACTGATAAGACGTCAGTTCTTTTCCGCGTCGCGGCGCGCCGCGCTGCACAGCCTTGAAGTGGGTCCTGACGCGTGAGTGACCTGGAGCACCAGATCGACACAGCCATTTTCGAACACCTCGCATCTTGCGCTGCACACAAGACCATCTGCCCATCCCAAATTGCCCGTGCTCTGGCCGGTTCCGATGAAAAACAATGGCGGCTGTTGATGAGGCCGATCCGGACCCGCGCCATTGCGCTGGCCCGGGCCGACCGGCTTGTGATCAAACGCAAGGGAAAGCCCGTCGATCCCAGCGAAGGTTTCAAAGGGATTTACCGGCTCGGCAACGCCAAGGAAGAGCCCGAAAGATGATCGTCTCCAGTTTGGTGTGCGGTCCGCACCTGACCCGCCTGGCCAGATTGCGCGAAACTGAGGCTGCCTATTTGATCTCGGCAGAAGATGCGACAACCTTACCGGCCAGACCGTAATCAATCGCTTCTTTGGCGCTCATCCAGTAATCGCGATCAGTATCTTTTTCGATCTGCTCGATCTTCTGCCCGGTCGCATCGGCAAAAATCTTGTTCAAACGGTCGCGCATCTTGATGATTTCGCGGGCCTGAATTTCAATGTCGCTGGCTGCACCGCCCGCACCACCGGATGGCTGATGCAACAGGAAACGGGTGTTGGTGGTCGCAAAACGGTGCTTTTTCGGCACCGATACATAAATCAGAGCGCCAGCGCTGGCCACCCAGCCGGTTCCCAGAATATTCACGGTCGGTTTGATGAAGCGGATCATGTCGTGGATCATATCGCCGGATTCAACGTGGCCGCCCGGTGAAGACACAACCACCAGGATCGGATCATCCGACGCCTGCGCAAGAGCCAGCAGCCGCGCCGAGACATCCCGCGCCATATCCTGGGAAACCTGACCAGTTATCAACACCGTCCGCGCATCAAACAGATATTTATCGACGGAAGGCGATTTTTCCTTGTCCTCATCCTTGGACTTGATGTCGTCATCGTCTTCAAACAGAGCGGGCATATCAGCGTGGGTCATGGAATGGTTCCGTAAATGAGGCGGGAATTTCGTTGTTCCGATATGGCACTTGGGCTGATGCGAAACAAGTGAAAGATCACACATAAGCCGGATCGCTGCATGTTTACCGGAACTGCAGGCACGGGTTACAAAACCGTTGCACCTGCACACCAGCCGTGTAGTTTGGCACAAGGAAACGCTGAGGATGAAACAATGGATGTAAGAGCGGCTGTCGCTTTTGAAGCAGGCAAACCTTTGGAAGTCACCACGGTTCAATTGGGCGGACCCAAGGCTGGCGAAGTTCTGGTCGAAATCAAGGCAACCGGGATTTGTCACACTGATGAGTTTACCCGCTCAGGTGATGACCCTGAGGGAATTTTTCCTGCCATTCTGGGCCATGAAGGCGCTGGTGTGGTTGTCGAAATCGGCTCCGGTGTGACCTCTCTCAAGCCGGGCGATCATGTCATTCCGCTTTACACGCCGGAATGCCGCGAATGCGAATATTGCCTGCATCCCAAGACAAATCTCTGCCAGTCCATCCGCACAACCCAGGGACAGGGCCTGATGCCGGACGGCACATCGCGGTTTTCCATCGAAGGCAAGCCGATCATGCATTATATGGGCACATCCACCTTTGCCAACTATACGGTGTTGCCGGAAATCGCGCTGGCAAAAGTCCGCAAAGACGCGCCGTTCGAGACAATCTGCTACATCGGCTGCGGCGTCACAACCGGCATCGGCGCTGTCATCAACACCGCCAAAGTCGAGCCCGGCTCGAACTGTGTGGTGTTTGGTCTGGGCGGCATCGGCCTGAACGTCATTCAGGGCTGTAAACTCGCCGGAGCCAACATGATTGTTGGCGTTGATCTCAACGACAACAAGAAGGAATGGGGCGAGAAGTTCGGCATGACCCATTTCGTCAACCCCAAAGAAGCGGGCGATGATCTGGTGTCCTATCTGGTCGATCTGACCGGCGGCGGCGCGGATTATTCGTTTGAATGTATCGGCAATACAAATGTCATGCGCCAGGCGCTGGAATGCTGCCACAAGGGCTGGGGCGAATCCATTATCATCGGCGTTGCCGGTTCCGGCCAGGAAATTTCCACCCGGCCGTTCCAGCTTGTCACCGGCCGCTCCTGGCGCGGCTCCGCCTTTGGCGGTGCCCGGGGCCGCACCGACGTGCCCAAAATCGTCGACTGGTATATGAACGGCAAAATTCAGATCGATCCGATGATCACCCACACCATGCCGCTGGACGACATCAACAAGGGTTTTGATCTGATGCATTCCGGGGAATCCATCCGCAGCGTTGTTCTGTATTAGAACGCTTCGATATGAACAGCACATGATCCGGGAGCGGTAATGCCAGAGTTGAAACTGATTGAGGAACGGCGCTCTCACGGCGGCTCCCAGCGGGTCTACAGCCATTGGAGCGAAGCCTGCCAATGCACCATGACATTCGCAATATTTCTGCCGCCGCAGGCAGCTGAAGGCCCCTGCCCGACCCTGACCTATTTATCGGGCCTCACCTGCAGTCATGCAAATGTCATGGAAAAAGGCGAATACCGCGCAGCCGCGGCCCGGCACGGCCTGATTGTCATTTGCCCGGACACCAGTCCGCGCGGCGACGACGTTGCCAATGAGGAAGTCTACTATTTCGGACAGGGCGCCGGCTTTTATCTGAATGCGACACAACCGCCTTATGCCACCCATTTCAATATGGAACGCTACATCACCGCGGAACTGCCGCATCTCATCTCTCAGAATTTTTCTGTAAGCGACTCAAGAGACTCTATTTTCGGCCATTCAATGGGGGGCCATGGCGCCTTGACACTGGCGCTGAAACATTCCGGCCTTTACCGCTCTGTTTCCGCCTTTGCGCCGATTGCCAACCCAGCCACCAGCGCATGGGGCAAGTATGCGTTGCCGCGATATTTGGGCGACGATGACACGGCCTGGCGGTCGGCAGATGCCGTTGCTCTGATCGAGGATGGCCACCAGGTCGATGACATCCTGGTGGATCAGGGCCTCGCCGATGAATTTTTGCAGGACAATCTGAAACCGGATGCGCTGGAAGCTGCCTGCCGCTCGGCTGGCATCGCCCTGACGCTCCGGCGCCACGAAGGCTATGACCACTCCTATTATTTCATTTCCAGCTTTATGGCTGACCATATTGCATGGCATGCGGAGCGGCTGGTCGAGTAGCGCGCATCCAGGTCTCCAGCTTCAGGATGAAATACAGATAGATCGTTGGATGATTACAAAGGGATGTTATCGTGCTTTTTCCAGGGGTTTTCCAACTGTTTGTTGCGTAAAAGCCGCAGCGCCCGCGACACCCGCCGCCGTGTCGAGTGCGGCATTATGACATCATCGATATAGCCGCGTTCAGCTGCAACGAAAGGCGACAGAAAGCGCTTCTCATAGCCCTTTGTGTGTTCTGCGATGCGTTCGGAATTCTCGATATCCTTGCGGAAAATGATTTCCACCGCACCCCTGGCACCCATCACCGCAATTTCGGCACTTGGCCAGGCGTAATTCACATCGCCGCGCAGATGTTTTGACGCCATCACATCGTAAGCGCCGCCATAGGCTTTTCGCGTAATGATCGTGATTTTTGGAACGGTTGCCTCGGCATAGGCAAACAGAAGTTTGGCACCGTGCTTGATCAGACCGCCATATTCCTGCGCCGTCCCTGGCAGAAAGCCCGGGACATCGACAAAGGTGATGATTGGAATGTTGAAACAATCGCAAAACCGCACGAACCGGGCCGCCTTCCGGCTCGCATCGCTGTCCAGTACACCTGCCAGCACCATTGGCTGATTGGCCACGACCCCGACCGTGCGGCCCTCCATACGGCCAAAACCAATAACGATATTGGCCGCGTGTTTTTCCTGAATTTCAAAGAAATCGCCGTCATCCAGCGTTTTGACGATCAGTTCCTTCACATCATAGGGTTTGTTGGCGCTGTCGGGAATGATCGTGTCGAGCGATGGTTCGATTCGCTCCGGATCATCCTGCTGTGCAAGTTCGGGAAGGTCGGAAATATTGCTGGCCGGCAGAAAATCCACCAACCGCCGGATTTCCAGCAGGGCCTCCACATCATTGTCGTATGCGCCATCGGCAATTGATGATCGGGTGGTGTGAATCGAGGCCCCACCCAACTGCTCGGCAGTGACAGTCTCATTGGTCACCGTTTTCACAACATCTGGACCGGTTACAAACATGTAGCTGGTATCACGTACCATATAGATGAAATCGGTCATGGCCGGCGAATACACATCGCCACCGGCGCATGGTCCCATGATTACGGAAATCTGCGGAATCACGCCGGAGGCCAGCACATTGCGCTGAAACACTTCGCCATAGCCGCCAAGAGCCGCCACGCCTTCCTGAATACGTGCTCCGCCCGCATCGAACAGTCCGATGATCGGCGTGCGGTTTTTCAGCGCCATATCCTGAATCTTGCTGATTTTCAGAGCATGCGTTTCGGAAAGCGAACCGCCGAAAACCGTAAAATCCTTGGCAAACACAAACACCGGACGGCCGTTGATCGTACCCCAGCCGGTAACCACGCCATCCCCGGCAATCCTGGTGTCTTCCATGCCGAAATCGGTACAGCGATGCTGTACGAACATGTCGTATTCTTCAAATGAGTCTTCATCGAGCAGAATCTTCAGCCGTTCGCGGGCGGTCAGCTTACCCTTGGCATGCTGGGCTTCGATGCGCCGCTTGCCACCACCAAGCCGCGCATCGGCGCGGCGGGCTTCCAGTTCAGCCAGTACAGATGTCATAGAATTCCCAGTCTGGTATCGTGCCTGCAGCAATACTGAACAGGATTACCACGCAAAACAAGACAACGAGAAGATAATCATTGGTCTGACAGATGGGCGGCGGCCAAAAGCGCGACGTCGAACTCGCGGCGCCGGAAGGCGCGCCTCGCCTGTGCTTCTGCATCGGCACCCCAATGCGAGATGTTCCAGTCTTCATCGACATGAGCCGCTGCCCAGGCTGAATGACCTGTAAGCGCACCTTCGGCTGCTGCCAGGGCAATCAGGACCGATCCGGTCAGTGACGTCATGACCTGAAGACCGGCCAGACAGAGCGGATCAGTCTTGTAATTTGCTACCAGAGCGGAAATTCGGGCGACGCTCTCAGCCGGCTGGTCCAGATACATCATGCCTTCGGCGAGCAGAAACCGCGTCTCATACTGGACCTTGAAAAAGTCCAGAACCGGATCCCAGTGCTGGCTTTGCAAAGCCACCAGATCATCCGGCTGCCCGGCCCGGTAGAACAGAAGATCGCTTTGCGCATAGGCAGAGGTTTCCACCGCCACTGCGTCCAGCGCTGATGCAACGCCGTCAATCGCCGAATTGGCCAACCGTGTAAACGGCATCTGCACCGGGTTGATATGCTGTTTCTGGTTCGCCCATTCTTTGACCAGTTCATCGGCGAAAGCGGTATGGCGGATGGCCAGCGGATGCTTGGCCGGTGTGCGGGCAGGACGACCGTCAAGCAGCAGCTGACAGGCCCCATCGCGTTCGGCAAGGCTGGCTTCCTTATAGAAACGTTTCGGCAATTCCGGAGCCAAGTGTTTTTGCGCCCGTTTGACCGGGTCCGTATCCAATGGAGTCACGATCTCTGGCCACTCTGATCTAACAGCAGGTGGCTCTGAAGCTCGGCAAAGCTATCGAACAATGCGCCGGCACCGGCCTGCATCAGCGCTGCCGGCTGGTGATAGCCCCAGGTCACGCCCAATGCCTCAATCGAGGCGTTTCGCGCCATCATCATGTCAAAACTGGTATCGCCGATCAGGACCGTCTCAGCGGCAGAAGCGCCTGTTTCCCGCAAAGCCTGCTGCACCATGGCGGGGTCCGGCTTGGAAGGTGCATTATCCGATGTCTGAATGGTGACGAACCGGTTCTGCAGCGAATGCAGATCTAAAATAGCGTCGACACCGCGCCGCGACTTGCCTGTTGCAAGACCCAGCAACACGTCGTCCTGTGCGGCAAGTGCGTCAAGACAGGCTTTGGCGCCCTCATAGAGCGGCTCGTGATAATCCGGATCACTGCGCAACTCAAAGAAACTCTTGCGGTAGGTCGTCACCAGCTTTTCGATGGGGTGATCCGCATCGGTCAGATCAGTCATGGCTTCATGCAGCGAACGGCCGATGATCGCAAGAGTGCGCTCACGGGAGGGCGGCTCCAGCTCAAGCGCCGTGAAAGCTCTGTCCATCGCCGCTACGATCATGTGCTGACTGTCAATCAAAGTGCCGTCGCAATCAAACAATATCAGGCGCATGGACTAGAATTCTTCCTCGTCAGACATGCCGTTTTCCTCATCAAAGCCAAGCAGATTGAAAGTCTGCTTGATATGCGGTGACAAGGGCGCTGAGATATCCAGAACCGGAATACCAAGATGCGGTGCCGGATGCGGAATGACAATGCGCTGGGCATGCAGATGCAGCCGCTTTTGAATTCCGTTGGGCAGTTCCCAGTTCTCGATATCGAAATATTTCGGATCGCCGATGATCGGAGTTCCGATGTACTGGGTGTGTATCCGCAACTGGTGAGTTCGCCCGGTGACCGGCTTCAATTCAAGCCAGGATAACCGGTCTCCGGCTTTTTCGATGACCCGGTAATTGGTAACTGCGTGGTCGGCATCCGGCTCGCCGTGACGCGCGATGCGCATGCGATCGCCATCATCCGTCGATTCTTTCAGCAGATGAGTTGAAATCCGCCCTTCATTCGGCCGCGGTACGCCTTTGACCACAGCCCAATAGGTTTTTCGCGTATCGCGGTGACGGAACGATTCAGCCATCGCCTTGGCAGCGCTGCGGGTCTTGGCAATCAGCATAACGCCGGTTGTGTCCCGGTCGAGCCGATGCACAAGACGCGGTTTCTGCCCCTTGCGGTCGCGGAACGCTTCCAGCATGCCATCGACATGCCGGTTGATGCCGGAGCCGCCCTGAACAGCCAATCCAAAAGGCTTGTTCAGAACCATCACATGTTTGTCGTCATGCAGGATAAGCGAGCGCAGAAATGTGGCATCGTCTTCGCGCCAGGCCGCTTTTGACTGACCCAGGGCCTGATCGGGCGCCGCAGCGCCGGTTATCGGCGGAACGCGGACCATCTGGCCGGCCAGAAGCCGTGTCGACGTCTTGACCCGGCCGCCTTCCACCCGGATCTGCCCGGAGCGTATAAGTTTTTGCAACTGGCCGAAGCCGAGGCCCGGAAAATGCGCCTTGAACCAGCGGTCAAGCCGCATATCAGCTTCATCCACATCGACTTTCTTCATTTGAACCGCGTTCATGCAAATGCCCTTATCAGCTTTGCCCCGGCAACGATGGCGGCCAGACACAGCGCCACCTGGCCGGCAACATACAGCGCAGCAATCCCGCCCTCGCCACGTTGCCATAGCATAAGCGACTCCAGGGAGAAGGCGGAGAAGGTTGTGAAACCGCCCAGCAATCCCGTCATCACAAACAGACGCAACTCATCAGAGCCACCTTTCAGCACGAAATGACCGGCCACTGCTCCCATCAAAAATGACCCGACTACGTTTACAAACAGCGTTCCCAGAGGATAGGCACCACCAGCCAGGCGCAGGATCAGCAGTCCCGATCCATAACGCAAGCAGGCTCCCAATGCACCCCCAACAGCAACAGCCAGCAATCCGGTCATGAAGGCGCAAGGCCGAAAATCCAGCCTTCCCTTTGCGCTGCGGCAACCCTGCGCGGATCAGAAAACAGGGTCGGGTCCGCCGCCAACGCGCGCAACGCCGCCACAGAAATCACCGCGTCAGCCTCGTCCTGGATACTCATCCGCGGGGGGCTGCCGGAGTGAAAATAAGCCAGCGTATTCTGGATGGTTTCGTGATCATAAGCACGCTTTAGACCAGCCATTTGATAAAACAGGCTCGGATACATTTCGCACAGAACCACATTGGCATCCTCGATCGGGTCAAACGGCCAGATCGCAATGCGGTGGTCGTTGACCGCTCGTAAGGCGTGAAACATTCTCATGCCGGCAAATGAACCGGGCCCGATCTGCTTGGCTCCCATACAGTGATAAATGCTGGCCGGCTTTGGCGACAACTGACTCTCGGTTTCACGAAACCGGTCAAAGCGAAACTCGTCGCCCCGGTACCGATCACACAGAATATAAGGCGCGAACGCTGACTCCATACTGCGAATGGCAGGGCCTGCGTAGTAATGCGCCTCTCCCGAACAGATATTTTCCACCAGATCCCACAGCTCTTCCACCCGGTCCAGCGGCGCTTCGCCTTCCGGCAGCGGGCCCTCTTCCGGCCACGGCACCGAAAAACAGAAATCCAGGCCCACAAGGGTCCGTCGATCCGCTCTCGCCAGTTTCATCAAAAGATTCTTGATGACTACCCGGCCCCAGTTCTTGGCATCCGGCAGACGCATGAGAACAGGGCCAGTACCCGCCTCAATATCGAGATAGGCGATCTGAATGCCACGTTGCCGCTCGCCCATGGCGCCGGACCAGTCGATCGCCAAAAACCTGTCAAACCGGTTCATTCAGTCCTCATTCTTTAGGTGTCGAGTGCGGTCCTGCCGCAGTTTGTCCCAGTAGTCCAGCCGTTTTTGAAGGTCACGTTCAAATCCGCGCGGGACAGGATAGTAAAACTGCGCATCACCCAGTTCATCAGGCAGGTAACGCTGTCCGGAAAAGGCTTCGGGCTGATCATGATCATACAGATAGCCGCCGCCATACCCTTCCTGTTTCATCAGTTTGGTCGGCGCGTTCAGAATCTGTTTCGGCGGCATCAGAGAGCCATTGGATCTGGCCGCATTCATGGCCTGTTTGTAAGCGGTGTAGAGCGCATTGGATTTGGGCGCGGTGGCAAGATACACCACGGCCTGAGCCAACGCCAATTCGCCCTCCGGACTGCCCAGAAACTCAAACGAATCCCGCGCAGCGATACATTGCGCCAGCGCTTGCGGGTCAGCCAGCCCGATATCTTCCGATGCCATGCGCACCAGCCGGCGCGCCAGATAGAGCGGGTCTTCACCGGCATCCAGCATACGGCACAGATAATACAGAGAGGCCTGCGGATCGGAGCCGCGCACCGATTTGTGCAGCGCGGATATGAGATTGTAATGCCCGTCTTCACTCTTGTCGTAAATCGGCGCCCGCCGCTGCAGCACGGTCTGCAACATCGCCGCATCAAACAATTCGTCTTTGCCGGCAGCGCGCCAAACCTCTTCGGCAAGGCTCAGCGCCGCACGGCCATCTCCATCTGCCATCCGGATGAGCGAAGATCTGGCTTCAGAATCCAGCGGTAGTTTGTGCTCCATAAATGTTTCGGCACGGGTCAACATCGCCCCGATAGCGGTGTCATCAAGCGCTTTGAACACCAGCACCTGCGCGCGAGACAGCACCGCCGAATTCAGCTCGAATGACGGATTTTCCGTGGTCGCACCGACCAGTGTGACCGTGCCGTCTTCCATGACCGGCAAAAAGGCGTCCTGTTGCGCCCGGTTGAAGCGGTGGATCTCGTCGACAAACAGCAACGTGCCCTGCCCGGTGCTGCGCCGGTGGCGTGCGGTTTCGAAGATTTTTTTCAGATCCGCCACACCCGAGAAAATCGCCGACAATTGCTCAAAATGAAGATCAGTTTCATTCGCGAGCAATCTGGCGACTGTGGTTTTCCCGGTGCCGGGCGGACCCCAGAACACCAGAGAGCCGACACGGCCGCTGCGCAACATGCGCGTCAGCGTTCCTTCTGCGCCGACGATATGATCCTGTCCGACCACATCTGCAAGCGCAGCCGGTCTCAGCCGGTCAGCCAGTGGTCGTGGCGCATCTGCACCCATATTGGCTGCATCAAACAGCGAAGGCACGTTCTATCCACCCACCGCAAATCGAATGATTCTGCCAGCGCGGTCCAGTTTGAAGCGCCACATCTGGCTACCGCGATCAATCCGTCTGGCAAGCTGTTTCGTATCATCCATGTCACGGCCGTTGAGTTCGAGAATCATGTCGCCTGGGCGGAATCTGTACCGCGCAGCGGGCGAGCCTGGCTCGACCGACAGAATGACCACACCGGAATTCTTGAGTGCGCCGATTTCCTGCGCCAGGGCCGGAGACAGATTGGCAATGGTTGCCCCGGCGAGAGGCGATCTGCCGGTCAGCAACTGCTCATCCCGCGGCACTGTCTCGGGGGGCGGTTGCATGGTCAGGGATATGCGCATCCGTTTTTTGCCACGGCGTATCAGGAACGAGACCTCATCGCCAAGCTGCCTTGTTGCCAGCCTGTATCCCAACTCATCCGGGTCATCGAGCCGGTTGCCTTCCATCCGCACAACCAGATCGCCAACGCGAATTCCGGCAAGGTCAAAGGGACCGTTCTTCTCCACACCGGTGACCAGAGCACCACGCGGGCGATCAAGCCCGAGGCTGTCTGCAATATCTGAAGAGACTGGCTGGAAAGTCGCGCCAAGCCAGGGCCGCTGGACGATATCGCCCATATCCGACGCCGCCACGACGACACTGACCATGTTGGCCGGAATGGCAAAACCAACGCCGTTCGATCCGCCGGAGCGCGAGAAAATCGCTGTATTGATACCGACCAGAAATCCCCTTGTGTCCACCAGTGCGCCGCCGGAATTTCCCGGATTGATCGCCGCATCCGTCTGAATGAAGAACTGGTAGTCGGTGACGCCGACCCTGGTGCGTGCCAGCGCCGAAACAATGCCGCTGGTCACAGTCTGACCGACACCGAAGGGGTTTCCGATTGCCAGCACAAGATCGCCAACCTCCAATGCATCACTGTCGGCGAAATCCAGATAGGGAAATGTTTCGCGGCGGCCATCCAGATTGATACGCAGAATGGCAAGATCGGTGCGTTCATCCTTCAGAACTATTTCAGCTTCAAATTCACGCTTGTCGGCGAGGACGACCTTGATGCTGCTGGCATCCTGGATGACATGATTGGCGGTCACCACAATACCGCTCGGATCGACGATGACGCCCGAGCCCAGAGAACTGGTCTGCCGGCTGCGTTGTGGGCGCGAGCCCGGGACCTGATCACCGAAGAAACGACGGAAGAAGGGATCATTGCCGAAGGGCGTCTGCGGCCGCTGGCTGACCATGCGCGTGGCGTAGACATTCACCACTGCTGGCGCGACACGCTTGACGATGGGGGAAAAGCTGAACCGCATCTGTGCCTGGTTGTCCGGCACGCGCTGGCCGGCAGCAGGCTGTGCTGCCGACAGGGCAATAAGACAGAAGGCGGCAAGAATCCGGAGCGTTCCGGTATAGCGATGAAGAAAAGACATGCTGATTTCCCAACTGTGGATCAAGTGCTGTGAATGATGTGCTCTGAGAACAGACAAGGCAAAGAAAAAGGCGGCACGAAGGCCGCCTTTACACAGTTTTGCCGGAATCAAATACGGCTTCCGAACCTGCGTTGAGCGGCTTCGGTTTTAAACGATTCGCCGGAGCGCAAGTGAAACACATTCCGGCAGTTACACGATCAGCAGACGCCCCAAAACGCATGGGGCTCACACTTTTATTGCGGCAGATCAGGCAGCGACGGTTTCGGCGGCTTCTTCGCTTTCGGTGCGGGCATGATCGGCAGCACCTTTCGCGTCGACATCGCGGTCAACCAGTTCAATGACGCCAACCGGCGCATTGTCGCCGAAACGGAACCCGGCCTTCAGCACCCGTGTGTAACCGCCCTGACGGTCCTTATAACGCGCGGCAAGCGTATCAAACAGTTTGCCCACCGCCGCAATATCGCGAATCTGCGAAATCGCCTGACGTCGGGCATGCAGGTCACCGCGTTTCGCCAATGTGATCAGCTTTTCGACAACCGGGCGCAATTCTTTCGCCTTTGGCAGGGTAGTGACGATCTGCTCATGGGTAATGAGCGACGCCGACATGTTCGCAAACATCGCCTTGCGGTGACTCGATGTACGGTTGAGCTTGCGGCCTGATTTGCGGTGGCGCATGGCCCTCTCCTCTTTCTATGATGCCCCGGACGGTGTGGATATCCACGGTGTATCCGGGGGCTTTCTCAAATTAAGCGGCTTGCACCGCATCTGTTAGTCAGTACTGATCTTCGAAACGCTTCGCCAGATCGTCGATATTTTCCGGCGGCCAGTTTTCGACTTCCATGCCAAGATGGAGGCCCATGCCCGCCAGAACTTCCTTGATCTCGTTCAGCGATTTGCGACCGAAATTCGGTGTGCGCAGCATTTCGCTTTCGGTTTTCTGGATCAGATCACCAATATAGACAATGTTGTCGTTCTTCAGGCAGTTTGCCGAACGCACCGACAATTCCAGTTCGTCCACCTTCTTCAGCAGCGCCGGATTGAATGCCAGTTCAGGGGCCTGATCTTCGACAACCTCTTTCTGAGGTTCTTCGAAGTTCACGAAGATCGACAATTGATCCTGCAGAATACGGGCAGCGAAAGCGACCGAGTCTTCCGGGGAAATCGAACCGTCGGTTTCGACCGTCATCAGCAGTTTGTCATAATCCAGAACCTGGCCCTCACGGGTGTTTTCCACCTTGTAGGACACTTTGCGGACCGGCGAATACAGGCTGTCGACCGGAATCAGGCCAATCGGCGCATCTTCCGGGCGGTTGCGTTCAGCGGACACATAGCCCTTGCCGGTATTGACAGTGAATTCAATGCGCATTTCCGCATCTTCATCCAATGTGCACAGCACCAGGTCTGGGTTGAGAATTTCAACATCGCCAACAGTCTGAATATCAGCTGCGGTAACGGCTCCTGGACCCTGCTTGCGCACGGTCATGCGTTTCGGGCCATCGCCTTCCATCTTGACAGCAATCGCTTTCACGTTGAGCACGATATCAGTCACGTCCTCACGAACGCCAGGAATGGAGGAAAACTCGTGAAGCACGCCATCGATCTGGACCGCGGTCACTGCAGCACCCTGCAGCGATGACAGCAGAATACGGCGCAGCGCATTGCCGAGTGTCATGCCGAATCCGCGTTCCAGCGGCTCAGCGACAATCGTTGCAATCCGGTGCGGCTCATCGCCCGGCTTTACCTCAAGCTTGGTTGGCTTGATCAGTTCCTGCCAATTTTTCTGGATCATGTGCTAATCCTTTCTCGGCCTTTTCAAAGGCTTTGTTCAGCGCCGGGTTGTCAATCCCTGTCAGTGGATCAATTCCGGCAAATTCGTTTCTCGGTTACAGCAACAGGCCCGGATCTTGGAGATGTGGGCAGGCCAGCCTGAAAACGCCAAAAGACTGCAGGGAAATGCCCTGCAGTCAAAACTCTGATGAACCTAAACGCGACGCCGTTTCGGAGGACGGCAACCATTGTGCGGAATAGAGGTTACATCCCGGATGGTGGTGACCGTAAAGCCTGCAGCCTGCAGCGCACGCAATGCCGACTCGCGGCCTGAACCGGGTCCACGAACTTCAACTTCAAGTGTCTTCATGCCATGTTCCTGCGCCTTTTTTGCGGCGTCTTCACTGGCAACCTGTGCAGCGTAAGGGGTCGATTTACGGGATCCCTTGAACCCCATTGTTCCGGCGGAGGACCACGCAATCGTGTTGCCCTGGGCGTCGGTAATGGTGATCATGGTGTTGTTGAACGTGGAATTAATGTGAGCCACGCCGGAAATAATATTCTTTTTCTCGCGGCGACGCACGCGGGAGCTTTCTTTTGCCATCGTATAGTCCTTTCGATCTCAGCACCGCCGTCAAGCCAGCGGCTCCACCGAACAATCCGGGGAATGTCAGTTGTTGATTATTTCTTCTTGCCGGCAATTGCCCGTGCCGGACCCTTGCGGGTACGGGCATTGGTGTGGGTGCGTTGCCCACGTGTCGGCAAGCCACGCCGATGGCGCAGACCGCGATAGCAGCCCAGATCCATCAGACGTTTGATGTTCATCGCCCGCTCGCGGCGCAGATCACCTTCAACCATATAGTCCTGGTCGATGGATTCGCGAATCTGCAACACTTCCGAATCGGACAGCTCGTTCACCCGGCGTTCTGCCGGAATATTGACCTTTGTCGTGATTTCCCGAGCTTTCGCGGCACCAATGCCGTGAATATACTGTAGGGCAATGACCACGCGTTTGTTGGTCGGAATGTTGACGCCAGCAATACGTGCCAAAACCGTCTCTCCTTGGTAGATCACCGGCACCAACGCCAATGAAGTAAATCTGCATCCATCAGAACAAACATGACCACCTCGGCCCCGGATTCTCCCGGCCCCAATGTGGTCAGTCATTCCATGTGTTTGCGGGTATCTATAGGAGTTGTAGCCGACTCGTCAACCGCCAATTCCATACAGATGGTCCGCTAGAGCGTTTCATGACTAGATTGAATCATTTGACCGGGTTTGTGCGTCTGCCGGCGAGGCACACTTCGCGCCGTGGTCTTCATGACCACAAGCGGAGTGTAACGACGTCCGCCGGGCGTACAGGCCCGGCCTTCGGTGCTCCAGATCAGCCCACCGGACAGCGTTAGCCAACTTGCCCGATGCGCCGCATCGAGCGGCGTTGCCTGCCTTGCCGATGAACTGATCTGGAGCATCAAATGGTTCAATCTAATCATGCAACGCTCTAGGCCACCTCTTTCAAGGTCATCTCGACTGACGACCTCACTTCACCCATCGATTGCATCCCGTCGACCGAGCGCAACAAGCCGGTTCCGTGGTAATAATCAATCAATGGCTGGGTCTGCTCACGATAGACTGACAGGCGTTTTGCAAGTGCATCCGCATTGTCATCCGCGCGCGGACCTCCTTCCGTTTCCTCTGCCCGTTTGATGATACGGTCAAGAAGTATTCCTTCATCAACGGCAATTTCGATCACCGCATCGAGTTTCAGGCCCTTGCGTTCCAGCATCTGGTCCAGCGCTTCTGCCTGGGCAACTGTTCGGGGAAATCCGTCGAGAATAAACCCCTTCGCGCAATCCGGCTGGTCCACCCGCTCTGATACGATTCTGACAACCACATCATCGGAGACCAGATCGCCCCGGTCCATGATTTCTTTAACCTGAAGACCGATCGGCGAGCGCGCCGCAACTGCCGCTCTGAGCATATCCCCGGTGGACAGCTGGGCAAAACCATGCCGTTCAGTCAAGAATTTCGCCTGGGTCCCCTTACCTGCCCCTGGAGGCCCCAGCAATATCAACCTCATCTACGTTTTCCCCCGCGCAACTTCGACTTTTTGACAAGCCCCTCATATTGATGCGCCAGAAGATGGCCTTGCACCTGAGAAACTGTATCCATGGTTACGCTGACCACGATCAAAAGGGAAGTGCCACCAAGGTAGAACGGAACACCGGTTGCGGAAATCAGGAATTCCGGCAGCAGACTGACCACCACCAGGAATATTGCGCCAACGACAGTAATGCGTGTCAGCACATAATCGATATAGGTCGCGGTACGATCACCGGGACGAATGCCGGGAATGAACCCGCCATGGCGTTTCAGATTGTCGGCCGTATCCGCCGGATTGAACACAATCGCTGTGTAGAAGAAACAGAAAAATACGATCATCGATGCGAAAAACAACATGTAAAGCGGCTGGCCGTGACCCAGCCATGCGGCGACAACATTCAGCCATTCCGGGCCGGTGCCACTGGCAAAGGTCGCCACTGTGGTCGGCAGCAGCAACAGCGAAGACGCAAAGATTGTCGGAATGACGCCAGCCGTGTTCAGCTTTAACGGCAGGTGCGAGGAATCGCCCTGGAACATCCGATTGCCCATCTGGCGCTTGGGATACTGGATCAGCAATCTGCGCTGAGCCCGCTCAACGAAGACAATCAGCATGATTGTGCCAATCGCCAGAACGAGAAGGGCAAGAATCAGCAGGGTCGACATCGCACCCTGCCGGCCAAGTTCAAGAGTACCGGCAATGGCCCCCGGCAGACCGGCCACGATCCCAGCAAAGATAATCAGCGAAATGCCGTTCCCGATGCCACGGGCGGTAATCTGTTCGCCGAGCCACATCAGGAACATCGTTCCTCCGGTCAGCGAGATGATGGTTGACAGTTTGAAGAACCAGCCCGGATCGGAGACAATGTTTGTGCCGCCTTCCAGACCTGCCGCAATACCGTAGGATTGCAACACCGCCAGCAGAACAGTACCGTAACGTGTGTACTGATTGATCTTCTTGCGGCCTTGTTCGCCCTCTTTCTTCAGTTGTTCCAGAGTGGGAACCACTGTGGTCATCAACTGGATGATAATCGAGGCGGAAATGTAAGGCATGATCCCGAGCGCAAATATCGCCATGCGCTCAACCGCACCGCCGGAGAACATGTTGAACAGGCCGATAACACCCTGCTGCGCCTGACCAAAGGCCAGCGCAAACGCATCGGGGTTGATGCCGGGCAAGGGAATATATGTGCCGAGCCGATAAACAAGCAGC
The DNA here is from genome assembly GCF_030758315.1 of Pararhizobium sp. IMCC3301. NCBI lineage: Bacteria > Pseudomonadati > Pseudomonadota > Alphaproteobacteria > Hyphomicrobiales > Rhizobiaceae > Pararhizobium > Pararhizobium sp. IMCC3301. The sequence goes on from NZ_CP132336.1 coordinate 822,414, forward strand.
GCACCCAGTGTGAACCAGATGCGCTTTTTGAGCTCGGTCGCTTTGGAAAAAGCGCCAAAATTGATATTTGACGCTAGTTGTTCAGCTGCAGAAGCCATTCATTTCTCTCCACACCGGCTTGTTGAAACCCGGCTGGCGACGAGAAGAAAACGTTGCCTCTGGCCTGGCTTCCAAACGGGGTCTAATCAGGCTTTGCTGCCTGCTTCCTGGGCGTCCGGTCCGTTCTCGATAATCGTCACAGACCCGCCAACTTTTTCCACCGCGGCAAGAGCCGGCTTTGAACCGCCTGCGACAGCGAGTGAAATCTTGCTTTTCAGTTCGCCGCCACCGACAAGCCGCACACCGTCTTTCGCCTTGCGCACAACGCCGGCCGCGATCAGCGCCTCGACATCAATCGATTTACCAGCGTCCAGCTTGCCCGCATCAATCGCGATCTGCAGCCGGCCCAAAGACACTTCCGTGAACTTCTTGGCAAAAATATTGTTGAAACCGCGCTTTGGCAGGCGACGGTGAAGCGGCATCTGGCCACCCTCAAATCCCTTGATGGACACACCGCTGCGGGACTTCTGACCCTTGACGCCACGGCCACCGGTCTTGCCCTTGCCGGACCCGATCCCGCGCGAAACACGCATCCGGTCCTTTACAGCACCATCATTGTCCTGAAGTTCGTTGAGTTTCATTGTTTCAATTCCAGACTTGCCGCGAATGTAACGCAGTCATAGAGCCAAATATCGCGGTTACGACCGCCAATTTCAAGGCAGCCATGATGAAAGTTTTCTCAGTGGCTGGTCTATTCGACCACACGCACCAGGTGACTGACCTTGCGGATCATGCCGCGAACGGCAGGCGTATCTTCCAGCGTGGCGCTGCGCTGCATCTTGTTCAGCCCCAGGCCGACCAGAGTTGCGCGCTGTTCCTGCGGACGGCGCAATGGGCTTCCCGTCTGCACAACTGTAACAGTATTCTTCTTGCTATCAGCCATGATGGCCTCCACTCAATTCTTTGAAAAGCAACAGCGAATAAATGCTTATGCTTCTGCCACTTCGCCGCCCTCAGCCGGGGTCCGGCGTGACTGCAACGTTGACACTTTAATACCACGGCGAGAGGCCACACTGCGCGGGCTGTTCTCATTTTTCAGCGCTTCAAAAGTAGCGCGGATCATATTGTAAGGATTTGATGTGCCGACAGATTTGGCAACCACATCCTGAACGCCCAGCGTTTCAAAAATCGCGCGCATTGGGCCACCAGCAATAATTCCGGTACCCGCAGGTGCGGAGCGCATCGTCACGCGTCCGGCACCATGGCGGCCTGAAGCATCGTGATGCAACGTCCGGCCTTCACGCAGTGGCACACGGATCATGCCGCGTTTGGCCGCTTCAGTTGCCTTGCGAATCGCTTCAGGAACCTCACGGGCCTTGCCGTGACCAAAGCCGACACGGCCTTTCTGGTCGCCAACAACCACCAGGGCTGCAAATCCGAAACGGCGGCCACCCTTGACCACTTTTGCCACACGGTTGATGTGTACAAGCTTATCGACGAATTCGCTGTCGCGCTCTTCACGATCTCTGCCAGCCATGTTCACTCTTTCCAATTTTATGGGACCCTGTCCCAATTAGTATCGATCAGGTTGCACCTGAACCTAGAATTCCAGACCGCCTTCGCGGGCAGCATCACCAAGCGCCTTGACGCGGCCATGATAGATAAAGCCGCCACGGTCAAATACGACCTGCTTGACGCCGGCGTTAACCGCACGTTCCGCAACCAGCTTGCCAACGGCCGCAGCTGCGTCCCTGTCAGCGCCTGTTTTCAAATCTGAACGCAATTCCTTGTCCAATGAGGACGCAGCAGCAAGAGTCTTGCCTGCGACATCATCGATGATCTGCGCATAGATATTTTTTGACGACCGGTGCACGCTCAAACGCGGGCGACCGGTGGATGTCTTGTGAAGCGAACGGCGAACACGGGCGCGACGACGTTCGAAAAGTGTCAAATTCTTTGCCATGATATCAGCCGTTACTTCTTCTTGCCTTCTTTGCGGAAGATGTATTCGTCCGCATATTTGACGCCTTTGCCCTTATAGGGCTCGGGCGGACGATATTTGCGAATTTCAGCCGCAACCTGACCGACTTTCTGTTTGTCGATACCGGACACAGAGATTTCCGTCGGCTTGGCACACGCAATCTGAATGCCTTCCGGAATTTCGTACAGAACTTCGTGGCTGAAACCCAGCGCCAGTTGCAGGTTCTTACCCTGAACGGCGGCACGATAACCAACCCCATTGATCTGAAGATCTTTTTTGAAGCCCTCGGTGACACCGAGAACCAGATTTTCCACGATGGTGCGGGACATGCCCCACATGGCACGCGCCTCATTTGATCCATCAACCGGCTTCACTTCAATGCCGCTATCCCCCATGGAGGCCAGAACCTTATCAACCAGAACAGCTGACAGTTCCCCCTTGGGGCCTTTGACATTGACCTGTTGGCCATCAATCGTGGCTGTTACTCCCGAAGGAACCGCCACTGCTTTTTTACCAATCCGAGACATCTGACTTACCTGTCCAATTCTCGTTAAACTTCACGACCATGCACACGTCCTAGAAGACGCGGCACAATACCTCACCACCAATATTCTGGGTCCGCGCTTCGTGATCTGCCATCACACCGCGTGGCGTGGACACAATCGAAACACCCAGCCCATTGGCCACACGCGGAATACCGTCCGCACCGGCGTAAACACGCCGGCCGGGCTTCGACACCCGCTCGATTTTCTGAATCACGGGATCGCCGTCAAAATATTTCAGTTCGATCTGAAATTCCGACTTGCCCTTTTCATACTCAACTTCACTATATCCGCGAATGTAGCCTTCGGACTGGAGCACATCCAGAACGCGTGCGCGCAACTTGGATGCCGGTGTCGAGCATGAGCTCTTGCCGCGCATCAAAGCGTTACGGATACGTGTCAGCATATCGCCGAGTGGATCAGACATTGACATGACTGTTTCTCCTTACCAGCTGGACTTGACGAGGCCAGGCACTTTGCCGGCGGAACCAAGTTCACGCAGCGCAATACGCGACATTCTCAATTTGCGATAAAAACCGCGTGGACGTCCGGAGACTTCGCACCGGTTCCGCACACGGGTTTTCGACGAATTCCGGGGCAGTTCAGCCAGTTCCAGCTGAGCCAGAAAGCGTTCCTCGGCAGGAACACTTTGATCCCGTGTCTTCGCCTTCAGGGCCGCACGCTTTGCAGCATACTTTTCCACCAATTTGCGGCGATCATTATTCTTTTCAACAGCGCTTTTTTTAGCCATGCGTCCTAGTCCTTAGCGACTCGTTTCCAGATCCGTTACTGACGGAACGGAAAGTTCAATGCCTTGAGCAATGCCCGTGCTTCATCATCATTGTCTGCGGTTGTGCAGACAATCACGTCCATGCCCCAGACCTGTTCCACTTTGTCATATTCGATTTCGGGGAACACGATATGTTCCTTGATACCCATGGCGAAATTGCCATTGCCATCAAAGCTCTTCGGGTTCAGACCACGAAAGTCACGAACGCGTGGCAATGCAATCGTCACCAGACGATCCACAAATTCATACATTCTGATCTTGCGAAGTGTAACCTTCGCACCAAGTGCCATTCCATCGCGCACCTTGAAGCCCGCGATCGATTTGCGCGCTGTCGTAATGACGGCACGCTGACCTGCGATCAGCGAAAGATCTTCGGCAGCTGCCTTCACCTTCTTCTGGTCACCAACGCCTTCGCCGATGCCCATATTGATCACAACCTTGTCGAGGGCCGGAACCTGCATCGGGTTCTTGTAACCAAACTGTTCAATCAGTTTGGCGCGAATAACCTCTTCATACTGCCCTTTAAGCCGGGCTTGCACTGCAACATCAGCCATCGATCATTTCTCCGGAACGCTTCGCAAAGCGAACCTTCTTGCCTTCATCATTTACCTTGAAACCAACACGGGTCGGCTTGCCATCCTTGGGATCTTCCAATGCCAGATTGGACAATTGGATAGCGGCTTCCTTGTTCACGATACCGCCTTCAACATCGGCGCTCTGGCGCTGGTGGCGCTTGACCATGTTGATACCGCTGACCATGGCGCGGCCCTCTTTCGGCATGACCCGGATAATTTCGCCATTACGGCCCTTATCCTTGCCTGTCAGCACGACAACGCGGTCGCCTTTTTTCAATTTAGCAGCCATTACAGCACCTCTGGCGCAAGCTGGATGATCTTCATGTGGTTCTTGGCGCGCAATTCACGCGGGATCGGACCAAAAACACGGGTGCCGATCGGCTCCTTGTTATTATTCACGATCACCGCTGCATTGCCGTCGAACCGGATGACGCTGCCATCAGCGCGGCGCAGATCCTTGCGGGTCCGCACAACAACCGCTTTCAGCACGTCGCCCTTTTTCACACGGCCACGGGGAATAGCTTCTTTCACGCTGACGACAATAATGTCGCCAACCGATGCATATTTGCGCTTGGAACCACCAAGCACCTTGATGCACTGCACACGTCGTGCGCCGGAATTATCGGCCACTTCGAGGTTGGTTTGCATCTGAATCATAACTGGCTGCCTTTATGTTGTTGAACAGCAATTTCCGACTGCTGAACGTTCCAGTTGTTTGATCCTGGAGAAATCAAATCCGCCGGTTCAGGCGTTTTCGACCACGATCCAGGTTTTATCCTTCGAAATCGGTTTGGTTTCCTCAATGGACACCAGTTCTCCGACCTTGCGCTGATTGTTCTCATCATGCGCTTTATACTTTTTCGACCGGCGCACAGTCTTTTTCAAAAGCGGATGCGTAAAACGCCGTTCCACTTTCACCACGATTGTCTTGTCGCTCTTGTCGCTGACAACGACGCCCTGCAAAATACGTTTTGGCATCGAGGCCTCCTTAGCCTGCCGCAGCAGCTGTGCGCTTTTGCACCGCTACTGTATTAATCCGCGCAATATCCCGACGTAACTGCCGAAATCGCGCTGTGTTCTCCAACTGACCCGTTGCACGCTGAAACCGCAGATTGAACTGCTCTTTTTTCAACTTAACCAGCTCGTCGTCGAGCTGATCAACGGTCATCGTTGCCAAATCATCTGCCTTCATGGCTCAAACCTTCACCAAATTCTCTAATCTCGGCTATTCGCCGATACGTTGCACAAAACGGGTCTTGATCGGCAGTTTAGCTGCCGCCAAACGAAACGCTTCACGCGCAACTTCCGGGGTTACACCGTCAATCTCGAACATGATCCGGCCCGGTTTTACGCGAGCGGCCCAAAAGTCCGGCGAACCCTTACCTTTACCCATACGGACTTCGGTAGGCTTGCTGGAAACCGGGACATCCGGAAAAATACGGATCCAGACACGGCCTGCACGCTTCATATGACGTGTCATCGCACGGCGAGCAGCTTCGATCTGTCGCGCTGTAATACGCTCTGGTTCCAATGCTTTCAAGCCAAAAGCACCAAAATTCAAATCTGTTCCGCCTTTGGCGATACCGTGAATACGGCCTTTATGCGCCTTGCGGAATTTTGTTCGCTTCGGTTGCAGCATGGTTGCCTGCCCTCGTTCTTATTTCTATGGCGTCCGCTCAGCGCTTAGGCTGCTGAACGACGACGATTTGCATCAGGACCTTCGCTCATACGGCGCTCGGATGCCATGGGATCGTGTTCCATGATTTCGCCCTTGAAGACCCAAACCTTAATTCCAATGATACCGTAGGCCGTTGTGGCTTCGTAGGTGCCATAATCGATGTCAGCGCGCAAAGTGTGAAGCGGCACGCGACCTTCGCGATACCATTCGACCCGGGCAATCTCGGCACCGCCGAGGCGTCCGCCGCAATTGATCCGGATGCCTTCGGCACCCAGGCGCATGGCATTTTGAACCGCACGCTTCATCACCCGGCGGAACGATGCACGGCGCTCCAGCTGCTGAGCAATCGACTGGGCAATCAGATTGGCGTCGATTTCCGGCTTGCGCACTTCAACGATGTTGAGATGCACTTCGGATGTGGTCATCGAACCGATCTTCCTGCGAAGCTTCTCGATGTCCGCGCCCTTCTTGCCGATAACAATGCCCGGACGGGCGCTGTAAATCGTGACACGGCATTTCTTGTGTGGGCGCTCGATGACGATCTTCGACACCGCTGCCTGTTTCAACTCGTCTTCCAGGAATTTGCGGATGCGCATATCTTCATGCAGCAACACACCATATTCGCCGGTGTTGGCGAACCAGCGTGAATCCCAGGTGCGGTTGATACCGAGGCGCAGGCCGATCGGGCTGACTTTATTTCCCATTAAGCTGTCTCCTCAACTTCACGCACGACGATTGTCAGATTTGAAAATGGCTTTACAATGCGACCGACACGGCCACGTGCGCGAGGCTGCCAGCGCTTCATGACGATGCTCTTGCCGACATAGGCTTCTGCCACCACCAACGCATCAACATCCAGATCATGATTGTTTTCAGCGTTTGCAATTGCAGATTCCAGCCCGGCCTTGACACTGCTCGCGATACGACGGGGTGAGAAAGTCAGATCGGCCAGAGCCTTCTCAACTTTCTTGCCGCGGATCGTTGCAGCGACCAGGTTCAGTTTCTGAGGGCTGACGCGCAGATTGCGAACTACAGCTTTCGCCTCACTGTCCTTCAATACGCGTTCGCGTTTTGCCTTACCCATGGTTACTTCCTCTTCGCCTTCTTATCGGCGCCGTGACCGTAATAGGTGCGGGACGGAGCAAATTCGCCAAATTTATGGCCAATCATATCTTCCGAAACCTGCACCGGAATGTGCTTATGACCGTTGTAAACGCCAAAGGTCAGACCAACGAACTGCGGCAAGACAGTGGAGCGACGGCTCCAGATCTTGATCACGTCATTGCGACCGGAAGCCTGAGCTTTCTCGGCCTTTTTCAACATGTATCCGTCGACAAACGGACCTTTCCAAATAGAACGTGCCACAATTAACCTCTAACGACCTTTGCGCGCATGACGCGAGCGCAGAATGAATTTGTCAGTCGCTTTGTTGCGACGTGTCTTTTTGCCTTTTGTCGGCTTGCCCCATGGGGTTACCGGATGACGGCCACCTGAGGTCCGGCCTTCACCACCACCATGCGGGTGATCAACCGGGTTCATGGCAACACCACGAACACTTGGACGGCGGCCCATCCAGCGCGAACGTCCGGCTTTGCCAAGGCTGATATTGCTGTGATCCGGGTTTGAAACCGCACCGACAGAGGCAATACATGCAGCAGGAACGCGGCGCTGCTCGCCGGAATTCAACCGGATAACCGCATAGTCGGAATCCCGGCCCACGAGTTGGGCGTAAGCACCGGCGGAGCGGGCAATCTGGCCGCCTTTGCCTGGCTTCATTTCCACATTGTGGATGATGGTCCCAACCGGCATCGCGCTCAATGGCATGGAGTTACCTGGTTTCACGTCAGCGCGTTCGCTGGCAATCACCTTGTCACCAACCTGCAGACGCTGCGGTGCCAGAATATAAGCCTGCTCGCCATCCGTATACTGGATCAGGGCGATAAAGGCGGTCCGGTTCGGATCATATTCCAAACGCTCGACCCTGGCTTCCACATTCAGCTTCGTGCGTTTGAAATCAATCACACGATAGGTCCGCTTATGCCCGCCGCCGCGACGGCGTGAGGTAATGCGGCCGCTATTGTTACGACCACCGGACTTGGAAAGGCCCTCGGTCAGGCTCTTGACCGGTTTGCCCTTCCAAAGGCCGGACCGATCCACAATCACCAGCTGGCGCTGGCCCGGTGTATTCGGTTTGAACTTTTTCAATGCCATTGTTCTTGCCTATTCCCTTGTCGCAACCCGGCCTAAAGGCCAGTTGTCACGTCGATGGTCTCACCGTCTTTCAACGTGACGATTGCTTTCTTCACGTCGGACTGGCGACCTTTGATACCGCGAAAGCGCTTTGTCTTACCCTTGCGTACAAGTGTATTGACGTGGTCGACCTTCACCCCAAAAAGCGTTTCAACCGCAGATTTGATTTCTGGCTTGGTTGCTGTCGGCGCCACATTGAAAACAACCTGATTATGCTCCGAAGCGTTGGTTGATTTCTCGGTGATAACCGGGCTGACGATCACATCATATGCTGACAATTTGATCATTTGAAACGCTCCTCAAGCGCGCCCAGAGCGGCTTTGGTCAAAACCAGAACATCGCGGCGCAGAATGTCATAAACATTGATGCCCTGAACCGGCAGCACATCAAGCTGAGCAATGTTACCGGCAGCGCGTGCGAAGTTTTCATTCACCTCCGCGCCGTCAATCACCAGAGCGTTGCTGAGCCCAAGCTCTTTCAGTTTGGCGAGCAGGATCTTTGTTTTCGCATCTGACAGATTTGCATCTTCCAGAACGATCAACTCCGAAGCTTTCGCCTTGCTCGATAAAGCATGTTTCAGCGCCAGGGCCCTGACTTTCTTGGGAAGCGCCGTCGCATGGTCACGAACGACAGGACCGAAGGCCCGGCCACCACTGCGGAACTGAGGCGCTTTCTTATTGCCGTGACGAGCGCCGCCGGAGCCCTTCTGTTTGACAAATTTCTTTGTCGAACCGGTCACGTCGGCGCGGTTTTTGACCGCATGTGTTCCGGCGCGGCGTTTGGCGAGCTGATAGCGGACCATGCGGTGCAGAATGTCGGCACGCGGCTCCAGGCCGAATACTTCATCTGCCACGGATACAGACCCTGCATCGGCGCCATCAAGTGTTTTAACAGCGAGTTTCATTATTCTGCACTCTCTTCACTAGCTGGCGCTTCGGCAGGCGCTTCTTCAGCGGCAGGCGCGCCAGCGGATGCACGAATGGCAGCCGGAAACGGAGCCTCAGCAGGAAGACTGCGCTTTACAGCGTCAGAAATCATGATCCAACCACCCTTGGCACCAGGAACAGAGCCCTTCACCAGGATCAGTCCACGGTCGGCATCGGTCTTGACGACAACAAGGTTCTGGGTGGTCACCCGTTCAGCACCCATATGGCCAGCCATCTTCTTGCCTTTGAAAACCTTGCCCGGATCCTGACACTGGCCGGTTGACCCGTGTGCGCGGTGGGAGACGGACACGCCGTGAGAGGCACGCATGCCGCCAAAATTGTGGCGCTTTATCGCACCGGCAAAACCTTTACCGATGGAAGTCCCCACAACGTCCACATACTGACCGGAAACAAAATGATCAGCGGTGATTTCCGCACCGACATCGACCAGATTGTCTTCGCTGACGCGGAATTCGGCAACACGACGCTTCGGCTCAACCTTGGCAGCCGCGAAATGGCCACGCAGAGCTTTTGGCGTGTTTTTGACTTTACGGGTACCCACACCAAGCTGAAGGGCTGTGTAGCCATTCGACTCAGTCGTGCGTTGAGCTACCACCTGGCAATTGTCCAGTTTCAGGACCGTTACCGGGATGTGTTCACCTGCGTCACTATAGACACGGGTCATACCCACTTTTTGTGCGATTACACCAGAACGCCTGGTCATCTTCATTCCTCCGCCGCTTTAAAGCTTGATCTCGACATCGACACCGGCCGCAAGGTCGAGCTTCATGAGCGCGTCCACTGTCTGCGGAGTAGGGTCGATAATGTCGAGAAGACGCTTATGTGTCCGAATTTCGAACTGTTCGCGACTTTTTTTGTCGATATGAGGTGAACGGTTCACCGTGAATTTTTCTATGCGCGTCGGCAGTGGTACTGGCCCACGCACCTGAGCACCCGTGCGCTTGGCTGTGGAGACGATTTCTTTCGTCGACACGTCCAGCACGCGGTGGTCGAACGCCTTGAGGCGAATGCGGATGTTTTGACCGTTCATGGATCTGTCCTTTGAAGACCTGCCTCGACATGATTGCCAGGCAGGTCCGGATGGCTCTTAAGGGTTACTCGATGATGCTTGCGACGATGCCGGCCCCGACGGTACGTCCGCCTTCACGAATGGCAAAGCGCAGCCGCTCTTCCATGGCGATCGGAACGATCAGTTCGACATCCATCTCGACATTATCACCCGGCATCACCATTTCCGTGCCTTCGGGAAGATGAACAATACCGGTCACATCCGTTGTCCGGAAGTAGAACTGGGGACGGTAATTGGTCAGGAATGGCGTATGACGCCCGCCCTCTTCCTTCGTCAGAATATAGGCTTCCGCCTTGAACTTGGTGTGGGGCTTCACAGTACCCGGCTTGCACAGAACCTGGCCGCGCTCAACATCTTCACGCTGAACACCGCGCAGCAGTGCGCCGATATTGTCACCCGCCTGGCCGCTGTCCAGCAGCTTGCGGAACATCTCAACACCGGTACAGGTCGATTTCTGCGTATCGCGAATGCCGACAATCTCAATCTCGTCGCCAACCTTGATGACGCCACGCTCAACACGACCGGTCACAACCGTACCGCGACCGGAAATCGAGAACACATCTTCGATCGGCATCAGGAACGCCTGGTCAATCGGACGCTCGGGCTGCGGAATATACTCGTCAACCGTCTTCATCAGCGCGCGGATCGCTTCTTCACCGATCTTCTCATCACGGCCCTCAAGCGCCGCAAGCGCGGACCCCATCGTTACCGGAATATCATCGCCAGGATACTCATAGGCTACCAGCAACTCGCGGATTTCCATCTCGACAAGCTCAAGCAGTTCCTCATCGTCAACCTGGTCAACCTTGTTCATGAAAACCACAAGCGAGGGAACACCAACCTGACGCGCCAGCAAAATGTGCTCGCGGGTCTGTGGCATCGGGCCATCAGTCGCGGACACAACCAGAATCGCACCATCCATCTGAGCCGCACCGGTGATCATGTTCTTCACATAATCCGCGTGGCCCGGACAATCGACATGGGCGTAGTGGCGCGCATCCGTTTCATACTCAACGTGAGCAGTGGAAATCGTAATGCCGCGTGCCTTTTCTTCCGGTGCACCATCAATCTCGTCATAAGCCTTGAATTCACCAAAATATTTCGTAATCGCTGCCGTCAATGTCGTCTTGCCGTGGTCAACATGACCAATCGTGCCAATGTTCGCATGCGGCTTATTGCGTTTAAACTTTTCCTTGGCCATCGGAACTTCTCCGTCTTTCGTGCCACCGCAGTGGCAACATCTGATCTTCGTTTATGTCAACCGCGTAGATTTACGCGTATTTTTCCTGGACTTCTTTAGCGACCTGCTGAGGCACCTGCTCGTAATGGTCAAACTGCATGGTGTATTGTGCCCGGCCCTGGCTCATAGAGCGCAGATTGTTCACATAACCAAACATGTTCGCCAGTGGCACCATGGCACCTATGACAGTCGCAATTCCGCGGCTCTCAGAGCCGGTAATCTGACCGCGCCGCGAATTCAGATCGCCAATGATATCGCCCATATAATCTTCCGGCGTAACCACTTCGACAGCCATGATCGGTTCCAGTAGAACCGCACCGGCCTTCTCGGCGCCTTCACGGAACGCAGCGCGGGCTGCAATCTCGAAGGCGAGAACGCTGGAGTCAACATCATGGTAGGCGCCGTCAATCAGCGTTGCCTTGATATCAAGCATCGGGAACCCTGCAACAGGACCGGACGACATGACACTGCCAACACCTTTTTCAACGCCGGGGATATATTCCTTCGGAATGTTTCCGCCGACAATCTTGCTTTCAAACACATAACCGGACCCGACTTCACCAGGCTCGAAAATGATCTTGATGCGGGCAAACTGACCGGAACCACCAGACTGCTTCTTGTGGGTATAGTCGATTTCGGCCACACGAGTGATGGTTTCACGATAGGCAACCTGAGGCGCGCCGATATTCGCTTCAACCTTGAATTCACGCTTCATGCGGTCAACGATGATGTCGAGGTGCAATTCGCCCATACCGGCAATAATCGTCTGACCGGATTCTTCGTCCAGCTTGACCCGGAAAGAAGGGTCTTCGGCAGCCAGACGATGCAGGGCAACGCCCATTTTCTCCTGATCAGCCTTTGTCTTCGGCTCAATCGCAATTTCGATAACAGGCTCGGGAAACTCCATCCGCTCCAGAATGGCGGGTTTCAGAGGATCACACAGCGTATCGCCGGTTGTCGTGTCCTTCAGACCAACGATGGCAACAATATCACCGGCATAGGCTTCTTTGATCTCTTCGCGGGAATTGGAGTGCATCTGAACCATGCGGCCAACACGCTCGCGCTTGTCCTTGACTGAATTCAGCAGCGTTGTGCCGGTTTCCAGCTTGCCGGAATAAATCCGGCAGAAGGTCAGGGAACCGTATTGATCATCCATCAATTTGAATGCCAGCATCGACAGTGGCGCGTCGTCACTTGCAGCACGGGTCAGTTCGCCATCGGTTTTCGGGTCGATACCCTTGATCGGAGGAACTTCTGTCGGGTTTGGAAGATAATCAACCACCGCATCAAGAAGAGGCTGCACGCCTTTGTTCTTGAATGCAGAACCGGCCAGGATCGGAACAAATGTATTGGAAATCGTTCCACGGCGGATCAGGCTCTTGAGGGTCGCAATGTCAGGCTCATTGCCTTCCAGATAGGCTTCCAGCGCATCTTCGTCGACTTCGACGGCCGCTTCAACCAGCTTCTCGCGATATTCTTCTGCGCGCTCCTGCAGATCAGCAGGAATATCAACATAGTTGAACTTCGCACCAAGATCTTCAGTTTCCCAGATGATGCCGCGCATTTCGACCAGATCAACCACACCGGCAAAATCATTTTCAGCGCCAATCGGCAGCTGGATCACCAGCGGGTTGGCACCAAGACGGGTACGCACCATGTCGACGGAGCGGTAGAAATCCGCACCCAGCTTGTCCATCTTGTTGATGAACATCATCCGCGGCACTTTATATTTGTCGGCCTGGCGCCAGACAGTCTCGGTCTGCGGCTCAACGCCGGCATTGGCATCCAGCAGAGCAACAGCACCATCCAGTACCCGCAGGGAACGTTCAACTTCAATCGTGAAATCAACGTGACCTGGCGTGTCAATGATGTTCAGACGTTTGTCTTTCCAGAACGTGGTCGTCGCAGCGGAAGTAATGGTGATCCCACGCTCCTGCTCCTGCGCCATCCAGTCCATTGTGGCAGCGCCGTCATGGACTTCACCAATCTTGTGGCTTTTGCCGGAATAGAACAACACCCGCTCGGTGGTGGTTGTCTTGCCCGCGTCAATATGGGCCATAATGCCGAAATTGCGGTAGTCTTCGATTTTGTGACTGCGAGTCATGGCTTATAGTCTCTCAAAAATTACCAGCGATAATGCGAGAATGCTTTATTCGCGTCTGCCATTTTATGGGTGTCTTCGCGCTTCTTGACAGCAGAGCCGCGATTATTGGCAGCGTCCAGAAGTTCGCCCGACAGACGGTCAACCATGGTTGTTTCGTTGCGCTTGCGCGCTGCGATGATCAACCAGCGAATGGCCAGCGCCTGACGGCGCTCATTACGCACTTCGACCGGAACCTGGTAAGTCGCACCGCCCACACGGCGGGAGCGAACCTCGACCGAAGGCATGACGTTTTCAAGGGCCTGATGGAACAGAACAACCGGATCCTGGCTGGTCTTTGCACTCATGATATCCATGGCACCGTAAACGATATTTTCCGCGGCAGATTTTTTGCCATCCTTCATGACGCTGTTCATGAATTTGGAAACGATGATATCGCCAAATTTCGGATCAGGAATGATATCGCGTTTTTCAGCTCTGTGACGACGAGACATGTCTATGCCCTCTTATTTCGGACGCTTAGCGCCATATTTGGAACGACGCTGCTTACGGTCTTTAACGCCCTGCGTATCCAGAACGCCGCGAATGACGTGGTAGCGCACACCCGGCAAATCCTTCACGCGGCCGCCACGGATCAGCACCACGGAGAATTCCTGAAGGTTGTGACCCTCACCTGGAATATATCCAATGACTTCAAAACCGTTGCGCAAGCGAATCTTGGCAACTTTACGCAAAGCCGAGTTCGGCTTTTTGGGAGTGGTTGTGTACACGCGAGTACATGAACCCTGTTTCTGAGGGTTTGCCTCAAGCGCTGGAACCTTGTTCCGCTTGACTGGCGCCTTGCGTGGCTTCCGGATCAACTGGTTAATCGTTGGCATGCCGTCTCTCTCAGCCGGTGGGCTTAAAATCTCTAACAAATGACTGGATATCGAACCCGTTCACCGGCTTGCGTATAAGCATACGCAAAAGCCCCACTCCATCGGCAAAGATGGGGGAGCCGGCTAACCAGAGGACCACAGCATAGCCGCGGTCATGAACCCGTATTTTCAGTCGCTTACATAAGACAGTGTTTGAAACTTATATCTTTGGCGCGTCGCCGCAGAATGCCTGTTTCACGACCTGTCTTGTGATGGCGCGGAACATATGGCTATCCCCGTCACGCGTCAACCCTATATTCATGACTTTTTTCAGGTCCCGCAATTGCCGCAGACATTGCTGAATCCTGCGCAAAACCTGATCAGGCTTTGCAATAATTGCGTCGCAGGAGTGTCCTTCGCCACAATTTCGAGAATCAGTCCTCTTCTGTGCCTGAAGAGGCATAGATGATCGCTGCAACATCCCCGGCCAGCGCCCTCTCATAGGCTTCTTCGAGCTCTTCATCGATTATGGATTCGGCAACGGCGCCGCCTTTTTGCCAATCGATTCCCTGCCAGCCTTCCTGTTCCAGATACTCGGCTGCAACGGCAACCGCCTGCTCCAGATCTTCAGCCTGCAGAAAAACCTGAAAACCGTATTCCGGCTGGTCCCTGGGACCGGCTTCTCCGATGAGGGTCTGGTGAACACCGCCCTCGCCTATCACAACATAAACTTCTTTAGCCATGGTCTCTCACTTGCAAAAGCAAAGCCGCCGGGGTATGCGCCCGGCGGCTCTCAATGCGTTGGCAGTCTGGGGCCCTAAGAGGCTTCCTTTACGCCTTCAAATGCAACGTCAGCTGCCGAGGCTAGCGATGTTTTCTTGCGCTCATCCAGAATGAGATCATCGCGACGACCGGCAATAGTCTTCATCCGGCTCATGGCACCACCGGTGCCAGCCGGGATCAGACGACCCACAATCACGTTCTCCATGAGGCCTTCAAGCGTATCCGCCTTGCCGTTAACAGCCGCCTCAGTCAGGACACGTGTGGTTTCCTGGAAAGACGCTGCCGAGATGAACGACTTGGTCTGCAAGCTTGCCTTTGTGATGCCGAGCAGAACCGGTGTCGCTTTCGCAGGTGTCTTGCCTTCTGCCACCAGCTTTTCATTTGCCGTTTCAAAGTCGATCCGGTCGACCTGTTCGGCATTCAGATAATCGCCATCATTGACCTCGGTGACTTCGACCTTCTGCAGCATCTGACGCACGATCACTTCAATATGCTTGTCGTTGATCACAACACCCTGCAGGCGATAGACATCCTGGATTTCATTGACGAGATAGGAAGCAAGCTCCTCCACCCCTTTAATGGCCAGAATATCATGCGGTGCCGGCAGGCCGTCCATGATGTAGTCGCCCTTTTCCACCACATCGCCATCCTGCAGATGGAACGGCTTGCCTTTTGGAATGAGATATTCCATCGGCTCCATGGTTTCATCAAGCGGCTCGATGACAATCCGGCGTTTGTTCTTGTAGTCGCGCCCAAAACGGATTGTGCCACCGATTTCAGCAATGATGGCGTGGTCCTTTGGACGACGGGCCTCGAACAATTCAGCCACACGCGGCAGACCACCGGTAATATCACGGGTCTTGGCGCTTTCCAGCGGAATACGTGCCAGAACATCACCGGCTTTCACGGTTGATCCCGGATCGACCGACAGCACCGAGTCCACAGACAATTGGTAGCGCGCTTCACGGCCACGATCGAGTTTGTAAACTTCGCCCTTTTTGTCTTTCACCGCCAAGGCGGGTTTCAGATCACCAGCCTTGGCGTTGCTGCGCCAGTCGGTGACCACACGCTTGGTGATGCCGGTTGCCTCATCAGCATTTTCCGAAACCGACACGCCATCGACCAGATCTTCATACTCGACCACACCCTCTACTTCGGTGAGGACCGGACGTGTATAAGGATCCCATTCGGCAATACGCTGGCCGGATTTGATCTTGTCGCCGTCATCCACATGCACACGGGCACCATAATTGATGCGGTGAACCGAAACTTCGACGCCAAGCTCATCATTGATGACCACCGACATGTTGCGGCCCATGGCAATCAGCTTGCCATCGGAGTCCCGCACCACATTGCGATTGCGCAGGCTTACATTCCCGTCGAAATTACTTTCGATGAAGGAACTGTCCACCACTTGAGCGGCCCCGCCGATGTGGAAGGTCCGCATGGTCAATTGTGTGCCCGGCTCGCCGATCGACTGAGCCGCGATGACGCCGACAGCTTCGCCCATATTGACAGTTGTGCCACGGGCCAGATCGCGCCCATAACAGGCGCCGCAGACGCCAACCTTGTTCTTGCAGGTCAGAACCGAGCGGATTTTGACGGACTGAATGCCGGCCGTTTCAATGGCATCGACTTCCTTTTCCTGGATCAGTA
This sequence comes from Pararhizobium sp. IMCC3301, assembly GCF_030758315.1. Taxonomy (NCBI): domain Bacteria; kingdom Pseudomonadati; phylum Pseudomonadota; class Alphaproteobacteria; order Hyphomicrobiales; family Rhizobiaceae; genus Pararhizobium; species Pararhizobium sp. IMCC3301. The sequence continues at coordinate 838,922 of NZ_CP132336.1, forward strand.
TGTTCTGCGCAACGACAACTTCACCATCGGCGTTGATCACATCAGCCGCAGTTGTACGGCCAAGGGTACGCATGCCCAGGGTCGCGACAACCTGTCCGGAATCCACCACAGCCTGAACGGTCAGACCGTCATCGGTTCCGCAATCCTCTTTGGTGATGATGCAATCCTGTGCAACATCGACCAGACGGCGGGTCAGATAACCGGAGTTGGCGGTTTTCAGTGCCGTATCCGCGAGACCCTTACGGGCACCGTGGGTGGAACTGAAATATTCCATCACCGTCAGGCCTTCCTTGAAGTTGGCGATGATCGGAGATTCGATGATCGACCCGTCGGGACGCGCCATAAGGCCACGCATACCGGCCAGCTGTTTCATCTGTGCGGGCGATCCGCGCGCGCCGGAATGGGACATCATATAAACCGAGTTCATCGGTTTCTGGCGTCCGGTTTCCTCGTCCACCTGAACCGAAGAGATGCGTTTCATCATCTCATCGGCAACCTTGTCGGTACATTTCGCCCAGGCATCCACAACCTTGTTGTACTTTTCGCCCTGCGTGATCAGGCCGTCATTGTACTGCTGCTCATATTCCTTGGTCAGCGTGCGGGTTTCTTCCACCAGACCCTTTTTGGTATCAGGAATAACCATGTCGTCCTTGCCGAACGAAATGCCGGCTTTGAACGCGTTGCTGAACCCAAGCTGCATGATGCGGTCACAGAAGATCACACTCTCCTTCTGACCACAGTGGCGGTATACCACGTCGATCATGCCGGAGATTTCCTTCTTGGTCATCAGGCGGTTGCAAGTGTCATAGGGCACATTGTGATGTTTCGGCAGAAGATCGCCGATCAACATGCGGCCCGGTGAGGTTTCATGAATGCCGGTAACCTTGTTGCCATCTTCATCGGCCGTGACAAAACGGCCCCTGATCTTGGAGTGCAGTGTCACCACGCCATTGTCGAGCGCGTGCTGAACCTCGGCAATATCGCCGAACGCCATGCCTTCACCAGGCTCGTTATCCGACTGCAGTGACAGATAATACAGACCCAGAACAATATCCTGCGAAGGAACAATGATCGGCTGACCATTGGCCGGATGCAGAACATTGTTGGTCGACATCATCAGCACGCGGGCTTCGAGCTGAGCTTCCAGCGACAGCGGCACGTGGACGGCCATCTGATCGCCATCAAAGTCGGCATTGAACGCTGCGCAGACCAGAGGGTGCAGCTGAATGGCCTTGCCTTCAATCAGCACGGGCTCAAATGCCTGAATACCAAGCCGGTGCAGCGTCGGTGCCCGGTTCAGCATAATCGGATGTTCACGGATCACTTCATCCAGAATATCCCAGACTTCGGGCCGTTCTTTTTCAACCAGTTTCTTGGCCTGTTTGACCGTCGAGGAATAGCCTTTTGCGTCAAGCCGCGAATAGATAAACGGCTTGAACAGCTCCAGCGCCATTTTCTTCGGCAATCCGCACTGATGCAGCTTCAATTCAGGACCCACCACGATCACCGAGCGGCCTGAATAATCGACGCGCTTGCCGAGCAGATTCTGGCGGAATCGGCCCTGCTTGCCCTTCAACATGTCTGACAGGGATTTCAGCGGACGTTTGTTGGTGCCGGTGATGACACGGCCACGGCGGCCATTGTCGAACAGCGCGTCAACCGCTTCCTGCAGCATGCGCTTTTCATTGCGGATGATGATGTCCGGCGCGCGCAATTCCATCAACCGCTTCAAACGGTTGTTGCGGTTGATCACACGGCGGTACAGATCATTCAGATCGGACGTTGCAAAGCGGCCGCCATCCAGTGGCACCAGCGGACGCAGATCCGGTGGAATCACAGGAACAACAGTCATGATCATCCATTCCGGCCGGTTGCCGGAGTCGATGAAGGCCTCGATGACTTTCAGACGTTTCGCCAGTTTCTTCGGCTTCAACTCGGTCGTGGCCTCCGCGATTTCAACGCGGATTTCCTCACTGAGGCGCTGCAGATCGAGAGACATCAGCATTTCGCGGATCGCCTCGGCGCCGATCATCGCGGTAAACGCATCAGGTCCGTACTGGTCCTGAGCTTCAACGATTTCGGTCTCTGACAGAAGCTGACGCTCTTTAAGAGCGGTCAGGCCAGGCTCGATGACAACATAATTTTCAAAATAAAGAATCCGTTCCAGATCCTTCAGCGTCATGTCCATCAGCAGGCCGATGCGCGATGGCAATGATTTCAGGAACCAGATATGAGCGACCGGTGCCGCCAGTTCGATATGGCCCATACGCTCGCGCCGAACCCGGGACAAGGTAACTTCGACACCGCATTTCTCGCAGATAATACCTTTGTATTTCATGCGTTTATATTTGCCACAAAGACACTCATAGTCCTTGATCGGGCCAAAGATACGTGCGCAGAACAGGCCATCGCGTTCCGGTTTGAAGGTCCGGTAGTTGATGGTTTCTGGTTTCTTGATCTCGCCGAATGACCAGGAAAGGATTTTTTCCGGGCTGGCGATAGAAATCTTGATCTGGTCAAACGTCTGTGCCGGCGCCTGGGTGCCAAAAACGTTCATCACATCCTGATTCATGGATTTCTCCTTTAGAGCGGCCAGTCGGTGCAATTCCGATCGGCCTAAAAAACGGTATGTCCAGCAGTCTCAGTTCGCGCGGTGGGTTTATTCCGCCGCGTCGATCTGTGGTTGTTCGTCATTCTCGGCCTTGAGGTCTTCCAGGGTGTTTTCCAACTCCACATTCAGACCAAGTGACCGCATTTCCTTGACCAGCACATTGAAGCTTTCCGGAATGCCGGCTTCGAACGTATCGTCGCCGCGGACGATCGCTTCATAGACTTTGGTGCGTCCGGCCACGTCATCGGATTTGACGGTCAGCATTTCCTGCAATGTGTAGGCAGCGCCATAAGCCTCAAGAGCCCACACTTCCATTTCACCGAACCGCTGGCCGCCGAACTGCGCCTTACCACCCAGCGGCTGCTGAGTGACGAGGGAGTATGGTCCTATCGAACGGGCGTGGATCTTGTCATCGACAAGGTGATGCAGTTTCAGCATATAGATGTAGCCCACCGTGACCTGACGGTCGAACTGGGTTCCTGTCCGTCCATCATACAGCGTGCTTTGTCCAGAGCCGTCCAGCTTGGCCTTCTCAAGCATGGTAACCACATCAGGTTCCCGCGCACCGTCAAACACCGGTGTTGCCATCGGCACACCGCGTTTCAGGTTGTTGGCAAGCCTGACCACGGAATCATCATCCAGATCGACAATATTGTCATTCTGTGCATTCTGCCCGTAAATATCTTCCAGAATTGCCCGCAACGGTTTGATATCTCTGGATTTTTCGAAATCGCGAACCTGTTTGCCGATCTGCAATCCAAGCCCTGCACAGGCCCAGCCGAGATGGGTTTCCAGGATCTGGCCGACATTCATCCGGCTTGGCACGCCAAGCGGATTGAGAACGATGTCCACCTGGGTGCCATCTTCCAGATAGGGCATGTCTTCAATCGGAACAATACGCGAAACCACACCCTTATTGCCGTGACGTCCGGCCATTTTGTCACCCGGTTGAAGCTTGCGCTTCACGGCGACAAACACTTTTACCATCTTCATCACGCCGGGCGGCAGCTCATCACCACGTTGCAGCTTGTCGATTTTGTCGAGGAAGCGCGTTTCAAGCTCCTTGCGGCTGTCATCATACTGCTCTTTCAGAGCTTCCAGCTCGCCCATCAACTTGTCGTCTTCGACCGCCAGCAGCCACCACTGTGACCTCGGATACTCTTCCAGAACCTCGTCGGTCACCTCGGTGCCCTTCTTGAAGTTCTTGGGACCGGCCACAGCCTTCTTGCCACGGATCATATCCGACAGTCGGCTATACACGTTGCGGTCAAGAATGGCCTGTTCGTCGTCGCGGTCCTTCGCCAGAGTTTCGATCTGCTCGCGCTCGATCGCCATGGCCCGCTCATCTTTTTCGATGCCGTGACGGTTGAACACCCGTACTTCGACAACCGTTCCGGTAACACCTGGCGGCAGGCGCAGGGACGTGTCGCGCACGTCCGAGGCTTTCTCGCCGAAAATGGCCCGCAGAAGCTTTTCTTCCGGAGTCATCGGGCTTTCACCCTTCGGCGTGATCTTGCCGACCAGAATGTCGCCAGGATCAACCTCGGCACCGATATAGACAATGCCGGCCTCATCGAGGTTTTTCAGAGCCTCTTCAGAGACATTCGGAATATCGCGGGTGATTTCCTCAGGCCCAAGCTTGGTGTCACGCGCCATCACCTCAAATTCTTCAAGGTGAATGGACGTGAACACGTCATCGCGCACGATGCGCTCGGAAATCAGGATCGAATCCTCGAAATTGTAGCCATTCCAGGGCATGAATGCGACCAGCACGTTCTTGCCAAGCGCCAGATCACCCAATTCGGTCGATGGGCCATCAGCGATGATGTCACCCTTCTTGACCTGCTCGCCAACCTCGACCAGCGGCCGCTGGTTGATGCAGGTATCCTGATTGGAGCGTTGGAATTTCATCAGGCGGTAAATATCAACGCCGGATTTTGACGGGTCCAACTCTTCGGTTGCACGGATCACGATACGGGTCGCATCGACCTGATCCACCACACCGGTGCGGCGGGTGGTAATGGCAGCACCGGAATCACGCGCGACAACGGATTCCATACCGGTTCCGACAAAAGGAGCCTCTGCCTTCAGCAGCGGCACTGCCTGACGCATCATATTGGAGCCCATCAGAGCCCGGTTCGCATCATCGTTTTCCAAAAACGGAATCAGAGCCGCGGCAACCGAGACCAGCTGCTTTGGCGACACATCCATCAGTGTCACGGCGTCTGCCGGCATTGACAGCACATCGCCTGATTTGCGGCAGGTCACCATTTCATTCAGGAAGCTGTTATCATCGCCCAGAAGCGCATTGGCCTGGGCCACCACGTGCTTGGCCTCTTCCATGGCTGACAGATAGACCACATTATCGGTCACCTTGCCGTCTTCCACGGTGCGGTAAGGGCTTTCGATAAAGCCATATTTATTGACGCGTGCGAAGGTCGCCAGCGAGTTGATCAGGCCGATATTCGGACCTTCCGGCGTTTCAATCGGGCAGATGCGGCCATAATGGGTCGGATGCACATCGCGCACCTCAAAACCGGCGCGCTCACGGGTCAGACCACCTGGTCCAAGTGCCGAAAGACGGCGCTTGTGGGTGATTTCCGAAAGCGGATTGGTCTGATCCATGAACTGCGACAATTGCGATGAGCCGAAGAATTCACGCACTGCGGCGGCAGCCGGCTTGGCGTTGATCAGATCCTGCGGCATCACCGTGTCGATTTCCACCGATGACATGCGTTCCTTGATGGCCCGCTCCATACGCAGAAGGCCAACCCGGTACTGGTTTTCCATCAACTCGCCGACCGAGCGCAGACGGCGGTTGCCGAGATTGTCAATATCGTCAATCTCGCCCCTGCCGTCGCGCAGACCTACAAGGGTCTTGACGACTTCCAGAATGTCATCCTTGCGCAGCACGCGAACTGTATCTTCGACATCCAGATCCAGACGCATATTCATCTTCACCCGGCCAACAGCCGACAGATCATAGCGCTCGGAATCAAAGAACAGCGAGGTGAACATCGCTTCCGCGCTTTCCATGGTGGGCGGCTCGCCCGGACGCATGACGCGGTAAATGTCGAACAGAGCGGTTTCGCGGCTTTCATTCTTGTCAGCCGCCAGCGTGTTGCGGATGTAAGGACCGGCATTGGCATAATCGATGTCCAGAACCGGCACATCATTATAACCCATTTCCTCAAGCAGCACGAGATTGTCCTCGGTGATCTCATCACCGGCTTCCATGAAAATCTCACCGGTTTCCGTGGAGACGATTTCCTCTGCGATGAATTCACCGATCAGATCTTCATTGCTGACTTTGAGCGCCTTGACACCTTTTTCTTCCAGATCGCGTGCAGAGCGGGCTGTCAGTTTCTTGCCTGCTTCAACAATCACTTCACCGCTATCCGCGTCGATCAGATCAACAACAGCTTTGGTTCCGCGCATCTTGGACGCTTCGAAAGGCTTGCGCCAGCCATCCTTGATGCGGCTGAAGGTGATGATATTGAAGAAGGTGTCGAGGATTTCCTCACTGTCCAGGCCAAGCGCGAACAGCAGTGTCGTCACTGGAATTTTGCGGCGGCGATCGATGCGCGCGTGAACGATATCCTTCGCGTCGAACTCGATGTCGAGCCAGGAACCGCGATAGGGAATAATGCGTGAGGCGAAAAGCAGCTTGCCGGACGAATGGGTTTTGCCCTTGTCATGGTCGAAAAACACGCCGGGAGAGCGGTGCATCTGCGAGACAATCACCCGTTCCGTGCCATTGACCACAAAGGTGCCATTGCCGGTCATCAGCGGCATGTCGCCCATATAGACGTCCTGCTCCTTGATATCCTTGACCGATTTGGCACCGGTGTCCTCATCAATATCAAACACGATCAGACGCAGGCGTACTTTCAGCGGCGCAGCAAAGGTGATGCCACGCTGACGGCACTCCTCGACATCATATTTCGGGGCTTCAAATTCATACTCAACAAATTCCAGAAGCGAAGAGCCGGCGAAGTCGGAAATCGGGAATACTGATTTGAAAACTGCCTGAAGCCCTTCCTCAGGCCGCTCGCCTGGCAACTTGTCAGCCTGAAGAAACTGATCATAAGAAGCCTTCTGGACCTCGATCAGGTTCGGCATGCTTGCCACTTCTCGAATGGAACCAAAAAATTTACGAACTTGTTTGCGACCGGTATATGTCTCAGCCATTTGGCACCTCATGTCGTCCTAAAAACATATGTCATTTCAGACATTTGTTCAAAAATCCCGCTCGATTACGCTGCAGCGCGGGCCTTCAAAACAAGTGTCTCTCCTGCACACTATTCCGCCCTGCGAAACCGTGCGCCAGAGACGCGTAAAAGCGCTTTAAAAAAAAGCGCTTTCAACAGGTCAAATCCGGGCCGCCAGGCGGCCCGGATTCAAGGATGTCTTCGAACTTATTTGAGTTCGACAGTCGCGCCAGCTGCTTCGAGCTTGGCTTTGATATCTTCTGCTTCACCTTTTGAGGCAGCTTCCTTGACGGCCTTGGGAGCAGATTCAACCAGATCTTTTGCTTCTTTGAGGCCCAGGCCGGTAATGGCACGGACTTCTTTGATCACGTTGATTTTCTTTTCGCCGGCAGCCATCAGCATAACGTCGAATTCGTCTTTTTCTTCTTCAGCAGCAGCTTCGCCGCCGCCACCTGGAGCTGCAGCAACAGCAACAGCAGCAGAGGCCGAAACGCCCCATTTTTCTTCCAGCATCTTGGACAGCTCGGCGGCTTCCAGAACACTGAGATTCGACAGGTCATCTACGATTTTTTCAAGATCAGCCATTTTCATTTCTTTCAAGTTTGCTTTGGTTTGAACCAATAGAGTTGAGTTGCATTCGGCCTTACGCCGCTTCGTCCTTTTTGGCATATGCCCCAAACACACGCGCCAGCTGGCCGGCGGGTGCATTGATGAGCTGAGCGATACGGGTTGCAGGTGTATTGATCATACCCACAAGTTTCGCGCGCAATTCATCAAGCGACGGCATGGAAGCAAGTTCTTTCACACCGGAAGCATCAAGGGCTGTGGCTCCCATCGTGCCGCCGAGAATGACAAGCTTGTCATTCGTCTTGGCAAAATCGGAGGCCACTTTTGGCGCTGCTACCGGATCTTCCGCATAAGCGATCAGGGTAGGCCCCTGAAACAGATCCGACATTGATTCAGCGTCGGTACCTTTAAGAGCGAGCTTGGCAAGGCGGTTTTTTGCAACTTTGACGGACGCACCCTGGTCGCGCATCTGATTGCGTAAAGCAGTCATCTGGGCCACGGTGAGACCGGCATAATGAGCAACAACCACACTGCCTGATGCATTGAATACATCACCCAGTATGGATACCATTTCGGTTTTTTCCGCTCTATCCACTGCGTCTCTTCTCCATTTGACCTCTCGGGCGAAAATCGCCTAAGGGGCCGGTTTACGAATGCCGCGTCAGCCTCTTGAAAGATGCTGCTGCGGCGCGATACCCTGCCCCCTTGCAATGTGCCTACGCGCGCACTGCCAGGTCCGTTGGTTCAAACCAGCAAGGTTCCCTGCGGAACCGCAAGCTGGTTATTCCCTATCTGTGCGGGCGATTTTTAAACCATCTCGTTGTTTAGAACGATCCGGTGCCAGCAGTCTCGGACAGGTTTGCCATCTTTTCAGATGACCACCCCGCCAGCGAACCGGCGGGGAATTCTCTTTTTGTTAAGCGTTTGAAACGCTTGTCGGATCAACGTGAATGCCAGGACCCATTGTCGAGGTGATGGCAAAACGCTTCACAAAAGTACCCTTGGCACCGGTTGGACGCGATTTGGACACCGCGTCTGCAAAGGCCTGGATATTCTCGACAATCGCATCCTTTGTGAATGATGCTTTGCCGACGCCGGCATGCAGAACGCCGGCCTTTTCAACGCGAAACTCTACGGCACCGCCTTTGGCGGCAGCTACGGCAGCGGCAATATCCATGGTGACGGTGCCAACCTTCGGGTTCGGCATCATGCCACGGGGGCCGAGCACCTTACCCAGGCGACCGACCAGCGGCATCATATCCGGAGTTGCGATACATCGGTCGAAATCGATGTTGCCCTTCTGAACTTCTTCCATCAGATCTTCAGCACCGACAACATCGGCGCCGGCCTTTCGGGCTTCATCGGCTTTGGCATCTTTTGCAAATACGGCGACACGAACATTGCGGCCCGAACCGTTGGGCAGATTGCACACGCCGCGCACCATCTGGTCAGCGTGACGCGGGTCCACGCCCAGATTCATTGCAACTTCGATAGTCTCGTCAAATTTTGCATTGGCGTGTTGTTTCAGCAGATTGACCGCTTCGGACAAATCATACAGCTTGTGCCGATCGATGGCTTCACCGTTGTTGCGAACTCTTTTACCTGATTTTGACATTGTCTTTACCCCGCAACCTTAAGACCCATCGAACGCGCAGACCCGGCAACCATCCGCATGGCAGCTTCCAGATCATTTGCATTCAGGTCCTGCATCTTGGCTTCAGCAATCTCCCGCACCGCAGCGCTGGAAACAGATCCGGCAGAGGTTTTCCCGGGTGTCTCGGAACCTTTTTTCAGTTTTGCAGCCTTTTTCAAAAGAAATGAAACCGGCGGGGTTTTCATCACAAATGTAAAAGATTTATCCTGGTAAATGGTCAGGATTACCGGAATCGGCTGGCCTTTTTCCATTTCCTGCGTCTTGGCATTGAATGCCTTGCAGAATTCCATGATATTAACGCCGCGCTGACCAAGGGCCGGCCCGATAGGCGGGGACGGATTGGCTGCGCCGGCTGGTACCTGAAGCTTCAGATACCCGGCAATTTTCTTCGCCATAGTTCACTCCGTGTCATGCCGGCACCGCCGGCGTTGGGTGTCCGTGGTCCGGAAAGTTCGGGTGTGGCGCACCCGACCTGCCTTCCACGATTCAAACATCAGATCAACTTAAAGTTTTTCGACCTGATTATACTCCAGTTCAACCGGCGTCGGCCGGCCGAAAATGGAAACTGCTACCTTGAGCCTTGCACGCTCTTCATCGACCTCTTCGATATGGCCATTGAACGAGGCCAGCGGCCCATCCGATACGCGTACCTGCTCACCGATTTCAAAACTGATCGAGGGTTTCGGACGCTCAACACCTTCCTGAACCTGTTGCAGAATGCGCATCGCCTCTGCTTCGGGAATAGGCATCGGTTTGTTTTCAGAGCCCAGAAATCCGGTCACTTTCGGTGTATTCTTGATGAGATGAAATGCTTCATCCGTCAGATCCACCTTCGCCAGAATATATCCGGGAAAGAATTTACGCTCTGTATCGACCTTGCGGCCACGGCGCACTTCAACCACTTTTTCGGTTGGTACCACGACCTGTTCGAACTGATCTTCAAGGCCGGCAGATGCAACGCGTTCCATAATGGAAGCGGCAACCTTGTTCTCAAAGTTCGAATATGCCTGAACGATATACCAGCGTTTCGCCATGTATTGTACCTTCCCTAGCGGCCCAAAGTCAGAAGCTGTCCAACGCCCCAACCCAGAAGTTGATCTGCCAAAAAGAAGAAAATCGCGGCCAAAAACACCATGATCAGAACCATCACAGTCGTAACGAGGGTTTCACGGCGTGAAGGCCATGTAACTTTGGACACTTCAGCGCGGACCTGCTGAATAAATGTGAAAGGATTTGTTTTTGCCATAAAGCGCGCTCAAATGGGCCGAGCGCACTAGCATCAGGCTGGCGCGCTTCGGTCATGACTAAGGTCAACGTTGATAGCCGCCATATAAGACAGCAGCCAGAAAGATACAAGCGAATAATGCCGGGAACCGGGCCGGCAAGGTCCGCTTGTATCCAATTTTGGCAGGGGCAGCAGGATTCGAACCCGCGACCTACGGTTTTGGAGACCGTCGCTCTACCAACTGAGCTATACCCCTAAGCTTCGATTACTCGATGATGCTTGCGACGATGCCGGCCCCGACGGTACGTCCGCCTTCACGAATGGCAAAGCGCAGCCGCTCTTCCATGGCGATCGGAACGATCAGTTCGACATCCATCTCGACATTATCACCCGGCATCACCATTTCCGTGCCTTCGGGAAGATGAACAATACCGGTCACATCCGTTGTCCGGAAGTAGAACTGGGGACGGTAATTGGTCAGGAATGGCGTATGACGCCCGCCCTCTTCCTTCGTCAGAATATAGGCTTCCGCCTTGAACTTAGTGTGGGGCTTCACAGTACCCGGCTTGCACAGAACCTGGCCGCGCTCAACATCTTCACGCTGAACACCGCGCAGCAGTGCGCCGATATTGTCACCCGCCTGGCCGCTGTCCAGCAGCTTGCGGAACATCTCAACACCGGTACAGGTCGATTTCTGCGTATCGCGAATGCCGACAATCTCAATCTCGTCGCCAACCTTGATGACGCCACGCTCAACACGACCGGTCACAACCGTACCGCGCCCCGAAATCGAAAACACATCTTCGATCGGCATCAGGAACGCCTGGTCAATCGGACGCTCGGGCTGCGGAATATACTCGTCAACCGTCTTCATCAGCGCGCGGATCGCTTCTTCACCGATCTTCTCATCACGGCCCTCAAGCGCCGCAAGCGCGGACCCCATCGTTACCGGAATATCATCGCCAGGATACTCATAGGCTACCAGCAACTCGCGGATTTCCATCTCGACAAGCTCAAGCAGTTCCTCATCGTCAACCTGGTCAACCTTGTTCATGAAAACCACAAGCGAGGGAACACCAACCTGACGCGCCAGCAAAATGTGCTCGCGGGTCTGTGGCATCGGGCCATCAGTCGCGGACACAACCAGAATCGCACCATCCATCTGAGCCGCACCGGTGATCATGTTCTTCACATAATCCGCGTGGCCCGGACAATCGACATGGGCGTAGTGGCGCGCATCCGTTTCATACTCAACGTGAGCAGTGGAAATCGTAATGCCGCGTGCCTTTTCTTCCGGTGCACCATCAATCTCGTCATAAGCCTTGAATTCACCAAAATATTTCGTAATCGCTGCCGTCAATGTCGTCTTGCCGTGGTCAACATGACCAATCGTGCCAATGTTCGCATGCGGCTTATTGCGTTTAAACTTTTCCTTGGCCATCGGACCGGATTTCCTTGCAACTATCAGGTGGCGGCGCCACCGAATTCCTGTTTCAGGCTGGCTATCAGCCTGTATCTCGCGCCCGGTCTGCTTTTCTGCAGCCCGGCAGTTGGAGCGGGTAGCGGGAATCGAACCCGCGTCTTCAGCTTGGAAGGCTGTTGCTCTACCTCTGAGCTATACCCGCCTGTAGTTCGAATTTGGCCCGTCGTTCGAATTTGATGGTGGAGGGAGCTGGATTTGAACCAGCGTAGGCATAGCCAACGGATTTACAGTCCGCCCCTTTTAACCGCTCAGGCATCCCTCCGAAATCAAACCCTGTCTGGGTCGGCACACCTGCCCAAACAAAAACGCCCGCAATTTCTCGCAGGTGCTTCGGTGGCCGTGGTTATGCAGATGCTGATGCAACATGTCAACGCAGGATTCAACGTCGCCACGGCTTTTTTGGCCCAATTGCGCCCAAGACCCGGAATCTGCCCCTTGCACCGTGCTGCGGCAGGCATTCCGCCACCACAACCAGTGTGTTTCGGACTAACACTGAGATGGGGATTACCGGTGCGATTTCAAAGTCGCCACCACAGCAATTGGTCGAGCGGTAAAATTGTTGCAGCCCCCAATTGCAGTCCCCAGTTGCAGCCCATCAGGCCGGTTTTTACCGTAGCTCCATTTACAGAGCATCAGAAATTCGCGATACCTTCACTCCGGCGATGACATTCCAGCGATGTTGAGGGCTGACCACCGGGATAAGCTGACCACTGGGATAACATGAGCAAACACAACCACAAAACCGGCCACAAATCCGGCCACAAAAATGACCGCAAGCGCGAGCATCAGGACAAGGGTCAAAGTTTCGGCAAGCCCCGTGATCTGGACGAAACCGTCAAGCTTTACGGTTACCATGCTTGCGAAGCGGCGCTGCGCAACGCCAACAGGCGCATCATTCAGGCCAGCATCACCCGGAACCTGGCTGACAGGTTGATTGCGGAAGCCGTTGCCTTGCCGGAAGGCTGGCGCGAAGTGCGTCCCAGGGACCTTGACCAGTTGGTCGAACGCGACGCGGTCCATCAGGGCATCGTTCTGGAGGCGGAACGGCTTTCCCAACCAACTCTGGAAGATGTACGGCATCATGATCTGGTGGTTGTGCTTGACCAGGTGACCGATCCGCACAATGTCGGGGCGATCATCCGTTCAGCCTGTGCCCTTGGGGCCGGCGCGGTGGTGACAACCCTGCGCAACGCGCCGCATGAAAACGGCCTTCTGGCCAAGACTGCGTCCGGAGCGTTTGAACATGTCCCCTATATTCAGGTGACAAACCTGGCACGCGCTGTGGAGGAAATCAGGGCGTTGCAATTTTCCGCGATAGGTCTCGACAGCGAAGGCCCCAGCGATCTGATCAAGAGCCTTGCCGATCATGGCGGTGAAAAAATTGCACTGATTCTGGGGGCTGAGGGCCGCGGCCTGAGACGTCTGACGCGCGATCTGTGCGATGCTCTGGCCCGTCTCGACATGCCGGGTCCGATCAAGAGCCTGAATGTCTCGAATGCCGCCGCCTTGTCTCTGTTTGTCTGCCGCCAGTCGCTGGATGCTCAGGCCGGCTCTGCCGATTAATTCTGTCACGCTCGACAGACCTGAAATCTAGGAGACCTTCAACCGCTTACCTCTGTCTGCAGCGACGAAGGACTGGGCGATTTTCGTCAACTCCTCGCTCAGCCTCGAAGCCAGGTCATCTGCACTTGGTTCCGAGCTTTCACGGTGCATTGCCGCTATCGCATTGACATGTTGTTCAATCAGGGCTGGAGGCACGACCGCCAGTGTTTCCGGATCTTCAAGAATCATGCACAGGCTGGCCGCCACAGTTGCGATATAAGGTTTGCCGTAAGTCGCAGCCTGGCCCTTAAGATCATGAGCGGCGCGAAACAGCGGGGCGATCGCCCCTTCCGCGTCCTGATCGACCGGTTCGCTCGCAGTGATGTAGTCCTCCCAGGCTTGTTTCAGGCGGGAGATATCGCTCTTAATCCACTCGTCAAACTGCGGTTCCAGTTTTTTCAATTCGCGCTCGGCCCTTGCCACCGGATCTTCAAGAGGCTGGCCTTGGGCTTGCAGAATCGGCTTTACCTTGTCTTTCAACTTGTTCGGCGGCTCGATGAGCTCATGAGCGGAACTGCCGGAGCCCACCATACGGGTCGGAACGTCTGGATCTGTCATATCATGCCACCGATTGTTCCTTGGGATGTTGAATCAGGCCCGCGACTTCGGTTACCTGACCAATGCTGTCTTCATTGCCACGACGTTCTTCTCCGCCATAGGCCATTGGAGTGATGACGCGCCTGCGGTCAGGGCCGAAAAAAGTCTTGGTTCTGATAAACGGCCGGGGCGACACGACCGACAGAACAATGCGCTGATAGAGCGCCTTTGCAGACAGGGGTTTGCAGACAAATTCCGTCACGCCCGCATCCCGCGCTTCAATAACCCGCTTCTTGTCAGAATGGCCGGTGATCATGATAATCGGCACATACGGGTAAATGCTGGTTTCCTTGTTGCGCAGCATGCGGGTCAGTTCAAGCCCGTTGAAAATTGGCATTGACCAGTCAAGAATAATGAAATCCGGTGAGCTGGATTGAAACAGCTCCAGACCAGAGGCGCCATCCTCGGCCTCGATCACTTCCCGGATGCCAAATCCTTGAAGCAACATGCGAACAATTCGCCTCATATGCGCATTGTCATCGACGACAAGACATCTCAGCGCCGATAAATTAACTGGTCTCATAGGGTGAGAAACTTTCATTCCCTGTAACTTCAGCCGAACCACAAAATTAGCCGGTGAGGTCTTAATAGTCCGTTTCCTGCCAGGCCGGATTGGTACACAGGGTTTTACACCGGGCACGGGATTTAACCGGGCTGACAGTCTGTTTCAGCACAACTGGCAGAGACGGACAGAGCAGCCTCTTTCGTATTTCTTCGTTTGACACTCATATATCTTCGTTTTATGACAAACCAAACGGCAGGAGACGCGCCCCCGAAAAACCCGTCTCCAGAGATCCGCCCCCGAGAGAACCATCCTCGAGAGAACCATCCCTGAGAGCCCCTCGATGAGCCAGCCCACATCCCGCGCCTCCGATAGTTCCAATGCGCAGGGCGGCGATTCACCCGGGCCCGATCAGACACCCTATCCCGACCAGACTCCCTATGATGTGTTCATCATTGGCGGTGGCATAAATGGGGTTGGCATCGCGCGCGATGCAGTTGGACGCGGCTACACGGTGGCTCTTGCGGAAATCAATGATCTGGCCTCCGGCACATCTTCATGCTCGACCAAACTCATCCATGGCGGACTGCGCTATCTGGAACATTATGAATTCCGCCTTGTCCGCGAAGCGCTTATGGAACGCGAAACACTCTGGGCCATGGCCCCGCACATCATCTGGCCACTGCGATTTGTCCTGCCGCATCACAAGGATACCCGGCCGGCCTGGCTGATCCGTATCGGCCTGTTTCTTTACGATCATATTGGTGGCCGCAAAAAGCTGCCCGGCACGACAACGCTTGATCTTGCAAATGATCCTGCGGGACTGCCGCTAAAACCGCATTTCAGAAAGGCTTTCGAATATTCCGACTGTTGGGTCAATGATGCCCGACTGGTGGTCCTGAATGCGCGCGATGCGGCGGACCGGGGCGCACAAATCGATACGGCCACTAAAGTTGTCTTGATCCGGCGGGCGGGCCAATTATGGCAGATCGGACTTGAGGACAGGCTGACCGGCAAATCCCGGCAGGTCGAGGCCCGCTGCCTTGTCAACGCGGCCGGACCCTGGGTCGATCACATTCTGAAAGATGCTCTTGGCCGAAAAGATACCCACAATGTCCGTCTGGTCCAGGGCAGCCATATCGTCATCAAGCGGAAATTCGACGATCCGCGCGCCTATTTCTTTCAGAACAATGATGGCCGCATCTTTTTCGCAATTCCCTATGAACGGGATTTTACCCTGATCGGCACCACCGACCGGGATTATCAGGGCGATCCGAAAAATGTCACGATCAGCGATGAGGAAACTGACTATCTGATCAACGCTGCGGCAGAATATTTCAGCGAACCGGTTCAGAGGTCGGATATTGTCTGGACCTATTCCGGTGTCCGCCCGCTCTATGACGACGGCGCATCGAAGGCCCAGGAGGCAACACGGGATTATGTCCTGAAGAGCGAAGGCAAACCGGAAGAGCCCAAACTGATCAACATTTTTGGTGGAAAAATAACCACTTACCGCAGGTTAGCTGAATCGATGCTTGAGAAGATTGAAGATGCAATCGGCTCCAAAGGCAAACCCTGGACAGAGGGTGCCACCCTGCCCGGCGGCGGTTTTGATGCGCTTGCCTTTGACAGCGAACTGATGCGCTTTGAGGCCGAATTCCCTTTCCTGCAACCGGATCATGCCTGGCGCCTGTTCCGGCTTTACGGCACGCGCGCCCGGACAATCGTCAAGGATGCAACGAGCATTGCGGATCTTGGAGAGAATTTCGGGTCTGATCTGACCGAATCGGAAGTGCGTTATCTGATGCGCGAGGAATGGGCCCGCACCGCCCAGGATGTTTTATGGCGCCGGACGAAACGCGGGCTGGTGATACAGGATGAAGCGGATATTGCCCGCCTGGACAATTTCATGGCAGAACAATTGCCCGCCTTCCTCACGGTTTGAAGCCGGGTCCAACAAGTCGCCATGACCATCAATTTCACTAATATTGAAATTGTTCGGCCAGTATTCTTTCATCCCACGAATGATCCGGATCAAACAGCAGGCCGCACTGGCTTTCGGGGTCCTCCCAGGCAACGACCCTTTCGACAGTTTTGAATTCCGTGTGGTCCGCCACCGCATTGACCGGCCGCTTGTCTGCATCCAGCACATCAATGGTCAATTTGGCCCTGTTGGGCAACAACGCTCCGCGCCATCGCCTGGGCCGGAACGGACTGATCGGCGTGAGAGCCAGCAGTGGCGCATTGATCGGCAGAATCGGGCCATGTGCCGACAGATTGTAAGCTGTGCTGCCCTGCGGCGTCGCCAGCAAAATCCCGTCACAGATCAATTCCCGCATGCGAACCCGGTCATCTACTGAAATCTGCAGCTTGGCGGCCTGATAGGATTGCCGCAGCAGTGAAACTTCGTTCAGCGCATAGGCGCGCTCGGCCTTTCCGCCCGCCAATGTGACTTCCATGACCAACGGATGAATTATCGTAGACACTGCATTCAGAATGCGCTGTTCCAAGAGTTCAACCGCAAATTCATTCATCAGAAAGCCGATTGAACCGCGATTCAGGCCGTACAGCATTTTTCCTGAATTCATATAGGTGTGCAGCGCCCGCAACATGCTGCCATCGCCGCCAAGCACGACAATGACATCTGCATCCTGGGAGGCCACGGTGCTGTAGTGCGAGCGAAGTTCGGAAAGAGCCTGCTGGGCGTCCTCCGCGTCGCTCGCTTCAAATGCGAATTTCATGCCGCCTACCTTGTTTGCTAAGCTTCGGTAGGCGGCATGTCACAAAGTGCAGAACTATTTGTCAATCATTCCGTTACGGATGAACGTTAAAGCAACACAACGGACAGCGTCATCGCACCCCAAAGTGCAACTGCAAAACCAAATCCGAGTGCATAACGACGATCAAAGCAGGTGGCAGATTCAAGGCAGTTCATGGGGTAAACCTCCATTTGGTGTTGATGAGACCTTAGCCAGCCTGCCGGTCAATTGAAAATCAAATGGATGTGAGGCGGATGTCATCGGGCTGCCCGACAAGCGCGCATCCAGCGCCAAGCATCCAGCCCATGGCTGCTTTATAGCCAACAAGGGAACTCACCCGGAGATTTTGCATGTCTGGTGACGCGCAGGTTACTGCTGGGGAGGCCCAGGCATGGCGGCCCGAAGATCCTCGACACTGATGCCAAGGCTTTCTGCGGCAGCCTCAAAATTGGGTGGCATTGACGTGCCAAGCGCATCAATCAATTCGTTTTGACTCACTCCCAGTTCTTCTGCGAGCGCTGCAAAATCCAGCCCACCGCCACCGGGGCCACCTTGGGATGAAACAATCTCGACCTCACCATGGTAACAATCAATCATATAGGGCGCTTCATCTGCTGTCAGATGGTAGTGATAAATCCCATCTGGAAACTCCGGCGTGACGTCGACATGACCGCTGCATTCGTCCAGAACATCATCTGTAACGATCGCTCCGGCCTGACCTTTGTTGCCGTAGACCGGAAAGCCGTCTTCAAGCACACCAATCATGATCGAATGTTCGCCTGATTGATCCAGGCTGTCGCTGATGCAGACCGGAATACCGTGGTAGTGGTAATTGGTTCCGTTGACCAAAGTATGCCCGTTGCATTCGTCCACGAACGGCACGTGATCGTGGATGACATTGTCATCCATGGCCACAACAGAACGTTCGGGATTTTCATAATCGTTGAAAATCTGCGCGCCACTAAGGGCGACACCGATGCGGCCCAGTGATGTGTCCGTCACCTCGTCGACATAAATTGGCAGTGTGGTGATGGTGGTGTCGAGCGGAATTTCGGTAAAGTAATCGGCCGAATTGACGACCGTAAATGCATCCGCCGATTTGTCCTGAAACGGCTGCTCATTCGGATTTTTGGGGATCAGATACTGCTCTGCGAACCCGTGGCTTGGGATACCGTTCGATTCAAAGCGAAACGTGTTCGCCGCCTCGTCGACAGTAATTGTAACATTGTCGCTCCAGTTTGCGGCCGCAACAGCCGATCCCGTGTCAACCAGACCCGTAGTTGATCCATCGGCTTCTTGCGCGTTCGCAGACAGCTACGTCAGAACTGACGTAGCTGTCAGTGCAAGGACAGCAACCATTACCAAAGCTGCTGCCATTCTATATATTGGCGTTCTATCTAAACGTCTGTGTTTCATGATGCTTTACCTCTCGGGCAAGTTATTAAATTTACGGTTTTCGTCATTACGGTTTTCGTCATCAATGTGTTCGTGTGAGATGACTGATTCAGATGCGCGGCGACCAGGCGCATGACCGCCCAAACCATCGCGCAGGTCGCGAGTCAAGCTCCCGAGGTCAGCGGCTTTTTCAGCGCCGATCTGCTCGGCGATCATCGCATCGATCTCGCGCCAGGCTGTGTGGATCTCCGACAACAGGCCGCGCCCGCGATCAGTCAGGCGCAAAAGATTGCTGCGTGCCTCGGACGGATCGATCTCGCGCGTGATGAAACCAGCCTCTATCAGCCGGGTCGTCATCGTGCTCATGCTGGCCGGAGTTACATCGAATGCGCGGGCAAGGCTGACTTGCGAAGCAGGTTCCATGCGGGCAAGTGCGTCGAGCACGCGTGCCTGCCGTGGTCGCAACTCGATCCGGGTGAGACGCCGACGCAAATGTTCTTCCACGAGATCGGCGGAGTGCAGAAGGAAATGCAGCAAGGAGGCATCAGTTTTCATGCTAACAGTTAGTATACTAATTATTAGGCTGGTGCAAGTTCCCTGTTCAAACGGTTGTTCGCAGTGATTGAGAAACCCGCGGCGGCGCTGGCTGCCAAACTCCCCGAAACCGGTCGTAGCAGGGTTGCTTTCCAGTCAGCTCGCCCACCGGGTAAGCCTGATCAGCAATGTATTGTTAGATTGCATTCCCGACACGAGCTTTTCTAAATTTTAATCACAATGCTTTGAAAAACAGGCGTGACGGAAACACCTGATACCGCTTACAGTAAGTTAGTGAGGTAAATCAGTGCTCTTGAAAACGAAACTTTCAGTCAACCCATTGATAGGCCTGCTGGCAGTTATGGCGGTTCTTGTAACCAACGCCCCAATTGCCTTTGCTGACGATGCGCTCTTTACTTCGGTCACAGATCTGTCCGCGCCTGTAGCTGATGGCGCGCGTGAACCGTCACTTTCTACCATGATCGATGGTCGTGTGCTGATGAGTTGGACCGAACCGCAAGGACAAGGTTTTGCAGTGAAGGTCGCGATTTTTGATGGGTCCGGCTGGTCAAAGCCGCAGACAGTCGTTGAAAGGGATGATCTCTTTGTGAACTGGGCGGACTTCCCTTCCGCCATTGCATTGGCAGACGGCACGCTTGTCGCCCATTGGCTTCAGATTAATGGCGATGCATCTTATCAATACGACGTCAGAATTGCGCGGTCGGATGACGAAGGCAAGACATGGTCAAAATCCTTTGTACCCCATGATGACCGTTCACAGCGCGAACATGGGTTTGTGACCCTACTACCGACACAGAGCGACGACTTCATGGCGATCTGGTTGGATGGACGCAACTACGACATCTATGCTTCTCAAGAGATTGAGGAGAACGCCATGCAATTGCGTGCACGCTCGATCACCGGGAACTGGGAGATGAGCGACGATGCATTGATTGATGCAAGGACCTGCACATGCTGCCAGACATCGGCTGTTGTCGCTGACAATGGAGATATTGTTGCGGTCTATCGCGACCGGTCGCTCGAAGAAATTCGCGATATTTCAATCGTGCGTTATACGCCGCAGGGATGGTCTGCCCCAACCCCGGTCAGCCCGGACGGCTGGCACATAGAAGGCTGTCCCGTGAACGGTCCCGCAATCGATGCGGATGATGGCCAGACAGTCGTTGCCTGGTTCACAGCAGCCAATGACGTTCCCAAAGTTAAAGTTGCGTTTTCGAGCGATGACGGTGTGACCTTTGGGAAGGCTTTTGAGATCGATAATGGTGCACCATCTGGAAGGGTTGATGTCATTCAGCAGGCAAAGGGATCGGCACTGGTTACTTGGGTCGAACAAACGGCGCAAGGTGAGGTTGTCTTGATTTGCGCCGTCGACCCGAAGGCCGGCTGCGAGCATCCCAGAGTTGTCGCTGTCAGTTCAGTTGGAAGAACGGTTGGTTTCCCGCGCATGGCATTGGGTGAGCAAGGCGTTTTCATAGCATGGACAGAACCCTCGCAAGAAGCGACAACGCATCCCGAAGGCGGGACAACAATCCGCACGATTTTGGCCAGGACAGGTGAAGTAAAATGAAGCAGTTGATACGCTGGATATTTCCTTCGTTGGTGTTGTTTTCGATGCATTCAGGAGCTGCCGTCGCAGAAGAGGGAAAGTTCTCCTTTGGCATTCATTCAGCATCCAAAGAGTTGCCAAGGATCGAGTTCAGTGACGCCGCAGGCAATCAATTTATGCTCGAAGACTTCAAGGGCAAATATGTTCTTTTGAATATCTGGGCGACCTGGTGTCCACCTTGCCGCAAAGAACTACCCGACCTGCAGGGCTTGCAACAGGAACTTGGTGGGGATCAATTTCAGGTCATTGCCTTATCGACAGATGCGGGTCGACTTACAAATGTTCAGCGGCTTTACCAACAGCTTGGTCTGGATGAACGTGCCATATTCATTGATGAATCTGGTACTGCTATGCGTAAACTTGGCGTATTTGCGATGCCAACAACTCTCCTGATAGGTCCGGATGGGCGAGAATTAGGTCGCAAGCCTGGACCAGCGGATTGGGATAGCACTTCAGCTCTGGCATTCTTTACAGTGCAGATGGCTGACCAGGACTGATTGCTTCAAAGTCCAGGGGCGCAGCAGGTTTTTGAGCCTGCATTGACTGTCTGCAAGGATGGCTTGGATATAATCAGCGCCGTCATTCCCGATGCAACACCGCGTTCTGCTGCGCCTCTTGGGTCTGGTCCTATCCGCGTTGTGTTCAGAGTGCGCCGACCAGGATTGCCTGCCGTTTGCGTTTGCACTGGTGTGACCGATGCAGCCTCCGGTGAAAGCAGCAACCTACCTTCGGATGGCTGAAAATGTCTTCAAGAGACCACGATGCCCTAGCCGATGTCACCCGCGCCGAACATACCCGCAAATTCACACGTCATCCAAGCGATCTGATTGACACCGAATGTCAGCCGGCCGCACCAAAAGCGCGCATCGAACCCGCGCAGGCATCGTGAGTAAATCATCTGCATCTGCGGCAGAGAATACACCTTGGAATCAGGCGACGCGGGCGGACGAAACGATCCAGATCCAATCGTCGCAGAGCTGCTGTGCAGTCGGGTCGGGCTCAGGGTCCACCTAATCAGAAATGCATTGTTAGATTGCATTTCTGACAACGACTTTTCCAGTCATAAAATTTAATCAAATCGTCCGAATTCCCTTAAATCCGGCTTATCCAGTTTCCAAACTCGCAGTGAACCAATTGAGTTTTGATGCATTTCTAAATTGTAATCGCAAGTTTAGCACCATGAAGAAAGGGAATATCATGAGCATTCACACACGAACAATCAGCATGCCTGTTTTGGCTTCTGTTTTTGGCATGGCTCTTCTGGCCAGCGTGAGCAGCAGCGCCATTGCCCAATCGGTTGACGCAAATGCATCGACAGACGGCGGCGGAGCAGATGCATCCGTCAGTGTCAGCACCGGCGGCACCAGCGGCAGCGGATCAGCCAGTGTCGGCGGCGGCAGTGACACGGATGCATCCGCAAGTGTCAGTACCGGTGGTACAACCGGAACGGCAACGATTGGCTCCGGGGACGATGGCACTGCGGCCAATGTCCAAATCGGAACCGGTGACACAACGGGCACTGCAACTCTTGGTGCAGGCGGCGATGGCGCGGCAGGCAATGTCAGCATCGGCACCGGCAGCGCCACTGCCACCGGAACTGCCGCAGCTGGCAATGGTGCCAACGCCAATCTGAATGTGTCATTGCAGGATGCCAACCAGATCGGTTCGCTTTCCAGCATGTCCAGTCAGGAACTCACAGCGGTTCTCGCCGGACTTGATTCCTCGGCGGTCACCAAACTGCGCATGAATTGCGACGCTATTCTGGCAGCTCCCGGTAATTATCCCGCCGACACGGTCACCGTATGTCAGGTCATTGTCTCGCTTTAACCAGCTGAACAAACACAAAATCATTCCCGGCGGGAAGACGGTGCATCGACTGCACACACCGCCTTCCCGCCGGGGGATGCAACACCATAGACAGCGGTATGCAGACTTGTTCCGCGAACAGATCTGCAACTGAGACAACAAAAATTTTGGGAAAAATGGTGCCGGCACCAGGATTCGAACCCGGGACCTACTGATTACAAATCAGTTGCTCTACCAGCTGAGCTATACCGGCGACACAGGCGCAGTTTGCGCTGACGAAGCGCTTCCTAAGGGAAAATATCCGCTCTGTCCAGCCGCCATTTTCAGCTTCCCGGCCGTGTCAGCTGGAATACTTCATCGATCACCGCATAATCCCGGTAACCCAGCCGTGCGATGGGTTTTAACAGTGTGATGTCCAGCAACCCGTCAACCAGACAGGCATCGTCTATGTGAATGCCGAGAACCTGACCGATGACCATTGTGTAATCCGCCGCCTGACCGGACCGGTCGACCAGTGGCTTCACTTCCAGGGTTTCACATTCCAGCACCACAGCCGCCTCTGCCACCCGAGGTGCATTGATCAATGTGCACGGAACCGGCGTCAGACCGGCACGGTCAAATTCACTGACCCCATGAGCAAGAGGCGCAGACGAGGCATTCATCGCGTCTTTCAGCGCAAAGGTGGCCAGATTGCAGGCAAACACGCCGCTCTCACGGGCATTGCTGGCGCTGTCCTTCATCCCGTCTGACGAGAAAAAGACGATTGGCGGTCTGTCACTCAGCGCATTGAAAAAGCTGTATGGCGCCAGATTGTGCCGGCCGGCGGCGTCCTGGGTTGACACCCAGCCAATCGGACGTGGTGTAACAATCGCCTTGAACGGGTCATGGGGCAATCCGTGGTTCTTCTTGATAGCGTCGTAAAACAACGTCTGATCTCCGTTTGCAGAATCGTGCCGCTCAGGCAAATTAGGCCACTCAGGCCGGCCAGTCTGTCGTGATTGCTGTTATGTCCGGCCGGGCACGCTCGACCGGTGCCTGCTGCGCCGTGCCGATGTGAAAAAACCCGGCGATCCGTTCCGGCTCACTGACGCCGAGTAATCCAATTACTTTGTCATCATAGGCCATCCAGCCGGTCAGCCATTGCGCAGAAAAGCCCAGCGCCTTGCTGGCGTGCAGCAGGTTCATTCCGACCGCCCCGACCGCGAGTTCCTGTTCCCACAGTGGAATTTTCTGGTGACCCTGGGCCGTGGAGACCAGCACCACCACCAGCGGCGCATTGCTGAATACAGTTGCGGTCTTGTTGATTTCCGCTTCGCTGAGTACGCGTCCTTCATCCAGCGCTCGGGATTTTTCGCGCTCGACACAGAACTCACCCAGTTTCTGAAGCCCCTCGACGTAGATGACGATAAACCGCCACGGCACCAGCTTGCCATGATCCGGGCTGCGCGACGCCAATGTCAGCAGCTCGGAACATTGCTGTCTGTCAGGTCCCGGACCGCTCAATTGGGCGGAGGGAATCGTTCGCCGCGAAGACAGATAGGTCTTCAAGTCCATATATTCTCCTGAGTGTTTTCATTGGCCGAAGGCTCATCGCTAGGTATCGCAATAGAGCTTAAAACCTTTGAAACAATAGAAATCAACCGAGCGGGCGACTTTCCACCCAGTTCCTTTGCGTGCACAGAATGTCAATTCGGCGCGTTGGCACTTTTAAACGCCTGTTGGACGCTGTATTCAGACAATCAGGTTTGCGGAATGATCCGGCCATCAAAAGGCCAATCTATCGTTCCATCCAAACCTGTAACAAGGTGTGCTCGGACTATGAGCGGGACAGCGCATCAATACGAAGGTCAGCAACGAATTCATGAAATTTTTGACACACGCTATAACAGCGGCATTGTTTCGGATTGTGGGTGCGCTCCTGCTGCTGGGTGTCACCGCCACAGCAGTTTCTGCCCAAAGCGCGCCATTGCCAAGGGCAAAACCCGGCGCCGGTGAGAACGCCATCAACCCGGCGCAGAACCTTCTCGATGTTCTGCCGCAAATTCTCGGGGCGCCGCCAGCCGGCAGCGCTCAGGACCTGCCGCCTGTCGATGCCAATGCCGGACCGGCCAAGGCTGTACTCGTTGCCAAACTGATTGAAGACGGCGAACCCATTCCGTTCGGTGTTGTGTGGCGCATTTACGACCAGGTGCCAGAGGAGAGCGGCACCTATCCGCTGGTTGCCAGCGGACGCGGTGGTGACTGGAGCCAGACCCTGCAGCCCGGCAATTATCTGGTTCACGCCTCTTACGGCAAGGCATCCTCAACCGCCGTGTTGCGCATGGCCGGGGATCCGGTCACCGAAACCATTATCCTGGGTGCCGGTGGACTGCGCCTTCAGGCCCAACTGACTGGAGATGTCACCATCCCTGCCGACAAGGTGAAGTTTCGCGTCTCCGAAAGCAATTCGGAAACCACCGATGAAACCCTGATTGTGGACGGCGCCCGCCCGGGCCTGATTCTGCCGTTGAATGCCGGCACATACCGGGTTGAAAGCAAATATGGCAATGCCAATGCCACCGTCAGTGCCGATATTACCGTGGAAGAAGGCAAACTGACCGATGCAACCCTGTATCACAGAGCTGCGGAAGTCACCCTGAAGCTGGTCAACGAACCGGGCGGCGAAGCAATTGCCAACACAAAATGGACATTGCTCTATCCCAATGGAGAAGTGATTGCTGAAACCGTCGGTGCGTTTCCCGAATATGTTCTGGAAGAAGGCGATTATGCGGTGGTCGCAACCCACGAGGACACGCCTTACAACCGCAATTTTTCAGTCGAAGCCGGCCGCAACCGCGATGTCGAAGTTCTGCTGCAAGGTCAATAGGCCCGCCAGGGTTTCACGACTGGATTTTCACCATCGGGCCGGCAAATCAACGCGCGGTACCAATCCCTGCACAGGGCGGCACCGCGCGGCAACAACTTTATTGCGCCTGCAGACGGGCAAGATCGGGCGGCAGAGCTTCCTCAACCAGACTTTTTATGGCTTCGTCCAGGCTCATCACTGTCTGATGTTTGGAGCCGATGCGGCGGATTGACACAGAGCCGTCTTCCGATTCCCTGGACCCGACCGCTATGATGGCCGGGACTTTGCCGAGACTGTGTTCGCGAACCTTGTAGTTGATCTTTTCATTGCGCAGATCCGCCTCAACCCTGAGGCCCGCAGCGCGCATCGCATCACGCACTTTCACAGCATATTCATCGGCTTCCGAAGTGATGGTCGCGATCATGATCTGCAGGGGTGCCAGCCACAGCGGAAAATGGCCCGCATGATGCTCAATCAGAATGCCGGTGAACCGTTCCAGAGATCCGAAGATTGCGCGATGCAGCATCACCGGAAGGTGCTTCTCGCCATCAGAGCCGATATAGAACGCGCCCAGCCTTTCCGGCAGGTTCAAATCCACTTGCAGCGTGCCGCATTGCCAGTCACGTCCAATGGCGTCACGCAGCACATATTCCAGTTTCGGACCATAGAAAGCGCCCTCGCCGGGGTTCAGCGTATAGGCATCTCCGGCAGCTTCCACCGCAGTTATCAGTGCTGCCTCCGCCTCGTCCCAGACTTCATCTGAACCGACCCGTTTTTCCGGTCGATCGGAAAACTTGATGCGGATGTCAGTAAATCCGAAATCGGCATAGATCGACAGCAGCAGATTGTGGATCGCCAGGCATTGTTCGGTGATCTGCTCTTCGGTCACAAACACATGAGCATCGTCCTGGGTAAAGGAGCGAACCCGCATCAGGCCATGTAGAGCGCCGGACGGTTCGTAGCGGTGCACTTTGCCGAATTCGCTGATCTTGGCAGGCAGATCCCGATAGGATTTCAGACCATTCTTGAACACTTGAACATGGCCGGGGCAATTCATCGGTTTCAGCGCAAACACGCGTTCATCAGGCGTGGTTGTGGTGAACATGTTTTCGCCGAATTTCTCCC
Source organism: Pararhizobium sp. IMCC3301 (assembly GCF_030758315.1). NCBI lineage: Bacteria > Pseudomonadati > Pseudomonadota > Alphaproteobacteria > Hyphomicrobiales > Rhizobiaceae > Pararhizobium > Pararhizobium sp. IMCC3301. Next base: position 865,465 of record NZ_CP132336.1, read on the forward strand.
AGTGGCCGGAAGCCTCCCAGAGCGAGCGGTCGAGCATGTCCGGCGTGTTCACCTCATCATAATCCGCGCCGTCATTGCGGCGGCGCATGTAATTGATAAGGTTTTGAAACAGGGCCCAGCCCTTTTCATGCCAGAACACCGAACCCGGGCCTTCATCCTGGAAGTGGAACAGATCCATTTCGCGCCCGAGTTTGCGGTGATCGCGTTTTTCAGCTTCTTCAAGCCGTGTCAGATAGGTTTGCAGATCTTTTTCATTGGACCATGCAGTTCCGTAAATACGGGTCAGCATGGCGTTGTCGCTGTCGCCGCGCCAATAGGCTCCGGCCACCTTCATCAGTTTGAAGGCCTGCCCGACCTGCCCTGTGGACACCATATGCGGCCCGCGGCACAGATCGAACCAGTCACCCTGATAGTAAATCTTGACGTCTTCGCCTTCGGGAATCGCGTCCAGCAATTCAACCTTGTAGCCTTCGCCCAACTCGGAAAATACGCTGGCAGCCTTGTCCCGCGACCAGACCTCGCGGGTGAACGGCGCATTGCGCTGAATGATTTCCTTCATCTTGGCTTCGATCTTCGGCAGATCGTCCAGTGTGAATGGCTCATCGCGGGCAAAATCGTAGAAAAATCCGTCTTCAATGACCGGCCCGATCGTCACCTGGGTGCCGGGATACAATTCCTGCACCGCTTGGGCCATCACATGAGCCGTGTCATGGCGGATCAACTCCAGCGCCCGCTCATCATCCCGTGTGACAATCTCGACCTGCGCACCATCATGCAGCGGATCAGCAAGATCGGTCAGCGCGCCATCGAGCACCATGGCGACGGATTTTTTTGCCAGTGATTTTGAAATGTTCTCGGCCAGATCCTTGCCGCTGGAGCCGTTCTCCAGGGATCGCTCTGAACCGTCCGGTAATTTAATGGAAATCATCAGTCTGTCTCCTGCTCACTCTCTGCCAACGAATGCAGGTAAGCTTTTGTGTTGAATACGGGCGCGGGTTTAACGCGGCAGCATTGCTGATGCAAGTGGCCGGCGCCGGATTGACCGGGACGTCTGCGCGCCCTGTTGCGGACGGGAGTTGCGGACGGGAGTTGCGGACGGGGGCTGAAGACAAGGATCAGTCCAGCCGGGTTGCCGGGTCGATATGCCCGCCCGTCCAGCGCCCATAGCGCCATGGCCGGTACCAGCAGGCATTTTCCGGCAGCGTTTCAGGTGCCGGATCATATCCTGAGGCCCCGAGAGGATTGCACCTGCTGAACCGCGCCAGTGTCATCCACCCCCCGGCCCACAGGCCAAACCGGGAAATCGATTCGGCACCATAGCTCGAGCATGTCGGCGCATAGCGGCACGATGAACCCAGAAGTGGCGATATCACCTTCTGATATATCCGGATCAACGCCAGACCGAAATATGCCGGCCATTTGCGAAGGAATGGAAAATCTGGAATTTTTCACCTCAAGGTTTCAGCGTTATTGCGTGCTTGTCTGACACATCATTTCACGGCATTCTTATCACATGACACGTCGCCAACTTAATATACTGATTCCAGTGGTAAGCATTGCCATTCTCATGGGCATTGTCTGGGGCTGGCTGGCCGGCAACACCGGCAAGATCATCTATGTCCTCACGCCCACGGATCTGGAAGACCCCGTCCGGGTTGAACAACTTGTCACCGGGCCAATGAAAGACAATCTCAAAACCTCCGGCGACGTTGGCCGGATCACAGGTGTCAGCATTGCGGGTCTGTCTGCGATTGCGGCCGAACCGGCTGGATTTGCCGTTTCCATAGACAGTTTGACCCGCGAGCTGACCACGCTGGCATCCAGTCAGATCACCGAAGATCCGCCTTTACGGCCGTCAGTGATCGGCGTTGATCGCAATGATATCATCCATGTCTTCCGCATCTACAATGATGTCTCCGACGAACGATTGATGATTTCGGCGGCGGACCTTCTGATCCGCGAATTGAAAACCCTGAATCTGCGCGTATTCGCCAATCCGCAAAATGCCGAATCTGCTGCTGATGAGCAGACCTATGTGGCTTTGGGTGCCGTGCCGGAAGAGGCATTTTCCGAGATGATCGAAGGCATTCAGAACAGAATTCCGCCGGAAATCTATCTGAGCGCTTATTACGAGATTTCAGGTCGCTTCTAGTTCGAAATAAAGCTCCTTGAACGCACCCTCAACAGGCAGTCGCCTGGATTTTTTGCGCTGCTTCGATCTGGTCCAGTGCGTCCACCACCGCATCGAATACCAGCAGGGTTGAGGCATGGCGCGCCCGGTAATCGCGCACCGGTTGCAGAAATTTCAGGGCGGAAAACCGCCCCTCCGGCGCAGGGCCAGCCTGTTTCAGCATGGCATACATAGTGGTCTTCAGGGCGCGCAGTTCATCTGCATGTGCGCCGACAATATGAGATGCCACAATCGAGGCTGACGACTGGCCGAGCGCACAGGCTTTCACCTCATGCGCATAGTCGGTAACAATGCCATCGCTGACCTTCAGATCGACAGTGATGGTTGAGCCACACAGCTTGGAATGCGCTTTGGCGGATGCATCAGGGGCATCCAGTTTTCCCAGTCGCGGAATATTTCCGGCAAATTCCAGAATCTTCGCATTGTAGACATCGTCGATCATGGCGGATAATGCCTGCTGTCCAGAGTTTTACGTCACAATTCATGACAATTTCTGTCAGTATATAATCACGTTTGCGGAAATTGTCAGGGCTGCAGCTTGCCTCATACAAGATCAGCCTTATGTCTGCGTGTGGCAGCCGGCCAGCCCCCGGCTGGCGCTATGCGGCAAAATCGGCTTATAAACAGCGCACCAATCCAGCCTGCCCTTCAGGAGTTTAACATGGATGCAATTCTTGATCCGTTCAAAAAGACCGGTTCAGCACCAGACATAAAAACCGCCCGCCCTTCTCGCGAAGAGGCGGAAGCTGCGGTGCGCACACTGATTGCCTGGACAGGAGATGATCCGGCGCGCGAAGGTTTGCTTGATACGCCTAAACGGGTGGTGAAAGCCTATGAGGAATTTTATCGTGGGTATGATGAAAACGCGCAGGAAGCGCTGGCCCGCACATTTGAAGATGTCGGCGGCTATGATGACATTGTTGTGGTCCGCAACATTCCGTTTTATTCCCACTGCGAGCACCACATGGTGCCCTTCACAGGCAAGGCCCATATAGCATATTATCCGATTGAAGGCGTTGTCGGTCTGTCCAAACTGGCACGGGTTACCGATGTCTTCGCCCGCCGCATGCAGACCCAGGAACATCTGACCGCCCAGATTGCCGACGCTATTGACGAGGCGCTGCAGCCTCGTGGTGTTGCGGTGTTTCTCGAAGCCGAGCATATGTGCATGTCATTGCGCGGCGTGCAGAAGCACGGCGTCTCCACCATCACCACCCAGTTCAAGGGCGTGTTCCGCGACGATCCCAACGAGCAGATCCGGTTTCTGGCTCTGGTGCGCGGCGAGTCAGCATAAACAACTGAGCCGTTTGCAAGACACAGGCGTTTGCATTGCCGCAATGCATATCGCATAAATGCCTTTCATCCAGATGGAGGCTGTTATGCCGAGCTACGAACTTGATGGTATTGCACCGGACTACGCGGAAAACTCCAGTATTTGGATCGCGCCGGACGCCCATATCATTGGACAGGTGCATCTTGGCAAACAGGTCGGCATCTGGTTCGGCGCCGTCTTGCGCGGTGATAATGAGCGCATCTCAATTGGCGATGGGACAAACATTCAGGAACACACCATGGTCCATACCGACCCGGGGTTTCCTGCCACAATCGGTCACAACTGCACCATCGGCCACCGCGCCATCATTCACGGCTGTACAATCGCGGATAATACCCTGATCGGTATGGGTGCCATCGTTCTGAATGGGGCCAGGATCGGCAGCAATTGCCTGATCGGTGCCGGGGCACTCATCCCCGAAGGCAAAGTCATCCCCGACAATTCCCTGGTGGTGGGCATGCCCGGCAAGATCATCCGCACGCTGACGCCGCATGATGCCGCAAAACTGACTGCATCGGCCCTGAATTATCAGCGAAATGCAAAGCGATTCGCGGCAGGCCTGAGACCGCTTTGAGCGGACCGGGTCAAAACCGGTCCGGTAATGCCGACGTCCTTCGCCGGGACTTTTGCTATTCTGTGCTGGCGGTCAAGGTCGGTGCGACGTGGCGGGTATTGTCCACCGCTTCCCATTTCGCAGGATGCTTGCTGGATTGCCGCTTCAGATAAGTATATGGCGTCTCGGCCCAGTTTTTGACCAGCGCTTCGAGATTATCGAGGATGAAATCGCCGCGGTCTGTTTTGACCGTCAGAACCGCATGCCCGCCCCCGTCAATGTCCAGCGCAACCGTGATCAGCAGGCTGCCGGCGGGCCAGCCGGCCTGCATCAGAAAATGCCGCTTCAGCAGCGCAAAATCTTCGCAATCGCCATATTTTCCAGGAAACGCCCAGACTTCAGGACGCGCATAGAGTTCCATGTCCGTCACCGCCGTAACCGACTGGTTGACGAGATGATTGATCCGGATCAATTCATCCCAGCGCTCTTGGGTCAGCGTCACGAGACCTTCCTGATTATCCTGTAATTTGCATTCCTCGGGATTGCTGTCACAAAATGTCACGTGGCCGACGGGAGGACGTGCCTTGCCGGTAATCGGCATGAAAGCGGAATTGATTTCCCGCGCTTCCGGTTGGCTAATCACGAAGAAAGCTATAATGAAACCAAAGAAAATAGATCGTTTGAAGTATTTCATAACATAGAACTCACCAATTGAATGAGCACATAATACATGTGACAATTTTACGTGATGAAAAAAATCATAACTACTTTTAAATCGAATTTATATAAAAATTTATATAAATTTGTAATAATTCATTAACCAGGAATTTCACCTATCAACCCTCCAGGCCGCCATCGAAAACAGTAAGATGCTGCACACGTTTTTCCGAATTTGCCAGCGGCACCACGTTAAAATTCGGCGTCCGCACACCGTGCCGCGACAAATGGTCAGTATGGCGCAGCGGATATGCCGGATTGGACCTGACCTGGCGCCGGCCAAATTGTTTTTCGATTCGGGCCTGAAGATCAGCAATGCCATGCGGTATTTTCGGCTCGGCTTGTCTGGCAAGAGCGTAAAGCGAAATAGCGGTAGACGAGCGCAGGTTTTCAAATGGCGAATCCGGGTCCGGCCGCCCGGACAGCTCTTGCATGGCCTCCTGATTTGAAGAGCTGATCATTCTGGCTGACAGAATACTGTTACGCACGATCGGGTCGCGGCCCAGCCAGACCGGGTCTTCAACCGTAACGCAGGCTCCGATGAGCCTGGTAAATCCGCCGGTGGCATTTCTCAGCGGAAGTACAATCCACTGTTGTTCAATGGTGCGCCCATTTGCGCTGGTTCCAAGAATATCTGCCTTGAAGATAGCCCCCTTCTCGGCGACCTGGGTCAGCGCAATCTGCATCCTGCGGCGGTCCATATCGGCAAAATGCGCCAGTGGACGCTGGCCTTTCAACTCGCGGCGCGCATTCTGACACAGCAGGGTTCCGGCAAGACGGTAGTAAAACCGCCCATTGTTGTTGCGTTCAAGCAGAAAGACTTCGGGAAGAATGCTGCTGATGTCGCCGGGATGGATATCCGAACGCGCTGGTGCAGAATTATTTTCGCGCTTTTGATTCCAGTAATTGAACAATGCGTGAATCGTCGGGTGATCCATAAAAAACCGCTGCGTACCTGAATTTTGTAATACCTAACGAAGTATTAACAGCTTTGCCGGAAGCTGCACGGGCCAATGGACAACATGGTTAATATCCCGGCGCGCCTGTGGATTACACTGCAGTTTTCCCATTGGAATGACAAAGCGGGCTTTGTATTTGCTGAATTGAAGCGCTATCACTCGGCTATGGATCAATTCAACACTGAGCCGCCGGAAGGCAACACCCGCGCAATCAATGCGCCAAATATCATCATTGCGCTGATCGCTCTGATCATTGGCATTCATGCTGGTCTCGGCCTGCTCTCGGAACAGGCATTTTTCGACCTTTTTGTGCGGTTTTCATTCATACCGGCGCGTTACAGCACAGATCTGAACTTGCCAGGATCGCCCTATTCAGAATGGATCAGTCCGGTGAGTTACGCCCTGTTGCATGGTGACTGGGTCCATGTGCTGACCAACTCCATCTGGATGCTCGCATTCGGCAGTGCGCTGGCTTGGCGGTTCGGCACTGCAAGGTTTTTGCTGTTTTCAGTGCTGTGTGCAATTGCAGGAGCTGGCGCTCATTTTCTGGCAAATCCCGGTTCCGTGGCCCCGACCATCGGCGCGTCAGCGGCCATTTCGGGACACATGGCAGCCGTCGGCCGGTTTGCATTCAGCTCCGGCGGGCCTCTGACCCGCTCCCCGCTGCAGCGCAAACCATCGGATTTCATGCAGCCCGCCGAGCCGATATCCGTCCTGCTGCGCAACCGCTCGGCTTTGATATTCATTGGAATCTGGTTTGCGGTAAATCTGCTTTTCGGCCTGACCGGAGCCGGCTTTGGCGGTCAGGATGTCCGCATTGCCTGGGAAGCGCATCTGGGCGGTTTTCTGGCCGGATTGCTGCTGTTTCCGTTGCTTGATCCTGTCGCGCGCAAAAGTTGAGCGCACCGCTTTAATACCACGAAAAGCTGCGTGACTTGCTCATTTCGACATTTCGTCGCACACTTCGCGTTCAACTCGCTTCTGGCGACACTATGAGGAACGGGAGGACAATATGAACATAGCTTCCATATTGCACGAAAAGGGCCATGATGTTTTCACCATCAAACTGCCCAAAACACTGCTGGATATCTGCGCCACTTTGCGCGAGCACCGCATTGGCGCCATTCTGATTGTCGATGATGCGGGCAAGGTTGCCGGTATACTCTCCGAGCGCGACATTGTACGCCGCATAGCGACAGACGGTCCCGACGCATTGAAGGCCGACGCATCGGACTGCATGACCTCTTCTGTGGTCACTTGCGGGCCTGAGGAAACCATTCAGGCTGCCATGGCCCGCATGAGTGAGGGACGTTTCCGCCACATACCGGTTGTCGAAAATGGCGACCTGGTGGGAATGGTTTCAATCGGCGATCTCGTCAAGCGCCGGATAGCGGATGCGGAACGCGAAGCGGAAGATCTCAAGAACTATTTGTACGCAAGTTAAACTGCTGTGATAAAATGGACACCCCTGCGCCGGAGCACATAACAGTGCCTGCGCGGCGGAAGCCGCAATTGCGCCTCTGCCGCCGGTCAGGTCCTGTTGGAAACTGTTTCCTCGAGCAACTCCAACTGGATCTGCTGCATTTCGACAAGTTTTTCCCATTGCCGCACCAACTGGTGATCAAGTTTTTCGTGCAATTGTCGGATTTCAAGTTCAGCCTTCAGATTGGTCTTGTAATCCTCCATAGCCGTTTCACGGTCTTTCACGCCTTGCCTGCGCTGGCTCATCATGATGATTGGCGCCTGCAACGCGGCCATTGACGACAAAACCAGGTTCAGCAGAATGAACGGATAGGGATCAAACGGCTTTGACAGAAAGATACCCAGATTGACCACCATCCACGTCAGCAGAATCGCACAGAAGGCCAGGATGAAGGTCCAGGAGCCGCCAAATCTGGCAACCCTGTCTGCCATTTTCTCTCCGAAAGACGCATTTTCATCGGTGGCGTATGATGGTGTCTTCGACAGAATTTGACCGGTTTCAATGGCTTCGACAACTTCAAGGTCAAGCGCATTGAGCTGCCCGCTTTCATCCTGCAGCAGATTTTCAACATAGCGCCGGCGATACCCGGCCAGATCATCACGGCAGATGAATTTCCCTTCGCCCCAGTCGGGCACATCCTGCAAGATCAGGGCCGAGAGACCCGGCCTGACGGATATCCACGGACGCATCTCCGATACGGCAAACATCTTGCCGCAAACGGCGCAAGGCGCTGTTGCATTCAACTGGCGGCGTTGGCTCTTTGTCATGCGCGCGCATTTCCTGTTCCAGGATAAGGACTGGTTGCTGAGGGCCGGTCACAATGACGGTTGCCCCTTTTACACTGTATCCACTGATATCCACGGACCTTTTTTAAACATCACGCATGCTGTCAGCGCTCCGGTTCTCCGGTCTCAAGCTGGAGAATATACATGCTCGCTCCGATGATGAGCAGTGCCCCGATCCACAGATTGCCATCTGGAGTAAATTGAAAAGCCAACCAGCCGAACAGGACATTCAAGGGCAGCTTCAGATGATCGAATGGCTGCACATAGGACGCATCGGCCACCGCATAAGCCCGCGTCAATGCCAGTTGCGCCAGAGCAGTGAGGATTCCGGCACATAAAATCAACCAGAATGCCGGACCGGTTGGAAACACAAAGCCCTCCATCCCAGCAAACACAGCGTTGATCGGCGTCAGCAGCACCAGCAGATAGGCCGTCACGCTATCGGGCGCTTCTTCCCGCGTAAGCTGTTTGGTCATCACAGAAGACATCGCCCAGAAGATTGCAGCGGCCATTGGAAGCAGCGCTGCAAGGCTGAAGCTATCGGACCATGGTGACAGAATGATCATGCCCCCGGCAAAGCCGATGATGGTCGCCGCCCAGCGCTGCGCGCTGACAGTTTCGCGCAAAAACAGCGAAGCACCAATGGTGACAAAGAAAGGTGATGTCATGATCAGGGCAATGGCCTGCCAGATCGGAACATATTTCAGACCCAGCACCCACAATTGCACACCGAAAGAAGCCAAGAACACCCGTAGCAGGTGCTGGCCGAAATGATGGGTTTTGAAGGCGGCTGGCCCCTGCCTCAATAACCAAGATCCGCCGATGACCAGCGCAATTGCATATTGCCAGAATGCGACCGATGATGACGGCATGCCAAAATGCATGGCTGCAGCCTGAACTGAAATATTGACCAGCGCAAACAGACTGCCGGCCACAACCATATAGGCTGCACCGGCAACAGCCGGCGAAGATTGATTTTTTAAAAGATACTGATTCATCGCGATCATCTCCTGTTTCGACATATGAATCAGGGCGCGATAGAATGCTTTGCAGCCGGCCTGCAATTATTGCATCCCGGCGGCTATGGCACACTGTTCTCTTCCATCCGGACTCTGACCGTCGGCCCCGGAATCACACCGGGTCTGCTGTCACTTCCTGCCGGGATTTGATATCCTGCAGAAAGCCGCTCGCGGGCTGCTGCATACTGCTGTAACAGTCTACAGATCACCGCCGGTGGGGAATTACACCCCGCCCTGAGAACGCCCGCATTACGCGGGCACAGCAGATTTAGTGAAAATTTCCGGCAGTGGCCAGATTATTTTTCAGACAAAACAGTGCCCACCGAAAGACACCCCCGATACATCCCAACCAGGCCTTCAGAAAAACCCCGCAAGACCTGCTTGTCGCATTCGCCCGTCAACGCAGCTTTGGCAGTCTTGCTCTGAGTTATGAAAACGGTCCTCTGATCAGCCATATTCCGTTTCAACTGTCGCAGGACGGCACCTATCTGGAAGCCCATCCGGTCCGCTCCAACCCGATGTTGCAGCTGCTAGATGAGGCCGCCGATGCTGTCATCGCCACAACCGGACCCGATGGCTATATTTCGCCGGACTGGTACGGCGTGGACAATCAGGTGCCGATCTGGAATCACGTCGCCGTTCACATCTGCGGCAAACTGCGCAAGCTCGACGAGAGTGAACTACGCGGTATTCTGGAGCGATTGTCGGCTTCCATGGAAGCGCGGCTGGCACCCAAACCGCCCTGGACAATTGACAAGATGGATGCCGAAATTTTCCAGCGAATGCAGCGCCAGATTGTGTCCATTGCCATGACAGTCGATTCTATCCAGGGCACTTTCAAACTGTCTCAGAACAAACCCGATGCAATACGCAGCGCTGCAGCCGATGGCGTCAGGAACGGCACGAAGGGAACCGAAACTGCCGCTCTGGCTGATTTGATGGATCTGCGGCCGGCAGCCAGACTGTTCCGCGCTGAAATCAACGCAGATGTGAATTGACCTTCGCCAAAATTGCCATACCGTCAGATTGCAATTTATGGATTGGAGACTGATATGAATCGTCTGACCGCGAAAGACTTTGATCAGGAACTGCTTGATCTGTATGACTTTTATGCCCATGGCAAAATTACAAAACGTGAATTTCTGGATCGTGCCGGGAAATTTGCCGTAGGCGGCATCACTGCAGCCGCTCTGCTGGGAATTCTCAGCCCGCAATATGCTCTGGCACAACAGGTGGCACCCAACGACAGCGACATCAGTGCAGAATATATCGAGTATCCCTCCCCCAATGGCCACGGCACCGTACGCGGCTATCTGGTGAAGCCTGCGGACAAGGCGCTGCCGCTTCCCGCGGTTCTGGTGGTGCATGAGAACCGGGGCCTCAACCCCTATATCGAAGATGTTGCCCGAAGGGTGGCAAAGGCCGGATTCATGGCGCTTGCGCCCGATGGGCTGACATCGGTTGGCGGTTATCCCGGCAATGATGATGCGGGCCGCGAGTTGCAAAGCAGCGTGGATGGCACAAAGCTGATGAACGATTTCTTCGCCGGCTATGAGCATCTTGCCGGACGCGATGACAGCACCGGCAAAGTCGGCGCAGTCGGCTTTTGTTACGGCGGTGGCGTCTGCAATGCACTGGCAGTCGCCTATGAGGAACTGTCAGCTTCCGTTCCGTTCTATGGCCGCCAGCCATCAGCGGCGGATGTGCCGCGCATCCAGGCACCCTTGCTTCTGCAATATGCTGAACTGGATACCCGTATCAATGAGGGATGGCCGGCCTATGAAGCCGCCTTGCAGCAACATGACAAGAGCTACACGGCGCATATCTATCCGGCGGTCAATCATGGTTTCCACAACGACACAACGCCGCGCTATGACAGGGATGCAGCGGAACTTGCCTGGAGCCGGACGATTGCGTTTTTCAACACCCACCTGGTGTGAGTTCCGGCAAGGAAATCAGTCGGTTTTATAAATCTCGGTCGGATTGAAGTGCCTTGTGTCGTCCGTCGTGACCAGCTTTGGCGCCGTACCATCGCCGGACAGATCGACGTCGCGGTAAAAACATGAGATGCGGCCGGTGTGACAATTCGCACCGCTACCCGCTGTGGTGACGCTGAGAAGGATCACATCCTGATCGCAATCTACCTGCATGCGTTCAACATATTGGGAGTGGCCGCTGGTTTCACCCTTCACCCAAAGTGCCTGGCGCGAGCGGCTCCAATAGGTTGCCTTGCGGGATGCGATGGTTCTGGCGAGGGCTTCCTCATTCATATGCGCGACCATCACCACCCGGCCCGTTGCATGATCGCTGACGACACATGCAATCAGGCCGTCCGCAGAAAATTTCGGGGCAAAAACCGCCCCCTCTTCCAGATCCGTAATCGAACCGGGTTGCTGAAACTCTCCGTGGATCATAACCTGTCCTTTGCGGTCGGCAGTCGGGTAAATGCAGTCAGGCCGGACCCGTCACAAATTATGCCAGATCGATATCAAGCACAGCCATGGAGAAATTGTAGGAACGGTCGCCATCTTCATCGTCAAGATAGATCACACCGAGAAATTCATCTGAAAGGTACAATTCCGCTGAATCCGTCTTGCGCGGGCGGGCGCGAACCTGAAGGTTCGGATTGGCGAATTTCGCCTTGAAATAAGCATCAAGTTTTTGCAGTTCGCTGGCGTTCATGGCGCGCCTCTTTCCGGTTTTCTCTGCGTCGAGATGTGGGTTCAATTCGCGCAGTTGATGGCATATCGTCCGCACAAAATAAAGGGGATAGCGGCTTTTACCGCCGCTTTTCAATGGGGATTGCACAACGGCTGGAGCGTATCAGTGCTGTCTCTCTGCCAGAATCTGGTCCATCGACCTTGACGGTTCGGAGCAGCCTGCGGACCCGACAACTTTTGCCGGCACACCTGCGACAGTGGTGTTGGGAGGCACTTCGCTCAACACCACCGATCCGGCGGCGATGCGCGAGCAATGGCCAATTTTGAAATTTCCCAGAATCTTGGCCCCGGCACCGATCAGCACACCGCTTTCGATCTTCGGATGGCGGTCACCACCCTTTTTCCCGGTTCCACCGAGTGTGACGTCCTGCAGAATCGAAACATCGTCGCCGATCGTGGCGGTTTCCCCGACGACCAGTCCTGTGGCGTGGTCGAGAAAAATACCCTTGCCCATTTTGACAGCCGGGTTGATATCGGTCTGGAACACGGCAGAGGAGCGGCTTTGCAGATAAAGCGCAAAATCGCGCCGTCCGTGCCGCAACAGCCAATTTGCCAGGCGGTGCGTCTGGAGGGCATGAAAGCCTTTGAAATACAGCACCGGTTCGATAAACCGGTCACAGGCAGGATCGCGATCAAACACTGCGCCCAGATCAACACGGATGATGTCGGCCAGCTCCGGCTCGTCAGCAAACGCCTGCTGAAACGCTTTGCGGATCAGATCATCCGGAACCGCCTGGTGATCCAGCCGGTCGGCGATCCGCCAACTGATCGCTTCTTCCAGCGTGGTGTGATTGAGAATCGTGCTGTAAATGAACGGTGCCATATCCGGCTCGTGAGCAACGATTGCTTCCGCTTCCTGGCGCAAAGTGTTCCAAACCGGGTCGATGCTTGCCAGCTGCTGCTGTGTTGCTTCCGCCATAACGCTTTCCAAAACCCCGGCCAAAGTATCGGCCAAAACCCCTGATTGATAGGACTACCTGTTTGCAGGCGCATTCTGTTTTAGACAAAGTGGGTTACCGATACAACAATAACAAGGTCAACACAGCGATTGACTGATTGAGACATAAGCAGCGCATCGGGCTGCAATACAGACCTATCAAATCGGTACCATCTGTCTTCGACGACACTGAGCTGCAAAAATGACCCTTGTTCCGCAAGCGAATATAGTTAGAAAATGGGACTCAAATTTGTAATCCAACCTTCGTGAGGATCTGTTTTAGATGGCTAGGCTTGTCCATCGCGCATTTGCGGTTCTGCGCGCTCTGAATGAGGGCCCCGCAAACCTGAACAGTTTGCACGAGCAGACCGATTTGCACCGCGCCACCCTGTTGCGCATCCTCGACGCTCTGATTCAGGAGGGAATGGTCCGACGGGCGGTCGGAGGTGACACCTATCATTTGAAACACTGCGTTAAACTTCTAGGTCGCAAAATTTCAAAGACCGATTTGCTGGCAGAAGCTGCCTCCGAACATTTGCAAAGCTACAGCTCGCTCGTCAGATGGCCGACAGACGTGCTCCATCTGCATGCCACGCAACCTTGTCTCGTTGTCGCCGAGACCAACCGGCCGGGCAGCCCGTTCCCGGTCAAGCCAAACCGCATCAGGCACACCATTCCCCTGGTCCCTTCTGCCGCCGGACGGGCCTATCTGGCGTTCATGAAAAAAAGCCGGCGTGACCATTTGCTGCGCAAAGCCGAACGTCTCGGTTATTTCCTGCAATCACCCCACATAAACCTTGAGCACCTTGAAGAGGATCTCAATGTGGTGCGGCAGAAAGGTTATGGAACACGGGCGAATTTTTTCAGGGGCGGTGACTACCTTGAGATGAGAATTGAAAATGACGGACTGCTCGCCCTGGCCGTACCGGTTTTGAACGGACCGGATCTCATCGCCGTCCTCAACACCCAATGGAATGCGAAGGCTTATGATGAGGCGGGTTTCTCGTCACGCTACCTGGCGGGCCAGATAGAACTGGCAGCAGCGATAGCGGCTGATTTCCAGAGGCTTGAGCGGGAAAAAACGCTTCCAGAATCACTTCATGATTTCACTGAATGAAACATTGATAAATTGAAATTGCGGGATTGCCGCCAGTCTGCTTTCAATAATTGCAGGGAGGACTATCATGACAAATTCACGCAAATTCCGTTTTATTTCGATCCTGATGACAGGACTTTTCACGGCCGGCACTGCGCTGGCAAATGATGTTTCCGATTTCTACAAAGGCAAGACAATCAACATCATCGTGCCAGCGGGCCCGGCCAGCGGCTATGATATCTACGCCAGGCTCATGTCCGAACATTTCACGAAGCACATGCCCGGAAATCCTACCGTTATCGTGCAGAATATGCCGGGTGCCGGCGGTGTTAAAGCTGCACGCTACTTTTCTACAGTCGGCAAAACTGACGGAACAGAGCTGCTGCTGAGCCCGCAGACCATTGGCACAGATGAAGCCCTCGGTCTGCTTGGAGACACGGTCGATGTGGCCAGCTTCAACTGGATTGGCCGCTTTACCACCAACGTCCCGGTTGGCGTAGTGTCTTCGGCTTCCGGCGTGACAAGCGCGCAGGAACTCAAAGAGCGCGAGGTGGTTTTTGCCGGAACCTCGGCCAGGTCACCGGCGATTGTTTTTCCAACAGCGTTGAATGTTCTGGCCGGCACGAAAATGAAAATCGTCTCCGGTTTCGATGACACCCGACAGACATTTCTTGCCATGCTCCAGAAAGAGGTCGACGGACTGGTGCTCGGCTGGGCAGGACTGAAATCATCCAACAACGAGCTGTTGGAAAAGGGCGAGTTGATCGTTCTGTTTCAGGGAACCGCGACACCTCACCCGGATTTGCCGGAAGTGCCAACGATTGTTGATCTTGCCCAAGGCGAAGCCAACAAAACCGCCATGCGCTTCATTGCCTCAAGCTCGGAAATCGGGCGGTCAATAGCCGCGCACCCGGATGTGCCCCAGGACCGTCTTGAAGCATTGCGCGAAGCCTTCGTTGCCATGCTTGCAGACCCCGCATTCATTAACGATGCCAAAACCAGAAATATGGAACTGGTCGCAAGCTCCGGCTATGAGGAGCTGGATGCAGTGATTTCGCAGACCCTCGGCGTCGACGCTTCGGTGATTGCACTCGTCAAGGAAACTCTGGGACTTAAGTGATCCGGGCACGACAGCTCATCCATTTCAAATCTCGATGAAACGCGGGAACCCGCGTTTCATCCCCCTTCACCGGATCAAAGAGGCCTGACTAACATGAAAGTTCTGGTGATTGATCATCTGTTCGCCGACGAAATTGGCTCCCGATTACGCGCAGATTTTCCGAACATTGACGTCGTCACTGCGTTGGACAGCCAATCAGCCCAGGGCGAAGTAGCGGCATGCGATGTTATTATGTCTCTGGGTATGAATGCTGACGAAACACTTTTCGCACAGGCCAGAAACCTGAAATGGGTGCAATCGCTTGGTGCTGGCGTCGATAAATTTCAGTCACTGGCAGCGCTCGATAACCTGGAACTTCTGACAAATGCCAAGGGCATTCACGGACCTCAGATTGCCGAGATGACAATTCTGTACATGATTTCTCTGCTCAGGGATTTTCCAGCGCTCGTCCGCCAGCAGGACGCTAAAAATTGGCGGCGCTTTCCCGGACGAAAGCTGCAGGGGCGCAGCATTACTATCTGGGGGCTTGGAACAATTGGCGAAGAAATCGCGCGCATCTGCCACGCCTTCGGGATGACGGTTTCTGCAGTGACACGCACACCGCGGGATCATCCCTTCATTGATCGCTATTATTTGCCGGGCGATCTGGCAGAAGCGGCATCGGTCGCCGATTTTCTGCTCGCTGTCGCCCCGGCCACAGCGGAAAATGTCGGTCGGCTCAACGCAGACATCTTTCAGGCGATGCGGCCTGACAGCTATCTCATCAATGTTGGCCGCGGCAGTCTGGTTGTCGAGCCGGATTTGATCGCCGCTCTGAAGACCGGATCAATCGCCGGCGCTGCGCTTGACGTTGCAAGTGCCGAACCCCTGCCGCCGGAAAACCCCCTGTGGGATATGCCGAACACCATCCTGACACCACATATCTCGGGAATGATCGAAGAGTATCCCGAGCAGGTCTATCCCATTGTCAAAACCAACATGGCCCACTTTCTGGCCGGACGAATTGACCAGATGATCAATCGCATCGACCCCGTCAAACCAATCACCGGGAGCACCCACTGATATGCCAACCATGTCTGAAAAACTTGTTTCACGAATCTCGGACAGCGAATTGGAACGGCGCTGGGCGTTGACCCGCAAAGCCATGCAGCGTGCCGGGGTCGACGTTCTGGTCATGCAGAACAGCAATGAGTTTGTCGGCGGCTATGTGAAATGGTTTACAGACATCCCGGCCCGGCAGGGCGTGCCGATAAGCGTTATCTTTCCGCTGGACAGCGAGATGATCGTGGTGCGTGCAGGACCACGCGGCGGAAACCTGCAGGATAACGGCCGGATGGATTGGCCATGGCGCGGTGTCAACAAGGTTCTGACAGCCCCCTACACCACGGCGGAATGCACCACCAATATCAACGATGCCAAACTGGCGGCTGCGGAACTTGCCGGCATGGGCGCGCGCAAGATTGGCTGGGTCGGCATGGGAGCGATCCGGCACAGTTTTGGAGCCCATCTCTCCGGGCAGTTGGAAGATGCTGATTTCATTGATTTTTCAAATGAAGTTGATGAAATAAAGGCTATCAAAAGCGCCGAAGAGATAACTCTCATCCGCCAGACCGCGCATCTCCAGGATCAGGTTTTTGCCGATGTAGTTGGGTTTATTGAACCAGGCATGCGCGAGTTCGAAGTTGCTGCCTTTGCCTATTACCAAACCCAGCGTCTGGGAAGTACGCAAGGTTTTGTTCTGACCGGGTCCGCTCCGATGGGCACGCCTGCCACGAAGGGCCTGCGCCACTTTCAGAACCGGCGGATCGAGGACGGGGATCAGTTCACCATTTTGATCGAGACGAACGGACCGGGCGGTTTTTACACGGAAATCGGCAGAACCATTGTGCTGGGCAAAGCCAGCCAGGAAATGCTGAGTGAATTCGATCTGGCGCACCGGGCACAGCGCGCAACATTGGACCGTCTCAAACCCGGCGCTGATCCGGCAGCGCTATGGGACGCGCACAATGCGTACATGCGCGACGCGAACCGCCCGGAAGAACGGCGGCTTTACGCCCATGGACAGGGCTACGATCTGGTCGAACGACCCTCATTGCGCGATGACGATCCGATGAAAATCGCCGAACATATGAGCATTGTCGTCCATCCGACTTTTCAGACTGATACCACCTATGCCTGGGTGTGTGACAACTACATGGTTGAAGCGAATGGCGTGTCTGACTGCCTTCATAAAACCGAGAAAAAAGTGTTCCAGCTTTAAAGCGTTTGATGTTTGCCTTCAACGATCCTGCCCCGAATGATCGCTAGGATAAGCCATGCTTGAAGCCGCAATTGACGCAATTTTTATCATTCTGGATCCAGCTCGGTTCGGGTTTCTGGCGATTGGCGTGGTGATCGGGCTGGCGGTCGGCATTGTCCCCGGTCTTGGTGGTCTGGTGGGTCTTTCAATCCTGCTGCCTTTTACATATGCGCTGGACCCCTATGCCGCAATTGCCATGCTGCTTGCGCTGTCATCGGTGGTTGCGACCGGCGACACCATCCCCGCCGTTTTGTTCGGGGTGCCCGGTACAGTGGGCTCGGCTGCCACGGTGGTCGATGGCTACCCCATGGCGCAAAAGGGTGAAGCAGGTCGTGCCTTTGGAGCGGCCTTTTCAGCATCCCTGCTTGGCGGGCTGTTCGGGGCCATGATGCTGTTTGTCAGCATACCGGTGCTCAGGCCGCTGGTGCTGCTTATCGGCCCCCCGGAACTGTTCGCGCTGTGCCTGTTCGGAATTTCCCTCGTGGCCCTGCTCAGCGGGTCCAATCGTCTCAAAGGCTTGGCGGCAGCGTGTCTTGGCCTGCTGCTGTCGGCGATTGGCGATGATCCCAACACAGCGACCCCGCGTTGGACTTTCGATACGCTTTATCTGTTCGATGGTGTGCCGCTTGTGCCCCTGGCACTGGGTATGTTTGCGCTGCCGGAATTGGCCGGCTTGATGATGCGCGGAGGCACGATTTCACGCAAGGGCCGTGGTGCCGCCATTGCCGGCCAATGGCAGGGCATTCGGGATACATTTGCAAATCTCGGTCTGGTTTTCCGCAGTTCAGTTCTGGGCGCTGGCCTGGGCGCCATTCCCGGCCTTGGCGCGTCAATCATCGACTGGATTGCCTACGGGGTGGCGGCCAAGACTGAGAAAGGCGCAGAGACAACCTTCGGACACGGCGATGTTCGGGGTGTCATTGCCTCTGAAAGTTCCAACAATGCCAAGGAAGGCGGATCGCTGATCCCGACCATAGCCTTCGGAGTTCCCGGAACGGCCTCAATGGCAATTTTGCTCGGGGCTTTCCAGATCCATGGCATTGTCCCCGGCCAGACCATGCTGACGGAGAAACTTGATCTGACCTATGCCATGGTCTGGAGCATTGCACTGGCCAATGTTCTGGGTGCCGGCATCTGTTTTCTGTTCGCAAATCAACTGGCGCGTCTGGCCCTTGTGCGCGTCGGAATTCTGGTCCCGGTGGTTCTGGCCGTCACGTTGCTCGGCGCGTTCCAGAACAGCGCTTCGATTGAGGATGTCTATGCTGTGATCGGCTTCGGGCTGCTTGGCATGATCATGAAAATCTTCGGCTGGTCGCGTCCCGCGCTGGTTCTGGGCTTTGTGCTGGGCAGTTTGATTGAACGCTATCTGGTTATTTCATATTCACTTGCCGGTGCCGGATTTCTGTTAAGGCCAATTGTCGCGATCATCATTGGGATGACGATTTTAGGGATCGTCATCCCGCTTTTCAAAAGTATAATTGGAAGGTGGCGCGGTCCAAAACAGGAAAACCGCGGCGGTTTTACCCTGGTCGTCAACGAAGACCTGATTTTCGCGGCACTTATTGTCATTGTGTTTCTGAGTGCATTTTTCACTCAGGAGGACTGGCCCCTGAAAGCACGGTTGATGCCAAACGTTTTTGCCGGTGCCGGTATCCTGTTTGCCATCTGGGTGGTATTCGGCGTGGCGCTGAGCAACAGCAACCAGCGAAAAGAGACCTCCGGTGCCGGAGTTGCCACAAATTTTCTGGTATTCGGTTTCAGTAACTTACGGGAAACATATCTGACAAAAAGCGCCATGCGCGGTTTGCGGTTTTTTCTCTACTGTTTCGGATTTGTTATCCTGGCGCAAATGACCGGCGTCCTGATATCGGTGTTTTTGCTGACGCTCATTTTATTGTCCTCTGAATCCAGGGAAAAACCTTGGATGGCGTTCTGCATTGCAGGTGCCGTTTTTCTGTTCTCATACGGATTGTTTCACCTGCTGGTGAATGTTCCCTGGCCAAATTCAATGCTCGGTGACGTGTTTCCCGCACTTCGCGACAGCTTTATGACCGACATTTTATAAGACCAGCGCCAGACATCGCCACACATTGCAGCGACGCGGGACTGACCGAGAAAAATCCTAAAGCGTCTCCCAGAATTTCAGCACGCCTGCTTTGAACACCTTGTCGCCGACTGCAAGCTGGTGATCGCGGCCCGGAATCTCAAGATATTGCGCGCCCGGAATCAGGGCTGAAAGGCCCGCGCCGGAACCGGAAATATCGTCTTTTGAGCCGACCGCAATCAGACAGGGTGGCTGCAGTCTGGCAATCTCGCTTTCCAACAGAACCTGACGGGTTGAGACCATGCAGGCGGCCAGCGCTTTGCGGTCGCTTTTGGTGGCATCGGCAAACAGCCGGAAACGCTTGCCGACATCATCGCTGATCTGCTCGGGATCGTCTGCCAGCAGCGCATCGACAATCGGTTGCGAGGCACCAACGCCGGTGACCATGCCCATGCCCAGACCGCCGAACACCACAGCGCGAACGCGCTCGGGGTGGGCCAGTGCCAGAAAAGCCGACAGCCGCGCGCCCATGGAATAGCCCATGACCAGGGCTTCATCAAGCGCCAGATGATCCAGCAACCCTTTTGCATCCTCCGCCATCGTTGCGGCGAAATAGGCCTCCGGATCGTACAGTTTTTCGCTGCTGCCATGGCCGCGATTGTCCATCGCAATGACGCGGTATCCCGCTCCGGTCAGCGTGGTCGCCCAAGATGGATAGACCCAGTTGACATGGGCATTCGAAGCAAATCCATGGATCAGCAGCACCGGTAATTCACGCACAGCCACCCCAGCCGCCGGTGGCAGATCGAAATAGCAGATCTGCACCCCGGAATGATCGAATTGTGTCATCGGCAATGTATTCAAATTCATCGTGCCGGTCCCTGCTGTGTTGGAATGTCCCGTGGCATCTGCATAGCGATTTCCCCCTACCCTTTCCACCCGGAACCTTTTATGGTCCGGCAAATCACTTGGCGAACCACCCGGACGGAGTTTTGTCGTTATGGCAGACGCGATTACCCCTCACTTCCACAATACAGATGGTGTGGACACCATTTTCATTGGCGTGAAAGAGTTCATGTGCATCGGTGCCAGGCCGCCGCAGGACCATCCGCATGTGTTTCTGGATATGGGAGATGAGTCTGAAATGGTCTGTCCCTACTGCTCGACCCTGTACAGATACAGCGCTGATCTGACCGCAACGCAAACCCGGCCGGACGGCATGCTGATCGGGATGTAGAAAGAAGACCGCCTTGGATGATCCGCTTTCAGTACTGGTTGTCGGCGGCGGCATTGGCGGCCTGACGTCGGCTCTGGCGCTGTCGCGTCAAGGCTGCCGCGTTTCTGTCTATGAGCAGGCGAAAGCCTTCCGTCCTGTCGGAGCCGGCCTGCAATTATCGTCCAACGCACTTTCGGTGCTGGAACGGATTGGTCTGCCCATGGGGCGGCAGAACGGCATAGAAATCGAAAAGACCGAAGTGCGCGACGGCATTACCGGCCGGCTGATCACGCGCATTGCAACTCCGGAAAATCGCCACACAATTGTCCTGTCCCGCGCAGAATTGCAGGCCAGGCTGCTGGCGGCGGTGGCAGCGGATGCAGCGATCGAGCTGCACACCGGGGCACAAATGGTCGACATTCTGGACGGCAAGAAACTTGTTTCCCTGACCCTGGCCGACGGCACCATGAGATCGGGCGACGCGCTGATCGGTGCCGACGGCGCCTGGTCGCAGACACGCAGGTTTGTCAATACCGCAAGGCCGGATTACTCGGGGCGTATCGCCTGGCGCACGGTCATGCCGCTGTCTGCAGTTCCATCGGATATCAGCCGCCACACTGTCACTTTGTGGCTTGCACCCGGCGCCCATCTTGTTACCTATCCGATTGATAAAGGTGCTGCATTCAATGCGGTCGCTATCACTCAAGGGGACTGGCAGGCAGAGGGCTGGTCGCAGCCCGGAGCGATGACGGATCTGGCACTTGCTTTCGCCCGATGGCACAGCCCTGTCCAGCAGCTGGTGCAGTCGACCGGGAACTGGCTCAAATGGGCACTCTGCACCATTGACCCTGGTATGAGTTGGACCAAGGGCCGCATTGCTCTGCTCGGTGATGCGGCCCACGCCATGGTGCCCTTCATGGCGCAGGGCGCTGGCATGAGCATTGAAGATGCCTGGGTGCTGGCGCAGCAACTCGGCCGCACAACGCCGCAGGAAGTCGGCGGAGCGCTGCAAAAATATCAAACGGGCCGTCAGGACCGGGTGACAAGAGTTTGGGATACCTCTATGCAGCAGGGCAAGATCTATCACCTCGACGGCACCCTGCGCCTCTGCCGCAACGCTGTGATGCAAACCGGTGGGCGTTTTTTGAAAAGCCGATACAACTGGATTTATGACTGGCAGGGATAAACCCTCAATTTCCGCCGCTTGGGCCATTCGTTTACAGCTCCATGACTGAAAGAAATCCGCATCAGCATGAAAACATTTGAAATCGACAAAGCGTTTGAGATTGTTTCCGGGCAGCCGCGTCGAAATGACACAAGCGTGTTCGCGGTTGTCAGAGATGAGATGTATTTTCTGCCCGCATTTCTCGATCACTACCGAGGCCTGGGATATGATCAGTTCGTATTTCTCGATGATTTTTCAGAAGATGGAACCTTTGAATATCTGCTCGATCAGCGCGACTGTGTCGTGTTGAGAAGCAGTTACAGATATGGCGAACCGATCAAGACCGACCATTTCAAAAAAGGCAAACTCAACCGCGCCGGGATTTATCTGAAATATCTGATCCAGACGATGCTGTTCGAGGAGCAATACATAACCCACGTCGATGCGGATGAATTCCTGATTTTACCAAACCGGTTCAAAGTCATTTCAGATTTGGTCGATTATCTGAAAACCAACGACATCAAGTCGATACACGCCAGCTCCATCGAATTTTTTCCCGAACATATCAGTGCAATCAACAGCGATCTTGCTCCGCAAACCTTTGCCGAGATTTTGAACCACTGCCCGTTCTTTGACAACACGAAGCTGCTGGAACTGCGCTCATCAGCAAATCATCGTGACGTCGCCAAAATTACAGGACAATCAGCATCCAGCCGATTGTTTGAACGGGAATCAATCAAGGATCTGAGATTGCCATGGGCGGATATTCCGCAATTTCTGCTGAAGCGGCTTCCTCTCAAAACCGCCCAGAGTCATGTCATCAAGACGCCAATTGCATTCAGAGATAAAGACTCCAAAATGGCAGGCTCGCACTATGCCAATGTACCAGCCAGTGCCAAAGTTTCCGTTGCTATGGCGCATTTTGTGTTCACGTCTAATCTGCCGGCAAAAATCGCAAATTCTCTGGCCTGGAAATCTCATGCTCGCGGAGCAACCAAATACGTGTCCTACTCAAAACTGTTGAAAGCAATGGAAATCGGCAACGGATCGTTTCTGGGACCTCAGTCAGAGCGGTTTGTGGATGTCAGACAGCTTGAAGAAACCGGCTTGATTGTAAAGCCGAATTGATGGCGCAGCAAAGGCAGTTCAGATCGTGATGTACCCGGCTCTCAAACACCGCTTGCCCATGATTGATGCGTTGCGCGGTGCTGCGCTGATCGGAATGATCGTCTATCATGCCGGCTGGAACCTGGATACCTTCCAGTTTACCGAACTCGGCGTCACCAGCGCACCAGGCTGGATTGGATTTGCCAGGCTCATCGCCGGCAGTTTCGTGATGCTTTCGGGCGTGTCGCTGGTGCTGGCAGATGCCGCCGGGCACGACGCAAACCTCAAGCTTTGGCGCATCGGCAAGGTCGCAATAGCCGCTCTGCTCGTCACCATCGCCACCTATTTCATTTTCCCCGAAACGTTCGTGTATTTCGGCATATTGCATCTCATTGCGCTGTCGGGCCTGCTGGCCTGGCCGCTGTTGCGTCTGCACTGGCTTGTCGTTTTCGGCCTTGCGCTGGGAATTGTCATCATCAACCAGACGGTCGCGCTTGAATTTGCCGATACGCGCTGGCTTGCCTGGATCGGGATCAGCCGGTTTGTCCCGCCGGCCAATGATTATGTGCCGATCATTCCATGGTTTGCCGTGGTGCTGCTCGGTATTCCCCTCGGCCATATGATATTAAGCCAGGTCTGGCTGCAAAATCTGCTCGCCGCTAATCCACGATGGCTCGTGCCGCTCGGCTGGATGGGTCGCTACAGCCTGATTATCTATCTGATCCATCAGCCGATTTTATTCGGCATGGCATCAACAGCCTATTATCTCACTCGATAACCAACTGCTGGATACCGGCATAATCCAGTTTTCCTGTCCCAAGCACCGGCAATTCCTTCACGATGATGAATTTTTTTGGCATCATCAATTCCGGGACACCGTTGATCTTCGCCCATTTGACAAGCCGTTTCATATCCGGATCGGTCTTATCAGTGACAAGAACCAGTGCCTCGCCTTTCGAGGTGTGATCAATCGCCACCACCGCGTGATTGTGCTCGGGCCAGACCTGCGCAATATTGGCTTCCACAGCACCCAGGGAGATCATCTCTCCACCGATTTTGGCAAAGCGCTTCGCCCGTCCCTGTATGGTGATAAAGCCGTCTTCATCGAAATCAACAATGTCGCCTGTGTCATGCCAACCGGCTGTCGTCGGCTCCAGCAGGCCCGGTGCCTCGTGGCGCATATAGCCGCGCATGATATTGGGGCCCTTGACATGCAGCCGCCCTCCCGATTTCAGGCCGGGGATCGGCTCGATGCGATATTTCATGCCGGGCATCAAACGCCCGACTGAGCCATCCTTGTGGTGCTCTTCGGTATTGGCGGAAATCACCGGCGCGCATTCCGTAGCGCCGTAGCCTTCCAGCAGCCAGAGGCCGAATTTATCCATCCAGAGTTTCCGGGTCGCTTCCTTGACCCGCTCCGCACCCAGCACAACCAGCGTCAGATTGGCAAAGTCATCCTGGCTCGCCACGCGTCCCCACCCTGCGGCAAATGTATCCGTTCCAACCAGAATATCGCAGCCGGACGCCTTCACTTCCGCCGGAATTTGTTTGTAGTGCAGCGGTGAAGGATAGAGATAGGTCCGCAACCCGGCCACAACCGGCGCAATAAATCCCACAGTCAGGCCGAAGGAATGAAACACCGGCAGCGGATTGAAGATCGCCCGGGTTTCATCAATCTTTTCAGTTTTCAGGAACTGTTCGCAATTCGCCAGCACCCCCATATGGCTGAGCGCGACACCTTTTGGCACACCCTCGGAGCCAGAGGTAAACAGCATCACCGCAGTATCGCTTGGCACAACGCGGCGGCGTTCAAAACGCTGTCTGGCCCGTTTCGCATGCCACGCTCCGCGCAGCTTGTCGAATGTGCCGATGCTGTCGCGCAGATCTTCAGTCCACACAACTTGAACCTGGTCTTTCAGACCTTCAATAAGATCCTCCAACCCGGCCTGCTCAATGAATTTTCGCGACGTTACCATGGTTTCCATGCGCGTCGTCCTGCACGCCGCCAGCAGGTTTTTCAGACCGCTTGAAAAATTCAGCATGGCCGGAACCCGGCCACTGCACTGGAGCCCGAAAAAAACCGCAGCCAAGCCAGCAACATTCGGCAACATCAGCCCGAACCGCTCGCCCGGGGCGGAAAGCTTTTCCAGTTTGCTGCCAAGAATAGTTGCTTCCAGAATCAGCCGATCATAGCTCACCGGCACGCGGTCGCTGTCCTCCACCACAATGCGCTCGCCACCCCAGCGATCACGCGCATCCAGCAGAGCTTCAAACAGAGTTTTATTCCAGGCCGCAGAATCCAGCGTGACATAGGCCGTCGCCGGACTTTGTTTGGTTACCGGCGCCAGCACAGACATCGCTTTTGGCTTTTTCATAATTCAATCATTCAGAGTCTCAAAAAGCCGTTTATCCTGACAATGAAGATGGTGTTTTACCACGCCGATGGCAAGCTCACTCCTTCTCATATACCGCCGGCAAATCTAGGTCATCACATCCGGTTCTGTTCTGCCAAGTCGCGCTTCAAGACCGGAGATCTCCACGGCGGCATCTTTAACTGACTGCAGTGCTATCTGGGTGTCCTTCAAATGATCTGTGCCCCGGGGCGCATATTG
Organism: Pararhizobium sp. IMCC3301; assembly: GCF_030758315.1. Classification (NCBI taxonomy): domain Bacteria; kingdom Pseudomonadati; phylum Pseudomonadota; class Alphaproteobacteria; order Hyphomicrobiales; family Rhizobiaceae; genus Pararhizobium; species Pararhizobium sp. IMCC3301. The sequence goes on from NZ_CP132336.1 coordinate 890,821, forward strand.
TTCAAGATACAGCCGCAGTGTCGCGCCTTCGGTCCCGGTGCCAGACAGGCGGAACACAGCGCGCGCGGCATTTTCAAACACGATCCGCACGCCCTGATTTTCGCTGACAGACCCGTCAACCGGGTCATGATAGGAAAATTCATCAGCTTGTTTCACAGTCTGGCCGGCAAAGGATTTCCCCGGTAAATCTGCCAACTTTGATTGAAGCGCCTTCATCAGACCGGCGGCAGCATCAGCCGGGACCGCCTCGTAATCATGCCGGGAATAATAGTCTCGGCCATAGGTGCTCCAATGATCGTGCAGAATTTCAGCGGCAGACAATTGCCGTTCTGCGATGGTGTTGAGCCACAGCAGGATGGCCCAGAGGCCATCTTTCTCACGCACATGATCCGACCCGGTGCCAGCGCTTTCCTCGCCGCAAATCGTTGCCATGCCGGCATCCAGCAGATTGCCGAAAAATTTCCAGCCGGTTGGCGTTTCATAGCTGCCGATCCCGAGTTTCTCTGCCACCCTGTCACTCGCCGCGCTGGTCGGCATTGAACGGGCGACGCCTTTCAGGCCGGATTTATATCCCGGCGCCAGATGGGCATTGGCTGCAAGCACGGCCAGACTGTCCGACGGGGTGATATAGACGCCGCGGGCAACCACCATGTTGCGGTCACCATCGCCATCGGAAGCTGCTCCAAAATCCGGTGCGGCATCCGACATCATCAGATCCATCAGCGATTTGGCCCACACCGGATTCGGGTCCGGATGCCCGCCACCGAAATCCTCCAGCGGAACACTATTGACCACAGTGCCATCCGGCGCGCCCAGTTCGCCTTCCAGAATTGCACTCGCATAGGGACCGGTCACTGCATGCATCGCATCGAACCGCATGGTAAAGCCGGACGCGAACAGGGCCCGGATCTTGTCAAAGTCGAACAGCTGCTGCATCAGCGCCTGATAGTCCAGGACCGGATCGACGATGTCGATCTGCATGGCGCCCAGTGCCTGCCTGCCAATTGTTTCCAGTGCCACATCGGGTGCCGACATAATCGAGTAGGATTGCAGTTTTTTTGTCTGCTCAAACATCGCGTCGGTTACGCTTTCCGGCGCAGGCCCCCCATTTGGCGTGTTGAATTTCAGGCCGAAATCCTCGTCCACTCCGCCCGGATTATGGCTTGCCGACAGAATCAGACCGCCATCGGTGTTGTTGAGACGAATGAGATGGGAGGCTGCAGGCGTTGACAGCAATCCGTTGCGGCCGACAATGGTTCTGGCAACCCCGTTGGCTACCGCCATCTTCAGTATGGTCTGGATCGCCTGTTTGTTGAAATAGCGCCCGTCCCCGCCGACCACGAATGTCTTGCCCTCAGCTCCACCGATTGCGTTGAAAATCGACTGGACAAAATTCTCCAGATAATTCGGTTCCATGAACACCCGGGTTTTCTTGCGCAGTCCGGAAGTACCAGGTTTCTGGCCCTCAATCGGATTTGTGGAAACAACATCAATGGTCACTGGAATTCTCCCTCTTTGCGTCAGATGCATCGCGTGCGCCCTGGCGCATCAGGTCTGCAATCTTCAACAGATTGTCGTTGTCAGCAAAAGCCTCAACCGGCAATTTGCAGCGGCGGCGCCAATTCGGGTGTTGATTTATTGTACCGGGAAGATTTTGCGCTTCAAGCTCTCCCAGCACGTCATCGAGCTGGACAGAAACCATGGCAACGTCGGAATTTGCCAGCGCGCTGTGGACGCACATATTCAGATGGGCAAAGGATTGGTCATCTGAGTCTGCATCGCAGGACGCCTGTTGCCAGGCACAGATACCGGCGATTTCGGCCTGCCGGTTAGCCCTTGCCTGGAGCGCTCCATCTGCGTCAATCCAGTGGAGTTTTTGCCACCAGTCAATGTCATGGCCGCGATAAAACCCCTTCAGCGTGGGGGTGTCGTGCGTGCCGAAACAGGCCAAGCTGGCTGGCCGAAGATGCTCCGGGTCGGAAATCGCACCATCAGCAGTTTTTTCATACTGCAGCACAGAATAGCTGTAGAGGCCTCGTGTTTTCATCGCTTCACGGAACCCATCTGGAACCAGCCCCAGATCCTCGCCGATTATCACAGTCCCGGCACGTTCCGCCTCAATCGCCACCATCGCCAGCAGCGACTGGAAGGGCTGCCTTATATATCCACCCGGACTGCCATTGTCCGGAATCCAATAGCTTCGGTTCATCCCCAGCACGTGGTCAATGCGTAGCACGCCACAATGGCGCATGGTCTGCGCCAGAATGTCCCGGAATGCCTGGTATCCGGTTTCCGCCAGTTTTGCCGGTGCAAATCCTGCCAGATCCCATTTCTGGCCAGCCGGGCTGAGAAAATCAGGCGGCGCACCGATGGAGACACCTTCGGCAACGATGTCCTGTTCACACCAGGTTTCCGCGCCCCCGCGCCGTGGCCCGACCGCAAGATCGAGATACAGCCCAAGAGCCATGCCACTGTTTGTGGCTTGCTGCTGGGCAGTGGCCAGCTGCCGGGTTGCAACCCATTGCAGCCAGCTGTGAAACCGTTTGCTGTCCTCAGCAGTGTCCCGCACTTGCGTTTCACCGCCCGCGACTGTTTGCAGCGGCTGCGGCCAATGACGCCAATCGGGGCCATGCAACACACTCAGCGCTTCAAACAGGGCAAACTTCTGCAATGGCGCACCCTGCTCGCGGCAAAACTCGTCAAGCTCCTGCTTTGCGCCGGTATCCGCCTCGCGGACGAAGATGTCGTATAAAGCCCGCAGTGCAACGCTATGGTTCTGATAGTGACGCCGGTAGTCGATAAGGTCCGAAGCGCTGTTGTCGGCCGATGCCTGGCGCAATTCCTGTCCGACAACGCGTGCGGCGGCAGAGCGTTCCAGCCCGCGAATTTGATCTGTGGCAATATGCGCGGTATTCAAAAATCCGCGATGCGAAGGCGAATACGGGCTGATCGTGTCATGCTCGGCCCAACCGATATTGTGCACCGGATTGATACCAAGAAACGAAGCGCCCATGGCTCCGGTTGCGGCGGCCACCCCAGCCAGATCCGCAAAATCACCAATTCCGGCAGTGCGGCCAGAGTGCAGTCCGTAAAGCGCGGTGTTGACCCCCCAGATGCGTGCGCGGCCGGTCACGTCCTGAAGCGATGGCGCGCGCTGCGGCGCCGCGATAAGCCGGATCGTTTCGCTGGCCGCGCCGCTGCCGACCGTAAGCCTGTGCACGCCCGATGGCAGCGGCGGAAGAGTGAACAGCGGTCCTGTCCGCCCCTCAAACCGGACATCGGACTCACCTTCCAGCTGCAAGTGCCAATCAGTTTCCGGTGACAAGTCCAGACTGGCGTGCCGGGCCGAAGTGACGATGATCTCGCGCGGATATTTACGGCGGCTTTCAAGGTGCTTAAGTTCCGCCAGTTCCGCCAAAATCATTGCGTCATTGTCGAGGTGCAGCCCGTTCGCCCGCAGCAGGGCAAGTTGTGTCTCAGGGCGAATGCTCTGCCGCTGTCCGGCCAAATCATGGAAATCCGGCAGAATCCCAAAACGGCCGGCAAGCTCGCCCAGTGCTTCCTGCGCAGTCAAGTGGTTTGCTCGTCGGACTTCGCAACCAGTCCGATGACCGACCGTCCCTGCGAGGTAATCGTGTCACCGCCCGTCTTGCAGAACGGGAAAACATCGGTTGCGGCCGTATCAAACGCACAGACCCAGTGCTGACCTTGGGGCGTGTCCGGCAGTTTGACTTCGGCGGTTTCCTCGTCGCGATTGAAAATCAGAAACACAACATCCCCGTCACTCTCTCCGGGGGCGGCTTCTGCCGAACAGCGCAGGGTCAGGCAGAACCGGGATAACCCCGGATCACGCCATTGCATCGGCCCACCGCGAAAATCAGTCCACTCCACATCCGGGTGGCCGTCGGCAGGCCGCTCCGCACCATGCAGAAACCGGCTTTGCCGCAGTGATTTATGGTCACGGCGGAATTGCGACAGCTGGTGGACGAATTCCAGCAATTCCTCATCCGGATTCTCCCAGTTCACCCAGCCAATCGGATTATCCTGGCAATAGGCGTTGTTGTTGCCCTGTTGCGAATTGCCAATTTCGTCGCCGGCCAGCAACATCGGAGTGCCCTGGGACAGGAACAGCGTTGCCAGGATGTTTCTCTGGCGCTTTGAGCGGCGTCTGCGGATTTCAGGATCGTCGGTTTCGCCCTCAACGCCGCCATTGTCGCTGAGGTTTGAATGATGCCCGTCAGCGCCGTTCTCGCCATTGGCTTCATTGTGGCGCTCATTGTAGCGCGTCACATCAGCCAAGGTGAAGCCATCATGAGACGTCACGAAATTGACAGACGACCAGGCCCGGCGGCCATCCTTGTCGAATTGACCGGCAGAGCCCAGAAGCCGTGCCCCGAGTTCCTGGGCACTGTGACTGTCCCCGCGCCAGTAACGCCGCACCGTGTCCCGAAAGCCATCATTCCATTCGGAAAATTCAGACGGAAATTCGCCGAGACGGTAGCCGCCGGGACCTACATCCCAGGGTTCGGCAATCAGGCGGACATCGGACAGCACCGGATCCTGGCGTAAGGCGTCGAAGAAACCGCCATAGCGATCAAAACCATGATCTTCCCGGGCAAGTGTAGTGGCAAGATCAAAGCGAAACCCGTCAACGCCCATCTGCTGCACCCAGAAGCGCAGACTGTCCATCACCATCCGCAGCACCTGAGGGTGTGCCACATTCAACGTGTTGCCACAGCCGGTATCATTGACATAGTAACGCGGCTGGCCGGAAATCAGTCGGTAATAGGACGCATTGTCAAGGCCGCGGTAACTCAGGGTCGGGCCGCGGTGATCGCCTTCCGCAGTGTGGTTGTAGACCACATCCAGAATGACCTTGATGTTATGAGCGTGAAACTTGCGCACCATGTTGCGAAAGCCCAGCAGGCCCTGCGGCCCGTAGTAGCGCGGCTCCGGAGCAAAGAAGCCGATTGTGTTGTAGCCCCAATAATTGCGCAGGCCCCGGTCCACCAGAAACCCGTCATCGATGAATGAATGGACCGGAAGCAGTTCGACAGCGGTCACACCAAGCTTCTGCAAATGCTCCAGCATGGCGTCCGAAGCCAGCCCTTCATAGGTACCTTTGACCGCCTCGGGCACGGATGGATGCTCCTGGGTGAGGCCCTTGACGTGGGCCTCATAGATCAATGCATCGTGCCAGTCGCAATCGGGACGTTCCTCAATTCTCGAAAACAGCTCCGGGTCGGATATGACTGATTTGGGCACCACAGAAGCGCTGTCGCGCTCGTCGAATGACAGATCCAGTTTGTCGGATTTTCTGTCGTATCCCAGAATCAGATCAGAGTTCGGCCAGGTTCCGCGCAATTCCCTTGTATAAGGGTCCATCAGCAGTTTGTTGGGATTGAAGCGATGGCCCTGGTCGGGTGCATAAGTGCCGTGAGCGCGAAACCCGTACAGGGTTCCAGGTGCCAGACCCGGTGCATATCCGTGCCAGACATGGCCGGTGCGCTCCGGCAGCGGCACACGATCGGTTTCCACCACACCACTATCGGAAAAAATGCACAAATCGATCTGTGTCGCATGTGCTGAAAACACGGCAAAATTCGTTCCATTGCCATCATGACGGGCGCCAAGATGGTTCGGCGTTCCCGGGAGAAGTTGAAGAGTCATGGTTGGATTTCTTTACCAGTGCCGGAGATGCCGGGAGCCAGAGTTTCATAAAGCGTCTTGTAGGCTGCAGCCGAGCTATCCCAGCCAACCGGGTATTTCATTGCACTGAGCATCATCCGGTGCCAGGTATCGGGGAGTGCAAACAAATCGCAAGCCCGGTGGATCGCGACGCACAGATTGTCAGCATTCACCGGCGAAAAGGTAAGTCCGGTTGCCCGTTTGGATTTCAGACTGGCGGCATCGGCATTGACAACCGTATCAGCCAGCCCCCCTGTCTTTGCGACAACCGGCAGCGTGCCATAGCGCAAGCCATATAGCTGGGTCAGCCCGCAAGGTTCGAACCGCGATGGCACCAGAATGGCATCACTGCCGCCCTGCAGCAGATGCGACAGTCTTTCATCATATCCGATGATGCATCCCACCGAACCGGCATACTCGTCTGCGGCTTTTCTGAAACCATCTTCAAGTTGCCTGTCGCCTGATCCGAGCAGTGCCAGTTGCGCACCGCGCTCGATCAGAACGGGCAGTGTTTCAAGCAGCAGATCAAGACCTTTCTGCGAGGTCAGACGGCTGATAACGCAGAACAATGGTGAGTCAGGTTTCGATTCCAGACCGAACCATTCTTCAATCACTTCGCGGTTTTTGGCGCGCCGTGTCAGACTGCGGGAGGAATAGGTCGCAGCAAGATTGGGATCGGTTTGCGGGTTCCATACATCACGATCAATACCGTTCAATATGCCGCAAAGATCATCCCGGCGGGCTTGAAGCAACCCCTCCAGACCCATACCGAATTCCGCTGAAAGCAATTCACGCGCATATGTCGGACTGACGGTTGTAATCTTGTCAGCGAGCGCAATTCCCGCCTTCATAAATCCCAGTTTGCCATAATATTCAATCGCTTCGTGATGAAACAGCGCATCCGAAAGACCCAACTCGTGACGCACCGAACTGTCGAACAGGCCCTGAAAGGCAATGTTGTGAATCGTCATGACGCAACGCGGCACGCTGGCATTGGCTTGTTTCAGGTAGGCAGGCACTAGGCCCGCCTGCCAGTCATGAGCGTTGATGACATCAGGTTTCCAGCCGCCTGCCCCGTCAACACCGATCCGCGCTGCCGTCAATGACAGGGCACCAAACCGCAGATAATTATCCGCCCAGTCATGTCCGTGTCCGTCCAGATAGATACTGCCCGGCCGATCATACAGATGCGGCGCATCAAGCAGCAGCATATCGAGGCCCTCGGCACGCACTGCGACAAGCCTGGCAGGGCCACCGAACAGCTTGTCCTGATGGTCGACGACCTTTCCGGCCTGCACCAGATTGCGAAGCGCCGGATAGGCCGGCAACAACACCTTCACTCCGACACCCAGTTCACCCAGGACTTTCGGAACAGCACCTATCACATCTGCCAGCCCGCCGGTTTTGATAAATGGCGCGCATTCCGAGGCTACGAACAGGACTTTCATGTTACAATTCAAGCTTATCAATCATCGGTTTCGTAATCAGGCATATGCCGCCTTCTGAACGGCGGAACCGTTTTGCGTCCAGTTCCGGATCTTCCCCCACCACCAGACCGTCCGGAATCGAGACGCCCCGGTCGACCACCACATTTGTCAGCCGCGCGTTGCGGCCAATATCAGCATAAGGCAAAGCCACCACACCATCCATCTTGGAAAATGAATGGGTCTTTACTCCGGTGAACAATAAACACCGGTTGAGCTGAGAGCCGGACACGATACAACCACCCGACACCATGGAGGACAGGGCAAAGCCTTTTCTGCCTTCTTCATTATGGATGAATTTGGCTGAGGGAACCAGTTCAGAATAGGTCCAGATCGGCCACGAATTGTCGTACAAATCAAGTTCCGGGGTGAAATCCGTCAGATCGATATTGGCCTGCCAGAACGCATCGACAGTTCCCACATCACGCCAGTAAGGCGAGGACTGGTTCGGGCTGCGCACACAGGAGCGGCTGAACGGATGAGCGATCGCCTTGCCGTTTTTAACAATTGCAGGAATGATATCCTTGCCAAAATCATTGCTGGAACCCGGTTTCTCCGAATCCTGGCGCAATTGGTCAAACAGAAACTCCGTCTCAAAAACGTAGATTCCCATACTCGCAAGTGCCAGGTCCGGGTGGCCGGGCATGGCGGGCGGATCGGCAGGCTTTTCGATGAAATCGATGATGCGGTCATCCTCGCCCACATGCATGACGCCAAATCCACTGGCCTCCATGCGCGGCACTTCAACGCAGCCAACAGTGACATCGGCACCGCTTTCCACGTGATGTTTGACCATCAGCGAGTAGTCCTGCTTGTAGATGTGGTCACCTGCCAGAATAATGATGTATTTGGGGTCGTAGCTTTCGATGATATCGAGGTTCTGGGTCACCGCATCGGCTGTGCCCTTGTACCAGTTTTCCTCGTCCAGCCGCTGCGAGGCCGGCAGGATATCCAGAGATTCATTGCGTTCAGCCCGGAAAAAACTCCAGCCGCGCTGCAGATGCCGGATCAGGCTGTGCGCCTTGTACTGGGTGGCAACGCCAAGGTGCCGCATGCCGGAATTGACCGCATTGGAAAGTGCAAAATCGATGATCCGGCCCTTGCCGCCAAAATAGACAGCGGGTTTGGCCCGCCTTTCGGTCAGTTCCTGCAATCGGCTGCCGCGTCCGCCAGCCAGCACAAACGCCATGGTTTGCTGGGCAAGTCGTTGAGATTCGGTGTCCATTTTGTTTTCCTCCACTTGAATGCGCCCTTCCCGGCTTTTTTATTCCTGTTCAAATTCAAAGAATATCGTCGCCAGCGGCGGAATGGTGATGCGGATCGAATGCGCCTGCCCGGCGACCGCCACCGGCGCTGAATTCACACCGCCGAGATTTCCCCTGTCGCCGCCGCCATAATGTCTGGAATCAGTGTTCAGCCGTTCAACCCATCGCCCGGATTGCGGCACCCCGACGCGGCGCGCGCTGCGTTCCACAGGCGTAAAATTAGAGACCACAACAACAGGGGGCGCGCCATCTGTTCCGCGCCGCACCCAGACAAAAACCGACTCCTCCGCCGCATCGCCCTCCATCCAATCAAATCCCTCCGGCTTGCAATCCAGCTGATACAGAGCCGGTGTGGCGGCGTAGAGTGTATTGAGGTCCCGGATCAGGCTCTGCATGCCCTGGTGGGCCGGATCGTCCAGCAGGTGCCAGTCGAGACTGGAATTGTGGTTCCACTCCTGATTCTGGGCGAATTCATTGCCCATAAACAGCAGCTTTTTACCGGGATGGCCCCACATGAAGCCGTAATAGGCCCTCAGATTTGCAAATCGCTCATCCAGACTACCGGGCATTTTCGACAGGATCGATCCCTTGCCATGCACAACTTCGTCATGGCTCAGCGGCAGCACAAAATTCTCACTGAAGGCGTAGTGCAGGCCAAAAGTCATTTTATGATGATGATATTTGCGGTGGATCGGGTCCTCTGACATGTAAGTCAGAGTGTCATTCATCCATCCCATATTCCATTTGAAGCCAAAGCCGAGCCCGCCATAACTGGTCGGCGCACTGACCCCCGGAAACGCGGTTGATTCTTCGGCTATGGTCATGATGCCGGGCATCTCGCCATAAGCGGTTTCGTTCATCACTTTGAGAAAGTCGATAGCTTCAAGGTTTTCGCGGCCGCCATGGACATTTGGCACCCATTCGCCATCATTGCGGGAATAATCGCGGTACAGCATCGAGGCCACCGCATCGACCCGCAAGCCGTCGATATGATGCTCCCGCAGCCAGTAGACAGCATTGGCGACGAGATAATTTCTGACCTCAAGCCGTCCGTAATTGAACAACAGCGTGTTCCAGTCCGGATGAAACCCCTCACGGCGGTCGCCATGTTCGAACAGCGGCGTGCCGTCGAACTGGCCAAGCCCGTGCTCATCTTCGGGGAAATGTCCCGGCACCCAATCCAGGATCAGCCCGATATCGGCGCGGTGGCAGGCGTCAACGAAGGCGCGGAATTCTGCCAGCGTGCCGTGGCGAATGGTGGGCGCATAAAGCCCGACCGGCTGATAACCCCACGAACCGTCAAATGGAAATTCGGTGATCGGCATCAGCTCGATATGGCTGAAGCCCATGGTTTTGACGTAGTCGACCAGCTGCTCGGCGTGCTCCAGATAGGACAGCGGCCTGTTGCCGTCTTCCGGAACCCGCCGCCACGAGCCCAGATGGACTTCATAGATCGAAATCGGCTGATCGATTGCATGCCGCAAGGCACGTTTTGAGATCCATGCTTTGTCACCCCAGTCATAGCCGTCCAGCTTGCGCACAACCGAGGCGGTTTTCGGCGGATGTTCAGCGCCAAATCCGAACGGATCGGACTTTTGCGGTAAAAGCTGGCCATCGCTGTCCAGCAGTTCATATTTATAGGGCTCGCCCTCACGGATGCCGGGTACGAAGATTTCCCAGACACCGCTGTTTCCGCAGCGCCGCAGAACGTGTGTCCTGCCATTCCATCCGTTGAAATTGCCGACCACCGAAACCCGGCTTGCATTCGGAGCCCAGACGGCAAAATGGGTCCCCTCGACCTTTTCATGGGTGAGAACATGCGCGCCCAGCACCTGCCACAGCCTTTTATGGCTGCCCTCATTGATGAAATAGGCATCCTGTTCGCCCAGAACCGGGCTGAAGCGGTACGGGTCGTCTATGACCCAGTCATCATCTGAATTGCGGATACGCAAGCGATAGGGGAAGGCTTTCTTGCGTTTTGGCACCACAGCTGTGAATACGCCTTCGGTATCGTCTCTTGGCGTCAGCGATACGATCTTCTTGCCGGTTTTGGCATCCAGCAGATCGACACCGTCCAGGCCGGGCATGAACACACGGATAACCAGCGTTTCGCCGCTTTTGTGCAGCCCGAGAACCGAGAACAGATCACCATGGGTTCCCATGGTGATCGCGTGTGCTGTTTCAGAGCTTAATTCAGTCATACCCCCCCCAAAATAAGCATCCATGTACGGCCATATTCAGGTCCGCATTGCGGAATGCACATCCCATATTTCATCAGCATAACCCGATATTGTCCTGTCTGACGAGAACCATCCCATCCGGGCCGTGTTGAGGATTGCCTTCTGCGTCCAGACAGCCGTGTCGTTGAAATCGGTGTCAATCTGCCGCTGGGTGGCAAAATAACTGTCGAAATCACAGCTCACCAGGAAGTAGTCGTGCTCATAAAGCCGGCTGACCAGCGCGGCAAAGCGGTCCGGCTCATCCGGTGAGAACCGCCCGGTGGCAATCTGCTCGAGGACACGGGCAAGGCGCGGGCTGGCTTCGATTGCGCTGCGGGCAAAGCCGTCCTCTTCACGCCGTGCCACGACTTCTGCCGCCGTCAGGCCGAACAGATAGAAGTTCTCTGCCCCGACCCGTTCGCGGATTTCCACGTTGGCTCCGTCCAGCGTTCCGATGGTCAGCGCGCCATTGAGAGCAAACTTCATATTACCTGTGCCCGAGGCTTCCTTGCCCGCAGTCGATATCTGCTCAGACACATCCGTTGCCGGGATCAGAACTTCCGCCATCGTGACGTTGTAATTTTCCGGATAGACGATCTGCAGAAATTCGCGGTTCACCGGATCCTTGTTGATGGTGGCGGCGACATTATTGATGAGATGAATGATTTCCTTGGCAACCACATAGCCCGGCGCGGCCTTGCCGCCGAAAATCTTGATCCGGGGCGTCCAGCTCATATCGGGATTATCGCGAATGTCATTCCACAGTGCCACGGTTTCCAGCAGGTTCATCAATTGCCGCTTATATTCGTGAATCCGTTTGATCTGCACATCGAACATTGCCGCCGGGTCTATCGACAGCCCGTCGCGCTGCTTCAGCCAGTCGGACAAGCGCTCCTTGTTGTGCATTTTGGCCGCTCTGAAATCGGCCTGAAAGCCGGCATCACCGGCAAATTTCTCCAGGCCCTGCAAGCGCTCCAGATCATCGGGCCATTCCGTGCCGATGCTGCGATTGATCAGCGCGCGCAAAGGCGGATTGCAGGAATACAGCCAGCGCCGTGGCGTCACGCCATTGGTCATGTTGGTGATACGGTCCGGATAGGCTTGATGCAGATCGGAAAACACGGTTTGTTTGACCAATTCGCTGTGCAGCGCCGAAACCCCATTGACCTTGTGCGCCATGATGAAGGCCAGTTCGCCCATTTTGACAGCGCCATCCTCGATGATCCGCACCGTGCCGTCTGTGGCATTCAGATGCGCCTCTTCAATCAGCTGGATAATCCGGTGATGCCGCGGCAGCACGCGGGCGAACAGCTCTTCATCCCAGCGCTCCAGCGCTTCGGGAAGCAGGGTGTGATTGGTATAACCCAGACAATTGCGCGCAATCTCGATGGCGTCGGCCATGGCCAAGCCATTTTCGTCAACCAGCAACCGCACCAGTTCGGCCCCTGCCACAGCCGGATGCGTATCATTGAGCTGGATCGCCACCTTGTTGGCCAATTGGCGCAGATCATGGCCTTCCGACAGAAAGCGGCGCAGCAGATCCTGGATTGAGGCAGCGGTGAAGAAATATTCCTGCTTCAGACGCAGTTCCTTGCCGGTTTCCGTGGTGTCATCGGGATACAGCACCCGCGAAATGGTGCGCGCCAGAGCTTCCGGCTCGGTTGCCGCCAGATATTCGCCCTGATTGAAGCTTTCCAGATCGAACAGACGCGTCGGCTTGGCCGCCCATAGCCGCAGCGTGTTGGCCCATTTGCCCTTCCAGCCGACGACCGGCGTATCATAGGCGGAGGCCAGCACGGTTTCACCGGGGCTCCACACCACCTGTCCGCCGCTCTCGCTGACAGTTCCGGAAAACCCGATCGGATAACTGACTTCGGGGCGCTCGAATTCCCAGGCGTGGCGCTGGGCAAGCCAGCCTTCGGCGGTTTCAATCTGCCTGCCATCTTCAAAATGCTGTTCAAACAGACCGTGCTCATAGCGGATACCATAGCCATAGGCCGGGATACCGAGCGTTGACAGACTGTCGAGAAAACACGCCGCCAGCCGGCCAAGCCCGCCATTGCCAAGCGCTGCATCCGGTTCATCAGCGACGACGGAACTGTAGTTCTGGCCCAGCGATTGCATTGCCTCTTCGGCGCATTCATCGACCCTCAGATTGACCGCGACGTCTTCGATGAGGCGTCCGATCAGAAACTCCATCGACAGGTAATAGACCCGCTTGCCCTTGGCTTCATAGGTTGTGCGCGTGCTTTCAAACCACGGATCGACCACCAGATCGCGCAACGCCAGCGACAGCGACATGCGCCAGTCATACAGCGAAGCGTGGCTTTCATCCTTGCCAAGGGAATATTTGAGATGGCGCAGGATTTCTGCGCGAAAGATCGTGGCATCAAGAGGCATGGTATTTTTAATGTTCATGGATGTACTCGAATGTCTGCGCCGGTTGGCAGCGGAAAAGGGATGAAAATCTGGATCGTCAGAAATGGCTGACCGGAACTCCTGTGGCACGGCTCTGCGCACCGGGCAAAAGGCAACTCTGGATCAGGTCATATAGCGCAGCCGCAGAAAAACGCCCACAGTTTCTGATGAAACCCGGGGTTTACAAGGCCAGCCCGCTGCTGATGTCGTATCCGCCTCCGCAGATGATATTGAATAATTGCTCTTTAAATGGGCATTTGTTCGATCTATAGCAGCAAATGCCTGTTTGAACAATGCTAATCAGTAAAAGTGCATTTTCCGGGGACAGTAATGTTCGGTTGCACGGACTGAATCGGCCTCTCTGGCCAGCTGGCGCAGATTTGCCTTTCTCGTCTGTTGACACCGTACCATGGTACGCAGGCTATCATTTGCGTCACAGATGGAACGCAACAGAATGCCGGCTGCCCTGTCGGCCACAAGCGGAGTGCAGTATCAACCCTATGCCCTCAAACCACTCATACGGTCGGCTCGTCCGCCGCTGGCTGCCGCCGCTGGCAGGTGCCGCCCTGGCCATCACCCTGATCTTCTACCTCTATCGCGATCTCGATTTCGCCCGTTTCAGCACGGCTCTGATGTCTGCCAATGCGGCCTGGATTGCGGTTCTGGCCGTAACCATCCTGCTGGAACAACTCGCCAATGGCTGGAAATGGCGTCAGATCCTGCATGATCTGAAACCGGTGCCGACCCTGCGGCTGACCGGCGCGCTGCTGGCCGGATATGGCGCCAATGTGCTGGTGCCGCTGGGCATCAGCCCGCTGGTGCGGTCCTGGCTCATCGCCCGGATGGAAGATCTGAAGATGGCCACAGTTCTGACCACCACCATCATTGCCCGTTTCATCGACGGTGTGATCTTCGCGCTGTTTGCCGGCCTGGTTGCAATGGCCGGCCAGGTGCCGCAGGTCGAGGGTAATCTGGAAATCGGCCTGATCATTGCCGGGGCGTTGAACTTTGTGCTGTTCGCGACCGCGCTCTGGGCGCTGTTCCGTTTCCGCATTCTGTTCTCGCAGGATGGCCCGCTGATCTGCCGCCTGTTTGACTGGGTGGCAAAATGGTTCCGCGCCAATGGCGCGATACTGCGCGGGTCGCTGTGCGATGGCGTGGTCTGGCCACGGGCGCGGCGGCACCGGCTCTATGTGCTGCTCGGCGCCATCGCGGCGAAACTCATCGCCGCCACGCATTATCTTTGGGCCGGACTGGCCGTCGGTGTGGTGCTGGCACCGTTCGATTATCTGTTCCTGATGGTGTTCGCCGGCTTCTCGCTGGTGCTGTCGCGGTTTGTGAGGGTGCCGGGCGGCTTTGTCATCGGCTCGGCTTTTGCCTTCAGGCTGCTCGGCGTGCCTGAGGAACAGGCGCTGGCGATGATCCTGTTCAACTTTGTGATGTCGATCATCGTCGTGGTCGGCGGCGGGCTGATTGTGCTGTGGCAATCCGGCATCGACATCCGCCGTGCCCGCCACGCAGCGGAGACACCTGATGTCCGCTCCTGACATGGCAGAGCTACCCGGCCAGCGTGCCCGCTTCTGGCGCATCGCCGGGGCCGGGGCCGCCTTTCAGGGCGGCGCGGCGGCGGTGGATTCCGCCACCGTGGTGGCCAGCCTGGTTTATTATCTCACCGGCAGCGCGTTTGCTGTCGGTGCCGCCAGCGCCATATTGCGGCTCGGCTGGCTGCTGCCGCAACTGATTGTCGGCTATCTCGCCCAGCGTGCGCAGCGCCGGATGCCTTACTATGTGTTCGGCGCTTACGGGCGGGCGCTCTGCCTTATGCTGATTGCCCTGCTGTTGTGGTGGGGGCCGGACTTAGTGAAATCTGACTTGTTGCAATCCGGCTGGCAGCCCGTGCCGCTGGCCGCCGGTTTTCTGCTGCTATGGACATTGTATGCCTTCGTCAGCGGCGTTGTCGCCGTGCCTTACAACGATATTGTCGGGCGTTCGATCCCGTCGCAATCGCGCAGCACCATGCTGGCCTGGCGGTTTTTCGGCGGCGGGCTGATTGCTCTGCTCGTCGCACTGTTCATCGGTTGGGCGCTGGATGTGATGCCGGTTCTGCTGGCCTATGCCGCAGTGTTTGCACTTGCCTCGGTGCTGATGCTGGCCTCCTCATCTTTGTTCGTGTCAGCCGGGGAACCGCCGCTCAGCGTGCCACCGGCAGCGCAGCGCCAGCCCATGGCAAGCTTTCTGCGCGGCGGGTTTGACACTTTGCGGCAGGATGGCCGCTTCCGGCTGTTTCTCGGCTCGCAATGGCTCGGCGGCGCAACGCTGATGGCCCTGCCCTTCTATATCGTTGCAGCCGGGCAGAATGGCGTTGCCACCAGCGATGTCGGCGTGCTGCTGGGGGCGCAGACCATCGGCGCACTGGCATCGAACCCGCTATGGGGCCGGATCGGCGACCGGGCGGGCAAATTACGGCTTTTGCAGGCCGTTGCAATCACAAGGATGGCACCGCCGCTGGCGGTTCTGGCGCTGTTGCCCGCCGGGGCCGGACTGTTCGGCTTTGCCGCGCTGTTTTTCGTCATCGGAGCGATGATGAATGGTGTCACCATCGGCTATCTCGGCTATCTGATGGAAATCTCGCCCGATGACCGGCGACCGGCCTATTCGGCCTATTTCAACGCCCTCGCCTCACCTGCAGCACTGCTGCCGCTGGCCGGTGCCGGCCTGATCTCGCTGATATCGATTGAGGCGGTGTTCATCGCCGCCCTCATTGCCGCCCTGTGCCAGATCATCCTGCTGCGCCGCATCGCCCGCCTAGAAGGAACCGCATCATGATCCGCCTGCGCCTCGTTTTTCCAGTGCCGTTTCAGGGCTGGATTA
This sequence comes from Pararhizobium sp. IMCC3301, assembly GCF_030758315.1. NCBI lineage: Bacteria > Pseudomonadati > Pseudomonadota > Alphaproteobacteria > Hyphomicrobiales > Rhizobiaceae > Pararhizobium > Pararhizobium sp. IMCC3301. Next base: position 906,766 of record NZ_CP132336.1, read on the forward strand.
CTGCAACTTTCAGAAGGAAACCGGCCTTCCTCACAACAACCTGTTGTGGTAGGAACGATTGATGGACGAGCCAGGTTGAACTGAGATGAAATCAAATTCATTCGGCAGAAGTTTTACGGACTATCCGGCACAGAAACGAAAACTCAATCCCAGATCGAAAACCTATCCCTCTGCAGATGGCTATGAATATGCCGATTTTCTCAATCGCGATCCCCGCGCGCTGATCGCAGCCTTCATATCCACCATTGATAAAATCTACCGCAAGCCCGGCAACGGCCCGGCCACCAAAAAGCTTTTTGATCTGCGCGACGGGCTCGGAAATGCGTGCTGGCCCCTTGTCAGGCAGCGTATCGGGCAAGCCGGAAACAACGCTGATGAATTTCTCAACAGGTGGCGCGAACGGCTGCATCCCTATGCGGAATATCAATCAGAGCGCGGCGGGCGATCCAAAAAGCTAAATTTCGCCAAACCTCGAGAGCATGAAAACGTAAAGGGAAACTGGTACGAAACGCTGATGCCGGTTGATGATAAGGGCCTGCCTGATCATAGCGGCTGCGCTGCGGCCATTGACCGTCACTTGTTCGAGCATGCCGCGCGGTGGGACAATGAGGCCGGCGGAGCACGTAACCAGGGCCTGATCGCCTATCAGGCGGATTCCATTGAAAAAAGCCTGCCGCTCGACGCAACCGGCACACGCAGCGTTGACTGGAGCGCAGAGGATGAAGAGCGCTATCTCTGCAAATTTCGGCCAGCCGAAGCCATTATCAAGGCGGCAAAAGAGGCGGAACGCGAGGATCGCAGGGCAAACAAACGCCCGGCGAGGTTGAAGCCGCGGGATGCCGGGATAATTCTGTTTGACGGATATGCCAGCATTTTCGGTGATGGCCACCGCCCGCCGCCGCGCCTTGAACTGGAAGCGCAGAAAGGTAATGCCGGTTTGCTGGCGCTTCACCGCGCAGTGCAGGCGTTTTACAAGCGCAAGATCAAGATGAGCTTGAAGGGCACTCAAATTCCCAAGGACAGCGAGAGCGCCAGAATTCGCAAGAACGCCGGATCGCGTCGTCAACTTCTGTCAGCGGCCTTGCCGCAGACAACGAAACAGCTGTTCGCGTTACTGAAGCAGCGACACGACAACAGCAACACCAACCGGATGATACGCAAGGGCCGCCTGCTATATTATTGCAATTACCGGGGCGGTGCCGGCAGGGTTGACCCCGGCCGGCTGAACTACTGGAAAAGCAGCGCCGGACAGGCGGAGATCAAACGTTCCGAGGCCTTTGTCCGGGTCTGGCGGTCGGCCATTTCGCAAGGCGCGCGCACCTTGCGCTCGCTGGCAAAGGCCCCGGATTATATCAAAGATATCACCGACCAATCCTCCATAGAAAGTCTTCGAAACGAGCGCGGCGGCCGGAAAGTTCCCTATTTCGATTCCCGTCACACTTTTGCAAAATTCCGCCTGATTTTCGGCCGGGCGGCCGACAGCTTCCCGCAGCCGCAGAGTAACCCCGATCAACTGGCAGAGCTGCTGGAGCAGACGATGCGGTCCTTCGCACAATGCCGCCATGGCACTTTTCATTTCAGCACCCGGCAGGGCTTCGTCGATGTTCTGAAAAATCAATTGATCGCGAGCGGTAGCAAAGATGGCGATCCTTCCGAAAATATGCCGGACCAGATCGCAGAGATTTTCCGCAAAGTGTTGAACAATGATGTCCGCAACCGCGCACGCAGACTGATCGACAATCTGGAAGCTGTGCATCTGCACTGCTTTGCCGGGCCACAGCAGATGAGCAAAATCTGGTCGCAACTCAACCAGGAGACTGACACCGATATCGTGCTGCCGAAGTTCCATAATGTGTTGGGGCACATGGAGAATCTGGGCAGGACGGGCAAATTCATCCAGTGCGGGCAGTTCCGGGATCTGGCACTGCCGCCAAAGCCCAACGCAAGAGCGCTGGAAGATCCGGCGACGCTGTGCCGCTACGCGACATTGAAATATCTGTTTGAAGGGCCGTTCCGGCGCCATCTTCAGACTGCCACTGCAAAGCGGATTGATGCCTGCATCAAGGAGATATTAAAGCGCGGTGCCGCGCGGGCCAGAAAGGCCAATGCCAGCCGGGTTCACAAGGATCTGATCGAATCCAAGGCAGGCGGTTTGCCGCGTCCGAACGGGGATGGCATCGCCAGCTATTTTGACCGTCTCGATGCGGAAATGGCGACTGTTATGCGGGTCCAGAAAGGCTACAATCCGGACCCGGAAGCCGCTCGGCAAAAATCGGAATATATCGTCAATTTCCAGCGCGAACTCATCTGCTCCCTGTTTCTCGGCTATCTCAGCGATGAAGGCCTGGGCTGGGTCACCGCAATCGAGCCGCAGACACCGCTTCCGGACCGCCCGCTTTCAGAGCTGCCGGTGCCAGGCGAAATGCAGAGCGATTTTCAGCCCTGGGAGCCGGTCTTCTACTTTCTGCTGCATCTGATACCGGTCGATGATCTGTCCCTGCTGATGCAGCAGTTCCGCAAATGGCATATGCTGTCCAGTGCCAGCAAAGCGCCTGTGGCAAACAGGACCAAGGCTGCGACGACAGATGAAGACAGAATGCGCTATCTGCTTTCGCTGTGTATCGACATGCAGAGCGACAAGATGGACGGCGCGAAAACCCTGCTCAAGACGGACGATGTCCGGGCGTTGTTTGAAAATACCGATGATTTTGACGTTATGTTCGGTGCGGACGATGCAGCGATGCAATCCACCCGGCGGGGCCTGCGTGAAATTCTCCGTTTCGGCGACATGACAGTGCTGCAACCGGTTTTCCGGAAGCATAAAATCTGCAACGCGGATGTGAAAGCATTTCTGGAAGCAGAAAAGTTGACTGCGCAGGGTCTCTCGACGATTGCAGAACAACAGAAACAGCGCGAAGACCTGCATGAGAAGGCCACCGGAAATGGCTCACTTTCCAGTGATGAGGTGGAGCTTTATCTGGATCTTGTCAGGAAGATTGCTGCGCATCGCCGCTGTGCCGCCAGTGTCCGCCTGACAAATTTCACCAGGGCTCACGCCATCCTGATGCGAGTGTCAGGACGGCTGGTGGATTTTGCCGGGACCTGGGAGCGGGACCTTTATTTTATCACCCTGGCCATGCTGGAGGAAAAACAACAAACATTTGGGGAAATTCTGACAGATGGGGATAACGCACGGGCGATTGACGGCTTTTCCCAAGGCAGAGTTGCGACGCGTCGTCTCAAGGCGAATTTTCGGGAAGAACTCTTGACCTATTTCCCTTGCGATAGAGAAACAAGAAATATCCGCAACAATATTGCCCATTTCAACTTTCTGAAACCGGACATCCCTATTGATCTGACGCAACGGATCAATGAAACACGGCATCTGATGCGCTATGACCGCAAACTGAAAAATGCTGTCTCAAAAGCAATTGCCGATCTGGTACAGCGCGAGGGTCTTTATCTGACCTGGGAGATCGACGCCAACAACGGGCAAGATCGCTCCGAATGCAGTGTTCACGGCCTGAAACTGACTCAAATAGATAAAAAGACCATTCGTCATCTCGAGACCGTGGGGCACAAGGAACTCAAACCTCACGAGATCATCAAATATTACAATAAGAGAGAGAAAAAACAGATCAAACGAGCCAAGCGAATTCGAGACTTGTTAAGCTCCAGCCGGAATGTGGAACCGACCGTCACGCCCGAATTGAAGGACATCACTACTGTACTGTTCGGTGGCTCGGCGTTGACAAAGAACAGTGGACCTGGAGGGTGAAAAAGTAGAGCGTCAAGGGCTATTTTTAAGATTTTCAATCGGATTTTACAGCGATAACTGTGAAAAAGCTTCTGTTTATCAGTCTTTTATGCTCACATCAGGAGAGACCACTGCCAAAATGAAGGCAGACTGCACCTCCATTTGGTCCATTTCTTGCTCATTGGGAGGAGAAACCACTGCCAAAATGAAGCCAGATTGAACCATCCGCCGCCGTAGCTGGAGCCGTGGAAAAAGCGTCGCCGGACACGAGGGTTTGGGTGGTTCAAAAGGAGAGAACTGGCGCAGTTGAGAGGCCCGGATTCAAATTTCAGCCGGGGCGCTCGACCAAGCGTCCTGCGCTTATGCGCCGCCCCATCGGAGCCATGCGCGCAGCAAACTGCCGGGAGGTCGAATCTGGTGCGGGCGGGGGGAGTCGAACCCCCACGGCCTGGGGCCTCCGGATTTTAAGTCCGGTATGTCTACCATTCCATCACGCCCGCATGGCGCAAGCCGTAAACCGGCTGACGCAGCAATTCAGGAGTCTCGGATCTATCCAACCGGCCCTGTGGCAATCGGCGGCTGGAAAGAATAGCCCATGTCCCAGGGGAAATAGATCCAGGTGCCCTGCGAGACCTCGGTGACAAAGGTATCGACCAGAGGCCGCCCGGCGGGCTTTGCATAGACGGTGGCGAAATGCGCCTTGGGCAGCATGCCGCGCACCACCTGCGCCGTCTTGCCCGTATCGGTCAGATCGTCAATCACCAGAACGCTTGAGCCATCGCCCGCCTCCAGATCGATCACCGCCTGGGAAACGCCTTTCAGCACTTGCAGGTCTTTATTCTTGGCTCAGCCATTTGCGGTATTGCAGGGGCGATGCTGGTTACGCTCGATGGCCAGTTTACGCCCGGTTCCTATCTGCCACTGCGCTTCACTTTCCTCATCTGGGTGATGGTGATTGTTGGCGGATCGGGAAACAATATGGGGTCGGTCCTCGGTGGCTTCCTCATCTGGTTCGTCTGGGTTCAGTCCGAATCCGCAGGCTTTGCCCTGATGGATGGTTTGTCCGGCCTGTTTGCAGAAGACAGTCCCATGCGTGGCAGGCTTGTTGAAGCAGCACCTCATCTTCGTCCCGTTCTCATGGGCCTTATATTGATACTCGCCCTGCGCTTTGCGCCAAAAGGCCTGATCCCGGAACGGTAAATCCAAAGCTTCGTAATGACCAGCTGATGCTGCAAACAGAGTTTGCCGTTGAGATCGCCGGGTCCGCAATCCTTGGACAGTCCATCTCAACGCTGCTGTGGCTTTCAGAGTACCCGTCACTTGCCCGATGACCCCCTGTCGGCCTATTCGGCCTGTTTCACCGCCCTCGCCTCGCTCGCAGCCCTGCTGCCGCACGACCGCGTTAGCGATGAAATCTGAACAAAAGCGACAGGCCAGTTTCGCCCAAACGGGCCCTGATCAGACCCAAACCCCGATCAATCCCGCCTTTGAGACCAGAATTCGCGTTGAGGGCGCGCGTCAGATGCCCGTATCACGGCGAAGCGGGTCCAATAGACTTAATTGGGGCACAAAACAGCAACAAGATGCAGGAAAAGGCATTCCGCTTGGGGAATGTCGGTTGAAAAATTCAGATTTCAGGAACGTTCATGTTGCCGCTAAAGTGCAGACTGCGCCAAAATCAAGACAGATGGCCGGTCGGACGGGGCTTGCTACCTTACGCGGCGTCGATTTAAATCGTGCGAATGGTTCGGCTGATTTCCGATGACAGCGCCCGTCTCTCTCAATGAAAGTATCGTATCGCTATGAAAAAGACCGAACTTTTACGACAAGGCAAATCCGATCTTTCGGCTCGCCCGAAATCAAGCGGATCAGAAATTGATGCATTTTTGAAGCGGGCCAAACAGCTTGCGCCGGTGCCGGATGCCGCACGTGGGCGGATGATGTTTGCCCTTGATGCGACCATGAGCCGACAGCCGACATGGGACATGGCTTGTGCTCTTCAAGGTGAGATGTTCTCGGCTGCTGCATCCGTGGGCGACCTCTCGGTGAAGTTGGTTTACTTCCGCGGCCTGCGGGAATCCCGGACGTCTCGCTGGGTAAACAACGCAGAAAGCCTACGCGTTCTGATGGAAAAAATCGAATGCAGGGGCGGGCTGACGCAAATCGCAAGAGTCCTTTCGCATGCCAAGCGGGAATCCGAGAAACAACCTTTGGCGGCTTTGGTCTACGTCGGGGATTCAATGGAAGAAAACATTGATGAATTGTGCAAACTCGCCGGTGAACTGGGCCTGCGCGGCGTCAAGGCGTTTGTATTCCACGATGGCCGGGACAAGCATGCTGAAACTGCATTTCGCGAGATCGCGCGGTTGACAGGCGGCGCCTATTTGCCATTTGACAGAAACTCGGCCGCGGAATTGAAGGCGCTGCTCGTTGCTGTAGCTACGTATGCGGCAGGCGGTCGAAAGGCACTGGAAGCGGCCGACAACGCGACGGCGAGGCGGTTACTTGCGGATATGCGCTGATGCAACCGATACTGATTGTCGTCGCAAGTGCTGTCAGTTTTGCAATTGCTCTTTGGGCTGTTCGCAGCGTTCTGCGCTCAATTTTTCGCACAAAAGCTCAGAATTCACTGGGTGCTGTGCTGATCGCAGCCGGTATCTTGCTGTTATTTTTCCGCGCGGTCACGGTTGCAATTCCACTGATGATCCTTGGCACTGTATTGCTTTTGCGGAACAATGGAGGAAAGCCCAGAGGATCGACGACGCAAACATCCAAGGTGCGTTCAGCACATCTGGAAATGACCCTCGACCACGAGACCGGAACTATTGACGGACGGATAATAACCGGGACACGCCAAGGTCATATCCTGTCAAATCTCGCGCTGCACGAACTGCTAAAGTATCACGCCGAAATTCAGATAGATGAGGAATCGGTAAAGCTTTTCGAAACTTTCCTTGACAGCGCCCATCCGGACTGGCGCGATCAAGAGGACGAGAACGCAGCTCACGGCGAGGAGAAATCGCCGCTTTCGAGACAGTTGAGCCGGGATGAAGCGTACCAGTTGCTGGGTCTTGAGGCGGGATGCAGTGAAGAGGATATTCGAAAGGCATATCACCGACTCATCAAGCGGGTTCATCCTGACATAGGTGGTTCAGCCGCCCTTGCGGCCCAGATTACCGAAGCAAGAGATAGGCTCCTTGGCAACAGCCAGTAACTCGACTGAGCAGCCTATCGCCAGGCCTCATACCAAGGGCAAAATTGGGCTAGGCGTCCCATTGGGCCAACCAAAACCAAAAGTCCAAATCTTTCGTACTGCGGTCATCTGGGAAACAAAATGCTGCACGATGTGACAAATTGGGGGATGCCGATTTAATAATTATACTTAAAGCACTGTTTTATAAGTATCATCTATATATTTCGATGGTGCGGGCGGGGGGAGTCGAACCCCCACGGCCTAGGGCCTCCGGATTTTAAGTCCGGTATGTCTACCATTCCATCACGCCCGCATGGCGCAAGCCGTAAACCGGCTGACGCTGCAATTCAAGAGTCTTAGGTTGAACCCCATTATCCAACCGGCCCTGTGGCAATCGGCGGCTGGAAAGTATAGCCCATGTCCCAGGGGAAATAGATCCAGGTGTCCTGCGAAACCTCGGTAACAAAGGTATCGATCAGCGGACGTCCGGCGGGCTTGGCATAGACGGTGGCGAAATGCGCCTTGGGCAGCATGCCGCGCACCACCTGCGCCGTTTTGCCGGTATCGGTCAGATCGTCGATCACCAGAACGCTTGAGCCATCGCCCGCCTCCAGATCGATCACCGTTTGGGAAACGCCTTTCAGCACCTGCAGATCCGACTGGTTCCTGTAGTCGTGATAGGAGGCAACGCAGACGGTTTCGATCATCCTGATATCCAGCTCGCGGCAGATGATCGCCGCCGGCACCAGGCCGCCACGGGTGATGCAGACAATGGCTTTCCACTCCCCCTTGGCCGCCAGCCGCCACGCCAGGGCGCGGGCATCGCGGTGAAACTGGTCCCAGGAAACCGGGAAGGCCTTGTCGGAATGCGGGCTGCTCATAGTCTGGTCCTTTAGTCGGGTTTGCCGTTGCGGATATCGGCAAGAATGGTGTGAAGCTGGCGTGCCGCCTCGTCGAGGCGCACCGTATCGCGGCTGCGCAGCACAAGGCTGGTGTGAAATTTGCCGTCGCGCTGATAGGGGTAACTGCCGATCGAGACATCCGGGAAGGCATCCTGCAGCGCTGAAAGCGGCTGCGCCACCGCGCCCTCGCCCATGCCTGCCTCAATGCTCTGCAAATGCATGGTCTGGCCACCTTTGAGGTGCGGTACCACATCATCCATCATCGCCTGCATGATCGCCGGCACACCGGCCATGACGAACACATTGCCGATATGGAAACCCGGTGCCTTGGACACCGGATTGGCAATCAGCTCCGCGCCTTGCGGAATCCGCGCCATGCGCAGCCGGGCTTCGGTCAGATCGGCCTTTTCATAGCGCTCCAGCATGGTTTTGACAGCGCGCTCATCGACATCAATCGGCACATCGAAAGCGGCGGCGACACTGTCGGCGGTGATGTCATCATGGGTCGGGCCGATGCCGCCGGTGGTAAAAACATAGGTATAGCGCGCGCGCAACGCATTGAGCGCGTCGACAATGTCGGCCCGCACATCGCTGACAATGCGCACTTCCTTCAGATCAATCCCGGCGTCTGTCAGCCGGTCGGCGATATAGCCGATATTACGGTCCTTGGTGCGGCCCGACAGAATTTCGTCGCCAATCACCAGAACTGCTGCAGTGGAAATCTCGCCTTCGGCCATGGGGTACCTGTTTTGCTGCGGCTTTGACAATATGTGCTGGCGCTGTCTATCTCACAGAGGAAATTCGGACAAGGTTTTGCTAAGTATGAAATTTGACAGCCCGCTGACAGAAGGCATTCTGATCCGGCGTTACAAACGCTTCCTCGCCGATATAAGGCTGCCGGACGGCACCGAGATCACCGCCCATTGCGCCAATCCGGGGGCGATGCTTGGGCTCAAACAGCCGGGACAAAAGGTGTGGCTGTCGAAATCCGATAATCCAAAGCGCAAGCTGGCCTATTCCTGGGAGCTGACCGAGGCTGACAATACGATTGTCGGCATCAACACGGCGCGGCCGAACGCCCTGGTGGAAGAGGCCATTCATAATGGCACGATCAGCGAATTGCAGGGCTATGACACCTTGAAACGGGAAGTCAGATACGGAAAGAACAGCCGCATCGATATTCTGCTGTCCGGCAGCGCCCGAGCCAACTGTTATGTCGAAGTCAAGAATGTCCACATGCTGCGCACGAAGCGGCTTTATGAATTTCCCGATTCGGTCACCGCGCGCGGAACCAAACATCTGGCCGAACTCGCCGATATGGCGGCAGAAGGGCACCGCGCGGTGATGCTCTATCTGATCCAGCGCGATGATGGCGACCGGCTGCGCTTTGCCGGCGAGATCGACCCGGCCTATGCTGCCGCCTTAGCCAGCGCGCACCGGGCTGGCGTCGAAGCTTTGGCCTATGTCTGCAGACTTACCCCGGACAGCATCGAAGCCTACCGGCAGGTGCCGGTGGATGTGCCCGAGGCTTGAATTGCGCCGCCATCATATACATTTTTGGCATGTTTCCATTGACCTGCAATTTTGCAGCGTCGCGAATTTTATGCCATGGAACAGCTAACAGCAGACCAGCCTGAAAGCAGAGCGAGACGATGACGATCTATGTAGATGCCAATGAAGTGCCGCTGCGCAAAAGCGGCCAGATCCGGCTTTATGATGAAAGCGGATTTGCCGGGATGCGCGCCGCCGGCCAGTTGACCGCGCAATGCCTTGACCGTGTCGGCGAGTTGGTCAAGCCCGGTGTCACCACCCAGGAGCTGGATGATTTCATTTTCCAGTTTGCGCTGGATAATGGCTCCATTGCGGCAACGCTGAACTATCGCGGCTATACTCATTCCAGCTGTATCTCGCTCAACCATGTGGTCTGTCACGGCATTCCCGGCGGCAAGGCGCTGAAAGACGGTGATATTCTCAACATCGATGTAACGCTGATTGTCGATGGCTGGCACGGCGATTCCAGCCGCATGTATGTTGCCGGAAACTCCAAGCGTGCCGCCGAACGGCTGATCGATGTGACCTATGAATCATTGATGCGCGGCATTTCCGCTGCTCTGCCCGGCAACACCACCGGCGATATCGGCCACGCCATTCAGGCCTATGCCGAGGGCCAGCGCTGTTCGGTTGTGCGCGATTTTTGCGGCCATGGCCTGGGGCAGTTGTTCCATGACGAGCCGAATATTCTGCATTATGGCCGGCCCGGCGAAGGCGTTGAATTGCGGCCCGGCATGCTGTTCACCATCGAGCCGATGATCAATCTTGGCCGCCCCCATGTCAAAGTCCTGTCCGATGGCTGGACTGCCGTTACCCGCGATCGCTCTCTCAGTGCCCAGTTCGAGCACAGTGTCGGCATTACGGAAAGCGGCTGTGAGATTTTCACAACCTCGCCTTCGGGCCTTCACAAACCGGTATTTGCATAGCACAGTGACGGCATGACAGAGCCGTCGGAGCATCAGGATATATCCGGGGACACGACCCGCAAACAAGCCGGGAAGCCGCATTATGCCGGGCATCGCGACCGCCTGCGTGCGCGCTTTCGCGAGGCCGGGCCGGAGGCACTGGCGGATTATGAAATTCTCGAATTGCTGCTGTTTCGCGCCCTGCCCCGGCGCGACACCAAACCAGTTGCCAAAGCTCTGCTGACACGGTTCGGCTCGCTCAGCGGCGTGTTCGGCGCATCAGCAAAACGCCTCACTGAAATTGACGGCATCGGACAGAGCGTTGCCAGCGAGCTGAAACTGTTTCAGGCACTGGCGGCGCGGCTCGGCAAGCATGAATTGCAGCAAAAACCGTTGCTGTCATCGTGGAATTCGGTGCTGGATTACTGCCGCACCACCATGGCCTATGAGGAACGCGAACAGTTCCGCGTGCTGTTTCTCGACCGCAAAAACCGGCTGATCGCCGATGAGGTGCAGCAGCAGGGCACGGTGGATCACACGCCGGTCTATCCAAGGGAAGTGGTAAAACGTGCGCTGGAGCTGTCCGCCACAGCGCTGATTCTGGTGCACAATCACCCCTCGGGCGACCCGGCCCCCTCACAGGCCGATATCGATATGACCGGCAGAATTGCGGAGATCCTGACCCCGCTCAACATTCTGCTGCACGATCACATCATCATCGGCAAACACGGCCATGCCAGTTTCAAGGCGATGAACCTGCTGTAGTGCCCGCTGGTTGCTGGATCCCCGCATCAGTAAAAATATGGCAGGTTTTTTGCCTTGGCAGCTCTCACCCATGACGGCACAAAGGGTACAATCTTGTCCTGAGACGGCACCATGATTTCGATGAAATTTGCGCCTGGATTTTGAATTGCTTCGGACAAAACCGCTTCGATTTCATCTTCAGTTGTAATCCGCGCGGTCTTGAAACCAAAGGCTTCTGCGACCTTCACGTAGTCAACGCTGCCAAAATCTGTTGACCAGGGTTCGTCCACATCATCCAGCAGGATGGCTTCACCGCGAATCCAGCCAAATGTGTCATTGCGCGTCAGGATGATGGTGACATTCTTGTTGCTGCGTTTGATGGTTTCCATGTCGCCAATGACAAAACCGAACGAACCGTCACCTGTGAACGAAATAACCGGGCCATCAGAGGCATAGGAGGCTCCGATGGCAGCGGGAACGGAGTATCCCAACGCACCCATGGAATAGTTGGTGATATAGCGCCGGCCGGGCTCTTTGATTGTCAGAAGCGCAGACGGGTAAATGGCGCTTACGCCAGGTTCGGAGGTGACGATGGCATTCGCTGGCAGGATTTTGTCCAGTGCCTGAGACAGCTTGACAGGAGAAATCGTTCCCTCGGGCATGGGGATATTGGAGTTGAACACTCTGTCGAGAGCGGTTTTCTTGACCGGATTGAGGTCAACCGGCGGTCTTTTCAAATTAGGGTGCTCGGCCTTGATCAGTTCGACCATGTATTCCAGGCTGGCGCGGGCGTCTCCAACCATCCCGACCTTGAGCGGGAAGTTGTTGCCAACATGAGCTTCGGCAATATCCAGGTGCAGGAAGGTCTTGGAATTGGGATCTCCATAAAGGCTCCAGTGATCCGTCGCCGCGCTGTCCGTGTTGGAGCCGACAAAGAAAATGGTATCCGCATCGAAGACATACTGGTTGGAATATTCCATACCGCCGCGGCCGCCGATGACACGCAGCGCAAGAGGATGATTTTCGGCAATGGTGCCTTTGCCCGGCGTGGTCGTGCCAACCGGAATCTGAAGCAGTTCGGCAAGTTCGAGTATAATATCGGAAGCCTTTGAAATAAGGCCCCCTTGCCCGCAAACAATCACCGGTTTCTTCGCCTTCAGGAGAACCTCAATGGCAGCGCGGATCTTGCTGTGATCCGCAACCGGGCGATGCGCGGGATATGCACTGTATTCGGGTTCCGCATACAGATCGTTTATCTCCGCTTCTTCACCATAGATGTTGATGGGGACCCGGATATGGACTGGCGCCGGACGCCCGGACGTTGCCACGCGGAACGCGCGGCGCATCAGAAACGGAATTTCCTTTGCATTCGTCAGGACGAAGGATTCCTTTGAAATACTGTCATACAATTTCGTCTGATCAATGCCAGTCAGACCATGCTTCTTGTCCTGGTTGATTGGAATGTCCGAGCTGAAATAGATGATCGGAACCGAACTGAGATAAGCTTCGGCCATTCCCGGTGTGCAATGCGTCACGCCTGGGCTTGGGGCCTCGAGCACAGAGGGACGGCCCGTGATCTTGGCATAAGCCTCGGCCGCATAAGACGCGGTCCTCTCGTCACGGGTCAGAACAAATTCAATGTCACTGTGTTTGCGCCACTCCTTGTACCAGCCGATTGTCGTCTCGCCCGGCAGCCCGAACACATGCTTGACGCCATGCAGCTCCAGCATTTTCAGAATGATCTGCGCCCCGTTCATCCGTTTGGATTCTGAATTGCTCACTTTACGGTCCCTTTCCGAAACACTTCACTTGCATGCAGAACTGCATGCAGAAATTTTTGAGTTTACTTTAGTGCAGCTGCTAGAGCAGCGGATCTTCCACGGCGTATTTCGCCAGCATGGCCGGATCAACCTCGACGCCCAGGCCAGGTCCGGTGGGCACATGCACCCGTCCGTTCCTGACAGGGAAAGGCTGCGTCAGAATATCCTCCTGCGCATAATAATTCGCCATGTAGAATTCGCATTGCAGCAGCAAATCGGGAACAGCAGCCATGAGATGCGCCCCTGCGGCGTGGGCCAATCCGGTCTCGAACATGCACCCGCCATAAACCTCGATCCCGCCAGCACGGGCAATCGCAGCAACCTCCAGCGCCCGGCGAATTCCGCCTGATTTCATTATTTTCAGCGAAAAGATGTCGGCGATGCGATTTTGCACGCCATACAATGCGCCTTTCGGGTCAAAAACGCTTTCGTCGGCCATAATCGGCGTATCGATGACATGGGTAATATGTGCCAGCGCCTCGCGCTCATGCATCTTCACAGGTTGCTCAATGAAGGTAGGGCGAAACGCCTCGATATCGCGGATGCACCGCACAGCGTCATAGGCTGGCAAACCCTGATTGTAGTCGATGCGAATGTCGACCTCGTCACCATAGATTTTGCGCAGTTTTGCACACCGCATCAGGTCAAAGCGGTGCCCGGCAAATCCGGTCTTGAACTTGAAGATTCGAACACCGTCTTCCCACATTGCCGCAATGTCATTAAGGTCTGCGTCAAAGTCGGGATTGGCAATCGAGAAGCTCATCGCCATACTGTCGCGCATCCGAGGCGGACATGGCGGCGACAGCAAAACTGGTCGCCACCGTTATGGTGGTTTTTGACATTTTTCAGGCTCCCTTTTTAGCTTGGTGGTTATCCCTGCGTGCAGGAATTCGGTTCTGGAAATGGGTCTGGAACCGCATTGGGTCATAAGCGGCCAGATCGATATTCTCCCATTGCCCAGTGACAATACCGGCCAGAATTCGACCGGTTTTGGGGCCGGCGGTCAAACCGATATGGTGATGACCAAAGCCCGCAATTATACCTGTGTTGTTGATTTCGCCGATCAACGGCAAGCTGTCGGATGGCGCGGGTCGGTGACCGAGCCATGGTTTCTCGCCCTCAAATGAAAAGGCAGGAAAGCTCTCTTTCACTTTGCGTCGCAACAGCGCCAGTGGTGCCTTCGACGAACCGGCCTGCAGGCCGCCGAATTCGACGATCCCGGCACACCGCAGACCGTTTTCCATGGGAGTGGCGACGAATTTTCCGGTCGTCAGCATCAGCGGTGTGCGCGGCCCGTTGACCGGCGCGCTGAACTCGATGTGATAGCCCCGCTCGGTTTCCAGAGGCACCGAGAGGCCAAGCTTTTTTGCCAAAGCCCCCGACCAGACACCGGCCGCGAGGATCACGTGGGAACAGCTCAGCGTTTCGTCCCTGGTGACCACCGCGCTGACACGGCCATCTTCAAACGTAAAATCGGACACATCGGCCTTGAGGAACTTTGCGCCGAGATCTTCCGCCGCGCGCGCCAGTGCGGCGATGTATGAACCCGGGTCCCGGATATAGCCGTGATCCCGCATGACGGCCAAAAGCTTCAGGTCCGGGGAAAGGTTGGGCTCAAATTCCCGAACAGCAGATCCTTCGATCAATTCCGGTTCAAATCCTGCGGATTTCCGCAACATCCAGGTGTACTGATCCGCCTCGAATGCCGCCCGATTTGGGTAGACAAAACTGTAATCAGAAGACGTCAACCATTGCGCCGCAGCTGTTCCCTTTGTCAGGGCTCGGTGCTGTTCCATGGAGTCATACGTAATTGGCGCGATCCCGCGCGCGATCCGACGGGTGTCGTTGTCGTTGGCATTTGAAAGGTATTTCAACAGCCATGGTGCAAGACGTGGCAGATAGGACCAGCGCAAGAACAGCGGGAAGTTGGGGTCGAGCAGCATCTTCGGGCTTTTTCTGACCATTCCCGGAGCTGTCACCGGAGCCACTGAACATGCCGCAAGGATTCCGGCATTTCCGAAAGATGCGGCTTTTTCGCTGCCTGGTGCCTGGGCATCGACAATGGTGACGTCAACGCCCTTCCGCAACAACCAGATCGCCGCCGACACGCCGACAATGCCGGCGCCGACAACGACCACATGTTGAGGGTCAGGTTTTGACATGGTGCGCCCAATCCACAAAATGGTTCAGCCAGATAATCCGCATGCCAATATATATACAGAACTGTATGCAGAGTTAAAGACAAATGTTTCCTTATGCTGTTTTTTTGGATAACAATGCTTGAAACAGGAGCATTGAGGAACGAATGAGCAAGTCAGAGAGCAGCGTCGACCGGGCCTATTTGACACTTCGCCAGAAGGCCACGGACTTCGAATTCAAACCTGGCGAGCGTTTGAACGAGACAGCGCTGACGAGCACGCTGATGGTCAGCCGCACGCCACTTCGCGAGGCGCTCAACCGTCTGGTGGCAGAAGGTTTCCTGACATTCGTTCTGGGCAAGGGTTTTTTCTGCAGGCCGCTGAGTCCTGAAAAAATTCTGGAGCTCTATCAGTTGCGGTGCGCCCTTGAAACCGAAGCGGTAATCCGGACCATCGAAACAGCGAGCGACAACGAGATCCACCATGTCGTCACATATCTGGACGAGGTCGAAAAATCATATGCGGTTTGTACCGATCTGAATGAGCTTTTGAGAATGGACGAGGAGTTCCACATGAAGCTCGCTGCGCTTTCAGGCAACCAGGAACTCCTGAAATTCCTGAGCAATATCAACGAACGGATCCGGTATGTCAGGATCATCAACCTTCGCCAGTTGCGTGACCGAAGGGGGATTTCAGCAGATGATGAAACGTCGCTGTCCGCCCATCGCGTTATTCTTAGTGCGGTCAAGGCTCGCGACACGGATCGCGCGATTACAGCTATGAGAGATCATATAGAACGTCGCAGCGAGCAGACGGTGGAACTGGTCCGCATGGCATATTCTCAGCTCTACGTTCCCGGCGCCTAGTGCGTTTCATCGTCAGATCAAATCATTTGACCGGATTTGCGGGTCTGCCGGCAAGGCCGAGCAAAGGGTCGTCCAGATGCACGGAAAACCGATCCGGGACCAGGGCTTGCTGAAACCAATGAATAAAGCTGTAAATCGAGAACACCGGCAATCCGGTCAGCTTGCGAACCTCTGCCGCATAAGGTGTCATGTTGGTGCATTCCAGAATGATGGCACCTAAGTCCGCGTGTTCCGTCACCAATTGCCTTGCGGCGTCACACATGTCCTGCCGGCAAGCCTCGAAATCAATTTCAGCCGCGTCTCCAAGGATGTCGCGCGTAAACACCCGGCCATTTTCGGTGCCGACGATGGGCGTATCCAAAGGCACATTGGCTGCCGTCAAATGTGCTGCCGTCAGCGTTTCTTTCGAAATGGTCAGAATGCCTGCGCGTTTGCCTGCTGGCAGCATCGCTTGCACCATCTGCATCTGCATCAGCGAAGAGGTGGCAACCGGTACCGCTACAGCTTCTGCCAATTGATCTTGTACAATCGACAGGAACCCGCAATTGGTGGTGATTCCATCGCAACCGCTTGCAACAAGGTCCCTGGCAGCATCGATGAATTTGTCAACCAGCAGGCGGGCGTCATTGCGCACGACCAGTTCAGGCGTCGCACTCCGCACAACGCGATACTGGACTGGAAAAGGCCATGTCGTTGCGTTGCCGATGTCACCTGGAATGCGCGGAAACTGTGTTTCGAGCATTAAAATTCCAAGGCTTGCACCGTAAATTGTCTTGCCACCTTTTTGGGTCAACATCGTCACTCGCCTTCCTGAAACCTGCTGCAATTGTCTTCGCCTGCACGATCTGAAGACAGTAGTGTATACAGCTATGCGCAGAGTCAATCAATTTTTGCCGAGGTCACACCCAAGGCCTGCCGGCGGCTCTGATAGACCGGAGAAATCATAACATTCGAGCTCCAAAATGAACTCAACTGGACAGGCTCGGGAGACGAAGATGACGGGCAAAACACAGGAAGCCGGATTCACTCCGATCCGTCATCCCTGTACGTTTCCGGGAATTCGGCACGCGGAGACGTGGCATCGCGTGACGCCCGGTAAACGTCAAGCGACCAGGTCTTTCTGGATCCCTGGAACAAGTCCGGGGACGACGATGGGAGGAAGGTTGGGGAAACCGGAGCGGCGAATTTACGCCACTCTCGTCATAACGGGAGATTTCGATTGGAGACCAGCGGCCCAAACCGGAAAGGCGAATTCATCCCAACCCGTCTTCCTCGGACTTGTTCCGGGGATCCAGAATTCCGACTGAAAATCCGCTGCAGGGCTGGGTTTGGGGATCTCGGATGCGGCCATCCGGTGTGGCGTCAAGGGGACCGGCTTGTAGCCGGTGTGATGCCAAGGGGGCCTGAGGCGCAGATGCGCCTCAGAACGTTTTGAATTTTCCGGTTTCAATTTCGTGCTGACGCCGTTCCAGATCATGGATCGAGACAGAATCGTTGAGATAGTTGCGGATCACGGTCTGCCGGTCGACAGGCCGGAAGGCCGATCCAATACGCGCTAAAGATGTTCTAAGAGACATGTTTGCTCTCCTTTCATGACCTTCTATATAGATCACGCAAGCGCAAAGAGACGTGCAATGATTGCATGGATGCCATGCGGCCGGCGAATGAAGCCGTTTAATCCTGAAACCGGCCCCCGACGCGCTGCATCTGTTCAGGCGTATCCAGATCAAACGAGGCCGCCGGACCAATTTCAACCTCGTGGACGAATTCAGCGAATTCGCCGATCAGATGACGCCCGCCCGTATCGCCCTGTATACCGGACAGGGCATTCAGAAACCGCGCTGACCAGAGTACCGGATTGCCGCGTTTACCGCGATCGGTCGGGACGATGATTTCCCGGCCCTGCGCCGGATCAAAACCGGCGATCAGTTTCAAAATGACATCCTGCGATATAAGCGGCATGTCGCCGAGCAGAACGACAACGCCATCCGGCGGCGATGTCCGGCTTGCCAAAGCCTGTATGCCGGTGCGCAAAGATGTCGACAGGCCCCGGTCGAACTCCGGATTGAACACGATCTGCTTTTCGATGCCCTCAAGCGCCGCCTCAATCTGCTCTGGTTGCGCCCCGGTGACGACGGTCAGATCGGCACCAAGCGCGTTGCGCACCGCTTCGGCAACGTGGCGTACCAGCGGCATTCCATCCAGCTCGGCAATCAGCTTGTTATTGGCGCCCATGCGCTTGCTCTGGCCTGCGGCGAGCAGCAGCGCGGCGATTCTGGGTGATCCAGTATACTGGCTCAGCTCCAGTTCACGGGGCTGCGGCCGGCTGACGATTTCCATCAGCAGCCCCCCGACACCCATCGCCGAAATATCCTCTGCCCTGACCGGTATACCGGCCAGAATTCGGTTCAGCACCCAGTCAAACCCGTTTTCCACCGGCGAGCGGGCACAGCCCGGAGCGCCGATCACGGGCCGACCTGCCAACTCGCCCAGAAACAACAGGTTTCCAGGGTCCACCGGCATGCCGACATGGAGCACTGTGCCGCCGGCGCGCCGCAAAGCCTGTGGCAGCACGTCATCTGCATCAATCATCGCCGATGCGCCGACCAGTACAATAAGATCAGCGTTCTTGTCGGCCAGCAGGCTTATGGCATTCGCCACCGCCGCGGTTTCGTGTGGCGTGCGGATTTCCTCGAACACAGTAGAGCCGCTGGCTTCCAGACGGCCGGCCAGAACCTTGCGGGTCTTGTCCATGATTTTTTCCCGCAGCGTCGGCAGACGGGTTGCAACCAGACCAACCCTGGCCGCCCGAAATCCGGCAACTGACAGCGCGCCATCAGAGGCGGCCCCGATGCAGGACTGCAGCACGGCACCGGGCACCGCAAAGGGAATGATTTTCACCGTGGCCACCATGCGCCCGGCCTCGACCGCTGTATAGGGCGGCAGGGTTGCCAGGGTCATTGAAGGGTCACAGCGGTTGATCCGGTCCACCAGATCAGCGTCCGCCAGAAACAGCCCGGCTTTTTGCGCAAACAGATTGGCCCGGCCGGTAAAGGGCTGATCGACCCGCATATGCGGTCCGCACACCGCCCGCGCCAGACGCAGCGCGGCTTCATCTTCATGAACGTCCTGCGCATCCAGTTGCGCCACTGTGATGCTGGCATGGCCCCTCGCCTGCAAGGCGGCAATGTCCTGCGCCGACAGCAGAGTGCCTTTTTTCAGACGCACTTTCTTGCCG
Source organism: Pararhizobium sp. IMCC3301 (assembly GCF_030758315.1). Lineage (NCBI taxonomy): Bacteria > Pseudomonadati > Pseudomonadota > Alphaproteobacteria > Hyphomicrobiales > Rhizobiaceae > Pararhizobium > Pararhizobium sp. IMCC3301. The sequence continues at coordinate 925,880 of NZ_CP132336.1, forward strand.
TCCAGCTCGCCATCCTGGGAATGGGCCAGCAGGGTGCCGGTTGCATCGGCTGGCGGAAGATCAAGCAGTTTCAACAGGCCGGTCCTTGCGCAATGCGGCGATGATCTGTCCCAGAATGGCGACAGCAATTTCGGCCGGAGTGGCTGCCCCGATATCAAGCCCGATCGGCGCATCGATCCGGGCCAGTTGAGCGTCTGAAAAGCCACCGGCCCGTAACCGCTCCAGCCGGGCGCTGTGGGTTTTGCGGCTGCCCAGAGCGCCAATATAGAAACACTGGTTTTTCAGCGCGATTTCCAGGGCAAAATCGTCGATTTTGGGATCATGGGTGACGGCCGCAAGCGCCGTGTAGCCGTCGACCAGAGCATCATTCAGCACATCCTGGGGCCACTCAGCCAGCAGATTGACCGAAGGAAACCGCTCCGCTGTAGCAAAGGCGGTACGCGGATCGATGATCATCAGATCAAACCCGCATTCCCGCACCATTGGCACCAGCGCCTGAGATATATGCACTGCACCGATAACCACGATGCGCGGTGCCGGCAGTTCCACATTAAGAAAGAAGTCTTCCCCGCCAATTGTTTCGCGCCCGGATTTACCGGACCGAAACCGGGCTTTCGAAGCATCAGCAAGCGGATCGTCCTCAGTCAGGGTATCACGAAAAATCAGCCGGCCTTCACCGCTGCCCAGATGGCGCACGAGAATGACAGCGCGCCTGTTGGCGCGGGCGGCATTGAGTTTCGGCAACAGAACCTTTTTCATGTCTACAGCACCCGATCAACAAAAATGCGGATTTTGCCGCCGCAGGACAGACCGACCCGCCACGCGGTTTCATCGGCAACACCGAATTCCAGCATTTTCGGCTGCCCGCTCTCAATCACATCCAGCGCTTCCGCAATCACCTCGCCTTCAACGCAGCCGCCCGAGACCGACCCTTCAAAATTCCCCTCCGCGTCAATCACCAGATGACTGCCCGCCGCTCGCGGCGCAGATCCCCATGTATCCACCACTGTAGCCAGCGCGATGCGGCGGCCTTGTGAAATCCAGCTCTCGGCAGTCTGCAGAATATCACGATTCATAATATGACTCCTATGCAGCCTGTGTCCGCCGGTACCCTGATAGATCCGCAACGCGCGTCACCGGCTGCGTCAGAGACAGACACAAATCCGATATTGCATCAAGCGAATGCACGGCCCGAAACTGATCGACAAATGGCAACATGGCGCGCACGCCGCTGGCCCGCGCCTCGAACCCATCATATCTGAGAAGCGGATTGAGCCAAATCAACTGGCGGCAGGATTTTTGCAGTCGTTCCATTTCAAACCCCAGATCCTCATCACTGTCACGCTCCAGCCCATCGGTCATCAGCAGGACAATGGCGCCCTGCCCCAGAACCCGGCGCGACCAGTGCTTGTTGAAATCATGCAGCGCAGTTGCGATACGGGTGCCGCCGGACCAGTCGGCCACCAGGGCAGCACAGGCATCCAGAGCCTCGTCCGGGTCCTTGCGCGCCAAAGCGCGGCTGATATTGGTAAGTCGGGTGCCGAAGACGAAACTGTGCACCCGGCTCCGGCTTTCCGCCAGCGCATGGAGAAAATGCAGAAACAACCGGGAATACTGGCTCATCGAGCCGGAAATATCGCAAAGCGCGACAATCGGCGGCGCCATTTCACGCCGCCGCCGCAACACCGGCGACACCCATTCGCCACCGGTCGCCAGACTGGCGCGCATGGTGCGGCGCATATCCAGCCGGGACCCGGAATGACCGGATTGAAAGCGCCGTGTCCTGACCCTGGCGACCGGCAGGGCCAAGGTTTGCATGGCGCGCTTGGCCTCGGCCAGTTCCTCTGCGTTCATCTGTGCAAAATCCTTCGCTTGCAGGATCTCCTGGCCGGAAACCGTATCTGCCGCCTCGATGTCCATGTCAGGCTGCATGTCGTGGGGCCGTTGCGCAATCTGCTGCAGCATCGCCTGCGCCACCCGGGCCGCAGCCGCTTTTGGCTTCTCACCTGCCAAAGGCGCATTTGCCTGCGCAGATACGGCTGCCAGCATTGTTTCCAGACGGTGTGCCGGTCGCCAGAACATGTCAAAACCGGCTGTAAAAACAGCGTGGTGCTCGCGTTTGCTGATAAACACCGAGCTCAGCGTCCAATACAGATCATCCCGGCTTTGAAGTCCTGCCACCTCGACGGCGCGCACTGCATCGACGACCCGTGACGGGCGTACCGGCAGGCCTGCGGCGCGCAGCACACGGGCGAAATGCACAATATTATCGGCGAAATGCCCTGGCCCGTCTTCATTCGCCATGTCCGGCACCCGTCAGTTCCACTTTGATAGCGCTCAGAACCTGATCGGCACGCCCGCCCTGAACCGCCTGAATGTCATCCTGATATTTCAGCAGCACACCAAGTGTCTCCAACACGGTTTGCGGATCAAGCGCAGTGCGGTCAAGTTCGGTCAGCGCAGTGGCCCAGTCGATGGTTTCTGCGACGCCGGGATTTTTGAACAAATCCGCGTCGCTGCGCAATTTCTGCACGAAACCGACAATCTCCGCAGACAGCCGGGCGCTGGCACCCGGCACCTTGTTGGCGACAATCTGCAATTCCCGCTCCGCGTTCGGGTAATCCACCCAGTGATACAGGCAGCGCCGCTTCAGCGCATCATGGATTTCCCGGGTGCGGTTTGTGGTAATAATGACAATCGGCGGCTGTTTGGCTTTGATCGTGCCCAATTCAGGGATGGTGATCTGAAACTCAGACAGTACTTCCAGCAAATACGCTTCAAACGCCTCGTCTGCACGGTCCAACTCATCGATCAGCAGCACCGGCGCTGCGCCATCCGGCGCATCCAGTGCCTGCAGGAGCGGACGTTTCAACAGAAATTTTTCATCGAACACGCTTTTTGCCAGGCCCGTCTTGTCGGAACTTCCGAGCGCTTCCGCCATGCGGATTTCCAGCATCTGGGCCGCATAATTCCACTCATAGACGGCAGAGGCGATGTCGAGACCTTCATAGCATTGCAGCCGTATCAGCGGCCGCCCCAATTGCGCGGACAGAACCTTTGCGATCTCGGTTTTTCCCACCCCCGCCTCGCCTTCCAGAAACAGCGGGCGTTGCATTTTCAGCGACAGATACAGCACGGTTGCAAGTGAGCGGTCCGCAACATAGCCCGCCCGCCCCAGCAAAGCATGGGTGTCATCAATCGAGCGCGGATAGGGGTGATTCATGACTCAACAAATCCTTGTCGTACCAGCAGGCTGTGTTATGGCTGATCGGCACGCATCCGGCAATCGACAGCCGCGCTGCCGGCGCCCGCGACGCTCGGATCTGCGCCTATAAAGCGTGATAATCCCGGTCGCGGTAGATCAGTCCTGGGCCAAGTTGCCCCGGCACAATTGCCTGCACATGGCCAAACAACACCGAATGAGTGCCCATTTCGACAATCCGTTCCAGTGCGCAATCCATCGATGCCAGACATCCCGGCAGCACCGGCGCGCCGGAAACAGTTTTGCTGATCTGCAGACCTTCAAACCGGTTGGCTTCCGGATGAGCGACATTCCGGCCGGCAAACAAATCCGCCATATGGCGCTCTCCGGCGGATAGAATGTTGACGCAGAAGATGCCGTTCTTTTTGATGATCTCGTTGCTGCGCGACGCCCGGTTGACGCAGACCAGCACAATCGGCGGTGCATCGGACACTGCGCTGAATGCCGTGACTGTCAGACCGGCCTGGCCGGCAATCCCGCCCGACGTGACAATATGAACCGCAGAACCGACGCGGCTCATGGCATCGCGAAACTGGTCTTTGGAAACACTGTCGCTCTGCGAAGAGCGGATTTGCGTGGAAACAGTCAAGGCAGCCTCGGAAATGTTGCTCCCTGCATGTATGGCAGAATTACTCTAAACACCATACTTCTATCAGCGGTGCCCTGTAGTGGCGTTTCGGCCTGCGACCATTTGACAACTGCCAGACACCATTGTTGCTGCGGAACCGCAAAGGCTGACTGACCTCAGCAAAATGTACAAAAATCGGCTGCAGAATGCGCTGGCAGTTGTTTTGCCGTTATGGCACTGATATGGCACGATGCTAGTAAATCCGCACCAGACGGATCACAGGTTGTCAATACAGCCGACACAGACAGGGAGATTGGCTGACGTGGAATATTTTCTGCAGCAATTGATTAACGGCGTCACACTCGGCTCGATCTATGGCCTGATCGCCATTGGATACACCATGGTGTATGGCATCATCGGCATGATCAACTTTGCCCATGGTGATATTTTCATGATCGGCGCTTTCATTTCGCTGATCTGCATCATCGTGCTCGGGCTAACGGCGGCAACCGGCTTCTGGGTCCTGATCCTGGCCCTGATCCTCGTTTTGCTGGTCTCCATGGTTTTCACGTCAATCTGGGGCTGGACCGTGGAGCGACTTGCATATCGGCCATTGCGCGGATCGTTCCGGCTGGCTCCGCTGATTACAGCCATTGGCATGTCCATCGCGCTGCAGAATTTCGTCCAGATTTCACAAGGCGCACGGGTGAAACCGCTCGAGCCGCTTGTACCGGGCGGCTACACATTGATGGAAGCGGAAACCGCAAACGGCACATTTGCCGTTCAGCTCTCCAACATGCAAATCCTGATTGTGCTGACCACAATCATTCTCATGATCGGTTTTTCCCTGCTGATTTCCAAAACCTCGCTTGGCCGCTCGCAGCGCGCCTGCGAGCAAGACCGTAAAATGGCATCATTGCTGGGGATCAATGTTGACCGGACGATTTCCCTGACTTTCGTGATGGGTGCCGCGTTGGCGGCGGTCGCAGGGCTTCTGTTCCTGCTGTATTACGGTGTGATTGATTTTTACATTGGCTTCGTGGCCGGCGTTAAAGCCTTCACGGCAGCGGTTCTCGGCGGCATCGGTTCGCTGCCAGGTGCCATGCTGGGCGGTCTGCTGATCGGCCTGATCGAAGTCTTCTGGTCGGGTTATTTCAGCGTTGAGTACAAGGATGTGGCCGCGTTTTCGATCCTGGCGATTGTCCTGATCTTCCTGCCTTCCGGCTTGCTTGGCAAACCCGAAGTAGAGAAGGTCTGATCAATGGCACCATTAGCAGATCAAGACAGCCGGCTCGCGGCCTCGCTGAAAGATTCCCTTGTGGCCGGTGTTCTGACGCTGGCCCTGTCCTTTTTCCTGATAGGGATTAAAACCAGCATCGCGCCGGGTGGCCTCGTGCTTGAACAGCGCTGGCTCGCCGTTGCAGTTGCTGTGGCAGTGGTGTTTGCCGGACGGTTCCTGCTGAATTATTTTGTTTGGCGGCGGCCGGGAGCCGGTCAGGGTCGCGGGCGGTCTTTCACCATGCCCAAAGTGCCAATGCCGTCGGCGAAAATCATTGGCCCACTGCTGTTTGCGGCTGCCGTTGCCTTGCCTTTCGCGCTGCTCGAACTGAAAGGCGCGAGCGGCTCTCGGCAATATCTCGATCTGGCAGTCCTGATCACGACCTACGTCATGCTCGGCTGGGGGCTGAACATTGTGGTCGGCCTTGCCGGACTGCTCGATCTTGGTTATGTGGCGTTTTACGCTGTCGGGGCCTATTCCTTCGCACTGCTCGCCCAGACATTTGATCTGGGGTTCTGGATTTGTCTGCCGCTGGCCGGCATTCTGGCAGCTTTCTGGGGCATTATCCTGGGCTTTCCAGTATTGCGCCTGCGCGGTGATTACCTGGCGATTGTCACTCTGGCGTTCGGTGAAATCGTTCGCGTCGTGCTGTTGAACTGGTATCAGTTTACTGGCGGTCCGGATGGAATTTCCGGCATTCCCCGACCGACTTTTTTTGGAATTGATTTTACCCGCGGCGAAGGCGGGTTTGCCGAGACATTCGGTTTGGACTATTCGCCAATCCACCGCATCATCTTTCTATATTATGTCATTCTGGCGCTGGCGTTGCTGACCAACTTTGTCACCATGCGGCTGCGGCGGCTACCGATCGGGCGAGCCTGGGAGGCACTGCGCGAAGATGAAATAGCCTGCCGCTCCCTTGGCATAAACACCACCAACACCAAGCTGACGGCTTTTGCCATCGGGGCGATGTTTGCCGGATTTGCCGGTTCGTTCTTCGCCACCCGGCAAGGCTTCATTTCTCCCGAGAGTTTCACCTTCATCGAATCCGCCATCATTCTTGCCATTGTCGTGCTGGGTGGACTGGGCAGCCAGATCGGCGTGGTCATCGCCGCGGTGGTGCTGATCGGAGGGTTTGAGGTGTTCCGCGAATTCTCTGACTACCGCATGCTGATTTTCGGTCTTGCGATGGTAGTCATCATGGTCTGGAAACCGCGCGGCCTGATCACCACCCGCAACCCTTCGGCGGTCTACAGCAAGCGAAAAGCAATCGGCGCGGATATGGTAGCCCAGGGGGAGGGTCACTGATGGATAAGACCTCACGCGCCTGGGATGAAAATCCGGTTCTCAGTGTTGAACATCTGACGATGCGCTTTGGCGGCCTTGTGGCGGTGGATGATCTGTCATTCTCTGTTGGTCGCGGCGATATTACCGCGCTGATAGGCCCGAATGGCGCTGGCAAAACCACTGTTTTCAATTGCGCCACCGGCTTTTACAAGCCCACTGAAGGCCGGCTGACAATGAAGCGGAAATCCGGCAGCGAATATCTGCTGGAACGCATGCCGGACTTTAAAATCTCGGAACTGGCCGGTGTCGCCCGCACCTTCCAGAACATTCGCCTGTTCGGCGGCATGACGGTTCTTGAGAATCTTCTCGTCGCGCAGCACAACAGACTGATGCTGGCTTCCAATTTCACCATCGGCGGTCTGTTTGCCCTGCCCGGTTATACGAAAGCTCATAAAATGGCTATCGATAAGGCGGTCAAATGGCTTGAGGTAATCGACCTTCTGGACCGTGCAGATGATCCGGCAGCCGATCTGCCCTATGGCGACCAGCGCAGGTTGGAAATCGCGCGGGCCATGTGCACCGACCCGGATCTGTTGTGTCTGGATGAACCGGCAGCCGGCCTGAACCCTAGAGAAACCGGTGATTTGAATAAATTGCTGCAACGAATCCGCAGCGAACACAGAACATCGGTTCTGCTGATCGAACACGATATGGGCGTGGTGATGGAGATTTCTGACCATATTATCGTGCTCGACTATGGCGTGAAGATTTCTGATGGCACCGCAGAGGAAGTGCGCAACGATCCCAAGGTGATCGCAGCCTATCTTGGCGTTGAGGATACAGAAGTTGAACTGGTCGAAGCGGAGGTGGGCCTGTGAGCGATGCTGCGAACTCTTCGACCCACATGCTGTCGATCAAAAACGTGGTCACTCATTACGGCAAAATCGTTGCTTTGCGTGGCGTCGACGTCGAAGTCAATGACGGCGAAATTGTTACTCTGATCGGTGCGAACGGTGCCGGTAAATCAACGCTGATGATGACCATTTGCGGCTCGCCGCAGGCCAGTGAAGGCCAGATTATTTTCCGCGGCGAAGACATTACCCGTATGCCGACCCATGAGATCATGGCCAAGAATATTGCTCAATCTCCCGAAGGCAGGCGGATTTTCCCGCGCATGACGGTTCTGGAAAACCTGCAGATGGGCGCTGCCATCACCGATTATTCCCATTTCGATGAGGATCTGAAAAAAGCCTTCGAGCTGTTTCCAATTCTGCAGAAGCGGCAGAGCCAGCGGGGCGGAACACTGTCGGGCGGCGAGCAACAGATGCTGGCAATCGCCCGCGCACTGATGAGCCGGCCGGACCTGCTGTTGCTTGACGAACCATCACTGGGCCTTGCCCCGCTGATCGTGAGGCAGATTTTCGAAGTCATCAAGGAACTGAACCGCAATGAAGGCCTGACTGTATTTCTGGTCGAACAGAATGCCTATCACGCTCTGAAACTTGCCCATCGGGGCTATGTCATGGTGAATGGCAACATTACCATGTCGGGCACCGGCAAGGAACTGCTGCAAAAGGAGGAGGTCCGCGCGGCCTATCTGGAAGGAGGAGCTCACTGATGGGTATTTTCTATGAAGTTTCCCTGTCGGTCTTTATTTTTGTCACCCTCATTCTCGGTGGACTTGGTGCCTATCTGACCGGACGCGCCATTGCCATAACCTGGCGCCCGCTCTGGACCTTGGTATGGTTCACATTTCTGCTGACATTATTCATCCGCTTCATCCACTTTGCGCTGTTCGACGGCACATTGCTTACCTTGCAATACTTCATCGTCGATTTTGTGGTGTTGCTGGCGATGACCTATATCGGGTTCCGCGTCACCCGTACCAACCAGATGGTCACGCAATACAGCTGGATCTACAAAAAGGCCGGGCCATTTTCGTGGCGCGAAAAAGCCTGATAGTCAGCGCGAGTGCTGTTACACAAAAAAGCCGCGGCTCTTGGAGACCGCGGCTTTTTGTTGGTATTTCGGTCAGGTGATAGATCTCCGGAAAAAGTCCACTGGTGTCCGGGGATCCAGTTTCTGGGCATCATTTTCCGCGATGCAGCACCACAACACCGGTTGGGATCAGCTCATGGCTTTCTGCAGATTTTCGTCAATCTTGTCGAGGAAGCCGGTGGTCGAGAGCCATTTTTGTTCCGGTCCCACCAGCAAGGCCAGATCCTTGGTCATGAAGCCGCTTTCCACGGTGTCCACACAGACCTTTTCCAGCGTCAGGGCAAAATCGGCCAATGCCTGATTGTCGTCCAGCTTGGCGCGATGCGCCAGACCGCGTGTCCATGCGAAAATCGATGCGATGGAATTGGTCGAGGTTTCCTTGCCCTGCTGATGCAGGCGGTAATGGCGCGTAACAGTACCATGGGCAGCTTCCGATTCTACGGTTTTGCCGTCCGGGGACATCAGCACGGACGTCATCAGACCGAGTGATCCAAAGCCCTGGGCCACTGTGTCGGACTGAACGTCACCATCATAGTTTTTACAGGCCCAGACAAAGCCACCCGACCATTTCAGTGCTGAGGCCACCATGTCGTCGATGAGACGGTGTTCATAGGTGATTTTCTTTTCGGCAAATGCCTCGGCAAATTCCGCTTGGAACACTTCTTCGAACAGATCCTTGAAGCGCCCGTCATAGACTTTGAGAATTGTATTCTTGGTCGACAGATAAACCGGCCATCCGCGGGTCAGACCGTAATTCAGGGAAGCGCGGGCAAAATCGCGGATCGAATCATCCAGATTGTACATCCCCATGGCAATGCCGGCAGATGGAAAGTTGAACACTTCATGTTCGATAATTTTGCCATCTTCGCCTTCAAACTTCATCGAAAGCTTGCCTTTGCCGGGCACCTGAAAGTCAGTTGCACGGTATTGATCGCCAAAGGCATGACGGCCGATGACCAATGGCTGAGTCCAGCCCGGCACCAGACGTGGCACATTTTCACAGATGATCGGCTCACGGAACACAACACCGCCGAGAATATTGCGGATTGTGCCATTTGGCGAACGCCACATTTTTTTCAGGCCGAATTCCTCGACACGATCTTCATCAGGCGTGATCGTCGCGCATTTCACACCAACGCCGTATTCCCTGATGGCATTCGCCGCATCTATGGTAACCTGGTCATCGGTTTCATCGCGATACTCCATACCCAGATCAAAATATTTCAGATCGATGTCCAGATAAGGATGTATGAGTTTGTCTTTGATGAACTGCCAGATGATACGGGTCATCTCGTCCCCATCCAGTTCAACGACCGGATTGGCAACTTTGATTTTAGCCATATGTGATTTTCCTCAGCTTTTGGGCCAAATGCCAGAGCCGTCATTCGGAAAAAACGGTCTTGCATCATAGAATGTGTGAATGCTCGGGTTGCTATAGCATCGTCTTTCTCTGGCCGAAAGGGCCGCGAAAGTGGAATTCGTTATTCACTCATCCTCTTGCCAAAAATGCTGCTTACAGCTAGCAAATCCAAACTCCTCACCCCCGGAACGACGGAAACACAAATGGCTGGCACGAATTCGAAAGCCGAACTGATCACGGGCGGGCCGGCAATCATTCTTGTCGAGCCGCAGCTTGGCGAAAACATCGGCACTGCGGCGCGGGCAATGGCCAATTTCGGCCTGTCCGAACTGCGCCTGGTCAATCCCAGGGACGGATGGCCAAATCAACGGGCAAAGAATGCTTCGGCAAAAGCGGATCATGTCATCGACAACGCCCGGCTCTTCGCCACGCTTGAGGAAGCGCTGAGCGGCCTCAATCTGGTCTATGCCACCACGGCGCGCCCGCGCGATATGTTTGTTCCCGTCCACGGGCCGCAGGCAGCCATGCAAAAAGCCAGGGCGCATATTGCCACCGGGCAGTCTTGCGGTGTGCTGTTCGGCCGCGAGCGCACCGGGCTGACCAATGAGGAAATTGCGCTGGCCGGCGAAATCGTGACCTTTCCGGTCAATCCCGCCTTTGCCTCGCTGAACATCGCCCAGGCGGTGCTGTTAATGTCCTACGAATGGATGCGAGCCAACAGTGAAACCGACACTGCCCACTTTCAGACACCGCAGGAGCCCCCTGCCCGCAAGGAAGAACTGATCGGGCTGTTCCAGCATCTGGAAGGCGCATTGCAGGCCGCCAATTTCTTCCGTCCGCCGGAAAAGAAAAACCACATGGTCAGCACTTTGCGGGCGCTGTTTCACAAGGGCGGCTACAGCCAGCGTGACATTACCATTCTGCGCGGTGTGGTCGGGGCTCTGGAAGGACGCAGAACCCGCAATACGCCGCGCCGCCAGGCCGCCGAAGCCAAAGCGGCCCCGCCAGAATGAGCAATGCCCGTCTGCTTGTGGTGGATTCCGGTCTGGGCGGTCTGTCAGTGGCCCGTGCCATCCGGCATGAACTGCCCTTTGTGTCGATGATTTACGCCGCCGACTATGCCGCTTTTCCCTATGGAGACTGGGCCGAAAGCGCCTTGCAGGATCATCTGTTCACGCAGATTTCAGACTGGATCGGTGCCCATCAGCCCGATGCGGTGGTCATCGCCTGCAACACTGCTTCAACGCTGATATTGCCACGCCTGCGGGCCGCTTTCGACATTCCTGTTGTCGGCACGGTTCCGGCTATCAAACCGGCAGCTTCCCTCAGCCGCAGCAGGCTGGTCAGTGTTCTGGCAACACCGGGGACGGTGGCGCGGGACTACACCCGCGCACTTCTGACCGAATTCGCTTCCGATATGAATGTGGCGCTGATCGGCAGCGCAAATCTGGCCGCACTGGTGGAACAATGGTTTGTCAGCGGTCCTTCGCCGGATTTACGCGATGCCATCAGAGCCGAGTTAGAGCCCTGCTTCCAGCGCGAACCCAATGGCAAGCAGACAGATTGTGTTGTGCTTGCCTGCACGCATTTTCCGCTTCTGAAAGATGTTCTGCAAGAGCTTGCGCCATGGCCGGTGAGCTGGATAGACCCCAGCCCCGCCATTGCCCGGCAGGCCGGCCATGTTCTGGGCGCAAAAGCCAACGCCGCCACACCGGGAAGGTTTGACATAATCAGTTCTGCGCCGCTTGGGGCAGAGCGTGTCGACACAGTCTGGAAAAAGCTGCACTCGGCAGGCTGAGTTCCGCCTTGACAGCTCCGGGCTGAATGACTACACAACGCCTGCAAATGCGGGGTCTTCGGCCCCGTATTTTTGTTACGCACCTGTGGGAGAAGTGAGCGCTTCGCTGTTTCTCCCTGTCGGCACGGCCAAAACCCTGCAAAGGAAGGCGCGTTTCCTTGAAACACTTTTATTGGGAAACACGATGAGCAAGCGCAATTCGTCTAAATATAAAATTGATCGCCGCATGGGCGAAAACATCTGGGGTCGTCCGAAGAGCCCGGTAAACCGCCGCGATTATGGCCCCGGACAGCACGGTCAGCGCCGTAAGGGCAAACCGTCCGATTTCGGTATCCAGCTGCGCGCCAAGCAGAAGCTGAAAGGCTATTACGGCAATATCACAGAGAAGCAGTTCCGCCGCATCTATGCTGAAGCGACACGTCTGCGCGGTGATACGTCGGAAAATCTGATTGGTCTTCTGGAAAGCCGCCTTGATGCGATTGTTTACCGTGCCAAGTTTGTGCCGACCGTATTTGCTGCCCGTCAGTTCATCAATCACGGCCATATCAAGGTTAACGGCCAGCGCGTCAACATTCCAAGCTATCGTGTCAAAACAGGTGATGTTGTGGAGATTCGCGAAAAGTCACGCGAAATGGTGATGGTGCTGGAAGCAACTGATCTGGCAGAACGTGACGTACCTGAATATCTGACTGTGGATTACGGCAAGATGGCCGCGCAGTATACCCGCATTCCGCAGCTCGCTGATGTTCCGTTCCCGGTTGTCATGGAGCCAAACCTGGTGGTCGAGTTTTACTCACGCTAAGCATCTGTTGCACTGAATTCTCAAAGCCCCGTCGTAAGATTCTGTCTTGCGGCGGGGTTTTTAGTTTCGCGCCTTTCAGAGAATACGAAAAACCGCAGCCCGGATCGTACCTGACTGCGGCCTTCAGATTTATAGAACTGCACTGAATCCGCTTATGCGCTTTCGCGCACCACGATTCCGGCATCTTTCATATGGGTCTGAAGTTCCTTGGCCTGAAACATTTCCCGGACAATGTCGCAGCCGCCGACAAATTCGCCCTTGACATAGAGCTGGGGAATGGTCGGCCACTGGGCATAATCCTTGATGCCCTGACGCAGATCTTCGTTTTCCAGAACATTGATGCCCTTGTAGTCGACCCCCAGATAATCCAAAATTTGCACAAGCTGGCCGGAAAAACCGCATTGCGGAAAATTCGGAGTGCCCTTCATGAAGAGCACCACATCGCTGGATTTCACTTCGCTGTCTATCCAGCTGTTTATATCACTCATTGAAAAGCTCCTGATTTCTGTTTTTATTCTGGCGCACTGGTCTGCAGCGCCAGCGCATGCAATGCGCCGCCCATATTTCCCTGCAGGGCCTGATAAACCATCTGATGTTGTTGTACCCGGGTTTTGCCGCGAAAACTCTCTGATACAATTTCGGCGGCATAATGATCACCATCGCCGGCGAGATCCCGGATCGTGATTGCCGCATCCGGTAACGCGGCCTTGATCATGACTTCAATATCATTGGCATTCATTGGCATTTGCAGGACACCTTTCACCCGTGATGCAAAACATCAAACTCCTGTTCCAGACATATAATCCGGCAACCAGCTTTCATGTGTCTGCTTCAGCGATTGTACAGATATGGAGTGCTTGTCGTCGAGTTTCAATTCATTCCCGCCGACAATCCCGATCTGAATGGCTGGAACGCCCGCTTTAGCCGCGCCCGAAAGGATAGTCTCCACATGCTCCGGGCGGGCAGTCATGATATAGCGCGCCTGATCTTCACTGAACAGCATATCGGCGCTGTCAGCTTCCAGACCCGTGAGGGCCGCCCCTTTGCCACCAGCCATGGCCATTTCCGCCAGTGCAACCAGCAGACCGCCATCGGAAATATCATGACATGCAGAAATCTGGCCCTGCTGAATTTGCGAGCGGACAAAATCGCCGTTCCGGCGTTCGCACTCCAGATCGACCGTTGGAGCCGGACCCAGTTCAAGGCCGTGCACTTCGCGCAGATAGATCGACTGACCCAGATGGCCGCCCGTTTTACCGATCAGCAAAATGGCATCCCCATCACCGGCAAAGGCAAGCCGCGCCATACTCGTCCAGTCCGCCAGAAGACCGACACCGCCAATGGTCGGTGTTGGTAGAATGCCTTGTCCGTTGGTCTCATTATACAACGACACATTACCCGAAACCACCGGGAACTCCAGTACTCTGCAGGCCTCGCCGATACCTTCGATCGCACGCACGAACTGGCCCATGATTTCCGGGCGCTGGGGATTGCCGAAGTTGAGATTGTCGGTAATCGCCAGCGGCGTTGCCCCCACTGCGGTCAAATTGCGCCAGGCTTCAGCGACAGCCTGTTTTCCGCCCTCATAGGGGTCTGCTTCGCAATAGCGCGGTGTCACGTCACTGGTCATGGCCAGAGCTTTGCGGGTGCCCTCCACCCGGACCACACCGGCATCTCCGCCCGGCAATTGGGCGGTGTTGGCCTGAATGAGGCAGTCATATTGTTCTATGATCCAGCGTTTGGACGCCATATCCGGCGAGCCGATCATCGTTAACAGGGCTGCAATCGGATCTTCCAGAACGGGTATCACCGACAAAGGCGCCTGGACCCGCGGCACAACCCAGGGCCGGTCATATTCCGGTGCCTCGTCGCCGAGTTGCTTGATCGGCAGATCGGCGACCAATTCCCCGTGATGGTGGATTTTGAAGCGCAGATCATCGGTGGTCTGGCCGACAATTGCGAAATCCAGACCCCATTTGGTGAAAATAGCTTCGGCTACCGCCTGTTTGTCGGGTTCCAGAACCATCAACATGCGTTCCTGGCTTTCCGACAGCATCATCTCATAAGCGCTCATGTGCTCTTCGCGGCAGGGAACTTTGTCGAGATCGAGCGAAATGCCGAGATTGCCACTGGCACCCATTTCAACCGCAGAACAGGTCAGACCGGCGGCACCCATGTCCTGAATGGCAATCACCGCGCCGCTCGCCATCAACTCAAGGCAGGCTTCCAGGAGACATTTTTCGGTGAACGGATCGCCAACCTGCACAGTCGGCCGTTTTTCGTCGATCTGGTCATCGAATTCAGCGGATGCCATGGTCGCGCCGCCAACGCCATCGCGTCCGGTTTTTGCTCCCAGATAAACCACCGGCAGACCGACCCCTTCCGCCTGCGAGGTGAATATCCCATCGCGGCGGGCAACGCCCAGAGCAAAGGCGTTGACCAGAATATTGCCATTATAGCGCGCATGGAAATTCACTTCCCCACCCACGGTCGGAACACCGAAGCAATTCCCGTAGCCGCCAATTCCGGACACCACACCGGCCACAAGATGGCGTGTTTTTGCGTGTTCCGGCGCACCAAACCGCAAGGCATTCATCGCAGCAATCGGCCGCGCACCCATGGTAAAGACATCGCGCAGAATGCCGCCCACACCAGTGGCCGCACCTTGATAGGGCTCAATGAATGAGGGATGATTGTGGCTTTCCATCTTGAACACCGCAACCTGACCGTCACCGATATCGACCACACCGGCGTTTTCACCAGGGCCATACACCACGCAAGGCCCGGTCGTCGGCAGGGTTTTCAGCCATTTTTTCGAAGATTTGTAAGAGCAGTGCTCATTCCACATCGCCGAAAAAATGCCCAGTTCCGTCAGTGTCGGCGTGCGGCCGGTGAGTTCCAGAATACGGTCATATTCCTCTGAATTCAGGCCATGGCTCTCCACCAGCTCCGATGAGATGGGAGCGTTGTTGTCAAATGATTTCGACATCAGCTGCAGGCCTGTGATCCGCTGGTCCAACGATTCAAATCCGCAGTAATCCGGTTGCCCTGAGCGCCCTGCATCATGGGACCGTAGGCGGAAATGGTGGCGCGGCTGGCATTCTTGTTGACAGCTTCAATGACGAGAAGTGGTTTTGCCTCCAGATCGTCCTTTGGCAGCAGCAGAATTCTGGCGCGCTTGAATTGCGGATTGATATCACTCTCGGCCGCATAGGCGGAGAAGCCGGAACCGCCGGCACCAAACCAGCATTTACGGATCTGTCCGCTTACCAGCGTCGCAAGTTCATATTTGGGTCCCGATTCCGGTTGAGAGGTCTGCGTTTGAATGCATCCCCCCAGCAACAGGGCCAATAACGGGGCGGACAGGGAAAACGCTACTCGTGTCATGCTGCCTCCAGCAGGCTGGTGAAAATGCCGCGTCCGGAGACGCCGCCATGAAGATTTTCAATCAGATTTTCCGGGTGGGGCATCAGGCCCATGACCGTGCCATCTGCATTGATGATGCCGGCAATATCGTTCAGTGATCCGTTCGGATTGGTTCCGTCCGCATAGCGGAAAACCACCCGATTATTGCTTTCCAGTTCGTCCAGCGTGCGCGCATCGGCAAAATAATTTCCGTCATGATGGGCCACCGGACAGGGAAAACTCTCGCCCTGCCGATAGTGTTGCGAAAACACCGTGGCGGTGTTGGTTGCCACCAGTTGAACGGTTCGGCAGACAAAATTGAGCCCGGCATTGCGCATCAGCGCGCCAGGCAGAAATCCGGCCTCGGTCAGAATCTGAAAACCATTGCAGACCCCCAGAATCCGGGTTCCGCGTGCAGCGTGCCGCTGCAAATCCCGCAACACCGGCGCACGGGCGGCAATTGCACCGGCCCGCAGGTAATCGCCATAGGAAAATCCGCCCGGCAAGACAATCAGGTCGACATCCGGAATAGTGGTTTCCTGATGCCACACCCATGCTGGCTTCTGCCCGCTGATATCTTCCAGTGCCTTGATCATATCCCGGTCACGATTGGACCCGGGGAATATAATAACCGCTGATTTCATAGGTTGATTTCGAAGTCCTCGATAACAGGGTTGGCGAGCAGCTTTTCACAAATCGCAGTCAGTTCGGCACGGGCTGCATCAGCATTGTCAGTGTCGAGTTCGACATCAAACACCTTGCCCTGGCGCACCGAGCGGACGCCCTGAAACGACAGTGCATCAAGTGCGCCCTCAATAGCGTGGCCCTGGGGATCCAGCACGCCATTTTTCAGCGTGACAAAAATGCGAGCTTTCATAAATCCGACCTATTTCACCAGAACCGGGCCGGAGCCATGGGGACGTTCATTATCATTGAGGATTCCAAGCCTGCGGGCCACGGTCTGATAGGCTTCCAGCATGCCGCCCATATCGCGGCGAAACCGGTCCTTGTCCATCTTGTCTTTGGTTTTTGCATCCCAAAGGCGACAGGAATCGGGCGAAATCTCGTCGGCCAGAATGATACGCATCATCTCGCCTTCCCATAGCCGGCCGAATTCAATCTTGAAATCAATCAACTGGATACCGGCGCCCATGAACAGGCCGGCCAGAAAATCATTAATGCGGATGGCCATCGACATGATGTCATCGATTTCAGGCGGCGCCGCCCAGCCGAAGGCGGTGATATGCTCCTCTGAGACCAAAGGGTCATTCAACTCATCATTCTTGTAATAAAACTCAATGATCGAACGCGGCAGCGCCGTGCCCTCTTCCAGACCCAGACGGGTGGCGATTGAACCGGCCGCCACATTGCGCACCACAACTTCCAGCGGAATGATTTCCACTTCACGTATCAGTTGCTCGCGCATATTGAGCCGTTTGATAAAATGCGTCGGAATGCCAATCTGGTTGAGGTTTTCGAAAATATGCTCGGAAATCCGGTTGTTCAGCACACCTTTGCCATCAATCACTTCGTGTTTTTTGGCATTGAACGCGGTCGCATCATCTTTGAAATGCTGAATCAGAGTTCCCGGTTCCGGGCCCTCATAGAGGATTTTTGCCTTGCCTTCGTAAATACGGCGTCGACGGTTCATATGATTGTAGCCTGTAAGGAAAAAAGGGCGGCCATCGCAACGATATCCGCTTCAATGATTTGCCGCGACACTAGAGGAAACACCGGCCAGTGACAATCGCCGAGCCGCAAATGGCCGATGCGAAGAGGCAGTATTTTCAAACTTTTGCTGGGAATTCGATCATTGTCTCTTGCGGACAACGGTCCGGCAACGATATGCAGGACAGATAATTCAGCGATCGCACCGGAATTACTGCCGCGGAGAGAATCGATATGACCACTTTTGACCGTCGCAAAGACGCATATGAAAACAAATTTGCCCACGATGAAGAGCTTCGATTCAGATCAGAAGCGCGCAGAAACAAGCTGCTTGGCCTTTGGGCTGCAGAAAAACTCGGGTTTGCCGAAGAAAAGGCCGCTCAATACGCCAATGCAGTTGTCGCGTCGGATTTTGACGAGCCGGGCGACGAGGACGTTTTCCGCAAAGTACGGGCTGATTTCGATGAAGCCGGAGTGACCCTGTCGGACCAGGAACTGCGGGAGAAAATGCTGATGCTTATGGGCGAAGCTATCAAACAGATCGAAGATGCCAAATAACACTCGCTCAAAATCAGAAGTATCGACACATTAAAGCATTGGCATGTTATTTATGACACATGATTTCGTATCTGATCTTAAATCCGGCAAGGAAATCATCACAGCGTGGAGCGGTATTCCCCATCCCCTCGTGAGCGAAGCACTGCTGAATGCCGGCTATCCGACCGTGACATTGGATATGCAGCACGGGTTCCACGACATTGCCAGTATTCTGGCCACGGTGACAGCCTGCAAGATGCTGGGCAAACGCGCCATAGTTCGCATTCCCGTCGGAGAATGGGGTACTGCCAGCCGGGTGATGGATATGGGCGCTGCCGCTGTGATCGCCCCCATGATCAATACGCCAGAAGATGCCAAGGCCTTCGCCGCTGCCACGAAATTCCCGCCGGTGGGTGGACGCAGCTGGGGGCCTGCACGGGCCATACTGATTTCAGGCCACTCCGGCCCGGACAGCTACCTGCCAAAGGCAAATAATGAATCCCTCGCGATCGCCATGATCGAAACCCGCGAAGCCCTTGACAATCTGGACGCCATTCTTGCTGTCGACGGGATTGACGGCATCTTTGTCGGGCCATCCGATGTGTCGGTAACCTTCACCAACGGAGAAGAGATCAGACAGTTTGGCGACAGGACCATCGATGTCATCAAGGAGATTGCCGAGCGCACGATTGCCGCCGGTAAAATTCCCTGTATTTTCACTTTTCTGCCGGAACAGCTGAAGCTGGCCCGGTCCATGGGTTACCGCATGTTCGCGCTGAATATGGACAGCAACATCATTGCACGCGGCGCGACAGCGTTGCTTGCCGAGATTGCCGACTGATCAGCCTTCAAATCCGGTTGAGGAATTTTGACAGCGCCATAAGGCCCTCTGGCCATGGTCCGTGACCACTCTCGTCATTGATATGGCCATGTTCGCCCGCATCAACCAGCAACGAACCAAGATCCAGCGCCGTGCCTTCCGCCTTCTCATATGTGCTGTAGGGGTCATTCCGGCTCGCTACCATCAGCGAGGGAAATGGCAATGGCGCGTTTGGAACCGGCAGAAATTGAGACGTTTCAGGGATCAGATGCTGCACCGATATAAGGTCCGGAACCGCCACCAGAAATGCCCCGACCACATTCGCCTTGGACAATTGGGTAGTCGCATGGGCAAGCGCAATTGCGCCAAGGCCATGAGCGATGATGAACACCGGCCTGTCGGCTGACTTTGTCGCGCTGACTATGGTGTCGACCCAGCGGTCCTTGTCTGGCTTGTGCCACTCGCTCTGGTCGACAATGCGCGCTGTTTTAAGTTTGCCGTTCCAGCGGTGATACCAGTGATTTTCGGTCCCGCCACCAAGACCTGGAAGGATCAGAATATCGAGATCACTGGTTTTCATGCGCCCTGCCCGAAGACACGGCCGAAAATCGTATCGACATGGCGGGTGTGGGTCTGCATGTTGAATTCGCTTTCAATCTGATCCGCACTGAGCGCCTGGCGCACTTCTTCATCTCGTTTCAATTCCTGCATAAACTGATCGGCGGCGACCGGTTTGCGGGCTTGATAGGTATCCCAGACCTTCATCGCATTTCGCTGCACCAGGCGATAAGAATCCTCCCGCGACATGCCGGCCTGTGTCAGCGCCAGCAGGATGCGTTGTGAAAAGATCAGGCCTCCCATAGCTTCCGCATTGGCCAGCATGCGTTCCGGATAGACCAGCAGCTTGTTGACAACGCCGGTGAGGCGGGCAAGCGCAAAGTCCAGAGTAATGGTCGCGTCGGGACCGATCATCCGTTCCACCGAAGAATGCGAGATATCGCGCTCATGCCAGAGCGCCACATTTTCCATGGCCGGCAGGGCATAGCTTCGTACCATGCGGGCAAGCCCGGTGAGGTTCTCGGTCAGGACCGGGTTCCGTTTATGCGGCATCGCGGATGAGCCCTTCTGGCCCGGTGCAAAGAACTCCTCGGCTTCCAGAACTTCGGTGCGCTGCAGATGCCGGATTTCCGTGGACAGCCGTTCAACCGACGAGGCGATCACTCCAAGCGTAGCAAAGAACATGGCATGGCGGTCACGCGGGATCACCTGGGTTGAGACCGGCTCTGGCGTCAGACCCATGGCCTGCGCCACATGTTCTTCGACCGCCGGTTCAATATGAGCAAAGGTTCCAACGGCTCCGGAAATGGCACATGTCGCAATCTCCGCCCGGGCTGCCACCAGCCGGTCCCGGCAGCGGGCAAACTCGGCATAAGCGCCGGCCAGCTTCAGCCCGAAGGTCACAGGTTCCGCGTGAATGCCATGAGAGCGACCGATGCAGACCGTCATCCTGTGCTCGAAGGCACGCTTCTTGAGAGCATCCAGCAGGCCGTCCATATCCGCCAGCAGCAGATCGGCTGCCCGTGTCAGTTGCACACTGAAGCAGGTGTCCAGCACATCGGAAGACGTCATGCCCTGATGGACAAAGCGCGCATCTGGGCCGATAATTTCCGCCAGATGGGTCAGGAATGCGATAACGTCATGCTTGGTTTCCCGCTCGATCTCGTCAATCCTTGCAACGTCAAACGTCGCCGAACCGCCCTTTTCCCAAATCGTGCGGGCGGCGCTTTGCGGGATCACTCCCAACCCGGCCAGCGCGTCGCAAGCATGCGCTTCAATTTCAAACCAGATGCGGAATTTGGTTTCCGGCGACCAGATTGCAACCATTTCAGGTCGGGAATAGCGGGGAATCATGGAAAGGTCCTGTCATTAGCAAAGTCTCGGAGTTTCCTAACAGAGCCTGCGGTCCGCCTCAATTCCTAAACACAGGAGTCTTTCAGCCATCGGCCCATTCACAATTATCAAAAGAGCTGTAGCGTAGCAGGCGCTCCTCCTGTCCGGCCTTGGCAAGCCGGGAGCAGCCTTCCACAGCATCTTCGCTTTCAAACACCCTGACAGTGCCCGTGTCGTTTTCAGTCGTCGACGGCGCGCAGAGCCGCTCGCCATCTTCCAGTCGGGCGGAATTTTCGGCACCGGCATCTGCCCCGGCCGAGACAATCAGAGCCTGCCCGCTCTGATTCGTGACGCAGATCCGCGACGCGGAGAAAGTGGCCCCCTGCAGCGGAAAAACATACAGATACAGAAGATACATAGCCGGACCGGCAATAAGAGCGGCGATGAACAAGAGCAACCAGCGCATGACAACAATTCCTGAAAACCTGTTTTGCTGACCCAAGCATGCGTTGAACATCCGCTGTTTTCAATGCAACGGGCGGCACAACACACGAATGTGAGAATGTTTGAATTATACCGTGTTCGCTTGATCGCTAGTGTCTCACCATGGCGTATTCCGCCGCAATAGGGAGAAAGAACATGAAGCTGAAGACATTTGGAATGACCGCCACCGGAATTGCCCTTGCATTGGGCGTGGGCTTAACGGCGACCCTTTCTGTCGGTCAGATGGCACCGTTTGGCAATGAGGAAGACACCAGCTATGCTGCCTCACTCTGGACCGCAATGGTGGATGCCAATATGGCGGGCGATGGCGCCATTCGCACGCTTCCCTATAAGGGTATCGAGCCCCACGGATTTGTTCTTGAAACCTTCTATACGAAAGCCACCATCGACGGTCACACCGGCGACCTCGTGATCAAGCGCAATTATGGCCCCGAAGGCGTATCGGTTGAACAGGCCCAGGAAAACGGCGTCGAACATCTGGCCGCGATCACCGTGATGTTCAAACGTGAAGATGGCTATGATGCAGAAAACAAGAACTGGTTCTGGGCGAAATATCTGCCGGACGGATCACTCGACAAAAATCCAGCGGGCATGCAACTGGCAGGCCGTGTGGTCAAAGGCAACGACACAGCCGGCTGTATTGCCTGCCATGCCGCAGAAGACGATTATCTGTTTACGACCAATGCTATAAAATAGCTTCTTCAGGCAATTCGACTCCGCCGGGCGGCTGTCGGCTTGCCTGAAAAGCCGATATCAATCCGGATGCCAGTATTTACCAGCTCATCGGTGTGGTGAAGGCAAGATAATTGCCATCCGGCCCTTCAAAACCCGGTGTGTTCATGACCAGCATAATGGCGAGAACAAAATCTCCATTCTGAAGCCTGTGCGTATAGACCTGGTCGATGCGATAGGCCAGCGGACAGCCACGGCTTTTCGGAATTCTGGAATCTTCATGCAGTATCCGAACTTTGCCGGGGACCGACAATAGCAGCCGGAAGCCGAAAGTCTGTCCGTGAACCTCGCAGTCCGCGCCGGCAGACATTTTGAATGTATCCAGCTGAACCTCAATCGGCGCTCCGCTTTGCATGGTGGATTTCACCGGCAGAAACCGAACATTTTCCGGATCCGCCGACAATTCGCTCGCCGGATTATGCACGACAAGAACGCCATTGGAAGATTTCACGCCATATTTCGCCAACAGACCAGATGCCTGTTTCTGCACGGCGCTGCGCGCCTGACCGGGCGACAGGGTTTCATCATCGAGCCGGACCTTGACCGGTGTCCCTGGTACCCAGGAATCGGTTTTCACATCCACTATGGTGATGCTGGCGAAGGCAAAGCCGGAGCCATCCTGAATGCCATACTGCTCGAACGCAAAATAGGCGCCATCATCGGAAAAACCGGTGGATCCGAGTTCCGCCAACGTGCCTGCATATGCGGCAGAAACAAACGATGCGGCCACAATGGCAAGAACACTATTGAACAAACTCTTGATGGAACTCATGCAGTCAGTCCTTTTGTGCAGCCTCCGCAGCGTCGCGGATGGCAGTGATGTTGCTGCGATAGCCAGCAACTCCCTCTCCCGTGTAAACTGCGGAACCGGCAACGAATACATTGGCACCGGCGGCAGCCATCAGCGGGGCGGTTTGCGGCGTCATTCCACCGTCCACCTCCAGATCAATATTCCGGTCTCCAATCATGGCTTTTATGCGACGCACCTTGTCGGCCACCGCTGGGATAAAGGCCTGCCCGCCAAAGCCTGGATTGACGCTCATCACCAGTATGAGGTCGAGCCGGTCCAGCACATAGTCCAGCACACTTTCCGGTGTGCCCGGATTGAGTGATACGCCGGCCTTTTTTCCAAGATCGCGAATTGCCTGCAAGGACCGGTCAAGATGCGGCCCGGCTTCGGCATGAACGGTGATGATATCGGCGCCCGCTTTTGCAAACTGTTCCAGATAGGGATCGCACGGTGCGATCATGAGATGCACATCCAGCACTTTTTTGGTGACCGGCCGGACAGCCTCAACCGCAATCGCGCCAAACGAAATGTTCGGCACAAAATGACCATCCATCACATCGACATGCACCCAGTCGCAGCCCGCCTCGTCAATGGCCCGTACCTCCTCGCCCAATCGGGAAAAATCAGCAGCAAGAATGGAAGGCGCAATCAATACGGGACGGGGCATGAGGCAATCCTGGGTGACATTGTGTCGAAAACAGCATGGAGGCGGCGTAACACAGCAACTCGCAACAGACAATGTGATGCCATCTCAGGCCCCAAACTTTGCCTGCCAGCTTGGCAATGTGTCGTCTTTGCGGGGAGCCGTTGCGTATACGGCAATGGCGATGGCGCGCGCCATGGTGCTGGCGGAAGCCGCGTTGAGGAGCAACTGGTCCGTCGCGGGCCGCTCCTCACTCGACAGAGCGAACACCACATCACCGTCCATCGGCGTGTGGCAGGGCCAGATGGCGCGAGCATAGCCGTCATGGGCACTGATGGCGAGGCGCTTGGCCTGCCCTTTGGTAAGTGTCGCGTTTGTGGCAATTACCCCAATTGTGGTATTTTCAACTGCGGTGAGTGCACGTTTTTGTAGCGTCTTGACCCGGACGTTCGCGATGTCCGGAGTCAAATTTGGCGCGCCCCGACCACCAAATTCACTGTCACGCTCAAACGGCGCTGCCCAGAAATGCGGCCCCTCTCCCATCGTGACCTGACCGACAGCATTGACTGCAACAAAGGCGCATACCAAGACGCCGTCGGCAAGGCGGGTTTCAGTATAGCCGAACCCGCCGCGCAGATTAGCCGTGGTGGCACCAAATCCGGCTCCGACACCGCCGATCTGAAACGTCTCTGCCGCCGAGTTGATCGCCGCGCGTCCCAGCGCTGTATAGGGAGACGGACCGTGCCAGTCCTTTTTGCCGCCATTACCAAGATCAAACAGAATGGCTGCCGGGACAATCGGGATGGTCTGATCGCCCGCTCGGAAACCCCGCCCTTGCTGGCGCAACACTTCGACCACACCGCCGGCCGCGTCCAGCCCGAATGCCGAACCGCCCGACAACACAATCGCATCTATGTGGCTGACAGTATTTTCCGGCGCAAGTAATTCGGTTTCACGCGTGCCTGGCGCGGCACCCATGACATGGACAGCGGCCAGCATTGGCCGCTGGCACAGCAGGACTGTTACACCGCTGCGGATGGCACTGTCATCCGCGTGTCCGATCAGAAGTGTGTCGAGAGCTGATTTCATAAAGTCATTCAATCACAAAAAAGGCCCGGTTTTGCAACCGGGCCTTTCTCAAACATTCAGATCAGAATTAGTTGATCTGATTGTATTCACCATTCGACCATTCGTAGAACACGTAACCCGGCAGGGAAACGTCGCCTTTTCCATCGAATGCCAAGCTGCCCAGAACCGTATTGAAATCTCCCGCATTCAGAGCTTCACGGACAGCGTCGTAATCTGTTGAACCGGCAGTTTCGACAGCCTGAGCCCAAGACTGAATCGCAGCATAGGTGTACAGCACATAGCCTTCAGTTGTTTTGCCCGCATCTTTGAGCGATTTCACAACTTCGACAGCTTCAGGATTGTTTTCAGGATTTGGCGAGAAGGTCATCAAAGTGCCTTCGCCGGCATCACCGGTGATTGCCCAATACTCGTTTGTGACCAGTGCGTCGCCGGACATCAGAACCGTATCCATGCCCTGATCGCGCATCTGACGCACCATCAGACCGGCTTCCGTGTGGTAGCCGCCGACATAAAGCACATCAACGCCTTCCTGTTTCAGCTTGGTGACCAGAGCTGTGTAGTCCTTTTCTCCTGCAGTATAGGCTTCGTAAAGTGCAGATGTTCCGCCACCGGCTTCATACGCAGCTTTGGTGGCATCGGCCAGACCTTTGCCATAAGCGGTCTTGTCGTGAACAAACGCCACTTTCTTGCCAGCAAAGTTGGCATTCAGATAGGCACCGGCCGTTGCACCCTGCTGGTCATCACGGCCGCACACGCGATATATGCCGCCATCAGCACCACCGGGGCGCTCATCGGTCAGCTTCGGATTTGTCGAAGCTGGCGAAATCTGGATGATGCTTTCTTCAGAATAAACCGCGGAGGCTGGTATTGACGAACCTGAGCAGAAATGGCCTGCCATGAACACCACGCCAGAGCCTGCCATCTGGTTGGCAACGGCCACAGCCTGCTTCGGATCGCAGGCGTCATCGCCGATTTCCAGAACCAGCTGTTCTCCAAGAACACCGCCTGCTGCGTTGATATCAGCAACGGCCTGCTCGGCACCGGTACGCATCTGCTCACCGAAGGATGCATATTGCCCCGTCATCGGACCGGCAGTGGCGATTGTAATCTGTGCATTTACCGCAGAGGCCAAAGACAAACCGGCAACGAGCGCTACGCCCGTCAAAAATGATTTCTTCATTCCAAGACTCCTTTAGGAACAAAATCTTCCCTTGAAAGATAAAGACAAATGTCTCATCTGGCCCACATTCAAACTTAGATTGAACAAAATTGAAAGTTGATTTTTGTTTAAAGTGTTTTTCCGGTCAAGCACAGTTAACGAGCGATAGTCTGAGATCTGAATACTCGACCAAACCCACTCGCATCGGCTCTTCTCGGCTATAAACAATGCGGCCGGATGACTGCACTGCCGACATCAGCAATCATCTGAATGTGCCGGAAATCTGCCCTTCTCTATCGGTTTGCACCGTTCTGGTACCGGAGCAGACTGACAGTTTTAACCCAGCTTAACCCAATGCGGCTTCAACGGCCGCGAGAGCCTGAGGGGCATCAGAACCGTTCGGACCGCCCGCCTGGGCAAGATCGGATTTACCGCCGCCGCCCTGTCCGCCCAGCGCACCTGCCACAATTTTGACGAGATTCACCGCGCTGTAGCGCTCGGTCATGTCCTTCGAGACGCCGACCGCAGCTGCCGCCTTGCCATCCTCCGCCAGCGCGATCAGAACAACAACCGAACTGCCAAGCTTGTGGCGCGCCTGATCGACCAGGCCGCGCAAATCCTTGGGCGAGACGCCATCGACAACCCGGCCGACATATTTGAAACCATCCTTGTTGATCGCAGCTTCCGACAGGCCGGTCAAAGCAAGCTTGGCGCGAGCGTCGGCCAGTTCCTTTTCCAGCCGCTTGCGCTCTGCCATCAGAGCTTCAACCCGTGCGGCTGCGTCGGCTGGGGTCGATTTCAAGACCTCGGCCACCTCCTGCAGACGCTGTTCCTGCTGTTTCAAATGGGTCCGCGCTGCCGCTCCGGTGAGTGCTTCAACGCGCCTTATACCGGAAGCCACGGCTCCTTCGGAAGTTACGACCACCAGCCCGATTTCGCCGGTATTGGCAACATGGGTGCCACCGCACAGTTCCTGAGAATAGATATCCTGATCTGCCTGGGGATCGGTGTTGCGGCCCATCGATACGACGCGCACTTCATCGCCGTATTTTTCTCCGAACAGCGCCATTGCGCCGGCAGCAATGGCATCGTCAACCGCCATCAGCCGTGTCGAGACCGGTGCACTTTGCAAAATAATGTCATTCGCAATTGCCTCAATTTCTGACATTTCCTGCTTCGACACACCCTTTTGGTGGGAAAAATCGAACCGCAGACCGTCCGGGGCAACACGAGACCCTTTCTGGGCGACATGGGGCCCAAGTACGCGCCGCAGGGCTTCATGCACCAGATGGGTCGCAGAATGGTTCTTGCGGATATCGGCACGCCGCCCCGTGTCGACGCGCAGCGCTCCGGTGTCGCCGGTTGAAATCAGATCGCCATCGCTAATCCGGCCTTCATGGACAAACAGACCGCCGGCCTTCTTCTGCACATCGCTGACGCGAATCCGGCTATGGCCTTCCATCAGGATTTCGCCCTGATCGCCGACCTGACCACCTGATTCGGCGTAAAATGGTGTCTGGTTGAACACAAGCTGAACCGTGTCGCCACTGCCAGCGCTCTGGACGCGCTGGCCATCCTTGACAATCGCCAGCAGCTGCCCCTCGGCCTTTTCCTGTTCATAGCCTAAAAACTCGGTCGGCGGCAGCTCATCCGCCAGCTCCAGCCAGACCTTTTCGGTGGCCGCATCCCCTGAGCCTGCCCAGTTCGCCCGGGCGAGGCTTTTCTGTTCCGCCATCGCGGTATCGAATGCATCCGTATCGACGCTGATTTCCCGCGCCCGCAACGCATCCTGGGTCAGATCAAGTGGAAAGCCGAAGGTGTCATAAAGCGTAAAGGCGGTGCGCCCGTCAAATGTGTCGCCGGCAGTGAGAGTGCGGCTGGCATCATCCAGCAGTGACAGGCCGCGCGACAGGGTTGTGCGGAACCGCACTTCTTCCATGCGCAGAGTTTCGGTAATCATCGCTTCGGCGCGCCGCAATTCGGGAAATGCCTGACCCATTTCCCGCACCAGGGTCGGAACCAGCTTGTAAATCAACGGGTCTTCTGCCCCCAGCAGACTGGCATGACGCATGGCCCGCCGCATGATCCGGCGCAGCACATAGCCGCGTCCTTCATTGGAGGGCATGACCCCGTCGGCCAGCAGGAAACTGGTGGCCCGCAAATGGTCTGCAATCACCCGGTGACTGGATTGATGGGCGTCATCCGCCGCAACGCCCGTTGCTTCAACGCTGGCGGCAATCAGGGCTTTGAACAGGTCAATATCATAATTGTTGTGCACACCCTGCAATACTGCGGCAATGCGCTCCAGTCCCATCCCGGTATCGATCGAGGGTTTGGGAAGATCGACGCGCTGCTCCGCAGTTGTCTGTTCATACTGCATGAACACCAGGTTCCAGATCTCGATAAACCGGTCGCCGTTTTCATCGGGGCTGCCGGGAGGTCCGCCCCAGATCTCCTCGCCATGATCATAGAAGATTTCCGAACACGGGCCGCAGGGTCCGGTATCGCCCATGGCCCAGAAATTGTCATGGGTGGCAATTCGGATGATCCTGTCATCGGGCAGCCCGGCGATCTTCTTCCACAGATCGAACGCCTCATCATCCTCGTGATAGACGGTGACCAGCAATTTGTCCTTGGGCAGGCCGAACTCCTCGGTGATCAGCGTCCAGGCATAATGGATCGCCTTTTCCTTGAAATAGTCGCCGAATGAAAAATTGCCCAGCATCTCGAAAAATGTGTGGTGGCGTGCGGTATAGCCAACATTGTCCAGATCATTGTGCTTGCCGCCTGCGCGCACGCATTTCTGTGAGGTAACAGCCCGTGGCACATCAGATTTCGCAGCACCGGTAAAATAATCCTTGAACTGAACCATGCCCGCATTGGTGAACATCAGGGTCGGGTCGTTGAGCGGCACAAGTGGACTTGACGGCAATATCTTATGACCGTTTTTCTCAAAAAAATTGAGGAATGCCGAGCGGATTTCATTGACGCCAGCCATGGGACTTCTTTCATTTACTGCGAAGATGCGCGCAAACCGGCCGGATCAGCCTTGCGGCACCGTGCCCGGTTCGGCACATCCTTCTCATGATCAAGGATAGTTCAGATCGACGGGTGTTTTAGCGATCAGGTGAATATGTGTCCATAGGCGATGACTGACAGCCAGAGCGGTGCGCAAAATACGAAAACGCCGCCCCTCAAGGGCGGCGTTCAGATCGTTTCATGATGATTCTGATTAGTTGACCGGGTTAGCGCGCCTGCTGCACCGCATCACGCCGCTTTGCCAGCCTCACTGGAAGACTGAATCCGGAAGCTAAGCGCTTAACGCACCGCCCTTGTCATCCTCATCATCGTCGGCTGATTTATCATCCAGAAGCTTTCCCGCTATCAGCCCGGCATTCTGCCGGATTGCGGTTTCAATTTCCTGGGCCATATCCGGATTTTCGGCAAGAAACTGTTTTGAGTTTTCGCGACCCTGCCCCAGACGCTGGCTGTCATAGGAGAACCAGGCACCGGATTTCTCGACAATGCCCGCTTTCACCCCGAGATCGAGCAATTCTCCGGTTTTTGACACGCCGGACCCATACATGATGTCAAATTCGACCTGCTTGAAGGGCGGCGCGAGCTTGTTCTTGACCACTTTGATACGTGTCTGATTGCCGACAACCTCATCGCGGTCCTTGATCGCTCCGATGCGGCGGATATCCAGGCGAACCGAGGCATAAAACTTCAGTGCATTACCGCCGGTCGTGGTTTCCGGACTGCCGAACATCACCCCGATCTTCATGCGGATCTGGTTGATAAAGATAACCATTGTGTTCGATTTGGAGATGGAGGCTGTCAGCTTGCGCAATGCCTGGCTCATCAGGCGGGCCTGCAGGCCGGGCAGCGAATCGCCCATTTCGCCTTCCAGTTCGGCGCGCGGTGTAAGAGCGGCAACGGAATCGATCACCAGCACGTCAACCGCACCAGACCGCACCAGCGTATCGGCAA
The DNA here is from genome assembly GCF_030758315.1 of Pararhizobium sp. IMCC3301. Taxonomy (NCBI): domain Bacteria; kingdom Pseudomonadati; phylum Pseudomonadota; class Alphaproteobacteria; order Hyphomicrobiales; family Rhizobiaceae; genus Pararhizobium; species Pararhizobium sp. IMCC3301. Next base: position 955,461 of record NZ_CP132336.1, read on the forward strand.
TTTCCAGTGCCTGCTCCCCGGCATCGGGCTGGGAGATCAGCAGATCGTCCAGATTGATCCCCAGCTTGCGCGCATAGATAGGATCAAGAGCATGCTCGGCATCGATAAAGGCACAGACGCCGCCGATTTTCTGAGCTTCTGCAATGGTATGAAGCGCCATGGTAGTTTTGCCCGAGGATTCCGGACCATAAATCTCGACGATACGTCCGCGCGGCAAACCACCGACACCCAGCGCAATATCCAGCCCCAAGCAGCCTGTCGAGATTGTTTCAATCTCCACCACATTATCCTGCCCCAACCGCATGATTGAGCCTTTGCCGAATGCGCGTTCTATCTGGCCGAGCGCGGCATCCAATGCTTTTGTCTTACTTTCCATTCCGTCTCCGTCGACGACTCTAAGCGAATTAATCATAGGAACCTTCTTTGTTTCATGCGCGCGCTGTTGTTGCAATTCTGAAATACGTACACGTTTTGTTCCGGTTTGGCAACAATCAATTATCTTATTGGCAAAACACTGACTTTCCAGATTTGTTCTATTTTTGTCCAAAATGGTTTTGCCCATTCCGGTTGTGCGAACGCTGGTTCAATTCGATTGTGAACAGGGAATCAGCCCTGTCGGGCGAAACGGCAGGCCACTGCGCTGTCAGCGGGTGTGCCCAAGTCCCCGGGCCGGTCCGGTTGAATCCCGCACCACCAGTTCCACCGGCCAGACTGTGCGCTGCGGTCTGTCCTGCGGTTTTCGCACATGCTGCAACAGCATTTTGCTGATTTCAGTTCCGGCCAGACGGATCGAGGATCGTGTCGTGGTCAGCGCCGGGCGCATGTGGTCCGCCTTGAGAAACGGCAGCACATCATCATGGGCAATCAGCGACACATCCTCGCCGACCCGCATATCCCTGCTTTCAACCGCGCGGGATGCGCCGAGCGCCATCAGGGTGCTGGAACACAAAATCGCGGTTGGCGGCTCGGGCAGATCGAGCAAGGCGCGGGTGAAACTGAAACCGTTTTCCTCGCTCATATGGCCGTCACAGAGCAGAGCAGCATCAAATTCCACGCCCCGGTCAGACAGCGCCCTGCGGTAGCCATGCTCGCGATGGCGGGCGAACATCATGGCTTTGGGGCTGTAGTTCAGCAAAGCGATACGGCGGTGGCCAAGATCGAGCAGATAGCCTGTCGCCCTGGTAAATGCACCCTCATTGTCGATATCGAGAAAGCCATAAGTCCCTTCCACATCTGAACGGCCATGCAGCACAAAGGGAAACTGCATTTCCAGCAGATCCTGCACTCTGTGATCCTGGATCCGCGGCGACGACAGAATGATGCCGTCCACCCGCCCGTCCCGGACAATCCGGCGATAGGCTTCCCGTTCCTTTTCCTGGGTCGTGACCGAAATCAGAAGATCGATATCCATGGTGCCCAGATGCTGCCCCACCCCGGCGAGAAATTCAACAAAATGCGGATCCAGCAACAAATTCTGATCGGCCGTAAGCAGCATTCCAATGGTGCCTGCGCGGCCGGTTGCCAGCCGTCTGGCACTGGCGTTGGCGCTGTAGCCAAAGTCGCTCGCGGCCTTTGCCACCCGCAGACGTGTGGCTTCCTTGACCTCGGGATAGCCATTCAGGGCCCGGCTGACTGTCGTCTGGGACAGACCTAGATGATCGGCCAATTCGCGTAGATTCATGGGCTCACATATTCAGGTTCTGATGGGCTTGTGCAGGCGGACTCGCCGACTGCCGGTAATAATCGCCCAAAGCGCTTTCAATTTACCAGTGAAAAAGACCTGGAGCAATCCATCAACAGCCAAAATGTACTGCGGAGCAATATCCGCAGCTTGTTTTACGGACAAGAGGTTGTCTGCAATCCAGCCGTTATACTGCAAAATGGCAGCAAATGCCACAGTATGGCCAAAGCGCTTTAAAAGCAGTGGCCTCAATTTTGCAGATATTCGGCTTGTCACCAGCAATGATGCAACGGCCACCTCCGGCTCCTTGCGCAAAGAAAGCTGCAATACAATCTCCCAATTGGCTGAAGACCATTGTATAGAGAACGCCAACGAGACCTGGCAAATACCAGTGGACACGCAATCATGCAGCCGCAGAGCTACAATCGAGAGGAAATGTGGATGAGATTACGCATTGCAATGCAGGCGGCCACCTATGTTTTTGCCACTGTTACAGCCCCCGTGTTGACCCTGGCATCTGTTTTTACCCTGGCATCCGCGTTTACCTTGGCATCCGTGTCGGCTCAGGCAGCTGAACTGTCGATTGTGACCGGGTTTGAGGACCGTGATCTTCAAATCCTGAAGTCCAATTTGGCAGTTTTCGAAGACCGCACCGGCAATACGGTTACCATCGTTCCCCTGCCGCGCTACACCAACGATCAGTTCGAGCGCTATTCATTGTGGCTGACAGCCCAGAATGAGGACATTGATGTCTATCTGACGGATACTACTTGGGCACCGCAACTGGCAGAGCATTTTCTTGATCTGGCCGAGCCAGCAGCAGACATCATACAATTGCATTTTCCAGCCACCATCGAATCCCAAACCGCCAATGGCAGGTTGGTCGCGCTGCCGATGTTCGCCAAGGCGGCTGCGCTGTATTATCGCAAGGACCTTCTGGAAAAGCACGTCGCCTTCGTGCCGGCCAGTTGGACGGAAATGGTGGACACAGCCAGAAACATCCAGGAAGCCGAGCGGGCCGGCGGCAACAGGAACATGGTCGGCTTTGTATTTGCCGGAGCCCCGGGAGAAGACCTGGCGGCAAATGCCCTGGAGTGGATCAAATCTCATGGCGGCGGCCAGATTGTTGAACCGGACGGAACCATCTCCATCAATAATACACGCGCAGCGGAAGCATTGAAGAAAGTGCTGGCCTGGATTGGCGATGTCGTGCCTCTGGAAGTTGTTGACTATGATGAAGCTGCAGCAAGACAGGTCTGGGATGCGGGAAATGCTGTGTTCCTGCGGGCAGATTCAGATGAATTCAGCCGCAGTAGAGCCGATGATTCCGCGCTGAAGGACCGTGTTGAAATGACCAGTCTGCCGATCGGCGAAGGCGGTTCAAGCCCGGCTGCAACCCTTGGCGGCTGGAATGTGGCGGTGTCACGCTATACACCGCATCCGCAAGAAGCGACCGAACTGGCCCTGTTCCTTGCGTCAAGTGATGTTCAGGAGCAACTTGCAATCCAGCAGGGCAAGCTGCCAACCATTACTGCCCTGTATAATGATCCTGACGTGACCACGGTGCAACCCGGCATCCGGCGTTGGAAAAGCATTCTGGAAAATGCAGTGCCGTTGCCATCGGCCACAACCATGCAGAATTACAACGAGGTCATCAATGAATTCTGGACTGCAGTTCACAACACCTTGTCTGCAAACGGGTCTGCGGAAGAAAATGTGACGATACTGGAACGCCGGCTGAAACGGCTGAAGGGCTCCGGCTGGCGCTAGAAACCGTTCATGGCCACTTCCAACAATCCAGGAAAAGCCCCGTTGTCGGCTTCATTCTGTGTATTCGGCGGCGCCCTGATAGACCGTGTCGGAACCTTCAGGACGCAGTTTCACCCAGGCCAGTCTCATCCAGGCGACTGGCAGCAGACTGTCGGCGGCGTGGCATCAAATGTCGCGCGGCATCTTGCCGCCTTCGGCGCAAGTGTAAAATTCGCATCTGTCTTCGCTCAGGATGCCGCTGCTGAAACCGTGCGGCAGCGGCTGACACAGGACGGCCTGTCGATCATTTCCGGCAGTGTCATTCCAGATGGCGTGACCCCGACTTATACAGTCATGCATGACACCGGTGGCAATGTCATTGCCGGCCTCGCCGACATGGCACTTCATGAGCATATGAACGCCAGTTGGGTGCGGAAAATGGCGGCAGCGGCAGCGTACAGCTCGCACTGGGTTGCCGACACGAATTTACCGCCGGAGGCGCTGACACTTCTGACAGAATTGAAACAAGGCAACCCGCTTTATATCGTGGCTGTATCGCCCGCTAAAATGGCAAAAATTGCCGATCTTTTGCCAGAAATTGATGGCCTGATCTGCAACAGGCAAGAGGCGCAGGCGCTGACTGGAACAGCCTATGCTGACGCGCCGGATGCCGCTGCCGGACTTGCCCATGCCGGCTTACGGCTCTGTATCATCAGTGATGGCGCAAACAGCAGCGCGCTGGCCCGGCGCAAGGCGGACCAGAACCTGCAGATTGTGCGACAAAAACCGCTGCCCTATTCTGGCAGCTCTGGCAGTTCTGGCAGCTCTGGCGGATCAGACCGGCATGCGGTGCGCTTGACTGGGGCCGGCGACAGCTATGCCGCCGCCTGCCTCTACGCGCTCTGCACCTGGCCGGATACCAGCGCTGACGACATTTTGAACTATGGCCACGCCGCCGCCCGCCTTGCAATCGCAGCCGAAGACACCTGTCCGGCGCTGAGTTGGCAGAGCATTGATGAAACAGCAGCAGAAAGCTAGATCACGTCCATGTCCACACCGAAACAGACCCTGTCAGGACTCCTGAAAATATCCAGGCCGGTTGCCACAGCTCTGGCGGCAGGCCAGCCGGTTGTGGCTCTGGAATCGACCATCATAACCCACGGCATGCCCTGGCCTCAAAATCTTGAGACCGCACATGCCGTGGAGCAGACCGTAATGGACGCCGGAGCCGTACCTGCGACGATTGCCGTTCTCGATGGCGCGATACGGATCGGCCTGTCGGCAGAAGAACTTGACCGACTGGCGCATCTGAAACAGGTGCGTAAACTGTCGCGGGCAGACCTTGCCCACGCGCTTGTTCTGGGCGAAGCCGGATCAACAACCGTGGCGGCAACCATGATCTGCGCTCAGCTTGCCGGTATTCAGGTTTTCGCCACCGGCGGGCTTGGCGGCGTTCATCGCGGCGCAACCGAGAGCATGGACATATCCGCCGATCTTGGTGAATTTCAGAAATCCGAAATTGTGGTTGTCTGCGCCGGTGCCAAGGCCATACTTGATATTCCGAAAACTCTGGAAGTGCTGGAAACGCTCGGCATTCCGGTGTTGTCTTATGGCACGGACAGATTTCCCGCTTTCTGGTCACGCGACAGCGGTCTGGCATCACCGTTGCGGCTCGATCATCCGCAGCAGATCGCCGATTTCATGCGCATCAGAAAACAGCTCGGACAGAGCGGTGGGGTGATTGTCGCCAACCCGGTGCCAGAAGCAGCCGAAATAGACAAACAGATTTTGGAGCCTTTGATTTCCCGCGCTCTGAAAGAGGCCCGCGCGGCCGGTATCGGCGGCAAGGCGGTGACACCCTTTCTGCTGCAGCGGATTTTCGAGTTGACCGAAGGCCGCAGCCTGGAAACGAATATCGCGCTGGTCCTGAATAATGCAGTTCTGGCGGCCAGGATCGCCGCCGAACTCTAGAGAGCGTTTCACGGTTACATTGAACCATTTGATGCTCCAGATCAGTTCATCGGCAAGGCAGTCAACGCAGTGCGATGCAGGGCATCGGGCAAGTTGGCTAACGCTGTCCGGTGGGCTGATATGGAGCACCGAAGGCCGGGTTTGCACGCCCGCCGGACGTCGTTACACTCCGCTTGTGGTCATGAAGACCACGGCGCGAAGTGTGCCTCGCCAGCAAACGCGCAAATCCGGTCAAATGCTTCAATGTAACCGTGAAGCGCTCTAACCGCTCAAGTGTCGTCCAGCACTTCCTTCACGGCAGTGGCCAACTGTTTCAGCGAGAAGGGCTTGGGCAGGAATGAGAATTTATCATTCTCACCCAGATTTTTTGCAAATGCGTCTTCTGCATAGCCCGAGACAAAAATGATCTTCAGATCCGGCTGGGTCTCCCGGAGTTTCTTCAACAGGGTCGGGCCGTCCATTTCGGGCATCATCACATCGGAAATAACCAGGTCAATCTGCTCGTCTATTTCATCGATCAGTTCCAGTGCCTCAGTGCCGGTCGAGGCCTCATGAACCTTGTAGCCGCGCGATGCCAGCGCCCGTGCAGCAAATGCCCGCACCGCCTCTTCGTCTTCCACCAGCAGAATTCGGGCGGAGCCCGTCAGATCGGTATGTTCCGGCGTTTTCTTGATTTCTGCAACCTGTTCTTCGCCCTCTTTTTCAACATGGCGCGGCAGCATGATGCGGAATGTCGTTCCTTTTCCAACCTCGCTGTCGACATAAATGAAGCCGTCAGTCTGCTTGATGATGCCATACACGGTCGACAAACCAAGCCCGGTGCCCTGCCCCACATCCTTGGTGGTGAAGAACGGTTCGAACACCTTTGACAGAACCTCAACCGGCATGCCGGTGCCGGTATCAGAGACTTCGATAAGAACAAATTCAGCCGCTGGAACCTCGGCACGCGACAAAGCAGCGGCTTCTTCCGCTGACATATTGCGGGTTTTGACCTTCACCGTTCCGCCTTCCGGCATGGCATCCCTGGCGTTCACTGCCAGGTTCATGATGACCTGTTCAAACTGGTTCAGATCGGCCTTGACCGGCCACAAATCGCGGCCATGACGCACTTCCAGCGATACCTTCTCACCGAGCAGCCGATCCAGCATCACCGAAACTTCGCTCATCACATCGCTGAGCTGCAGCACTTGCGGGCGCAATGTCTGGCGGCGCGAAAATGCCAGCAGCTGGCGCACCAGGCCGGCAGCCCTGTTGGCATTCTGCTTGATATTCATGATGTCCTGGAAGGACGGATCGGAGGGTTTGTGAGTGTTCAGAAGGAGATCGGAAAAGCCGATAATTGCGGTCAGCACATTGTTGAAATCATGGGCGACACCGCCAGCCAGCTGGCCGATGGCCTGCATTTTCTGGCTTTGGGCAAACTGCTCTTCAAGGGTGCGTTGTTCGGTCGTTTCCAGCGCGAAGATAATCGCCGCTTCATTGTCATCATTGGCTTCCACACCGCTGACATAAATTTTCGCGGAATACTCCTCATCGCCCTCCAGCGTGACATCGATCGGCTCAATTCCGGAGCGGCCATTAATGGCGGCGGTCAGCGCAGCACGCAGGTTCGGCCGGTCCCGTTCAACCACACTGTTGACCAGATCGACCTGACGGCCTTCGACAAAATCAGGCCCGAACAGTCTGACAAACCGCGCATTGCAGCGGCCAAGACGGCGGTCCCTGGTGACGGACGCAATGGCGATTGGCGTTTTGTTGAAAAACCGCGAGAACCGTACTTCGGCAGCGCGCAGGGCGTCCGACGCATCACCGCTGCGGGCGCGGTTGATGACCACGCTGCGCGAGGCACCGATCTCTCCGTCGGCATCCTGCGGCACGTGATGCACCAGCCGTACCGGCACGCTTTTACCGCTGGAATCCATGAAGTCCAGATCAATGGTCTCGCTGGCCGGTTTGATCAAAGTTCCATTCGCCGCCAGCAGATGTCCGGCGGCCTGATTGTCGACAAGATCAAACAGATGCAGATCAGAGGGTCGAACTTCGGCAATATCAAGTTGCAGCCATTCAGCCAGGGTCGCATTGAGATAGGCCAGCCGTCCGTCGGGATTGATTGACAGAAAACCGACCGGCGCATGATCAAGATAATCAATTGCGGTTTGCAACTCCTGGAAAATATGCTCCTGGGTCTTGCGGTTCTGGCTGATGTCCGAGACGCGCCAGACCTGCAGCGGCAGGGCCGCATCATCGACAGGAAGCGGCCGGACCTGCACATTATACCAGTAGCCATTTGAACTTCCGGGCAATGTCTGGCGGTCATTCATGCCGTTTGCTGCGCTCAGGGATACCGGCAGACGCACCTCTTCATCAGCAGCCTGATTGGCCTGAATGATCTGCCCGAGCCGGAAAATCGCGTCTGCGGCATCCGGGTCGCGGCTGAAAATCGTTTCCACACTGCGCAAAGCGGCGTCGTTATCGGCGCCTGTCAGCCGCTTGTAAGCCGGATTTGCATAGATGATGCGCCCGGCATGATCGGTGACACAGATGCCCTCTGCCAAAGTATCGACAAACAATCTGGAGAGTTTGTTGTCACTGCTGTCGGCGGTGTCGTTCAAGACGCCAAGAGCCCAGAGAAACAGGCACAGAATGCCTATCGTGGCGAACAATCCAAGAAAGCCCATGACCAGCTGGTCGGCATAGGCCGGCGGTGCGTAAAGCAGAGCGCCCACACTGACAATGAGCACGACAACAACTGTTGCCAGGCGCATGAGACGTGTAGAACCGCTGCCGGCGCTGTTTGAGGCGGCATCCTGGCGCTTGTGGTCAGGTTGGTTATTTACGCGAGTGGGTGTCACAACAATCCGGGCTTCATATGTCTTGCAGGCATTTATCCAGGCTCATTGGCTGCTTGCAATGAATCGCAACCCTTAAGAGACTTATTTGCAGATGCCCTTCCTGTCACGAAAATTGTGCGTTTGGCTGGCATTGCCGGGGATTTAATGCCGTTTCAGCCGCATCACGAAACCAATCACCTCGGCAACGGCCTTGTAATGATCTTCAGGAACCTGGTCATCAATTTCCACCGTCGCGTAAAGGGCACGCGCCAAAGGTGGATTCTCAACCACCGGAACCTTGGTGTGTTCGGCAACTTCACGGATTTTCAGGGCCACCGCATCCACGCCCTTGGCAACACAGACCGGCGCATTCATACCCTCTTCGTAAGACAGCGCCACGGCAAAGTGGGTCGGGTTCGCAATCACCACAGTTGCATCGGGAACACGCGACATCATACGGGCACGACCGCGCTCCATCCGGATCTGGCGGATTTTGGCCTTAACCGCCGGATCGCCATCTGAATCCTTGTGTTCATCGCGCACCTCTTTCAGCGTCATTTTCTGACGTTCAAAGAAACGGTGCTTCTGCCACAGAAAATCCAGACCGGCGATGATCGTCATCAGCGCCAATGTTGTCATCAGCAACTTGACGGCCATTTCGTGAAACAATGGCAAAATGGCGCCTGGCGGACTGACCAGCACCGCCTCAAGACGGTCGCGTTCCGGCCACAGCGCCGCCATGATAAGAGCAGCGACGAGGCCGAGCTTGGCAATACCCTTGACAAAGTTCACCAGAGCCTCAGTCGAAAACAGCCGCTTTGCACCGGCCAGCGGCGAAATCTTGGACAGTTTGGGTTTGAGCGGATCGGCAGACAGCACCAGCTTGTGCTGGATGAGATTTCCGGCAGCCGCCGCAAGCACCAGAAGCAAAAATGGGATGGCCAGCGCGCCGGCAAGATCGCGACCTGTCTGCATCCACAATGCACCCATTGCACCGCGATCCAGCGACAGGGCATGCGCATTTGCCAGATATCCGCGCAACAGGCCGCCCAATGCGGCCGCGCTGGGCGGTGCGAGAAAGGCGAACAGCAATGTCACCATCATCAGCACAAACCAGGTACTGACTTCCTGGCTCTTGGCAACCTCGCCCCGTTTATGGGCGTCGGCCAGCTTTTTCGCCGTGGGGTCTTCAGTTTTTTCCGCCTTGTCCGGTTGGTCAGCCACAGCCTGTTATCCCTATGCCAGAAACCGGCCGAGAAGGCCTGAGAGGTACTCGTGGTAAACCATCATGATCGTTGTCAGAAGTAATGCCAGAAGGACAAAGCCAAGCAGAATAGAGGCGGGCATCGCGATAAAGAAAATCTGAACTTGCGGCATCAGGCGGCTGAGAACGCCGACGCCGACATAGAAAATCAGGCCGAACACCAGAAATGGCGCTGACATGCGAACTCCCAGGGCAAAGGCTTCCGCCATCGACAAGACGGCAGCCATCGCCATTTCACTGGTGGCCGGAATCGTGCCAGGCTCAAACAATGTGTAACTGTCGTGAATTGCCGCAATAACGAGGTGATGCAGATCATTGGCAAACACCAAAGTGAGCGCAAGAACACCCAGAAAGTTGGAAAACAGCGCGCCCTGAATGCCCTGGGTCGGATCGACGCTCTGCGCCAGTCCGAGCCCCATCTGATTAGCGATGGTGCTGCCGGCAACGGATGTCGCCATCAGCACCATGCGCACGGTCAGACCGATAAACAGGCCGATCAGTATTTCCTTGATCAATGGCAGCAGAGCTCCCAGCGGCCATGAAACCGAAGCGAAGGCCGGCAATTCCACCAGAGGCACCATCAGCAGCGTCATCAATAAAGCGAAAGCAAGGCGCACACGGGTTGGAATTCCGTTCTGGCCGAAGCCCGGCAACAGCATGACGAGCACACCAACCCGGGCGAATACCAGCATGAAGCGATACGCCAGATCCGGTGCCAGCGTGATTTCCACCTAACGCCCCGATACGATGTGATCGGCGACGCGATCCATGAAGCTGTTGAGCGTTTGCCCCATGAACGGCATCGTAATCAGAATCGCGACAAAAATGGCGATGATCTTGGGCACGAAAACCAGTGTCATCTCCTGAATCTGGGTCAGAGCCTGAAGCAGTGCAATGAGAACACCAACGCCCAGACCAACCAGCATCACCGGTGCACTGATGGCCAGCAAGGTCGTGATGCCGTCCCGGGCAAAGTCAAGCACTTCCGGGCCAGTCATGTCATCCCCTCAACTGGCTTGCAGAATCGTCCCGAATCCATCCTCATTCCGGGAGCGTAGAGTGATTCATGATTACAGTGAACCATATTACAGTGAACCATTTGATGGTCTAGATCGGCATTCGCATGATTTCTTCATAGGCCGAAATGACGCGATCCCGCACCGAGACCATGGTCTGCAATGCAAGCTCGGTTTCCGCAACAGCTGTCACCATTTCAACCATATTGGCGGTAGGCTGACCGGTTGCGAAAGCCATGCTCGCCTGTTCGCCGCCCTGACCGGTTGCCACAGCATCTGTCGCCACCTGGGACACCATTGATGCGAAGCTGGCGTTGGGTTCTTGCGCCTGTTGCGCCGGTTTTGCCGGCAACTGGCTGGTGGCTTTTGATATGGCTGAATAGGCGTTTGAGGCACCCAGAGCAGTGTTGATTGCCATGGCGGATTATCCTCTCAGGATATCGAGGGTGCGCTGCATCATCGTGCGTGTGCTCTGTATGACATTGAGATTGGCCTCATAGCTGCGCTGGGCCTGCCGCATATCGACAGTTTCGATCAAGGCGTTGACGTTTGGAAGCTTGACATAACCGTTTGCATCGGCAGCCGGATGGCCGGGCTCAAAGCGGGACTTGAAATCAGAACGGTCTGTTCTGACCGGGCCCAGTTCAACAACCGACGCCCCTGTTTCGCGATCCAGTGTCGCCTGAAAACTCGGCATCTTCCGTCGGTATGGATCAGCACCTTTTGTTGTTCCGGTGCTGTCTGCATTGGCAATGTTTTCCGCAATGATACGCATGCGTCCACTTTGCGCCCGCAATCCTGAGGCGGCCAGTTTCATGGATGTCAGGAAATCCATCGCGTTGTCCTTTCAGATGTGATCATCGCCCTATGGCAATCCGGAACAGGCCCAGTGTCTTGCTGTAAAGCGATGTGGCAGCCTGATAATCAAGTTGATTGGCTGTCACTTTCATCATTTCTTCTTCAAGGACCACCGCATTGCCTTGTGGCGTCACTTCATATCCAGCCTCCGATCCATTAATCTCCGCGCGCCGGGCCGGAGCCAGCGCTGTGGAGATATAGGCGGAATTGGTGGTCATTGCTGTTGGAGTGAGTTGCAGTCCCCGCGTCGAAGCGGCACGGGCCAGTTGCGCGAAATCGGGCTTTGCCAGCTCACGCGCCCGAAAGCCCGGCGTATCGGCGTTCGCGACATTTTCAGCCAGCAGTCGCTGCCGGGATTCATGCCAGAACATTTTAGATTTGAGCGCTGACAGAAGGCCAGCATCACCAATTCCCACGTCCGGCCCCCACAGCGCATTACCCAAGTCAGAATCTTGAAATAGTTGATTAATTATTAATGGCGGTGATTTGGTTAACAAAACCTTAACCCCTTTAACAATTTCCTAACTATGATGGCTGCATTCTGCCGCAATTGGATTCGAAGGTCGGTGCAAAGGTTCCTGATATGAACCAAATCCACCAATTGAACGAATTTTTTGAGTTAGGGTAGCGGAATGCGTGAGTATTTGTTGCAGTTTATGAGTGAAGAAGCAGCCATGGGCGTACAGTTTCTTCTGGCACTGCTTGTTGTATTGATTCTGTTTGGCGTGTTCGTATGGTTTCTGCGCCTTATTACCGGAAAGCGCCGGAGCAACCCGCCGCAGCGTCAGAACCGGCTGGCGATTCTTGACAGGGCACAGATCGACGAGACCCGCAGTCTGTTGCTGGTGCGCCGCGACGATGTGGAACATCTGGTTATGATCGGCGGTCCCAGCGACGTCGTTGTAGAGGCCAATATCGATCCGTATGACGAGGAAGATGAAGCCGAATCCAGTGAAAAGCCTGGCCATCAGATCGCACGCCGGGTTATCGCACAACGCCCGCTGCGCACAATGTCACTCAGCGGATCGGCAGCCAAAGTCGCAGAAAGCATCGGTCTGACAGCCGTCAGCAGACCTGAGGCCACGCTTGCTCCGCCTCCACCTCCGCCTCGCCAGGCTGCCGCGGAACCGGACCGTATAAGCGATAAAATTGAACCTGCAGAAATTCGGCCAAACCCGGTTGCAGCCGAACCCGCGCCTGCCGAATGGCAAGAAACAGGACCGGCCAAGGTGGCCCTATCGGCCGAATCAGTGGCGCCGATTCGTCCGGTTCAGCCGGTCGTGCCGCAACACAACATATCTGCGCCGGTTCACGCCTCCATGCCCGAGATTCGTCCGCAGCCCAAATCCGAGACCGTCAGCCGCGACATCGAAATGCACGAAGCGCCGGCGGAGGACGCTCCGCAATACGATCTTGCAGCAGACTTCGAGAACGCCTTGTGGCAGGAGATGCAGGAAGCAGATAACTCCGATCAGCAAACTCCTGCTATGCAACAGCGGCTGCAGGCAACTCATTCTCAGCATTCGGATCGGGAGCCACAAACGTCTGTTCCCGCCAACCGGGACTCCGCGCAACGGCCGGATAACGACGCTCCCAGGGGGCGGCAGAATTCATCCGAACAGCAACAGGACGACAATACAGCGGCCTTTGCTGCTGTCATGAGCCAGGAAGCGGAAACGCCGCAGCAGCCAGCCTATACAGAGGTTCAGCGGGAGCGTGACAATCTGGCCCTCGAAGATGCGATTGCCGGCATGCTGAACGATGAGCAACCGAATATAGACGCTTCTGACAGCACTGAAAGTAGCGTATATACACCATCAGAATCAGTCCCAGATGGCACTGAACGGCCTGTCGATACGACGCATCCGGGCCGGGTTGATGACGAGATGAGCCGATTGCTTCAGGAACTGGCGGTACCGAACCGCGCATAACCAATCGCCAGTTCTTCTCCAGTGCGGCCAGGGTTTTAACGCTCTGGTCGCTGGCAGTTGTGCTGAGCATGCTGACCGGCAGTGCTTATGCGCAGGAAATCTCTATCGGATTTGGTGACGGAACAGGGGTCAGCGAACGCGCCGTTCAGATCGTTGCGCTGATCACCGTCCTCAGCCTGGCTCCATCCATACTTGTCATGGTCACCAGCTTCACCCGCATTGTTGTGGTATTGTCGTTATTGCGGTCCGCCATCGGATTGCAGACTGCGCCTCCCAATGCGGTCATGATCAGCCTTGCCCTGTTTCTGACTGCCTTCATTATGACGTCGACTTTTGAAACGGCCTATAATAATGGGCTTGATCCGCTTATTCAGGGTCAAATGGAGTTTCCCGAAGCGTTTGAGGCGACGGCTGCCCCGTTCCGCAGCTTCATGCTGGCACATGTGCGCGAGAAGGACCTGCAATTGTTCCTCGATCTAACCAAGGGAGAGCAGCCTGAAACACCCGAAGATATCAGCCTGCGGGTTCTGGTCCCCGCCTTCATGATCAGTGAGTTGAGGCGGGCTTTCGAAATTGGATTTCTGATCTACATGCCGTTCATCATTATTGATCTGGTTGTGGCCTCTGTGCTGATGGCAATGGGCATGATGATGCTGCCGCCCGTTGTGATTTCGCTGCCGTTCAAACTGATTTTTTTCGTGCTTGTTGATGGCTGGAGCCTGCTGGCCGGTTCTCTGGTTGAGAGCTTTCAGATCCCTGTGCCGTAAGTGCGTTTCCTCACCAAACTTTGCCACGCGCCGCCACGCAGACGGGATTTTCAATCCTGTCGCCGCGCATCAGGATCACCTCGTCGAGCATGTTTGACACCACGCAGGCATGGTTGGGAATGATCCGCACCTGCTGGCCGACGGCCAGATTCACAGGCCCATCGCAGATAAGACGACCGTGCTCTTCGCTGAGTTGATCGATGACGATATCCGGGCGTCCAAGCACATGACCATAACCGTCCAAGCCCAGCAGATCGGAGGTCAGAACCTTGGAGCCCGCGTCAATTATTGCTCTGTTGCCGGACGGCACCGAAACCACAGTCGCCAGGACACTCAAGGCGCAGTCGGAAAAAGCGCAGGTTTCCCGAGCGACGAGCGACCGGTCATTATAGACATAAGTGCCGATTCTGTATTCTGTCGCCAGAGGCATTTCATGCGCGCGCCACATGTCCGGCGAGCCACCGGAGGAAATGATCGGAACCTTCGTACCGGCGGCCACAATCAGGTCCCTGGCTTCAGACAGCCACGCCGCCACCTTTGCTGCGGAAGAAACAGGTGGATAGCTCATCAGACCGGCAAATCGCAGGCCCGGTGATGCATTCAGCACAGCGGCCAGCTCGGCCGCTGCGGCCGGTGTGGAAACACCGCATCTGTCGGCACCGGTGTTGCATTCGACCAGCACCGGGAGAGGCTTTTTCGCGCTTTTGAAACCGTCGCTCAAGCCATCGACAACGGCAATGCTGTCTGCAACCACCGAGAGTGGAATGCGCTGGGAAAGCGCGCGCAGCCGGGAAATTTTTGCAGTGCCCAGAATGTTATATGTAATGAGGATATCCCGCATGTCACCGCCGGCAACCATTGCCTCGGCTTCGCTGATTTTCTGGCATGTGATGCCGATGGCGCCCTGTGCGAGCTGATATTCCGCCAGAAACGGCAGCTTGTGGGTCTTGATATGGGGTCGCAACCTGAGGCTGTGACGGTCGCAATAATCCTGATAGGTGCGGATGTTTCTTTCAGCGACATCCATATCCACCAGAACAGCCGGCGTCTCAACCGATAATTTCGTCATGTTGTGCTTCCTTCCGCCCGATGCGAAGACCCGTCCGGCTGCCGCAATCGTCCTGCCTTATCTGAGCTGCAGGACCGTGACGCGCGATTTGCGCGTGTCCGCAGGCTATCCAGAACCTGAATTAGTATTGACAAAAGCATCTTGAATCGTCAATTTCAATTCCACAATAAAGATATTAATTCCATTATATTGGAATATACAGCGAGGAGGAAGTTATGCTGAAACACCTGTCAACTTACGGAATGGCTGCGGCCATACTTTGCACTTCGGGCAGTATCGCCCTTGCAGACAAACTGCAGGACGTTCTGGACCGCGGTTATCTGATTGCCGGTTCCGGCAGCACCAACGCACCGTGGCACTTCAAAGACGAGAACAACGAACTGGTCGGTTTTGACATCGACATGCTGCGTCTGATTGCCAAAGGACTGTTCGATGACCCGACGAAGATCGAGTTTGTCAATCAGTCGGGCGATGCGCGCATTCCCAACCTTGCCACTGACAAGGTGGATGTCGCCTGCCAGTTCATGACGGTCACAGCAGGCCGCGCCCAGCAGGTTGAATTCACTGTACCCTATTACCGCGAAGGCGTTGGGCTTATGCTGATGGCCGACGGCAAATACGCCAATTATGATGAGCTTGCCGCCGCAGGCAGTGATGTCACCATATCGGTTCTGCAGAATGTCTACGCTGAAGAAATGGTTCACGCCGCTTTGCCGCAGGCAACCGTCGATCAATATGACAGCGTTGACCTGATCTATCAGGCGCTGAATTCCGGACGCTCGGACGCAGCGGCGACCGATCAGTCCTCACTGAGCTGGTTCATGGCACAAAATCCCGGTCGGTATTCCGATGCAGGATATGGCTGGAATCCGCAAAGCTACAGTTGTGCCGTCAAACCCGGCGATCAGCGCTGGCTGAACTTCGTCAATTCGGTTCTGCACGAAGCCATGACCGGGGTTGAATTCAACACGTATGCAGCTTCCTTCAAACAGTGGTTCGGTGCCGAATTATCACCGCCGCAGATCGGATTCCCGGTCGAATTCAAATAACAACCGAGTAACATTCCGAGGGCCGCCAATGGACTATGATTTCAATTTTGCGGCAGTATGGCGCGACTTTGATCTGCTGATGTCCGGCCTTGGCCTGGGACTGGTCCTCGCCGTCATATCAATTGCAATCGGATGTCTGATTGGTTTGGTGGCAGCCTTTGGAATGTTATCGAAAAACAGGCCGATACGGTGGGCTTCGACAGCCTATGTGTCGGCCATCAGGAATACGCCCATTCTGGTGTTGATCCTGTTTACCTTCTTCGCCCTGCCGCAACTTGGTATCCGCTTCGGCAAGATCGAATCCTTTATTATCACCCTGTCAGTCTATTCCGGTGCCTATCTGACCGAGGTGTTCCGCTCCGGTCTTGTCTCCCTGCCCTCAGGCTTGCGGGAGGCCGGATTGTCGATTGGCCTGACCGAACTGCGCACCAGATTCTACCTCGTCATACCCGTGATGTTCCGGTCGGTTTTGCCCTCGCTCAGCAACAATTTCATCTCGCTTTTCAAGGACACCTCTCTGGCTTCGGCAATTGCTGTTCCTGAACTGACTTTCTATGCGCGCAAAATCAATGTGGAGACGTTTCGCGTCATTGAAACATGGCTGGTGGCCAGTTTGCTGTATGTCACAGCCTGTTATGTCATTGCCGCCGTGTTGCGACGGGTCGAAGCACAGCTGGCGATTCCGCGTTAGGGTTGAGAGTATGGAAATAATTCAAGCTCTGGAAGCCATCTGGGCGGCGCGCTGGCCGATCCTGGAAGGTATTGGAAATACGCTTTTCATTTCGGCGCTTTCCATTTTGTTCGGCACACTTTTGGGCGTCGGTGTCGGGTTGCTGCTAACCTACGGCAACCGCATCGTCATATTCTTCATTCGAATTTATACCGATTTCCTGCGCGGCACGCCGGTCTTTGTGCTGATTCTGGCGTGTTTCTACATCCTGTCGGTGGTCGGCATTCAACTGTCAGCTTTTGAAGCGGGCATTTTTGCCCTCACCCTGTTCTGCAGCTCTCACGTCGGAGAAATCGTGCGCGGAGCCCTGCTCGCCATTCCACACGGGCAGAGCGAAGCGGCAAAATCAATCGGATTGACATTTCCGACGACGTTTTTCTCGGTGTTGCTGCCCCAGGCCCTGCGCCAGATTCTGCCCACATGGGTCAACACAGCGACCGAAATCGTCAAAGCTTCGACGCTGTTGTCGATTATCGGCGTTGTCGAACTGCTGCTGTCGGTGCAGCAGGTGATTTCCCGCACCTATTTCAGCCTCGAGCTTTATTTCTTTGCCGGGTTTGTCTTTTTCCTGATCAACTTTGCAATCGAAAAAACCGGCCGTTTTTTCGAACGCAAGGTCGCCATTCCGATCTGAGGTATTCACATGACGGCGCCGGTCCTGGAAATCACCAATCTGCACAAACGCTTCGGCCAGTTGGAAGTGTTGAAGGGCATTGATCTGACGATGCACAAAGGCGACGTGGTCAGTCTCATCGGTTCCAGCGGATCGGGCAAAACCACGCTGTTGCGCTGTGTAAATCTGCTGGAACTATATGAGGAAGGCAGCGTCGCAGTCGCAGGCGAACAGATCGGTTATACCGTGAAGAACGGCAAAACGGTGCTGCGCACGGAGAAGGATATAGCGCGTCAGAGAGCCATGACTGGCATGGTCTTCCAGCATTTCAACCTGTTTCCGCATATGTCAGCCATACGCAATGTCATGCTCGGGCTCGTCAAAACCCGTGGCATGAACAAGGATGAGGCTCGATCTGTTGCCGGCAAGTGGCTGGAACGGGTCGGCCTGCTTGCCTGGAGCGACCATTACCCAGCTCAATTATCCGGCGGCCAGCAGCAAAGGGTGGCAATCGCCCGCGCGATTGCCATGAATCCGCAATTGATGCTGTTTGACGAAGTCACATCCGCGCTGGACCCGGAGCTGGTGAACGAGGTCCTCTCGGTCGTGAAGGACCTTGCCACAGATGGCATGACCATGCTGCTGGTGACGCATGAGATGCAATTTGCCCATGATGTCTCCAGCAAAGTCATATTCATGCATGATGGAACCATTGCTGAAGAAGGCGCGCCCGAACAGCTCTTCCGGCAACCCAAATCGGAACGCCTCGCGGCATTCCTCAAAAATTCAAAATTCTGACAAGGAGACAATAATGACGATCAAGAGACACGGTATCAATGAGGCCAAAGCCGCCGGCCAGCAGCCGCTGCCATTTGCAAAGGCCACAGAAGCAGACGGATGGCTTTATGTGTCCGGGCAGACGCCGATGGTCGATGGCGAGATAATTGATGGCGGCATCGTCCCACAGGCGACCCAGGCTATCAGCAACATGGTCACCATTCTGGAGGATGCCGGGTACACCACTGCCGATGTTGTCCGTATTGGGGTCTGGCTCGATGATCCGCGGGATTTCTGGAGTTTCAACAAGGTGTTCGCAGAGTTTTTTGGCGATCACCCACCGGCCCGCGCCTGTGTTCAGTCAGCGATGGTGGTGGATTGCAAGGTCGAGGTGGATTGCATTGCTTACCGCAAGACAAGCTAACACTGACACCCTATACTGTGTGAAATTTTGGCGGACAAGGACATCAGATGCAGGCCCCGGAAACAGTGCCTAAAAAAACTCGGGCAAGAGGTCTGGAGCGTGCTTTCGCAATTATTGACTTCCTTCATTTGTGCAAAGAACCGAAGCGCCCGATCGAGATTGCCGTCGGCATGGATGCTCCCAAATCATCTGTCTATGAACTGGTCGGACTGCTGACCGCACTTGGTGTGCTGGAACGGGCAGATGACGAAGGGCGCGTATTTCTGGGCCGAAAGTTGCACTATTGGGGGTTGAGTTATCTGGAGAATTTCGATCTGACCAGGTTGGCTCAGCCGATGCTTGAATTCATCACCGAGCGGACCCGTGAAACCTCACAATTATGCATGCTGGAGGGCAACAGATATGCCGTTGTGATGATGAATGAGGGCAACCGGCAATTTCGCATCAGTGCAGATATCGGAGAGAGCATCCCGTTGCCCTGGACGGCCTCAGGCCGATTGCTGCTGGGCCATATGACGGATGCAGAGATTCTTGATTTCATTCCTGATGCGGATTTTGTTCTGCCGGATGGATCGCGACTGGAAAAACAGGCTTTTATTGCCAGCATCCGATCAGCCCATGCAGAAGGGTTTTTTTCCTTCGACAGTCTGGCCGATACCTATACGCAATGCTTCGCCGCTCCGGTCTATGACGGCTCCGGCACCTGTCTCAGCACCCTGTGCCTGATTGCCCCCAAACAGGACGCCAGGGCCAATTTTCAGATGTACAGGAATGTTCTGACCGGTGCCGCAAAGGAATTGACCGCTGCATTGAAATTCGGCCTGAATCACAAAGGCATAGCAGCAGAATAGTCCTGTCCGAAATTAAACCGCTACCGGCTGCTGCCAGCAGGTTTGGGAGCGTGGTTTTCCGATGCACAGAAGTATGATGCCATCCCTGACCACCCCGCTTGTGGAGCAGAAGCAATCCCGTGCCCGAAAGTGATTGCCCCCGACACCGGCACTTACAAAAAACCTTTGCAAATGGAGAGGTTTGCCACGACGGCACTTGCTGCTTTGAAAAGCGGCCTGAATCAATCGTCGCGGTAGACCCGTTCCCGCCTTTCGTGGCGTTCCTGGGCCTCCAGCGACATCGTCGCAATCGGACGCGCATCCAGACGCTTGAGAGAAATCGGTTCGCCGGTCTCTTCACAAAACCCGTAGGTGCCGTCTTCGATTCGCATCAGCGCGGCATCGATCTTGGAAATCAGCTTCCTCTGGCGATCACGGGCCCGCAATTCAACAGCCCGGTCGGTTTCGGAAGATGCCCGGTCCGCCAGGTCTGGATGATTGGAGTTTTCCTGCTGCAATGTTTCCAGAGTCAGCTGACTTTCACGAAGAATATCTTCCTTCCAGCCATGGAGTTTGCGTCGGAAATACGCCTTCTGGCGTTCATTCATGAAGGGTTCGTCCTCGGACGGACGATAATCAATATCAGCAACTGCAGACATTCGCTTGACCTTAATCTAATCCCCGATTGGGCGGACTATACCTACAGGTCCTATCGGAAACAACAGGATTGACGCTTACAATCCCGTTAAGTTTTTTCTCTATTAAAGTATTGATTTATATTGGATTTATAGGTCTAATCAAGCCGGGCCATCGATTAAAGCCCACACATTGCGAGTTCGACGCGGAGCCGCGAATCGATTTTGCGGAGAATCGGATCGAGCCAGACATCGCCTGTGCCTTGCAGCTCCGGCAGACGTCCTTTGAGCCGCATCAGAAGCTCTGTTCATTCATGGCTGCCCAAAGCGCGGATTGCAGCTCTGACAGATCATCAGGTGATTGACCTTTCCGCGTGGCTCACCGCTCTACTGTGTCATGCTCTGAGGATTGCGGCGACAGCAACGCGCCCGGTGAGACATTTTGCTGCGGCCCGGCTCCTTCGACCGGCTCCTCCGGTCGATTCCTCTGGCCTGTCCCGCCTCGGTATCTCCACCCCGCCGATTGTGAACGCCGTTCCTGTAGGCTTTGTTTTGGTTCTCAACGGAGCTGAATCCGCCATTTGCCCCCAGGCTTCGAGCGCATAAGAAATCCCTCGTCAGCCAGTGGGTGTAAAGATGGAATTGCGGGTCGCATGATGGCGCACAACCGCAGACTAAAACTTCGATTTCGCTCTGCGGCTAGTGCTGCACCGGGGATATAGATCGGACCATAAGCTGGAGAATATCCATCAGCCGGTGAACCGCATTGCCTGAGGCAAAACGTCAGGCTTGCGGTTTCAGCACCGCCAGCAGGCGATGTAGGGTGGCAATAGTCGACTGATCTGCAATACCGTCCACACGGGCTGGTCTGAAGTGACGCTGGAAAGCACGCACCACAGCCGCTGTGACATCACAATAATGTCCGTTTTGCGGGCATCCATAGCCATATAGCCCGAACATGGCCTGCAAAGCTGCCACCGGCTCTCCCTGATCCCCAGCCTGGAAAAACCGCCCGTCTCCCAATGGTTCCGGGCGAACGTAATGGCCAATTCCCTTTTCTGCCATATCCGCCCAGGGAAATAATTCTCCCGGATCCTCCTTGCGCTCCGGCGCAATATCGGAGTGGGCCAGCACTCTTTCGGGAATAATCCTGTGCCGCTTGATGATGTGTCGACACAGATCGGTGACGGCATCAAGCTGCGCGTCAGCAAAGGCGTGATAGCCGTGATTGTGGCCCGGATTGGCAAGCTCGATACCAACGGAACGGGAATTGTTGTCGCTCACCCCTTGCCAGCTCGACGCACCGGCATGCCAGGCGCGCGCAAATTCCGCCACGAGTTGCAGCACCTTGCCGTCCTGATGCACGAAATAATGACTCGATACCTGTGATTTCGGATTTTGCAGCCAGGCCAGCGCCTGATCATCATCGGGCATGCCCGTGTAGTGAAGGATCAGCATGTCTACTGGCTGATCCTCCGGCCTTGGTCCGAAATTCGGCGATGGTGCCAGAACCGCCGCTGGATAGTCGGCTCGGGTAATGACGGCTCTGCTCACAATCTGTGCATCCGGGTGATCTGCTCCCAAGCATGATTAATTGCGGCCATCCGGTCATTTGCAATGGCAATGAATTCCGGCGGCACACCGCGGGCGATCATACGGTCGGGATGAAATTCCGAAACCTTTTTGCGATAATTCTGCTTCATTTCCTCCATATCCATATCAGGAGACAGGCCGAGAATCCGATAGGGATCAGCTTTGCCACGATCAACATGGCGCAGTTCGATGGCTTCATAGGCAGTATCGGTGAAGCCGAAAATCTGCGCGACCTGCAACAGGAAAGCGCGTTCGCCTTCATGCAGGACACCATCCGCTTTGGCAATATGAAACAACCCGTCCATGATATCTTCGAGAGTTTGCATATCGTCCTCTTGAAGCCGCGCAATGCGGGCGGCATAGGCTTCAAAGCCTGCCGTGTCCCGCTTGGCAAGGTCGAACAACCGGGCAACATTGGTCTGTTCCGCCTGAGGTATCTCGAACAGATCGCGAAAGGCGTGGATCTCATCAAGCGTGACAATACCGTCAGCCTTGGCCATTTTTGCCGAGAGCGCGATCATTGCAATCGAGAATGCCGCCTGCCGGCGCGCTGTCGGGTCCGTCAGACCTGAAATTGCTTTTGTGATGCGGTCCAGAAATGCGCCGCCAACATCGACGCCGCTTTCCAGCCACTCTTGCAGTGTTTGAAAAATACCCATACCCACCATGTAAAGTATTTTCCTCCAAACGAAAACGGCCTTCCTATGCGCTCCACAAAGTCCACCGAGAATCTGGGTCTCGGCCTGTTGCTTGGCGTGATCGGCGTTGTTTTCTTTGGCGGAACGCTGCCTTTTACCCGTCTGGCGGTGGCCGACATGTCGCCCGCTTTCGTAACGTATGGCCGGGCGGTTGTGGCAGCGGCCTGCGCGCTGATTCTTCTATTTGCCATGGGACGCAAGCCCGTACTGAAGGCCGAAATACTGCCTCTCTTCCTGGCTGCTCTGTGTCTTGTCATCGGCTTTCCCCTGTTCGCGGCGCTGGCGATGCAGAGCGTACCGGCCTCGCATGGCGGAATCGTGCTGGGTATTCTGCCGGTGACAACCGCTTTATGTTCCGCTGTTCTGAACGGCGAACGACCCGGCAGGATGTTCTGGCTCTTGAGTTTGGCCGGATGCGGCCTGATTGTCGCCTTTGCGATGCGCGATGGCGCAAGCGGATTTGAACTTGGTGACCTTTGGCTGTTGCTGGCTGCACTGTTTGCCTCGCTCGGCTATGCAATTTCCGGCCGCCTGTCACGGATCATGCCCGGTTGGGAAGTGATCAGTCGCGGGCTGGTTCTGTGTCTGCCGCTTACATTGATAGGCAGTTGGCTGACCTTTCCCGACAGCCTGGAAACGATATCCGTTTCCGCCTGGATCGGGTTTGCTTATGTCAGCCTGTTTTCAATGTTTATCGCATTTGTGTTCTGGAATGCAGGTCTGGCGCTCGGCGGCGTCGCGCTGGTCGGCCAGACCCAATTGTTGCAGATATTCGTGACACTTGCGGTTTCGCAAGTCATGCTGGGCGAGACAGTCGGGGCCGAGGCATGGGGAGTTGCGACGGTGATTGTGTTTATCATCTTCTTTCTGAAAAAAACGCGTTAGATATTTGAATCGAATCCTGAATTGGAACTCCATTCAGCACCGCCATCCCTCCCTATTTTGAACTCGCCCCCATCATGACGGCACTGGGACTGCGACGCTGATGCGGGACTTCAGCTCCTCGTAAATAAACGGTATTTTTCGTAAAATCATAAAATTGTCGATTTTTCTTGATTCCCATGGTGGCTGCAGATACCCTAAAATCAGCACCGTTGCTTCTGCATTCAGTTTTACAGGTTGCACCCCCGGCAGTTTAGCGACGTAGTGGACGCATCAAATGGGAGGATGAATTATGCAATTCGGATCAATTCTGCGTATCGTAACTGTCGCTGCCGGCCTGACCGTGGCTGTGACTGCAACTCAGGCAGCTGAGCTGCGTATCGGAACCGCAAGTCAGGGCGGCGCGTTCTATCCGGTCGGTCAGGCCATCTCGTCACTGGTCAACAATTATGCTGATGATCTTACCATGGTGCCGATTGTTACGGCCGGATCAGTCGAAAATCCCCGCCTTGTCAATAATGGCGAAGTTGATATTGCCATTACCAATAATAATCTGTCCGTTCTGGCCAATAAGGGTGTCGGCCCTTACGCCAAAAGCGGCGCAATGAACCTGCGCGCCATCGGCTCTCTGCATTTCAGCATTCTGCATATGATGACGCTCGACGGGTCTGACATCGCCAGCATTGCAGATCTGAAGGGCAAACGCGTGGCCGTTGGTCCGGCCGGAGGCGGCACCATTCCGTTTCTCGGCCAGGTGCTGGGTATCGCCGGCCTGTCAATGGATGACATCACCCCTAGCTTTCTGTCCTATGGTGACGGATTCAGCCAGCTGGCCGACGGCAATGTTGATGCAGCCTTTGCGCTGAGCGGCTATCCAGCCGGAGCGGTCATGCAGGCCCAGGCCAACAAGAAGCTGAAATACATACCCATCACCGATGAGCAGTTGGCCGAAGCACTGGCGACATATCCCAACTACAACAAGGTCGTCGTGCCGAAAGCGACCTATGGCACCGACCAGGACGGTATCGTCCTCGGTGTCAATAATATGCTGATCGTCGACGCCGGTATGAGTGACGATGTGGCATTCAAGATCACCCAGGCGATTTATGACCATCTGGACGAATTCCAGGCGGAAAACGCCTACGCCAAACAGATCATCCCGGAAGCCTCACTGGATTTGAAAATTCCACTGCATCCGGGAGCGGCGAAATACTTCGGAAAGTGATCTAAAGCTGAAATGACTAATACGGGCATTGCCGGAGGCGTTCAATTTCCTCCGCAATGCCCCGAATTTCCTGATGATTTAGGCAGCACCCCATGGACAGACTGTTCAGACACTCGGTTGCCATCGTGGCGTTCATCGTCGGATTATTTCATCTGCTGAATGTCTCCGGCATTGTCGTGCTGTCGACACGGGATATCCGGGTTTTTCATCTGATGATGATGCTGGTCCTGCTGTTTCTGACCAAGCCGACCCTGCAGCGCATTGCGGATACCCTGACCGACCGGATCACGCGTCTGGCTCTGGTGGCGCTGGCCACAGCGGTAAGCCTTTACATCATGTCCCGCTGGAAAGACATTGCCATGAGCGGCGGGGAGACCGATGCGCTCGACGCCTGGGTCGGGCTGCTGCTGATTGCTCTGGTGCTGGAAGGGGCACGGCGCGGGGTCGGCCTTGTTCTGGCTCTTATCAGCCTCGCCTTCTTCACCTATCCGTTTTACAGCGAACTTCTGCCCGGCGCGTTGAGCAGCCGCGGTTACAGTGTCACCCGCATTTCGGAGTTTCTGACCACCACGTCACAGGGTATCTACGGCATCCCGCTTGGCGTATCGGCAACCTATATCATCCTGTTTTCCATTTACGGCGCCTTTCTCAGCGAGTTCGGCGCCGGAGATTTCTTCTTCCGCATTGCCAACCGACTGACGAAAAACATGCGCGCTGCCGGAGCCAAAACCGCAGTAATTTTCAGCACTCTGCTTGGCATGATCTCCGGATCTGCTGCAGGAAATGTCGCCGTAACCGGAACCCTGACCATTCCGATGATGAAGAAGGAGGGATACGCTCCGCATCAGGCCGGTGCCATTGAAGCGGTTGTTTCCACAGGCGGGCAGATCATGCCGCCGGTAATGGGCGCGGCAGCTTTCATCATGGCGGAAATTGTCGGCACACCTTACGCCAATGTCATGAAGGTCGCCCTGATCCCTGCCCTGCTGTTCTTCACATCGCTGTTCTTTGTGGTGCATCTGAGGGGTGCCAAGAGCAACATTCAGCCGCTCCAGCAACCGCTTGATGATAATGAATCCATCTGGCTTATTCTTCTCAAGGGCGGCCAGTACATCATTCCCTTCGGTACATTGATTGCGATGATGCTGAATGGTTATTCGCCGTTCAAGGCGTCGTTTTATTCCATTCTGGTTCTGCTGGCGGCTGATGTTATCTGGCAGCGCCGCATCTCAACGGGCATCTTCAAAAAATCGGTGGTTGCGATTACTGAAGGGGCAAAAAGCGTCATCCCCATTGCCATTGCCTGCGCTGCGGCCGGCATTATTGCCGGCACACTTGGCATAACCGGCCTGGGCTCGAAAATTTCAGGGCTGATCATCACCGCCTCCGGCGGCATCACCTTCCTGGCCCTGCTGTTTACTATGGTGACGGCGATTATTCTGGGCATGGGTCTGCCGACCACCGCCGCCTATCTCATACTGGCGACCGTCGTGGCCCCTGCCCTCTCGAAAATGGGTGTTCCCCTGCTGACGGCCCATATGTTCGTGTTTTTCTACGGCTGCGTCTCCACCATCACACCGCCGGTTGCGCTGGCATCCTATGTGGCGGCGGGCATTGCCAAAGCAGATATCAACAAGGTGGGATGGACGGCCTTTGCCTATGGCATAACCTGCTACATCCTGCCTTTCATGTTCTTTTACGGGCCGGCATTGCTGATGCAGGGAGCCTGGCCAGAGATTGCGCTGGCCGTCATTTCCGGTGGGATCGGCGTGTTCTGTATCGCCGCTTTTGTCGTCGGACAGTTCCATGCGCCGCTGCCCTGGCCAATGCGGATTGTTGTCGGCCTGGCTGGAATTGCATCACTGCATCAGGGCCTTGCCACCGATGCCATCGGCCTTGCCGGTTTTGCACTGGTCTGGAAACTCAACAGGCCGGCTAGAATTTTGAGCACTTAGAAAGGATCCCGATTATGTCCCGGAAATTCAGGCGCGTTGTGACCGGTCATGATGTGAACGGCGTTGCCACCATCCTCTCCGATGAACAGGCCAGCTGCATATTAAGCCGTCCCAACAGGCCCGGCGTCACCCTGACAAATCTGTGGCTGAACGACAAAACGCCTGCCGCCATGGAGCGCTCAGACGATCCGGTCACCGGCCCGCTGATCCTGCATCCGCCGAAAAACGGCTCTGTTTTCCGGATTGTGCAATTCGACCCGGAAGATCCGGAGGTTCTGGCGAAACTTGATGGAAAATCCGCCTTTGCCGAAATGGGTGCCGGTGCAAATATTGTCGAAAATGCCCGCCATCCCTTCATGCACCGCACCGACTCGCTGGACTACACCGTCGTGCTCAGCGGCGAGATCTACATGATGATGGATGAAGAGGAATATCTGTTGAAGGCCGGCGATACGGTGGTCCAGCAGGGCACCAATCATGCCTGGTCGAACCGCGGCACCGAACCATGTCTGATTGCTTTCGTCCTGATTGATGCGGTCAAGGAATAATTTCCTGGCTGTTTGCGCAAAGCGCAAATTCCCCTCACTCACCAGGAGACGATCCACGCCCGGCCATACTTGCCGCCGCGTCTGAAAAAGCCTAATCGATAGCAGGCAACAAGACCGGCAAGAGGCAGTGATGAGCGACATTACAGTTGGAAAATGGGATTTCTGGATTGATCGCGGAGGCACCTTCACCGACATTGTAGCCCGCAAGCCCGATGCTACATTACAGGCTTACAAATTACTCTCTGAAAATCCCGAGCAATACAAAGATGCCGCGATCCACGGCATTCGCGAATTGATGGGTGTTGCCAAATCCGACCCCATTCCGTCCGACCGGATCGCAACCGTCAAGATGGGCACCACTGTTGCCACCAACGCGCTGCTGGAGCGCAAGGGCGAACGCACCCTGCTGGTGATAACAAAGGGCTTTCGCGACGCGCTGGAGATCGGCTATCAGGCCCGTCCGAAGATTTTCGCCAGAGAGATCATCAAACCGGAATTGCTTTACGAAACCGTGGTCGAGGTCGATGAGCGCATTCATGCCGACGGTTCGGTAGAAACACCGCTGGACCAAGCCAAGGCCAGAAATGATCTGCAGGCCGCATTTGAGACCGGCATCCGCTCGGTCGCCATCGTCCTGATGCATTCCTGGCGCGCTGCAGAGCATGAAAAGCAACTGGCCGCCATCGCTGCTGAGATCGGGTTTTCACAAATATCAGTCAGCCACGACGTCTCACCGCTGATGAAACTGGTCGGGCGCGGCGATACGACCGTCGTCGACGCCTATCTGTCGCCCATTCTGCGGCGTTATGTTGAACGCATTGCTGAAGAACTTAATGTTGGTGACGGTGACACGAGGCTGATGTTCATGCAGTCCTCAGGCGGACTGACTGCAGCTGATCTGTTTCAGGGCAAGGATGCCATTCTATCCGGCCCCGCTGGCGGCGTTGTCGGCGCAGTGGAAACCTCTGCCCTTGCCGGACACCACAAGGTAATCGGCTTTGACATGGGCGGCACATCGACCGACGTGTCGCATTATGACGGCCAGTTGGAACGGGCATTCGAAACCGAAGTGGCCGGCGTGCGCATGCGCGCGCCGATGATGATGATTCACACGGTCGCTGCCGGTGGCGGCTCCATTCTGCATTTCGACAAAGGCCGCTTTCAGGTCGGCCCGGACAGTGCCGGCGCCAATCCCGGACCGGCCTGCTACCGTCGCGGCGGCCCTCTGACAGTCACCGATGCCAATGTGATGCTCGGCAAATTGCGCCCGGAATTCTTTCCCGCCATCTTTGGCGAAACAGCAGATCAGCCTCTGGATATCGATGCTGTGCGCAGCGGCTTTGCCGCACTGGCGGGCGAGATTGGCGATGGCCGCAGTGGCGAGGAAATTGCCGAAGGGTTCTTGCAGATCGCTGTGGAGAACATGGCCAATGCAATCAAGAAAATCTCGGTGCAGCGCGGCTATGATGTGTCCGATTATGCGCTGACCTGTTTTGGCGGGGCCGGCGGCCAGCATGCCTGCGCCATCGCCGACACGCTGGGTATGGAAACCGTCATTGTGCACCCCTTTTCCGGGATTCTGTCCGCCTATGGAATGGGGCTCGCTGACATTCGCACAAACCGCAATAAAACCATTGCCTTGAAGCTGGCGGTGGATTCTGAATCAGAACTTGAGACAGCACAGAATGCACTGGAAAAACAGGTCCGTGAGGAACTGCTGCAACAGGGCGTGGAAACTGCGGACACCGTCATCAACAGCTTTGCCCATATCCGCTACGATGGCACCGACAGCACCCTCCCCATTCGGCTGACCGCAACAGATACAATGCGCGGCGAATTTGAAACCGCACACAAGAAGCAGTTCGGCTTTATCTTTGACGACAAGGCGCTGGTGGTTGAATCTCTGGAAGTTGAAGGCGTCGGCGGCGGTGCTGAGATCGATGAAGCCGACATGACCGCGACCGATCAACCGGCGCTGCCTGACCGGCAGGTTGACGTCTTTAGCGGCGGCGAGGGCCGCAGCACCGGCATCTATCCGCGCGACCAGCTTGGTCACGGGCAGCGGATCGCCGGACCCGCGCTTATCATAGAACCGCATCAGACCATCATGGTTGAGCCGGGCTGGACAGCCGAAATCAACATCAAGAACCATGTCATTCTGACGCGCACAGAACCCCTTGATCGCGGCTATGCAATAGGCACGGAAGCGGCCGATGGCGGCGCGGACCCGGTTCTGCTGGAAATTTTCAACAATCTCTTCATGTCAATCGCCGAACAGATGGGTGTGACGCTGCAGAACACCGCCTATTCCGTCAACATCAAGGAGCGGCTTGATTTCTCATGCGCCGTTTTCAGCGGTGCAGGCAGCCTGATCGCCAATGCGCCGCACATGCCGGTGCATCTTGGCTCCATGGACCGCTCTGTGGAAACCATCATCCGGTTGAATGAAGGCGTCATCAAGCCTGGTGACGTGTTCGCGCTGAATGCGCCCTATAATGGCGGCACCCATTTGCCGGATATCACCGTGTGCACACCGGTGTTTGATGAAACTGACAGTTTCATCCGCTTCTGGGTGGCGAGCCGTGGCCATCATGCAGATGTCGGCGGTTCGGCGCCGGGGTCGATGACCCCTTTGGCCACCAATGTCGACGAAGAAGGCGTGCTGTTTGACAATTTCAAACTAGTCGATCAGGGCCGGTTTCAGGAAGACGCCCTTGTCAGGCTGATGACGGACCACCCGTTTCCGGTGCGCAATGTGGTGCAAAATGTTGCCGATCTGAAGGCCCAGATTGCGGCAAATGAAAAGGGCGTGCAGGAACTCGCCAGAATGGTCGAGCAATTCACCCTTCCAGTGGTTGAGGCCTATATGCGCCATGTCCAGGACAATGCTGAAGAAAGCGTGCGCCGTGTCATCGAAGTTCTGAAGGATTCCAGCTTTGAATATCCGACGGATCAAGGCGCTGTGATCAAGGTGAAGATCACTGTTGATCGCGAAAAGCGTGAAGCGACAGTGGATTTCACTGGTACAAGCCCGGTGCAGAACACCAATTTCAATGCCCCTGAACCGGTGACGCGGGCCGCCGTTCTGTATTGCTTCCGCGTCATGGTGGATGGCGACATTCCGATGAATGCCGGTTGTTTGAAGCCGATCAACATTATCATTCCCGATGATTGCATGCTGCGGCCAAGCTATCCGGCAGCCGTTGTCGCCGGCAATGTGGAAACCAGCCAGCATGTGACAAACGCGCTGTTTGGCGCACTTGGCGTGATGGCCGCTTCGCAGGGCACCATGAACAACCTCACCTTTGGCAACAATACCTACCAGTATTACGAAACCATCTGCTCCGGCTCCCCGGCTGGGCGCGGCTTCAACGGCACGGCAGGCGTGCACACCCATATGACCAATTCACGGCTTACGGATCCGGAGATTCTGGAATTCAGATTTCCGGTTCTGCTGGAAGATTTTCACATCCGCAAGGGATCGGGCGGCAAAGGCAAATGGACCGCAGGCGATGGCACCAGACGGACCATTCGCTTTCTTCAGGAAATGGACTGCGCCATACTCTCCTCGCACCGCAGTGTTCCGCCCCATGGCCTGGAAGGCGGCCAGCCCGGAGAACTTGGCGAAACCTTCGTGCGCCGCCTTGATGGCCGGATCGAGACGCTGAAAGGTTGCGACCAGACCATTCTGAAAGCCGGAGAAACCGTAACCATTGTCACGCCGACAGGCGGGGGATTCGGCAAGAACTAGAACGGTTCATGGCGAACAATGGATGGCGTGGAGTGTCTGGAGTGTCTTCAGTGATCTTGAGAAATTCGGCCGTCCGGAACGTTGCTGGTACTGCTGGCCACCTTTGATGTGTTGCCGGGCCCAAACCAGCGCGCCCGCAGCCCTCGCGCAGGGTCAGACAGTCGCAAACTGACCCATCATGCCATCATCCTCATGCTCGAGAATGTGACAGTGATACATGAACGGCGCCTCGACGGCCGGTTGTTCGAACCTGACAAGCAGCTCCACTGGTTCGCGCACCACGACAGTGTCTCTTGACCCGGCATCCCGTTCCAGTGGCTTGCCTCCGTTCCGGCTCATCACTTCGAACTGTACGCCATGAATGTGGAACGGATGGGACATCATATCACTGGAAACTTCCCAAATTTCAGTACTACCAAGTTCTATCCGCTCATCAACACGATCCATGGCGAAAGCACGACCATTTATGGTCATGCCGCCGGTCGAGCCCATTCCACCCATCATCCCTCCCCCCATGCCTCCCATGCCTAAAACAAACCGCCGACGGCGCTCAATCCGCGAGGTGTTCAACGGTGGGCGCGATGCAAGGCGTTCAGGAAGGGGGGTTGACGGTTCTTCCCCCAGGAACGGCTCGAACTGCAAGATCCGTTCTCCGTTCGAACCGAACAGATCGTCGCCGAACTCCCGTATTCGCGACAAGGGGCCCATCATCATAGGCAGATTTGTGTCGGGCGCGGTCTGTAATGCCACCACTTTACGATCCGAAAAATCAACCAGAATTTCTGCGCGTTCGCCGGGAGCAAGACTGATTGATTTGAGCGACACAGGCGCATTGAGAAGACCGCCCTCGCTGGCGATCCAGTGGAAGCTTCTGCGGTCGGAGAATGAGAGATTGAAGATGCGCGCGTTCGAACCGTTCAAAAGCCGCAATCGTACCCGCTGGCCAGGCACGCGCGTCACGGCATTCGGCGTTCCGTTCACCACAATGGTGTCGCCGCGCCACCCCGCCATGCGCGACATCATCCCACCGGGCGCGACCATATAACCGTTTTCGAATTGCCGATCCTGAAGGACGAGTGGAAGATCGTCCACACCATATTCTGTGGGAAGACCAAGGGATTCTTCCTGATCGTCAGCAATCAGCAGAAGACCCGCCAAGCCGGAATAGACCTGGGCTCCTGTCTGTCCGTGAGCGTGCGAGTGATAGAACAGTGTCGCTCCAGCCTGCCGAACTGGCAGCACCGGTCGCCATGTGGCATTGGGCGGAATTCTCTGGTGCGGGCCACCATCAAGTTCCGCCGGAATGAGCAGCCCGTGCCAGTGGACGGTGGTATCCTCGCGCAATTGATTGGTGACGGCGAGCTCGACATCATCGCCACGATAGAGACGCAGCGTCGGACCCAGGTAGCTGCCATTATATCCCAGAGTGTTGCTGGCGCGTCCGGAATAGAATTCGGTTTGGCCTGCGCGCACGTCAAGAGCGACGGAGTTTCCGTGTTTGCGTGCATCCAGAAGCGGTGGAATCCGGAGCGGTTGCGGCTCGGCTGCAGCATCTGAAGTATTCCAGATACTGCTGACCGCAAGCGCTCCAACACCAGTGGCGGCCGCCCCGACCAGGATTCCTCTACGACTGAATTTCATGGCATCCCCAACTTTTTAATCTCTGACCAGGCGCAGCGGCCACCACCACGCCGCATTAGGCCAACTGGTCGACAATGGCAACATCGTCATCGCGGCCCGGTTTTGATACTAACCAGAACCACCGGTTCAGTTGAATGCCGTTCCTGGTGCGACCCCGAGGCGCTTCAGGAACATTGCCAGCGGACAGAATCCGGTGAACGACGCCTGTGCCAGATTTGCGCCCACAAAGGCAGTTAGCCATAACCAGGCCGGATGGTGCAACTGCGAGAGCCCGAGGCTGATCAGTATGACACTGCCAGCGAATAGCATTACGGCACGATCTAAAGTCACGATAAGTCTCCTTAGATTATATTCGTACTTGCTTATATATGCATTCATAAATATAGAGTCAATAAGGGGAGTGCGCTGAGGTGAAGGCCTTCCGCATCGGCACCCCGAGACGCATACAATCCACACTCCCGGGCATAGATCGGCTTGTTGAACCTTTGTCATTGGCTTCACGAGCTTTGTAGGGGATGATGACACGAATGCAGGATCGTCTATGTTTAATGCAGCGGACAAGAAGGCACATACTCGAACACCGGTGCCAGATGATGGACATGCCAAAGCAAAAACATCCGGCAGGCGGCTGACGCGGCTCAATTTCGGCAGCCACTCTCAAAGGCAGGCAAATGGCTCAAGACGATATCAAGGCAGACACCGGTGGGAGTGGCCATACGCAGCCAGTGCGTCCGTCCATGTGGGACGAGCGCTATGGCGCTCCAGGATACTTGTTCGGCACTGCGCCGAGTCAATTCCTGAATGACCACCGGGATTGCCTTGTCCCAGGTGCGCAGACACTGGCTCTCGCTGACGGCGAAGGGCGCAACTCCGTCTTCCTCGCCGCATGTGGCCTGCAGGTAACCGCCATGGACGCCTCGCCTGTGGCCGTTGAAAAAGCCCGCGCGCTCGCTACCGAGCAAGGCGTCTCTGTCGATTTCCACGTGGCCGACATTCTGGACTGGGACTGGATACCCAATGTCTACGACCTTGTGGCAGGGATCTTCATCCAGTTCTCCCCTCCAGATGATCGGAAAGCGGTCTTTGAAGGCATCAAGAAAACCCTGAAACCGGGTGGCACCCTCCTGCTGCATGGCTATCGGCCCGAACAGATCGAATACGGCACCGGTGGCCCACCGCATGCCGAGAACATGTACAGCGAGGACCTGCTGCGCACAGCCTTCAGCGACATGGAGATTCTCACTCTTGCAGCCTACGACCGAGTGGTTGACGAAGGCCGGGGCCATTCCGGGATGTCGGCACTGATCGACCTCGTGGCGCGAAAACCACTTTAATGGTGTGTGACAAACAGGGTCGAATGCCCATCCTTCGTACCACTCGCGCGTGGTCGATAGACAGAAGCAACCGCTCTCGCCCTCGTGACTGTGACTGTGAATGTGAATAGATAACCATTATTCACTGGCATGAAACAATTCGGCCGCCCTGCCGAGCGTTAGCACCTGATCGCTGGCAGCGCTGAAACGCCTCCGATTCAGGGAAATCCAACATCTCAACAACTCTGGCCTGTTTGCCGCATCAAACAGCAAATAATCCGCTTGCGCCTGAATTTGAAATCACCTAAAGATATAAAGATATTGTTATATCATGCGGGAATTTAATGCGGGAACAAAAGACCATCGGTCTGGAACAGCTGGTTGAAGCCTTGCGCGGCGCCGGTGAAACCACGCGTCTGCGCCTGCTCGCTTTACTGCAGAGCGGCGATCTGACGGTCAAGGATCTGACGCAGATTCTGGGCCAGTCCCAGCCCCGCGTGTCACGCCATTTGAAGCTGCTTGTTGAAGCCGCGCTGATTGAGCGGTTTCCGGAAGGATCATGGGTGTATTACCGCCCGTCAAAAAGCCCGGTCGGCCTGACAGCACAGGCCTTGCTGAACACTCTCAACCCCTCTGACAGCATCCTGCAGCGCGATCAGGAGCGGCTTGCGGAAGTAAAATCCCGTAATGCCGAAACCGCAGCCCGCTACTTTGCCCAGAGCGCCCAGCACTGGGACCGGATCAGAAGCCACCATATTTCCGAGCGTGCTGTCGAAAAGGCCCTGCTCGAATTGGTCGGCGACAAGCCGTTCGGCACACTTCTGGATGTCGGCACCGGAACCGGGCGCATGCTGGAATTGTTGCAGGGCCATTATGCCGACGCCGTCGGCATCGATTCCAGCCTGGAAATGCTGGCGCTCGCCAGAGCCAATCTGGATGCCAGCAAAACCACCCATGCCCAGGTACGGTTCGGCGATATATTCAACCTGCCCGTCGCACGCAACACATTTGATGTGGCAGTGGTTCATCAGGTGCTGCACTTCCTTGATGACCCGGCACGTGCGATAAAGGAAACGGCACAGGCGCTGCGGCCCGGCGGACGTTTGCTGATTGTCGATTTTGCACCGCATCAGCTGGAATTTCTGCGCAATGAGCATGCCCATCGCCGGCTCGGATTTGATGAGGCCCAAATGGCCAGCTGGATCGACGACGCCGGGCTCGATCTTCTGTCCACTACGCATCTGACCCCTGAAAAACCACGGCCCGATGCGCTGACCGTCAATATCTGGCTGGCACAGGACCCGCGCATCCTGATTGCAGCCGACACGATGCAGACCCGATCAACCGTCACTTCGGAAACAGTGTGATGTCAATTATCGCCAATCTACGGGAACATCAGAAACGCACGAAGCGCATTTCGTTCGAATTTTTTCCGCCCAAATCAGATGCCGGTGAGCAACAGGTCTGGTCTGCGATCAACCGTCTCAGCCTGTTCGGTCCCTCTTTTGTTTCCGTCACCTACGGCGCCGGTGGCAGCACACGGGAGCGTACCCACCGCACCGTCGCCGAACTGGCGAAAAATGCCTCAATGCGGCCGGCTGCGCATCTGACCTGTGTCGATGCCTCAAAAGATGAAGTTGATGCGGTTGTGGATGGCTATGCTGCCGCTGGCGTAAAACACATTGTCGCCCTGCGCGGCGATGCTCAAAATGGTGAAACCCAATTTGCGCCTCATCCGCAGGGCTATCAGAACGCGGCCGATCTGGTTGCCGGAATTACCCGCAGGGGCAGTTTTGACATATCTGTTGCCGCCTACCCGGAACGCCATCCCGACAGTCCGAGCTGGGACCATGAGCTGGACAATCTGAAGCGCAAGGTTGATGCCGGTGCGAGCCGCGCCATCACCCAGTTCTTCTTTGACAATGATCTGTTTGAAGCCTTTGTCGAGCGCGCCCGTGCTACCGGAATTTCAATTCCGATCATTCCCGGTGTGCTGCCTGTTTATAAATTTGCCCAGACCCGATCCTTTGCCAAACGCTGTGGCGCGGATGTGCCATATTGGCTGGAGCTTGCTTTTAACGGGCTGGACGATGATCTGGACACCCAAAGGCTGGTTTCCACAGCCATTCTCGCCGAACAGGTGTTCGATCTGGCGGAACGCGGTTTTGAAGATGTGCATTTTTACACGCTGAACAGATCTGAAATTGTCTTTGCAGTTTGTCATCTGATGGGCCTCGGCCCTGAACTGCAGACGGTCGAAACCGATCACCGCGCGGCCTGACCGGTCGTCGGCCGCCCCCGAATAAGTCAATCCGGACAAGCTATTTCATAAACAGTAGTAAATTATTGTTCAATGACAGACGACAGTTTGTTGTCCATAACAGGCCTTCCGAATCCGACCGCCTGACGCCAGTTTGCTTTTATCGCAATTCACCGATGAAAGTAGAACAATGAACAGCACAATTCTGGAAGTTAATGCATCGGCCCGTCAATCCGGGTCTGTCAGCAGGCAATTGGTCACTGAACTGGTGCAGTCTCTAAGCGCCGATACGACAGCACGGATCATCCGTCGTGACACGGCAAGCGGCATAGAACTCGTCAGCGAAGATTGGGTGTCAGCAAACCAGACACCGAAACCAGACCGTACCGCCCGGCACACAAAGGCACTTGGCATGTCGGACATTCTGATCGAGGAAGTGCGTCAGGCAGATACGCTGGTCATTGGCGTTCCGATCTACAATTTCGCCATTCCCGCCAGTCTCAAGGCCTGGATTGACCAGATCTGTCGCGCCGGTGAAACTTTCTCCTACACGGAACACGGACCGGTGGGTCTTTTGACCGGAAAACGCGCTTATTTGGTTATCACTTCAGGTGGTGTGGAGAGCGGCTCAGATGTGGATTTTGCCACCAATTATATGAAGCATGTCCTCGGTTTCATCGGCATTGACGATGTCCAGATCATTGCCGCGGATCAGTTGCTGTTTCAGGGCGAGGAAAAGCTGTCAGCCGTCCGTGATACGATTGAAAATCTGGCTGCCTGACGCTGAAACCAGTCTGAATCGAAGAATTTTTCATAGAAAAGGCCGGGCTTTAAGCCCGGCCTTCTTGACCCAGACGGTCGGCCACCACCCTAACAGTGGCCCATTGCGGAGCAGCTATTGTTGCCTAAACGGCACCCAGCACAATAGCTCCGATAAACAAAAACGCAGCACAAAGAAGAGCAAAATTCGTCGCTCTCAACGCATTCATTTTCATCATTTTTCAATCCTCCGCTATAAAGCGTAAGTCAGAGTCTTTTCCATGTAGGTGGTATTGGAAAGAAAAAAACATGGTGCAGCGCAAGACAGGCAGCCCGTCAATACCGGCCGTCAGCTCTATTGCTCTGTCCTGTTTGGATTTTTCCGAACCGGGAAAACCATCTTACGTCTTATATAAGACGCCGGAAAAACCGAATCACAGCTCAGTCCAGAGGTGGTTTGCCAGGCTCAGGAGCCTATTGTCCTGCTCCTACCTGCCAACAAGCTGAACCTCGATAGGCAAGCCTGATTCGTTCTGAAAGGCTGGAAGGTGAATGCAGGGCACATGCATCAGCGTCAAAAACGGTTGAAAATGGAAGTGCCCGTGTTTTTCAGGGTTGCCGGTGCGGTGCCAGGCGCAGACCGCGTGACCATCACATCAACGCTGGCCCGCAATTCAGCAAAATCAACCCACGCACGTGACGCTACCAGCGTTTATCTCGGTTGACGCCACCTCGCCAGCGGCGATCATTTCACGGATATCGGATGCAAACACACCCTCCGCGCCACGCTTTCAAAGAAGAGCCGCCAGTGAAATGATTTTGTTGGGCTGAAATTTTGTGAGTTTCGGTGTTGCCGTCTTATTGATTTGACGATTGCGACAGGGACTCATTTATCGCTAACAAGACGCCTTTTTGCCACAAATACAAGCCACAGGGAGCCGGTAGATAGACGCGAGAAGGCGGATGACGCAGGTATGATTGAAAAGTCTGTTTGGCCACAAATTTTTCTGACCGTAGCCCTGGCCCTGTCAAGTTATTCCATAACCGGCATAAATACCGCTTCAGCGCAGCAATCCGGCGAGCGGAGGAACTCGGTTGTCACGATTTTCAACCGCTTGAAGAATGATATTCGCCGCGCTCGCGGGCAGCCCTCTACGACACCGCAAACAGCGCCTCAAACCCGAACAAAGCGTCAGACAAGGACAAAACCGGCCAGCCCGGCGATTGCTCGGGCAGCCGGACCAGTTCCGCGTCCGCGCCCCCGCCTTGTTGCGCAAAGCAATGCAGCAGCAGGCAGCAGCGCAGAGCGCACTTCGATATTCGCCTTTGCCCAGCCGCGCGCCCCACAGCCGTTGGCTGGAAAGCCGGCACCGTCTGTTGCCGCAGTCCCGACCCCGCCTCAGGTCAGACCTGGCAAACCGCTCACTGCAATTACCGCCATAAGGCCTGTGTTGCCAAAATCCGTCGACAGGCAGCGCGTAGCGGCCCCGCTGATACTGGCAAAGGTTTCAGGCAAGGCGCTACGCAGTTCCTGCCCGAAACGCCAGTTGGTCGGCCTCACCGGCCTGCGCACACCGCAAACAGTCAAATTATCGCCCCAGGCCAACGTTCAAAGACCGCTTGGTCTTGCCGCTGCCAAATGGGTGGAAACTGTTGTGCAACCTTCAGCCAGAAAGGTCTTTGGCAGTGACATTGTCTCTCTGCGCGTGGCTGCATCATTCGCCTGCCGTGCGCGCAACGGTGTTAAAGGCGCGAAACTTTCCGAACATGGCTACGGCAATGCAATCGACATCAGTGCTTTCACTCTTGCCAACGGCAAAACCGTCACTGTGGCCAAGGGCTGGAACGGGCCAGGTGCCCAGCGCCAGTTTCTGCGAGCCGTCAATGCCGGCGCCTGCCGCTATTTTACCACCGTTCTGGGGCCAAAAGCAGATCGCTACCATCAGGACCATTTTCATCTGGATCTTGCCAGGCACGGTAAGAGTGGCACCTATCGGATATGCAAATAGTCCGACCATCAACCAGACATGAAATGGCGCGGCTTTCCGGCCACCCACCCCTTGAATCTTAATCTCAGCAAGAACGCCCAACTGTTTGGACCGATTCCGAAATTCCAGACCAGGCTGACGCAGCTTCAGACCACCTCTTGCTGCCATCAATTTATGAAATTGCTTTGCAGGTCCGGCCAGTGCCATAAGCTGGGTTCCTGACCTCAACATCCGAGCATTCGATGATTCCCGGCATTGCCGTCCTCGCCCTTGGCTACATGATGAGCCAGTTTTACCGTGCATTTCTGGCAGTCTTGTCTGGTGATTTAACCACGGATCTGGGCGCCACTCCGACAGAATTGTCGATTGCTTCGGGCACCTGGTTTGTCATATTCGCCCTGGCACAGTTTCCAGTGGGTCTGTGGCTTGATCGCTACGGGCCAAGACGCATGACAGCCGCGCTGTTTACGTTCGGCGCTGGCGGCGGTGTCATGCTGATGGCCTTCGCCACGACACCGCTGCATCTGATTATCGCCATGGGCCTGATCGGAATAGGCTGCGCTCCGGTATTGATGGCGTCATTTTTCATATTTGCCAAAGCCTTTCCGCCGGCTCGCTTCGGCCTGTATTCTGCATGGATTGTCGCATTTGGAACCATGGGAAATGTCGCTGGTGCCAAACCGCTTGCGGTGCTGGCGACTGAATTTGGCTGGCGGCCGGTGATGTTGGGGCTGTTCGTAATGACACTGGCCATCGGGCTGGCGATCCTGCTGTTTGTCAAAGACCCGCCCACTGACGATAATGCACAGGACCACGCCATTCCTGGCGGTTCATTTCTGACACTTTTGAAAATGAAACAGCTGTGGCCGATTTTTCCACTAATGGCTGTGGCCTATGCTGTGCCTGCCGGGATACGCGGCTATTGGGCCGCACCCTATCTGTCTGAGGTTTTCGGAGCTGACACGCCTGCCATCGGGACCGCAACTCTCTGGATGGCTTTAGCGATGATTGCCGGCAGCATTGTCTACGGCCCACTGGACCGGCTGGTGCCTTCGCGCAAATGGCTTAATTTCGGCGGTGGTATTGTTGTTGTCAGTTCAATGCTGGTGCTTGCCATCTGGCCTTCGTCGAGCCTGGGCCTGACAACAGCCATGCTTGTCCTGTGCGGCTTCGCCGGGATGAACTACCCGATTCTGATGGCACATGCGCGGCAGTTTTTCCCGCCCCGCCTGGTCGGGCGCGGCGTCACGCTGATGAATTTCTTTTCCGTCGGCGGCGTCGGTGTCATGCAGTGGATAACGGCGGCTCTCATTCGTGACGAGACAATCCTGCAGACGCCAATTGTAGCGTTTCAGACATTGTTCTGGTTTTATGTCGTTGTGCTCAGTCTCGTCCTGGTGCTGTATCTGGCCGCCCGGGAGCGGCCAGATGACAAACCGGCCTAACGCGTAAACGGCTTGTATTTGATCCGCCGCGGGTTTTCCACCGCATCCGCACCAAGCCGGCGTTTCTTGTCTTCTTCATAATCGGCATAATTGCCCTCGAACCACTCCACATGGCTGTCCCCTTCGAAGGCCAGCATATGTGTGGCAAGGCGATCCAGAAACATCCGGTCATGGGAGATCACCACGGCACACCCGGCAAAATCCTCCAGCGCATCTTCCAGAGCACCCAGAGTTTCCGTATCAAGATCGTTGGTCGGTTCATCAAGCAGCAGGACATTCGAGCCGGATTTCAGCATTTTTGCCAGATGAACCCGGTTGCGCTGGCCACCTGACAACGAGCCGACTTTCTGTTGCTGATCCCCACCTTTGAAGTTGAAAGCGCCGACATAAGCCCGGCTGTTCATTTCATGCTTGCCGAGCTTGATGATCTCGTCGCCTCCGGAAATTTCTTCCCAGACATTCTTGTTTGCATCCAGTGAATCGCGGGACTGATCGACATAGCCAAGCTTGACCGTCTCTCCCAGACGCACCGAGCCGGCGTCTGGTTCCTCCTGGCCGGTCAACATGCGAAACAGCGTCGTCTTGCCGGCTCCGTTGGGCCCGATAACACCGACAATGCCGCCGGGCGGCAGCTTGAAGGACAGATCATCGATCAGCAGTTGCTCGCCATAGCCTTTCGAGACATCCTCCATTTCGATCACCACCTGGCCAAGCCGTTCGCCGGGCGGAATCAGGATCTGCGCCTGCCCGGGCTTGCGCGCTGCGCTGCGCTCGACCAGTTCGTCATAGGCGTTGATAC
Organism: Pararhizobium sp. IMCC3301; assembly: GCF_030758315.1. Taxonomy (NCBI): domain Bacteria; kingdom Pseudomonadati; phylum Pseudomonadota; class Alphaproteobacteria; order Hyphomicrobiales; family Rhizobiaceae; genus Pararhizobium; species Pararhizobium sp. IMCC3301. Next base: position 996,513 of record NZ_CP132336.1, read on the forward strand.
GCGCTTTGGATTTGGTCTGCCGCGCCCTCGGGCTGGCAGCAATCCATTCCCGCTCCCGGTCCAGCGCCCGTTGGCGAGCCTGATCCTCACGGCCTTCCTGGGCCATCCGCTTGGATTTTGCTTCCAGATAGGCCGAATAATTGCCCTCATAGGGAATCCCGCTGCCCCGATCGAGTTCCAGAATCCACCCCGTAACATTATCGAGGAAATAGCGGTCATGAGTGATGATGAGAACGGAGCCTTTGAAGGCAACCAGATGCTTTTCCAGCCAGGCAACCGTCTCCGCGTCAAGATGATTGGTGGGCTCATCAAGCAACAGCAGGTCGGGCTCTGACAACAGCAACTTACACAGCGCAACCCGGCGCTTTTCGCCGCCGGACAGATTTTCCACCGAAGCATCTCCCGGCGGGCAGCGCAGCGCTTCCATCGCCATTTCAACCTTGCTGTCCAGATCCCAGAGATCCTGGGCATCGATAACATCCTGGAGCTGAGCGCCCTCTTCGGCCGTTTCGTCAGAATAATTCATCATCAATTCATTATAGCGGTCAAGGATCGCCTGCTTTTCAGCAACACCGTCCATGACATTGCCGAGCACATCCTTCGACCCGTCCAATTGCGGTTCCTGAGGCAGATATCCGATCCTGGCTCCATCTGCCGCCCAGGCTTCGCCGGTAAAATCCTTGTCGAGATCAGCCATAATGCGCAGTAGTGTGGATTTACCCGCTCCATTGGGACCCAGCACGCCGATTTTCGCGTCCGGGTAGAACGACAGATGAATATTATCGAGCACCTTTTTGCCGCCGGAATAGGTCTTTGAAAGCCCGCTCATATGATAGATAAATTGCCGCGCCATAGGGCTGGTCATTCCTTCAATGTCATTTGAAAATTCAGCACCTTCTACGACAGATCAAGGTCCGCTCGCAATTGCCGATAGCTCAATTTGTGAAGTTTTCTCGGCGCATTGGCAATAAACGCGGCATCTTCAGGCCGCGCCGGCTTACATCTCTCGTACAGACCAGTTCGGCAATACCAAACGCCGGACAACAAAAAATGCCGCCAGCGTTTCAAAACGCTGGCGGCTTCACTTTTTATTCAACACTCAATCCGGATTGAAGGTTTTGCCCGGCTGTAACAGAGTAAATATCATTGGCGATCAGGGCCGGTGGTAGACCCGCTCAGTCAGCCTCAAGACGGAAACTCAAAGATGCCCAGAGACTGTGCCATACCGGTTTGCGCCCGGCTGTGTCTTCCTTGAATTTTGCAGGATCTGTCTCCTCCATTTGTACAGCACTGATGAGGTAGAACCCACCGCCATCGAGAGTGATGTTGGCCACGCCTTCAGCATTACTGCGGGTCAATCGCCTTGCGACAGTGCTGTCGTTCATGCGCTGAAACGTTGCAACCTGAATATTTTCCAGCGGCTTTCCCTCGCGCAACAGCAGAACGTCAACACGGCTGGTTTGCGGTGCATAGGGAGATTGCAGCGCCACCAGCTCTATCGGCAGGCCAACGGCCTGGTTTTGCCCGGCATCGTCCTCCTGATAGGGACCAACCTGCACCAGAGATTTGGCGAAGCGTGTATAGATTTCCTTGAAATACGCTGTCGGCAAGCCGCGCTTTTGATGGGCTTCCAGCACCCAGTCCAATCCCTCATAATCAAGGAATTGCTGAAACTTCGCTGGGTCTACATAAGTCAGCACGTCTCCCCGCGACTGATAGGCGATGATGTGAAGGCCCTCTTGCGCTGCCTCCATCTGAAGCGCCGGATTATCACCGATACGGCCTTCAACCGGTTTGGTGTTGCCGCCAATTGTCATTGTGAATCTGTCAAATCGCGGCGGCAGATACGGATAGGTACTGCCAGCAAGGTCCTGCCCCACATTCAATGTGGCTGAAAATTTATCTCCAGTCTCTATCTGCGACACATTCGGTTCGATCCAGAACTCGTGCGCTTTCGTATCCGTTATAGCGAGCGCCAGGGCCGCGAGCGCGCCGAATAAGGTCAAACATCGAAATTTGGTTGCAACAAGAGATACGAAAGACATATGACTTTGACTCCAATGGCGCTCAGCAATAATTTTCTATTCGGGGACAATAACGTCTCCAGATCCAACACGCTACAAGACTATTGAGACATAAATCGAGGTTTATATTGGCACGCATTTTCAGTCAAAGACCGCTGACGGGATTCACTGCAGGGTCGTTACCACTGGTTTTCCTGATTACAATTGCCTCACTGATCGGATGGAGCTTTACCGCCCGCGCTCACGAAATTCAGCCAGCCATTGCAGATCTGGTCTTTTCGCCAGATCAATCCGGTTACCAGCTTGAGATTGCGTTGAATCTGGAAGCCGCCCTTGCCGGTGTGGGTTCTGAGCACGCGGATACCGACCAGTCACCTAAAGCCGAGGAATACGATGCCCTGCGCGCCCTCTCGGCTGCACAGCTACGGGACAGACTGTACCAGGTACAACAGAACTTTTTGTCTCAGATATTCATATCAGCCGACGATGTGGCCCTCGAGAAAACCATTGAAAACGTCTCGATACCGGATGTCGGTGATTTGTCTGTGGCACGGGCATCGAGGATCGTGCTGCGCGGCAATCTGCCCCCCGATGCACAAAACATGACATTTTCCTGGGCACCTTCTTTCGGAGCGGTCGTGCTGCGTGGGCCCTTGAGTGAGGCAGGAGAAGGCTACTCAGCTTATTTGCAGAACGGAACTGTAAGCGATCCGGTTTCCATTCAGGGTCAGACCACTCAAAGCGTCTGGCAGGTGATTTCCGACTATGTCACGGTCGGCTTTACTCATATTATTCCCAAAGGGCTCGACCACATTCTGTTTGTGGTCGGCCTGTTCCTGCTGAGCACAAAACTGTCACCGCTGTTGTGGCAGGTCACGGCTTTCACTTTGGCCCACACGATCACACTTGCCCTTGGCATGTTGGGTTTGGTGAGCGTTCCCGCCGCCATTGTTGAACCTCTGATTGCCGCCTCAATTGTCTATATCTGCGTTGAAAATCTGTTCTTGGACCATCTTACAAAATGGCGGCCCATAGTGATTTTCGGCTTCGGCCTGTTGCACGGACTTGGCTTTGCCAGCGTGCTGACAGAGATCGGACTTTCACGGTCTTATTTCATCACCGGCCTGATTTCATTCAATGTGGGCGTCGAGCTTGGCCAGATCAGCGTCATATTTCTGTGTTTTATGGCTGTCGGTTTCTGGTTTCGCAACAAGCCCTGGTACCGCCCTTTTATTATTATTCCCGGATCGTTGATCATCGCCGCGATTGGTGCATTCTGGTTTCTGGAACGCACAATACTGGCCTGAATCCACGCGGTCCAGGATTACCGGCAATCTGAAAAAAAGGCTGCAGAACCGCCGAAATTTACTGCCTATTGCTCTGGACAATCAGGCATTTCGGGCGCTTGATGCCAGAAAAGCCAGATGAGTCTCCGGCACCCATGCCCCTTGCCCTAATTCCCCTTCTTATCGCGGCCGGCATTCTGCTGGCAGGCAACGGCCTTCAAGGCACACTGATCACCTTGCGGGGCACCGCAGAGGGATTCTCGCCGCTTGATATCGGGCTGATCGGTGCCGGCTATTCGGCAGGCTTTCTGGTGGCCTGTGTCTACGCACCGCGGCTGCTGCAGTCTGTTGGCCATATCAGAACCTTTGCCGCACTGGCGGCCGTCTCTGCGGTCAGCACATTGTTGATGGTCATGCTGGTCGATTCCAATTTCTGGATTTTGATGCGGTTTATCATGGGCTTCTGCTTTTCCGGCCTGTTCACGACAATTGAAAGCTGGATCAATTCCAAAGCCAAAAAACAAAATCGCGGCCGCGTTTTATCCCTGTACCGGATGATCGATTTGCTCGCCGTTACCAGCAGTCAGTTTCTGATTCCCGCTTTCGGCGTCATGAGCTTTGCCATTTTTTCGGTCGCGGCGATGCTCTATTGTTTGTCGATCGTTCCCATTTCGCTTTCCGACCGGTCCAGTCCGAAACCGCCTGAAAATTTCCGGTTTGACCTCAAAGCGATCTGGTCAATATCGCCACTTGCCTGTTTTGGATGTTTCACCATCGGGCTTACCAATTCGGCATTTCGAATGATCGGCCCGTTATACGCCCAGGATATCGGCTTTGACGAAACCGGAATTGCATGGTTCATGAGTGTTGGAATTGCCGGCGGCATCCTGTCGCAATATCCATTGGGCTGGCTGTCAGACAGGTTTAACCGCCGTGTTTCACTGTTGATCGCCACCATCGGCGCGATGGGGGCCGGGATTGCTCTGTCCCTGCTGGGCGGCAATTCACAGACGGCAAGCCTGATCGGCATATTTGCATTCGGTGCCTTTGCCATGCCGCTCTATGCACTGTCAGCAGCTCATGCCAATGATCAGGCCAAGGATGACCAATATGTGTTGGTTGCAGCCGGGCTTATGTTCTTTTTTTCCGCAGGCGCGATTGGCGGTCCATTCTTCGCAGCGGTTTTCGCCGAGCAGTTCGGCACTCCGGCCATGTTCATGTACACAAGTCTGATGCATGGCATGCTGGTTGTGTTCACAATCATCCGCTCCCTGTCCCGGCCCGGATTGTCGCCGCGGCCTGACCGGCGGTTTGTCGCACTCATCAGAACGTCACCGCAATTCCTCAAACTGGCAACCAAATCGAGCCGCAATCACGAGAATTCAGACCGCTGAACTGCAGCAGCATCTGTCGCGGCAGCGCTGCTGCAGCTTGATCTGTTCGGAACGATTTATTCTGCCGGTTCCATTTCCTCAGCAGTTTTCTGACGGAAAACAGGAAGCATGTCAGTCAGCGTTTCTTCGCTCAGATGACACATGATTTCATGTCCGCCATGTTTGCCAGCTTCTCCGGAGAAAACCCGCACGGGTGGAACCACCGTCTCACACAGACCCTCGATCTTGTGCTGACAACGCGTTGAGAACGGGCACCCTTTCGGCGGATTGAGCGAGGACGGCATTTCCCCGTCCAGAACAATCTTGCGCTTCTCAATGGATGTGTCCGCTATCGGCACCGCCGACAAAAGAGCCTCTGTATAGGGATGATAAGGCGGAGCGAATATCTCCTCGGTACGGCCCTGCTCCATGATTTGTCCGAGATACATGACAACAATGCGGTCGGCCAGATAGCGCACAACCGATAAATCGTGACTGATGAACAAAAGGGTGGTGCGGTGTTCGCGCTGAATATCCATCAGCAGTTCTGTCACCGCCGCCTGCACCGAAACGTCCAGAGCTGACACCGGTTCATCAGCAATCACCATTGATGGGTTGCCGGCGAAAGCGCGGGCAATACCGACGCGCTGTTTCTGTCCGCCTGACAATTGCCGTGGCCTGCGTTTGGCGAAATCACGTGGAAGCTTGACGATATCCAGAAGCTCAAGAACCCGCGCCTGGATTTTCTCAGGCTCGCTTTCGACACCGAATTTGCGGATCACACGCGCGATCTGACTGCCGACCGTGTGACTTGGGTTCAACGTATCAAAAGGATTCTGGAATACCATTTGTAAATTGGCAATCGTATCTGCCGTGCGATCTTGGACATTCAGATCACCAAGTTCAACGTCGCCAAACTGCACCTTTCCGGCGGTCGCTTCCTCCAGCCCCATCAGAACCTTTGCAAAGGTGGATTTTCCGCAGCCGGACTCTCCGACAATCGCTACGGTCTCAGCTTCACGGGCATGAAAATTAATGCCCTCATTGGCTTTGATAGTGGTTGTTTCGCCGCCGAAAAACAATAATCCGCCACGATCGACTTCGTAATGTTTCTGCAGATCCTGAATATCCAGAACCACATCGCCCGGGAGCACAGCCTCACGCACGACCACCGCCGCTTTTTCGGCTTCCCAGTCAATTTCGCGGAATTTGACGCAGCGCGCGAAATGATTTGCGTCCTCGGCAATTTCTTCAAGCGGAACAAGGCCCTGATCACATCGGCCCGCTTCAAAATAATCGCAGCGCGGTCCGAAATAACAACCATCCGGGCGTTCATGCGGCAGCGGCAATTGTCCGCGAATAGGCACAAGCGGCTTCGTAGTCTTGTCTGCACCCGGCAACGGAATGGAGTTGAACAATCCACGCGTATAGGGATGGCGCATTTCATCGAATACATCGCCAATATCGCCGATTTCAACTGCCTGGCCGGAATACATCACAGTGATGCGGTCGCATGTTTCCAGAATCAGACCCAGATTATGAGAAATGAAAATCAGTGACGTTCCAAACTCATCGGCAATCTCTCGGATGAGTTCCACAATGCCGGCTTCCACAGTCACATCAAGTGCGGTGGTCGGTTCATCAAGCAACAGCAGTTTGGGGTTGGATAACAGCGCCATGGCAATCACGACGCGCTGTTGCTGCCCGCCGGAAATCTGATGCGGATAGGCGTCCATGATACGTGGCGGATCCGGCAGTTTCACCTTTTCCAGCATCTGCAAGGCTTTTACCTTGGCATCCTTTTCGTTCAATCCATCATGATACATCGGCACTTCAGCCAGTTGATCGGCGATTTTCATGGATGGGTTCAGAGACGCCATCGGCTCCTGATAAACCATCGCGATCTGCGAGCCCCGAATGTCGCGCAATTCCTCCTCACTCATGGTGGTCATATCGCGGCCGTTAAAGAGGATTTCTCCGCTTTTGATATAACCATTGTTGCCCATATATTGCATGATCGCGAGGGCAACAGTCGACTTGCCACAGCCGGATTCCCCGACGATTCCATGCGCTTCACTGGGCATCAGCTTGAGGTTGAAATTGATGACAGCGGGGATCTCACCGGCCCGTGTCGTATAGGAAATCGAAAGGTCCTTGCATTCAAGGACGGGAGTAATGTCACTCATAATCTTATCCTGTCCCTGAACCTAGTCTTTCAGACTGATGTCGCGCAGCCCGTCGGCCATCAAATTGAAACCGAGGATCAGTGACGACACTGACAGGGCCGGTACCAGCAACATGTATGAAAATTTCCACAGCATTGCGACGCGCGCGGATTCCCGGATCATCAGCCCCCAGTCCGGATCGGGCGGCTGAAGGCCAAGGCCGAGAAAGGTCAGCGTGGTGATGGCAACTGTCGTATATCCAAGCCGCAGGCAGGCATCGACAATAAGCGGCCCGCGCACATTGGGCAGCAATTCGACAACCATAATATACAGCGGATGTTCGCCTCTGGTTTGCGCGGCATAGACGTAGTCGCGGGTCTTAACGTCAAGTGTCAGTCCCCGGACAATACGCATGATGGCGGGCGCAGAAGCAAACGTCACTGCAATCACTATGTTGAAGCCGGATGGTCCAAGATAATTCAGGATGACGATGAACAGCACCATCACCGGAAACGACAGAAACACATTGCCGATGAAGGAAATGGCTTCATCCCACCATCCCGATAAATAGCCCGCTATCAAGCCAAGCAACGTGCCGATCACATAGGCAACCGCTGTTGCGGACACGCCCCAGATGAGAACCCTCTGACAACCCCAGATCACCCGGGAGAGCATGTCCCGGCCTTTGAAATCACTGCCAAGAACGAAGAATGTATCTTTTTTCTCAGACCAGGGCGCAGCAAAGGGCGCAATTGGCTTGTTAGGATCCAGCAATGGCAGATAGGGAGCAGAAACAGCCAGGATCAGCCAGAAGAACACCAGCGTCAGCCCGATCAGCGCAACAGTGGATTCTCGGAACGCCCACAGACAGACCACATACAGCGCAATAGTCGCCGGGATCGCTGGCAACAATATCAGATCACTCAGATCGAACATGACATAAAGAGTGAGTGGAACCCACATGATTGCAAACAGGACCAGCATGGGTTTGGGCTTCGCCAGTCTTTCGATCAGCGTTGTGCGGGGGAGTTGTATCGCTGTAACAGCCATCATCGCGCTCCTAGCTAAACCGTATGCGTGGGTTCAAAAACGTGTAGCCGACATCTGAAATGATCTGCGACAGGACCGCCACAAGAACGGCAACAAGGGTACAGGCCTGTACCACTTCCACATCAGGAAACAGCGCGGCTTCCAGCAGCAGTTTGCCAAACCCGTCATATTCAAAGAACACTTCAACGACGACCACGCCCGACAGCAGCCAATTGAGCTGCAGCACAATAATGGTAAAAGGAGCGATCAGGGCATTTCTCAGCGCATGTTTCATGATCACACGCCTGTAGGGCAACCCTTTCAGAACAGCGGTTCTGATATATTGCGAGGTCATCACCTCCGCCATGGATGCCCGTGTCATGCGGGCCACATAGCCAAAATCGTAAATCACAAGGGTGAGCACCGGCAGAACAAGGGCTCTCCAGTCAAAGCCAGAGATCATGGATGATTTGGCCGGCACCAGTCCAAGGCCCAGGGCCAGGAAGACCGTCAGAAAGATTGCGGTCGCAATTTCGGGAATACTGGTGAAAAACACTGAGATAAAGGAAACCGTCCGGTCCTGCACCGACCCCTCCTTCATGCCCGCCAGGACGCCCAGAACAAGCGATAGTGGCACCATCAGGGCGAACACCCAGAACGCCAGAATCCCCGTATTCTTCAGTTTCTCCAACAGCAAGGGACCGACCGGCCGGTTCTTCTCATAGGAAAACCCAAGATCGCCCTGCACCACCGACCCGATCCAGTTTCCGTAGCGCTCATAGAACGGAACATTGAGGCCCTTGTTTTCCAGCCAGTCCTGATAACTTGCCTCTGTCAAAGCACTCACGGCAAAACCGCCAAGCTCCTGCACTGCCAGTCGTTTCTTGAATTCCGGCGTGTCAAATATGACAAACAGAATAAGCGACGCCGTCAGCATGATGAGGATCATCTGCAGAACGCGTCTCAGTAACAGGTTTATCATATTGGCCCCGGATATAGTTCGTTGCTGAGCGCTGCGAAAAAAACAGGGCCGCAAGCAGAAGCTTGCGGCCCAATTGTAACAGCAATATTAGACTTTCCACACCTTGTTGAACTGATGATAGTTCGTCGGATGCAGCTCCAGTCCGTTCACGCTGTCATTGACGATGGAATAAAGCGGCCGGTAAAACGGAATGCAGGCGATCGCCGCATCCTGCATGATCTGTTCCACTTTTTCCATTTTTTTGCGCCGTTCCGCCACGTCCAGCGTTGCTTCCGCGTCGTCCAGGGCAGCATCAAATTCAGGATCGGAAAAGTGCGTTTCATTCCAGGGAACACCGGAACGGTACCCCAGCGACAACACCATCGTGCCCAGAGGACGATGTGTCCAGGCCGTGGCGCCAAAAGGCGTCTTGTCCCAGATTTCCCAATATTTTGAAGCCGGCATGACGTTGATTTTCAGATCGATGCCTGCGTCCTTGACCTGATCGCGAACAACTTCAACAACCGTCTGGTGCCAAGGTCCGTCTGTATTGCCGACATCAATAGTCAGCTCAATTCCGTCAGCATGACCGGCCTCTGCCAGAAGCGTTTTCGCACCTTCCACATCACGGACCAGAGCTGGGAGTTCAAAATACTCCGGGTGAACCGGCGCAACATGGAAATTCGCCCCCACATCACCACCTTCCGGATAGACAAAGGGCATTACGGCAGCATTGTCGATCGCCATCAGGAAGGCTCGGCGCACGCGGATATCATCATACGGCGCCTGATCAACCTGCATTCGCAGGGCGAGCATCTGGGCTGTGCGTGCGGAAATAATGTTGCCCTCGACCGCTTTTGCAAATTCAAGCTGCTCCACGCCGAATTCATAAATCGTATCCACTTCTCCACTTGAGAAGGCAAGCAGAGCGTTTTCGTCGGAGAAATTATAATAGTGAATTTCATCGAGATAGACTTTGCCACCCCAATAATCCCCATCAGCGCGCTTCAGAATGCATTTCTCGCCGACAACCAGTTCTGACAGCATGAAAGGGCCGGTGCCGATTGCATTATCTGAAAACGGTGCCTTGAAGCTTGGATGCACAATCGCTGTCGGATAATTGTACATGTCCTCTGGAAACGACAGCACAGGCTTTTGCAGATTGAAGCGGATCGTGTGGCTGTCGATCACTTCGATGGAACCCTCAACCATCTTTTTCTTGCCGTCGACTTCTTCCAGCATGCCTGAAATAGACGACAGTCCTACATTGGAGGATCCAAGGTCAGGGTTCATCCAGCGTTCGAAGTTGAACTTGATGTGGTCTGCAACAAGCTCATCCCCATTGTGCCACTTGACGCCTTTGCGAATGTTGAATGTCCATGTTGTCAGATCATCGGATGCTTCCCAGCTTTCAGCGAGCATCGGCCGAGTGATATTATCCGGCCCGGTCATGGACAGATGTTCAACAATGTGACGCGCCTGGTTAGACATTTCCACCCAGGAAAAGGTTGCTGGATCTTCCATTTTCTGGACTTCCATGGCGACCTTCAGAATGCCTCCCGACTTGGCAGTCGGATCATCTGCGGGAAACGGCAGATTGCCGTCGGTTGCAGCCTCTGCCGGATCTGGCAGCCCGGCCATTGCATAGGCCGTACCAGCCGAAACGCCAAGCAGGGTTGCAATGCGCAGAAATTCTCGACGGTCCATGCGACCGTCTTCCATCATGTGTTGCGCTTCCATTACTTTTGGATGCAGATGTGTATCGCTCATAGATATTCTCCGGATTTCGTATAGATCAAAAAAAAGAGACCGCTGGCAGGCGGACTCACGTAAAAATGTCGAAACAGGATTGTCGAGAAATCCCTCTGAGCAAAACTCATGGCCCGATCAAACAGATCCGGCTCTGGAGTGGTGCGGTTCGATTCAAACTCTTTCGGCAGTTCACTCGCCCCTGCTCCCTATTAAGTGCAACCCTGCCAGACAAAGTCAACAGCCAGCCGCGCAAACTTTAAGCGGCCCCTGAATCGGTAGATATTTCCATTTTACAAAACAAATTCAACAGATTAGCAGTTATGTACGGGTCCAGGCCGACGACATCACCCTATCTGGATTGCGACATGATGCAATGAAATCTGTCGTTTTTCATAAATAATGATGCGACAATGGCGCGCATTCACAGCGCTTTGGTAAAACCCGAACATTGCAGAATCCGTGCATCTCAGGCCATAAACAGCACTTCAATCCATGGTCGAATTAAGCCGTCAGGGGTCAATTTCGGCAAGTCCCGCACTCAGCGCCAAATTCTCCAATGGACTGATTTCCCGGATAAGCTTCAGTCGCATTGCCTTTGCAAAAGCGGCAAAATCGGCTGCGACCACGACAAAGCTCCCGGGACCTACGCGGACATTTTCCTCGTACCAGCGATCCAGATCTTTTTCGTCCGACAGAATAGCCAGCCCATTGACCACAACATTTCGCGCGGCAGCCATCGCGGTGGCCTGTTCAATCAGCACCGTATAATCTCGCGGTGCCGTCTCGCGGCCGTCTCCGGACACATCAACAACCACTCTGTCGCTGACGTAACCATTGCGCTCGAACTTGCGAATGCTCCAGGCAAGCCCTGCCCCGATGCCGGTCGCCCCGACAACCGTGCGCGGCATTGCTTCCACTGTGCGGGCAAACAATTCTGCATCCTGCGGCGATGCAATCCCAAACCAGGCGGTCTCGGACTTGGGCCGCAGGGCATCCGCCCAGACCACCAGTGACACGGCGATACGTCCCAACGTGCCATCTGATATGGCCCGCTGAACAACCGGATCGCGAAAGCCCGCTGCAATCCCGCCAAGCTGCAAAAGATATTCATCTGCATCCACGCTGCCCGAGGCATCGACCGACAGCACCAGTTGCAGATCGACCGGCTCCTGGCCAGCGGCTGGCGCCAGAATGCCGGTCAGAACAAGGCTCAGAGTAAGTGCGAAAGCAGGATGCATAGGAATCCCCGATAGTTGCTGTCAGGATAGTACAGCTAGCGCTTGTCGCAATGGCAAGGTGTTTGGGAGCCAAATGCAAGCTCAATTACCATCGGGAAGAGTTCCTCGCCGCGAAAACCGTCATGACTGGCAGTCACAAGAATGGTGCCGGTTCTGGCAGCGACAAATCGCGACTTCAAATAGGAGGCTGTTTCTCCGGCCTGAGCGTTGTCCAGGCCGGCATAATCAATGCGGCCACTGTCGGGAATATCGGTGACCAGAGCTACCGTTGGACCATTGTGCTGCCGCAGGGCCAGAATCGCGCTCTTGATTTCCGGCAGATCACGGGCTTTCAATCTATGAGAGTCCACACCCGAAGCCGATCCGTTTTGATGGTTTTTTGATGGCTTTTGATGAATATGACATGGCGCAAATTCTGTAAGGTGTAAAGCTTGTGATAAGGGAGAACACGATGACGGACCACCGCACCAAACACTTCTATGCCCCCCGGCCGACGGCCTGGTACACCAAGCAGGACGCCAATTCGGAGGAATTTCTGCAGTCCCTTGACGGTGAAACCCGCACGGATGATGTGCCACATGCCTTCGACATCCAGAACAACATCCCGATCTATCGCGCCAGTGACATTCGCGAAGTCTTCGCGGTGCAGGATGGACGAAAATCCGTACTGGCTGAAATGGCCGGCGTGTTGCTGAACGGTGCCGGGACATTCGTAATTCAAAACGCTTATCGCGATACCAGCGTGATTGATGCGGCAAGCGACATCTTCAACCGCATCATAGCGCGTGAGAAAAACTCCGGTGGTGGTGGCGATCACTTTGCAAAAGCAGGCGCAAATGACCGCGTCTGGAATTCGATGCAGAAACTTTGCGAGGAAGACCCGGCGCTGTTTGTCCGTTATTACGGCAATGACATGATCGCCCTTGGCTGTGAAGCCTGGTTGGGGCCAAACTACAAAATGGCATCGCAGGTCAATCTCGTGCATCCGGGCGGAGATGCTCAGGAAGCCCACCGGGATTATCATCTCGGCTTTCTGACTTCCGAACGCGCCGCGCAATATCCACCGCATTTGCATCATATGTCTGCAGCTTTGACCCTGCAGGGAGCGGTTGCCCATTGTGATATGTCGATTGAAAGCGGTCCGACAAAGCTTCTGCCATTCTCCCAGCGTTACGGCGCCGGCTACGTGGCTTATACGCGCCCTGATTTCCGCGCCGAGTTTGAGAAGAGATTCGTGCAACTTCCTTTGAATAAGGGAGATTTGCTGTTTTTCAGTCCTGCGCTTTATCATGCGGCCGGAGCGAACAGAACCACCGATACAGAGCGCATGGCCAACTTGTTGCAGGTGTCCTCGGCATTTGGCCAGCCGATGGAAACCATCGACCGGACCGAAATGTGCAAACGCATTTATCCGGTCTTGCAGAAAGCGCGCAAAAACAAACACCTGTCTGCTGAAGAAATTGAATATGCAGTGACGTCTGCAGCCGATGGCTATTCCTTTCCAACCAGTTTGGACAGTGATCCTCCCGTTGGCGGACTTGCTCCGCAATCGCAAAAGGCGCTGACCCTGCAAGCCCTTGAGGCGGGCTGGACTGTGGCACGCTATAACAAGGCGTTGCAGGCTCAGGAAAACCGGCGCAAATCCTGACAAAGCTGTTCCAGAGCAGCGGCTCCCAGGCGAATTGATGCAACACAATACGTGATTAGTTTGGGGAAAGTGCCAGTCCGGCGGGACTGGCCCGGTCGTTGCCAGGATAAGTGATCCTCCGGCAGCCGGGCGCAGCAGAAACTGGCCTTCAGTGGGTCCGTCTGTATCAGTTGATCCAGCAGACAGCACCGGCATGGGACAGGTTTTTAGGTTTATCCGGCCGGTGCTAACACCCGGCAACTCGCGCAGGCCGCATACACCTTCGGAATAAGCAGCAGAGAAATTGCGCTCTTATGAGCGCTTACGATCAGCCCTTGAAAGCCGCGCCAATCTTTTCCCACACCGTGACCAGACCAATGATAAAAGCAGCGGCACCCAGCATCACGCCAAAAGCACCCTTCCACTTTGCAGCCTGCGTCTTGATGTCAGCCATATCGGATTTCAGACTTCTGATCTCTGCCCGCATATCCGCCCGGGAACTCCGGCTCTCATCTATCATGGCTTGCATTTGTTGGCACAGCAGGGCCAATTGCACTTCAATCGATTGCTCTGTCATCCGTGCGCACCGCCATCAATCGCATGTCTATTGTGTTCCATAACGACTCCCCGGTTTGTGCGCGGCTAGCGCGACCGGGACCGCACCAGTTTCTCAAATGGCCGTGTCAGGAAATAGGCCCCGATCATCACCATCATGATTTCACCCAGTTCTGCCGACAGCGGATCTGTTGTGCCAAGTGCAAGCACCTTGTCCCACAGCACCACCTTCCAGAGATAGGCGACGAAGGGAAAGGCAATCGCCGGTCTGATCCAGCGTGTGATGCCACTCTGCTGTTCGGCCAGGATGATATCCCGCTGCGCCTCGAACTGTCGGATGCGCAGATCGGCTTCAAGGCGCTGTTCGTCGGTCTGCGCTTGCTTCTTTGCCAGATAGGCGTCTTTTAGCTGACCGCCGATGCGCTCCAGTGCACCGCCGGTAATCCAGCCTATAATCCGGGCGATCAATATTTCTCTCCCACCGGTGTGGTAGTGTTGAACCGCAGCCAGATGTTCAGCAGGCCGACAGCCAGAATGAACCAGCCGGCATAGTCGGGTGGCAGGACCGACTTCCAGTCGAACACATCCAGAAAGGCCAGCGTTTCACCGATCACCGGCAGTGCGATCACTACTGAATTGGCGATCAGCGTGCGAAATCCCTTGGGCATGAATTTCATAGTCTATCTCCTGTGAAAAAGCCGCCCGATGAAGGCGGCTATGGTGGTCCAGAATGATTGCCGGTATGAATGCCAGAATGATTGATCCACGCCCGGTGGGGCGCCTGGCGGCTTCCCGGGCGGCTGCGCACGAGGCAGTGTTTTGGCGCTCACGCCGTATCCTTTGGCTTTCAGGGTTTTATCAAAATCGGCGGCAATGGCAGCAATCTCGTCATCACGGTCAGCCCCGTTTATGATTCTGCGCGCGCCCTTGAAATCCGAGCGGTTCAGCGTGATATAGTCCGAAAGCTTTCTGCCGGTGAACCAGCCTTCCACCATGCCCGTGACAAGGATCGGGGCAGCATATTCCGGCTGCAGCGCATCCTCTGGACGTGCGACAAGATCAACACCGATTTCCTCACCAGCGCGGCGGTAGTTGCTGCGCCCGGTAATCTGCACGTAGCCCCGGCCATGAAAGCGCACGCCATCGCCCTTGACTGTATTGCCGAGCCGCCTTGCAACGTGCGGCCTGTTGCCGTCCTTGTCATACATCCGTTTGAAATAGGCCGGCCCGCCAGCCTCATTGATTGGCTGCATCGTCCAGGCGGTTTCCCATTGGACCGTGGCCAGCACATAGGCCACCTGATTGCGCAACAAATCCCGCTTCCGGCACGCGTCAATGATTAGGCGGGTGTCGCCTTTGAAAAGGTCAATCATATGGGCATCCATAAATTTTAGGGTGGTTTAATTCGTATTAGTCGAGCCGGTCTGGATCGTATCCAAGGCTTAGAAAGTCGTTCATGAAGCGGCGCTGAACGATGCTTTGTGTTTCAGCGTCATAGAACTGGCGCAGCCGGTCAGACGCACCGGTTTTGTGATGCGTCCCCTTAGCTGCGGAATCGTCAAGATATATCCGACTTGCCGGCACACCAGAGCGCTCTAGAAAGGCCCGCATTTCAGCGTTGTAGTTCTCAAATCTGATAACAGTGTCGTAATCACTGGCCTCAAAGCACATCTGCTTTTGCTGTAGATCCCAATGACTGTTTTTGGCCATCCCGCCATTGTCGAGCCATCGAACGAAGTCCCGGAAGCCATCAGGGTTTAGCGGAAAATCACCATACTGTTGCCGGTTCTCCTCATTCGCAAACTTTTGCAGAAATGCTGAAAGTGTCCGCGAATAAGGATTGCGAACGACCACGAAAAACCAGAAATCGTTCAACCTGGCAATATCCACCCGGCCAAGATCGCTGATTGACGCCACGGCCTTTTTCGCCTGCTTGGCATCGTGATTGCCGCCGCTGATGCTATCCATCAAAAGAACAGTGGTAGAATTGGCGTTCTTCTGGATGCGGTTATAGCAAAGCCCAAACTCTGTATTCACGACGATTTTCCGAAGTGCCCGCCTATTCGCCACACGGCCATCAAGGCTTTTCTTTGCCCGATAATGCGCGGAGTAGACCTTCAAACGATTTGGAAGTTTAAGCAGGATATTTGTCATGCCTCATTTTACTATTCCTGATTGCGCTGTCTACAAGATTACTCATCCGGTATCACACAGGCAAATATGTTTGGCATCAGTTAGGTTTGATCGCGACTGCGGCTATGCATTGCCCATTCCCAGTGAAGAATGAGATAGCGCGTGCCGTTTCTTCTGTCAGATTATCGCCGGCGGTTGAACACCATTCGTTTGTGTTAGCATCCACTGCCGCCCTTTCTGTAAGACCAGACCATGCGGCCCCGCCTGCATCGTTAGCTACTGCTGCGGCCATGGCCCCGCCGCCCGATGGTACATCTACGGATGCGCTGGAGCCTGTGCTGCTGGTTTTTGTGTCTGACCTTGGGTCTACAGCAGAACTCTGGAAGACAAAAACCTGCAAAGCGCACCCGCGCCTTGACGTAGAAAATGTAATCGATACATTCGCAGTTGAGCCGGTAGGAACCTTCCAAAACCCGACGCCAGACGAATTGCCGTTAGCGTCAGGCGTCGAAATTTCAGTTAAATAGTCGTAAGTAACGCCTCCGAGTGTAAACGCTGTTGTTGTGGCAACGTTCCTGTGAGACGCATAAGCAACAGCGACCCATCGGTTGGCGGACGGTGAACCAATATCCGCCGACGAAATCGTATAGTTTGCTAGGTCTGACGCGTTTTCTGTTTTTGATTTAACTTCAAGGCTCACAGCCGTAACGCCGCCTACAACTGGCTGCGTCATCACTCCAATCGCCGCAAACATCAGCTGTACCCCTGTCCTGGTGCAAACATTCTGATCGTGGTGCCATCGAAGGAGAAGCCGGAAATCACATCCACGGCGTTCGCAGCAGTCGAAAGCGTGGGAGCTGTGCCGCCGGCAAACTGATAGGCCGTCCCCCAAGCGGCGGTACGTCCGCCTGTGGCATCCTGCTTGAGCTCGAACAGATAGGCCGCACCGGCTGTGATCGTCGTCATATTGGCGATCGTCCGATTTCCGCCCAGCGTCACCTGCATGGCGTTCTTCGTGCCGGTCGGGGTGATCGTTACGCCATCTGTCAGTGTTTCAACGCTCGACGACTGCAGGGCGGAGTAGGTTTGAGCGATATCCGTCTTTGCAGTGTCGGCATCATAGGCCTGCACCGAAACCCCGACTGCCGTTGTGATCCTTGCATCAGCCGCCGTGCTGAAATCTGACACCGTTGAGGCGGCCTGCGTGCCAGTATGGTTGGCCCTTGCAACAAGTGCAGCATCTGAGGAATTGGCCGTAGCACCGCTGGCAACGCCCGACAATTTCGTAAATTGAGCATCCGTGAAAGCGTTTGCTTCTGCCTCATAGGACGCTTTGATTTCCGCCCCTGTCTGATCCGCAGTTGCCGCCGTTTCTATCCCGGCCAATTTGGTAAACTGCACATCGGTGAACGCATTGGCTTCGGCTTCGTAAGCCGCCTTTATCTGGGCCCCTGTCTGGTCAGCCGTTGCACCGGTTTCAATGCCAGTCAGCTTGGTACGCTCTGCGGCTGTCAGTATCCTGGTGGTTGCCCCCTCAACCATATTGTCCATAGCGAAGGCGTTACCGGCAACAGATGTCGGGTCATAGGTCACCGTCAGCATATCACCGCCACCCGATGCAAGCGCCGCAACGGCCGCGGCGACTTTTGCCGGGCTCACCGCGCTTTCAGCTGTGCCAACACCGGCTTCCCAAACGCCTGTCGATTGCGCCGATGCTGTCATCCTGGCATCGGCTGCGCTGGCAAAATCCGTGACATCAGAGGCCGTATGGGTATGCACAGAAGGCGGGAAAGACGCTGGAACACCGGTCAGGCCAGTCCATGGCGCCACGTCGGCAGCGTCTGCCGCATTCACCTTGCCATCCGCATTGCTGTCATAGGCGGATTTCAGCATGTCGCCGACGCTCGCTCCCGACGCAATATAGCTTGCATCCGCATAGGTCTTTGTCACCGCGTCCTGTGCTGCTGTGGGATCAGCCACATTGCCGATGCGGTTTGACCTGGCATCAAACTGGCCGGAGTCGTCAAGAGCGCTGTCGGGCAAGGTCAGAGCGCGCGTCAGCTTGTGCCAGATCCGGTAAATCTGCCGCACAATCGTATCGAGCGCGCCTTCAAACCCCTCAGCCCTGAAGGTGTTGATGGTGGTCAGGTCCGTGTTCTGCGCCAGCGGTTCTTCGCGGACGATGGTCACGCGAACTCCGGCGGCAGGTGCCGCCAGAAAGGTCACTGTGGCAATCTGTGCGGCAATCGAGACCGAATAGTCGGTGGCAATGGTCTGCGGCGTGTCATCCAGATACACCGCCAGATCGGCTGCATTCAGCACATTCACATTTGACATGGCAAAGGCAACCGAAACCGCGTCCCCGACCCATTGTTGAAAATTCTTGGCTACATTCTCTGTCATTGGCTTTCCCATAAAAAAAGGCCCGTCCAAGCGAGCCATGGTTTGCAGATCTATGTGCAGGCGTTTCAGCAGAAACACCGCGCCTCCTTCAACGATGCTGATAGGTTTCTGCAACCATCATGAAAATCCGCGTCCAAGGCTGGCAGCGGATCCGATAATTGGTGAAAACAAGGCCAGCCCGGCACCGCTTGACTGACTTCTTGCATTGAATCGCTGCTGCCGCGACTGCAGTTCCAGATTGTTGGCCGGAATCTGCCCGCTATAGCGGATCGCCTGCAAATCCTCCACCATCCGGGCTCGCCATAGGCTGCCTGGTTCTGCTTGTATTCGCTATTGCATTTCTTTCAATTTACTATTGCAATTCCCGTTATGTATATTAAATTATACGAATGATCGAGATAGTCCAAACAAAGACATTCGCCAAGTGGCATGACGGTCTGAAAGACAAACGCGGCGCTGCAAAAATCTCTCAGCGTCTTGTTCGGGTTCAGTCCGGCCTTGTAGGCGATGTGAAATTCTTTGATGGTATCGGTGAACTCAAAATAGATTACGGCCCTGGATACCGGGTTTATTTCGTTAAGCAGGGCAGCCTCATAATCGTCTTGCTGAATGGTGGCGACAAGAAGTCTCAGAAACGGGACATCACCAAAGCCAGGGAAATGGCAAAGGAGCTTGAAGATGGCAATTGAAACAGTCCCATTTGATGCCGCAAAACATCTTGGCGAGCATGCAGATCAGATCGAACTAATCTCTGATGCCATGGCAACCGGCGACCCTGAATATATCAAAAACGCCCTTAACGTTGTCGCCCGTGCCCGTGGTATGACCAGCATTGCCCAGAGCGCGGGCGTAAGCCGTGATACGCTATATAAAGCGCTATCAGGCAAAGGCGATCCTAGAATGTCCACACTTACCGGCGTTTTGAAAGCCCTTGGGCTGCGCATGTCAGTTGAAGCTGACCCGCCATCATGAAAATCCCCGTCCAAGGCTGGCAGCGGATCCGATGATTGGCGAAAACAATGCCAGCCCGGCGCCGCTTGACTGGGTTCTTGCATTATACCGCTGCTGCCGCGCCTGCAATTCCAGATTATTGGCCTGAATCTGTCCGCTATAGCGGATCGCCTGCAAATCCAGATCTTCTTCTGCCGCCGTATCCTCAATAAAATCGAGAGTCGATCCGCCCAGCTGAAAACCGCTGGCGCTTGCAGATGCAACCTGCTTGGCCGCAAGCCGCCCGGCTTGTTGCTGATGCCGGATGCCTTCATATGAAGTCTTGTCACGTTCCAGCATCGCCTGCCGTTTCAGCAAATCGGCATTGGCTCTGGATTGCGCCGCCATGGCGCGCTGCTGCTGGTATCCTGAGACACCCTGCATGACACCCCCGGCCAGCGTTGCCACAGCGCCGATGGCTGCTAAAGGTCCGCACATTAAGGTTCTCCTTCCACACCCAGCAACACAGCACGTATGGTCGCCGGATACATTGCATTCGTTTCAAAAAGACAGGCGCCGCCATTGCGCCAGCTGTCCTGGCTGGGCACGGCGAAAATCCCGCTGCTAAGCGGCTGCGCGCTGTCCAGATTGGTGGTCATCGTCCGCGCGGTTACATCTTCCAGGCGGCTTTCGGTGCCAGCGCGCAAAGCCGCAGATTCAAACACATCCAGCCCTACTGAACTGATTGTCTTGCGTCGGCCAAGTGCGCTGCCATCCTGATTGCCGGCCTGCGGCATTCGCAGTGTTTTCCCAGAAGAGCGGTAGCGCAGGCCGGCAGTAATTGTGGAGGCTGTCACGCTGCCGGGCAGAACCAGGGTTCCTCCGCTCACTGCAATGTCGCCAACATCAATCCCGTCAGCAAGAACCCCAATTCTCTCGCCCTCCAGATGATCAAGTCCGGAAACCGACGAAACGGCCGGTCCGCTGTAGCGCAGCGCACTGTCCGCAAACACCCCGGTCTCCACCGCGTCGCCATCATCCCAGCTACTGAAATATTCAATGTAGCGCACCGGATTGCCGTCAATTGTCCGGCGCACCACCAGCCAGGTCTTATCCTCCGTTTCGGTCGAAATGGTCTGGATAGATTCCACCACGCCAAATTCATCAGCCGTACCCCCGGCGATCCGGAACGGGGTCATGCCCGCTACCTGTTGCGCTTTTTCAAGGGTTGTGACAGCAAGCTGACCATCCTCGGTCAACGCATAAAGCAGACCTTCCGGGGATGCCTGCCAACTCATCTCGCTGATCTTGGATTTCAGCAGATGATTGGACAGGATCGACAGTTCCGGCGTGCGGTAGCCATTGACGTTGAAATCATAGAAGAACTCGTGGATGGATTTTCGCGCCGCTTCGACAAAAAAAGCCGTCTCACCCACAAAGACCGGCTCCACACTGGCACATTTTTCCTGGGTTTCACGGCGCTGGCGCTTGTTTTCATTGGTAATCGCGCTGTTGCCGTCATTCGCGCGGATCGAGCGTGTCGCACCGGTGGTACCAACCAGCAGATCAAACCCTTCGGCGACCCATTGGATCTGGTTCAACTGCCCGCCATTCATGGTCATGTTCAGCGCATCAGTGTCTTCCGCCGGGAAGCTTACCCCCATATTGTCATAGTCGCCGATCTGGGTGGACCAAAGCGTGCGCGGAAATGACGATGATGCGGCAAAGGTCAGCCGGTCCTCGAAAAACGCGATCTGCTGCGGCCAGCCCAATTCATCAGACCATTGCGACAAGCGCCAGCGGCTGAAGGAATCCGTATCAGGCAGACAACGGCCATACATGCGCACCAGAATTTGTGTTGTGGACACGACGGAAGTTATTCGGCACCAGCGTTTCAGCCCGTCCGATCCGGTCACCTGAAGGGTGCGCCCGGCATCGCTGGATTGAAATCCGGTATCATCATTTATCCCGTCCACCGAGGACGCGGTAATTGCAAACGGCGTCTGGTCGTCACCCGCCCGGTTGATGAACCATTCGGCAAATTCCTTGTCGGTGGCCGCCTCCGCCGCCACAATCGTTATTCGGTAATAGCGGAAGGCAATCGAATTATCGAAATCATAATGCCGGATTTCATGGCGGCCCCATCCGGTCTCATTCGAGCGGCTGTCCAGCGCAACCCATGTTGTATTATTGTTTGAACCGTGCAGCTTGAACTCGCTGGGCGTCTTTTGCGGCGCTCCGTCCGTGGATTGAATGCTGTAGGAATCGCTGACTTCAGCATTGCCAATACCCAGGTCGATTTTGATGGTTGAAACCGTGCCGCCGGCCTGGCTCCATTTCGTCTTCGGATCAAGATCAAACAGATTGTTTTCACCGGCCCCGCTCGAGCTGTAGGTTCCGGCGGATAACACATTTCGGCCGCTTGGTGTCAGCACCGTCTGGCCGTCATGGGCATCAAGATAGGGACCGTCCTTCGCCACATAGTCCGCAAAAGCCCAGTTCGTCTCCGACATGCGTTGCAGTATTTTCGGCGCATAGCCGTCACACACCAGATAAAGCTCATCTCCGGCGCTGACACCTCTGATTTTCGCCAGATCGGCCTCAAGATAGGGTGTCGCGACCTCCACAGGAACCGTTGCAACTTCAACCCGTCCACCATTGGTCCAGAACCGGATATAGGTTTCGCCGAACTCGAGAACATAGCTTTGCGAGGTGGAAAACTCGAATGGCAGCAGGCGGACCCGTTTGTTGTGATCCTTGACCGCCCCGGCAAACAGCGTGCCCACGCGCCGCCGCAATCCGCCCTGTTTCAACACCTGCCAGTTCA
The DNA here is from genome assembly GCF_030758315.1 of Pararhizobium sp. IMCC3301. Classification (NCBI taxonomy): domain Bacteria; kingdom Pseudomonadati; phylum Pseudomonadota; class Alphaproteobacteria; order Hyphomicrobiales; family Rhizobiaceae; genus Pararhizobium; species Pararhizobium sp. IMCC3301. The sequence goes on from NZ_CP132336.1 coordinate 1,018,816, forward strand.
GCGCACGGACAAGCCCGGCCCGATAGTGATCCAGATCCGTGCGGCCATGTAGCCTGGGGCCAAGCTCGCCGCGGGTGAAATTGGCCTGAATAGGATAAACACTCATCAGCCTGTATTTCCTTGAAATATGTATGAAAGAAAAAGGCCCGCCGAAGCGAGCCTTAATGGTCAATTTTTCCTGGTAAATTACGTCTATTCAATTGCTGGTTTTGGTAAAACGAACTTCGAACAGTGTGAACTGTTTGGTTTTCGGTTGTGAGGATCAGGGTTCGGCGACGGAGTGGCCTACTGCGGATCTGGCGTCTTCCGGTGGCGTGAAGCTGATTTTCAGGCGTCCTAGCAGGAATTTTTTGTCGCCGTATTGCATGACAGCGCGGACGAAGCCGGATTCTTTAAACCTGACATCCGAGAGCCCAATGGAAGCCCTTGCCACCATCGGCGCATGGGGGAACTGGGACATGTCGTCGGCTTTCTCGGCTTTACCGAAAGCTTCTTCCGGCACCTCAAAATCAAACGTGACAACAGGCTCATCCTTACCGGGAAAATATATCTGTAGTTCCCTGACCTTGTCCGGCGGGTCGATGGGGTCGAACATGGCGGTCGCAATGATGGTAAAATACGGAGTCTGAAAATCTTCCGGTTTTTTGTGGATGATATAATCGCCTCCGGTGTAGACCCCAATATAGAAATCCTTGCCATTGGCCTCGCGGCGGACTTCATCACAGAACACCGCGTATCCTTCGCCAAAGTCCATTTATGTTCCCTCCGACACCAATTCCACTCTCTGACGGTGCAGGGCTGGCGCCGGATCGGATGATGTGGAGGGTGAATGGCGCGGGGGTTCGTGGTGTCCGGGCTGCGGCAACCCTTCGACGAGCATGTGCGACACGAATTTGGTTTCGGCATCATCATGCAACCAGGCTTGAGTGTCAAAATTTGCCTTTTGGTCCTCGTCCTCACTGAACAAGCGTATATCGAGCTGTTTTCCGGTGATGGCCAGAAACAGATCACTCAGAGTGTCGAGGGTGATGTTGTTTGGCGCGCCCAATATGCGAGAGAGTTGCGACTTGTCCTTGCCGGTGCGGCGGCAGATTTCAACCTGCGAGAGTTCCGCCGCGCGGATTTCCTTGTGCAGCAGATTAAATGCCCGGTTGCGCAGATTCTGGCGAGCGTAGCCCAAGAGACCAAGTTTGACCCGGCCCTTTTCGTTAAACATCAACTGTGTTTTCGGTAATGTAGTCACTGGAACGCTCTCCTGAATGTCTTAAATAGCTGTCGAATGACAGGCGCCACTTGGTTTTGGCACGTTGTATGAATTTCTTCCACAAGGGCATGTCGATGCCGGTGTCCAGATTCTCCCTGAATTCGTATTCTAGGGCGATGAACACGTCAGGCATGGCAAAGCCGCCAAGCACGCGCAGGCTGGCATTGGGGTCGACGACGCGGATGTCCCAAATCTCGTCTTCTGCGGGATCTGTCTTTGCCCATAAGGCACTCCTGTTTTTCCGGTACGGGTTCATGGCCACTGTGATTAAACCGCCGTGAACGTAGTTTTCGAGGATGGCGCGCAAGTACCCGAAGCGGAGCCCTTCAGCATCATCCGTGTCGAGCGACTCGCGCAGCCGCCTGTCGATTTCTTCGTGGACAAACATGTGCCGCTGGGTGCGTTTTGAATGATCTTCCGGACAGAACACCACCAAACGACCTTGTCTGACCTCGCTCTTTATCACATCCTTAATTGACATATATGTCAACTTAACACTGAGAAAAGGTTAATTTCAGGTAATACGCTGCGGGCGACGCTTGCTGGCGAGCCGATACAGGGCGCTGCGACATAATCTTTCGCGGTTCTGTCACGATGTCCAGCGGGCAAGGTAGCGGCCGAACACAAACAGATCTTCCCGATTGCGTTCATAGGGGGAGTGTTTTGGATAGTCGGACATGATGCGCACCAGGCCGTCGCCGCTGTCTAGCAGGCGCACTATTTTATAATCCATGAATCACCCCCCCCCTGAAGGAACATAGGGTATTTAGTTTTTGTTGGAAACGAGTTTCCACCTTGGAATGCGCGCTGCGCGTATCTTGCCCGCACTCAATCAGTGATGGAGGCAAATATGTTTGGCGTTCCGAAATGCGGTCATTGCGATCCTCGAAAGTTTTATTCACAGGACTCCCCTTCACCGAAAATCTGCAATAGCCTGCGTCCCAATCATCTTTGGGAGTTTGTTATGGTTGCCGGTATTGATCTGGCTATTACGTCAATAAAAGCCACTACGGAGGCTGTCAAAGCTGTAATTGGGCTGAGGGACAAGGCAAAAATCGACGCAGCACTTCAAGATATCAACGCCAAATTACTCGCAACGCAAGGCATCATGCTTACCGCATATGAGGAACGCAGAGCGCTCTTGGCACAGGTAGAGGAACTTGAAAAGGCGCGTATGCAAGTGGAAAACTGGAAACGAGAGGCGGCACGCTATCAGCTTAAACAAATCCCCCCGACTGTTCTTGTTTACGCGCTCAAGAAACCTGTGCAAGGCGGCGAGCCGGAACATTATATATGCCCCAATTGCTATAACGATAGAAAGAAATCTCTGCTCCATAGGAAACCCTCAGCTTCTGGCGGTGAAATTATTAAATGTGATAATTGTAGTTATGAGCAACGCATAGGTGTGGCGAAGCCATTTAGTCGGCCCAATGTCGGCTATAAAGATGACGGCGGGTGGATGTAGCCTCCACTGGCCGATCGTGTAGAAAAGGGACTTTTGCTTTTCTCGATCCGCCGACGGTGTGATTTGGCTTAATCATCAGCCGCGCACCCGAATAACATTGTTCTGATCCAGATCTTCCTGGAATTGCTCAAGCGCATCGATCCGCCGCGCCTCGCGCAGTGTCTGCTGATACATCCGGTCCGCTATCTCGGCATGTGAGCTCTTGCCGGTCAGCCAGTGCGCCAGTTTTGCTGCCAGCCTGGCCACCACTACGTCAACGAACAGCGGATCCCACAGGCCGGTGGTCGTCACCCGTTTGATATAGCGCAATTTCAAAGGCGCGCCCGCATCCGACAGAATGGCATCTGCTTCCAGCTCATAGGCAATCAGCGCGCCGTTCAGCGCGCCGTTCTGGCGCAGCGCCAGCATCCGCAGGCAATCACCCGGCAACTCGTATTTATGCGCCCATCGCCAGGCCGGAGCCTGGGCGCTGGCCGCAATCTGCGCCCGCGCAAGCGCAAAGTTCCAGGCGAATTTGCGCAATTCGCTGTCCCGGACCTGTGCGAAATTGCGCGAGAACCACAACCGCACACTTGTATCCTCGACAGGCGAGGAAACAGGTGCTTCGTGAAGCAGGTCCAGAGCCATGTTCCAGATGTCGATTTCAGCTACACTTGTAGGCATCTGCTAGCCATCCTTTCCGGCAATCAGCCCCTGCAGATCGTCGATCTGCGCCTGCAGAGCGGCAAAACCGGTCTGCGCCGGTTGGTTCGGACCGGCAGCGTCATCAAGCACCGCTCTGATCGGCGGCAAGGCAGCGATCAGCGCGTTGCGTCGGTCGCGTTTCCAATCGGTCTTGCCGGTCAGGTCCTGCAACGCAGCGGTGCCCTCAGCCACGCGTCGGAAATGGGCAGCGCGGGCGGTATCGGTTTCGCGCGCGATCAGGCTCGTCAACTCCGCTTTTGGAAGGCCGGAGGTGGATGATTTGGCCATTTTCGTTTCTCCATGAAAAAGGGGCCGGCAAAAGTGCCGGCCCCGATGGTCCCGATCAATCGGGCGCAGCCATCTGGCTGCTGGTATATGGACGTCAGGCGTTGACAACCAGTTGCGCCATACGGATGTTCTTGCGGTTGTAGACCCGGTCCCAATTGGCCGCATCTTCCAGTTCGCTCCAGCTTGGCGACAGGGCAGCAACGCCCACATTGGTGAATTTCACCCCGCGCGGATGCAGCAGGGCGTGACGCCGTGTATGCACTGTGTCCTGTCCGCCGCCATTGCCGACAGCCGGTTCGCGGTCGGTTTCAAACGCCACCAGATCGGCTCCGGCACCATCGGTGAAGGCAAACGCGCCCCGACCGAACAGATAGCAGGTATAGGCCGGGGAATTGACCCCCACTGTCACCGGCATACGGTCATCAACAATTACTTCCATGCCCTGGAACATGGCAATTTCCGTCGACTCGGAAGGCTTGATGAAATCAATCTCATCATTGTCCGCCATATTCACATAGACCGCCGAATGAACTGCAATCGCGGCAAATTCATCCATGTAATCGCCCATCGTCACCCGTGCCCGGCGCACAGCCGCACCGGAGATGCGGTTGGCAGGTGTCAGGGACCCGGCCACCACGTCAGAATAGATGCGATAGCTCATATCATCGGCATCATTCGTCAGATTGTCGGCAAACACACCCTTTGTCGAAGCGATCAGGGCACCCTGCTCGGCAGATTCCCACCATGTCGCCATCCGGCTCAGAATCTGCTGGACCGGGTCTTTCGCCCGTCCGGTCGCCATCATGCCGGCGACATCCATGCTGGACCAGGATTTGTGCCAGAAGTGCTTGACGGCCTGATCCTTGTCGGCCGTCACCTTGTCCGGCGTAGCGCTGACGGCGGGATTGTCGGACATGATATCCGGCTCACCGCGTCCCAGATCATCCCAGAACGGCATATTGATGATGGTGCCACCGGCATTCATCTGGCTCTGCACATTCTCAGGGGGCGGGACGACAATACCGGAGCGGAGCAAACGATTTCGCTCCGGGTAATCTTCCTGCATGTAGTTGAGATAGACCTCAGGCGTGATGAGGTCGGCAATTTGTGTTTGTGCCATGTCTTAAGTCTCCACAATTAAAGGCCCCAATTGGCCGGGTCTCTGCCCGCCGCCAGAATGAGAGCCTTTGCGCGTCTTGGATCGTTGCGCTGAAGTTCAGATTGTGTTGTGAGATTCTGGCTTTCCCTGGCAAAGGGGTTATCGGCAGCGCCGCTCCCCCCTGTTGTCAGACCGCCCGATGAGTTGAACAGTTCCCGCCCCACATTGGCCATCGCCTTGGCAATGGCCGGGTTGAGAATAATGCCCTGCGGCCCCAGCATGCCGGCCGTTTCAAAGCCTTCCAGAAGCGTGTCACCACCCAATTCGCGAATAGCCCTGTCGGCCAGGGCCACCTGTTCATTGAATTGTGGCGTTCCCTGCTTGGCACCCCAGTCTTTTTCAAGCTGAGATGTTGCAGCACTTGTGCGCTCTTCCAATTGGGCAATATGGCTGTCCAGTCCGGACTGATAACCATCAACCGTCTTGCCGACATAAAAGTCATGAAGACCTTTGGCCTGTTCAGCCGTAATGCCGTATTTATGCGCGACGCCTTTGAATTCATCCGCAAACGCTGCATCATAGGGCAGATCGTCGGGCATGTCGGTTGGCGGTGTCAGTTCATAGCCCGACACATCCTGCGGGCGGCCAAGACGCTCAAAATAAGCGTCCCGTTCAGTCTCACTTGCGTCCGGCCCGGGTTTTTGAAACGATTTCCCGATCATACTTTCGGAATGTCGTGCCATCTTCACCAGGCTTTCAACATCTTTCACTCCTGCTGTTTCAATCCATTCGCGGCTGCCTTCATCGTGAAGACCGTCGAATGGATGCGCAGCACCTGCAGCGGTCGCAGATCCGTTGTCACCGCTTGTGCTGTTTGGAGAACTGCCCTGCCCGGCCGCGCCGGAAGCTGTTTCGTCCATCATAAGTCACCCTCTTCTGTGTTGGTGAGTTGTTCCTGCCTTGCCGCATCCTCCAGCTGTTGCTGAAGTTCACGGGGCATCCGCAGATGGTGCAGAATTCGCGCCATGACGAACCGCTTGCCCTCTGCAAATCTCAATTCCGCCTCCGGCGTATCAGCCGGAGAAACACGGTAATATCCTGTCGAATTCGCCAGATCCGTGAGAACCAGATCCCGGTCCATCTGGGTCGCGCCGCCTGCCACCAGAACCCGTTTATAGGCACCGGCCAACAACAGCCGCGCAGCCGCGCTTCTGCGCAGGCCGCATGCAAAAAGTGCACGCAATCTGATCATGATTTATCCCGTCGGAAAAATTGCAAAAATACGGCCAAACCTGAAGTCAGTCAGCCCTGTTGTGCCCTGAAGGTGTCACCTGACTGCCGCCGAACCGGCCCAGACTATAGGCAATCACATCATCGGCGCGCGGCCCGAAGCTTTGCTGCAGCTCTGCATAATGCTGCCTGATTTCAGCTTCACGGCTGCGCCGGTCCGGCGTGGCGGCTCCGCTGGCAAGCGGCGTTTCAAACCGCGCCGCTACTTGTTTCGCCCAGCTTTGCGGGATCGGCTCAATGTTTGCTTCTGCCGTGCCGATCTCGCGCTGCGCCGCCTCCAGATAAAACAGAAACGCAGCCATCTCTTCCCCGTCAACAGCAGCCCCGGCATCAAAGCTGGTATCAAAGCTGGCATCAAACTGTGCTTTGCGTTTCGCCAGGTCGGCAGACAGCAACACAGCGTCAGACGGCTTGGTCCGGCGCATCTGCAAAATGTCTCTGGCGCGTGCGGCGGCGGCCGCCAGCACTTTGGGCGTTATCAACTCTGCAAGTTTCTCATGCGGCGCTTTAATTTCTGCCGTTCCATCAGCAATCCCCTGCAGATCGGCATTTTGCATCAGATGCAGACCGGTTGTTGCATGGGAAAGCAGGCCTGCTTCCAGCCGCTCATCGACAAAACTCTGATAGGCCTCTTCGCCAAGCACATCACGCACAGCTTTGGGATAGCCCGCCTCTTTCCACACACTCGACAGCTTGCCCGCTTTCAGATCGGCAAGGTCCTGCGCCATCTTGCGCTGCACCTCCATGCGCTCGATCATCGCTGCTTCGGCCGCATCCGTCTCCTTGCGGCCCTTGTGCGCCACAAACTCCGCCGCCAGCACCAGCCGCTCATCATCGGCCATACCCTTCAACACACCTTGCCTCACCGGCGTCAGCTGCGGCCGCGGCCGCGGTACCGGCACTACAACAGGTTCCTGTTCGTTGTTTGTTCCATTAACCTTATCATTTTGAACAATGACGGTTTCATCGCCTGTACTTGCCGTTCCAATCGATCCAGCGATAACGGGCTCAACCAGCCACGATTGCGCCTCCAGTTTTCTGCGCACACCGTCAGGCAGCAGGTCTGTGTCCGGACCTAACGTGTTGTCAAAGCCGGCACTCCGGTGGCGGGCTGCAACCAGCGTGTGCGCTCCATTCACGCGATCATATGCGGTTCTCCCCTGCAAACCGGTCCTTATCTGATCAGACCCATCCTCTGCCCCGCTCCCAGCCTGAGGCGCATCATTCGTCTGCCCATAATAGGAGCCCATATCGAAGGCTTGAAAGTCACCATTCCTGTCAACAAAGCCCCACGGCCCTGTCTGCGAATTGAGCCGGCTTAAATCCAGCTTGCTTTTTGGAATGGCCAAACCTTCAACATTCAGGTCATTTGCGTCGGAATAGTCTTCAAAGAACTCAATGATATCGTCGATGATAATCGTTTCGCCATTTGCCTGCCGGGATTGGATTTCCCTGACAAGATAGGACGCGAATTCCCTGCCCGCCGCATCTCCCAGATAACTGCCGACAAAAACGCTGACTATTGCCAGCGGCACCCCGATCACAGCACCAATTCCGGTGGCGGAAATCGCTGCGCCGGCCGCCAGTCCGGCTGCGGCACCACCCACGGAGGAGCCACCAATGCCGCCAATATACTCGCCAAGCAGCAGTTCGGCTTTATCGGCCTTGTGGTTCTTGATCAGATCAACAGCTTTTTCGACAACTTGAGTAAATTCTGCCACATCGCCGATAATGCCGATTCCACGCAACACATTACCGGCATTTGGCCTGGCGAGAAAATTCTGGCGGCCACCGGACCCGGAATCCGGGCCATTGCCTGCTTGTCCGGATTGCCCGGCTTTTGATGCTCTTCGTGCCTCTCGTTCCGCATTCACCCGGTCCTTATTTTCCTCTCGGAAAACGGGATCCTCATTACGCGGATCCGGATAATCTCCAGTCTTCCACACAATGGTGGATTCTTTCACTTGACGGGCGGTTTCTCCTCTATCGCGAAACTCAGCCGAAATAGAATCCATCACATCAAGGTTTGCCCGAATGCGCGATGTATAAGCATTATAGTTTTCGTTGGTGATGCGGCCTTCCAGCAATTCCGCTCGCAAGAACCCGAACACACCGCGATGTGGCAACAGAATGTTGTTACCGGCGCGCATGCTCTCGTCCCTGAAATAATTCACCAGACCACGGTCGCCGGAGGCAAGCTGAACCTGACGATCCGGATGCTGCTTCAACATGTTTTTCAGATGCAGCCTGATTGACGCGTCGCCAATCCCGTCCCCGGTTCCGGCTTTCGTATAGGGCGTATCCCTGTTGGGGTACGCTTTATTTAGGTCCCTAGCCGTAATTTTGGGAGTATCTATGCGAGACCTGTTTTTCTTCCTCCATGCCCTGAATTCATTGCCGTACTTCGAATTCTTCATTTCCTCCAGGATAATTGTGGTTACGATCAAGGTATCGCCCCGGCTGATAAGTCGGTCCCACGCCCTTTGGCCGCCGCCGGCATAAATCTGCTGAAGAAAATTCGTATCGGCATAAATATAGGTTTTGCGTCTCGTCACCGGGATGTGATTGGCCATGAAAATGCGCTCACTTGTCGTCAAGTGTGGACAGAACGGAATTTTGCGGAAATCGGGAAAGAATGCGACCTAGGCGGCTGTCTCCCCGTCGTCATAGACGATGCCTTCAGTAAGCAGCGCCGCTCGAAGCTTCGGGTCATCGACACCGCTATAGACACCGTGTACCAAGCGTCTCATATGGCCTGTGGCTTCATCGACCGCCGTTGTCTCGTTGCCGTATTTGTAATCCAGATAGTTGCTGTACCACATCAACAGGAAGCTTTCTTCCGGCCCGATCTGCCCGTCCATCGGCGCACTGCTCCAGGCGGCAACGACCTCCGGCCGGCTGACTATTTCCTGCATGATTGTCAACACAAGGCTTAATGGTGCCGGTGGAGTATCCGACAGCAAGCGGGAGGACAGGTCCAGATTGGAAGCTTCTTCCAACGCGTCAATATCGTTGAACCACTGATACTGGTCCAGTTCGGTAAACATGCTTTTGTCGGTCATGGCAGAACCCCTTCGTCAAATACACATCTGCATCAGGCAGCAATTCCTTAGGCCGATGTCACGCCGTCATCATAGACGTCAATATCAGCAAGCAGCGCCGCCCGAAGCTTCGGGTCGTCCACACCGCTATAGACACCATTTACCAGGAGCCTCATATGGCTTGTAGCTTCATCCACGGCCATTGTCTCGTTGCCGTATTTGTAATCCAGATAGTCATTGTACCACCTTAACAGGAAGCTTTCTTCCGGCCCGATCTGCCCGTCCAGCGGTGCGCTGCTCCAGGCGGCAACGACCTCCGGCCGGGTGACTATCTCCTGCATGATTGTCAGCACAAGACTTAAAGGTGCCGGTGGAATGTCGGCCAGACAGCGTGTGGACAGGTCCAGATTGGAAGCATCTGCCAGATCATCAATCTGGTTGAACCACTGATACTGGTCCAGTTCGGTAAACATGGTTTTATCGGTCATGGCAAAGCTCCTTCATGACATACAGATCTGCATCAGGCAGCAGAGCCTTAGGCGGCTGGCTCTCCATCATCGTAAATGTCGTCATCGGCAATCAGAGCAGCCCGCAACTTCGGATCGTCAGGGCCACTAAAGACACCGTTTGCCAGCTTTCTCATACGGCTTTTGGCCTCATCGACGGCTTGGGTCTCATTGCCATATTTGTAGGTCAGATAATCACTGAACCAAGACAGGAGATAGCTTTCTTCCGGCTCGATCTGCCCATTGACCGGCGCGCTGCCGTAAGCCGCCATGATCTCCGGGCGGCTGGTCATATCTTTGATGATGGTCAGCACGAGGCTCAGTGGAGCCGGTGGAATATCAGTCCACGGACGAACCGAATAATCGACCTTCGCAACCTTTTCCAGATCGTCAATATCGTTGAACCACTGATACTGGTCCATTTCAGTAAACATGCTTTTGTCGGTCATGGCAGAACCCCTTCGTCAAATACACATCTGCATCAGGCAGCAATTCCTTAGGCCGATGTCACGCCGTCATCATAGACGTCAATATCAGCAAGCAGCGCCGCCCGAAGCTTCGGGTCGTCCACACCGCTATAGACACCGTGTACCAAGCGTCTCATATGGCCTCGGGCCTCATCGACGGCCATTGTCTCGTTGCCATATTTGTAATCCAGATAGTCATTGTACCACCTTAACAGGAAGCTTTCTTCCGGCCCGATCTGTCCGTCCAGCGGTGCGCTGCTCCAGGCGGCAACGACCTCCGGCCGGCTGACTGTCTCCTGCATGATTGTCAGCACAAGACTTAAAGGCGCCGGTGGAATGTCGGCCAGACAGCGTGTGGACAGGTCCAGATTTGAAGCATCTGCCAGCTCGTCAATATCGTTGAACCACTGATACTGGTCCAGTTCGGTAAACATGGTTTTGTCGGTCATGGCAGAACTCCTTCATGAAATACACAATCTGCATCAGGCAGCGCGGAATGGATACCACATCCACAAAATGGCGCGGTTCAAAATGGCGTCGGTTTTCAGATATGCATGCAGTTTGAATACGACCTGAACACCTGACATCTACCGCACGCTCTGGAATGAGCAAATCACTGGCCCTGGATTGGCACCGCCCCGGCGGCCAATCCGGTCAAAGCCGGAGAGCTTTCCACAGCCTGTGCGCCCTCGCCGACCGCCTTGGCGGCCGCGCCGCCGGCCTTGGCAATCGAAATGGCCTGCATCATCTGTTCCATCTGCGCCGTTTCGGCGCGTGCTTGCTGCACTTCTTCGGCCGTCTTGAACATACTGGCAGGAGCTCCGAACACTTTGCGCGCCGTATCCAGCATGGTGTCCTCATCGAATTTGTTCAAAATCGCCGGGTCCTGTTTCAGCTGCGCAAGGGTCGCACCGAATTCCAGCGTGCGCTGCATGCCGGTCACCTGGCTGGCGCGGCGCATCCTGTCCAGCGGTGTGTCCATCTGCACAGCGATTTCTTTGCCCTGCATCGCTTGGGGCAGCGCCAGCGGCTGGTCAGGCTCAAACGCCCCGCGTTCCACCAGATATTGCGTTTCCACATCCACCAGCCGGGCAATGCCCGTATAAAGCGAAGCGGCGGCAGGCCCGAGCAGCTGCCCTTTTTCCTCTGCCCGGATCAGCGCCTCTGTCGCGGTCATGTTCGGCGAATTGATCAGCAATTGCCAGAGATTGACGTAGAGGCTTTCCTTGATCTGCTCACGTTTGATATTCAGAACGCTTTCGGCGAAATCCGGACGCGGCGCCGTGACAATCGGCTGCACCAGCAGCCGGCCGTCTGCCGACACCAGGCCGGGATTGTTCTTGCCGGGGTTGAGGTTCACCCGCCCGAACCCATCATCAATGCTGGCCGTAGGCGGATTGACTGCCTGCTGTGAGGCCCTGAGCGCATCCTTCGACAAGGCATTCAGGCTTTTGACTTCCGCCAGTGCCAGCGCCATCGGGCCTTCCGAATAGGCATCATTGCCCATCTGGTTCCAGTGGTAGACCACATAGGGAAATGCGTTATAGCCGCCTTCATGCAGCACATGTTTGGTCTTGCGCTCAAAGTAGAATTCCGCCCAGGGCGCGTTGCGCCGTGTGTTCAGCCCGGAACCGCGTTTCGCGCGCGGCAGCACTGCATGAACCAGGTCCACCATCTGGTCCTTGCTCTTGGCATCAACCGCTTTGGCGCGTACATCGGCGGAGCATTTATCGCCCCATTTGGCCAGGCACTGCGCCGCCGTCTTGGTGAAACAGCGGAAATTGGTATCGACAATGCCCTCATAATTGGTTGCCAGGTAGCTTTCCGACAATTGCACATAGCGATACGACATCGGCGCATCGGCGCCGCGCTGCAGGTTTTCGCTGACAAACTGAATGCCGGTGCCCAGCGCCCACATCGCCCGCAGGGCCGATTTGTGTGAAATCCAGAATCCGGTCTGCGGATTGTTGCGCATCTTGTGCAGATAGTTTGCGAACTTCTCCGACCATTCATCGGTTTCCTGGTCACTGCTGTCTGTCAGCGCATCCTGGCTGGCAATGCCGTGCCAGGTCTCCGATTGCGGCGTGATCAGCGACATGAAGCCGGCAACGCCCCGGTCCACCGCCCAAAGGCTGGTAGTATCGTATATCGCCCGCGCCCGGTCCGCGCCTTTCGGGCCGCTCGCCCAACTGTCCATCTGGCTGGTGCCATTGTTGAACAGCCTGTCAAACCGGTCCACATTGGGCAGCGCATAATTGGCAACATCCAGCCAGTGTTGTTCCCATTGGTAACGGTCTTTTGCCAGCGCTGCCTGCCTGTCCAGCAGGTCTTCCACGACGCCCATCTAGGCGCTCTGTCCCAGCAGCGTCGCCCTGCTGACAGAGCGCCCGAAACCGGCATCCCCAAGCGCAGAGGTGAACACCGATCCGGCAGCACCTCGGGCATTGCGCGCCCGGCGGCGGGCATCCTGCAGCAATGTTGCGTCTTCATCGCGCTTTGGCGGTGTCGGCAGCGGTTTCGGCGTTGCAATTTTCGGTTTCGACATGCACATGTTTCCTGGTCTCCATAAAGCGGCTCAGCAGGCGAAGCGTCGGCTTCAACCTGTTGCGGTGCCATGCAAATAAAATGAAATTCTCGCCGTCCCGGCCAAGGCCGCCAATCGGCCCCTCTTCCACTGCGCCAATCGCCTTCAGCCAGCGATGGGCGGATGTATGCTGCGCAATGGACCGCGCCTCAATCCGCGTGACCCCGTTGCAGATCCACTCGCGCAGCAGATTATCCTTCACCCATCCGGTCACATGGCGCACCACATGGCGGCTGTTCCCTGTGCCAAAGGCCCAGGCATTCAGCGCGTTTCCGGCAAGCGTAATGGGGTCAAACCCAAACACCATCACCGGCCTGCCATCCAGATAGGCGACAAAACTGGTGCCGGGTCGGGTGCAGATAAAGCCGATATCCCCGGCCCTGGTGCCCGCAGGCAACTGGCAGAAAATCTCCTGCCGGTCACATGCTCGCAAATTGCCCGCTATGTACGACACATCGCGCACATTGGCAGGCCCGACCTCAAATTTACCGGACAAGCGCAGTAACCGCCGCCAGCGGAAAGGCCAAAGATGTCGCAGACCACAGATAATCCCTCTTCCGGTCGGCATCAGCGGACGCAGGGCGCCGCCGGTCCGCACCAGATCGGGGCAGCACAAGCCGGAACGCCGCCGCATGGTCCCGAACAATCAGAGCCAGCGCAATCAGTGCGGCGGCAGCCACCGGCAGGACAGCCGGAATCGTGTCATCAATCATGAATATACCCTTCGATTGAGTAGACATTTTCAGTTGAGCGGATCGTTCGGCCGGGCTCTATTCCAGTATGGCTCCCAACCAGTCGGCCGCTTCAGCATCAGCTTCCTTGCGGGCTGTCTGAAAGCGCGATGACTGCTCCATCTCACGTCTCATCTGAACCTGCATCACCTTCGGCAAGGGGGCTGCCTCAACCACCGCGAACAATTGCTCCATGCGATCATCGAACGCCGCAGAACTGATGTCGTTCAGCATCTGGCTCTGGCTGTCCGCGATCACCTGTGTCGCATACGCATAGGTCTGGTCACGCTCGCGCCGCGCCACCTGCTGCGACCACAGCTCCCGGTCCTGCGTGAGCCGTTTCTCAAACAGCGCCTGCTGGTTCTCCGGCACAAGATCGATCAGCTCTGTGGCGCGGGCGTCAAAGGCCACGGCCATAAAGCGGTCATGAAGTCCGCTACCGCTTTCCGGCACCTGTGCCACCACCGTTGCCAGATCCTGTTCGAGCTTCGGTTTGAGCTGGTTATATTGCTGTTCCGCGTCAACGCTTTCCCGTTTGTTCTGCAAATCTGCATTTCGCTGCGCGTATTGAGCCGCAGCCAGACCGGCCTTCTCGACCGTCCGGCCGAACTGATCAAGCCGCTGCAAACCGGATGTATCAACGGAAAGCTGTTGCGCCGAACCGGTATCCAGTCCTCGTTGCGCGCGGTAATCCGGTAGTCTTGCCATTTTATGTCCTGTCAGAAAAAGGTCAAAAATCCGTCATGCTGGATTGGATTTTATGGGTGCATTGAACTCGCGATTTGCCGGAAATACCAACCATTCCCGCAAGCCAGGTAAACCGGATTTCAACGGGCGAAGCCCTGTCTTTCCGGCGGTTTTGCATCACTTGCAAACCGGCCCAGACTATAGGCAATCACATCGTCGGTGCGTGGCCCGAAGCTTTGCTGCAGCTCTGCATAATGCTGCTTGATCTCAGTTTCACGGCTGCGCCGGTCCGGCGTGGCGGCTCCGCTGGCAAGCGGCGTTTCAAACCGCGCCGCCACCTGTTTCGCCCAGCTTTGCGGGATCGGTTCAATGTTTGCTTCTGCCGTGCCAATCTCGCGCTGCGCCGCGTCCAGATAAAACAGAAACGCAGCCATCTCTTCCCCGTCAACAGCAGCCCCGGTATCAAAGCTGGCATCAAACTGTGCTTTGCGTTTCGCCAGGTCGGCAGACAGCAACACAGCGTCAGACGGCTTGGCCCGGCGCATCTGCAAAATATCTGTAGCGCGTGCGGCGGCTGCCGCCAGCACTTTGGGCGTCATCAACTCTGCAAGTTTCTCATGTGGCGCTTTAATTTCTGCCGTTCCATCAGCAATTCCCTGCAGATCGGCATTTTGCATCAGATGCAGACCGGCTGTTGCATTAGAAAGCAGGCCTGCTTCCAGCCGCTCATCGACAAAACTCTGATAGGCCTCTTCGCCAAGCACATCACGCACAGCTTTGGGATAGCCCGCCTCTTTCCACACACTCGACAGCTTGCCCGCTTTCAGATCGGCGAGGTCCTGCGCCATCTTGCGCTGCACCTCCATGCGCTCGATCATCGATGCTTCGGCCGCATCCGTCTCCGTGCGCCCCTTGTGCGCCACAAACTCCGCCGCCAGCACCAGCCGCTCATCATCGGCCATGCCCTTCAACACACCTTGCCTCACCGGCGTCAGTTGCGGGCGTGGCCGCGGCGTTGGCACCACAACCGGTTCCTGTTCATTGTTTGTTCCATTAACCGCACCGTTTTCAATTGCACCCGCATTCTCTCCGGCAGCCCCGGAGGCGGCTGCGAACTCTGCAGCTGCGGCTGTGACTTCACGCTTGAGAGTCTGCATTTCCATTGCCTGCTTCACACCTTCCGGCATCAGCTCCAGATCGGCCTGGCTCAACCCTGTATCGAACGATTTCTGCGCGGCCTCCCGGTCAGCACTTTGCTGCACAATGTCCCAGCTCCGCTCAATCAGCACCTGAGCATCCCTGCCGTCGGGGATGTCAATTGACATTGCCCGGTCATCGGTATCAGCCGACGGAATGTTCAATCCCTCGACATCCATTCCGTTCTTTTCCGAATATCCCTTAAAAAGTTCAATAATATCATCCAAGAGAAGGGATTCACCTTTGGCTTGCCGTAACTGAATCTCTTCAACCAGAAAGCCGGCAAATTCCCTTCCTGCAACGTCTCCCAGAAATCCGCCAACCAGGACACTGACAACCATCACAGGCACACCAACAAAGCTACCTGCGCCGGTCATCGACAAAACTGCCCCGGCAGTTAAACCCGCTGCGGCAGCACCAACTGCCGAACCGCCAAGGCCACCAATAAAACTGCCCAGCACGCGTTCGGCCTCAGGCAAGTTATCCTGCTGAATCAGATTAGCGGCCTCTTCGACCACAAGCACAAATTCTGCAACATCGCCAACCACGCCCAGACCACGCAGCACCTTGCGCGCATTTGTTCTGCCAAGCAGATTAAGCGATCCGTCCGGGCTGCCACTGGATTTCCCACCCGTACCTCGCTCGGCATCACTCAACCGGCGTTTTTCTTTTTCAGCTTCTACTCTGGAGCGATTTTCTTTTGCGAACTCCGGATCTTCGTTGCGCGGATCAGGATAGTCACCGGTCTGCCATTCTGGAGAAGACGCCTTCAGTTGTTGCGCCGTTTCTCCCTGGTCTCGAAAATCAGGCGAAATAGAGTCCAGGACTTTGAAGTTTGCGCGAATTCGGCTTGTATACGCATCATAAATCTCATTCTTGATGCGGCCTTCAAACAGTTCTGTTCGTAAAAACCCGAAAATTCCCCGATGCGGCAGCAGTATATTATTGCCGGGGCGCATGCTCTCTTGCCGGAAGTAGTTTACCAAACTTTGGTCACCGGAAACGAGCTGGACCTGTCGGTCAGGATGTTTTTCCAGCATGTTCTTCACGCTTAAACGGATAGAAGCATCACCTGCCCCATCTCCAGCCCCGGCCCGTGTATAGGGTGTCTGTCGATCCGGATCAGCGTCATTGAGCTGTTTGAACGTAATCTTCGACGGCTCCATCTGAGATCTGTTTTTCTTCATCCAAATCTCGAATTCCTTACCGAAATTAGATTTTTCCATTTCCTCCAGAATTACGGACGTGACGATTAAACGCTCACCCCGGCTTATAAGCCGGTCCCAGGCTTTTCTGCCGCCGGCGACGTAAAATTGCTGCAGAAAATTAGTATCGGCATAAACATAGAGTCTGCCGTTTGTTGCCAGTTTCCGATTGGCCATGGAAATGCACTCACTTGGCTAAAAGTGTGGATAAAAATAAATCTGTGAGAAACTGGAAGAAAGCTACGCGCCCTGAGCGGGTATCTCTCCATCATCGTAAATGTCGTCATCGGCAATCAGAGCAGCCCGCAGCTTCGGATCGTCCGGGCCGCTATAGACACCATTTGCCAACTCTCTCATATAGCTTCTGGCCTCATCGACGGCCCGGGTCTCATTGCCATATTTGTAGGTCAGATAATCACTGAACCAAGACAGGAGATAGCTTTCTTCCGGCTCGATCTGCCCATTGACCGGCGCGCTGCCGTAAGCCGCCATGATCTCCGGGCGGCTGGTCATATCTTTGATGATGGTCAGCACGAGGCTCAGTGGAGCCGGTGGAATATCAGTCCACGGACGAACCGAATAATCGACCTTCGCAACCTTTTCCAGATCGTCAATATCGTTGAACCACTGATACTGGTCCATTTCAGTAAACATGCTTTTGTCGGTCATGGCAAAGCTCCTTCATGACATACACATCTGCATCAGGCAGCAGAGCCCTAGGCGGGTGTCACGCCATCATCGTAAATGTCGTCATCGGCAATCAGCACGGCCCGCAGCTTCGGATCGTCCGGACCGATATAGACGCCATTTGCCAACTCTCTCATATAGCTTTTCGCCTCATCGACGGCTTGGGTCTCATTGCCATATTTGTAGGTCAGATAGTCACTGAACCACATCAGGAGATAACCTTCTTCCGGCTCGATCTGCCCTTTAACCGGCGCGCTGCCGTAAGCAGCCATGATCTCCGGTCGGCTGGTCATATCTTTGATGATAGTCAGCACAAGGCTCAGTGGCGCCGGTGGAATTTCAGACATCAGACGACGTGACGTGTTAAGTTTCGCAACTTTACTCAATTCGTCAATATCATTGAACCACTGATACTGGTCCATTTCGGTAAACATGGTTTTGTCGGTCACGGCAGAGCTCCTTCATGAAATACACATGTGCATCAGGCAGCAATGCCCTAGGCGGGTGTCTCCCCATCATCATAGATGTCATCATCAGCCAGCAGCGCCGCCCGCAGCTTCGGGTCGTCCACGCTGCTGTAGACACCGTGTACCAGGCGCCTCATATGGCCTCGGGCCTCATCGACAGCCATTGTCTCGTTGCCGTATTTGTAATCCAGATAGTCATTGTACCACCTTAGCAGGAAGCTTTCTTCCGGCCCGATCTGTCCATCCAGCGGCGCACTGCTCCAGGCGGCAACGACCTCCGGCCGGCTGACTGTCTCCTGCATGATTGCCAGCACAAGGCTTAAAGGCGCCGGTGGAATGTCGGCCAGACAGCGTGTGGACAGGTCCAGATTGGAAGCATCTGCCAGCTCGTCAATATCGTTGAACCACTGATACTGGTCCAGTTCAGTAAACATGCTTTTATCGGTCATCAAAGCACTCCTTCAGATCGGACATTCGCAAGGCACCGGCCTGCCCGCAATCTTCCATTGGAGGTTCACTGCAACAGACTGGATTATCGGACATCTGCCTTTTCGCATCATGTACAGAACACGGCAACCTGCCCATAATATATCGCATCTGCGCGCGGCGGGCGGTATGCTGAACCCTCAATACCCTGCCAGCGGATCAGCCATCCCTGCATGGCAGGTTTGATCGGCATAATCCGCAGCCGAAACCATCGCCGTTGCAACTCGTTCGGCAAATGTCAGTGCCAGCGCGTCCCCCAGATCAGGCGATGGAATACCGCGTTTCTTCATGTCGTCTTTCTTCTCAAGTTGAATGCGGTTGTTCGCGTCATAACTGTATTCCGGGCCTTGCAGATCGAGTTCCAGCTCGGGATTTGGTGTCAGGGCACCACGGTTTTTCAACCAGTCGCGCATGCGCCCCCAGCATTCGGCACGCTTGTTGAAATATCTGGTGTGCTCTGTGGCGCGACCACCCGCATTGACATCCACCGCCCTCAGTCCCAATTGCCGCAGCCGGTCCACCACACCGCCGCCAACGCCCACACCATCGACAAAAATACGGTCCGGACTCTCGCGCTCGGCGATTTCCGCCACCTTGGAGGCAGTCTGCATCGTGTCCAGTCCCTGCCATGTGATGATTTTCATCAACTTGTCGCCGTGGCGGATGGCCAGCGCTGACCGGTCATCGCCAAACCGCGCCACATCCAGCCCCAGGATAACCGGGCGCTGCGGGTCTTCCATTGTCCGCTCCAATGCCTGGTCGATATGTTCATAGCTGATGAACTGCACGGACTCCGCGGCCTCAAAGGAGCAGTAATATTCCTGCTGAATCTTTTCTTCCGACATGCCCGACAGACGTTCTTCCTGTATATGCGCCGCCGTCAGAACCTGCGTGTCCTCAATGGTCAGCCGCTCGAAAAACCAGGCCGGATTTTTCTGTGCCATGATGGCCATCCGGTAAGCATGGTTGCGCCCGCGCGGCGTGGTGTTGAACCAGGCCCAGCCGCCATTTTCCATCAGGATCGGACGAATGAAATCCCATGATTGCGGGTTTGTCAGAGCCCATTCGGAAAACACCACGCCTACCGGGTTGGCACCCACCAGCGCATCGTAATTGTCGGCTCCGGCGAGTTGCCACACTGCACCGTTTTTGAATTCAATCAGCATTTCATCGCTCAGCTTGCGGGCACGTAATGCGTCCGGAAAAGCCTGATCGATCATGCGCCGCCCCTCGCGGTCGACATTGTTCCACACCACCTTGCGCGCCTGGCGCTGCGAGGGCAGCAAATGCCAGTACACTCCAGGGCGGCGGAACATTTCCTTGGCGGCATAGTTCAGTCCGGCGGAATCCTTGCCGGCGCGTCTGTGCCAAAGCGAAACGGCGCGTTTGCCGCCACCATCCAGATAGGCCATCACCGGTATCTGGTAGCTGCGCGGTGTCCAGTTATTCGGCAGGATTATCTGGCTCATCATTCATCTTTGCAAAATCGATTATCGCCACACTCAGCGTGGCTGCCGGTTCGCGCTTGTCGGCCATCAGCCCCAGCAATCTGGCTTTGCCCAGTGTCGCCGAAACGGCTGTACTGGCACCCTTGTCATCGGCCATCGCCTTGGCGCGGGCGTTTTCCAGTTCCCATGTCAGAGCACGAATATCGGCGTCTTGTGTGCGGTGCGCACTTTGTGAGGCGGAAATTGCCTCTCCACGCACGTCATCGCTGCCGGCTTCCTGCAACGCCATAATGCGCAGCACCACATCGTGATTGGCCAGCGCTGCGCTGGCGTCATGCCAGACAATCTCATCCGCCACCTCGTTCGGCACAGCGAATGCAAACCGGAAGGCCTGCGGCGCATGTCCGCTTGCTACATAGGCAGCGGCAAACGCTTCCTGCTCGGACGTCAGCGCAAAAGCCTGTTCAAAGCGCGCGCTGCACAGCCCTGTTTCGGTCATAGAATTCCCGGTCTGTCTGCTGGACACATTTCCGGCCTTATGTAGCACGCGCACCAAGATTATTAGGCTGGGACTTTCACGTCTGCAGTTTGATCTTGCATTGCCGTTGTGAGTTGGCTGTGGCAATGCTTCGCGCAATCCTTTGCGCTTTTGACCACGTACCGGCCCGAGAACACGCTGATAACCGGCACCGCACAGATTGCCACTGAGACCGTATGCCAGATGTAAAAATACTGCTGCGAAAAGACCGTCGAAAAAAGACCCCATGACTTTGCGGCCTGGCCAACGTCCAGCGCCAGCAATATGGATGCGAAGAACGCGAGGAAGCCAGCCATTGGGATGCGCTCCGCGACGGTTGGGAGACTGGCCGCATCAATCACAGTGAGGCATACTCGCTCGAAGGCATCTGCACAAATCAGGTTGAAAGCTATTTCTCGCGCCTTCGCCGTATGGTTCAGGGCCAACATCATGGTGTGTCACCGCAATATCTGCACCAGTACGCACATCACGCGGCATGGAGTGAAGATATTCGCAGGCGTTCAAATGGCGGAAATGCTTTTGGGCTTTTTGGGTTGGCTTTGCATCAACCGGTCAGCCGGAATTGGGCTGGATATTGGCAACGGGCGGCTTAGTTAGACTGCCAAACGAAGACTCCAACACAACACGACACCATCATTGTCGTTGATCTCATACAAGATATTCACTGCTGGTATTCTGATCAGTGAGGGCGACTGATAAACCCAAACCTTTCCGCCGGGGAAACCAAGATGTGGCTCGCCCACCATCCGAGGATCCTTGCAAACTGCTGCTTCGAAACTATCAAGGACGTCCCAAAGCCCTTCGTTATGCGTGGCTCTCTTGTAAAACGCGCGCTCGAAAAGTGGCATAATCCGTAAAACCCAAGGAGTCTGCTTTCGATCTCTCAGCCTCAATTTCCTCTGCCTCGCCTGCTGCCCAATCAAGGGCATCCGGCGATACCTCACTGGGAAAAATGTGGAGAGCGCTATGATAGGGCAATTCTTCTCCAAAATCAGCTATTTCCCAAGCGCGATTATGGCTAAACTGGCTAATTGTCTTTGCCGTGTTGTTGCGACACACAAATTCAATCATTTCATCCAACATTAGGCGCTCGACCTTATTCAGGCGATCAATCTCTGGCTCGACTAATGGGATATACTCCTTCTTTCGAAACCCGAAATAGTCACCCTCCTCAATTTTAAGAATTCCTTCTGACTCCATATCCCGAAGTGTCACCAGTAACTCGTCAGAAGTCGGCCCGTGAGGGCGCTTTCTATATGTCGAGCCTGTCACCGGCGCGCCAATAAGCGCGTAGTGCATCATGTCGAGAAAATAAAGCACCTTATGGAGTTTGACGGCCCCTAACTGCGATCTGTCACAATTGGAGGACACGTACAAAATTATGGTTTTATATTTTGCCCTATCGAATTGCATGACTAAGTTCCTAATTAGTAGACGTATATAGTGCGCTATAATGTTAACAGAAAGGTTTTGATTCAGCAAGTTATTGATTCAAAAGAAAAAATTAGATTCAATCAATGGCTTAGCGCACCACTTCCCAAACCATATACTGCCCAGCCTTATTTGCCCGCATGGATGACTCGCCCTATTATAGTAAAGCCGAATCACTACAACCATAGAGATTCCGTATCGGCTGCAATCACGAAAGGATTGATTATCATGGCTAAAAAATCACCTTGGCATTCAACCAAACAACAGGTTCATCATAACAACACCGAATGCAACACGGGAAACAACATTGAAAAAGAAAATCTCAGGCAGGGCGCAGGCGGCAAGCCGCTTTGTAAGGAATGCGCTCGACTGAGCTAATTTCTATTTGGGTGAAAATGTAATCTCCCACCACGGACCTGTAGGCTCTCCGTCATTCACTGGCCATGTCCTCCGTATTGCAGTGACGGGGAGCTGATTTACCATCGCCGCTGCGAGCGCCCTGAATCCTGTCTCGCGCTCGCCATAAAATCGCACTGTAGGTTCTGGGTATGCATGTCCGTCGCCGCCCTCACACGATTCAAATGTTTCTATTCCAGCCTTCTGCAATACCGCCACAGCGGCGACAATTCCAGCATCTAGCGGCGGGTCATAGGTCATTTGCTTAGTTCCCAAATCATGTACTGCGCCGGCCCCTGCTGTAACCGCGCAGCGCCTCTGTCACGTTTGCCTCTTAACGCAACGCCGCAACGTTTTGTCATAGTCCTCACCAGCTTTGTGTCGTCTGTGTTCAATGCCCGCATTTTCATCATCTGCAAGGCTATATCCTGCGATGTGAGCGGTTCTGTGGCTTGTCTGAATATATCTCAATACAGCGTGGGCCATTTGGCCTCTGTTGGCCCAATCATTAGGCGGGCGGAATGCCTTGGGCTTTATGATCCGATCTTCATAGGACGGATAAAACAACAAAATCGTTCCATCGAAATTTTCCAGATCCGATACCATCTGGCGCAATTCTTTGTGCAGGCGCTCTATATCGCCAGCCAGTTCGGCGCGCTTTCTGATTAACCCTGAAAGGGTGAGTTCGTATCCATTTGCCATGCCGTAAGACTGGCTGAAACGCGGTGAATCTGCTATGTGTCATTTGGTGTTACTGATACATATGGCCGAACATTTCCAAGTGGGGGCGGCCTGCCAGTAATTGCCCGACAATGCGACACAACCGGCAAACGCCACTTGCCTCACATCACATCAAACTGGTGTCTGGAAAAATGTCTGAAAACCAGGCGGGACAAGCCAACAGCGTCACATCGCCCGATGCTCTATTTCTTGCATATTCCATTCACAGCAACAAGATTTTTGAAACATTGTCTGGCAGCTTTTTCCGGCTTTTTGTGCGCCCCCAACTGCCGCTCCTGCACCGCCTGGAAAAACAATGCAGCCGCACTTCACGCGGGCTGGTCACGCCGTCGCATGTTTATTCAACGGTCTGAATATTGATTTGTAAGTACCAACTGCATTGGATGACCGGCTCCGATCATCAACTCGTCTGATGCTCTATTTATTGCAGAGGCACTCCGGTATCGCAATTTGTTTCGCCGGCCGATAGCAGTTTTATCCGGTTTTTTTCGCGCCCCAGCACAACGGCCCGCGCCTGCCGGTCACTCCTTGGGATGGTTGGCCAGTGTCACCAGGCGGTCATGTTCCGTCACCGTGATTTTCTGCCGCCCGCTTTTCACCATGCCGGCCTGTTCCCAGGCACTCATCAGTCGCGAGACTGTGTGCAATGTTGTGCCAGTCATCTCCGAGATATCCTGACGCGACAGCGGAAAATCAATCACAATGCCATCGTCGGTTTTGCGCCCGGTCTGATCGGCCAGCTTGACAATCGCATGAGCAACCCGCTGCTCCACGCGTTCCGTGGCCATTTCCACAATCCGGTCTTGAGCATCCTGCAGACGTTCACCCACCATGTGATAGGTGTTGGTCGCAAAGGTTGGAGATCGCGAAATCACTTCAGGCCAGATATCTCCGGGCCATCGCAACACCACGCAATCAGCCGCCGCGACGGCATTGGCGGGGTAAGTATCGCGGCCCAGCGCCTGGGCAACGCCGAACAATTCACCGGCCGAAATATAACGTGCAATCACCTGCTCGCCGTCAGGGGTCACCCGTACAACACGAATATATCCATCCAGCAGAAGAAAAAACGAATCAGCCGGTTCACCGGCCGAAAATATGTAATCATTGCGGTTAAAGCGAACCGGCTTGGCCTGTTTTAATAGGTCCTGCAGGGCGTCCTTTGCAATATCCGCAAAGGGCGGCAAATTGGCAATCAGCGAAACATCCAGCACGTTGCAGAAAACCTTTCTGAGTTTGATGCAGCGCAATGTAGGCCGCGCCCGGCACTGTTACCACACTGGCATCGAACCAGTGCAACAGAAAGGGCACACAATGCGCAAAGCACACATCATAGCAACACTTTTCGGAGCCGGACTGGCATTCGGGCTGACCACCGGTCTGACAAATGCTGCCGAATTCGAAATTCAGATGCTCAACAAGGGCGAAAAAGGCGGCATGGTATTCCAGCCCGATTTTATCAGGGCAATGCCAGGTGACACCATTAAATTTCTGTCATCCGACAAGGGTCACAACGCCGAAGCAATCGAGGGAATGCTTCCTGAAGGTGTCGAACCATTCAAAAGCAAAATCAGCAAGGATTTCGAGCTGACGGTTGATGAAGAGGGACTTTACGGCGTCAAATGCACCCCCCATTACGGACTTGGCATGGTGGCCGTCATCGCCGTGGGTGCTTCAGAAAACGAGGATACTGCCCGCGCCGTCAAGCATCGCGGCAAAGCCAAGAAGCGCTTTGACTCAATCTTTGAGGAATACGACGCAACAAATTGATATCAGGTATTAAAATGAAGACAGGCCGCAAGTTGCGGCCTGTCAGACTCTGACCGGCCTCCGGCTTCTGCCGGAGGTTTTTGATTCATTGAATCATGGAAATAATCCGATTTCACTACCAGCCGCTATTGCGCTGATGATGACGCTGGATGCCTTGATCCCGAAGATCATCTTCTGCCTCACATCAATGCGATGATCTGGCTACAACCATCAGACAACATCAAGCGGCCCAGGGCGAGTAGCCGCTGAAGAAGCGCGCGGCCTAAAGATAACCAGCGTCTCACGCACCGATCCTGATGCCGGCAATGCCACCACCGACCGGAATGGCTATAGTCATGACACATCCAGCCCGGCCATCTGCAAAACCCGTCGGCTACTTGCTTCCTGCACTACAAACGTCAAGGCGCAACGCGCAGTTGCCTGCCATGTGCGGGTCACATCCGAGAATCCACAGCCGGGCATTTTTGAAGACCGTGGGGCAAAGCCATCAATAAGCAACGGAACTGAATATCAGGAAAATTGCAAATCCAATGGCTTGAAGGTCCAAACCACGCTCTCATCAGCCAATTGCCTCATCGTGCCTGAGCCAAAACCGTCAACAGCCACACCCCAAAACAAAACCCCGCCTCAAAAAGACGGGGTTTGTCAGTAATCTGACAGGCCGCAGGTCGCGGCCTGTTTTTTGGCTTTTACCGGGCTTGGTCAGTACCTTTATGGCAGGGCTTTCCTTCCGGTGTAGGCCTGGCCGTAGGCGGTTGGTGCTTGCACCTGCGCCATCAGATCATTATCCCATTCGCCTTCGACAACCACATGGGCCGTCGCTCCAAGATTCACCGCTTCGATGAGGTTGTGGTTCACATAGGCGTAGACACCGGGCTGACGGAACTTGTACATCGCCGCACCTGCAGAGCCGCCCCGAATGAACCAGGTTTCCAGATCTCTGGCAGGAGGTGTGTTGAAACTTCCGGTTTCCCAGACAATATCGCCATGTCCGCCGATCAGATGCGGGCGCGTATCCCGGTTGGCCTGTGAATGCACAAACAACACAGTTTCACCGACAGTAGCAGTCAAGGCGTTGTCATTGGTCAGCGATCCTGCCTTGCCGTTGAACACGACATGGGACGGAACGAGACCATTCATTACTTCAAGCGTATCGGCATAGGAACTGCCCAGATCTTCAAAGCGGAGATAGTCTCCGTCAGTATCTTTGGGCACGTAAAAGTCATTCTCACCGATATAGAACACCTTGTCATAACGAACGGCCTGGTTTTTGTCATCTTTCAACCCGTCGCGCGGCAGGATCATGATGGCACCGCTCATGCCCGACACGACATGCCACGGAATCATCGGTCCGCCCGGTGCGCAATGATAGACAAACGTACCAGGGCGAGTCGCCTTGAAGCGCAAAACCGTCAATTCACCTGGATTGACCAGCGTCAGCGCACCGCCGCCCAGCCCACCCGTCGCTGCGTGAAAATCGATATTGTGCTGCAGGGAGCTTTCCTCTGGATTGATCAGTGTCAGTTCGACGTAATCGCCTTCATGGACCACCATCAGCGGGCCAGGAACGGACCCTTCAAAGGTCATCGCCTGCATCATGGTGCCGTCCTGATCGATCTCCATTTCCTTTTCAACGATTGTCATCTCGAATTCGACAATGCTTGGCGGAAGCGTTGCAACCTGTTCGTGCTCATGCACGAAGGGCGGCGCAACGAGTTTTACTTTTCTGCGTGGCATGTTGTTCAGATCCACATTCGCCCCGACCGGGGTCATGCTTTCTGAAGAGGCCGCCACTTGGGTTGCCACCAGGCTGGGCGCTGCGGCGGCAAATGCTGCTCCCATAAGGGCTGTACGGCGTGTGATCATGTTCGTCTCCTTCAACGGTCTTGGTTTATTCCGATGACGAAACCTAGGACGGGGGTGTGGTCTGCTCTTTGTTCCGGCGCAAACAAAACAAAGCATTCTGCCGGTATCGCCCCGTTGCAGACATTAATTTGTTTTTCCAAATACGAGCAATTCCGGGGCAACTCCCAACGCATTCAATCGCTGATAGTGGCTCACCGAAAAATCACCTGCCAGAGCCTGCGCAAAGTCAAACAGATCAACGGCTTCCTGTCCGCCACCTGTATGTCCGGGATACAGCACCATGGTCACCGCCCCGCCTCGTTTCAGCAGTGCCAACGCCTGCTGCAAGGCCGCCAGTGTCGTCTCGGAGCGAGTCATAATTGTCTTGTCGGCACCAGGCAGATATCCCAGATTGAACACCACGGCCGCAACGGATGGCTCATCGCAATCTGCAAGGCATTTTGCCAGCGTCTCATGCCCGGCATGCAGCAGCGTTACCTCGGGCCTGGCGCCCAGTCTGTCAGCAGCATGTTGCAGCGCGCTTTCCTGCACATCAAACCCGAACACCCGCCCGGTCGGGCCAACTTCGTCTGCGAGAAACAATGTGTCATGACCGTTTCCGACGGTTGCATCAACGACCACATCTCCCGGCTGCAATATTTGACGCAGCATCAAATGCGCCATTTCAGTGGCACGCCACATCACACACCCGCCTTGCGATTGGCATATTGCTGCACATCAAACTCTGCCGGAACAGCCGTTCCGACCACCAGACAGGTACTGAATTGTTTTGCAAACCAGGGCCCGTGCAAAGACCCTTTCGACCCCAGTCCGTTGAAAAATCCAAGCCTGCGATGCACCGGGTGAAAGCCGATCACAGCCTTGCTTTCTCTGATGATCGGCCGTACGGCCGCGCTGTGCCCTACAATTTGATAGGGCACATGAAGGAAAGCCTTCAGCTTGTCTTCCAGTACAGCCCGCGCCTCCGGATTCGGCACTTCATCAAGATTTGCCCAATCATAACTCGCTCCAAGACGAAACTCCATCGGGTCTGCGCTCGGTGCCAGCCAGATTCCCCGATGCAGACTATGGGCAGGTAACGGGGCTTCAAAGCGCAAAGTCAGAATATCGCCCTTTGCCGCATTGAATGGCACAAATGCAAAATGCGGGTTTTGCGCTGCGGCATAGCCCTCGCATGAAATCACATAACGGGCAGAATGGCCGGCCACCGACACCGTGGCATCGCCAAAAGACACATCTTTAGCCCAGTCAAGCGTCACCGGCTCAATTGTCAGCAATGCAGCGGCCGCATCCAGAAACGCCGCCACATCCAGCTGCGCGGCTTTCATGGCAAACCCGCCGCCACTGGTATCAGCGACAGCGGCGGGCAGAAATTGCTCTACCGGCCCTTCGTCAAGATGCGCGCAAAATTGCAGGTCTCCCGCTCGCTTCTGCCACACCTCACGCTCCGCTAAACTGGTGAACAGGCGCAGCGCCGTGCGCTCATGAAAGAATGAATGCCCGGTCTGTTGCTCAACCCCGGAATAAAACGCTCTTGCATAGGGCAGAAATTCATCCACCCGCCAGCTCACCGTCAGCCTCTGGCCAGTGATCGGTGTCATCAGACCGGCAGCAATTCGCGACGCGCTGACCGGTTTGCCCGGGTCCAGCAGCAGCACCTTTTGTCCCGCTGCCCGCAAGTGCAGACCCAGCGTCGTTCCCGCCAGCCCCTGCCCTACAATAATGACGTCCCATGGCGTCTTCGCCATACAGCTTTCGCTCCTCTGGGTGAGTTTGAACACACTCACCACTCAGCCCTGGCTCCAGCACAAGTCATTCCGGTCAGCCAACGCCGCTATCCGCACCGGAAAATCTGCCGATCAACAGCACCGGATTTCGACGCCCGGTCAGTTCTACACCGGCACACTGGCGGCGTCGGATCGTCTGGTCGCGACTAAAACGACGAAGGCTGCAATTGCCCCCAGCGAAGCCAGTTGGATCGCCGTTCTGAAATCAAATATCTGGGCAATCAGGCCCATTGACGAACCGGCGATGAGACCGCCCAGAAACAGGCCATTCATGTAAAGCGAAGTTGCCCGCGCCATTCTGCCGGCAGCAAAGCTTTGCACAAAGGTGATACCAACCCCGGCAAAAATACCATAATAAAGCCCCTCCAGAGCTGATCCGACAATCATCTGCGGCAAGCTCGAAACTGCCGCCAAAACCATGAAGGCAACGATTCCAAGAAGTGCTGCGCCAAGCAGCGCATTGCGTGCCCCGACACGCCCAATCAACCAGGGCGCACTCAAAATTGCGCCGATTTCAACAAATGTCTTGACCGAAAACGACAGACCGGGCGCAAAGGTTGGAAGCCCCACTTCCTGTATGTAAAACAGCGGCAACGCGCTGCTGCATAAAATATGCGCGAATGAAAAGAAGAAGCATGCCAGGCCAGCATGCCACAGTGGCCGGTTAATACTCTCCTGCCCGTTCGATGCCTTGTTCTGCAACGCCGGCCGTGCAGCTGCGGTGAAATCTTTTGGCATCACAAAATACCACAACAGCGCCCAGAAACCTGCAGCGATGAGCGCCATTTTGAAGACCGCGAGATGGCCGAATTGCCCTGCAATGAAAAACGCCAGCGCCGGAGACAGCATCCAGCCCAAGGACGTCATGGAGCGCAAATATGAATTGTAGCGTTGAATGTTCAGCCTTTCACGCTCGGCATAGAGCCGGCCATAGCTGTACATCGCCGAAAGAGCGGCAGACGACACTCCGAAACACAGGCTCGCGACACTCACCACGATCCAGTAGGATTGCACAATCAGTATCGCGGAATTTGCTATCACAAAGGCGGCGATACATAGCAGCACGAGCGGCGCAATCGTCCGGCCCTCGTCAATCCATTCGCCAAATCGGCGGTTGATCGTCACCGCCACCAACAGTGTCAGTGAAGAATAGACGCTGATCATCCACGGCTCTTTACCAAGCCCCTCGACAATATAGACCCCCATGAACGGGACAATCGCCGAGTTCGACAGCACGCCAACCAGCAGCAGGACAAGATTCCACACTGATCTGTGATTCTGAATCAGGCCCATAAACTCCCAAACCGCCGCTGGACCGTTCAGCTTTCGTCTCGCCATTTTCGCGCAACGTGATCCTGGCCTCCGAACTCATGGCACCAACCATCCCGACAGCACTTGCCGATCAATCTAAAGGACGTTGAGTGAATGTCGAGACATTTGACCCGGCACCGGCGACAGACAGACGGACCGGGAAGAATTGCCAGCGGTTCCGCCAGAGCGGATAACCCCATAGCAGCCAGCGTTCTATACCGGCCAATCCGGATGGTCTCAATTTTACCGGCCTCCAGCCGGCAAACGCAGTAAAGCGGTCTCGTTTAAGAGCCTTTCATTGCCAGGGACCGGATCAGCCTGTCCATTTTCCGGTAAACAGGGCGGTTGTCAAAGAAGGTTGTGTGTGCCCATCCGAACCCGGTGGCCATCACACCTTTGCGGTTCATTGTGTCTGTTGTATATGGCTGTTTGGTCAGCATACCGCGCATCGCAATCAGCAGCAGAAGCTGGTTGTCGCTGGTTGAAACTTCGCCTTTGTCAAAAGCAAGGCGCCACTGCTCGGCGTTCTGCTTTCCGTCCTCAACATGTTTTGGATTCACCTGATCCCAATCGATCTGTATCCAGGACGTGGCAGCGCGATTATAGGCCCGTTTCCACTTCTGGGATTCATTGGTTTCACTCACCAGCGCCATCAGACTGTCGGCATATTTCAACCCGTTCTGGGTGCGCAGATCAAAGAACACCGCAAACTCGTTGAATTGTGGGCTGGAATTGGTGCCACGTTGCATCTCAGCCCATTTCACGGCCTTGTCAAATGCCTCTTGTGCCAGTCCTTCCAGGCCGCGCATTTGCGCATCGCGGATTGTGTCATGGAGAAGAAATGCTTTGATTTCGGTGACAAGGGCCGGATCAGCAAAACGAACACCTCCCCTTTTGTCATCTCTGCACTCTCCGGCCGAGAAAGCCGGTTTCTGCCAGCCTCTTGCCAGCGACACGGCCTGTGAAACATCACCCTGTTTGCCAAGCTGAATCATCTTCACCCACGCCGATCCGTAGGTCGGCATCACCGCGGCACTGATTGCCTTGATCTGCGCATCGTCAACATCGCTCAGGAGTTCGAAAAAAGACCCGGTCCCCAATGGCCAGTTGAGATATCCCAGCGAAAGACCCTGGCAATCAAAATCGCGCGTAACCGCAGCAAATTTCTCATCCTTGTCTTTGCCACCACTTTCAAACGACCCGGAAATTTCGGAAATCGCTTCAATCCATTTCATCGGCAGTTGCGGTTGCGCAAAAGCTGCCGTTGGACCAAACACAAGAGAGGCAAGTAGTATCAGAAACTGAATTCTCATAAATCGTCCTACACCAAAAGACAGAGTAAGGTTCTCGTCAGTCGGGCGATCTTCAACAACAGGACCTGTTCACAAAGCGCAGCCTTGCAGCAAATCAGGCGGAAAATTCCACCTGATACCTGCGCATCTTTGCGCTCACCAGCGCTTTAAGATGCTAAATATCCTTCAGGATAATATTAGGTTTTCATCAGTCCCATTGAGTAACAATGGTCTGACTTAAATCTGCGTCGAAGCAACGAAACCCATCGTATTTTGATCTTCCGACATTGGCGCAGGGTTTGAACGGCAACCGCGGCAGCATTATGGCGCGACTAAAGCCATAGCAAGGTGTTTTTCCTGTCCTGCCATTAGGCTCACAATTCGCCTGACGGTTTAATCATCAATTTTTTTGGTATCGTCGATAATGTTCATGCTTGCAACGCCGCTTTCGCCCAGTGACACAGCGGCAAACGGGCCGCCATGATACAGGTTTTTCGGATCAGACAGATCCTGCACCGGCTCAGTTGCAAGGATCTGTGCTGCAAATTGCTCCGCATTGTCCTTTGGCCGGTAGCCAAGATATGCGGCATTGCTGTTGTCAACCGGCCTGCGATCATTGTCAGACACTCCGTAAACCACGCTGAAGCCGGTGGTAGGTGTATCAATTGATCGCTCCACAAGTTGGATGAGATCCTCATATGACAGCCACGATCCAAGGGCGCGGGCATTTGTCACCTGCGCGCAGGAAAGAATGCGCAGACAGACCGATTCCACCTGCCGCTTGTCCCAGTACAGGCTGGCCAGATCTTCAGAAAAGCACTTGGCAAGCCCGTAAAACGTGTCCGGCTTATGCGCCACATCGGTTCCGATGCAGACATTTCGCGGATGCATGCCCACAGCATGGATGGAACTGGCATAAATCACCCGCCGCACTTTATTGCGGTATGCCGCTTCCCAGACATTATAGGCGCCAATGATATTGGGCCCCAGAATCTGGTCAAATGTCCCTTCATCGCCATAGGCGCCGAAATGGACAACCATTTCCGCCCCTTCCAGCACGGAAATCATATCGTCCAGGCTGGCAAGATCGGCCCGCACATACTGCTCACCATCATAAAGCTTGCCGATTTCATCGACTATGTCTGTGGACACCAATTGATCCGCCAGCCTGCTCAATGGTTCACGCAGATACGAGCCGAGGCGTCCGGCAGCGCCGGTCAGAACCAGTTTGTTCATAAATTTCTCTCACTGTTTCAGGTCTGTGTCGGAACGGTTCCAAAAAGGCCCGCAACTGGGCTCAATTCTAGATCACGGCCTTTTCAACAAAGGGTTGGTTTTTCTCAATCCGCTCATAATTAAACGGCGACAGGTCAAGTGTCCGGAACTCGCCATAGGTAATCAGCTCGGCTGTGCCTCGCCCCATGGCGGGTGACTGCTGGAAGCCATGACCCGAAAACCCGTTAACGAAAATGAAATTTTCAACCTGTGTGTGCGGTCCCAAAATGGCATTCTGGTCGAATGAATTATAGGCATAATGCCCTGCCCAGGAATTGATCAGCTTGATCGCCTCAAACTGGGGAATGCGGTTGGCGATGACCGGCCAGACCTTGTCTTCCCATATCGAATGATCCTGTACGAAATCTTCATAGTCGACAGCCATATCCTCATCCGGCGCACAGCCAGCCAGATAATAAGTGCCGTCAGTGCGCATGTGAATTCCTGTCGGATCAATCGTCAACGGCAGATCCCTGTCCAGCGGTTTTGCAGCGTCAAAAATGAAGGTATATCGCTTGCGCGGCTCAACGGGTATTTCGATGCCTGCCATGCGCGAAGTCAGCACCGCCCGAGGCCCGGAAGCGTTGACCACCGTACCGCAGGAAATCTCCTCACCGGATTTCAGGGTAACGCTTTCGACCCGGCTGCCGGCGGAATTCCGCGTCATCGCAACCACTTCATTGCTGACATAGTCAGCACCCCGTTCCCGCGCCATCCGCTTCCACCAGTCAAACAGCGAATTGCCGTCAAAATAGCCTTCATCGACAAGATTATGATTGGCACCGACAATATCATCGAGCCTGTAAAACGGATAATCGCGTGCGATGTCTGCCCGGCTCATATATTTTGTTCCAGCACCACAGGCGGCCTGAATTTTCTGCAACTCTTTCAATTGGTCGGCAAAGGCCTGATTGTCAGCCAGATACATATAGCCGTAACTTTGCAGCACAAGCTCGGGTACTCTCGGATCATCGCCCATATAGCTCTGAAAGTTCTTCACAAAATCAGCAGCAAACTGGGAAATGCGTACGTTGATCTTCGCTGAAAATTGCTGGCGCATACAACTATTTGTGTGGGCAGTGGAGGAGAATTCATAAGTTGGGTCTCGTTCAACCACCAGAATCGACCCGTCAAAGTCCGGATTGTCGCTCAGGAACCAGGCAACTGACGACCCTAACATTGCCCCCCCGACAATCACCACATCATACCGGCCTTGCCTTGGTTTTTCCAAAATCCGCCCCATATAAATCCTCTCACGCCACTTCACCGGGATTTGCTTTGCCAGCCTCGTCCTGATGTCTCTGTGTTGCATAGATCGGCGCTGTTTTGAAGTTGATCCATCGCCCGCATCCGGTGCTTCGATTGTGCTCCGTGTGACAAAACCACAGGCACTTTTGCACTGCTCGTACCAACCTGATTACTGGAACATCAAATATGACCGATTCATCGAACTATATCCCTCCCAAAGTCTGGAAATGGCAATCGGAAAATGGAGGTGAATTCTCCAAGACAAATCGCCCCATAGCAGGCCCAACGCACGAAAAACGGCTGCCAGTCGGGAAACATCCCTTACAGCT
Organism: Pararhizobium sp. IMCC3301; assembly: GCF_030758315.1. Taxonomy (NCBI): domain Bacteria; kingdom Pseudomonadati; phylum Pseudomonadota; class Alphaproteobacteria; order Hyphomicrobiales; family Rhizobiaceae; genus Pararhizobium; species Pararhizobium sp. IMCC3301. The sequence continues at coordinate 1,052,396 of NZ_CP132336.1, forward strand.
TTATTCAATGGCAACGCCAAATGGCGTCAAGGTAACCATCATGCTGGAGGAACTACTGGCTCTTGGACGTCAGGGCGCGGAATATGACGCACATCTCATCCGCATCGGTGACGGCGACCAGTTTGGTAGCGGCTTTGTTGATATTAATCCAAATTCGAAAATTCCGGCCCTCATGGACCATGGCACACCAACGCCAACTCGCGTGTTTGAGTCCGGTGCAATTCTCCTCTATCTGGCAGAAAAATTCGGGGCGTTTCTGCCCACCGAACATGCCGCCAGAACAGAATGCCTGTCATGGCTGTTCTGGCAGATGGGCAGCGCGCCCTATCTTGGCGGTGGCTTTGGCCACTTTTACGTCTATGCCCCAACCAAAATCGAATACTGCATCGACCGTTTTGCCATGGAGGTAAAGCGCCAGCTGGATGTGCTGGACCGCCATCTTGCCGACAAACAATATATGTGTGGCGATGACTACACCATTGCCGATATTGCAATCTGGCCGTGGTACGGTGCCCTGATGCGCAACAAACTCTATGATGCGGCCGAATTCCTCGACACGGCATCTTACAAAAATGTCAGCAAATGGACTGAATTGGTAGGCGCGAGAGCAGCGGTTAAACGGGGCAGAATGGTAAACCGGTTTCAGGGGCCAGAAGATGAACAGCTGCATGAGCGTCACGATGCCAGCGACTTTGAAACCCGAACACAGGACAAGCTTGAGGCCGCGGAATAAACCTCACCACAGGACGTCAGATAATTTCGTCTTCGTCGAGCAACGCATCTTCTTCCATATCTGCGGTCAGGGCATCAATTCTGGCCGCAGCGTCCACTTTCCGATCAATATGAGCGATGTGAAACAACCCGTCTCCTTCATTCACGATCGGCAGATGGGTCCGTCCGATCAGCAGTCCGCTCTGCTCTGCCAGAACCTCTGTTTCAATCTCGCCGAACGGATCTGAGATAACACCAAGCAGATCGCCTGTGGCCACCTCTTCTCCAATATCCTTGTGGGTGCGCAGCAAACCACCTGCAGGTGCGCGCAGCCAGGTGCTTGATCTGGCATGAATGGTGCGCGATTTTGGATTGCTCACCCCTTTGGGTGGAATCATCTGCAAGTGTCGCATGACACGCAGCACACCAGAAACCCCGGCGCGGACAGCAAATTCATCGAAGCGCAAACCCTCGCCTGCTTCGTAAAGCAGAATGTCAATTCCGTTTTCCTGGGCGGCTTCCCGCAATGATCCGGGCCGGATTTTCGAGATCAGCGTCACCGGTGCCGCAAATGCTTCCGCCAGTTCCAGCGTCTCCGGCTTGGAGGGCGTCAATCTGATTTGTGGCAGATTGGTGCGGTGAATTGCAGCCGAGTGCAGGTCGATACCTACATCGGCGCGCTTCACTACTTCACTCATGAAAATATGAGCCAGGCGCGACGCCAGCGAGCCGGTTGCACTGCCAGGAAACGACCGGTTCAGATCGCGTCTGTCAGGAAGGTAGCGCGAATGGTTCATGAACCCGAAAGAGTTGACAATCGGGACTGCCAGCAGCGTTCCCTTCATGTTTTTCAGGCTGGAGCTGCGCAACAACCGTCGCACGATTTCCACACCGATAACTTCATCGCCATGGATCGCGGCACTGACAAACAGGGTCGATCCATTCTTGCGGCCGTGCACCACATGCACCGAAAGTGCCGCCGGCGTGTGATCAGACAGCACACTGACCGGTAGATCGACAGTCTTGCGTGCCCCCGGCTCAATCCTGAATGTGCCGATGTGAAACGCTGGTCTTGCGCCAACTTTCTCCACAGTTTGAACGGACATTATCCTTTGCCTTTGGTATTGGTTTTGTTTGGCTTTGCGCGTTTTTCCAGAAACTCGATAATCTGGCTGGCAATGTCTATCCCCGTGGCCTTTTCCACGCCCTCCAGACCTGGCGAGGAATTGACTTCCATCACCACCGGCCCGCGCGCGGAACGCAACATGTCGACACCGCAGACATTCAAACCCATCGCCTTGGCGGCACGGGTCGCCGTTTGGCGTTCCTGCGCAGAAATCTTGACCGAAACAGCGCTGCCGCCACGGTGCAGATTGGACCGGAACTCGCCTTCTGCTCCCTTGCGTTGCATCGCCGCAATCACTTTGCCGCCAACCACCAGCGCGCGAATATCACTGCCATTCGCCTCTTTGATGAACTCCTGTACCAGAATATTCACTTTCGCGCCCCGGAAGGCTTCAACGACCGATTTGGCTGACCGGTCCGTATCCGCCAGAACCACGCCCACGCCCTGAGTGCCTTCCAGCAATTTTATCACCAGCGGGGCGCCTCCGGCGAGCTTGATCACTTCCTCGGTCTGACTTGGATCATGAGCAAATGTCGTCACTGGCAGACCCAGCCCGTCGCGCGCCAGCAACTGCATGGAGCGCAACTTGTCACGTGAGCGGCCAATGGCAACAGATTCATTCAGCGGATAGACCCCCATCATCTCGAATTGCCGCAGCACAGCCATCCCGTAGAATGTGACAGACGCACCAATACGCGGAATAACGGCATCATATCCGGTCAGTTTCTCGCCATTATAATAGATTTCAGGACGCCGCGAGGCGATGTTCATGTAACACCGCAAGGTGTTGACGATGTTCAGTGTATGTCCACGCGCCTCGGCAGCTTCTTTCAGCCGTTTGTGGGAATACAAGCCCGGATTTCTGGCCATCATACAGATTTTCATGCAATTTCTCCTTGATAAGATTCAGGCGCGTACGCTGTTTGCGCTCGTCTCGGCTTTTCGCGGCCAAAGATCCGCCATCAGTTTTTAGGCATGCCGACAAGAAAGGATTTGCCCGGCGCGACCAGCATGTTGTGTCGTCTGATTGCGGTCCGTCCCAGAATCAGGTCGAATTTCATCTGCTCACGATCAGCCAACGACACTTCAATGCGCCAGTGTCTGCGACCCAGAGCCAGTTTCGTGGCGATCACGTAACGCATTTCAGGAACGCCGCTCGTGTTCCGGATTTCACGCTCGTCCAGAACTTTCGCACTCTGGCGCTGGTCTTTGCGATGGCCGCGATGCGGCACATGAAACGAAATCCAGCGCTCGCCTTCCTTGTTGAAAGTCTGCAGATCAATCGCATGCAAAGCGGATGTCCGTGCGCCGGTGTCTATCTTGGCCTGCAGCAGCGCAATACCCAGATCCGGCAGCCCGACATGTTCGCGCCAGCCGATCACCTTGTCAGACTTCAGAGCCTGGGTAGCTTGATCCAGTTTCACCTCAGGCAGTCCTCATTGGCGCGGCGGTAATTTACGAACGTGTTGGAACTCATCACGACAAAAAACCCGTCCATATCAATCATCACATACCCACGCTCGGTCATCGCGCGGGTCAATTCGCGAACATCATCGTCATAAAGCCGTCGACGGCCAGCAAGTTGACGCACCAGCTTTGCTGCGATGCGAAATCTGCCCTTCGGTTTCCCGCCAAACGGCTGCGTATACAGATCAGCCAGTTTATCGGCCACCTGCACCATAACATTTTTCGGTACGGTCATTGGTAAATCGTATAATTATTATTGTCCATAGCAATTATTTTTTACCTATTGTAATTTCTTGTCAAGCCTTTAATAATTTCTGACAGCATTTCGCCGGAAGGAACCACCATGTCCAAAGCCCAGCTAGAAATTGTCCAGCCTGCTGACGAGCCGGATCACGGCCTCACACAGGAATTGCTCGAAGCTGGCGATTCCGAAGGGCTGGCCGCACACCTGGAGGCCATGTCACTGAGCGATGCACTGCGCGAGATCCTCAATCTCAATGCACCCGATCGCGAAAGCGTTCTGGCTCTGCTCCCCGTTGAGCTTGCGGCAAGCCTGATTGAGGAAGCCCCCACCGAAATCGCGGTTGAATTGCTGGAAAATCACGAGGCGGAACGGGCCAGCCTCATTCTGCGTGAACTTTCCTCCGATGTTCAGGCTGATATCATCGGTGAATTTGACCAGGAACATGCCGACGCAATTCTTGGCGAAATGAGCGCGCGCGAAGCCGCGGACCTGCGGCGTCTGGCCGCTTATGATGACGACACGGCCGGTGGCCTGATGATTTCCGAAGTGTTCACCTTCTCGAAGAAAAATACTGTCGGACAGGTGCTCAAACAATTTGTCGATGAGGATTCCGATTTTGAGCGTTATCGCGGTCAGCATCCTTATGTGCTGGATTCCCGAAAACGGCCTGTTGGCGTCGTGTCCCTGCGCAGTCTTCTGACAGCAAAGAAATCAGAGCCTCTGACCGAGATCATGGTCAAGCCGATGTATGTCACGGTTGAAACCCCGCTCGACGATCTGCGCGATATTTTCGACAAGCATGCCTTCCTCGGCATCCCCGTCGTTGCGCAGAACGGCCGCTTGGCCGGTGTGGTCTCACGTTCGGCAGTCGACATGGCGGCACTTGAGCGCGCGGAAACTGAAAGCCTGAAATTGCAGGGTGTTGTCGGAGAGGAAATCCGTTCCATGCCTCTTGGCATCCGCTCGCGGCGACGGTTGGCATGGCTGTCCACCAATATCGTCCTCAACATCATCGCAGCCAGTGTCATTTCCGCATATGAAGAGACGCTGACCGCTGTCATTGCCATCGCAGTGTTCCTGCCGATGGTCTCGGACATGAGCGGCTGTTCCGGCAATCAAGCGGTCGCGGTCACCATGCGCGAATTATCGCTCGGTCTGGTAAAACCCGTCGATGCAATGCGGGTCTGGCTCAAGGAAGCCTCCGTAGGTCTGATCAATGGAACCGTTCTGGGCATTCTTATTGGCATCGTCGCCTGGGCGTGGAAAGGAAATATATATCTCGGTCTGGTGATCGGTCTGGCGTTGTGCCTGAATACCATCATCGCCGTGTCCATCGGCGGCGTTGTGCCGCTGCTGTTACGTCGCTTCGGCCAGGACCCGGCTGTTGCCAGTGGCCCTCTGCTCACCACCATCACCGATATGGCGGGTTTTTTTCTCGTCCTCAGCCTTGCCAGCGCTTTTCTCCCGTTTCTGAAATAGGAGCGTAGTCGGGCAATCCCCAAAAAGCCGAACACCATCATCATTTCCGCAGATGTGTCAGGCCACGTTCCTCAACCCTGATGCGGACATACAGCATTGCTGCATTCAGCACCGAGAACAGGACGGCCACCTGGAACAGGTCCAGCACCATCGGTGCGACAAGGATTTCAGCAACGACAAGGCAGTAATTCGGGTGCTTCAGATAGGCAAATGGACCAGATTTCACCAGGGGCTGATCGAGTATGATAATGCGCGTTGTCCAGCGTTCCCCCAAACTGACGAGGATCCAGATTCGGAACATTTGCAGACCGGCAAACACCAGCAGCCAGCCAGTTGAAACCGGCTGGTTGTAGCCAAACCCGATCAGCGCCAGAAGCCATGCAGCATGCAGCACAACCATCACCGAATAGTGACCTGCGCCAATTTCCCTGGCTCCCTGTCGCAGAAGCTTCGTGGTATTGCGCCTTGCAATCAGCAATTCACTGAGGCGCTGCACCGCAATGAAGCTCAAAAACAGGGCTGCTGGCAGTGAAAAGTCAGGCATCAGCGTTCGACAGCCAGGGGCAGGAAGGATGCCGTAAAGCCCGGACCCAGGGCACACATCATCATCTGCCCTTCCGTTTTCGCCTCCAGAATCCGCTTCAATACAAACAATGCGGTGGGTGCAGACATATTGCCATAATCGCGCAGTACCGACCGTTCGGCGTCAAGCGATCCGGCCTCAAGGTCCAGTGCGGTTTCAATCGCCTCCACAACTTTGGCACCACCGGGATGGCAGACAAAGCGCACGATGTCGTCCCTCGCCAGTCCGCTGCGCGATAATGCCTTGTCACAGGCTTCGGCAAAATAGGTTTCTGCAAAAACAGGTATCGAGCGGTCAAACACCACTCCGAGCCCCGCCTCGTCCACATCCCATCCCATTATCGACAAAGTATCGGGCCAGAGCTCTTCCTGGCCAATACCAAGCGAAACGCTGGTCCCGCCCGCTTTTCCCGGTTCCGTCGACAGCACACAAGCCGCCGCACCATCGCCGAAAAGAACGGTCGCGATAATATCCGCCTTTTGCAGTCGGTCGGACCGAAACGACAGGGTACAGGCCTCCAGCGCCACTATCAGCACATGCGAACCGAGCTGCGCTGCCGCCTGAGCCTGGGCGATTGCAAGGCCCGAAACGCCGCCGGCGCACCCAAGTCCAAACACCGGAATCCGTCGAACATCAGTGCGAAAGCCCATATCCTTCCATGCCAGAGCCTCAATCGTGGGTGTGGCAATACCGGTGGAAGAAATTGTCACAATCGTGTCAATCTGCCTTGCGGATAACCTTGCATCGTCCAGTGCCGCTGTCGCCGCTTCCGTGAAAAGTTGTTTAGCACCCTTCAGAAACAGGCTGTTGCGCTCTGGCCAGTTTTTCGGTTCTTCAAACCAGTCGAATGGTGCAAAGGAATAGCGTTTTTCCACGCCTGAGGTCTGAAATGTGCTCGCCATGCGCTCGAATTGAGAATAACGCGGGCCCAGAATGCGCCGGGCATTCTCAAGCACAAGATTTTGCGGCAACTCATAAGCCGGTACAGCGGTTGCCAGGCCCTTCAGAAAAACACGCATGGCCACTTCCATATGATCAAATTGTACAGATCATACGCGTCAGAATGTCACTTGGACCACCAAACAGGCCGACTGATCGCATTACAATTTGGAAATATGCCTGCCGATTTGCCGTATGCTTTGGCGGCGCCGCCCAACAACCCCGCAGTCACACAGACTGCGGGGAAATAGGATGTGCCGGCTATTTTGAAAGTTTTCGGCTCTGGTTCAATCCGATCACCAGACTGACACACATGGCGAGCAGCACAATCGTGAACGGGAATCCGGTACTGACCGCCATCGCCTGAAGCGCGGTTAACGCACCCGATCCGCCAACCAGCAACAGGGTTGCTGCGACCACACCTTCAAAAGTGCACCAGAACACACGCTGGGCAACCGGTGCATCTGTCTTGCCGCCAGCGGTAATTGTATCAATCACCAGAGAACCTGAATCCGATGAGGTGATAAAGAATATCAACACCAGAATAATCCCCAGAAATGACGAGATCCCTGCGAATGGCAGCGGTTTCAGCATTTCAAAGAGTTTCAGTTCCAGCGCGGCATCTTTCACCGGAGCCGCAGCATCTGCAACAACTTGCGAAATCGCAGTGCCGCCAAATACGCCCATCCAGACGACGCTGACAAGCGTCGGAATGACAATCACACAGAAGATGAACTCGCGTACTGTCCTGCCTCTTGAGACACGGGCAATGAACATGCCGACGAAAGGTGACCAGGAAATCCACCAGGCCCAGTAGAATGAGGTCCAGCCTTGGGAAAAGTTCACATCCTCGCGTCCGAATGGCATCGACAGCGGAATCAGATTGGTGACATAGGCCGTTCCGCCAGAAACGATGGCGGCAAAAATATCTCCGGTGGGTCCTACCAGCAATACAAACACCAGCAACAGTGCTGCCAGCCCAATATTGACTTCTGACAGGATTTTCACTCCACCGTCCAGACCGCGCAGGACCGACAGCAGTGCGACAGCGGTAATGACCGCAATCAGGATGACTTTGGCACCGTTGCCCGTGTCCCATCCGAATAGATAATTCAAACCGGCAAGTGCCTGTTCTGTGCCAAATCCAAGTGATGTGGCCAGTCCGAACAAAGTGGCAAATACCGCCAGGATATCGATGATGTGTCCCCACCAGCCCCAGACCCGCTCACCTAACAGCGGATAGAATGCCGAGCGCAGGGTTAAAGGCAGGCCACGATTATAGGTAAAGAACGCCAGTGATAATCCTACCACAGCGTAAATCGCCCAGGGATGAAGGGCCCAGTGGAAAACCGTCGCTGCCATTCCCAGATCACGGGCGGCCGCAATGTCACCAGCTGCCGCTCCCAGGGGTGCCCAGTCAGTCCGCGCGCCAGCCTCACCTGCAACACCGCCCAGTGACGAGGCAAAATGCGACATCGGCTCCGAAACGCCGAAAAACATCAGGCCAATGCCCATTCCGGCTGCAAACAACATGGCGAACCAACCCAGATATCCATAATCTGGTATGGCATCATCTCCACCCAGTCGAATAGCGCCCAGGGGCGTGATCATCAGGACCAGGCTTAAAATGACGAAAATATTTGCCGCAGATAGAAAAAACCAGTCAAACGTCGACGTCAGGAATGGCCTCAGCCAGCCGAAAAAATCTGTCGCGCCTTCCTGAAACATCAGTGTGATCAGCACAAATCCGACGATACCCAAACCCGAGATCAAAAATACCGGATTGTGAATATCCAGTCCGAACGGATTGATATTGTGCTGGCCGATTTCGAAATCGGTATCGACCGGATGCGGTGCCGCATCGTCTGAACTCTCAGTTGCCTCAGTCATTACTGCGCTCCCCGTATCAAAGAAATAGTGTTTTGTTGTGGAATTTGGTTTCAGCCCCACGCTTGCCAGCAACGCTAACATGGTTGGCAACAGTCTCAAAAGAATACTGCGCCCCGCAGATGTCTGATTACGACATTCCGGTGGCAATTAACGTCCTTGCAGCGCCCGAGCACAGCATTGGCTGGAATTGCGCCCCCTCAATATGCCGGCAAGGCGACAATGGTCAGCGCCGGTACAGCCAATAATTTAAATCCATGTGAATTGATGTGGCCTCCGCAGCAAAACCGATCTTCGGCGGACCCAGCGAAATGCCGCCATAGCCAAGTACTGCCACGCGGGCGCAAGTATTGCCACGCGGGCGACAGCCTGACCCTGCCCCATTGGTGCGTCATTTGCCTGCTGACCGCCCCCCGTCAAGCGCAATACAATCCATGCAGGGTCTTCAATACGACAGCTACCTCGTTGCCTTTAAGCGAATAATAGATCGTCTGCGCATCTCGCCGTGTTTGCACCAGACCTGCGGAGCGCAATTTTTTCAGGTGATGCGACATCGCGGGTTGGGACATATCAACAAGACCAGCCAGTGACAGCACACTTTGCTCGCCGTCCAGCAGAATGCACAGAATCCGCAGCCGCGCCGGTTGCGATAGCATGTCCATCAGCGCTGCCGCTTCCCTGATATTCGGTTCCAGATCCTGAATTTTGATGTCCATCAAAAATTTCACCCTTGTATATCGGTAAACGCTTATATAAATATCGATAGATACAAACTCAAGCGAGGATCAACACAATGTTTAAAACTGCAAATGTCGGCTCTGTAGATCGCATCATTCGGCTGGTTGTCGGAGCGATTCTGGTTATCGGACCCTTTGTGTTCGCATCTGCATTGTGGTCTGGCCCCGTCCTGAGCTGGCTCGTGCCGCTTATCGGTATCGTCCTGATTGCAACGGCACTTTTCCGCTTTTGTCCGCTGTATCGCATCCTTGGCATGAACACCTGCAAAACAGGCTGAATTATAAATGGAAACTGCCACCCAATTCACGCCCTGGGCTTCGCTTGGCGGCGGTGTCCTTATCGGCATAGCCGCCATCTTGCTGATGGCTGTTCACGGACGCATTGCCGGGATGACAGCAATCCTCTCCGGCGTCATTCCGCCCTTGGGAAATGACTGGGCCTGGCGACTGGCATTCCTGGTCGGTGCAATTATTGCTCCGCTGATTTACCTGGCATCGGGGGGCGTTGTGCCTTTTGCGGTTCCTGTAAGTAACACTGCGTTGGTGATTGGTGGACTGATCGTCGGCGTTGGCGTGTTTTTCGGCTCGGGCTGTACCAGCGGCCATGGTGTATGTGGCATGGCGCGTCTGTCACCGCGTTCAATTGTCGCGACCGGCATATTTATGCTCGCAACATTCATCACTGTTTTCATTATCCGACATGGTCCGGGGCTGTAGTATGATCCGGCTATTATCTTCCGCGATTATCGGCGCCGTTTTCGGTCTTGGAATCGCGATTTCCGGTATGGCAAACCCGGCAAAGGTTCTGAATTTCTTCGATCTGTTCGGCACCTGGGATCCAAGCCTTGCCCTTGTCATGGGCGGTGCCCTGCTCACCACCGCCATTGGCTATCGCATTGTCTTTGCCCGCCAGCAAAAACCGGTTCTTGGTTCCGCATTCGATGTGCCGAAAAACCGCACAATCGATACCCGGCTGGTTGCCGGATCGGCAGCCTTTGGTGTTGGTTGGGGCATTGCCGGCTTCTGTCCTGGCGGTGCCATCCCCGCACTTGGCCTGGGGTTTTCTGAACCACTCATCTTCGTTGCAGCCATGCTCATTGGTATTGCCACTGCCCGCGCCGCAAATAACTGGCTCCGAAGAACCGCCATTATCGCCTGATTTTTTTAACCCGACCGGATACCGGGCCGCGCAGGCAGGCAATGACAGGCCATCCGATCAATATAATATTCAATAATATGAATAGGAGAATGCGATGAATTCTTATCCTCTCGATATGTCAGTTCGTCCCGAAGTGACCGCTTTCTTTGATGATGCCACCAATACCATCAGCTATGTGGTCAACGACCCCGGCTCTAACGCCTGTGCAGTGATCGATTCTGTTATGGATATCGACTACGCGGCCGGACGCCTGACTTACGATCATGCCGATAAAATCATCTCGTTCATCACCGACAACAGCCTCACACTTGAATGGATCATCGAAACCCATGTTCATGCGGACCACTTGTCTGCGGCCCCCTATATTCAGCAAAAGCTTGGCGGCAGGATCGGCATCGGTGATCAGATCATGGTCGTTCAGGACACGTTCGGCAAAATCTTCAATGAAGGCACCGAATTTCAGCGCGACGGATCGCAGTTTGATGCACTTTTCAAAGAAGGAGATATCTACACGATCGGCAACATGCAGGCCGTTGCCATCTTTACGCCGGGTCACACCCCCGCCTGCATGGTCCACGTCATCGGTGACGCGGCCTTTGTCGGCGATACATTATTCATGCCCGATGGTGGTTCCGCCCGCGCCGACTTTCCAGGCGGAGATGCCGCAACACTTTACGACAGCATTCAAAAAGTTTTGGCTCTTCCCGATGATATGCGCCTGTTCATGTGCCACGATTACGGCCCCAACGGCCGGGATATCAAGTGGGAAACAACCGTCGGCGAGGAAAAGCTGCACAACATCCACGCAGGCGAGGGCAAAACCCGCGAAGATTTCATCAAATTCCGCACCGCGCGCGATGCCAGCCTCGGCATGCCCCGGCTCATACTGCCTTCACTTCAGGTTAATATGCGGGCAGGCGAAGTGCCTCGGGACAGCGAAGGCAGTCTTATGCTGAAGGTTCCACTCAATCGTATTTAGCGCTCGACAGCGCAGCGTTTCAAACTCAGAAGGAAGGGCCAGCCGTGAACATCAGGAAAATCGATGACAGTCTGTCTGTCTGTCCACAGATTTCGACAGACGATATTGAAATTATCGCTGCAAAGGGCTTTTGCTCCATCATTTGCAACCGTCCGGACGGTGAAGCGGACAATCAGCCAGGCTTTTCCGAAATTGCCGCGGCTGCAGATGCTGCCGGGCTGGAAATCCGTTACCTTCCCGTCATATCCGGCCAGCTGCAAGATCAGGACATTGCAGAATTCAGCGCTGCCCTGCGCGATTTACCAGCGCCTGTTTTGGCCTATTGCCGCACAGGCACGCGCTCAGCCATGTTGTGCTCACTCCATGAAAATCGCAATAAAACTCCCTCGTAAAAGGCAGGAAGAGATGCGCCGGGTCGCACATTTCTGGCCAACGCCAGGACTTAGAAAATGCAAATGAGGGCACCTTCCTTCCGGCAGGCGGCCGGGCTCGCGCAGCGCTATCTGCCTGTTTTCACATGGAGCAGAACCTATAATCGGGAAACATTTGCCGATGATATGATTGCCGCCGTGATTGTGACCATCATGCTGATTCCACAATCGCTTGCCTATGCTCTGCTGGCCGGCCTTCCGGCACAAATGGGCATTTATGCCTCTATGGCCCCGATCATTCTCTATGCTGTATTCGGCACCAGCAGTACTCTGGCGGTCGGTCCGGTTGCCGTGGTGTCTTTGATGACTGCGGCAGCAATCGCCAAAGTCGCACAACCCGATTCCGCCGAATTTGTGGCCGCCGCCATAACGCTGGCATTTCTGTCAGGTGCGTTCCTTGTTCTGCTGGGCGTCCTGCGCCTCGGATTTCTCGCCAACTTTTTGTCCCATCCGGTGATCTCCGGCTTCATCACTGCATCTGGAATTCTCATTGCCGCCAGCCAGTTCAGGCATATCCTGGGCGTATCCGCGGAGGGAGACACCCTGTATGAGCTCGCTGTCTCACTCAGCCGCACTGCCGGCAGCGTCAATCCCTACACATTCGCAATTGGTGTGACTGTGACCGTGTTGTTGTTCTGGATACGCAAGGGACTGAAGCAGCGTCTGATAGGAATTGGTGTGTCTTCGCGGCTGGCAGATATGGCTGCAAAAACAGGCCCGGTCGCCGCAATTCTTGGGACCATTCTTTTGGCATGGGGCCTGGATCTGGGTGCCAGAGGAGTCGCCCTTGTCGGCGACGTGCCTCAGGGACTTCCACCACTGACCCTGCCCTCTTTTTCGATCAAACTTTGGCGCGACCTTGCAGGATCCGCCATACTGATTTCCATTATCGGTTTCGTTGAATCGATCTCGGTGGCTCAGACCCTCGCCGCCAAGCGACGGCAACGCGTCGATCCCAATCAGGAACTTATCGGCCTTGGCGCGGCAAATCTTGGGGCCGCGTTCACCGGCGGCTTTCCTGTGACAGGAGGATTTTCCCGATCAATCGTCAATTTCGACGCTGGTGCCCGCACGCCGGCAGCAGGTGCCTACACAGCGATCGGCCTCGGCCTTGCGGCCCTGTTTTTGACACCGCTGATTTACCATCTGCCGAAAGCAACTCTGGCGGCCACCATCATCGTGGCTGTGCTGTCGCTGGTGGACTTTTCAATCCTCCGGAAAACCTGGATATATTCCAAAGCTGATTTTGCCGCTGTTCTCACCACTTTGCTCATCACCCTCGCTCTCGGCGTGGAATGGGGTGTTGTTGCCGGTGTCCTGACGTCGCTTCTGATCCACCTTTACAAGTCGTCCCGTCCGCATATGGCAATCGTCGGACAGGTTCCCGGAAGCGAACATTACCGTAATATTCTGCGCCACAAGGTCATCACTCATGACACCATCCTGACGCTCCGCGTGGATGAAAGCCTGTATTTCGCCAACGCACGGTTTTTGGAAGATGCCATGTACGCCATGGTGACGGACCGACCCGAACTCCGACATGTCATTCTCATGTGCACGGCAGTCAATGACGTTGATATGAGCGCACTTGAATCCCTTGAAGCCATCAATCAGCGCCTTGCTGACATGGGTGTTAAATTCCATTTGAGCGAAGTTAAAGGCCCGGTCATGGATCGCCTGCAGCGAACAGATTTCCTGCAGCACCTCTCAGGAAAAGTCTTCCTCAGCCAGCATCGCGCCATATGCGAATTGGCATAATCCACTGATCTGACGAGCATTTCGGCACCGCAAACCGGATCAGATAAACGCCGGCACTGCAGCGCTCTCATTGCATGGCTGCAGGCTCAAGATTTCTCTCTGCAAGCTGCGCGCCAATCTGCTCAAACACGTTCGGGCTCAAGACAGAGATTGTCAGTTTGTTGTTCAGATCGTTGCGCCGGATGGATGCGTGAAGGCCGGCTTGCGCGGCAACAACGTAGCCGGCGGCAACATCCCACATATTTGTCTGCTCTTCGTAATATCCCTGCGTCATGCCAAGTGCCGCAAATGCTGTCCCAACCACTGAACATCGAAGATTCATGCATTCCAGATCGGCATTCAGAAAAATATCCTGCGCCTGTCTGAAAGACGATGTTCCCCAGTAAGGGCTTTGCCCCAGGACCACCGAAGGTATTTCTGATCGCTGAAATTCCGATTTTTCAGATCTGTTGTACCGGATTCCCGGCGTCGCACTGTTTGCCGAAACCAGAATATCAAGCAGCGGAATACAGATGGCCCCCATCACGGGTAACCTGTTCTCACAATAGCCGATCGAGACACCCCAGAATGGTATGCCTGCGAGAAAATTCGAAGTTCCGTCAATCGGATCAACGCACCAATAGGCACCGCTTTCGACACCCCCGCCCTCTTCTCCGACAATATCATCTTCAGGGTATTGTGCACGTATTCGCTGCCGGATCATGTCTTCGACGTTGCGATCTGCTTCGGACACAAAATCTCTGGGATTTTTCGACTCAATTCGCAAAGTTTCCGACTGCTGAAAATATGTGACCGCCAGCTCCGCAGCTTCAGCTGCCAGATCTTCCGCAAATTGTTGTTTGCGCTTTATCTCGTGCGTTCCTGCAATATTCAAACTGTCGGCTGTCATGACAACCGGTCCCGGCGCAAAGCGCTTTCGCCTCCGGTACTATCCAGCTCCACATAGCGCGTGCTGACAACATGATCTCCAGCGGGACGCAGACTGTGTATGAAATAGGCAAAAGGCTCATCGACCAGTCCCAGTTCACAATCCCCAAAAGGGCTCTCACCGCCGAATTGAAATGCCGGACTTCCGGCAACGTAACACTGCGCCCCCATCCAGACCGCGTGGTAGGGTCGATGAATATGTCCGCACAAAAGGGTTACCTTGGATCGGGCATTTCTGATCAACTCACCGAATACTTGATCGCCTTCAATTGTGGTGATTTCATCAAACTCGGCCAGACCTGTGGAAAATGGCGAGTGGTGCAACAATATAATCGTGTGCGGAGCCGTTGCCGACAACAGATTGGTCTGTAAACGGTCCAATTGCCTGTCCGTCAGCCGGCCTGTCATGGTGCCTTCAATAAGGCTGTCCAATCCAATAATCTGCGCTTCAGCGGAATTGACATAAAAATCAAGTGGCCCGGCTTCTGGCAGAGGACCCGATGATCCGAACACGCTTCGAAACGGTTCTCTCAAATCATGATTCCCGGGGACGACAAATACCGGAATATCCAGCATATCCATAAACTGTTTTATTTTGAGATAGGACCCGATATCGCCGTTCTCTGCTAGGTCACCAGTGACCGCGACAAAATCCAGATTGGTTTGAATTTCGCGAAGATCACCGAACAGGATTTCCAGGGCGTCGTATAAATTATTTCTGAGTAATGGGTGATCCTGGGGGGCATCAGCCAGATGTAAATCAGATATGTGAGCAAATCGCATGATGGCTCCAGGTTAAAAGTCTCTATTTCTTCAACAGAAATTATTCTGAGCCACACAATGACCAGGCAAAATCGTCTCTGTCCTACTTGATTCCAGCGCGCATGAAGTTGGCGACGAATTGCCTTTGGAAGATCAGGAACCCAACGACCAAAGGTGCGGTCGTAAGAAGCGTGGCAGCATTCACCAGTGCCCATTCAACGCCGCTTTCAACCGTCGCAAATACGCTCAGGCCAACTGTCACCGGCCGGGCCTCCGGGGAGTTTGTAACGATCAACGGCCAAAGGAAGTTGTTCCAGTGAAAGCTGATGGAAACCAGCGCATAGGCCAGATAGGTTGGCTTGGCCAAAGGCACATAGACATTCCAGAGCACGCGCCAGGTTGAAGCACCTTCAACCTGAGCTGCTTCATCAAGCGAAATCGGAACAGACTTGAAAGTCTGTCGCAATAGGAAAATTCCGAACGCAGACGTCAGATAGGGCAAAGCGATACCGAAAATCGTGTCGGTCAAACCCAATTTGGTCAGTGTTGTGTAGTTCTCAACGATCAGAATTTCGGGAGTGATAAGCAGTTGAACCATAATCAAGGCGAACAGCAATCCGGCACCTGGAAACCGGTAACGCACAAAGGCGTAGGCAACCAGGGTGCACAGGATTAAATTAGCGACCAGAATGATAAGTGTGAGAATAACTGTGTTGGCGAAATACAGCGCAAACGGCGCTGCCTGCCAGGCTTCAACGAAATTTTGCAGCGTCATCGGCGCATCCAGTTGAATGGTTGCCGAATATTTCTCCGGATGGATGGCAGTCCAGACTGAATAAATGAACGGAACACCCCAAATCAGCGCAAGCACGATTGCCAGAGTGCTGATCGCGATCCTGTTGATACCGGCTCTCATTGGTAATGCGTCCTTCTGTCAAGAATTTTGAATTGGACCAGTGCAATCAGGCCGAGGAGAAAAACCATGAAAACCGTCAGAGTCGCGCCATACGCAAAATCTCTGTAGCGGAATGTGACTTCGTAAATATAGTAGAGCAGAAGCGAACTGGAATTGTTCGGCCCGCCCCTTGTCATAACGACAACGTGGTCGATCAGTCTGAAGGAATTGATCAGCGCATTGACCGCCACAAACACGGTCGTTGGTTTGAGAAGCGGCAGAACGATATCGAAGAATATCCGTGTTGAGCCGGCACCTTCCAATCGTGCGGCCTCTTTCAGATTGGTCGGAACGGCTTGCAGCGCTGCAAGGTAGAAAATCATGAAAAGTCCGGATTCTTTCCAGATGGCAACCACCATCATCGAACCCAGCGAGGTGCTTGAACTGCCAAGAAAATTAATCGGAGGGAGTCCGAAAACGGATAGAATCTGCGATGCCAGACCAATGCCTGGTGCATAGAAAAACAACCAGATGTTTGCCACCGCAATCATTGGCAGCATGGTGGGCATGAAGAATGACAACCGCATCAGCGCTGTGCCGGGCAGCTTCGCGTTGACCAGCAGCGCCATGCCGATGGAAAGTGCAATTGCGGCTGGTATTGTGAACAGAGCATAAAGCGCACTGTTCCAGAGAATCTGTTGAAACGTTTCATCCGCGAGCAGCGTCTCATAATTTCCAAGGCCGATGAACTGTGACGGCCGGCGGATTGTTCCCATACTCCAGAACGAATTAAGAAGGGATTTTACCGCCGGATAGTGTGTAAACGCGGCCAGAAGGCTGCAGGGCACCACCAGAAGAATGAGCGCTAGTCGGAATGTGAGTGGTTTCATCTGATGCCCGCCTGTTTGTGCATGCCGCTTTCACGGCATGCACATTTGATAGTTTGAACGATGCTTATTTGTAAGCATCCAGAACCGCATCAGCCTTCTTCTGCGCTTCTGCGAGGGCCTCGGCAGGATCCGCCTTGCCGTCAATCGTCGATTCAATCGCCTCGACCAGGAATTGAGTCACCCGGCCACGCTGAAATGTCGCGAATTCGCGATTGGCATATTGAATCTGGTCACGTGCAACCAGAGCCTGAGGAAGTTTGGCGGCATATTCTTTCATCACCGGAGTTTCCCACGTATCAGCCCGCGGTGCGATGTACCCGGTAGCGATGGACCATTTGGCTGCATTTTCAGGTGCGGTCATGAACTTGATGAAATCAAGCGCGGCTTCCCGCTCCTCATTCGTTGTCTCTTTGAAGATGTAGAAGTTGCCGCCGCCGACAGGAGCACCCGGACCTTTACCGCCGGGCAGGAATCCGACACCCCAGTCGAATTCAGCATTGTCGTTTACGAATGCCAGATTGCCCGTTGAAGTCCAGATCGTGGCAGCATTTTGCTCGACAAAGGCCTTAGGCGTGTCGCCCCAGCTGATTCCGCCGGGTGCCATGACACCCTCCTCAGACAGTCTGGTCAGGAATTTCAGCGCACCCACCGCTTCGGGCGTATCGATGGCAACATCAACGCCATTGTCTGCTGACAATTGACTGCCGTTCGAAATCACCAGTCCGCCATATAGCCACGCCCCGCCAAGGCCGAGCGTTGGGATACGTGTGCCCCATTGGGTCACGTTGCCATTGGAATCTTTTTTGACGAGTTTTTTGCCCATCTCGATCATTTCATCCCAGGTCTTGGGGGGCGTTTCCGGATCGAGACCTGCCTCTTTAAATGCCTTTTTGTTGTAGTACAGAACCGGCGTTGAGCGCTGAAATGGAACGCCGTAGATTTTTCCGTCCAGCATCGCGTCTCTCATGAAACCCTTGTAGAAGCCGTCAAGCCAGACCTGGTCTTCCGCTGAACTGGCAACATCGGTGATCGGAATGACAACGTCTTCTTCAACCAGCGTGAAGATATCAGTGGCCAGCAAAACAGCGACATGCGGCGGTTGGCCCGCAGTTGCTGCCGTCAGCGCTTTCGTTGTGGTTTCTTCATAATTGCCGGCGTAAACCGCTTTCACATTGTGTTGCGGATTCTTGGCTGCCCAAGCATCTGTCAATTCCTGGATAGTGGCAACAGCTGGCGCATTCACGCCAACCGGAAAATAGAATTCCAGTTCGGCAGAAAACGCGGCACCTGCATACAGCACCATTGCTGCTGTGGATGTCATCAGTGTTGTAGAAATTCTCATGTCAGTCTCCTCCTTGGGTGTTTATTATTAATTTGCCTGCGAGCGGGTGTTCACTTCAACATCAGGCTGGAACGGTACATTTTGCCCGTCCGAATGCCTGAACAGGTGCAATGCATTCTGATCGGCGTCCAGGAACACTTCACGACCCAGACTAAAGCTCTCGGCTTTGGGGATGATCGTGATAATTCGTGCCTTGTCGGCGATTTCGATGGTGACAAGTGTATGGACGCCCTCATATTCCGCGCCGACAATCTTTCCGTTCAGGCCAAGCGCAGAAGGTTGGCTGCAAAGCACCAGATCCTCTGGTCGAATTCCAATCAGGAAGTCCCTTGCGCTTGCCGCATGGGTTCCCAGAATTTCCGGCGCAACAGCGGAGCCATTGATCAGGTTCATCGGGGGTGTGCCGATAAAACTGGCTGCGAAAATATTATTCGGCTGGACATAGATTTCTTCAGGTGTGCCGAATTGCGACGCTCTGCCGCCATCCATCAGCATGACTTTGTCAGACATCGACAAAGCTTCGCTTTGATCATGGGTCACATACACAATTGTGATGCCAAGCTTCTGGTTTAACTCGCGAATTTCGCTGCGTATTTCGACCCGTAATTTGGCGTCGAGATTTGACAGCGGTTCATCCATCAAAACCAGTGGACGATTTGCGACAAGCACTCTGGCCAGCGCGACGCGCTGCTGTTGTCCCCCGGACAGCTGGGCCGGATGGCGCTGCAGCAACTGGTCAAGGCCCATAAGTTCGGTTACCCGTTCCAAATTGGCATTTTGCTCCGCCACCGGGGTGCGCCGCACGCGCAGTCCGTAGAGGATATTCTGGCGCACCGTCATATGCGGAAACAGCGCATAATTCTGGAACACCATACCAATATTGCGCTCGGCAGGCGGCAATTTGGTAACGTCAACTCCATCAATCAGAATTTGCCCGCCCGACACCGTATCCAGGCCCGCCATAAGCCGCAAAGCTGTGCTTTTCCCGCAGCCGGAAGGCCCCAGAAGCGTCAGAAACGTACCGGCCTCGACCTTGAAGCTGATGTCATGCAGAACCTGGACAGATCCCCAGCTTTTCTTGAGATTGATCAGTTGAAGGTCAACGCCTGTTTTTGTCATGACAGGATCACCTCCAGGCCGGCGTTTGAACATTTTGCCAACATTGCTGCGTCTAATTCCCTGTTTGTGATGACCCCGTCGATCTCGTCAAAATTGGCGGTAATCGAAAAAGCACTGCTTTTGAATTTGGTATAATCCGCGATCACATAAGCGCGGCGGGACACTGACAGAGCCATCCGCTGAATCTCGCTGTAAGGCTCCAGCACCATGCTTATTGCGCGACGATCAACATCGATCGCCGAGGCGCATAAAAAAGCGATGTCAAATGTCAGCCCACCCAGTGCATTTGCCGCCAATCGGCCTCCGAAGGCTTCGTTGACCCTCAGGAAATTTCCACCCGTCAGGTAGAATTTCTGGTGTTTTTGAGCGGCAAAAACATTTGCGATGCTCAAGCTGCTGGTGACAAAGGTGCAGTCCTGTCTTTTGGCAAGCGCGACGGCCAGTTGGACAGCGGTCGTTCCCGCATCCAGGAAAACTGTTTCATTGCCCATCAACATGCCGGACGCGACGGAAGCGATCCGGTTCTTTTCCGCAATATTTACGGTCGCGCCCACTTCTTTGGGCAATTTCCGGTTCGCCAGCGCAATGCTGACTGCTCCGCCATGTGTTCTCGCGAGCAGCCCCTTTGTTTCCATAGCGCTCAGGTCACGCCTGATTGTCGCGACGGAAACTCCGAACAGGTTGGATAAATCATTCACATCAACAGCAGCGTTGGCATTTATCAATTCAAGCAACTCACTCTGTCGCGTTGCTACCAATTGAAAATGGTCTCGCATTCGCTCCCTCCGACAATAGTTTGATGAATTTACGCGGCTTTAAGGTAAACGTCAATCATAAACGCTCATATACAATCGAAAACGTTCATCATGACTCACTAAAAGAGGTGCGATAACAGGGCCGGAACACATTGTTTTATTGACTTAATCAGCGACGATACGCGCATCCAAATATAAAGTAATGTCGACCACTTTTGCTGGCCAACAATCTCAATACCTCTCCTGAAAACAGCCAGAATCAAAGTGTTCATTGGATTTTTAAACGATATTGGCAGGCAGTACGCGCCCGGCACGTTCAGCTAAGCATTCGATCTGTCCACACATGGCACCCGCAAAATCCAGCTTCCAAATATGGCGACTTCCGGACTTCCGCTTTGTGGCCACATTTACTTGCACAGCTGCAACATATGCGTGTTTTTGAGCGATTAATCCATAATAGCTCCATTCTCATTCATACCGCTCAGAGAGACGAACAGTTTCTCCCGCATAAATTGCTGACAGAGAGCGCAAAGGATGCGTTATCTCCTGTCCCAATGAGCGGTTTTGAGTGATAATGATTGACTTCGACACGATCAATGCCCAAGTTTTGCAACAGAAGTTCAGGAACCCCCGGAGTGATTTCATGTCGGAAGACACTCAACTTGCTGCCGTCAGGCAGCAACAGATCGTAGATCTGATAAACCGCAATCAGTCTGCCAAGCTGGCTGAGCTGAGGGCAAATTTTGGTGTCTCGGAGGCAACCATACGACGCGACCTGGCAGCACTGGAATCCAGAGGCGTTATTGTCCGCACTCATGGCGGTGCTGTCACGAATTTACTGGTGTCTCAGGTTGAGCCGAATGAGAGCCGTGCGGTTTCCAACGTCGACGAAAAAGTCAGGATTGGCATCGCCGCCGCACAACTCATTACGGGTGAGAAAACCGTGTTTCTTGATGCCGGGACGACGGCACTTCAGATTGCCTGCGAAGCCCAGGAAAACACCCGCTGCCGATACGTAACCAGTTCGCTCGGCATCGCCAATGAGCTGAAAAAGCGCTCAGTTCCCTACCTCTACGTCATTGGCGGAGCTTATCTGGAACTCAACGACTCCTTTACAGGTTCGATTGCCATTTCAACTGTCCGCTCGCTATCTTTTGACATTGCCTTTCTGTGCGTTTCCTCGGTTGACGTTGAGCGCCAGCAGGTCAGCATTGGTCTTGATGCTTATAGCCAGGTGCAAAAGGAGGTTATCGGCGTGTCCCGCCAAAAATACGTTGTGGCGGATCATACAAAATTCCGCACCGGGGCATTTGTCAGCACAGCGACCTTCGATCAGATTGACGGCGTCATCACGACAGATCTGGTTGGCAAAACCGCCATTGAGAAAATGAAACTGGCCAACCTTGATGTCGTGCTCGCATAGAGCACTTTCTGCAGGATTGCCGCCATCAGAAATCCTGCGCTAACGTCGCCAAAGATACTGCAAATCCACAGCTTCAAATCCGATTACGGCGGGATGCAACAGGATCAGAAGGAGCAGCAGACCAAGTCCCGCTACAAGTCTGACAACCAGATCCAATGATGGTTGCAGCGCGCGCGCCTTGGTGGATTCATCCAGCAGCGCCTGCCAGACTGCCGGGCCGATCTCGTTTCGGCGGCGGCGGTCAATGAGCCGCATGCCCACCACAGCAAGCACCGCAAAACCGCCGAACAGCAGCGCATGTGCCAGATCTCCGTTGGGTGCCAGATGGCCCAGCGCCCACAGCCCGATGGCCGCGAGATAGGGATGCCGGACCAGACCGATGATGCCGGGCCGGGCCGGATTGAAAGTATCATCGCGCCAACCGCCGAAGGAGAACGGATTTGGCCGCAACGCCGCCAGTGCAACGATCAGGCAGGCAACTGCCAGAGCCGCAAGTGTAACCAGATTCTGCCATTCCGCACGCGGCCACAGTTCCACATAGGGCGCCCGTCCTGCGGCGACAATCAGCCAGACCAGAACCGCGACTGAAAGCACCGAATAGGCCATCGCGAATGCGGTTTTACCGATCCGTGCCACAAGCCATGGCTTGACCGGCGGCCGCACCGGGATGGCATGGCTAGCCAGAAACAAGCCGAACGCCGCGATATATTCACCCCAGCCATTCATCTCATCACCGCCCTGTATCTGCAGAACGGAGTGCCCCGCGCGGCCGCACCAGCATCGGCCAGTAGAGAATTGCAAAGCCCGCGAAGGCCACAATCCATGCCGCCGCTGCCAGATGCAAAAGCCAACTCCAGTCAGGCCATAGCCCGGCGGCGAACCGTGCCGCAACCGCGACAATCAGCGCGACATAGAGTGTTGTTATGCTTGGCCCGGCATGGAGTGGCCGCCCCGCATGGCCGAGGCTTGCCCTTGTCATCATCGCCAGCGTCATCAACCCCGTTGCACCTGCCAGCCAGATATGCCGTGCCGCAGTTGCCATGTCGGGAAACAGCCACCCTGCTATCACTGCCAGAAAGCCCAGCGGCACGAACGCATACCCTGCATGCAGCACCCAGACCAGCGCCTCAGCCCCGGTCTGCATGCCCTGCCAGCGTGCCATCCGCCAGAAATTTGCAAGTCCTGCCAGGCCACAGACAATTGCAGTCACTCCCTGGTCCGGCCAGATTACCCAGAGTGATAAAGCGGCGAATGTCAGCGCCAGAACCAGGCCGTCGGCCCGGCCAAAAGGCGTCGGCAGCCGAACCGCGCCGCGTTTTGCAAGCCAGTTGCGGGTGAAACTCGGCACCACGCGCCCTCCGATCAGTGCGATCATCATGACTGCCGTCGCCAGACCGGTCCGAAGCCCGAACCCGCCTGCCGGATAGCCGCCACGTGCTGCCTCCAGATGATAAATTGCATTGGCCAGCGTCCACAGCGTCAGCAGTCCCAGCACCGGCAGGTTGCGCCAGTTTCGCCCTGCGATGATCTCGCGCGCCAAAAATCCCGCCAGCGCCAGCGGCAGCGCAAGGTCGGCTAGCGCCACCACCGTCCAGGGCAGAAGGGCCGACACAGCCACAGCGCCACGGCCAACAACCCACAGTGTCGCCAGCCCCAACAGCGGCCAGCCGGTGACAGGCAATCGTCCGGTCCAGTTTGGCACTGCCGTCAGCAAAAACCCTGCCATCACCGCTCCCAGATAGCCGAACAGCATCTCATGGGCGTGCCAGGACACAGCATCAAAAGCTGTCGGCAGGATTTCGCGTCCGGTCAGCATGAAAGTCCACAAAAGCATCGCCAGAGCTGCCCATAGCGCACCGATCAGAAAGAACGGCCGGAAGCCAAAACTCAGGATAGCGGGACCTTGCCAGGCCCGCATCCGCTCGGCGGAATTTGTCATGTCTGTGTCTCCATTTTCTAAGCTTTGTGCTACGTCCTGAACCGCAAATTATCCCGGTTCAACTCGGACACCGACTTGCAGCCCATCAGCCGCATATCACGTTCTATTTCGCTGCGCATCAGACCCAATGCCCGTTCCACACCCGCCTGCCCTGCTGCTGCAAGCGGATAAAGGTAGAACCGTCCGCCACCCACCGCCTTTGCGCCCAGCGACAGAGCTTTCAGCACATGGGTGCCGCGCTGCACTCCGCTATCCATGATGACGTCAATCCTGTCACCCACCGCATCCACAATCTCGGCCAGTTGGTCGAACGGTGCCCGTGATCCATCCAGTTGCCGGCCGCCATGGTTTGACAGCACAATGCCGGTGCAGCCGATATCCACAGCCCGTTTGGCGTCGGCCACACTCATCACGCCTTTCAGGCAGAACTGGCCATCCCACTCCTGCACCATTTTTGCTACATCATCCCATGTCATCGAAGGGTCCAGCATTTCGGTGAAATAGCGTCCGATAGAAAGCGCCCCTGCGCTCATATCGACATGATCATCCAGCTGCGGCAGTGCAAATTTCTCATGGGTGACATAATTGATGCCCCACATCGGTTTCAGGGCAAATTGTGCCATGCCCTTAAGGGACAGCCGGAACGGGATAGAGAATCCTGTGCGCAAATCCCGTTCACGATTGCCGCCGGTGATCGAATCCACCGTCAGCATCATCACCTCCACACCCGCCTCTTTGGCCGACTGCATCATCGCCTTGTTCAAGCCGCGATCCTTGTGGAAATAAAACTGATAGCACTGCGGATTGCTGTGCTTCTTTCGCACCTCAGCAAGGCTCACGGTCCCCAGCGAGGACACGCCGAACATGGTGCCGAACTTTTCCGCTGCTGCCGCAACCGCAAGCTCGCCATCATGGTGAAACAGGCGCTGCAATGCCGTTGGCGAACAGTAAATAGGCATTGCCAGCTTCTGCCCCATGACGGTGACAGACATGTCGACATCTTTGACACCGGCCAGAACATTCGGCACCAGATCACACCCATCAAAGGCGTCCGTATTGCGCTGATAGGTTGTCTCGTCGTCAGCCGCCCCATCGATATAATTGAAGATCGGTCCCGGCAGACGTTTTTCGGCAAGCCTGCGGAAATCATGAAAATTGTGGCAGTCTTTCAGGCGCATAAAAACTCACTATAGCTCGGTACAAGGATGATCGTAGCTCTGGAGGATTCGCTGCAACGAGTCAGCACCAATTGTAACCGCCTGGCATGCATATCATCAATTCTGCCGCGCAGAAACGAAATGCTGGCATCAAAACGACGTTTCCCGTAACAGTGTGACAGCATTGAAAAAAAGGCCCCGCGCCGGCCGAACCCGGCGCAAACATATTGCACTGCCGTGCGACACCACTTACTGATAACCAGCCCGTTGAAGCACCGCTTCACCTGCTGGTTTCAACACCCTGATCTGTCAAAGGACCTGACCCAATGAGCAACACATCTTCTGCCGTGGACCCGGATGGCCTGATGGAATTTTCCGTCGTCTTTACCGACCGCTCTTTGAACCATATGTCGCGCACCTTTCAAAAGGTCATGACAGACATTTCAGCCGGACTGAAACAGGTCTACAACGCCGAGGCTGCTATCATTGTGCCCGGCGGCGGAACCTTTGCCATGGAAGCAGTGGCCCGGCAGTTCGCTGGCGGCAAAAAAACCATGGTGCTGCGCAATGGCTGGTTCTCCTATCGCTGGACACAGATTTTTGAGGCTGGTGACATTCCCGCTGAACAGGTGGTGCTGAAAGCGCGCCAGACCGGCAATCAACATCCGGCTCCCTTCGCGCCCCACCCGGTTGAGGATGTGGTCAAGGCCATCCATGAAGAAAAACCGGATGTCATCTTTGCTCCCCATGTGGAAACCTCATCCGGCATCCTGCTGCCGGATGATTACATTAAATCGGTCACCGACGCCGCCCACGCTGTCGGCGCCCTGTTTGTGCTCGACTGCATCGCCTCCGGCGCTTTGTGGGTGGATATGAAAGCCTGCGGCGTCGATGTGCTCATCAGCGCGCCGCAAAAGGGCTGGAGTTCATCGCCCTCCTCCGGCCTGGTGATGCTCAGCGAACGCGCGCTGGAGGTGCTGCCCGGCAGCAAAAGCTCCAGCTTCGCAGTGGATCTGGCGAAATGGCACCAGATCATGCAGGCCTATGAAAACGGCGGCCACGCCTACCATTCCACCATGCCGACCGATGCGCTCACCGGCTTTCGCGACACCATGCTGGAAAGCCGCGACTATGGTCTTGAAAAACTGCGTGAAGAGCAATTGGCACTGGGTACCGGTGTGCGCCGTGTTCTTGCCGACCATGGCTACAAAAGCGTTGCCGCGCCCGGCTTTGAAGCGCCCGGCGTGGTGGTCAGCTACACCAGCGATCCGGCCATTCAAAACGGCAAGAAATTTGCCGCGCAGGGCATGCAGATTGCAGCCGGCGTACCGCTGATGTGCGACGAGCCCGCCGATTTCTCCACATTCCGCCTTGGCCTTTTCGGCCTCGACAAACTCCACGATGTCGACGCCGCAATTGCAAAAGTTGAAACAGCTCTGACGGAAATTGAAGCGCTGGGATAAGTTGCAGGGTCAGTGGAATGGTGCAATACAACTATGAGACGGTCTGATAGGATGGCCCGAGACCACGCAGATTGACCGGATCGTAGCCGTCCGGATGCGCCGATTGCTCTCTGCGCTCCCAGACGGACGGGTGAACCGCTTCACTTTCAGAAATGTAGCGCGGTTCCGAATTCGGCAGATAAAGACCGGCAAATGATTTGCGATCAGGCCACTCTTTCAGATGCACTAGCTTGGGGATCCACTCCAGCAGACGCCAGAAAAAGCCCATTGAGTCGTGCAATTTTGCTGTTGAACTGGGTTCAACATAATTGCGGGTGCTGTTTTTGGGATTCTTCCCCATCACAAGACGCTTCGCCATGACCTTGCGATAGACCAGGCCGTGTTTGCCCGCCTCGTCCACCATCCAGGCCAGCGGAATTTTCGCGGCTCCGCTTTCCGGCTCGGCGTAACCACCGCCAATATCCGAATGCACCCCTGCAAACCAGACCTGCTTGATATACTGTCCCTGAGCATCCTCGTCTTTGACAAAGGGGTTGGTCTTGAATTTTTGCGGCTCCCGCCATTTGCTGACTCTGAACATCCGCCGGCGTTCATCGACAGCCATTGCATGGCAAAACACCTGTACGCTGGGATTTTCATTCGTGTATGGCAGGCTTTCCAGCGAAGGTATGTAAAATCGGTCCGGGCGTGGAACGATCACCGAATTGACCGTATCCCAGCACCCCATAAATTTGATGATAATTCTTTCTGTTTCCAGAACCTCCTGAACACGCCAAGCAATTCCAAAATCATCTGCAACACCGGTTTTCTTGTAGGCCGTGAATGCGTAATCGCTCAAATGTTCCTGATGCGGCTTTAACAGCCCCACCATATGAATAAAGCCTGCCAGAATTCTGGCGGTGTGGGCCCCTCTGCTGAAGCCGAAGAGGTAGACATTGTCACCGCGTCGGTACTGCCGCACCAAAAACCTGTAGGCATCCAGAACATTGGAATCCATCCCATAACCGGTCGCAAGACCAAACACACCTTTTGCTTTGTTCTTGAAGGCGGCCCATGCACCGCTGTCGCTTATGGTTCCAATTCCGGGGTCGTAAAAGGCAATCTGAGAAGCATCCTTTTTCAGGATACGATAGAATTTCAATACGTTGGACTGATGTTCCTTGATCTCATTTCCAGTCCCATCGCAGCAAATTATAATATTCTTCGCCATCACCAACTCCAGCAGATATCACGTCGGAACAAGCAATATTCAATAATTTCTTGATCGCATAAGATCGATATTAATCCCGTCACCACTTTTCACCTAACACACTGTGCCCTTTCCAATTTTGCTGAATGCTATTGTGCAGGTTCAATTCTCTGCCTATTAATCCAAGCCACGTGCATTTAATTCCTTGTCCGAGGCCAGTTCTACTCTGGCGATCGTCTGCTCCCAAGTCTCACTAGATGCTGCACCCGCCAGATATGGCTTAATTAGCGCATAGTGCTGATGAAGTTGCCGACGAGAAAATCGCGCTTTGCGCATGATTTGATGGAGAGCTGCTTTCTCATGAAAATTGAAACCCAATCTCACGCAGCGACCCAGTTGGGATAGAACAGCAGACAAGGGAATGGGGTTTTCCGCATTTACCTGTCCGCGTTCATGAAGTAGGGCTGGTAAGCCAAACAGATAGGATAGTTCCGGAATTATCCTGAGGGCGAACCTTCGTGCTTTATCGCAAGTTTTAAGTTTCTTGGGGTCAGTTCCCAATGCCATTTCGAGCTCACTCAACGGGTCTCCCCGCATCCAGCGCCAAATGAGCTTACTGAGAATCGGAAGCGCGAAAGCCGCTCTTTCGTCATCGGTTCTCAGTGCTTCGTATCGCTTCTTGCCGAACAACTCTATGAGGCTTTGCCGCCTACATACTTGTTCGAGGAGTTCGGGGTTTTCCGAGAGCCAGCGGAAAAACCACCTCCGCCATTCGGGTACCTTCGCGTCCGCTCCGGGGCCATTTTCCTCTAAAGCTGCTGAAAGCCGCGAAACCAATTCAAGCGAAAGGCCAAGACTCGCAGCTACCTGCGTTTCGACCAACTCACGTTTGGATTCCGGAGACTGCCCCTTGAAGAACGCAATTGCCGTATCAACTCGGCTTTGCAACCAGTCGTCGTCTTGCCTCTTTTTGGCAAGGTACGCGCCAAAGGAAGACTTAATTGCGCTCGAAAGTGCCTCTGTCTCTGTATCTCCCTTTGCACCGGATACGAGCCGCACGATAGCATATCGCTCTATCTCACCCGTATGGTCAGTTCCGGCATGAACACGATCTAGGACCGCTGTGAGGGGGTCATCAATTTCAAGGCATTGATCAGATTGCCCAAAAATTGCGCGCAGATCGGTCCAGTGCGCGCCGATTGTTGATGCATCAACGTCAATACCGACGACTTTGCCCGGTACAACTAGTACAATGCCGCTGGCATTCTCGCCAGCACGACCAGCGCGTCCAGCGGCGTTGAGTAACTCTTGAGCCTCAAGGATCTCGCGCTTGTCTTTGGCCTGATCGAAACGGCTGTCCTCTCCTATGATAACCAATTCACTTGGCAAGTTCATCCCTTGCGCAAGTGTCGAAGTTGCAGTCAGTACCTTTATTCCGTTGGCGCGTTTGTACAGGGATTCGCAAAGGTGCCGTTCTTCAGGCAATAGCAATCCATGATGAACCG
This sequence comes from Pararhizobium sp. IMCC3301, assembly GCF_030758315.1. Taxonomy (NCBI): domain Bacteria; kingdom Pseudomonadati; phylum Pseudomonadota; class Alphaproteobacteria; order Hyphomicrobiales; family Rhizobiaceae; genus Pararhizobium; species Pararhizobium sp. IMCC3301. Next base: position 1,081,262 of record NZ_CP132336.1, read on the forward strand.
TCGCCGGTTTCACGACTTTTCCCATATCCACCTCAAGATATAGATGCGCGGCGGCACCCATTTCCAATGTGGCAATCTCAAGCCATCCGGCCTCATCATCCCTCAGCTTGATAGATACCGGTTCCAAGAGATTGGAGATTTCATTCGCAGCGCTCGCAGCGTTTTTGATTGTCTGAAAGAACACAAGCGTCTTAAGATTGGTCTCGACAGCAGCAGCGGAGATGGCCGACGAAACTTTGACAGCATTGGGCGTCAGCTTCCAATACTTGCTGGCTGCTAGCTGAACCGGTTCATCTAGCAAGCCCAGCAGCGCATAGTCAGTTCGTTTATTGGTGGCCCAGGTCTGTTTCATGCTGAACAGTGCCATGGGGGTCACATCAAGCATCCTTTTAAGGGCGTCCGGTGGGAATTTCGTTTTTCTTGTTTGCCGGGCAAATGTCAGCCGCTTTTGTAAGGCCGTGACCGTGTTTTGTTGATAGACGACACTTCCTCGTAATTGTCGCGTTGGTTTCCATGACAGCGCAAGCGAGAGGCAAGGACGATCAGTCAAGTCCGCGATCCACCCTGCAATGTCATCGGTATTTTTCATCATTGCGGAGAGCAAAAGGAAATCGGCTTCACCTGCAATATTTGCTAAGTTCAGCACACAGAGCATAGCATCGACTGCCCGTCGATCATTAGGTTTGTCGCTTGCGTGGAGCAAATGGCACTCATCGAATACAAACAGCCCCACATCCTCGAAAACACTGGCGTCGATGCTCATCTGTGTCAAACAGGCTTCAGGAGTCATCACGAGGATTTCGGGTAGTTCCTCGTCACCAGTAACGATTCCAAATTCATCTTGCCGCTCACGCTGAACGGATGCTGTCGGAAATGAACTCGCCAATGAGCGTGTCGTCTGGTCGACCAGTGCGTGCGTTGGCGCTAGAAAAATAACTGTTTTCTCAGCCAAGAGTGCGGTGTTGATTTTTAGTTCAGCTAGTGTGGATTTTCCAGCACCGGTAGGGAACCCAACTGCAGCTGACGTGCCCCGTTGCAGATATCCTTGGTCAATCGCCTCGCGATGATTGCGCCAGAGAAATGGGCGCGATTTTGCGAGGCGCTGCATGCTGCCGCCCCACTTTACCGGGTCGACATTCGGTGGTGCGGAAATTCTCGTGACAGCGCTATCAGAAAGGTCTTTGGAAACCGCAACAAGTAACGACGCCAGATGATGAGGGCCGGAAAAGGCGCTTGTTGGGGAATCCTCCCATTCGTCACTTACATGTTGTTTTGATCCTATACTAAGTTGACAAACACGACGGAAAACCTGAACTGGATCGCGAGGGTCATCCGCCGCGTCTCCTAATAGAATCAGATTGGCTAGAACATGAACACCTTCAAGAATGGCGCGATAAAGCGCGCGTGTTGCGCATAGTGCGGGCTCAGCAGACGCCACAGTTTCTCGATCAGGGATAGCGCGCCCGGTTAGCAAGACAAGTCGGCCACAGGCCAAATCCCGAAGAGCCAGGATAAGAGAATTTTCAATTGGATCATCGGTTTTCCAGTTCAAAACCTTTGAGACTTCTCCTGCGTCCGCTGTTGCCTCGGCGACAATAAACAGCAGCATCGCAGCGAGATCGCTTGATATCGCCCTACTATCTATGAACGTTTGCTGGTGGTCGGAGCTGAATAGGCGGTCGGCATTGAGGCATAGCTGATGTGCTGTTGCGGCTACAAATGCGGCGGCGCTTCTGTCCTCACGTTCGGGCAAGATAGAAACCAAAGCTTCATTGGTGAAGGCAAGCCGACGTATTGTTCCGACAAGCGCCACCAGTTCATCTAGCTCTTCAGCGTTCGGCTCTCTTAACCGGATTCGTGCTGCCGCGATCTGCGCAAACGTTTCGGTTAGAAGATCAGGCAAAGCCTCGCGATCGAGGCCAACCAGAGAAGGTGTTGCACGAATTAAATCGGCTGTATCCTGATCATACATTCTCAGCCTCCATTTCTTTTGCAGCGTCGAGGGCTTTATTCGCCATTCTGCTCATCCAGTCACGTAGGTTGCTTTGATGGAAGGTTTCGGCCCTTCTCTTTCCTACAACGTCGCCCGGCGTTATTTTCTTGTATCCCTTGAAGAGCGCCTTCCGTCCGTCTTGGGAGCGCTCCTTATCTCCTATGGTGATTGAGACGCGGTAAGCACGAGCCCGCTTCCAGAGAATTTCGTGAACTGCTTTATCTGGATCCAAGTGGTCGTTTTGAGCTAGTAGTGTGGTTGTTTCGGAAACCAACTCATTGTCGCGCGACCCGGCTTCCAACGACTTGAACTCTGGCCAGACCTGGCTGGTAATTTTGCCGCGTGGACCATCTGTCGCTTTTTCTTCACAGATAACAACTGACACCACATTCTCATCGGTTTCATCCAGACAGATATGAAGCCCGTCAAATCCCTTGTTTGCATGGATCATGTGGGGTGGCGACTTGAGAGATTCAGGGTTTTGGATATTGGCAGCAATCCAGGAAATTACCTGAAAAAGCCATCCGTCCCGATGCCACGGCTGCTCCACATTCTCAGCAGTCAGCGCGCGAATTGCCCCCTCCAGCGCATTTCTTGTGGGGGCATAGGCGATGCAATCCGTTTCATTTAGAACCTTCAAGACGTGTCGATATTGCCCGATCGCTACGCGCGCAATTAGCCTCGCCAGTTCATCCTCATCAGTGATTGACCAGTCTGTTCCCGACCAAAATTTCCCATTGCTAATAGGCTCAAATTTTATCATATCAAGTATTCTAAGCTGTTTAAAATTAACCACAATTTGTGAGTTATTATTTCTACCCGCTACTTATACCCATTTAAGAAACGTTTGAATTCGCAACTTAATGTCTGATTCAATATTCTGTCAGATACAGCACCGTCTTGCCAGCCTGCTGATCATGATGCGGATATGGGCGATCAGTATCCATGCGGTTGAACTAGTGATCGAGGTTTCCCAATCCTTCGACAGTCTGTGGCATTTTCCAAGCCATGCAAAGGTATGCTCGACCACCCAGGATGGGGCAGTACCTTGAAGCCTTTGATGATGTCACATCGCCGGATCACCTCGATTGTCCAGCCTCCCTTTCCATTGAGCGAGTGCTTGAGTTCGTCTCTAGCGTAGCCATCGTCGGAATAGATGTAGCGCAGGAAGGGGTAAAAGCGGCGGATCGATTGCAGGGTTGGTGCGGCTCCACCCCGGTCCTGAACCTCAGCGCTGTGAAAGACGAGACCGACCATGAAACCATTGGTGTGGGTGATGATATGACGCTTGCGGCCCTTTATCTTCTTGCCTGCATCATACTCGCAAACTCCCCTCCTTTCGGTGGTCTTCACGCTTTGGCTATCGATGATCCCGGCGCTATGGCACGGGTTCCTTGCCTTCCAGTTCCCGCGCCACCTGCACCAGCGCATAGTTCATCAGCGAAAGCGTTCCATCGTTACGCCAGCCGTAAAGGTAGCCATGCACCGTGGACAGCGGCGGGAAGTCCTTCGGCGGCATCCGTCATGGGATACCGCCGCCGGCCACATAGAGAATGGCGTTCAAACCTCGCGCAAATCGGTAGTTCTAGCTCGCCCGCCGGTACGGGCCGATGGAACCAGCGGTGCAACCACTATCCATTCGGCATCCGTCATATGGCTTGGATAGCGCTCCAAACTGCGGTTTTGTTCAACACGGGTGATATCAGTCCAGGGCATCGTGGCCTCCATGGAATCTTTGACAATCCGACGGAATCACGTCCCACTGATATCACTCAACAAATCGGGTTCTCTGGTCGAACCCGTCATGTAGCGCTCGCTGTGCGCCTTGACGGTTCAGCTATCCAGTTCCAGAAGCCGCATCTTGCCTTCCAGAAATCTTTTCTCCCGGACATTCTGCGACAGTCGGATGGCCGTCTCAAAACAGTTTTTTGCACCGCTTCTGTTTCCGGCGCGGGTCAGCACATCGGCCCTGGCGGCATAATAAGGCTGGTACTGGTCGAGCGTCCCCTCGGATGCCGCCGCGTCAAGCATCGCCAGTGCGGCTTTGGCTGAGCTTGCATAGGAAATCGCAATGGCCCGGTTGATAGCGACCACCGGCGATGGCTGCATGGCATAAAGCAATTGGTAAAACGCCTCAATCTGCGGCCAGTCAGTTGCGCTCCACGATGGACTTTGCGCATGGATCGCACTGATGGCAGCCTGCACCTGATAGGGGCCGACGCGTTGTTGTGGCAAAACAGTTTTCAGAAGAGCCGCTCCTTCGGCGATTTTGGCCCGATCCCAGCGGCTGCGGTTCTGCAATTCAAGCGGAACCATATCGCCATTTGCATCGGTCCGGGCAAAGCGCCGGGAATCATGCAGCAGCAGAAGCGCCAGCAAACCGCCCGTTTCCGGCTCTTGCAGCATTAAATGACGCACAATACGGGCAAGACGCAGCGCTTCTTCTGTCAAATCCGTCCGTATCAGCGCGTCTCCCGGCACACCGGAATAGCCTGCGTTGAAAATCAGATAGATGACGCCGAGAACCGATGAAAGCCGCTCCGGCAGCACTGCCGCATCCGGCACCTGATAGGGTATTCCCGCAAGCGCGATTTTTTTCCTGGCGCGCACCAGACGCTGGGCCATGGCATCCGGCTTGTCGAGAAAGCTGGCGGCAATTTCCTCGGTCGTCAATCCGCCCAGCGTGCGCAAAGTCAGCGCCATTCTGGTTTTTTTCGCAAGGGCCGGATGGCAGCACGTAAAGATCATTTCCAGACGCTTGTCAGGGATCATGTCAACTTCGCTGCGAGCGTCTCCCTGAAGGTCCAGATCCAGCAGAAATGAGATTTCCGCTTGTTTTCTGGCAAAATTCTTGTCCCTGCGCAGCCGGTCGATGGCTTTGCGCCGGGCCGCAGTGATCAGCCAGGCTGCAGGACTGTCAGGCAGGCCGTTTTTTCCCCAGTGCTGCATGGCGGAGATAATGGCGTCCTGCAGACAGTCCTCGGCCAGTTGAAAATCGCCCAGTGTTTTTACAAGAGCTGCCAGTATGCGCCCCCACTCCTCGCGGACGGTCGTATCGATAGTCTGCTGGAGCGTCTGGGGAGGCAGCATCTTCGGCTCAGGTTCGAGTTGCGGGCGGCATTCGCCTATAGGGGTCATTCCTGCAGTACGGACCTCAGCCTAGAACACGTTTTATGAAAATCAAATGGCTCGATATTCATGCAACGTGCATTTGGCTAACTGTCCCAGACCACCAGCGGCCGAACCTCGATACGTCCGTTTTCCGCGCTCGGGATCATCGCCGCATAGCTGAGCGCTTCATCCAGGTCTGCGCATTCCAGAAGATAATATCCGCCCAACTGCTCCTTGGTTTCAGCAAAAGGGCCGTCCATGGTTTCTGTCTTGCCATTGCGGATGGCGACGGTCGTCGCCGTCGCTGTGGGCTGCAACGCATCACCGGCAACAAACTTTCCGTCCGATTTCACCTTCTCGGTAAAATCCATATAGGCTTGCATAAAGGGTCCGAATTCAGCTGTTCCAGGCTGAGGCCCGGCCCCTTCGGTGGAATAAATGAGACACATATATTGCATTGGATCTTTCCTTTGTTCGAAACAGAAACACCTTGCCCCTGTATTGAACAGACGAACAGACCTGCCCGCAATCGACATCGCCGCGAAAAAAATTGTATTTTTCACTTCGGCGGCTGCAAGGCTGCCAGCACATCCTGTTCGAAATGCTCCGTTGCTGATTGACAGCTACCCGGTTGCAGGACACGTTCGGCGTCACAAAACAGCATTCCAGGATCCGAACTGGACAGACCGCCGGAACATACGCTCTGTGTCACTCAACCGGGAGATATTTCTTGGTCACTTCCATGCCTTGGCGCATATGGGTTTCCAGATGGTCCAGCATGTCCTGCATGTTGTCGCCTGTAGCGCAGCGCACATAGACATCATGGGCTCCACGCTGAGGACCCGGTCGGTTATGTGCCTTTTGATGCAGCATGAAATAGAATTGCAGATTGGGCTTCATCTGCTCCCAGGTCTTTTGCAACAGCATATGGTTCGATAATTCGTAGCACCAGCTGTGCAGCGCAAGTTCCAGTTCAATCGCGCATCCCTTATTGCGATTGCGGTCTATCTCCGTCTGCAGCGCCAAGTTGCGTCGCTGCAGTTCGGCCAGGGCCTGCGGCGTACGTTTTGTCCAGCATTGCTGGATTGCGAATTGCTCCAAAGTAGTACGCAGGGAATATAATTCCTCCAGATCGCGCCGGGTGACGCTGCGGACAAACAGACCCTTATAGGGTGTGCTTTCTACCAGCCCGCTTTCCACCAATTCGCGAATGGCCTCGCGCAGGGGCGCGCGGCTGACCCCCAGCTGCGTCGCCAGCCTGGTTTCCGTCAGCCGTTCACCGGGAGAAACATTGCCATTGACAATCAACTGGCGCAGCCGACGCACAATCTGGCCGCGTCTGGTTTCATCAGCAACTGGTTCCAAATTCCCTAGGGCCGACACTGTTTTATCCTGTGTGGTCAGCAATCAGTTGCTTATATAGATCACGAATGCGGCGGGTCATGGGCCCGGCACCCTCGGCCTGCCCGTCACGGCCGATCCGCTTGCAGTCAATTTCGCGAACTGGCGTTTGGGCACCGAACGTACCGGTCAGAAATGCCTCGTCCGCACTATAGGTCTCGTAGAGTGAATAGTTTTTTTCAAAAACCGGAATGTCATTGGCACGGCACAGATCAATCACCTTCTGGCGCGTCACGCCGTTCATGCAATAGTCTCCGGTCGAGGTCCAGACCTGTCCATTGCGGACAATGAAGAAATTACAGGCATTCGTCGTGTTAACGAAGCCATGCGGGTCCAGCATCAGCGCCTCATCAGCTCCGGCAGCTTCGGCCTGCAGACAGGCAATCACGCAGTTCAACTTCGAGTGGGAGTTGAATTTGGCGTCCTGCGAATGCGGCAGACCGCGCACCTGGGCAACACTGGCCAGACGAATGCCCCGGCTTTGCAAGCGGTCAACCGGTTTGGAATGCTCCATGACAATCACTACGGTTGGCCCGGAGCGCGACAGTCCGGGGTGCTGAAACGGCTTGGCCTTCAACCCGCGCGTCACCATCAGCCGGCAATGCACGTCAGTGTGCATATTATTTGCCTCGGCCGTGCGGCGCATCGCATCCGCGATGCCTGCCCGGTCCATGCCAATGTCGATCGACACCGCTTTGCAGCTGTTGAACAGGCGATCCATATGCTCATCGAAAAACGCCCATGTGCCGTTATAGAGCCGCATACCCTCCCACATGCCATCGCCCAGCATGAAGCCGGCATCATACACCGACACCTTCGCCTCACTGCGATGCAGGATGTTGCCATTGATGTATATCATGATGTCCTGGTTGCGCACATCATCATCGGCATCGTGAGTTGTAGCAGACGGTTTTTCAGACATTGGCAAAGCAGTATCCATAGGTTTGTTCCTAATCCAAATTCGGTTCGGGCAGGCGAAAAGATCCATGACCACGCAGGAAGTTTTTGGTGCCTTCCTGTGTCGGATTGATGAGAACCGCTTCCGGTGCCCCCTGTTCCAGTATTTTGCCACCCGACAAGAACAGCACCCGGTCGGCAACGGTGTAGGCAAAGCCCAGCTCATGGGTGACAATCAGCATCGTCATGCCGTCATCGGCGAGTTCTTTCATGGTTTGCAAAACTTCGCCGACAAGTTCGGGATCAAGCGCCGATGTGGCCTCGTCGAACAGCATGATTTCCGGCTCCATGGCCAGCGCCCGGGCAATGGCGACGCGCTGCTGCTGTCCACCGGACAATTGCGAAGGATAAGCATCCGCTTTCCACGCCAGCCCCACCTTTTCAAGATTTTGGTCGGCGCGCCGCGCGCATTCTTCGGCACTGCATTTCAGCACCGTTTTCGGGCCTTCCATGACATTTTCCCGAACGCTCATATGCGGAAACAGATTGAAATGCTGAAACACCATGCCGACCCGGGCGCGCAGCCCGGTCAGCTCTTTTTCCGAATAGGCGACGCTCTCACCTGAAGATTTGCCGACAGGCGTTCCATTCAGGCTGATCTGCCCGCCGCTCGGAATTTCCATGAAATTCACACAGCGCAGCATCGTGGATTTTCCGGAACCCGAGGCACCTATCACAACAATGGTCTCGCCCTTGTTGACGCTCAGATCGATGCCATCCAGCACTGTCACACCGTCAAAATTCTTCTGCAGATTTTCAATCTTCAGCACTTCGGTCATGGCTTAACTCCGGACCTTTGTCTTGACTTCCAGGCGCCGCACCAGAAGCGCCAGCGGATAGATCATGACAAAGAAAATAAGGGCAACGCTGGTGTACATTTCAATCGGGTTGAAGGCGATTGTTGAAATCGTCTTGGCCTGATGCATCAACTCGCCATAGGCAATCACCGAGGCCAGCGACGTCATCTTGATCAGTTCCACCGCCCGGTTCATGAATGCCGGCACCATGCGCCGGATTGCCTGCGGCAGAATGACGCGCCGCATCTGCTGCAGATAATTCATTCCCAGCGCTTTTGCAGCCTCCCACTGACCCTTGTGAATCGACTGGATGCCCGCCCGGTAAATCTCCGATGAAAACGCAATCGTGTTCAGTGTCAGCCCAAGTGCGGCAGCGGTGAAGGCATTGATATCAAACGGCGCGATAATGGGGAACGCAAAGAAGAACCACATGATCTGGACCAACACCGGCGTGTTGCGGAAAACCTCGACAAAGGCCGTGGCAGGCCAGTTGAAGATGCGCTTTGACGAATAGCGCGCTGCCCCCACAAACAGACCGAAAAACAGCCCCAGACCCAGGCAGACAATGGCCAGAATAATGGTGTTCTTCAAACCGATCAGCAACAGATACCAGTTGGTGTAAACCGCTGAGAAATCCCAATTATATTCCATCAGGCCGCCCTCATCCCTGCGTCATTTCGCCGGTTTTGCCAAGACGGTGTTCAAGCACGCGCACGCCCATCGAACAGGCAAAAATGACGATGAAATAAATCCCGGCGGCAATCGTGAACACCTCCAGCGAGCGGTAGGTGGACTGGGCAATACTATTCGCCTGATACAGCAGATCCGCATAGGAGATGGTGCTGACCAGGGTGGTGGTTTTCATCAATTCGATGGCGCGTTCCAGAAAGGCCGGGATCATGCGCTTCACCGCCTGCGGCAGAATGATGCGGCGCAGCGATGCGTTGCGATCCATGCCGATGGCCTTCGCTGCTTCCCACTGGCCGTCATCGATCGACACGATGCCGCCGCGGAACACTTCGGCAAAAAACGCTGAGGATTGCAGCGAGAAAGTCAGCACCGACGCCTCGAACGGATCGATTTCAACACCGAACAGAATCGGCATCGCAAAGAAGAACCAGAACAATTGTGCAATCGGCGGCGTCGAGCGCAGAAACTCGATCAGTATCCCGACAGGCACACTGACCAGCTTTGCGCCATAAAGCCGGCACAGCGCCAGAAACAGGCCCAGGGGCACACCGAACAGCAGCGCCAGTCCGGTGACTTTGAGCGTATTCAAGAGGCCCAGCATCAACAGGTCAAAATCCCTGAAGACGATGCCAAAATCCCATTCATATCCCAAAGTTCAGGTCCTGATATTCGGGTTGAAAAGCGGCAGGCGAAGCGTGCTCCGCCTGCCGGTGACAGACTTGCAGTTGGTTACAGGTTTACCATTCTTCGCGGCGCACGGCAGGCACGGACGAAGGATCAACACCGAATTCGGTGAGGAAGTCCTCGTACCAGACTTGAGTCTGGCCCGTTGAGTAGTAATACGCGATTGCAGTGCTGACCCAGTCGCGAAATGTCTTGTCAGCTTCGCGGCGTACACCGGCAGATGAGGCTGACTGGCGCACTGGCGATGGCAGCACAATCTGGCCCCGGCCGATCTGCTTGCGCATTGCAATCAACGGCGGATGGAACAGCGAAACTGCTTTCACCCGGCCCGACTGGAACGCTGCAACAGATTCCCCATTTGAGGGAAAGCGCAGAATCTCCGCCTTGTCGAGATATTTGGTGACGTAGGTGTCCATGGTTGTGCCCTGGGTGACGGCCAGTTTCATGTCGTCCGTGTTGAGATCAGCCCAGGTTTCGATTTTCATGTCATCATCGGCCAGAACCGCCAGCGCATAATACAGCAGTGGCTGGGCCGGAAAGTCGATCGCAAGCGCCCGCGTCGGGGTCGCGTCCAGTACGAACATGATGTCGATCTTGTTGGCTTGCAATGCGGCAATTGCCGTGCCCCAAGTCACTTCAACCGGTTCGAATTCGACACCCAGTTCAGCGGCCATCGCCTTGCCGACAGACGAGCCAAGGCCGGTCCATTCATCAGCGCCAAGTTCCTTGTAAAACCAGGGCGGTGCCTGAGTGACGCCAATGCGCAGGCTACCGCGCTCCTTGATGGCGTCCCATGTGGATGTTTCCTGAGCCGTTCCAGCGCCAGCGGCGGCAAACAGCGCAGTAACGGCAACCAGAAAGGCGGCCAGTTTTGTTGTGATTGATTTGAGCATGAAGGTCTCCGTGTCAAAGGTAACAGGGGTAAAATTGAACATTTCAACTATTGTCGATTGTCGACAATCTGTCAATTTATCGGAAATGCACCTTAAGGTTTGTGGAAAACAACGTCCGCTGTCTTGTTTACCAGCCGCCACAACATGGCCGATATGTCGCCACCTTACCGCTAATTTTCTATTGATCGAAGTCAAGGCGCGCCCGCTTCAGCGAGGTAAGCTGCACCCCATAATCGAATGGGATGGAGACAATGGATTTTTTCAGGAAAACCGGAGAAAAGCTTGAATTGCTGGAACAGATGATGGAACGCACTTCGGTCGGCATCGGCGGGGATATCGCCCGTGCCGCTGAACAGGATTTGCGCGCCGCCATGTCTGCCTGCCTTGGCTGTCAGGCCACATCTGACTGCAGAAAATGGCTGGCCGCAGACCACATTGATGCAAGGCCACCATCCTTTTGCCCCAATGCACAACGGCTGGAACGCCTGCGCAACAGCGAAACCAGGCACTGTTAACATTACCGCTCAGCGCTCCGGCGTCTCATTATGGCGCAGAGCAGCGATCAGATCGGCAAGCCTGTTCTTCTGCTGTCCGCTGCTGCTAAAATTCTCCGGGTCAAGCCAGGAAGTATAGGCCTTTTTGAGTGTCGGCCATTCCCGGTCGAGAACCGAGAACCAGGCAGTATCCCGGTTGCGGCCCTTATAGACCAGGGCCTGACGGAATATCCCTTCATGGGTAAAGCCATAACGCTCAGCCGCACGGCGTGAAGGCCCGTTCAGACTGTCGCATTTCCACTCATAGCGGCGGTATCCAAGGTCATCAAAAATATGAACCATCATCAAAAACATGGCTTCTGTGGCAAGCGCCGTGCGTTGCAGCAACGGTGAATAAGCAATGTTACCCACTTCAATCACACCGGATCGCGGCATCATGCGCATGTAGCTCGCCATGCCCACCGCCTTGCCGTTAGCGCGCTCGATGATGGCATAAAACAGCGGGTCTCTGCCTTGGGCCTGTGCTGCAATCCATTCTGTCAGCGCAACTTCAGTGTCGAACGGGCCTGACGCCATATAGGTCCAAAGACTGCCATTGCTGTCCTGCTGGTAGGCTTTGAACAGATCACCGCCATGGCGCGCTGCATTCAGGGCCTCAAGGCGGCAGAACCGCCCCTCCATCGCCACTTCTGACGGCGGCTTGCAGCCGGCCCAGCCAGCAATCTCCGCACCTATCGGTTGACCGAATTCATTGAAATACTGCGGCATGTTCCCTCTTCTGGATAGCGCCAAGCCTATCCCCATTGCGGCGGTGAACGGCGCAACTGACCGGCGGGAATGCGCCACGCCACTGGCAGCCTGTCAATGGAAAGCGGAAAACGCACCCGCCGTGCCAAGCCCCATCCGGTGTGTTCAACCGCGTCGGCCAGATCGCTGTCCGCTTCGCCTCTCGCTGGCGCGCCGGGCTCTGTGCGTTTGCTTTGCGCCAGCAAATGCGCGGTGCGCGCCAGCGAGAGGCGCGCTGACAGAACCCTGCCCGTGGTGTTGCGCGCCTGCAGGGCATAAAGCACACTTGCCGCCATCAGATAACCGGTGGCGTGATCCAGCGCCTGCACCGGCAGAGGCACCGGCTTTTCAGCACCGCTTTGCGCCATGCCGTATTCGGCAATGCCGCTGCTCATCTGCACCAGACTGTCAAATCCGCGCCGGCCGGCCCATGGACCGGTCCAGCCATATGCATTCAGCGAAACATCGATCAGACCGGGATTGAGCGTGCGCAGCCGTTCACTTTCATAGCCCAGCCCTTCCAGCGCCCCTGGCCGGTAGCCATGCACCAGCACATCTGCGGATTTGACCAGCGCATCAAACACTGCACGGTCTGTGGCCGAACCAAGGTCCAGTCCGGCGCAATGTTTGCCAAGCGTCACCTCCGGCACCACGGCCCCTTCCTCCCAGAATGGCGGATCCAGGCGCAGCACCCGGGCACCGTATCCGGCCAGAAACCGCGTTGCCACGGGGCCTGCCAGAACCCGGGTCAGATCCAGCACTTTAAGCCCGGCCAGTGGAGCTGGCTTCGGCACGCTCTCGCCACTCTGCTGCCAGTGCACCAGCGACTCTGTGGCAACAGCCTGCCCTTGCCGGTGGTTCGCCCAGGCCTCGATACTGCGCATCGTGGCAGCGCAACCATCGGCAGCTACCACCGCAGCCTCCAGTTCCTCTGCATTCCATTCGGCGACAAGCGGTGCAAGCGCGGTCCGGTTCTCCACCTCGCCGAGCACCGAAAGGGCTGCCCGCCTGTGATGCGGCGCATTGGTGTGCAGCCTGATCCAGCCATCCGATGTTTGATAATCGCCGGCAATCGGGTCCCACACCGGCGGCAGGTCCCAGCCCAGCGGCCGCAACGTCATGCCGAACCAGAGGGAAGCCAGAAACCGGTCCACCCGCACCGCGCCGCGCGTGCCTGTCAGGCCAGCCACCATCAATCCGGCCATGCCGACACTGGCCGCCGCCAGATCCGAAACCGCAAACCACGCCGCCAGTGGATCGCTCTCTCTGACCGACAGAAGTTCAGTATCCAGCCATGCTTCTGTGCCGGGAAATGCCAACACAATCTCTTTCAGAAAGGGAGTGTTCATGAAATTCGTTAGGCCTTTAAAACGCGATCAGCCGCCGGCAATCACATCTGCAATCAATTGCACAGCAATAAACCCCAGCATCACCAGAATAATCTTGTCAAACACACCGCGTGGAACATAGCGCGCGATCAGCGCGCCAAGCGGCATGAACGCCATCAGCGGAACAAGCGCCAGACAACTGATCCAGAACCGTTCCATGGTCATCAGCCCGAAACCGATCATCACCGGCAGTTGTGCCGCCGCCATGGAGATGAAAAACAACGAAATCGTGGCGATGAACTGCCTGCGCTCCGGCTTCATGGCATTCAAAAACGTCAGGGAAACAGGTGCGGAAATACCCACCGCGCCCTGCAACACGCCGGCCACCGTGCCAACCGGCAGGACAATCCGCAAGGCGGCGGCATATTCCAGCTTCCAGTCCGGTTTTGCGAGGCGGAATCCGATATAGGCGACCACCAGAACCCCGACCATCATGGTCAGAAAATCTGTCGGCAGATAGGCCAGCATAACGGTACCGATAGCGGCGCCTACCAGCCCGGTTCCGGCAAGCCGGTAACTCAGCGCCGGCGGCAACTGGTCGCGGCGATAAGCCCAGACCTGCCACAGATTGGACAGAAGGTTTGGGATCACGAAAATCGTCACCGCCGTAGGCACATCGTAAAACAGGGTGATGATCGGCACAGCCACGATCGGTGCCCCTGCCCCGGTCGCCCCTTTCAGAATTCCGCCCAGTGCGAAGCTGAGAAAAATATAGAAAAATTCCATGGAAACTTGCACCGCCCGACATCTGTTCCGCCAAGTCCTATACCCAACAGATTTCCCTGCCAACGGCCTTTCACTACGGTCAATGCAATTGCGGCCGCCCATTCACATGAGACAGTTGGCACGACCCTCTCAAAGCCACGGATACAGCAACGTCTACGCATTTCCACCCGGCAAAACTTTTCACAACCTGCTTGAAGTCCGTTGGGTGTGCTGGCATGGTCCCCGTTCAACAAAACAGGTGTTTTGTCGAAACAGGGAGAGAACTATGAAAATAATCAAATCAACCGCTGTAGGAGCATTCCTCAGCATCGGGATGCTTACATCCGCTTTCGCGGCTGAATGTATTGCTCCGGCCAACCCCGGCGGCGGCTGGGACTTCACCTGCCGACAGATCGGCAAAATCATGTATGATATCAAGGCTGTGGATGAACCTATTCAGGTGACAAACATGGCCGGTGCCGGTGGCGGCCTCGCCTACAGCACCGTAGTCAATGAGCGCAATACCGATCCCGATCTGATTATCGCTGCATCCTCTGCGACAACCACACGGCTGGCACAGAATGCCTATGGCGGCGCGACCGCCGATCAGGTCCGTTTTGTCGGTGCCATTGGCGCTGATCCGGGTGTGATTGTTGTCAGCGCGGATTCAAAATTCCAAAGCCTTGGTGATCTGGTTGATGCCATCAAGGCAGATCCGGGTTCCGTTGCTTTTGCCGGTGGTTCGGCAGTGGGCGGCTTTGATCATCTCAAACCGCTTATGATCCTGCAGCGTGCCGGTTTCACAGACATCACCAAAATCAAATATATCGGTGTTGACGGTGGTGCAGACGCCATCACCCAGACCATTGGCGGTTTCACTCAGGCGATGACCGGCGATATGTCGGAAATTGTTGGCTTTCTGAAATCCGGTGAAGTGCGTGTACTGGCCGTTCTCACCGAAGAACGTGTGCCCGGCTTTGAGGATATTCCGACAGCCAAGGAGCAGGGATTTGATGTGGTCGCCGTCAACTGGCGCGGCCTTTATATTCCCAAAGGCGTCAGCGACGAGGTTTTCGATACCTGGGCTGACCGCCTGGCCAAGGTGGCCGCATCCGATCAGTGGAAGCAGGCGATGGTTGACAATGGCCTGGCACCTTTCACCAAAGTCGGCGGTGACTTCCAGAGCTATGTCGATGGCCTGGTCTCTGAGGTTGCGCAATTGTCGAAAGACATTGGGGTCATTCAGTAATGGCATCTGACCGGATTTTTGGTCTGGTCATATTCGGAGTGGCGCTCGCATATATTGCGAGCGCCTTTCAGATTCAGGCCAGTTTTCTGTCCGATCCGGTCGGGTCCAAATCTTTCCCGATCCTGATCGGCGCCGTCACAATGATCAGCGCCCTGGTGCTGATTGTAAAACCCGACCCGGACCCCGATTGGCCGGCATCGCGCACCTTTGTTCTGCTCGGCATCGCGGTTCTCACCCTCATCTTCTATGCCTATGCGCTTAAGCCGCTGGGTTTCATCGCCCCGACTTTCATCGCCGCGGCCATTCTCAGCTATCAGATCAGCCCACGCGCAGTGCCTGCACTGCTCACCGGGGCTGGCTTGTCGATTGGTCTGTTCATACTGTTCAAATACGCGCTGGGTCTCGGGCTGTTTGCCTTTCCCAAAGGCTTTCTCGGATAAATTTTCATGGAAACACTCGCCAATCTTGCACTGGGTTTCAGTGTTGCCTTCACGCCCTTTACGCTGATGCTCGCCATTATCGGCTGCTTTCTGGGCACCATTATCGGTGCCCTGCCCGGTCTGGGGCCGTCTAACGGTGTGGCCATTCTGATCCCCATCACCTTCACCCTGGGGCTGGACGCCACATCGGCGCTGGTGCTGATGACAAGCGTCTATTACGGCGCCATGTATGGCGGGCGTATTTCCTCGATCCTGCTCAACATTCCCGGCGATGAGCCCGCGCTGATGACAACGCTGGATGGCTATCCGATGGCCAGGCAGGGTAAGGCCGGGGATGCGCTTGTACTGTCTGGTGTATCCTCTTTCGTTGGTGCATTTCTGGCAACCATCGGCCTCATCATTCTTGCTCCGCTGCTTGCCCGCGTCGCCTATCTGTTTGGGCCGGCGGAGTATTTCGCGCTTTATCTGCTCGCCTTTTGCACACTTGGCGGCATGGCCTCCAACAATCAGGCGAAATCCGCAATTGCCGCCTGTCTCGGGCTTGGCATTGCCATGATCGGCCTCGACAATACGTCCGGCATGCCGCGCTTTACCTATGGCAATCTCCACCTTATGGATGGCGTGGATTTTCTGGTCGCCATTGTCGGCCTGTTTGCGATTGCCGAAGTGTTCTTTTTCATCGAAAGCCACGGCAGGGACACAGCTATTGGCGTCAAACTTGAAAAGGTGACGATACCCGTCAAAATGATTCTGGACAGTTTCTGGACCATGATCCGCTCCACCTTTATCGGTTTTTTCGCAGGTGTTCTGCCCGGTGCCGGTGCCTCGCTTGGCAGCTTCATGGCCTATATGGCGGAAAAGGCGGTTTCCAAGGACCCGGATTCTTTTGGCAAGGGCAATCCACGCGGTGTTGCCGCGCCTGAAGCCGGCAACAATGCCGCGGCAGGCGGTGCTCTTGTGCCGATGCTGACGCTTGGCGTCCCTGGTTCCGGCACAACAGCAGTGCTGCTGGCCCTGCTGATGACCCTCAACATCACGCCCGGCCCAACCCTGTTTGCCGACCGGCCGGAAGTTGTCTGGGGGCTGATCGCCTCACTGCTCATCTCCAATGTTGTGCTGCTCGTCATGAATGTGCCGCTGGTCAAGATCTTCGTCTATGTGTTACAGGTGCCGGCCTGGGTGCTGCTGCCAGGTGTCACCATGATTTCCTTTGTTGGTATCTACTCTTTGTCCGGCAGCTATTTCGATTTGCTGCTGATGGTCGGCTTTGGTATTCTGGGTTATTTTCTGCGCAAGCTGGACATCCCGACAGTTCCGGTGATTCTGGGCATTCTGCTGGGCAATCAGATGGAAGATTCCCTGCGCCGGGCGATGGTGTTGTCAGACGGCGACTGGAGTTTCCTGTTTTCCACGCCCATCGCAATCGGGCTCTGGGTTGCAGCCATTGGTGGCTTCGTTGCTCCCATGTTCCTGCGCAAAGTATTGAAGAAACCACAGGCTATTACGGATTGAAAAAATGACACGCATTCTCATCCCCTCCGGTGCACTTGGTCTTGGCTATGACAAGGAGGCGATGGCCCGGGCCATTGCCGCAAAGCCGGACCTCATTGCCATCGACGGCGGCTCGACAGATTCCGGCCCATCCTATCTGGGCCGCGGCGTCTCGAAATATTCCCGCGCCTCGACACGGCTGGAATGGAAGGGCCTCATGGAAGCGCGCGCCGAGGCGGGCGTGCCGCTGGTTATCGGCACAGCGGGAACCTGCGGCACCGACAGTGCCGTGGACTGGCTGCTGGAAATCACCAGAGATATTGCTGCGGAGCTGGGACAGAGCTTGAAAATCGCGGTTCTGCGCTCCTCGCAACAGGCCGCCATTGTGACAACCGCCTTTAACAGTGGAAAGCTGCATCCGCTCAGCCCGGCGCCCGACCTGTCGGCCGATGCCATTGAAAACTTCACCAACATCGTCGCACTGGCCGGCGCGGAGCAGATCCAGGCCGCCATCAACACCGGCGCGGATATCATCATTGCAGGACGCACAACCGACACCGCCATCATTGCCGCCTTGCCGCTGATGCAGGGCTGTCATCCCGGCGCTGCCTGGCACGGCGCCAAGATCGGCGAATGCGGCGCGCTCTGCGCCAGCAATCCGCAATCCGGCGTAGTGCTGATCGATTTCGACACCGATGGCTTTACCATCACGCCCACCGCTGACGGAGCGAATGCCAGCCCGCACACCGTGTCTGCCCACATGCTCTACGAAAATGCCGATCCCTTTATTCTTTATGAGCCAGGTGGCCATCTCGATGTCACCAATGCGCACTACGAGGCAATTGACACCAAAAGCGTGCGCGCCACCGGGGCACAATGGGTTCCCTCACAACGCTATACGGTAAAGCTGGAAGGTGCGCGCATCGCCGGCTATCAGATCATGGCTTTTGCCCTGTTGCGCGACAAACGCTATGTCGATCAGGCTCAACAATGGGCTGATGATATCGTTCAGAAAAGCCGGGAGAAGGCCATCGACCGACTGGGACTTGCAGAGGAAGATTTTACCATCGAACTACGCCTCATCGGCAAGAACGCGACCTTTGGCGCGCTGGAGCCGGAAAACACCAATTACCGGCCCACAGAAATTGGCGTGATGGGCTTTGTCACTGCCAGCACCATGGCAATGGCCCAGGAAATCGGCAAGATCCTCAATCCCTATCTGCTGCATCATCCGCTGACACGGGAAGAAGAACAGCCCACCTTTGCGTTCCAGTTTTCCCCGGCGGAAGTTCCGGTTGGGCCTGTCTATGAATTCTGTCTCAACCATGTCATGGAACTTGATCATCCGATGGATGCATTTGCTCTGGAAACGCTTGAGGTTGGCCGTGGCTGAACTGGGACACTTAGTGGAAAAAGTCCGCTCCAAGAACGCCGGACCGTTCAAGCTTACCATCGATATTTTCTGCGGCTCGAGCGATGCATACACTCATGTCGGATCGGCTCTGTCCACCGAACGCATTGCCACCCTGCTGCGGACCGATCCCTCAAAGCTGCAACGCTTCGACATTCCCTCCCTGAATGTCATAAAATTCAGCCTCGACCGGCCCCAGGTCCAGGGCTCGATTCATGACCGCGACATGCACGGTGCCAGTTGGGCGGCCCTTGTTGCTGAATTGGAGATTTAAAACTTCCTTCCCCCGGCCTCTTGCTGGTGTCGAGGCCCCCGATCAGCCCGGCCGTGAACTTTGGCCCGTTTATTTCACCGCCGAGCTTGCTATAATGCGCGCAGAAATAGAATCGGATCAAAAATTCGGCTGATAATTTCAGCAGATCCGGGTTCCGCTATGCTGAAAAATCCCCGTCGAACGGATTGCAACGCAGAACAGCCGCACGAAGGAGCATCACCATGAAGACCCCTTGGCATTTATGGATTGTCGGCCTCGCCACCCTGCTATGGAACGCGATGGGCGCGTTTGACTATTTTATGACGCAGACAAAAAATGCAGACTACCTCACCCAGTTTACGCCGGAGCAGCTGACTTATTTTCAGAGCTTTCCTGTTTGGGTACAGGGCAGCTGGGCTGTAGCAGTATGGTTCGGCGTCGCTGGCTCAGTGCTGTTGCTGTTTCGCACCAGATGGGCAGCGCCGGTGCTCGGACTGTCATTTTTTGCCATGATGGTAACTTCGTTCCACAATTTTGTTCTGGCAGAGGTAAAAATGCAGGAGGTTGTCGGAGCCGAAGCGATCTATTTTTCCGCCTTCATATTTGTCATTGCACTGGTGCTGTGGCTCTACGCCTTGAAAATGCGCGCCAACGGAGTACTGCGATAAGCACCCTCGGGCTTTATTCACACAGCCGGAAGCCACCTTTACGCGCGCGCATGTCGAGGTGAAAGTGATTGGCATGGGCAGCATTCGTCATCGGCCCCAGAACCGTCGTGAAATAAGCGCAGGCCGCCCCGCGTATCGCGGCTTGAAAAGAAGCTGATTTGTCGTAATTGATATTGCGTTCCACCACCGCAATGCGGCCGGCCTTTCCGGCTTCGAAGAAATGCACGTCCAGCCCATTGGCAAACGCATGTTCGCTGAGCTTGGAATCTGTCACTCCATTGCGCATGCGGCACTGATACGACGTGCTGATGCCGATCCCGGACAAGGGTTCCTGCAGATAGAGCTTTGAAAGCGGGGCAACACTCTGTTTCACCCATTTGGCAAGGGCGACTGCCATCGGGCAGGACAAGGTCGCTGTTTCGCTGAGTGTGACGCCTCCAGGCAACGCTGTCAGGGTGACCGGATATGCAATTCCGCAACCGCCTTCTGCAATGATCGGATCGAGCGCTGTGAATTGCACGCCCAATGCTTTCAGATCCGCTTGACAGGCGGATGCGGTGGCAGCTTCGGTCTTCACAGCCTCAAGAATTGAGGCCGGTGTCAGGGCATTTGAGGGCAGTTTCTCCTCCTGAACCGATGGCACAGTCTCTGCCTCTGATCCAGTTTCTGCCTCTGCCTCTGCCTCTGCCTCGGTCTCTGCTTCTGCCTCGGTCTCTGCTTCTGGCTCTGTATCTGTCTCCACCTGCGGTTTGGAAACCGGTTTCATGGAGCCAACTGAAACTGGAGGCTGAAGGGTGTCTGGCGCGTTGCCGGCTAGCGGTTTGCTGGTTGGGAGCGGCACCGCTTCGGTTGCAGCAAGGGGCATTGGTGCAACCACCAGCAACGCGACCAGAACAAGTGTACTGAGGCGATCATTTCGCATCAGGAACCTTCGAGAAACTCTACAATCGTACCGGTAGAGACGAGTTTGGCCAGTTCTGCGGCATCCCAGTTCGTCAGCCGCACACAACCATTGCTCTGTGTTTTGGCAATCTTTGACGGATCGGGCGTGCCGTGAATTCCATAGGTCGGTTTCGACAGATCAATCCATATCGAGCCGACCGGGCCATTCGGGCCTGCTGCAATGGTCAGGACCTCTTTATTATCACCCTGGGTGAAATTGATTTTCGGATTATAGGTATAGGTCGGGTTTTCCGCGACTGCGACAACCTCGTGGGTTCCCGACGGGCTAGGGGTACTCTCGCTTCCCACAGTGGCCGGATACATGGCTACCAGCAGCCCTTCTGCATCATAGGCTTGAACCCGGCCATTCTTCCCATCGACAATAATGCGTTTGACGCTTGCGTTCTCGATCGGCCGCATCGGACTTGCGACGAGCAGGACCTCGCCGACATTTGCAAAAGTAGCCGAGGGATTGAGCGCGCGCAGGAAATTTTCATCCATATGGAACCGCTCTGACAGCATCTCGACTGGACTTGTATAGCTGAGCGCCTTCAGTTTCGCCTTCTCACTGTAATCACTTGGCACCTCGGCAATATAATCCATAGCCAGATCTTCCGCTGTGAGTGTGTAGGTCTGCATCACCGCGTCGCCAAAACTCGCAACGAGCAACTCCCAGGTTTCTGGTGTGACGGTTCCGGTTACCTCAAGCTGATTGACAGATTGAAAGCCGACCAGCGCGCTCGCATAATTATCGCCTGCGAAACCGTCAATCACACCGACCGAAAATCCGGCCCGGTCCAATGCGATCTGCACACGGGCAACCAGCGCTGAAGGTCCTTCATGCTCTGCTTTTGGCCCTGCTTCTGACCCTGTTTCTGACCCTGTTTCTGAATTGGGTGCTGACCCCTCTTCTTGTTTGAGCAGAAGAGTTTGTCCTGGCGTTGCTGCTTCAATGGCATCCTGGGTCAGGGGGGTTTGACCCATAGCCAGCGACATCGCCAGAAGGACATATGCACAGGAGGTCAGCATGCCTGTGATGAACAATGATTTTTTCATTACGTCCCTTTCTTAATGACTGCGGAATGCAGTCACAGCGCCGAAATATGCGCGCTCTTGGAGATAGAAACGTGGTTGATCGAGAAAAGTTCCACTGCTGCTACCTATAAAGATAGTTGAAAGGAGGAATTATTCCCGACCTCATTTTTTTATCAATTCATGGAACGAATGCGCGCTGCGTCCGTTAACATTGCAACAACACCATGAAACGCCATTTTGGAGAACTGCCATGACCGAATTGTTTGCCATCTTTCTTGTAAGTTGCTCTCATATGCTTGGCGTGTGCAAGGAGTCTCCTGAGCCGGTTCAGGTTTTCGCTAACTATAATACATGCGAAGAACGCCTTTATACTCGCCTTGACGATGCCGTTTCGAAATTTGAGAAATCCCTTCCTGTAGCAGTCGGCAAATGCGTCAAAGTGCAACCCGATATGGCCTTGGCCAACCCTGATTTCAAATGGTTCTTTGCCAACGACGGCAACCTTTTTGTCGAAGCAGTTGCGCCCGCTGCCCAGCAGAACGCTGCCAATTCTCAGCAGGCTATGCTGAGCCCGGACAAAGGCTGATACCGAACCGCAGGCACGTTTCCTGCGCACAACGCAGCAGATCCTACGAGCCACAAAAAAACCCCCGCCATGGCGGGGGTTTTTTTGTGCATGCACAAATTTCCCTGGGAATTATTTGTCCAAGAGTATCCCTGACGATCCCAATTAAGATCAGGTAATCCGGGCAACCAAGCGGCAGCTTCCCACCTCGTGACGCGCATCGGGCAGATTTCAGCAAAGCCCATATCCTTCAGCACTTCATGAGTAGATAGAATTTTTAGTCCGGGGTTACGTGTGGGTCACAGAGGCAAACTTAGCGCCGCTGTCCTGATAACCACAAGAGAGGAGTTCAACGGACATATGTGGCGTGCGCGCAAACACGGCCTTCGGTTGTGCCCCTCCCCCTACAGGCCCACCGGACAGCATCGGCCAAACATATACGCATCACCGCATCGTATCGTTAGCATTGAAGAGGACCTCGGCGCGCGAGCCCGTGCGCACAAGTCACAGCTTCACAACGTCTCGTACTGCCATACCTTTCTCATAAAAATGAGCCGCGGATCCACACCCTCAGTTTGCTTCACTGTGACCCGGCGCCACCAATACAGCGCATTTGCGCGTTGACAGCGCAATAGAGAAGGCTGCCTCAGCAGCCAGGACTGGCGTGTTTCACAAGGCCAGTGCAAGCTGAGGCACATCAAGTGAGCACCGTGTGGGAAATAGCCTCATCCATTCAATCTTGCTGCCGCGCGCCCCCAAGCGAAATAAACACCGGATGGCAAACCTGAAAGGGTATTAATGCGCCCGGATCGCCTGCAGACTCATGTCGCGAGTTCCAAGAGACCCTGTGCCCGCTCAGCATGTTATCTCAATTCGAGGTCCCCGACGCCTTGGCCCCGGCGGCATGAATTTGGAACGGGCCATAATAATCTTGACGCCACCGCCGACGCGATCAGGATTTTGCGCGACCCGGATTGCCGTTGTGCCGATGCACAAATGTTAAATCGATTTCATGTGGCGAGTTATTGAATCCAGATTTGACGAATGATTTCCAGTAAAGGGGTGGGGCCACTCCCCGAACGCAGAACGGCCGCTCCGAGGAGCGGCCGTCATACACGACAAATTTAGGTCGAATTAGCCTTCATATTCAGGCTGAGCTTCGAGCTGTTCTTTGCTGGCATCGATATAGACACGGAACGCCGAGCCATCGGTTTCGCGCAGGATGCTCAATTCATCAAGCGTGACAGCAATCTTGCGTTCGCCAATACCAAGGAAGCCACCGATACCCAGGATCGCTTTCGTGATCTGGCCGCTGTCGTCAACGATCAGTTTGTCGATTTCGCCGACATCTTCATCTTTCGCGCCGTAAACGCGTGCGCCGGTCAGATCTTCCGTGGTCAGTTCTTCGAACGAAGAAACACCGTAGCCTTCACGGGTAACTTCGGGTGCCATAAGCATCCGACGCTCGCCGTCCATCATGCGATCGGCGTCTGTTTTTTCTTCAGACATCACCCGCTCTTTCTTGACGTCGACGTCGGTTTCAACTTCCTGCTCGCGGTCCGTCACGGCAACGCGGGCATAGGTTTCCATATCGGTCAGACCCTGCTTGTTGGTGTTTACGACCAAAAAGAAATCGTCTGGGTCATCTTTTTCGCTGACCATCTTGATGCTGGACATTTCCACGGCAACATCTTTTTCGCCGATGCCGATAAATCCACCAACACCGATAATCACAGCTTTCACCTGGCCGTCACGGCTGAGGATCACATCATTGATTTCGCCGATGTCATCCCATTCCTGTTCAGCATCTGCTTCCAGCATTGTTTCGGCATTGAAGCTGTCAAAATCTTTTTCAGCCGCATAGACACGCATTCCGATGAATTCAGAAGCGTAAATATCGCCCTGCTGCTCAACCGAATAAGGCTGCAGTGCTGTTGTGTGAGCTGCAGCAAAGGCTGATGTGGACAGCATGAGCGTCATTGCAGTTGTTGCGATAATGCGTTTCATGAGGCATTCTCCATTTGTTGTATCGTTTTGTATAACTACACGCCGGGTTCGACATCGTGCGTGGCGTTACCAACAGAACAAACGACTCGCGAATAAGTTCCAAAGCATTTGCAAGTTTTGGGCTTATTTGCTGTTTTCGGAACAGCGAGAAAAGAACTGGTAGAGTTCATGGGTCTGAACGGTGGTATGGCTGCATATCAAATGAGGTTCGGAGGCAGTGGCTGTGCATTCTATTGGGCAGCGCGCGAACAACCTTCCACCGCAGAGCGCAATTTGCCTCTGGCCAGGCAGTGTCTTTGAACCAGGCATTATCTTTGAATATGCCGGCAAATCCACAGCTTTGAATCCAAACCGGAAATGAAACAGGCAGTTCGAACGCAGTGCCGGTTCGCGCATGTCGGTTTTTCCCGAAACTCCTCCGAGCGCTAATTGGCGATTGCTGATCTGAAACCGTTTTCGCCTTGGCTTTTGAGTTCACACTTTATTACCCATCTTTGAAGACGCCCCGGAACCGTTGTGAAAGTTTGTTCGTTGTCGTGCCACCAAGACCATTCATGATAAATTTGATTCAAACTGAAAGAAAAAAAATGGCACAACAACGGACATTGCTGATTGTCGAAGATGATCCCTTTATCGCCATGGACATGGAGTGGGAATTTTCTGACCGCGGTTACAAGGTTATCATCGCTTCAGATCCGGCCAGTGGCGCGCGCGCCCTCACCCAGGTGGTGCCGGATTTTGCCATTCTGGATTATAATCTGGGAAAAGAAACCAGCGTCCCGATCGCCAACGCTCTGGTAGATGCAAAAATTCCGTTCATCTACCTAACCGGACGCCCCCAGGCTGTTGTCGACGATGCGTCCGCACCCGATGCTCCAATTATACCAAAACCATTCAACTTCGATTTTCTGGAGCGCACCTATCTGGCTGCTTCGGCCTGATACAACAACACCCCCGCGAGTAGCGGAGGTGTTGTTTCTGGCGGGTATTTTGGAGGTCACCGCTGGTATAGTTCAAACTTCAAACTGCAGATCAATCTTAGACTCAGATAAGCCCTGCGTAGGACATGATGGCTCCCGTAACAAAAAGAACGCCGAATACATAAAGCGCAGTTTCCATTTTGAGGGCCTCTTTCCTGGTCTCTGGGGTATTAACGGCGAGCGGCGATATTGGTTCCGGCATGTCCCCAAAAAAAAAGTATCCTGGATACTAAGTGTCCCCGATAAGCACTTAGCGACCCACCCGGTGGGGGCGACACAATAAGCCGGCACTACACCTGCTCTTTGACGCTTGCATCCTCAACATTAATGTTACGCCATATCGCTTCCGTGAATGAATAGGCGGCAAACAGAATAAGCCCTACCCCCATCGCAAGCAGCAACCATTGTCCGAAAGGAAGCCCCTGCAGGAATTCCAGAGCATCTTCTGTAGTTGGAGCTTTGCTGGCGTCCTCGCCTGCATTCAGAAATCGATAGGTCAGCAGAACGCCAAGCAGAGCAAAATCCAGCCCTCTAGCGATGAGACCCGCAATTGAAATTGGATGAATGTATGTCATCTGAGCCTCAGTGGCCTTCAGATGGTCTTCGTATTTTCGCAAAGCCGCCTTTCGCCAGTGCGCAGCCGCCACACCAAAAAAGATGATGGCAAGCCCAAGCGAAATATACTGCGTGCTCACGAAACGGGAAAGAGATTCTGCAAATCCACCTGAACTGCCACTGCTGCCGGACCCCCACACCAATCCCAATAAGGAGAGCGCGTAGAGTGCAAGCGCAGCATAAGTGAAAGCGCTGGCCAGCAGTCCTGCCCGAACAACAAGACCCTTCGCTGACCAGCCATGATCGTCCGTGTCAAGCAGGGACTGGATCAACCGCCACACGACGTAGCCGCCCAGTCCGATAATCATCAAGCCCACCATGAAGTCCCCCAGGGGCTGCTCAAGAAGTGTTCTCAACGCGTCTTTGCTGTCTTTTTCGTCCCCGGCACCAAACGATGCCAGCACTGTGAATATACCGATTATGAGGTAAACCAGTCCGCGTGCTGCATAGCCGGCGCGCGCAAGCGGAATGATCCAGGTGTGAGAAGATTTCATGGTGTTGCCAGACTGTTTGAATTGTGTTCCCTCAGCCGGAACGCCCCAACTCCTCGTTTCGTTCCGCACCGCCTGTCAGACGGCGGGCAATTTTGTCAGCAACCAGCCAACTGCCCGATGCCCATGCCAGACCGATGGCCCAGCCCGCAATCACGTCACTCGGCCAGTGGACACCCAGATATACGCGTGTGCTGCCGATGATCAGTGCGAGCGTCATCGCAGCGACCAGAACATAGATCCTGAGCCGGCGCATCTCGATAAACCGTATCGCTATCGCGGCAAGCGTGAGCCAGGCGATCATCGAAAGCATCGCGTGCGCACTGGGAAAGCTGGAAGTAAAGGTCTGGTCGAGACGGTCTACAAGGTCTGGCCGGGCGCGGTTGAAAAACAGTTTCAGCAGTGAAGATACAACACTCCCGGAAATCAGGGTCAGGGCGAGAAACACTGCTGCAGCGTTTTTCCGTGCAATCAGCAAAGCGCTCAGCACAATCACCACCGCCAGGACCACTATTGGGTAGCCGCCAAGGGCGGTCAGCTCGGCGGCGGTCTTCTGGAACCAGACTGGGCCCCAGGCGTCGGAAAGATCTTCCGGATTGCGCAAGGAGAGGACAACAATGCGATCAAAACTCTCCGTCAGACCGAGTTGGACCGCCGCCACCAAAACGGCAAATGCCACGATCCCGATTGACAAAGTCGAATATGCGGCACGGCGCATAGCTTTAGAGGACGTCCTCTGGCTCATCATTGTGCAACTCCAGTATGCGGAAGCAATACCCGTAAAGCATCTTTTTCGATCTTGAAATCAACCCGGGAAGGCAAATCCACAAGTTCCCCATCTTTCAACGCGCTTGAATTCTTCCGTTTGCGAGGGAACGAAACAGACATCTTCTGTGTCTCTTCAATGGTAACATTCCTGTTTTCCGTCCACGTACCGACGATCAAATCCAGGATCAGTTTTACCGCTTCCAATGGATTCACTTTTGGAGTGCGGTAAACGCCCAGGCAGTGCCCGTTATATGTGTCAGCAAATAAATTGTGTCCGGCCCCCAGAAGATTGTTCGACACAGACAGAGCCGTAATCCGTTCAGTGTGTGGCTTTGTCGCGTTCACGGTGAAATGCGCCGGAAAGGAAGGCGGATCAGTTATGACACTGAACATTGCCCGCAAGGTCGCCGTGATTTTCCCCAATCGAGACGCATAATCCATCTTGTTGCGCAATTTCACGGCCCGCGGGTGAAAACCAACCGAATATTGGTTGATGAAGGGTTCGCCATTGGCTGTTGCAATGTCGGCCAACACTTCCCTACCCTTTGCCAGTGCAGAAACCGCCTCAAAAATATCTGCCGGTGATCTGAGAGTGCTGGCATAAAGATTCATGGTGCCGCCAGGGAGCACACCGAGAAGTCTGTTGGTTCGCCAGGCGAGCTCCGCGAGCGCCGAGACGGTACCATCGCCACCGGCAGCAATGAGCAGTTCTGCCTGTGAAGCTCTCGCCTGTTCGAGCGCATCCGCCATCCCGGTCTGGTCAATTCGGATGATGGTAACTCTATGACCGGCCTTTTCAAATTCCGATCTGACATGAGATTCAAGAGATGCCATGTCGCAGGTCTTTAAAGTCCCGCTTTCGCCATTGATAAGCGCCAAACCTTCCACTGCACGTATTCCTTCCGCCGTTGGTCCGGCTCGCAGCTTTTGTGAGCCGCGCGCCCTTTCGATTTAGGATCTCGTTCACTGTATTATACAGAGAGACACATCTACACAGAGAAACATCGCGTTTCCAGCGCTACAATATTTTCCCCGCCTCACGACGGTAACTGCCAACAGGCTGAGGAGTTCCGGGCGACTCAGAATTCAATCCAGTCCTTCCCAGGGCCGGCTAAAGGTAAAAAGGGGGGCTAACCTGCAGTTCACAAAAATCCGGAACCTTTCGGCAGGTCTGTGCGTTATCGGGCATATCCAGCAAAAAAGGGGAGCTTTTCCAATGAACGCCATCGTCTATCTCGTCGGACTCGTTGTTGTCATCATGTTTATCCTGTCACTTCTCGGATTGCGGTAGGATCGCATCATGCCAAACACAGCAAAACAAATTTTAACCGACACAGGTCCAGCCACGGTTGCGCCTTCGTCTTCTTATCTGGAATGGGGTGCCATCATGGGTGGTGCGGTGCTTGCAGGGGGGATTTCTGTTGTCCTTCTGCAATTTGGTGCCGGCACAGGACTTGCGATGGGCTCTGCAACGCTTGCCGATGGCTCTGCGTCCTGGAACGTACTTGTCGCGGGTCTCTACGTCGTCATCGTCGCAATCGCAAGTTCGTCCGCCGGCGGCTATATCGCAGGGCGGATGAGATCGAAATGGGCAGACTCCACTGTGGAGGAAGTTGAATTTCGCGATGGTGCACATGGTTTGGTCGTCTGGGCGGTAGCAACGCTTGGTGTGGCTGTTGTGATGGGCGCACTGACTGCAATATCGGCGTTGGGTGCTGCTGCGGCAGCAGCTGCAACTGATATTCCTGAGAATACGTTGCGCTTGACTGCAAATGTCTCGGCGATATTTTCATTCGCCAGTGCAGCCGGAGCTCTGCTTGGCGCGGCGGCTGCATGGTTCTCCGCAACGTTAGGCGGAGAACACAGAGACCAGGGCCTGTCCGTGCATGAGGTGGTCCCGCTCGCACTGAGACGCCGCACGGCAAAATAGGCGAAATCCGTCTGAATTTAAAAGGCACCCGGCGAAACCGGGTGCCTTTTTGCGTTTTGGTGGAGTGTTGGCTTCAATTAATTTTGCTCAACTGTAAATCTCATTGGAACCAATCCCGATCCACCGCGTTTTATGCACGTAACAATCATGGAGAGCGGCAATGTCTAATCCCGACCGACCTACGCATACAGAACGCGAAACGACGACTGTAGTTACTGATGGAGGCGGCGGCGGTGCTGTCTGGTTCCTCATTGGTGCAGTTGTGGTCGCACTGATCATCGGCGGCTACTTTTATACAGGTGGCGACTTCTTTGGCGGTGGCAACAAAACAATTGATGTGAACGTAGACGTTCCCAAAGTAGAACCAGCCAACTGAATAGGGGCATAAATCATGGGTCTTGGTACAATACTTGTAATAATTCTGGTAATTCTCCTCATCGGAGCGCTGCCATCCTGGGGCTACAGCCGGAGCTGGGGATATTTTCCTTCCGGCGGACTGGGCTTGGTATTGCTGATCGTTTTGGTCCTTGTTTTGATGGGCCGAGTCTAACCGCAAAGCGGTCAGTCTGATCTGAACTGATCGAGACCCGCTCCGGGACCGTAATTTTCTGTGTCACAGGAATTTACGCTCCCCGGGCGGGTTTTTCGTTTGGCGGGTTACTCGCCAAAAACAAAGCTCTGTCTCTCTCCCATGCCATTGGCTAAGGTGCCCGTGAAAACACGCTCGCATAATGCCGGCATCGGGAGACAGCACCAATGGCAAAGCCGCCACGTAAAGTCATCATAACCTGTGCCGTGACCGGTGCCATACACACACCCACCATGTCGCCGCATCTGCCGGTGACACCCAGTGAAATTGCCGCCAGTGCCGTTGAAGCTGCCGAAGCCGGTGCGTCGATCCTGCATCTTCATGCGCGCGATCCCGGCACTGGCAAACCCACCCAGGACCCGGCAGTGTTTGCGCAGTTTCTGCCGCGCATCAAGCAAAGCTGCAATGCGGTGATCAATCTCACCACCGGCGGCAGTCCGTTCATGAGCGTTGCCGAGCGCATGGCTCCGGCCACAACATTCAAGCCTGAAGTCGCCTCGCTGAATATGGGATCGATGAATTTCGGCCTCTACCCGATGCTCGGCCGTTTTTCCGAATTCCAGCATGAATGGGAACGCACCCATCTGGAAGCCTCGCGCGATCTGGTGTTCAAGAACACGTTTCAGGACATTGAGGACATTCTGCGCGCCGGCAATGATAACGGCACCCGTTTCGAGTTTGAGTGCTACGACATTTCCCATCTGTACAATCTGGCGCATTTCGTTGATCGCGGCCTTGCGAAAACGCCGCTTTTCATCCAGTCGGTATTCGGCCTGCTGGGCGGCATTGGTGGCCATCCGGAAGATCTGATGCATATGAAACGCACCGCCGACCGGCTGTTCGGCGAGAGCTATCAATGGTCCATACTCGGTGCCGGTCGCAACCAGATGCCACTGGCTAGCATGGGTGCTGCTCAAGGGGCCCATGTGCGTGTCGGGCTGGAGGATTCGCTGTGGATAGCGCCCGGCGAGCTGGCACGGTCCAACGCCCAGCAGGTTACAAAAATCCGCCAAATACTGGAGGGCCTGTCGCTGGAAATCGCCACTCCTGATGAAGCCCGCGAGCTGTTACAGTTGAAGGGCGGCGATCAGGTCGCGTTTTGAACCAATACGGAAGTTTAGCATGAGCGAAACAATGGGCCTTCCGCCCGGAACCAGAGTCCTCGTCACGGCCGGGGCAAGCGGCATTGGCTATGCGATTGCCACAAGTTTTGCTGCAGCGGGCGCAAAGCTCCATGTTTGCGATATTGACAAAACCACGCTGGATGCCTGTGCCGCTGCCCATCCGGACTGGGGCACAAGCCTTTGCGATGTATCCGACGAGGCTGAAGTGGAACGTCTGTTTCAGGAAGCCGAAGCCCATCTAGGCGGGCTCGACGTGCTGGTCAACAATGCTGGCATTGCCGGACCAACCGGCAGCATTCACACCATGGACGGGCCGGAATGGCGGCGCACCATTGATGTCAATCTCAACAGCCAGTTCTACTGCACAAAGCTGGCTGTGCCGCTGCTTCAGCAATCTGAAAATCCCTCCATTATCTGTCTTTCCTCAGTCGCCGGTCGGCTTGGTTATGCGTTCCGCACGCCCTACGCCGCCAGCAAATGGGCGATTATCGGCATGGTCAAAAGTCTGGCCATTGAACTGGGACCGCAAGGCATTCGCGTCAACGCCATACTGCCTGGCGT
Source organism: Pararhizobium sp. IMCC3301 (assembly GCF_030758315.1). Taxonomy (NCBI): domain Bacteria; kingdom Pseudomonadati; phylum Pseudomonadota; class Alphaproteobacteria; order Hyphomicrobiales; family Rhizobiaceae; genus Pararhizobium; species Pararhizobium sp. IMCC3301. The sequence goes on from NZ_CP132336.1 coordinate 1,112,280, forward strand.
TGTGGAAGGCCCTCGTATCGACAAAGTCATCGCTGCACGGGCGGAAGTCGCCGGCGTGCCGCATCAGCAGATGGAACAGGAATATATCTCGAAAATATCCCTGCGCCGCATGGTCACTGCGCAGGACATCGCCAATCAGGCGCTCTATCTCGCCTCGCCGCTCGGCGCCAACATATCCGGCCAGCCCATCAGCGTTTGCGGCAATGTGGAAGTGCTTTAGCCGCATATCTGTGACCTGTAGCTTGGTGTTATAGACAGTTCAGTCATCATCGCGATGATCGTAACTCTGCCTGTTGCAGTGCAAATGCGGATTTGCTGCGGCTCTCATCTACCAGCCTGTAGACCCGCTGTCATTCCTGAAGTAACACTGTCATTCCAAACCACCTCCCGGAATTGCAGGACATATTCATGCTGTCGCTCAGTGCTGAAGAACAGGCCGTTCTGGCCGGGACAACCGGCACCACAGGCGACCGCATGGCCATGGAAATTGTCGTTGAGGCGGCCACCATGCTGGGCGCGCAAAGCCTCGTGCCGGTTATATCCAGCCATATTGACGGCTGCCTTTATCATGGCGATTCCGGCGCGCTGTTCTGCGAGGAACTGGCCCGCAGGGACGCACGCGTCAAAGTGCCGACCAGCACCAATGTCGGCGCGCTAAACCTGCTCAACCCGAATCAGACCCGCCTGCCCCCGGCGCAACGCAAAATGGCTCTGCGGCTGATGACCGCCCACCAGAGGATGGGCTGCGCCTCAAGCTGGACCTGTGCGCCCTATCAGGCGGGCATGCGCCCGCAGCCCGGGGATCAGGTCGCCTGGGGCGAATCCAACGCAGTGGCTTTCGTCAATACGGTACTTGGCGCGCGCAGCAATCGTTACGGTGATTTTCTTGATATTGCCTGTGCGGTCTCCGCTCGCGCGCCCAATTACGGTCTCCATCTTGGCGAAAACCGCCGTGCCAGCCTGTTGATTGACCTGTCCGGTCTGGCGCGGCCCTTATTGCAGGAAGATGCATTTTTCCCGGTTCTGGGCGCGATGATCGGCCGTCTTGCTGGCGAGGCAATAGCGGTGGTGGACGGCCTGCTGCCGGGCGCGACCGATGACCAGCTCAAGGCGCTGTGCGCCGGGGCGGCTTCCACCGGTTCTGTAGCGCTTGTGCATCTGGCTGGCATCACCCCGGAAGCGCCGGACGCTGAAACCGCTCTCGGCGGCCTGCCGCCGCAAGAGATAATTCCGGTCGATCAGGCCATGGTGCTCGCCGCCCGCAACAGCCTCAGCCTGGCAAAACCCGGCCCTATTGACTGTGTGGCACTCGGCAGCCCGCATTTTTCCAATGCCGAATGCCGGCGGTTTCTGCAACTGGCAGAAGGACAACCATTTCGTGTACCGGTCTATATCTGTCTCGGACGCCACACTTTGGCGCAGTTACAAACTGATGGTGCCGACGACGCTTTGCGTGCCCTGGGCGTAACTTTGGTGGTGGATACCTGCGTTGTGGTCACGCCGATTCTGCCCGCCACGCCAGGCGTGATGATGACCAACTCCGCCAAATTCGCCCATTATGCCTCCGGCAACACCGGCTATGCGCCGGTTTTCGGCACACTTCCGGATTGTGTCGCCAGCGCCCGGACCGGCCATGTCGTATGGGATGCCGGGCTATGGGGATGAGCTGGCAGGCAGACATGCTGTGCGCCGGAACAGCGGAAGGCGAAGTGTTGCGGTTTGACGCGCCGGTCAGCTTTTGGGGCGGCATCAGCCCGCAAACCTCCGAAGTCACTCTGGCCGGTCACCCGCAGCTTGGCGAGATAATTGCAGGCAAAATACTGGTGATCCCGCGCCTGATTGGCTCTTCGTCTTCTTCCGCCGTGCTGCTGGAGCTGCTGTATAATGGCATTGCCCCAAAGGCGCTGATACTGGGAGGCCGCGATGCCATCCTGCCGGTTGGAGTGGTGGTCGCGCGGCAGATGGGCTGGCCCACCATCCCCATCGCCACCCTCTCCGCCCCACCCTTCATCAGCGGCACCCGGCTGCGACTTTGCGAAGATGGCCGGATTGAGCAACTGACGCCGACGCCGCAAACCATTTCTCCCTCACCGTAATTCCACCATTCGTTCGGAAAATTCCAACGCAATGGCGTCGAGTGTGTTTTTCAGATAGCGCAGCATGTGGCCTGGCCAGACACCCATTTCACTATCCTCGACACAGGCCATATGGATTGTATTGCTGGCACTGGCATAGGGATGGCGGCTTTTCTCGGCGGCAGCGCGCATGGCCTTTTGCAGGCGCATATAATCAGTTTCGGCGGCGGCCACTGTTTCGGGCCTGGCAATTGCGTGGCTCAGGCCGACCACGCGGAACATGTCGAATGCCTGAGGTGTCGGGCGTTTATAGCCCTTCATCCGGTAATAGAAGGTAATGACATCGGCGGCGATCAGACCGGCCTGAAACTGCAACTGGCTCAACTCGCCGCGCATCAGTGCCCGGCCCAGGGCAAACCCCCATTCCGGGCGTTGCGCATTGGCCTTTCTGGCCCCGTGCATGCGCTGACGCGCTTCCAGCGCGACCTGGCGCACCCGGTCCGCCTGTCCCGCCCGGGAGGGCTGGCCATTGGGCTGTCGCTGGATATGGACAATGCGCTTGCGCCCGGCACGTTTTACAGCTTTGGTTTTCATAGCTCCGCCTGTTCTGTTTATGAGATTTTAAAAGAAACTATCGCGAGAATATTGGCCGCAACTCTGCGGACCACGAGTGTGACACCCCTCACAACAGGCCCCTGTCACGGCGTGCCTGATGGCTGCAGATGCCGCGCGACACCAAAGCGTGGTTCTCTGAACGAAGAAATTTGGCAATGCGTGTCACCACACAGCCGGTTTCGTGCCAGGCCCGCCAGCAGAATTCATGTTTGGCCAACTTGACATAGCGCCGGCCCTTGACCTGACGTATCTCGTCGGCCGCCAGCCCGTAGCGAACGCAGATCTCGTCCATAATCTTCGCGAGACTCAGCGCGTCACGCGGGTCGCCCGCAAAACTCTTTGGCGCCACCTTTGGATGGCTTGCAATACTGACCGGAAACAGGATGGCCTTCATTTTCGGCCCCGGCTCGCGATGATAGACTCGCCTTGCGCGGATTTTCGCAGGTTTCAGCTTCAACTTTGCGCCAGTCGCCCCATCAGGCAGATGCAGCGCGCCATCGGCCTTGCGGGCATAGGGCATGCCACCCATACGGTAGAGCCGCTGCTTGTGGGCCTGTTGCAGAAGACGGGCATAGCTCAGCTCTGTCAGCCCGCTCATTGCACTTGCCCCTGGCGGGCATCGCGCAACAGTGCCAGCACATTGTATATCAGCGCCTCGGAACAGCACAGAGTTTCGGCAATCTCGGCGCTGTCCATGCCAAAGGCCCAGTAATACAGGACATTGTCGGTAAAGGCGCGCGAGGCGCAATGCTGTACGGCTGAAACGGCCATGACCAACCTTTCGGTATTGTGCGGCCAATGCCGCTCTGCGGATTGAAAAGCCGGTGCGGGAAAAGCATAACCCGCACCGGCTGCGTGGCCTGACCCGGGAGGACAGGTCAGGCCGGGAGAGCGATCATGCGCCCGGGGACCCATTCCCCGCTGCAAGACCCGGTGCTGCAGACCGCACTGCCAATGGCTGTGCATCTGCGCTGCCATAACTGGCTTCCGGAGGGCTTGGCGCGGCACTCTCCCTGCTCGTCAATGCCCTGCCACACCCGATCCGGCAGCCAACCAGGCAAAGAAATTCCTCGACATGGAAGTTGAAGTGATCTAGATGTGTCATATGCATCCTATAGTCCGTTTCCTATTATCAATAGGTGTTTGCCTATTAGTTGCAAGTCAACCATTGTGATGAAAAAACTATGGATAAAATCAGAAAACGCCTGCTGCGCGAAATTGAAGCTCATCAGATGGATATGAAGCAGCTGTCTCTGGCGCTCGGCAAGAACCACGCCTATGTCCAGCAATTTTTAACGCGCGGCATTCCCGCCCGGTTGAAGGAGGATGACCGGCGCAAGCTGGCCGAACTGCTGGACATTCCCGAAAGTGAACTGGGTGGCCCTGTCGCCCAGCCGCAGGCCTCCGATACCTCGACCCGGTTCAAGACTGTCACGGAATATGATATTCGCGCTTCCGCCGGCGGTGGCGCCCTGACATCGGAAGAGAATATCCGGTCAGAATGGCCTTTCGATCCAGCCTATATCAGTGATTTTCTCGGCCTTCCCACCAGTGAACTCGCCATTATCGAAGTGCGCGGCGACAGTATGGAGCCCACCCTGTCCAGCGGCGACCGGGTTATGGTGCACATGACTGACAGGCAGGCATCCCAACCGGGCATCTTCATTCTTTATGATGGCGGCGGCACCGTCATCAAACGAGTGGAAAAGATCCCCGGACAGGATACGCTGGTGCTGATTTCCGACAATCCGCTGCACACACGTTACGAAGTTTCCGGCGACGATGTTCAGATAGTTGGCCGCGTCGTATGGGCCGCCAAACGACTTTAATCTGCAACACGACGCCGCCACACTGCGATCTGCTTTCAAATCCAGTTCCCATCTTTCATATAGGTTTTAGCCTATTGACTAATTGATAGGATTATTCCTATCTTGATCCTGTTGACAGGAAGTGGGAGACTGCGCATGAACCACCTCGACGCAATCGGTTATCTGGAGCGGGTGGCGTTTGAAGACATCATGGTGCCGGATCTCGGTACCATTCTGTGGTGCGAAGCCGATTTTCAAGTCGAAGCCGATGATGATTCTTACGCCTTTTACGTCCGCCAGATTTACACCCAGCAGACCAGCCCGGAAGGCACGGACGGATTTTTCCCCGCCAGAACCGACACCGCCGCACAGATAGTGCTGGAACTGGAATTGCGCACTTTTCTCGAACATGAGCCGGCCATCCGGCAGCAACTCTGCGAACTGGCCGATGCGGCAGGCATGGCACACTGGCTCCATGTAGCGGCATGAAGTCGGAATTGTAGCCGGCGCGCCTTGGCGTGCCCGTTCCGACCCACTCGGTTCTTGACTTCGCGCCGCAATCCACGATCATCATGTCCCATGGACCCAATGATCGGACAGGCAGCCCGCCTTGCTGGCGTGAATATCGAGACCATCCGCTATTACCAGCGGCGCGGCCTGATTGAGCGGCCAGACAAATCCGCTGGCCAGGCCTATCGACGCTACAACACGGAGACCATTGCGCGCATCCGATTTATCCGCAAAACACAGGCGCTGGGCTTCTCGCTTCGTGAAATTCAGGACCTGTTGGCGCTATCGGCGCAGGACAGCGCCGATTGCGGTGACGTTCGGAACCAGGCGGTGGCGAAGATCAAGCAGATCAACGCGAAAATCAGCGAACTCGCACGCATCAGTGACAGACTTGAACGGGTTGTAGCCGCCTGTCCGGGTTCTGGCCACACGATTGACGATTGCACCATTCTGCAAGCACCGGGAAGCGAACAGTCCGGCGGGACCGGAGTACATCATCCATGTGACGGAAAAACCCGCTCGTGATCGAGACGCTGTTTTAACGCGCTATCGTCTCAGCCAGCGGCGCCTCCAACCGGCGCATTGGCAAACACAACACACCCATTACAAACTGCTTTTGAACTGGACTGCGGAATCAGGATGATGTAATCGATCGCATCGTTTCGTAATTACTCACCCCTACCTTTTTCGGATATGACGTTCTGATTTCAAGCCAGCGAAGTCAAAATGGTTTTAAATGGGGATGATCCGTTGAGTTTTTGGGTATCGACGACGGTTCTTACGGCGCAATCTCCTTCTGCTGCCCACATGGAGCGGAAACCGTTGGTGACTTTGCGTTGTATCACCGCCGGTCGCAGCGCCCGTTCACAACCGTTGTTGGTGACTTCGACAACACCTGGATGATCGAGAAACGTCAACAAACGTGGGCTGGCTCTGGCAAGTTTGGCGCGGATGGTTTCGGCAATCTCACATTGGGGATTACTGGCGAGAATGTCGGCCAGAGTATTTTCCAGTACCCGTTTTTTGGTTCTCACCGTGCTCGCCGCAAAGCTGGTGAGATTGGACGCCAATTGAAACACCCGGTCCAGCCACATCTTGAGGCGAAGTGGAACCATGTCATCGCTTGCCTCCACCGCATATGCGATATCGCGGGCTAGATGGGCGAGGCAGGTCTGATGGTGTTCGCCATGACCCCGTTGAGCCGAATAGCCATCCGACAACCAGACTTTGGGCCGATGGTCGCCCATCACATCACGCACGACCTGAGCCGCCCGTGACAATTGGGCTTCATGCACAATGGCTTGCCTGCTCATGAACACCCAATGATAGCCGTTCAATCCCTCAATACGTATTCCTGTCTCGTCACTGGCCACCACATCGGCGCGGCGCAGGTCGGCGACAATGTCGGTCTTGCGGGCTGCAAACGGCACATGGGAGCGTTTCAGCATGTTGGCCAGTGCGCCCTGACTGACTTTGACCCCGAACAGATCAGCCAGCATACCTTCAAGGCGGGCAAAGGACACCGCGTGGAATGTCTTCAGATAAAGCGCCAACCCATGCAGCCGGAGCCCAAACGGCGAACTACACGCTGCTTCCGGCAAGGGCGCTTTCACCCGCGATGAACAATGTGGGCAAGACACGCATAACCGACGGTGGCGCACAACAAACGGTGCAATCGGGGGAACCTCGATAGCATCATATTCACCAACCACATTCCCCGTCAGATCATCGCCAAGTTGGCCATGGCATTGTGGGCACGCATCAGGCCGATGGTCGACAATCTCATCCGGGCTCTCATGCAAACTACGCGAATGGCCCTGATGACCGGGCTTCGCACCGCCCGGTTTGGCATGCGCCCGGCGGGCTTTACGATCGGTAGAGGGCGGTTTGGAGGACGTGCGAGACGTCTTTGTAGGGCGCTGCAATTTCAGCACCATATCAACGAGCGCCTGCTTGCTCAGCTTTTCCAAATCATCTCGATCCATGCACACATGGATTCACAGATTATGACCGTTGGCAAGGGGGTGAGTAATTACATTGTTTCTGCTGAAAACACGTTATAATAAGTATATAGGTTTTGTAAATTACTTCATGTATATATCAAAAAGAATTATACAACTATTGATAAAAGATGATCTTGTTTTATGGATCGACCCGGAAAAAATCAATCATCACGTCGGAAGCAGAAGACCTAACAATATTAAAGTAAAGGAATATATCCGGGGTTTGAAATCAAACCAGAAAATCGCCGATCTGATCCGCCGACCGGTTTTGCGTTTAACCAACGCCCTGGAACCATTCACTATTGAAGACGAAACTTATCAGAATTTAAAATCATTGTCGTCCGAAAGGAAGTATAAAAAAGTCAGTGATATTGTTCAAAATCGAAACAATTTCAAAAATTCTATATGGTACTCGGATCTGGTGTCCAGTCTGCAGGAAAAGGGCTTTGCGAAACATAAGAGCCTGACCGAAAATTAAATTGAGTGATTTCAGTGGATTGTGATTCTCTGTGGTTTGCGAAGACTACGGAGGATCGGATGTCCTGGACTGAAATCACTCGGCGCCATTATGACAGGCGCGAACTGCGTTATGCAAGCGACTGCAGCGGTGGCGAATGGGAGGTCATAGCGCCCTTTGTGGAGCGTTCCGGCAAGGTGGGGCGGCCAAGCGTGCACGATTTGCGCGAAATATGGAATGCAATTCAGTATGTTGCGGCGGCGGGCTGTCAGTGGCGGCTTTTACCCAAGGATTTTCCGCCCTTCACGACGGTGCAATACCATTTCTACCGCTGGCGCGACGGTGGGCTGTTTACCCTGATCAACGAGGCGCTGGTCGTGGCAAGCCGCCTCATTGCGGGCCGAGAAGCGGAACCGACGGCCGCCATCATTGACAGCCAGTCAGTGAAGACGACCGAAAGCGGTGGCCCTCGTGGCTATGATGCGGGCAAGAAGATCAAGGGACGCAAGCGCCACATCATAACCGATACTGCAGGCAACATGCTGGAAGGGATCGTGCATGAAGCCAGTATTCAGGACCGCGACGGTGCTCCCGGCCTCATCGAAATCGTCGCAGAAGGGCATCCCACGCTGACAAGGCTGTTTGCCGATGGCGGATACGCAGGTGAGAAGCTGGAAACGGCTCTCGCTCACATTGAGGGCCTGGTTGTTGAAATCGTCAAGCGTTCCGATCAGGCCAAGGGGTTTGTAGTCTTGCCCAAACGCTGGATTGTGGAGCGGACTTTTGCATGGCTTTGCCGCTGCCGCCGTCTTGCCAAGGACTGGGAAGCTTCAATCGCCTCATCCGAAGCTTGGCTGTTCATTGCATCAATCCGCCGAATGGCGCGTTCAATCGCCCGGGCTTGAATATGTGAGGTATTAATTATGAGTCAGGCTCTCAGCTCGACTTTGTACATTATGCGGCGAAGCAGAGAGCCTCTGCCATACGCACGAGACGGTCGGGAGGGATTTTGTGTCTTTCCCGGTGCGGCGGGGAGTGTTGATAAATGTCTCCGACCCATAAGGCGAGCCTTACGGCGCCGATGGCATCGGTGAAGGTGAGATGGGTCTTACGATACCAGGCTGCGGCATAAGGAATGCTCGACTTGGACAACAGATCGCACGCCCACAAAGAGATAAGGCTGTAGAGACCAAGCAGCGCCGGCGTGGTGCGGGCGATAGCTTTGTCGGACCATTGCCGTTGGGTTTCGACGCCAAGATGGGCGCGGGTTTCGGCGAAGGTGACCTCGACCTGCCAGCGGCGGACGAACAGGGCGATGATGTCGGCAGGATCGAGCGTTGTATCGGTGCTGAAGAAAGCTTGCGGAGCGCGCCGGCCGTCAGGATCCCTGACGAGGACCCAGCGAATTGGCTTGGGCGGCGTACCAGGTCGGTACCACAATGCGGTGCTCGAGGTAATTTCGAGTGCCTTATGGTGCTTGCGCCCATACCAGGAGGACGCGGTGATCCTTTTCCAGGGCGTGGTCGGGTTTGAAAGCAGCGTTTTCAGCTTGGGCAAGGGTGGCCCCTTCTGCGCCGGGCGTCCGAGGGTGTGGCCGTCACGTTTTGGAGGGGCCGCGTAGAGATTGGCGTCGAGCCGCAGTCGGCTGATGAGGGTTGCTCGGCCGCCGATGGCGTACGCCAGTTCATGGACAGCGAAGCCGCTATCGCCCACGAAGACGATGTCGCGCTCTGGCATCCAGCGACAGAGCTGGAGCGCCCCTTGGCGGGCCCAGTCGGTCAGCAGCTTGTGCCTGCGTCCGCGCTGGTGGTCGGAGCGCTCCGAGGGGGCCAACAGGGTGAGCACCGGGAGGGCCTTCACAACACCTGCCCAAGGGACCGGCGTCAGCACCATGAAGCTCAACCAGCGCAGCCCGCTGGCTTTGACGAAGTGGCCATGGCTGGAGCGGACAGGATCGCGATAGATGCCGCGCGCAGTGATTTTGCGCCCCCATCGGCGCTCGATTGTATCGTCCATCCCGATGACCACGGGACCCTCCGGCACGAGGCGGTCGATGATCATGGCCAGCAGGCGCCGAGACATATCGCGAGACTCCCAGCGGGCGCGGTTAAGGAGCTGATGGTAGCTCGAAAAGTTTTTCGCCTCGGCGCGCCCGGTCATCCGCAGGCAGGCGCTGACGGTGCGCTTGCCCGGGGCCAGCACGGCCCCCATGACCAGGACGAGCATGTGCTCCCAACTGGGCGCCGTGAAGCACGGGCGCAGCGCCTGCAGCCAATCGCGCAGGATCTGGGGAACGGGATCGCCCGGAGACGGCGGCAAGAAGGGGGCATGATGTTTCATCCCATGTTTCGAATCCCTTGTCGCTGACCATGCAAGCAGGCAAACCTGCGGCAAAGTGAATCACGTGCCCTGAGGTGTTCCTATGTATGATCGGCACATGCAGCATGACGAAATCGCCGTTCGCATCGAAGCCTTCGACGACGCCAATGGTGGTGGCGTCGGTTTTTACAAAGACAAGGGTGCCTACCATCTCTACCTGCTGGAGACGGAGGCGCCGATTGCCCGGCTGAAGCCGACCGGCAACGGCAACGAAGTCCGGCTCGGATACTGGTCACACCGGCGCAAATGGGAGGATGTCGATGACATCGGCGGCGTCGTCATACCCCTCGACGAGGCGCTCGAGTTCATAGCGAACGAGGGCATCTTCTGGCTCTGGACCTGACCACAAAAACGTACAAAGTCGAGCTAAGAAAATTTACATGCGCAGTGAAAGCGAAATCGATCATTTCATGACTTCTTATACCAAAGTCAGAAATCACTGACCCACATGAGCCCAGTTTCTCATTCCGATTGATGTGATGACTTCTGGATGATGGATGAGATTGTTCCATGCATCGCATGCTGCATCGACGATAGCGGTGTAGTCTTTGAAGACGCAGTTTGAGAGCCAGTTTGCCCGAAGGTATTGCCAGATGTTTTCGACCGGGTTCAGCTCTGGCGACTTTGACGGCAGCAAGATGATGGTGATGTTTTTGGGTACGTTGAGTTTGCTTGTCGTGTGCCAGCCTGCGCGATCCATCAGCACCACTGCATGGGCCTTGCGGGCGACATATTTGCTGATCTCATCGAGGTGCAATTGCATCGCTTCGGTATTGGCGGAGGGCAGGACCAAAGCCGCACCTGTTCCGCGCTTGGGACAAATGGCACCGAACAGGTAGGTGTTCTGGTAACGCTGGTCGGCAGGCAGGCGTGGTCGAGTTCCTTTCTTCGCCCAGATACGGACGCGTCCGTTCTTTTGTCCAATACGAGCTTCGTCCTGGAACCACACCTCAACTGGAGTGCCCTCCGGCAGGTCGGCTATGTGGGCTGCGAGCGTATTGGCGAAGTTTTTTTGAAAGCCTCGATCACCTGCGGATTTTGAGCAGGATGCTGCGGACGGCCTGAGATATGGGAAAAGCCGAGCTCAGCCAGATAATCGGAGACGACGCTTTGAGAGCACATTACCCCGAACCGTTCGCTGATCATCCGAACCAGATCAATGCGCCGCCACCGCACAACACCATTTATCTTTCGCTCTGGTCCCGTTTCGACAATCTGCGCCAGTTCCAGCATTTGCTCATCGCTCAGCAAACGAGGGCGTCCGGCTCCTGAGCGGTTGGTCAATCCATCAGGGCCATCTTCGTTGAAGCGATGCACCCAATCGCGCAGCGTTTGACGATCCATCCCGCCAATCCGCGCCGCATCTGTCCGGTTCATACCTTCGTACACAGCGGCCAACGCAAGCAACCGGCGTATCTGACGGTTGTCACGACATCGACGCGCAAGCCGGCGCAGAGTAGGAGCATCAAAATCACAGCGAAGCGGTATGGCAGTAGGCATGGCAAATCTCCTTTGCCATGATGAATCACAAAATCAGAGCCTTGGGAATCCCACCTGAGTCAGAATTTGCTGATGTTGGTATTATGTGCTGCGCCTCATAACCAGCCTGGAGCAGGAAGGCTATGATGTTGGCAAAGGCAAGGACTATGGAACTGCCCTGATCGGCAAAGACGGATCCATCCATAAATCCGCGTCAGGAGATCACAGGTTTTATTTTGCTCGGGTCCTTGGCATAAAGCCGGTCCCTTTGGCGATCAGCGGCGTGCATGAGGACTGGTATCTGAAAAACGTCGGTTCCGGGTTGCATCCCCGACTTCTGAAACAGCAATTGCGTGCCATTGGCCGGCGCTATTCCTAGGCTCAGGACTCATTGATTGATCCAAAAAATGACGGTTACCGCGATTGTGATTGCTGACATGAAGGCGTGGGCGCAACGGTCGTAGCGGGTGTGGATGCGTCGCCAGTCCTTGAGTTTTCCGAACATGTTCTCGATTTTGTGGCGGCTTTTGTAGAGTGTCCTGTCGAACGGGATTTCGGTTTTACGATTTGATTTGGGCGGAATGCAGGGCTCTATGCCGCGCGCCTTGAGCGCTTGGCGGAACCAGTCTGCGTCGTAACCCTTGTCACCCAGCAGGGTTTTTGCATCCGGAATGGCGTCAAACATCAGAGCTGCGCCCTTGAAATCGCTCATTTGCCCCTCCGAGAGCAGCAAAACCAGCGGACGACCCGCACCATCGCAAACCGCATGCAGCTTGGAATTCAAACCGCCTTTGGTGCGCCCGATACGTCGGGGAACAGGCCCTTTTTTAAAAGGCTCGCAGCAGTGCGATGCGCTTTGAGGTGGGTTGCATCAATCATCACCTGATCGGGCGTCCCGGCCATGCCAGAAAGCTCGGCGAGTATCCTGTTGAACACGCCAAGCCGGCTCCACCGGATGAACCGGTTGTAGATCGTCTTGTGCGGGCCGTAATCGGATGGCGCATCTCGCCAGCGCAAGCCGTTGCGGATGACAAAGATGATGCCGCTGAGAACCCGCCTGTCATCAACCCGCGGGATCCCGTGAGAGAGCGGGAAATACGGCTCAATTCGTTTCATCTGCCTGTCAGTAAGCCAAATCAAATCACTCATGCCAGTATCCTCCTGACACAAGTGAATCAGTCCACAGCCCAACCCGCAAGCAATTTAATGGGTCCTGAGCCTAGCCAGACATATTCCTAGATTAACTCTTCAGCTGCCTTTTCAGGCTGCGGTCTCTTTCGAATCGTAAACCAGATCGCACCTGCGATCAGCAGGATATTGATCCCCAGCAGCAGTGCGGAAACCGGCCGGTCAAGGAATATCCAATAGCCGTCCTGCGAAATCAGCAGGGAGCGGCGCAGATTGTTCTCCAGCAATGGTCCCAGAATAATGCCGATAACCACCGGGGCCAGCGGATAGGATGCGGCACGCAGCACGATGCCGACAAAGCCGAAGCCCAGCATCACCATCAGGTCAAACACCGACGCCTGCAGCGCAAACGTACCAATTGAACACAGCAGCAGCACTGTCGGGATCAGATAGACTTTCGGCACCCGCAACACATAGACAAATAGAGGTGTTGCCAGAATTCCAGCGATCAGCAGAAACACATTGGAAGCAAGATAGACCAGAAAGATACCGCCAACGATCTCCGGCTGCTGTTCAAACAAAGTCGGACCCGGAAAATAGCCCAGAATCAGCAGCGCGCCGATCAGCACCGCCGAGGAGGCATCGCCGGGAATGCCCAGTGCCAGAGACGGCACCAGTGTCCCGCCGACGGTCGCGTTATTGGAACTTTCTGTCGCCACAACACCGCCTTCTGCGCCTTCACCATATTTTTCTTCAGGCCGCGCCATCGCCTTGGCAACCGCATAGGCGGTAAATGAGCTGATCACACCGCCCGCACCTGGCAGCGCCCCGAAAAAGGCACCGATGGTTGACGAGCGCAGCAGGTTTTTCCAGTGCCGCAATGTCAGCAGCACTGACTTGAAGCCGGGCCGCGCAATGTCGATTTTCGGCTTGTTCAGAAGGTCATTGCCCATCGCCTGATAGGCCATTTCGGAAATTGCAAACAACCCCACCACAACCGCTACAATATGAAAGCCGTTCAGCATATTGTAGGACCCGAAGGTAAAGCGGTACCCGGTGGAGAATTCATCCGTGCCGATGGTCGCCAGCAGCAATCCGAAAGCGCCGGAAATAAGCCCTTTCAGCAATGATCCATCGGAAATCACTGCAATCGCAATAAGGCCTGTCAGAGCCAGCGCAGTATATTCGGGGGGCGCGAAATTGCTCGCCACCCCGGCCAGCGCCGGTGCCGCGAAAATCAGCACCAGCCCGCCGAACAGGCCCCCCAGGGCCGAGGCTGAAATGGCAATGCCGATGGCATCTGACGCCCGCCCTTTTTGCGCCATCGGATAGCCGTCAAACAGTGTCGCAGCCGCCAGCGGCGTCCCCGGTATGCGCAGCAGAATGGCTGAAATGGAGCCGCCGCAAGACCCTCCGACAAAAATCGCGATCAGAAACCCCATCGCCGCCACAGGCGGCAGGCCAATGGCGACAGGCAACAGCAATATGATGCCCATCAACGGTCCAAGGCCGGGCAGCGCACCCACCAGCAGACCGAACAGGACGCCCAGCAGTGTCAGCCCAAGCGCCAGCGGGTTCATGAATAATCCGAAACCGGATACAAGCGACTCTACCAGCATGGCGTGTTCACCAAGGTATATTGAGGCCGTAAATGCCGCCGGGCAAAACAACCTTCAAATGCGCTTCGAAAAAATAGGCCAGCCCAAAGGAAATCACCAGCGCGATCAGCACCGGGCGCACCGATAAAGACAGCCCGCACACCACCAGCAGCGCAACAATCATCGGTGTAGTAGTCAGATGATAGCCAAATACGCCCAGAAGGCCGAGATAAAGCGCAAAAATACCAAGCAGCGCTGCGGGCCGGTACAGCGCACTAAGCGAGACCGAAGCCTTTGACACTTGTGGCATTTTCCTGAACCAGATAATTGCCGCCTGTATGGCCAGCAGCAGAGCGATGATCAGTGCAACGGCACGCGGATAGGCGGCCGCATTGTCATAGGGACCGCCGCTGGCGATCCCCTGTTCTGTCATGGACGTATAAATCTGCTGGAAGACGACCGCAATCACGGCGGCAAAGAACACGATGGCCAGCCAGTTCATCAGTTTTCTGTCCAACATTGCGGTCGTTGCCCTCTAGCGCAATTTCTTCAATTGCTCTTCTTCCCAGGCCAGCGCATTGGTCATTGAACCAAGCTGGCCTGCGACCGGACCGACAATCTCGTCATACTGGGTATGATCCCATTCCAGCGGCACAAATCCGACCCGGGCAATCTGCTCTTTCACGTCATCGCGATTCATAGCCTTTTTCATGGCCGCGCGCAAAACATCGGCAACCTCATCCGGCGTGTCCTTGTGCACAAGCCACCACGTCCAGCCCATTGGCGCCAGCCCCGAAAGGCCAAGATCTATGTTCAGATCGTCAATGCTTGGCGCACCACCATAGGAGGCTTTGGCGCCTGGCAGTTCCGACAGCACCAGAAGAATGTCAAACCCCTCTTTGTCCTGAAGATAGGCACCCACATTGACAAATACGAAATCCAGCACGCCGGACTTCAGATCCTTGCGCGCATCGCCATCGGTCTTGTAGGGGATGTTCTGCGCTACCACATCATAGGACTGCAGGACTTTGGCAATCACCATGTGTGGCAGATTATTGCGCGAGCCCGAAGAGTAACGCAATTTACCGGGATTGGCCTTGCCATAGGCCATCATTTCTTCAAAATTGGACCAGCGGGTTTCGCCCTTTTTGCTGCCGATTGAGAACGCGTTGGACACTGCAGAATGCAACGGTTTGAAATCCTTGTAAGTCCAGTCCGCATTACCCAGAACCGGCTGCAGCACCAACGGTGCCACATAGCCGTCCATGATGGTGTATCCATCCGCAGGCCGGTTCATGGCGGTAATGAAAGCTTTGGTTCCCGCGGCACCTGGCGTGGAGATCACCGGAATGGAAACCCCCAGTTCCTCTCCCATCGCCTTGGCGATGATCTGGCTGACCGAAAGCGCTGTCCCGGCCGACCATGGAAAAATGTTCTCCACGGTCCGTTCCGGAAATTGCGCGCTGGCGGATTGTGCAGCAAACGTCGTGGCCAGGATGGCCCCGGCAATAAGTAGTTTCTTTAACATGTAGTCCTCCCATTCAATATGGCCGCGCAATCTGCGGCCGTTTCAGTTGTATTCCTGTCTCTTCTGCGTCTCAGGCCGAAGCCGCCAGACGCAGTTTCTCCAGCCCGTAATGGGCAAACACCTCTTCCGGCGCATTGTGTTGTGTCAGATGGTCGATGATGCATTGATTGAGCCGGTCGATGATTGCCGGATCATCAATTGGAGTTTCCTGTTTCGGGTCGGATTCCAGATCGAACAGACAGGACCCCTCACCCCAATTGGCAACACACGCCACGCCGGTTTCGCCGATATCCGGGTTCAGCGTGTAACGCATCACTGGCGCGCCCTTGGTAAAATCAAACGGTGCCACCAGTTCTGCCGATTTCAATTCCTCGATCGAAAACGCGCTCGCCAGATGTGATGGCATCACCGTATAGGCAGGCAACGGTGCACCATTCAGCTCATCAGGGAACCGGTAATAGGTATAGCGGCCATCGGTCGCGCAGATCGGACCGGCAAACATCCCCAGTATCGCGGATTCGCGCCCGTTCTTATCGCCATTCAAAAGCGGTTTCAGCGAATGCGCTGTAACTTCCTTCGGAATCTCCACATTATAAAAATCCAGGATCGTCGGCATCAGATCCGGTGTCTGGGTCAGGCTCTGGCAGTGTGTGCCGGCCTTGTCATCCATCCCAGGATGCCAGATCATCATGGGAATATGTGAGATTTCCTCATAATAAGGCATCTTGTTCTTTGCCCACCACTCATGCTCGCCCAGCAGATAGCCATGATCAGTGGTCAGGATCAGTGCGGTATCGGCCCATGCGTCTTCCCGGTCAAACCAGTCCAGCAACTGCCCGAAATACTCATCGCACATCGCTACAAGAGCGGCATAATTAGCGCGAATTTCTGCAACTTCCTCAGCAGAATTCGTAACCTTTTCGTAAATCGGCCAATCCAGAATTTTACCGTTGTAACCGCTGTCATAAGCGGCCCGGAACCGCGCAGGCGCTGTAAATGGTTCGTGCGGATCAAAGCATTCCAGTTGTAGAAACCAGTCATCGGAGTTGTTGTTGATATCGAGAAATTCAAACGCTTTTTTGAAGCATTTGGCGGTCGGGTAGTCCTGCTCATCTTCCATGAACAGTGTGTTGATGGCGTGGCGTGAGCGGCGCCATGCTTGCGCGTCGGAATTGCCTCTGGTCACATTGCCTTCGCTCGGCAAATCGCCCATCGGATAGTGCCGCTGGTCAAATTTTTCGCGCAGACGCTCCACCGGCGGCTGGGTCATCACCTTGATCGGATCGTATTCTTGACCGCGGATGAAATCCCAACTGTCAAACGCGTTGACATAGCCGGTGCCGCCATTTTCAAAATAGTGCAGATGATCGGAGACAATATGGCTGTACACACCGTTCTGGCTCAGCAATTGCGCAAAGGAATTGTCGAAAGGCTCAAGCGGACCCCACGGACGATGCATGAAATTAAGACGTCCGGTATGCATGTCACGGCGCGCCGGCATACAGGGAAGCGAACCGGTATAATGCCGGTCAAAAGTCATCGAACGTTTGGCGAAGCGATCAAAATTGGGCGTCGCAATGGCGCTGCCGCCATAGGCGCCGAGCGCCGCCCTGTTCAAGGAATCAAACAGAACAAAAACTGTCCGCATAGGCCACTTGTCCTCCCAATTGCAAATGCCGCTTGCAAACACTAGACAATTCAGAGAAATTCAAAAAATGAAAATTTATACAACGCGCCATAGAAGAATTGAATGGATAGAAATTTACTGACCTTTCTGACCATCGCCGAAACCGGCAATATGACGGCTGCTGCAGATCGCTTGCACATCACCCAGCCAACGCTGACCAAGCGTCTGCAGCAACTCGAAGCCCAGCACGATTGCCGTTTGCTGGAACGGCTGCCGCGCGGTGTCCGGTTGACCCCGGCCGGTGATCAGCTCCTGCCCTATGCCAGACGCATCCAGCACGAATTCCTCCAGGCCGGCGAAGCCATCCGTTCGCTTGAATCAGGTCATCTTGATGAATTGCGCATTGGTGCGGGGCCCCTGTTTCATCTGCGTTATCTGGGACCGGCGCTGTGCCAGCTGATGCATGAATTTTCCAGCACACGCATCAGCCTGACAGCTGATCTGAACACGCAGAATCTGCCAAGAATAAGGGAGGCAAGCCAGGACGTGATGTTCGGCACCACTGAACATCTTGCCGATGACGATCAGGTGATGTTTCATCCTTTGACCACGGTTGAACAGGGCCTGTTGCTACGCGTCGGCCACCCCGCATTGCACGATGGTCCGCTGCATCCGGAGCAACTGACAGCTATAAAATGGGTGTTTTACAGCGACGGGCTGGACAATGAGGAAATGATGCGCAGCTATTTGGAGGCGCAAGGCTTGCCGCCCCCTGAAATTGTCCTGAAGACATCCACGTTCTCGCTCGGAATTCAGGTGGTTGCGCAAAGCGATTATGCGATGATCCTGCCGGTCCAGCTGAAACCCATACTGGACACTTCGAAGGTCAGGATCGTCATTCCCGATCCTCCGATCAGCCGCAAGGTGGCGGGCGCCTATCTGAGGCATTCATCCCGGCAGTTTCCGATCATCATGCGTCTGATAGACATTGTCGGAAATGCAGCCAGACGGGGAGGCGAGCCAGCATAAACCGGGTTACGCACCGGCCGAACGCCTCTGCCATCTTGCGCCAGGTGTCACAGCTGCCGGTTTCGTTGACCGGCCGCTGACGTCTCAGTTTTTGACAACCACGCGTGAGATGACATTTTCTTCTTCATTCACACTGAATTCGATGGTGACTTCGTCTTCATATTCCATTTCCGGCAGGTCAAGGCCCGCTGGAACCACGAATTCGGCGCCATCGAGCAAAACCAGTATACCAGCTTCTATGTCGTAGAAATCGACAACACCCACTGTGGTTTCAGCATAGGCGAAATTTGCGGCAAGGCTGAAGCCTGCAGCAGCTAGGGACACAAGCAGCTTATGCATTTTGAAATTCTCCAAAAGGTCAGAACAGGCTATCGGCAGTAGCCCCCGATCTGTTCCGACATCGCCGATAATCCTTAAATTTCCGCGGCGCAAGCAAAAAATGCACTGCCCCGAAACGGCCCCGATACAGCCGCCAGAAAGACTTGATTTGCCTTTCAATGCTGGAGTCTCTGTCTTGGTAAATCATGGTCTGCCAACATGCCTGTATCGCACCCCGCATTGTGCATGTCACCGGAAGTCTCGGCGCCCATGACGTCGGGTGGACGATCAGAGCCGGTCGGTCTTCGTCAACACGCGCCACAGAGGCCTCGCCACCGCATCGGCCCCGGCACAATTTTGAAAAGGCCGCCAGTCTGATCACTGTTGCGCGCTGACAGGTTTGAGACAATTCCGGCCGGACCGATCAGATGGCGGCCATCTACTTTCTGGATTCCCAGAACAAGTCCGGGAATACAAAATTCACGCCAATGCGTTGCGCTGATCTGCTGTAAAGATGGAAGGAAAACAATACCCAAACTCCAGCAACACTGAGAGGAGACAATGCAAATGAGGCCACCAACAAGCGTATCCATGCTCGACGAACTTGGCCGGGTCCAACTTTCAAAGTCCTTCATCATGCGGGAGTTTCTTTATAGCGAGGTCGCAAACTTTCACGGTATTCCCAACATCCCGGACGATCCCGACCTTGCAATCAAGGTTGGCATGCATCTCTGCGAAGAGCTGTTGGAGCCACTGCAGGCCACCTTCGGTAAAATTGTCATTCGCTCGGCATTGCGCTCTTGCGAAGTCAACGGCTTCTGCAACCAACAGCAAAAAGCCAAAAAGAAAGGCTACACATGTGCCTCAAACGAGGCCAGTTTTGCCGGCCATATTTGGGACAGGCGCGATGCGCACGGCCATGCCGGGGCAACGGCCTGCATCGTTATCCCATGGTTTGCCGAACGATACGAAAACGGCGAAGATTGGCGCGCCCTCGCCTGGTGGATTCACGACAGGCTTCCCTACTCTCAGCTGTATTTCTTCCCGCGCAAAGCCGCCTTCAATATTTCCTGGCACGAACATCCAAAAACAAGCATCAACAGCTATGTCGAACCGAAGGGCTGCCTGACCAAACCGGGCATGCCAAACCATTCCGGCGATCATGCCGGCTGGTATCCGGGATTTCCTGAACTGGATTGAGGGACCAAGCCGGACACGGGTCGGACAAATCAGTGACTGGTAGTGGCAGCAATCTGGAACGTACCAGTCTCTGCAGTTCCGCCCCGGTTATTCATCCCGCAAACCAGGGCTCGCGCCTGGGGAAACATCGATACTTTGATGGAACTCTGCTTCCCAATTCAAAGGGAATTTAACGGAAGAATTCCAGCTTTAAACCATCCGATTTGCCAGGGCCGATCATCACTCCGGTTCTCATTTACGCAACAAGTTTTTCACAATCCCGAGGGCTGTTCAGTTTACCAAACCTGACGCGAGTTGGAATTCGAGAGTGGCTATTGATGCCCGAGAATCTCTCCCAGGAACGCTTTGGCGCGGCTGTGTTTCGGCTTGCTGAAAAACTCGTGCGGCGTCGCCTCCTCAAGGATTTCCCCGTCGGCCATGAACAACACACGGTCTGCAACCTTGCGCGCAAATCCCATCTCGTGGGTAACGCAGATCATCGTCATTCCGTCTTTCGCAAGTTCGATCATTGTGTCGAGAACTTCCTTTACCATTTCAGGATCAAGGGCAGATGTCGGTTCATCAAAGAGCATAACCTTTGGTTCCATGCACAAGGCACGGGCAATGGCGACGCGCTGTTGTTGGCCGCCGGAAAGCTGCGCTGGGTATTTTTCTGCCTGTTCGAGTATGTGGACTCTGTCGAGATATTTTCGCGCGATTTTCTCTGCTTCCACCCGCGGCATTTTTTTGACGCGGCGCAGCGCCAGCGTACAATTGTCGATAATGCGCAGGTGTGGAAACAAATTAAAGCTCTGGAATACCATGCCGACATCGCGACGCACTGCCTCGACGGATCTGGCCGCGTTGTCTATGACGCGGCCATCAACGATGACTGTGCCGCCTTGTGCCTTCTCAAGGTGGTTGATACAGCGGATCAGCGTCGATTTGCCTGAACCGGACGGTCCGCACAGGACGATCCTTTCGCCGCTGCGGACCGAAAGGCTTATGTCCTTGAGCGCGTGGAAGCTGCCATACCATTTATCTATGTTCTTGAGTTCGATGAGCGCTTCGCCTTCGAACACAGGCAAGTCAGATTTTGCGGACATGGCGGCTTCCAATTTATTGCTGTTCGGAGCTATTCGACGGTGAAGGACACGCCTTCGACCGGTGCCTCGAACTTCGGCTGGCCCAGTTTGAACCACTTCTGATACAGCTCTTCTATTGTACCGTCGGCTTTCAGGCCCTCCAGAAAGGCGTTGACCGTAGCGTTGATTTCCTTGTCGCCAAGAATGGTGCCAACGCCCTTGTAGTTTGTAGCCAGTACGATCTTTTCTTCGAACTTGCCCGGTGATGTTTCTTCGATGCGACCTATGGCGAACTGGGTGGTTCCGATCGCGTCGACCTGGCCTGATAGCAGCGCCTGGATCGTCGACGAATCATCGTCAAAACTCAACATGTTGGCACCGGCGGCAACATTCGGCAGCGTGTTTTCCTGGGTGCTGCCTTTGGGAACGCCAACAGTCAATCCCTCGAGATCTTTGAAGCTCGCAATGCTTGTTCCGATTGGCGCTATGACAGGCATGCTGTCTTCGGCGTAAGGGATGCTGTATTGCAACGACTTTGCGCGTTCCGCACTAATGCCAAGGGTCGCAAACAATGCGTCGACTTTGCCTGTTTGCAAGCCGGCGATCCGGTTCTGATTGGTAACGACAACCAGTTCAAGATCAACACCAAGATGTTTGGCAAACAGACGTGCTAAATCGGCGTCATAGCCATCGTTCTTTCCGGTGGAATCAAGGAAGCCGAAAGGTGGATTGTCTCCCTGGATGCCGATGATGATTTTGCCGCGGGCCTTGACGTTGTCGAGCGTGTCGGCGTTTGCCAGACTTGTCCCGAGCAGCCCCAACATGGCTAAAGTGGCCATCGAAGCGCCGAATGCACGGCGCGAAAGATTGAACATTCTCATTTTAGTCTCCTCTGTTTTGTTATCGACTGCAGCCTTTGCTGCGTTTCACTGTTTGGAGCCCAAACAGGATCGGGTGTAGCGCGGTTTCTCAGTCCGTCGCTCTGGAAGCCAGTGCTAGTTTTCTCTCCATAGCGCTCCCAAAAAGCGACATGGGCCAACAAATGAAAAAGTAGATGATACCGACGATGCCGTAGACCAGCAGCGGCTGAAAAAGCAGGTTCGAAACGATCTGCCCGGCACGCGCCAGTTCTACGAAGCCCACGATTGCAGCCAGTGACGTTCCTTTGGTCAGCTGCACGGCAAACCCAATCGTCGCCGGCAGCGAGATCTTGAGCGCCTGCGGAAGAATGACGTCCCGCATGCGCGAAACATAACCAATGGCAAGCGCGTTCGAGGCTTCGGTCTGACCTGGCGGAATTGACTGGATCGTCCCACGCCAAATATCCCCCAGAAAGGCACTGGCATGAGCGGTATAGGCAAGAGATACGGCCACCCACGCGTCGATGTTGAATTGCATCAATGCCAGGCCATAATAGACAACGAAGAGTTGCATCAGCAAAGGCGTGCCCTGGAAGAGGGCTATGTAGGCCCCAGCGATCCGTCGCACGATGGCAATCGGGCTGACCCGGGCAAGGGCGATGGCAAGTCCAATGATACCGCCGCCAACAAAGCTGATGAGCGTCAGCAGAACCGTCCACTTCAGCCCCTGGAGCAGAAAAAACATTTCGGGGAGGGCAAATTCGCGCATCGCTTCCCCTTACTGATTGGGATAGTTGAAAAGACGCTGGCCCAGCATCGAGAGCATGCTCATGATCAGCCAGGAAATCAGCAGGTAGAGGCCAGTGATGGTGAAATACACTTCGAAACTTCGAAAGGTTTCAGACTCGATCCTTTGCGCATAATATGTCAGCTCGTTTGCTGAGATCGATGAGCAAACCGACGACGTTAGCGTGAGCAGAATGAATTGCGACGACAGCGCCGGGTAGATTGCGCGGAGCGCCGGTATCATCACGATATCGCGCAATATCTGAAGCTGGGACAGACCCAGTGCCGCTCCGGCCTCAATCTGGCCGCGCGGAATCGACTCCACTCCGCCTCTGATAATTTCTATTGAGTACGCACCGCCATTGATAGAAAGAGCGATGAGTGCAGTTGTCGTCGGGCTCATGCGAAAACCAAGCAATGGCAGCGCAAAGAACAAGAAGAAAATCTGCACCAGAAATGGTGTGTTGCGAATGGCCTCCACGAAGATGCGAACCGGCACGCGAAACACAGGTCGTGACGAGCGCTGCAGCGCCGCGCCGGCTATGCCGATACACAGCGCCAGAAAGATCGCTGCCGTAGACAATGCGAGCGTGAAGCCGACGCCATACATCAGATCGGTCCAGCGAGTCAGGACGACGCTAAAGTCCAGTTTGTACAACGCTTTGTCCTTTCGATGAACTGTTGTCATCTGCTCGGTACGTTGCTTCGTTGGCCGAAGCTGAGCTTTCGCTGTTGGCAATCGGATGAGACATCATCGGTTCATTCAAACAGCTGCTTGAACAGGCCTATGGACTGACGGAAGCCATCCTCAAAATTTCCGTTGCCAGGATGGTAGACACTCTCGAAGGAAATGACGCCGTCGTAGTTGTCGGACCGCAATGCGTTGGCCAACGGTTGGAACTGGTTTGCCAACTGTCCCTCGCCCATGCGCCGCACTTCCAGGGTCGCTCGCGGGGTATCGACCTTCACATCCTTTATGTGGATGTGCCCCAGATATCCGTCCCTTACTTCTTCGTAGCCATCGGGGAAGGCGCGTTCGTGACACCAGCAGTTGTTCGCCGGGTCCCAGAGGACTTTCAGCGTGTCTTTGGCATCCAGATCGTCAATCAGTTTGCGCGCAGTGTAGTTGGAATTCACCATTGTGCCGTTGCCGGTCTCGACAACCAGCGTCAAGCCTTCGCTCCGCGCCAACTCGACGGCAGGTGCGATCATTGGCGGCATTGTATCCCAGGCACCGTGAGCTATGTTCCATTTTTCGGCTCCGTTGCTGCCCCAAAGAATTTGCTCTTTTTTCTGGGTCATGATCCGGACTAGCGGCGAGCCTAACTCATGCGCCATGTCCATGACCCGTTTGAGGGCGTCCATATGTTTGACGTGAAGTTCGTCGCCGGGCCGGTTCGTTGTAGTCATGCCGGCAAAGACATGGCGTGATAGACAGGAAACCGGCTTGTCATGCTTTTCGAGCAGGGACTTTATGTCGGATATCTCCTGCTTGGAGTGATCGCCTACCTCCTTGTCGCCCACAAATTGCAGTTCGGCATATTCCAGTCCAAACTCATCCATCACATTAAGTGCATGGGAAAGATCGCGGCTTACACCGTCGCAGATCAGGCCAAGTTTCATTCCGATATTCCTCTTTAGCGGTGCAGTTCTGCGCCGACGATTTCTTCCATGATCCTGGTGCATACCCAATTGTCGCCCTGGGGATATCGGGTCTTTCCCTGGTGGAATATCTGCATTGCGGTTGATGCCATGAACATCGGCACACCAAGTTCTTCAGCCATTCCAAGTGAAATTGTCAGGTCCTTGTGCATCGTACCGATGCCCGAACCAGTGCCCTCGAATTTGCGGTCAATGATGTTGGCCAGTGCAGTGTTGGCAACGCCGCATCCGGCGCCACTGGTGGAAAACACGTCAAACAGTTTCTGACCGGAGACCCCCGCCTTTGCAGCCAGTGCTGCAGCCTCGAATGTTGCACCAAAAATTGAGCCGATTAGGGATTGCAGGCAGGACTTCATGACCTGCCCATCGCCGGCGCGTTCACCCACACGATGGATAGTCTTGGAGACCGCTTCCATGACCGGTCTGAACTCGTCGAGGGCATCAGATTTGCCCGCCGCCATCATGGTCAGCGAGCCGTTCTGTGCACCAGGAAACCCTCCCGAGACAGGGCTGTCGATCAATATGATGCCCGAACCTTCGATTGCATCGCCTAGTTCACGCGCTTCACTTGGCTTGATGGTTGCGGTCAGAATCACCGCGCCGCCGCTTGGCATGTGGCTGACGAGCCCTTCCGGACCAAGGATAACAGCCTTGGCCTGACTGCCATTCATGACCATAACGAAGACCGCTTCGCTGTCGGCACCAAGCTGAGCAACGCTGTTCGCTGGTTTGCCGCCCATCTCTATAAATGCTGCCATTCGTGCAGCATCCAGATCCAGACCCGTTGTCTCAAAACCATTCTTGATCAGATTCTTTGCAAGACCGCTGCCCATGTCACCGAGCCCCACCACGCCTACTCTTTTCATGCAAATCTCCGTTGCCAATTATAATAATGCCCTATTTGATGATTTGGGTATAATTATGATTCATCATATTGTCAATTTATCATCAAATGAGCACTATTTATACACGTCATTGACATCATTCCTCCATCTTGCTAGAGCGATTTGTTGCCTGCGCGCAGGAGGGGATAACTGGAGGGTCGCTTGAATTACAGGAGTTCACCGGTCCTTGATGCCTTGTCGTGACAAATAAAAATCACTTGCAGATCGCCGATTTGAAGGCTCTTTGATGGGACAAAACAACAGACCTCGCGCACTTGACATCGCGCTAAAAGCCGGGCTCAGCACATCCACAGTGGATCGGGTGCTTAATGGGCGCGGGCGCGTAAGTACGAAGGCGGTTCGGTTGGTAATGGAAGCCAGATCGGATCTCGAGCAACAAGTCAGCCCGGTTTCTTCATTGACTGACTTGATCGAAGTAATTCTTCCGGAAAATGCAGGCAATTCCACGCGCTATCTAGGGGCCTTTTTTCGCCTTGCAGGCCACCGAAGCGGTGTAGCGATAAAAGTAAACTGGGTTGATCGGATGAACCCAGCGGCGTTAAGCGCAGCCCTGCTTGGGGCTTTGGAGCGCCGCCCACAGGGCGTTGCGTTCCAGGCACTGGACCATCCGCTGGTACACGAAGCAGTTGCCAAGCTGCGCTCGGAAGGCATGCGGCTGACGACAATTGTCTCCGACTTGACTGGCGAGGGTGTAGGTTATGTGGGCATGGACAACCGAGCGGCCGGGCGTACCGCGGCGCTTCTGATGGGCAACTATTGCATCGGCAGCGGCTCAGTCGCCATCGTTTGGAGTGGCCAGCTCTCGCGCGCTCACGAGGAGCGGGAATCCGGATTTCGCGCCCTTATGCGTGCCGAATTCCCTGCTATGATGGTGAAAGACATCAACAGCGGCAACGACCAGCCTGAAGAAAACTTCCGTCTGATTCAGGAGCTACTGGAGAGTGACAAATCTGTGGCCGGCATCTACTGCGTCGGTGCAGGTCCGTCAGCGATTGTTGAAGCCGTGAAGGCAGCCAACCAAATCAACCGAATAAAAATCTTCGCGCACAATCTCACCCACGTTACCCGTGCCCATCTGCTTGCCTCCGAGATCGATATCGTCATCCACCAGAGCATGCAGGAAATCGCGGACCGGGCACTCGCTGAGATATTGTCCGGCAATCCGATCAGTCGGCATGCAGTCGCCACACACGTCATCACACGAGAAAACGCGCTTCAACATCTTGATATAAATGCAATCAGCGACTGGTTGGATTGAGGATGCCAAAAAACCCTTTCGCGGAGCGCTCGAGACAAACCGCTGCTCAACTTTGACGCACCAAATGATGAATTGGGTGAGCCGAAAATGACAGGCTCGCTGGCGCAGTTTGCAACAACAATTGTCCAGGAACTGCTTACTCGGCTTTCCTCAAAATAAGCGGCAATCTCCCATGACCCAGTACTATGCCGGAAAAGCACACAGAATACCTTTTGCTATGATCGGCGGCGGCTTTGGTTCGGCAGTCGGTGTCAGTCACCGTGATGCGGCCCAGATGGGAGGTGTCTTCGAGCTTCAGGCAGGCGTGTTCTCGTCAGACCCAAAGCGCGGCCGTGAGTTTGGCGAAACAGTCGGTGTCGCTTCACAGCGATGCTATGCAACCGTCCAGGAGCTGGTGCAACACGAATCCGGCAGGAAGGACGGGGTCCGCCTCGCAACGATCGTTACTCCTAACGCCCTGCACGCCCCTGCCGCGCGAACGCTCATGGAGGGCGGAATCCATGTCATGTGCGAAAAACCAATGGCCATATCTCGCGCCGAGGCTGTGGAGCTTCGCTCAATTGCAGGCCAACGGGGATTGGTGTTTGCACTGGCACATGCATATTCGGGCTATGCGATGGTGCACGAGGCTCGCGCGCTGGTCGCACAAGGTGCCATCGGTCGGGTCGTCATGCTCCAGGCTCAATATGCGTCCGGATGGGCCAGTCTTCCCATTGGCAAGGATGCAAAGCGTGGAGCGCTCTGGCGGACTGACCCGGCACAAGCCGGCCCGTCAAGCGTGCTTGGCGATCTTGGCACCCATGTCCACCATCTTACCCGATTCATTACCGGACTTGAGATCACGGAAGTCGCGGCCGAACTGACCTCGATAGTTCCTGGCCGCACCGTCGACGATACGGCCGAAATCCTGTTGCGGTTCGACAATGGCGCATGCGGAATGATGTGGGTCACTATGGCCGCTGCCGGCAATGGAAACGAACTTGGTATAAAAGTTTTCGGAGAGAGTGGTCAGATAGCGTGGGAGCAAGAAACACCAGACATTCTGACCATTCGGCATGTGGATGGAACCGCCGAATTGCGTCGACGCGCTATTGTGACCAATTCAGTGTCTGCCACGATGGCACGTCGACGGCCAGGGCAGCCAGAGGGCTTTGTCGACGCTTTCGCAAATCTTTATCGTAACGTGGCCCGCCACCTGGATACCCAGAGCACAGCCTGTATGGATGCCCTGCCGGTCATTCCCGATGCCCGTGATGGAGTCTTCGGCATGGCGTTCATCGAGGCAGCAGTCGCATCCTCCAGCAATGGCGCGGCCTGGACCAAAATTCAAGGAGATTGACTATGAGTGACGGTTTGGGCATCGCTGTGGTCGGCGCGGGTTTTATTGGAAACGTGCATTCAAAATGCACCCACGAAAATCCACGCACACGCATTTCCGCCGTTTTCGACACCAATGCAGAAGCCTCTGGGCTGCTCGCGGTTAAATATTCAGCCAGGCATGCCACGTCACTGGATGACGCCATCGCCGACGCTGACTTGGTCATCATCGGCACGCCAACGAACACCCATGGCGATATCGCTCGGCTCTGCATCAAGAAAAAGACGCCATTCCTTTGCGAGAAGCCGCTCGATATTGATTTGCAATCCGCAATGCTCACTGCCCGGTTGGCCGCAGAGGCAGGTGTGTTCGCTGGAATGGGATTGAACCGCAGATTCGATGGCCAGTATCAAGCACTTCATGAGGCAATCGGCAGCGGTGATCTGGGAAAGGTCGAGATCATCCTGATGACATCGCGTACCCAGTCTCTTCCACCAATGGAATATATCGCCAAATCGGGCGGGCAACTTCGCGACAAGGGCGCGCACTGGTTCGATATGCTTTGCTGGCTAACGCGTGAACGTCCAAAGGAGATTTTTGTGCATGGCAGCTGCCTTATTGACAAGCGATTTGCTGAACATGGAGACGTGGATACAGCGACAATATCGATTGAAATGGAGAGCGGTGCCCTTTGCCAAATGAATTTCAGCCGCCGCACCGCCTATGGATATGACGAGCGGGTCGAGATTGCAGGATCAACTGGCATGATGCAGGCCTGCCCTCCTATCCCGATTAACGTGCATCATTTCCATGGCGACAAGATCACACAATGTGGCCTGCATCCAGATTGGTATTCACGCATCCAGGGTACCTACCCCGCCCAGCTCGATGCCCTGGTCGACGCGGTAGAGGGAAAGGGCGAATTCCCCAGCTTGATCGATGGCCTTGTGGCCGAAACCATTGCGGTGGCTGGCAACAAATCGTTAGAGCAGCGAATGCCTGTCTCCATTCTGTACGATTTTGACATTTAGGAATTGAATCAGGGAACCGATTTGACGGGATCAGACACGATGCCTGACGCCTATCTCCGATTAAAGTTGGAATACCAATCAACGCTATCTGTCACACAGTGGTCTTCAGCGTCACGGTTGTTTTCAACAATCAGCACCTCGTGGCGCTCCTTGGAAATATCAATGGCGACCAGAACGGGAGCGGTCCGTGCAATTAGGATATCGGTCATTGTCGGTCTCCTTTGCAGTGTGGTTTGTGCAAAACCACTAAAGAGACCTGAGGCTCGGCTGTATGGATGATGCAAGCTATATCACCGGCCAGACCATTTATGCCGATTGCGGCCGCCTGGCGCTGAATTATACCGTCGCGGTGGGTGACGGGTAGCGTCGACGTGCTGGGCATCGCCATTGTCCTTCCTTTGCGATTGGCCTATCGCATGGCCATCGTTTTCAGGGTCGGATTTTGACAACAAAATGGCTGCCAGATAGGCGAGGGAAACCGCAATAGCCATAGTACGAAGTGGATAGTCGACCAGACTGTGCAGAGCGATTCCGAGCATCGACAGGAATGCGGCTTCCGCCAGGGGTGAGCGCGTCATATGGCGGGCACAAGTGATCAGAACAGCGGCGATCAACAGGGCACCTGCAACTCCCGTTTCAAGGACAAACTCCAGATAATCATTATGAGCATGGTTGATGTATGAGTTTATGATATCCGAGGTTTGCTCATAGGCCGGATAGACAAGTGGAAATGTGCCGAGTCCGGAGCCCGTCACCCAGACGTCTTTAATCGCACTCCATGTGGTCGCAAATATCGCCGGACGCAACTCGCTGTCGAGCGATGAATCGACCCCAAAACCGGCTGCTGCTGCGACAAGTCCCAACAGGCCGGCCGCAAGGGCGCCCGCCGCAGTGCCTCGCGTCCGCTTGCGCCGCATGAACCAGAGCAGTGAAACCAGGCTCAAAATCGTCACGAAAGCCATTCCGGCGCGCGATCCGACTGCAAAAAGGAACGCCACAATCAGGACCGCCAAAAATACAAAGAGGACAATGTGGCGGTGGCGCACCAACAGAGTGAAGGCCAGGAGTGGAATCATCATGAATACCAGGCTGGAGAGGTGATTTTCATTGGCAAAGAGACCTGAGCGGATTGTGAACGGAAGCAGACCGTCAATTGCGATCTGTTTTCCATAAGAAAGCTGAACTATTCCCACCAGCATGTTGACAAATAAGCCGATATAGAAAACCGGCAGGCACCGTCTCAGATCATGATCGGAAAATCGGGCCAGAAACAGGAAGAACCCCACTGCGCAGAGTGCAAACAGCCCGGACTCCAGACTTCGGTGCGGCGCTGGTGAGAAGAAGGACCATGATGATGCGCCACTGGGTTCCAGTGGGTACGGTATCGAACGCAGGACTGGAATAAACTGCATAAGGACCAGAACGAAGGCCGCAATTGCGATGAAACGTCCCGTTAGCGTTAGCCGATTGCTGCTGAATCCCGCAACACCGACTATCAGAGCGGGCAGTGAGAGGAATTCAACAAGATGGTCAGTCCAAAGTCCTTGGTCCGTTCCGCCGCCAATGATGAGCGCCGTCAGAATAACGAAACCGGCGTAGTAAACCGGCATGGAGCGGTTCAGGTGCCGGGTCATTCAGTCCACCGCCCGCGTCACGGCCACCTGTTTGAGTCGAAGCGTTCCCGAGTAGCGATTTCGCCAGCTCATCGCCATTTGGGCGTTGAAGACCAATATGCGTTGCAACGCACAGTCCTGGGTTGGAACCTGCACCGGAATGCTGTCAGTCCGCTCTTCGATTGACCCTTGTTCAAAGGACATTGAAGCAAGTGACCGATTATCGCCGACACAGCGCATGACGAGTTGCAGTGGTTTCGGCGTCTTCAAATCGAGTGCGGAATAATCAACCGTAAAATTGTACTTTCCCGGGGCAAGCCGGATGAGTTGTTCAATATTGTTAAACTGAATGGGTGTGTCGAGAAATCTGATCGACAGGCTCTGCTCCGGGGTGGACGCCAGGCTCTCTCCAGCAATATTGGCCAGGGTGTTCAACTCGAAACTGACGCCAGTCTGAGGGCGAATCCGCCAGTCGAACGGGTTGCCCGATAAAGGAAGTTGAAAACCTCCATTGTAGATATAACCAACTTCCGCACCGGTATCCTGGCCCCGGGTCAGCAGAAACAGCAGATAAGCGTTGGCATAGAGCTGCTGGCCAATAAAGGCAGTGGTCAGCCGGTTGATCAGATCTGCAAGTTCGGGCACGCCCCTTTCGTGCCATTCCAGCAAAACGGTGTATGCGCTCGCCATCCATTCCTTTTGTTGTATCAGGCTGGCAATCAGGAAGTTGCGAAGCGATTTCTCCGTGGCAAAACGGTCCACTAGCAGCGCATAGGCTTGCGGGTCGGACAGGATGGCTGGCAGAAGAGGTTCAACAGTTTTCCAGCGGTTCGGCCAGCGACGGGCAATAATTTCAAGTCTTTTTGCAGCATCCACAGGGCGTGTTTGCAGTACGTCTAAAAAAGCCATTCGCGTCAGCGCGTGTATCTCGGTGGGCAGCAGGGTCAGGGCACGGCTGTAGAGGCGTTCGGCGACGTCCTGATTTCCAGACCGTTCCTCGGCAATTCCGAGCAGGCTATAAAACCGCGCATCAAGAGGCGCAAGCTCTAAACCGGTGCGGATGAATGGTTTAAGCGTTTCGGATTCATTTTGTGATTGAAGTTGTTCAACCACCTCAGTAACGCGCGCATCCGCCAGCAGCGGATTGAAACGAAGAGCAAGACGTGGTGCAGAGGATGCGGCGAGGCTGCTCAGCCCATTAACCAAGACGGCGGCGGAAATGATCAGCGATATCGGAACCGCCACGAGCCAGCCGAGAGGTGAGGGTTTTCTTTTTGCCGCGCTCTGAGCTTGCATGGTTTTCTATCTCAATTGAGGCGTTTTCATAGCCATAATAATTATAGTCCATATAGCGGTATGAGTAATTATAGTCGAATTTATCGATCAGGAATTTGTTCAGGGCCGCGCCAACCACGTTCCCGCCAGCATGACGCAGTCTTGCAACAGCGTTTTTTGCGCTTTTTCGGGTTACCTGCTTTGCGGCAACAACCAGCAGCGTGGCGTCGGCCATTCGGCACAGAACAGGGGCATCTGCCAGACCAAGCACCGGAGCAGAATCGATGATTACAATGTCATAGGTGTTGGCCATGTGGCGCAGAGCGTCGGCCATTTTCTGCGACATCAAAAGCTCTACCGGATTGGGCGGTATGGTTCCCGCTGGAAGCAGCGTGATCAGCGGATTTTTAGTTTTCTGCAGGATGGAAGACACGTCACCCTGACGCAGCACATTCGACAAAATATTGCTCAAACCAGCGGCATTGTTGGTCTTGAATAAATGATGCATGCGCGGTTTGCGCAGATCCGCATCCACAACAAGGACACGGCGACCAAGGGCGGCGAAATCCTGGCTGAGCTTATAGACAGTTGTGGATTTGCCCTCACCTTGTTGAGAAGACGTGACCACGAGGGTCTGCATGGCATCGCCTGTCCCGGTAAACTGCAAAGAGGTTCTGAGTGACCGGTAAGCCTCTGACAGTGGGGATTTGGGGTCCTCCATCGCTATGGTCAACTGCTCATCATCAGGTTGACTTGGAAGAATCCCGAGAACCGGAAGGTTCAACTCATCCTTGATCTGATCCGGATTTGTGAATGTGTTGCGCATCAGTTCGAGCACATAGATCAGCATTGCCGCGACGGCTGCAAACAGGGCAAGCGAAAAGGCAAGACTTTTTTTCAAATTGGGCGAATAGGGGGCTCCCGGCGCCACCGCAGTTTCAATGATATAAGCATTGGCGGTTTTGAGTTCGGATCCTACTCCGACCTCATTCAATTTTGAAATCAGCGTTTCATATTGGGTGCGATTGGAATCAACTTCGCGCTTTAAAATAGTGTACTGAATGTTTTTATCCTGGAAATCGGACTGAGCCGCCTCAAGCAGCGCCAATTCCCGTTTGAGCGCTGCGACTTTTTCTTCCGCCTGTTCATTCTTGATTTTGGTTGATAGCGCGATGGCACCGATTTCGTTCTGTATTTCTCTCTGCAACTCGTTGATCTGCGCTTGCATCCGCTTCATTTCCGGGAAGTCCGGCTTCAGCGTGCCCAGCTTTTCCTTGTATGTTGCATTTAATTCAATTATTTTTCGCTTGGTGCTTTGGATTGACTCGCTTGCAAAAACATCTGGCAAAATCTCCGCATTGCCTGCTTGCACCTGATCAAAATAGCGATTGGCTTCCAGGCGTTCCTGCATCGCATCGCTGAGAGCACGGTTGAGTTCCGAAATGTTTTCGGAAATCAGGGAGGCGTCGCTGCCGGTAAGCGTAATGCCAGCCTGTTTGGCGTAATCAACCAGACTCTTTTCCGATATCTGCAGGCGCTGCTTTGTTTCCTGCACCTGCTCCTGGATGAATTGGCGGGCCAGATCCGAAGTCTCGCTAGTTTTGTCGACATTCTGATCCGTGAAGCTGCGCACCACCTGATTGGCAACCTTGGCAGCATATATCGGATTGGCGTGACTGTAGGACACCGACAGGATTGATGTGTTTCTCAAAAGCTCAACCGACAATCCACTTCTGATCTTGGAAATTGCAAGCGCTTCACGTTGCTCGGCACTCAGCTTTTCAAGTTCAGCCGTTGGCCTTGCTCCGGTTACCCTGTTGACAAGATTGATCAGGGAGAAGGAGGGGGTTGGAGCGAGAAATCGCTGATCCAGCGGCAGGTTTAACGCAAAGGCGACCCGCCTTGCCAAATCGCGGCTTTGCATTTTTTCGCGCGCTGTTTCAAAAGCTCTGAGGCCACTTGACTGCGTCATGACTTCAAGGTCTTGAATGACGCGGGCACCTTGCGCCTCGATCTCAACCTTTGTTGATGCCCTGTAAAACGGCGTTTGCAGATAGGTGTGAAGAACGCCGATCACCAGACCAGCCGTCAATAAAGCCGCAATAAGCCACCGATAGTGGATTGCGTACCATATCAGTTTCAGAGGATCGAGACTGTCCTCCTCCTCGGCCGGCGGCGCATAATATCCATAAGCAGTCTGCGGATTGTAAACCATCCGGCCCTCGGGAATTGCCTCTATTCCCTGGATATTGCGATTGGGTTCGTGTTTGTTCAAATCAGGTCCAGTTGTGTCTCACGTCCAGTTGTGTCTCAGGATAAGCGGATCATATGGTAACCCGTTTGCATTCATTGATAAGACAAATCAAAAAACCGCCAATCTCGTCGCACTTCCCGCAAGTCCGAGCGCCTCGCGCAGGCCTCGCATAGCAATTTTGGAACCGGACGAAAATGACACGATGACATCTCCACCAAATATTCGGGGGTCCGCTTTTTTACCGTTTCGGATTTCCTTGACATTGTAGTTGGCCACCAGTTTTTCGCCGTCAAAATCACGAAAGACGTATAATTTGGTAGTATCCGCAATTTCCTTAAAGCCACCTGCCTGTGCCACTACCTGCAACAGGCTGGAGGTGCTGGAGACAGGATAAATGCCGGGTTTTTGAATGGCACCATCCACCGTTACCCTCTGTCCTGCAGATTCTTTTACGAAAACTGAAACTTCGGGGTTCTGCAGGTACTTCTCGCCATAAGCCCGCTCGATATCAGTTTCCAACTGCGAAATGGTTTTTTTACTGGCCTGAACTGACCCGATCAGGGACAATGATATTCTTCCATTTGGATCGATGCGGACTTCGCGGTCCAGTTCATCAACTTCAAACACATCGACTTCCAGCAGATCATTCTCGGCCAAAGGCTGTTCCGCTCCTTCATTCGTATTCTTGGGAGGCGGCAGCGCAGACACAAGCCTGAGATTGCCATCTTTGGTTTGCTGGCCACTGGAAAAATCTGAGGAGGAGGAGTCCAACCCGGCCGTCGAGCAGCCTGCGAGAAACAGAATCAGCAATCCTGGAAAGAATATGCGCTTCAATGTATCAACCTGTTCTGTTCGAAATTCCGGATGAGCCAAGCGCAATTCGAAGATGCCCGACAGAAGTGTTTAATCTCAAAGCCCCACATCTTAGGGGAGTGTGGAACACATTTATCAAAACTATATAAAGCAAGCTCTCATTATTGATCAATGATGGCGGAAATACAACTCTTGATAAGCGAACTTACAATGATTTCCGGCCTGGCGATCAAGCCGATCCCGCGCTAAACAAAGGATGCGCTTTGTCACACAACGGTAGCAAGGCCGCAATAAAACGGGTATTGGGCCAAAAGGCTTGTTTTGGCTCATCATTGCTCACCCGGTCAGGAGTGGGTTTGAACCCCGGATTTGTTTCCAAGTGCGAAACGGAAGGGCCACACATTTAACACAAATTTATTTCACCGATATTACAATAATTTATAGTTGCTTCAAGTTTGACGCGTATGCTAACAGGAATTACTCGGAAAGGATGAATATGCAACAGCTCTCTCACTTGGCAAAATTTGTTTTGATTTTGGCGGTTGGGTTCAGTACTGCCCCTGCCTTTGCGCAGTCGGCGGGTTGCGCTTGCACGACGCCATATCCTGCATTTGGCGGTTCAACGGGCCAGCTCACGACTGTGAGTGGACAAGTCCTTGTATCGCAACCGGTGGGATTGACACCGGCACAGACTGGTGCGGGCCTGGCGTCCGGCTCTCAGGTGCTAGTTGGGCCGAATTCCTCTGCAATTGTCGTCTTTGGAAGTTGTAATCTGAGCGTTGGCCCAAACTCAGAGCTGACTGTGATTGATACAGGCGCGGATATTTGTCTCCAGGTTGAGGGCACCGGCCGTCAGGCATTAAGACCTGATGATTCGATCAACCCTTTCGTGTTTGGTGGAATTGGTATTGCGGGAGCACTCGGTATCGCGGCTTTGGCCAGTAGCGGCGGAGACGGTGGTTTTGCTTTGGGTGGTGGCACCGTTCCCGTTAGCCCCTGACTATTTTGGCGACAGTCCTTGCACAACTTCAATCTTTGATTTTTTTAATTTGATTTTCGGATTCGCTGCCTGACCCGACACTGCGCGATTTGGTGCGATCTAGGGCGCGTTCCGGTTGTTCGGAACGCTCGTTGGCCCCATTGCATGATAGATATTCACAGCCATATTCTTCCCGGATTGGATGACGGTGCTGCCAATCTGGAGGTTGCGCTGAAAATTGCTCGGCTTGCTGTCGCGGATGGTATTCAGCAAATGGCGTGCACACCGCATGTAACGCCCGGTCTCTACAACAATACGACTGCCGGAATTTCACAAGCCGTAGAGGCGCTTCAAGAAAGTTTTTTGCAGGAAGACATACCTCTTCAACTGTTTGTCGGGGCAGATATTCATGCAACTCCCGATATTACCATGCGGCTGAGTGCAGGTGAATTGCCGACGCTGAACGGGTCGCGCTATTTCCTTTTTGAACCCTCTCATGACGTCGCACCACCAGGATTGCTTAATCTGGTCAAGAATCTGATTGGCAAAGGGTTTTTCCCAATCGTCACTCATCCGGAACGATTGCGCTGGATTGAAAAACAGTACAAGCTTGTGATTGATATGCGCAACGCTGGCGCGCTGATACAGTTGACGGCGGCGTCTATCGTCGGAAAATTTGGCTCCAGAGCCCAGTATTGGTCGGAGCGTATGCTCGATGACAGGCTTGTTGATGTTGTTGCGTCTGATACGCACCACCCAATCAGGCGCCCTCCCCTGCTTTCAAAAGCGCGAGACAGTATTTCGTTACGAATGAGTGAGAAAGAGGCCGTCGAAATGACGGTTCATACGCCACAAGCTATTCTTCAAAATCAGGACGTGTCGCGTCGGCTTGGGTGATCAATAAAGCGCATCATGCCAATGAGTCATGTCCCCAAATCAAATCGGGACTATTTTGAGCCGAAGCCGCTCAATATGATACGGATTGTTCTCAGCGCGATCAGAAAATCCAGCCAGGGCGAGAGATATTTCACGTAGAAAAAGTCATATTGTAATTTTACATGCACCTCTTTTGGGTCCGCCACATGGCCTTGGTTGATCTGTGCCCAGCCGGAAATTCCAGGGCGCACCACATGACGATAGCGGTAAAACGGCAGTTCAGCCTCATACCATTGCGACAGGCTAAGTGCCTCGGGGCGCGGCCCGATCCAGCTCATGTCGCCTGACAGTATATTCAATATCTGCGGCAACTCATCAATTCGGTATCGGCGTAACACCCGTCCGATTGATGTAATTCTCATGTCATCATGCTTCGTCATGAAGCCTTCTCGCTCGGGTTCCTGCTGCCCTTTTGGACCCGGCTGCGCCCCCCGGTGCACCATTGTCCTGAACTTCCAGACCTCAAAACATCTGCCTCGGTAGCCCGTTCGCACCTGCCTGAAGAAAACCGGCCCTTTGGAAGTCAGTTTGATCACAGGTGCAATGACGGCGCATAGTAGAATGAAAAACGGAAAAAGAAGAAGTGCAACCACCCAGTCCAGCATATGCTTGATTTTCAAAGAGCCAATGCCCGGCAGCAACGCACCCAGATTATTTTCCGATAGGTGTTCGATTTGAACCCGACCCGTAAGTGATTCAAAAACCTGCTTGAAATGATAGACAGGTTTTCCCGCCAAGGTACAATCAGCCAGAAACCGTTCCCACTCGTCTGGCAAATCGCTGCGCAAGTCGGCGATAACGCTTGAATACTCCAAAATTGAATCGTCGGGATCTTGCAAATAGCTGCACTCGACACCACCAAGCCTCGTCAATTCATCAATCTGTCCGCCGGGCACCAATGCCAGCTTCAACTTTTCAAATTTCTTGGAAATTAAATGATATCCGCCAAACCAGAAAACAGATAGCAAATAGCTGGAGGCAAACAGGAACCGGCTGTAGTTCAAACGTGTTAGGAGAAATACAATCAGCATCGCTGCAAATGTAGCGCTCACAATAAACAGAATACGCGAGCCTGATTGAAGGCCTGGAAAATTGTTCATCCTGCGCAGGATGCCATAGGCGATGGTCACCGCAAAAGCTGCCGCAAAACTTGTATTCACAGTGCTTTCGGAATATCTCCCGAACAGAATTGAATGATCCCTGATCACTGTGGGTAAAAATACACATAGCAAGAGCGCGCCGATCAATTGAAATCTGCTCTGCAGGAAAAATTGTGGTGGTCTCAATCTATCCTGTTGTTGAGGTCTCATCTAATGTGCACATCGAACAGTGGAGCTATTGTCAAATCTGGTGTTTGAAGTTTTTGGAACATGCTGCGATCTGGTCGTTGTGTTTGGTTTCAATTCCGTCTTTGAATTTCACACCTGTGATGACTTTGACCCGATTGTCAAAGCCGCGCAACCTTCGCCAATTTTTTTCGCCACTCTGCCCCGGCTTGAACATCATGTGCAGCATGCCATCGTGTAACAGGAGGCCTTTTGAAGGTTTGGTTTGATGCCTGATTGTGGCGAAGGCAGGTTCACTCGGATTGCTGGCCCGGTTGTTCAGCCAGCGGCCCGTTTCTTGTCTGTCGGCGTTACCAATGACCTTCATCGCGGCACCGTAGGAGCGCAGCCTGTCCGTCACGATAACTTTCGGATTTACAAAGCGTTTCATTGTTTTTCTTGGGAATTTCAATGCCACTTTGCGATCACGGCGCTTGGTTTCATAGGTTTCCAGGACCTCGCCTTCGTGATCTGCGGCGTGCATTCGAAAATGCTGCTTCGCCACTCTGCCCGCTTCAACCAAATTT
This sequence comes from Pararhizobium sp. IMCC3301, assembly GCF_030758315.1. NCBI lineage: Bacteria > Pseudomonadati > Pseudomonadota > Alphaproteobacteria > Hyphomicrobiales > Rhizobiaceae > Pararhizobium > Pararhizobium sp. IMCC3301. The sequence goes on from NZ_CP132336.1 coordinate 1,150,640, forward strand.
GTTTTGACAGTGCCGTTTGCGCGGAGCGAGCTGTCCGTGATGGAATCTTTTTTGATCGCTGAGAAATCGACCATCATCCCATCAATAGCGATTTGATGCATGCAACACCTTGAGCGACGAGTTCGGCGTCGCCGCGGGCCTCCACGTTCAAGCGAACCAGAGGTTCTGTGTTGGAACTCCGCAGATTAAAGCGCCAGTCACCGAGGTCGACCCCAAGGCCATCCAGTGTATCGATTGCTTTCGCTTCTTGCTTGAAAACTTTAACCACGCGCGCGATTGCAGCTTTGGGATCGTCCAATGTAAAATTGATCTCACCAGAAGATGGGTACGCTGTCTTGCGACTGGCGACTAGTTCAGCAAGCGGGCCATGGAGGCTGACGAGTTCGGCCACGAGAAGCCAGGGGATCATGCCACTGTCGCAGTAGACGAAGTCGCGAAAATAGTGGTGAGCCGACATTTCACCGCCGTAGACAGCATTTTCGTCCCGCATTGCTTGCTTGATGAAGGCGTGCCCGGTGCGAGCTTGGACCGCCCGACCGCCAGCCTTTGAAACGATGTCTTGTGTGCTCCAAATGATGCGGGGATCGTGAATGATAGTTGCGTAGGGATTTTTTGCCAAAAAAGCCTCCGCCAGAAGGCTGACCACATATTCGCCATCAATGAACGCACCTGTGTGGTCAAAGAAGAAACACCGATCAAAATCACCATCCCATGCCACACCGAAATCGGCACCCGTGGTTTGGATTGCTTCGGAAGTTGAGGTTCTATTTTTGGACAAAAGCGGGTTTGGGATGCCCTGCGGAAAAGTGCCATCAGGTTCGTGAAAGAGCGTCTCGAACTGCAGCGGGGCGCCAATTGCTTTGAGGCGTTCAGCGATTGCGTCGAAGGTTGGTCCAGCGGTACCATGACCAGCGTTGACCAGTATTTTCAGTGATTTCATGGCTGCGACATCGACGAAATTGACGACTTTGTCGACATAAGCCGCGCGTGCGTCTTGCGCCACATGGCTCGTCTTGCCCACTTTGCTAGATGCCCGGAAATCGTCCCGTTCGGCTAATTCCTTAATTTTGGCCAGGCCCGCTTTTGTATCAAGTGGAGCGGAGCCGGCTCCGACCATCTTCATCCCGTTGTAGTCCATCGGATTGTGGGACGCCGTCACACAGATCCCACCGTCTGCCATAAAATGCGTCGTTGCGAAATACATCTCTTCGGTGCCGGAAAGCCCAAGATCCAGAACCTCACACCCTTCATCCTCGAGGCCTCGCGCAACACTGGCAGCCAATGCTTCCGAAGACGCTCGAACATCTCGTCCGAGCATAACGACTTTGGCTCCCAAAACCTGCGCAAAAGCGCGGCCGATGCGATAGGCAATCCCCTCATCAAGATCGATGCCGAGGCGACCACGGATATCATAGGTCTTGAAGCAGGTAAGGTGGCTCATCCCTTTGCTCCCTGACCGCGGGCATACACATCCTCGAATCGGATGATGTCATCTTCGCCGAGGTAAGCGCCTGTTTGCACCTCGATGAGGGTTAGTGGCACCCTTCCTGGATTTTCCATTCGGTGCACTGCGCCGAGGGGGATATAGACGGACTGGTTCTCAGACACGAGTGTCACGGTATCGTCGATCGTTACCTTGGCGGTGCCTTCGACGACGATCCAGTGTTCGGAACGGTGGTGGTGGCTTTGCAGGCTGAGTGCTGCGCCCGGATGCACGACTATACGCTTCACCTGAAAACGGGCGCCGATCACAAGGCTTTCGTACCAGCCCCAAGGGCGGTAGTCGCGAGGCAGTGTCTCTGCCTGTACTGCGCCGCGTGCCTTGAGTTCGGTGACTGCCTGTTTGACCTCTTGCGAGCGGTCTTTGTGCGCGACAAGCACAGCATCGGGCATGGCGACGACGACGATGTCTTTGAGGCCGATACCCACGAGTACCTGTGCCTCACTCGTGGCCTGCAGCAACGTGTCGATGCAGCCGATGGCGGTGGCTTGTCCCTCTCTTACGACACCTGTCGCATCAGGAGTGTTCTCGCGCCAGACGGCCTGCCAGTCGCCCAGATCCGACCAGACGCCGCCATATGGCATCACCGCAAGATTCTCAGCCCGCTCCATTACCGCATAGTCGATAGAGATATTGGGCAGCCGCTCCCATGCCTCTGGCCCAAGGCGCGTGAATGCGAGGTCCTGCTCTACCGACGTAAGGGCCGCGCGGGTCACCTCGAGCGTCTCTGGCGCATGCGTCGCGAAGGCCTCGAGAATCGCGGTTGTCGAATAGAGGAAGATGCCTGCGTTCCACAGGTGCATATTGCCGGCCAAGAGGCGTTCTGCGGTGGCAAGGTCCGGTTTTTCAACAAAGCTCCGCAGCGGCTGCAGGACGGGCGCGAAGTCGGTGGTCGGGGCCTGCGAGAGTTCGAGCCAGCCATAGCCGGTCTCAGGCCGGTCGGGGCGGATGCCGAAGGTCACGAGCTGCCCAGCCTTAGCGGCGGGGATCGACGCCTTCACCGCGGCGCGAAAACGGACTGCGTCGGGGATCACATGGTCGGACGGCGCGACGAGCATCAAGGTACCGGGCGCGCGGGTCTCGAGCGCCAAAGCGGCGGCGCAGATCGCGGCAGCAGTGTTTTTCGCTGTTGGCTCAATCAGGATGTCGGCAGGGGCGATCTCCAACGCAGCCAGTTGCTCGATCACGACAAAGCGGAAATCAGACGTTGTTACCAAGGTCGGTGCTGCGAAACCGTCACCTGCAACGCGACGCGCCGAGACCTGGAAAAGGCTTTCCTCACCGATAAGCTTGACAAATTGCTTAGGGTAGGATTTGCGCGAGAGCGGCCAAAGCCGTGTGCCCGAGCCGCCGCAAAGAAGAACCGGGTGGATCGTATTTGTCATGAAAATCTCTCTAAGCTCTGATGGTCTCTTTGTTATCGAGGAACCAACGATATATCCCGGCGACCCCGTCTTCCAGGCCGATCTCAGCTTGCCAGCCCATCGCTGTCAGGCGTGACCCATCCATCAGTTTGCGCATGGTTCCGTCAGGCTTGGTTGGGTCTGTGGCGATCCTGCCCTGAAAGCCCGTTACGCGCGCTACAATCTGCGCAAGTTTAAGGATTGAGATTTCCGTGCCCGAACCCACATTGATATGGCTCAGCATTGGAAGCGTATGCGCATCATATTTGTCTTTGGGCAGGTCAAGTACAAAGAGCGATGCCGCAGCCATGTCATCCACATGCAGAAACTCGCGCCGTGGTGTGCCGGTGCCCCAGACCACGACCTCTGGCGCGCCGTCCCGCGCCGCCTCGTGAAAGCGCCGGATCAGGGCCGGCAGGACGTGGCTGTTGTCGGGGTGAAAGTTGTCGCCGGGGCCGTAAAGGTTGGTGGGCATGACCGAGCGGTAATCACGACCGTGCTGACGGTTGTAACTCTCGCACAGCTTGATGCCGGCGATCTTGGCGATGGCATAGGGCTCGTTCGTGGGCTCTAGCGTGCCGGTCAAAAGCGCGTCTTCGGCCATTGGTTGTGGCGCGAGGCGGGGGTAGATGCAGGACGAGCCGAGGAACAGAAGGCGCTGCACATCCGCCGCATGGGCCTGATGAATGACGTTGGCCTCGATCATCAGGTTGTCGTAGATAAAGTCCGCCGGATAAGTGTTGTTGGCATGGATGCCACCGACGCGCGCGGCGGCGAGGATCACCACATCAGGGCGTTCGCTTTGCATGAAATCACGCACTGCAGCCTGCTCGGTCAGATCCAGTTCTACGTGGCTGCGTGTGATAACCTCGGCACCGCGTGCGGCCAGCTGCCGCGCGATGGCGCCGCCGACCATGCCGCGATGCCCTGTGAGGTAGATATTCATCTCTTCAGCTTTCCAGCGCCATGGGCAGTTCCAGCCCGTGCGTGCGTAAGAGGGTCGTGCGTTTGGCCGCGCGGAGGTCTTCTGCAACCATCTCGGCACACATCTCCTGGGCGGTGATCTGCGGCACCCAGCCGAGGCGGTCTTTGGCTTTTGTGGAGTCGCCCAGGAGGGTCTCGACCTCGGCGGGGCGGAAGTAGCGCGGGTCGATGCGCATGATCGTGCCACCCGGTTTGATCGCAGGGGCCGCGTCGCCGGTAACGGCCTCGACGATGGCTGTCTCCTGCAAACCCTCGCCCGCAAAGCGCAGGGCGATGCCCAATTCTGCCGCCGACCATTTGATGAACTCGCGCACGGAATACTGTTTGCCAGTGGCGATGACAAAGTCGTCAGGTGCCTCTTGTTGCAGCATCATCCACTGCATGCGGACGTAATCCTTGGCATGGCCCCAGTCGCGCAGGGCGTCGATGTTGCCCATATAGATGCAATCTTCGAGGCCTTGGGCGATATTGGCCAGACCACGGGTGATTTTGCGGGTGACAAAGGTCTCGCCGCGCCGCGCGCTCTCGTGGTTAAAGAGGATGCCGTTGCAGGCATACATGCCGAAGGCCTCGCGGTAGTTCACGGTGATCCAGTAGGCATACATCTTGGCCACGGCGTAGGGTGAGCGGGGGTGGAAGGGCGTCGTCTCGCGCTGGGGCGTTTCCTGCACCAAGCCGTAAAGCTCGGAAGTTGAAGCCTGATAGAACCGGCAGGTCTTCTCGAGGCCCAGAAAGCGGATCGCTTCCAGCAGGCGCAGCGTTCCCATGGCGTCCACATCCGCGGTATATTCGGGTGCCTCAAAGCTCACCGCGACATGGCTTTGAGCACCGAGGTTGTAGACTTCGTCGGGCTGCACCTCCTGAATGATCCGCGTGAGGTTCGAGGAGTCCGTCAAATCGCCATAATGGAGCCGCAACTGCGGGTTGGTGACATGCAGATCCTGATAGATATGGTCGATCCGCTGGGTATTTAGTGACGAGGCGCGCCGCTTGATCCCGTGCACCTCGTACCCCTTATCCAGTAGAAATTCGGCCAGATAAGATCCGTCCTGACCCGTGATCCCGGTGATAAGCGCGCGTTTGGTCATATTTCTTTCTTTCTGTTCGGCATGAACTGTCCGATCTTGCCGGCATTCTTAAAAAGTAACGTTCCCAGCCCCCCGACCCGATTGCTGCGCAGAGCCCGGTAATCTTCTCTACTTTTCTTGAGAATACGCTCCAAAGATTGATTACTTTCACCGCCAACCCGCATCTTGACGAGAACTTCGGGTATATAGGCCAGTCTGATTTGCTCCGTCCAGAGCCACCGCAAGATCGCATCGTAATCGGCGGAAATGGTATAGCTCGTATCGTAGTTGCCAAAGTTCTCGAAAACGGATCGGCGCAGGTAGAGCGTCGGATGTGGCGGCATCCAGCCGCGCTTGAGTTTGGCGGGGTTGAAGTCGCCCGACTTCCAGTGACGCACGACACGACTGGTGTCTGCTGCCGAAACATAATCCAGGTCACCGTATACGCCTTGCGTTTGCGGGTCGGAAAAAGCCTGCGCCACTTTTTCGAGGACGTCACGGCCTGCAAAATAATCATCTGAATGCATCAATCCGATGACGTCTCCAGACGCGCGCGCAATGCCTTTGTTTATTGCGTCATAGATACCCTTGTCTGACGCGCTTACGATATGTGTTTGCGGGTTGGAAAGAGCGCTCACTACATCCAGCGTTCCGTCCGTCGAACCACCGTCCTGGACTATATGCTCGACGCTCCGATAGCCCTGGCCTTGTATGCTTTGCATGGCCTGACCAATCGTCTCGTAGCGATTGAAGACGGCTGTGATGATGCTGATTTTCAAATGATTTAGGTCTTCAAATAGTGATCAGGTCTTTGCCCGATTTTGGTGGAGGAGAGGCCACAAAAATCCACAATAACCGCAAGCCCTACAAAAGTCAGAAAATAAAATGCCCGATAACATGCAATATCGGGTGTTGGTTTTGAGGCGGTACAGGGCATTTGGATAGGGTGCGTTTTAAATAGTAAAATATAGACGCAATTAAATTAAATAAAAACAGTAGGTTAGATGTTATTTGTGTGATATTCACCTATAGGTAGCAAATGGCTTTGTTTCGGTAAATAGTAATTACTCACGCCCAACAATCGGACATTTTTCGACCTGATTTCAGGATATTGTTGTCAACAGGGTTTGGAACGGCGTTTGTCCGCTGAGTTTGCCGGTGTCGACCACAGTTCTGACGGCGCAATCACCTTGTGCTGCCCACATTGAGCGGAAGCCGTTGGTTACCTTGCGCTGGATGACTGCCGGTCGTAGCGCGCGTTCGCAAGCATTGTTGGTTATTTCAACTTCACCTGGATAATCAAGAAAGGTCAGCAATCGTGGACTGGCTCTGGCCAGTTTGGCGCGGATTGTTTTAGCAATCTCGCATTCGGGACTGGTGGCCAGTATGTCAGCCAGTGTATTTTCAAGCGTACGCTTTTTGGCCTTCAGCGTGCTGGTGGCAAAGTTGGTGATGTTGCGCCCCAGCGCCAACACCTTGTCCAGCCACAGTTTAAGCCGAAGTGGCACCATGGATTTGCCCCGATAAAGTAGAGAGGTTTTCACTCTACCTCGGCCACTGCGGCTTCGAATTTGGTCGGCGATTTGTAGGCTAAAGCCGAATGTCGCCGAATGGGATTGTAGAACCCTTCGATATATCGACCAAGTGCATTCGTGGCTTGCCGTCGGGTTTGGAAGCTGGTTCTCCACACCAGTTCCGATTTGATGGTCTTGAAGACGGTTTCGACCATGGAATTGTCGTAGCAATTTCCCTTGCCGCTCATCGATGAATGCATGCCATGGGCGATCAATAGTTTGTGGTAGTCATGGGAACAATATTGACTGCCGCGGTCTGAATGATGGATCAACCCCCGTGGTGGTTGGCGTGTGACAATGGCCCGTTTCAGGGCTGTGATGGCCAGATCCTTCTTCAACCGATCACTCGTTTCCCATCCGACAATACGCCGGGAATATAGGTCCAGAACAATGGCGAGATACAACCACCCTTCACGGGTCCAAACATAACTGATGTCTACGCCCCACTTCTGGTCGGAGCCATCACATGAGAAGTCCTGATCGAGAAGGTTGGGAGCAACGAGCCCACCATGATCGCTATCCGTTGTTTTCTTGTAACGACGTTTCTGCAGGGCTTTGATCCCATTATCACGCATCAGCCGGGCCACGCGCCGCCGCCCAACGGGCACACCGTCTTCGTTCAATTCAACATGCATACGCGGCGAGCCATAAGTCTCATGAGAAAGTTCAAACTGAGATCGAATGTGAGCCAGCAGCACCATATCATCCAACTGCCGTTGGCTGGGACCGCGCTGTTTCCAGGCATAATATCCGCTTTCGCTAACACCGAGAACACGACAAAGGCGATGGATGGGGAATTGTTTCTTCGCCTGATCGATGAGTTTGAATCTCACTGATTTCCCTCCTTGGCGAAAAAAGTTGCGGCACGCTTCAAAATCTCACGTTCTTGGCGAAGAATGGAATTTTCCTTGCGCAAACGTGCCAGCTCTTTCGCGACATCATCGTGTGGCTCTGACGATGAGCTGGCCTCTCGATAAATGCGTTTCCATCGGGTGAGCGACGATAATCCAACGCCCAAATCATCCGCAATCTGCACAATTGTACGGCCACTTGTTTCAAGCAAGCGAACTGCCTCAAGCTTAAATTCTTCCGTAAATACTCGTCGTTCTTGTTTGGTCATGGGACCCTCCTGTAGTTGAAAAAACTATCAGAAAACCTCTCCACTTTTTACGGGGAAGTCCATCAGTTCCTGGCTCAATCTTGTGGAGGGATATTTCGCCAAGCTCACCAAACGCCGCCTCAAACGCGGCGTCTTCCACTCGGTCGTTGACCTCCAGGCCGCCATCAACCGGTTCATCAAGGAAACCAATGAAAACCCAAAACCATTCGTTTGGACCAAAGACCCCGACAAAATCATCGCCGCAGTCAGACGTGGGCACCAAGCGTTAGATTCGATCCACCAGCTCTCGGCGGGCGACCCGCGGCGTGCTTTGCCAAACGGCTGATGATGCCTGTCGGCAACGACACGCTGCTCCGCGTGGTCCGGCGACGGGCACAGCCTCGTTGGGATCCCCTGAATGTCGTCGGCATCGACGACTTCGCCTGCCGCCGGAATCACCGCTACGGATCGATCGTCTGCGATCTCGAGCGGCGACAGATCGTGAAGCTCTTGCCGGATCGGGAGATCGCGACTGTCGCGGCCTGGCTGTCGGATCATCCTGAGATCACCGTTGTTTCTCGCGACCGCGGTGGCGGCTATGGAGAGGCGACGGCACGGGCCCTGCCGAATGCCATTCAGGTCGCCGATCGCTGGCATCTGATGGAAAACGCCAGCGCTGCGTTCCTCGATGCCGTGAAGAAGTCGATGAAGCCGATGCGTATCGCTCTCGGCGCCACTGTCGTCGATCCGAAACTCCTAACGTCGGCCGAGCGCCTGCAATATGAGGGCTATCTGCGGCGCGAGGAAACGAACGTTATCGTCACAGGCCTCGCCGCTGATGGCGTTCCGGTCAAGGAGATCGTGCTGCGGACAGGGCTGTCAATGAGCGTTTAAAGCCGACCCGGCATCAGCATTTAAAAGTGACCCACCCTGGATGTGGCCAAGCCAGAGTTTTGGTCGAAATGAAAAGGTCCAGTGGCACCGTGCGCCACGGATACGAGAAACAACTCGAAATCTATAAAGACGCCTCTCGGACACAATATGGTATTTTTGTCGTCATGGATTATGGCGATCTCGGTGACAAGCTCGCTCAAATAAAGGCAATCCAGAAATTACGGCTAGACCTCGGCGAAAACGCTTCTGACATCATTGTAATTGACGCGACTCCAAAGGCATCCGCGAGCAAGCGGAAATAGTTCCATAATGGACATTATGCAGCCATCAAACGGAATACGCCTTTCTGTTCGTGCTACCGCAGCGCGTTCTCGATCGCCTCGCGAATGAGCCGCTGATAGGGAATGTTGCGCTGCTTGGCGCGGGCTTTGAGGGCATCGACAAGGCTCTCGGGCATGCGCAGGTTGATCTGCTTGGTCTTTTTCTCGAACTCAAAGCGCATCGGCTTGAAGCCTGAAAAATCATATTCTGACAGGTCGGCCTTATCGACGAAGCGCTCGGCCTCGGCATCTGTGTTGAAAAGCGGGAACTGTTTGCCCGCCTCTTTGGTTTTATCGTTGCTCATAGCGTTTGACCTCCTTGTCATGCATGTATCGGGCGCTGATGGGTCTTAGAAGCATGCCTGTGGTGCTCTGGCGCAGGGTAAAGACAACAAACAAGTGCCTGCCCTGCTCCGTGACGCCGACCGCGTTAAAACGGGTTTCTTGCGTCACTGGCGAACGGTCTGGCATGACCATTGGCGTATTCATCAACACAAACTCGATCTCGGCCTTCGCTACGCCATGTTTGGCGCATTTAGGCCAATTTCCGTCATCCCACTCAAATCCGTCTATTTTCATCAAAAACCGCTCTCGAATATAAAGTCAATTGTATATACATTTCGCTATAATTGCAAGCCTTTTGTTTCCTCGGCCTGCATCTTCAAAGCGCGATGCGCTAAAAGTCCTCTGTATTCACCTTACATCCTAAAGGGTCTGATGCATTAGTCTGCGAAGTCCGGAAATACCCCCTATTTCTGTCGCCTATCAAGCGGCCAAACCGAAGAGATCTTCAACAAAACGGATTTCGCCTGTGACTCCCGGTTGCTTACCATGGACATGCCCGTGTTTGATTGTACGAATGGTCTCGATGCCGCGAAGCGTGGCTTTGGCTGATGACAAGGATTTGAAACCGCGCATTGGCGTGATCAGCTTTTTGAGGGCAGCGTGGTCACTTTCTATTCGGTTGTTTTCCCACTTGCGACTGATGTGCATGATCCCCTCTCCTGGCAGTTCAAACCTGTTCATTTCGCCTATCACAAGTGCATAGCTATGCGCCTTGTCGGTAGTGATTGAACGCGGCTGGTAAAGTCGGGCATTTTCGCAGGTTTGTTTCAGAAAGGCCCTTGCTGCTTTGGCATTTCGACGCGCCGTGATGCGAAAATCAACGAGCTGGCCGCACTGATCCACCGCACGCCAAAGGTAACGCCACTTGCCACCAACCCGAATGTAGGTCTCGTCCACATGCCAGCTCAAACCCCGCCAAGATCGGTGTTTGAAGGAGCGATTCGCGATCTCTGGGCCAAATTTGCGTACCCAACGATGAATTGTAGATGCGTCGACCGCGATGCCGCGCTCTGCCAACAGATCTCGTACATCTCGGCATGACAGCGCGTAACGGCAATACCAGCGCACCGCACACAGAATAACTTTGGGTGGAAACCTATGATGTTTGAACGGACTACGTGACATGATGAATCCTCCAAGTCGGGCATTGCTTCAAATATCCGGTCGAAACCAAATGTTCAACGCGTCGAGGTTTCCGGCGAGGTCCCAGCCGATCTGATCCCGGAATGTCCCGCCGCGGTAGTTCCCCGTGAAGAACCTGAATGTTGTTGATATGCATGGTTTTTTCTCTGATTTGAAGCAACGTTTTTCGCAAGAAAGGCCGGTTTTGTCGGTTGTTTTCTTGCGTTTTGGGATTCATTTTCTGGGCCGTTTGTGATTCTCTCAGGGGAATGATTCCTGGAGGATCGGATGCGACCAAAACAGCAGCAAAAGGCACGGCACGATGATCTGTTCCGTGCTCGCCTCGATCAGATCATCAACATGAAGCATGAACTTGTCGTCCTTGCGGACAAGATCGACTGGGCCTGGCTCGATGCGCAATTGGCGGATTGTTTCTCCGACCAAGGCCGGCCAGCGGAGCCGGTGCGCTTCATGATCGGGATGCTTTTGTTGAAGCACACCTATACGCTTTCTGATGAGCAGGTCTGGGAGCGCTGGGTGCACGATCCCTATTTCCAGTACTTCACCGGCGAGGAATTCTTCCAGCACGAACTGCCGCATGAGCGCTCGGGCATGAGCCACTGGCGCAAGCGTATCGGTGACAGGCTGGACATTTTGTTGGCCGAGAGCCTGAGGATTGCCGATGAGACCGGTGCCTTGAACAAGCGTGACCTGGCCCGGGTCACAGTGGACACCACGGTGCAGCCCAAGAACATTGCCTTTCCCACTGATTCCAAGCTTCTGGAGACGGCGATCTGCCAGTTGGGCAAGCTGGCAAAGGAGCACGGCTTTGATTTGAGACAATCTTACGTCCGGCTTGCCAAACGGGCGGCCATGATGGCCGGGCGCTACGCCCACGCCAAACAGTTCAAGCGCATGAACCGGCAGATCAAGTTCCTGCGCACCCGGCTGGGTCGGATCATCCCAGACATCCGGCGCAAGATCGACCGGGACGAAAGGCTGCAAGAGACCTTCGCTGTGCCATTATCCAGAGCCATGCAAATCCGCGGGCAGAAGCAGCGCCAGCGCGGTTGGAAGCTTTATTCCTGGCACGCTCCGGAGACTGAGTGCATCGGCAAGGGCAAGGCGCGGGCCCCTTACGAGTTCGGCGTCAAGGTCTCGCTCACCACCACCAACAAACGCTGCAAGGGCGGCCAGTTCATCCTGCACGCCAAAGCTCTGCCCGGTAATCCCTATGATGGTCACACCCTGAGGGAGGTGATTGAGGAAACCGAAACGCTCACCGGCCGCCAGATTGAGCGGGCCTATGTTGATAAGGGTTATGTCGGTCACGATGCGCCCAAGCCGGGACGGGTCTTCAGATCGGGCCAAAAGCGCGGCGTTCACGGCCAGATCAAGAAGGAACTCCGGCGGCGATCCGCCATCGAAGCCGTCATCGGTCATTGCAAAACCGACGGACATCTCGGCCGCAACTTCCTCAAGGGCCGCCTTGGCGATCAGATCAATGCCGTCATGAGCGCCGTAGGCTACAACCTGCGCATCATCCTCAAGTGGTTGAGGAAACTATTGTGCAAAATCATCGCCGCAATATTGGTGACAATCAACCCGTTCTCAGCGCGCAAGTGGGCTTCTTAACAACGGACGCGGTAGTCTGTCGGGAAAGGAAGCAAGTTACGCCACCCAGCAGCGCAGAAACTCCCCAGCGCCCGTGGCATGTGATAAGCGCTGGTGACCAGTACCCACGCGCCCGCGGCGTCTGGTGCCATGACACGGGACAGGACGGCGTTCTCTGCCGTCGTTCGCGAGCGTCCCTCGACAATCAGCCTGTCCTCCGGGAGCCCCAGTTGTCGCAGGATGTCCGGACCCACTTCGAAAGTGCCTTGTGCGGCTGGCGTGATCGCAACTTTGCCGCCCGAATAAAGCACAAGCGCTTCGGGAAACCGCCGTGCCAGGTGCATGGCAGCAATCAGACGGTCCCCGGCTTGGTTCACCTGCGCCATGCTGGGTGCGTGTTCCGGGGCATCACCTTCTGCACCGCCGAGAACGAGTATGCCGGTTGCTTGCTCGATCTTTGGGTTCGCGGGGTATGACCGCTCCAGGGGATTGAGGACGAGATTGCCAACGGGAAACACGCCGATAGCAATAGTAATGCTCAACGCAAAAACAAGAGACCTAGTCGCTGCCACATTGCGCCCGCGCCATAGACATACGAGTGGCAGGGCAAAGAGAAATACAAGCAGTGTCTCCGGCCGGATCAGCAGCCAGGCAGTCTTGCTGGCGATAAGAAAGACCGTGTCCAATGGATCTTCTCTCTGCGATCAGTTTTTGCCGGGATGAATGCGAATGCCGGGGGCGTCATCTGGCGCACCGATGAATTCGATGCCGGCCGCTTCGAGGCACGCTTCTATTCTGAACAGAGTGCTAATGTTCGCCGAAACAATATCATCTACGCTTTCGAGGCGTTTTATTGTGCTCGACCCGACACCACTTTTTCGGCTGAGGTCATCTATCGTCCAGCGCAATCCAGCTCTAGCCATGCGTATTTGCTGCGGTATGATCATTGACGCCAGCCAAAGTGATCTATAAAGTTCCATTTATGGTCCATAAAGTGCCTCATTCAGCTATCGACTGGCGCTCCCAATTCCAGCGCCTAGAGGGCGCCTATGCACCTGCAACAATGCGCAGTTACCGTGCGGATGTCGAGGCGTTCGAGACTTGGTGTCAGGAAAATAAATGCGACGCCTTTCCTGCATCTGTGGATACGGTATGTCGCTTCCTGCAAGAGCAGGGTGCAAATAAAGCGCCGTCGACGGTACGGCGACGACTTTACGCCATCCGGAAAGTACATCGACTCCTGCAATTAGAGGACCCCACTTATGACGAAGACATCAACCTGACATTCCGCCGTATCCGGCGCGCAAAGCACACGCGTCCAAAACAGGCAAAGGGCCTAACGCGGGAGTATCTGGAAAGGTTCCTCGACGTCCAGCCCGACAATCCATGGGGACTACGCAACCGGGCCATGTTGTCTCTGGGCTATGAGTTACTCGCACGGCGCTCTGAACTTGTTGCCCTGACAACAAGCGATCTGGAATTTTTAAGCGACGGCACATCACGCGTCATCATCAGGCGTAGCAAGGCGGACCCCTTCGGTCAGGGCAGGATCGCGTTTACATCCAAGATTACCTCAAAAGCTGTGCTCGACTGGCTGGCGTGGCGAGGTCCGGACATCACGTACCTGTTCTGTCCGATCTATCAGGGCAAGGCGGTCGATCGGGACTTGAGTACGACGACAGTCAAACGTTTGGTGAAATCTGCTGCCAAAGCCGCTGGTCTCGAACAAGAGATCATCGACACATTCAGCGGACATTCGTTGCGGGTCGGTGCGGCACAGGATTTACTCTGCGCGGGGTATGACGCAGCGGCAATCATGCGCGCAGGAGGATGGAAGTCGATTAATATTCTGGGGCGGTATCTGGAGGTGGCCGAGCATAATGTCTGGGCGTGACCCAAGTACCCGATAACGGTGGACATCGGGTGTTTGCTTCACTTAGAGTATCCGTCTTGGTCAAGCGAGTTTTGGTTTCCATTTTCTATCGGCTTTGATCAAAGCGTTTGCGAGTTCAATGAGCTTTCGCATGATGGCGGTGAGTGCGAACTTTGCAGGTTTTCCCGCCTTGATCATGGCTAGGTATTTGTCTCGCATGTCGGGATTGAACCTGGATTCCACGAGGGCGGGCATATAGAGTGCATCGCGCAGATGTTTGCGTCCGCCCTGGATGAAGGCCTTGCCTTTCCACGTCCCGGATTGGCGGGTCATTGGCGCCAGACCGGCAAGGGGAGCGATCTGCTTTTTGCCCAGCGCGCCTATTTCAGGACACTCGATGAGAATCGCTGCAGCGGCCACCTGGTCTATTCCACCAATTGAGCGCAGAATGGCATAGGCCCGTGTGCGTTTTGGACACGTATTGATCAGTCTTTCCATTTCGCCTTGAAGTGCGGTGAGTTGACGCTCGATCTGGGCAAGGCGGGCTTGCATCTGACGCCGTGTGAAGGCCAGGGTTTGTGTCTTGAGACGGTTCTTGAGGCGGGTGCGATCCTTTACCAACGCGGTGCGGGCTATCTGCAACTCTTTGAGATTATTTTGATCTTCAGCCGCAGGCGCGTCGGGAACCAGTTCCAAAGCCGAGCCCATCCGAGCCAACATCCGGGCATCCACTGCATCGGTTTTTACCCGTATGCCTTGAGCCTGCGCAAAGCGGCGGGCCTGAAGCGGATTGACCTTTAGGCTGGCTTCAGAAGAACAAAGTTTCCAAGCATCAGAACATCCATATCCGTACGCTCAAAACACGCAATCGCCTGTTCCGGCGTATCCACGACAGGTTCATTTTCGTTGAAGCTTGTATTCAGAACGATGCCATACCCAGTGCGTTCTTTGAGAGCTTTTATCAATTTGTAGTACCGAGGGTTGTTTTCCTCATCCACGCTCTGTAAACGGCCTGTTCCATCTACGTGCGTCACAGCCGGAAATACGTCACGCCATTCCGGTTTGAATTTAACGACATGCATCATGAACGGGCTTTCGATGTCCTGTTCAAAAAAGCGACCGATCTCCTCGCGAAGCACGGATGGCGCAAAGGGGCGGAAGGATTCCCGCTTTTTGATCTTTTTGTTGATCGTTTCTTTCATGTCTTTAATGGCTGGATTGGCCAGAATGGACCTATTCCCCAGCGCCCTTGGACCCCATTCGCTGCGGCCCTGATACCAACCCACCACGGCGCCGTCGGCAATATGCTGTGCGGCGAGCTTGATCACTTCGTCCTCTTGTCGACATTCATGGACCGGATAGCCGGACGCCTCCGCAGCATGGCGTACATGCGATTCGGGATATTCAGGGCCCCAGAAGGAATGTTTCATTTCAAAACGCTCCGTCTGCCCCAAACCCATATGCCAGCAATGATATGCCGCACCAATGGCAGTTCCGTCGTCTGATGCTGCAGATTGCAGATACATTCTGTCTACCGGGAAATCGCGATAGATACATGCATTCATGACACCATTCAGCGCGCATCCACCTGCCATCGCGAGGCGCTCTATCGGAACGTAGGTTGCCAGGGTATTCAAGCAATGCGCCGCCGCCTGCTCGAAGCGCACTTGCGTTGAACGAGCAATGTCCATTTCGCGTTGCGTTATTTCGGAGGTGCGTTCTCTCGGATCACCAAGCAGTTCTATGAGTTTGTCAGAGAAGATACGTCCCAGTTTCATCTGACGATCGTCGGACAGCTGGGCTTCACTGAGACCCCGACTGATCGAAAAGTACTTGGAGTTGAGTTGAAACCATTTCCCGGCTTCCAATTTCACGATTTTTTCCATCTCTTCGGCGTACTTATCCTCGCCGTATGGAGCCAGCCCCATGACCTTGTACTCTTCGCCAAATAAATCAAATCCGATGAATTGGCACATCGCGGTATAGAAATGCCCAAGACTGTTTGGTACCGCAACCTTATCGAGAACTTCAATCGTGTTGCCCTCGCAGCGCGCCGCCATTGCACTAACGAAATCTCCGGACCCATCATAAGAGAACCCTGCCGTCAATTTTTCAAATGGGGACATGAAATATGCACTAGCGATGTGCGCCAAATGGTGCTCCACAGTGTGGAGTTTGTAGCTCACTTGGCTAGGGTCTTCCCCGCAAATTTCTGAGAGATTATCCAGTGTCTTGGCTGTCCCTCTCTGGCGTGATGTGAACCGAGACACGGCCTCCAAACCAACAGACGGATTGAAAAGGACATACTTTGCCTTTGCTGCAATATTGGCATCTGGCTGCCGCGCAAGAGCAACGTGCGTTATGTCTCGAAGTCGCAGCCCTGCGTCTTTCAATAGCCAACGGATCGCGTTCGCCGGAAACTCCATCGTGTGCTTGCGCCGGTCGCCCAGGCGCTCTTCGGTGACGGCACCGACAAGCTTGCCGTCGAGTACAAGGCAAGCCGAGGAGTCTGGGTGAAAGGCGTTCAAGCCCAAGATTGCGGTCATGTTACCTACCTATTGCCGAGTTGTTGCTGTGTTAGGGAAGTGGGTCTCTTCCCGGGGCAGATCCAATCAGGGAAAGAATTTGATCAAGATGTCGATCATAGCTGTGTGCCAGGGCGAATTCCCTGCGCCTGCGCATTAAGTCTACCGAGTTGAATTTGTCGAGTTGTCCGAGAACATGATCAAGGAGTGCGGGAGTTTTATCTGCCCTGCCCTCGTCCGCCAGCGATACCAATTCGCTGTCTTGATACGCCTCTAACCAGCTTCCAACCACGGTTTTGCCAGTGGCAAGATATTCCAGCATTTTAGGAGAATTAACGGGCCTGCCCAGGACCCTCTTAGCTTTGAAACACAACAGCCAGACATCGATATCTGCGCAGGCTTCTATGATATCCGATGGAGAGGTCAGCCCGGGAAACACGCAATTCGGCATTTCAAGAATGGCTGCCAAATTTGGTTTCGACTGATACTCCTTCGGCAAAGGGCCCCAAAAGGTAAACTCGGCGCTCGGTTGACGCTGAACCATTTCACGAATGTTGAGCCAGTCGATCCATTCAGCAGCCAAATTTCCAACATATCCAATTTGTGGCGGTCCGGTGCGGCGGTGTGACAGGCGAAACAGCACGGCAGCACTCGCCCAAAGTACCCTGCGCAAAAAAACTGACGGGCCATAATTTCTGTTTTTACGATGCGCTGAAGTATCAATACGCTTAGCCATCGCCAAATCCTTTTCCTGCTTGCCTTCAGGTATTGATAGATCTTCTGCAGTGCCTCTTGAAGCTTTGTCCCAACCGTAGGTGTGCGCTGCCAGATCGGCACAGACAACCAAGAGGACTGCAGTGTGACGTTGACCGCCAGCAATAGTGCCTCTTAGAAGCCCCCCGACGACGCAGTCGGACCTTCACGAGGAAAAGTGTCAAGGCAAATTTTGATTCTCTTTAGGTTAAAGAGCACTTTGACGGTCCGCTGTTTTCTTTAGCAGCGCTGCCAATTGCTCAGCGTTACGATCAAGGTCGTAGGCCTGCAAGTGTTCTTTGTTGATTGGCAGCATCAGCCCCTGACCGGCTAAGGCCTGTAACTTTTGGGCTGAGCCATGAGCATCTTCTGGATCGAAGACCAATGCGCCGCCCACGCGCTCAAAGAAGCTTTTTTGAGCACCCTCGCACACAAAGGCAATGATCGGCTTTCCAGAAGCAAGATATTCGAAGGATTTCGAAGCTAGGCAGTAGTCCCGCCCCCCAAACCGTTTCATCGAGGTGGCCAGAAGGCCCGACATATCCTTGAGGAAAACCGGCATCTCCTGCCGCGGGAGCGGGCCGTGAAAAATGCACTTATCCTCCAAGCAGTACGTCGCCGCCATGTTGGGAAGCCAGTCGGGGGTGTGGCCGACATGGTGAAAGCGCATGCGCTGGGCAAAATCGGGCGCACGCTGCTCAAGTGCCTGCCAGGCTTTGAAGAAATAAAGCGGTGACCGGTAACTCCAGTCCTCGGTGCCGGGTTCATAGTGCAAGAAGCGGTGCGGGGCCTTCAGCGAAGCCGGCTTGGGAGGAGTATAATAAAAACTGCCCACGTAGCCGATATCGACGGTGTCACCGGTGTCGTACCAAGCCGCGTGGTCGGGAAACGCCTCTACTCCACCAATACCGTTGGGAATGACGTGTAGTTTATCGGTGGGCAGACCAGCATGGGTCTTGGCGAACAAATTGGTCAATTCTCGCGTGACCCCAACTATTGCATCTGCCGCAGCAAACGCCTGGGCCTCGTCCCGGAACTTGCGCGCGTAATGGAGACGTGTGATCTGCGGTGCTGGTGACCACTGCGCCCAAGCGTCGCGCATGTCCAGAATATAGGGCGCCCCCAACACCCGCGCCGCAGTGGCGCCAAGTCCGGTGGCGCCGAATGGTGGCGCGCTGGCATAGACCGCGGCGAAGGAGCGTTCAGTCTTCAGTCGAGCCAGCACGCGCGCAAGGTCCGGGGCGAAGCGGCGCTCGAACGTGTCGTTTAGCGTAGTCAGCATCCTCCACAGCTGCCTCAGCGGGGATTCGTCTGTAAGCAGTTGGTCTTCACGAATGTAGCGGATGTCCACCCCGACCAAGCCTTCGGACAGGTCCGGGTTTACCTTGCCGCCAAAGATTCGAGCGGCCTGATCGGGGTGGATCGTGATCACGGTGGGTCGAATACCCAAGGCCGATAGACGCCGGGCGAACTCGATGCTGCGGAACGCTCCGGTCGATTGCACTGGCGCGAATTGTAGCGCGATCATCAGGACGTCGATCATGCCCGACTCTTCACATTTTCCAGCAGCAACTTCGTGATCGTCGCGCAGGCAGTGCCGTGGCCGTACAGCGGAATCCAGTTAGTACTGGGCGTGCGTTCCAGCAGGCCCGGCACATCATCGTCGAGATTGGCTAACACGTTCCAGTTGCCCTGAAGCGTCTCGACCCATTCAGTCTCCTCACGCAGCGTTATGCAGGAGCGCCGTGCCCAATAGGCCTCTTTTTGCAACCCGCCAGAATCAGTGATTACGTGATCGCAGCCGTTCAGCAGGTCCAGCATCTGGAAATAGCCCACCGGGTCGATCAGGTGCACATGTTCCGGCAGACCCGCCGCATCAACCGCCTTGCGGAAACGCGGATGTACTGGCCAGATCACTGGGTGGTCGACCCGCTCCAGAAACATCTTAAGCCTAGGCAGGACACGAGGATCGTCGGTGTTGGACGGTCGGTGCAGCGTCATCAGGATGAAGCCGGTCCTCGGGGCGCCCAAGACACGCTCCGCTATAGCCCCGTACTGTATCCGCCCCGAGAAGTGCTGGAAAGCGTCTAGCATTACATCGCCGGTGACGAACACGCCTTCGGTCACACCCTCCTTTGCGAGATTGGCGCGCCCTTCTTGGGATGAGCAGAACAGGATTTGAGACAGGTGGTCAGTCACCACACGATTCACTTCTTCTGGCATCGCCTTGTTATAGCTGCGCAAGCCTGCCTCGACATGCACAATGGGGATATGAACTTTGGCTGCCACCAGCGCCGTGGCGATCGTCGAATTGGTGTCGCCATAGACTATTACCGCATCGGCAGGCGTCTCGAGGCCCTCGAGATAGGCCTCAAACTTGGTCATAACTTGCGCGGTCTGCACGGCGTGACTCCCTGAGCCCACCTCAAGATTAGCGTCAATCTCGATCCCGAGATCCTCGAGAAATTGACCGCTCATTGCATGGTCGTAATGCTGTCCTGAATGCACAACAATCTCATGCATGCCAGCCTCTCGCAACGCTTTAGAGACGATAGCCGCTTTGACAAATTGGGGTCGCGCACCGATGACAGAGACGATGTTGAGTTTAGCCATGTTACATTGACCGTTTAGCAAAAGTGGTAGGGGCGTTTTTTTATCTGAAGACCGGCGCGCACGCGGCCATAAGCACGTGCAATCTTGAAATATAGTTCACGGTCCTTTTCATCGGTCCTGAACTCGCGGTGATCGCGCACCGGCTCGACCATGATTTGGTCAAACTCCTCCTCACTGAAACCTAGTTTCTTAGCGACATAGCGCTTATCCTCCAACTGCTGATCTTCGTCATAGGGAGGCATTTGAAGTTCCCGCAACGCTTCGTGCCGGGTGATTTGCCCCGTCAGAATCAGGTTCGATAAGTGTGCTTTGCGTTTGTCGATACCAAACTTATTAGGCAGCATGTAACCTTGGTAGAAGCGAGTAAAGATCGATTCATGGTGTTTGCCACCATAATCGCGCCATCCCATCTCGTCGATAAGGAACCGTTTGGCGCGCGCCTTATTGAAGTCGATCAGCTGCAGCGGCTGGACCATGCGGATTCTCTTGAAATGGTAGTAGTAAAACTGCTGCCAGACCCCCAGCTTAGGCAGCTTGGCTAGGCTGCCGCGGCCGTATTGGCGGTTGATGTCGACCATATTGCGCAGGTCGAACTTGCTGTAATACCAAGGTTTGGGCAGCAGCCATTCGGTGGCGTTGTTGTGGCCTGACAGCAGCACCCGGATGTTTCGCTTCGCGGCGATCTGGTTCAACGCTGCAAAGATCAGGTGGTCGGTGGGAATTTCGATATCGACTACTGAGGCACGGAAGTAAGCCGCCTGTAACTCACGGAAGGCATCCCAGTCGACAACGAAGGTCTCGAGGTCGAACCCCAACCGAGTGACCATCTCCTCGATGTTCTTAACCGCTAGTTCCGAGTTCCAGCCGTTGTCGAAATGCACGATCAGCGGCCGTAGCCCCCATTCATGGGCCAAATAGGCCAAGTAGGAACTATCGACGCCGCCTGACACGCCCAATAGGCAGTCGTATTGCTGGCCCTGTCCTTGGGACTTGATACTATTGATCAGCGCGTTTAGCCGCCGCTGTCGCTCCTTTGAATCTGGCTGTGCTTGAGAAAAGGCCTCAAATTCGGCCACATAGTTGCAGACGCCGTTCTCGTCGAACCGGATGTCTGGGTCAGTGGTGTCCATCACAGTTATCTTGCAGACCTGGTGGTGCAGGGGCGGATGCTGGTTCATAGCTGTCCTATCAGTTAAGGTGTACAAAGAGCTCTGCCATAAGCTTGTCTTGCTGAGGATAGCTTATCAGGACGCCGCGGCCCTTACGCTGGAAAACAAACAAGCTGCCGGCCGCGACGGCAGCACAGCCGGCCTCGAGAATGGCGGGACGAAAATCGGCGGCGCTGCCGGCACCGCCGCAAGCCACGACCGGCAACGTTGTCGCATCAGCGACCTTCCGCAGCAGCGCCGTGTCATAACCCTCCCAAGTTCCGTCGCGGTCGATAGAATAGACGATGATTTCGCCGGCACCTGCTTCGGTTATCTGGCGCACGATCGCGTTCAGATCGGACTTGAGCGCCTTGCGCCCTCGTTTCAGCCGCACCTGCTCTCTGCCCAGCCAGTTGCGCGCCACCGGCAGGCAGACAGAGATTGATTGCCCCCCCCAGCGACGCGCACCCGCCTCGATCATGCCGGTACCCTGCGCCAGCGCACCCGATAGGATCACCTTCTCGACACCGCAATCGAAAGCCCGGGCCAACTGGTCCTCGGTCTGGAGGCCCCCGCCATATGCCACAGGCATAAAGGCTTCGCTGGCGATGTCTGCGATCAAATCATAGGCTGGCGGGCGGCCTTCGGCGCTGGCATCGATGTCGATCAGCACCAACTCGTCAACTTGCTTCGTGTTGAAGATACGTACCGCGTTGATTGGGTCGCCGATATAGGTGCGCTTACCGAATTTTACTGTTTTCACCAGCCGTCCGTCACGGTCGATAAGTAGGGTTGGGATCACGCGCACGCGCCGACCAGGCGCAGGGCGGCCCGGGGTCGGGCCAAGTTGAGGTATCTTGGACTCGCTCACGCCACTGGCTGCCATGTCAGGAATGCCGAAAAGATCTTCTTGCCATGCTCATGGCTTTTTTCGGGGTGGAACTGCATGCCCAATATGTTGTCCGCCACGATGCCAGCCGCGAACTCATAGCCGTGCCATGAGCGCAGCGCCGCCTGGTGCTGGTCGTCGCACAGTAGATGATAGCTATGAACGTAGTAAAATCGCGTTTTGGCGTTGAACGTGTCTGCGAAACACCGCGGCAGCGTGCCTTCAGCGATTACCGCCTCCGGTGCCCAAGTCTCGGCCCAACCCATATGCGGCACCCGCAAATTGGCAGGCAGCCTAGACCGATCGAAGGCGACCACATCGGCGTTCACCCAACCCAGCCCGGGCCGGTCGCCCTCTTCGCTGCCGCGTGCAATTAGCTGCGCACCCAAACAAATACCCAAAAAAGGCAGGCGCTGCTTGAGAACAAGGTGGTTTAGCGGTTCGATGAAGCCACGTTCAGCCAACAGTGCCATGCCATGATCGAAATGGCCCACACCGGGTAGGATGATGCGCGACGCCCCTCCGAGTTCATCGCCAGAGGTAACGATCCGCGCCTCTGCGTTCAGCGCTCTGAGCATGTTCATCACTGAGCGGACGTTTCCTGCACCGTAGTCGATGATTGCGATCATGGTATTAGACCTTCAGCTGGCCGAAACGCCTCGAATTCGGAATTTGGGATTTGGGATGAATCCGTGGCATTCGTTTTGGCTTTTGTGTCTGGGGTAATTGCCAGGATAGAGCGTCCTCATGAAGCTGGCCGGCGCGCCGACCAGAACGCAATAGCTCTCGGGAAAGGATTTGGCCACGACCACGCCGTGACCGACCATGGTAAATGGCCCGTTTTTTACAATCCGCATTACCACCTAGTGGATTGATTCCAATGTTTGGAACCCTCGGTTTCGAGCGGCGATGATCTTGTCAGGGTCTGCTTTCCATATGAATGGTTTGGCGTCGTTGGCGTTGTATTCCTTGATGAAGCGGTTGATCGCGGCTTGCAGGTCGACGAGTGTGTAGAACACGCCATGCTTGAGCCTTCGGCGGGTCAGCTTTGCAAAGAAACCTTCAACTGCGTTGAGCCATGAGCTTGATGTCGGGGTGAAGTGCAGGGTCCAGCGTGGATGGCGTTGCAGCCATTGGTGCACCTTGTCTTTCTTGTGGGCCGCATAATTGTCCACGATGGCGTGAATTTCCTTTTGCTTTGGGACAGACCGTTCGATCTGGTTGAGAAACCGAATGAACTCCTGATGCCGGTGGCGCTGCATGTTCTGCCCGATGATGGTTCCATCCAAAACGTTGAGGGCGGCGAACAGGGTCGTTGTGCCATTGCGTTTGTAATCGTGCGTCATCGTTGCACCTCGCCCCTTCTTCATCGGCAATCCCGGTTGGGTGCGATCAAGAGCCTGTATCTGCGACTTCTCATCGATTGACAGCACCACCGCATGGGCCGGTGGGGAGACGTAAAGCCCAACAATATCATGCAGTTTTTCGACAAACCGCGGGTCGTTGGACAGTTTGAACTGGCGAAACCGGTGTGGAGCAAGACCGTGGGCCTTCCAGATCGTCTGCACCCTCGAGGCTGCAATACCTGCCACCCTGGCCATCGCCCGCACCGTCCAGTGCGTTGCTTCATGCGGTGGCGGCTTGAGCGTCAGCGCGATGATCTCCTCGACACGATGAGGTGCGATCGGCGGTGTACCCGGCGGGCGTGTCTTGTCATGCAAAAGGCCGTCAACACCTTCCTGCATGAACCGCTCCTGCCAACGCCACACCGTGCTTTTGTTTTTGCCTGTAGCAGACATGATGGCTGAGATACCAACACCCTCCGAAGAATGATCAGACAACGCCAAACATGCTTTTGCGGCGATTGTGGGTTCTTGATGATCAGCTCAAGCCGTTTTCAATCGGTCGTAGAACGGTAAATAAAATTCTTGTACGCATTCAAAAACAATCTCATATAACAGCGCAAAATGGAATCCCAATTCGAACGCTTTTGTCTCATCCAATCCACTAGAATCCAAGTTCTGATCTGCCTTTTTAACCTATTTACGAATTGCTGGCTTATTGGCAAAATAACAAACTAGCCCGAAAGAAACCAGATAACTTAATGAATAAATGACGCTGAAACACAATACCGCTAACCAAGAATTTTCGAAAAAGTAGAGACTCACGAAAAGCCCTATAAAAACTGCAACAGCGAGTACAATATCCATTATCAGAGAAACAATGAACGCTTTATTTAGAAATATTACAAATGTCACTGGGCTTACGACCATTCGTAAAAACACATAAATACTCAGATATTGGGCGATCTCTCCCGACACCCGCCAGTCATCGCCCAAGACCCAATCCGCCAGATTAGGGGCATAGGACGTCCCGAGTACGAAGAAAGGTGCGCCGACTACAAACACCACAAAGGAGTAACTCAGAACGAGCGGCAATAGAGGTTTACCGGCCGTGTTGCGATTTATTGCAAGACCTTGGAAGTACTGGGAGAAGGCAGAACTGATCAAGCTTGCTGGTAAATCCAGTAATCGGCTTGCCATATTGAAATGACCGAGGAAAGTCGGCCCTAGAAATATTGAAAACATGAACGCTGGCATCACTCGTGTAACCGTGTTCAGAATTTCTGCAGGAAGTGAAGTGACAAAAAATAACTTATTCGAATTTACTGTGGACGCAATCGTCTGAAACGCACTTCTAAGACGAAAATTGAAGGATGGAACAAACCTCCAAAGAAGAACGACACCGAAGAATTGGCCAAGAATATGACCGAATAGGATGCCAAGTCCGCCCATGCCCAAGAAACCTAGAGTAATACTAAAAAAAGCCGCTGAAAACGCTTGTGAAATACGAATTGACGACAGCTCTTTGAAACGCGAGTTGAAGATGAGCCACGAGGTACCCAGGGACAAGAAGGAGGCCAATGCAAAGGAAATCACCGAGAAGACCGAAAGAAGCAGAATTTCTTTGCCAAAAATTGCGCTCATCGGAGCCAAAACGGTCAGCAAAAAGCAGGGGAGAGTTAAAGTTGAAACCAAGGATCGAAAATTATTATCTGCATCAGTGGCACTTTTAGCCAACAAGATTACGCGCGAAAACCCGGCTACATATGGGATTACCAAAAGGCTTGTAATAGCCATCACCATAGCCAGTTGGCCAAATGAACCCGGAGTATAAAGACGAGTATTGACCGGCGCAGAGAATAACGGCAACAGCGCTGCAAAGCTGGCACTTCCTGACAATTGTGCCATAGGCCAAATGTGGTGGGAAAGGCGCTTATACAGCCGTGTTGAACGCATAACGTCTCATCAATCGAAGCTCTCGCTCAACAATAGTGGATGCGTCCAGCGTCGCAGAAATGTGGGCCGCCGCAGCTTGGCTCATATTCGCCTCCAATTGGGCATCTTTGGCGACTTCCAAGATGCCTTTCACTAAACCCGCAGCCGATTTGGAAAGGACGGCTATTTCATCTGAAATAAATTCTGGTATCGCGGTCACAGGTATTGTGGCTACAATAAGTCCACTCGCCATTGCCTCGCACATTGACACTCCCTGTGCATCTTGTCTGGTCGGGCAAATGAAGAAACCTCCCCATTTGTGTTGTTCAATGATTTCTTCTTGCGACAGAAACCCCCGATGTACTTCGATACGGTCGATACGCGATAAAGGCGCAAAATACTTGTCAAATAGGGCGCCATCGCTAAATATCCGGCAAGAAAAATTCCCGTTACCCTGTTTGATGACATTGCTCACAACATTAGCCACAATGTCCGGAGCATACTTTAACGTTCTGCTAGATCGAATGACGAGTAGGTTTCTCCTGCGAGGCCCAAAAGGGGAATTGACAAAACGGGTGACATCAATTGGGTTTGGAATAGTCGAGTGACAGCGTACCTGTCGTTGCGTATCTGCCTCGCACACTTTTTTCATCCAGTTTGATACGAAAACGAAATGAATAGGGTTGCCAGCATTTGAGCGGTCGATTAATTTCGCAAAACTGCCTAACCGCTGCCTACTTCGCATGTGCCGAAACAAAACACGATTGGGCAACCAATCGCTTAGTTGCATGTCAAACCTGCGCCTGTGCCAAGCGAGCGCTTCGAAACCGTGCACCCAAACAATTAGAGGACATGCCAGAAACGGGCTCAACTCTGAAATGAATGGCTCGCTTGCAAAATGCACTGCTGCAATGTCGGGTTGATATTCCACGACTTGGGCGAGCGCCTCATCACTGGTGACGTAATCCCTTATTGCAATTTTTTCGTATGCGAGTCGGCGACTTTTTTTTGCTCGTCGCAAAACGAGAACTTGGGCCCTTTCCGAGTAGAGGCGAGCCCGAGTATGCGCGAACATGTCTCCGGGCAGGTTCGTTTCGTCCGGGTAGTCATCTACAAATAACAGGATTTTCAAATATTTACCTTCCGGTCAGGCACGAAAGAAATCTTCAAGATCATCAAGAATGTACTTCGATGCGAATCCGTCACCGAAAGGGTTGACGATTGTTTTGGAAATTACACCGAGCCGACGTCGACTGAAAGACTCGAAAACCGCATTTACAATATCATCAGTTTTCGTGCCAATCAGCTTAGCCAGTGGATAGTTCAACACTTCAGGCCGTTCAGTATTTTTTCTCAAAATTAATAGATCAGGCCCAAAAGATGGAGCCTCTTCCTGGATGCCGCCAGAGTCTGTAAGAATAACCTGAGTATTTTTAATAATTTTGAGCATTTGTAGGTAAGGGAGTGGCGGTGTCAAATACACTCGGTCTAAGTGGTTGAGACGCTCCTCCACAAATAACCTCACTTTCGGGTTAGGGTGCAACGGAAAAATTATTTGCGCTTCTTTAATTTCACTGTGGATCGTTTCGATAGCACGCATAATCCTGCGGAGCGGATCGCCTAGATTTTCCCGACGATGGCATGTCACAAGAATTGTGAAACCATCCGTTTCACGCGGCAGGTCTTTTAATCCCTCAATATCGCGAAACTCGATCTTGTCTGAAGTATTTGCTAGGAGCCGCACTGAATCGACGATCGTGTTGCCAGTCACGAGGATCTTATTATCTTCAATGCCCTCTGTCAGAAGGTTTTCTCGCGCCAGATTAGTTGGACAATAGTGACGCGTGGCCACTTGGCTAATGATCCGTCGAATACCTTCTTCCGGAAACGGGTTTTCGAGATCGTGGCTACGCAACCCGGCTTCCACGTGAAACACAGATAACTGCATGAGAAATGCAGCTTGGGCCGCAACACCTACGGAAAGCGTATCCCCCTGAACGATTACAGCATCAGTTTCGTGGTCAGAAAATGTCTTCTCGAAGGAGGCAAAAAGCCTAGATGCAAGTTCGGACAGAGTGCCGGTGCTACGCTTGAGATCGAGTCGGATTTGCGATTGGAGGCCAAATGCGCCAAGCGCGGGACCAAGTAAATCTTTGTGCTGGCCGGTATCAACAATAAGGCATTTGATACCGTCCCTTTCGGCGGCTTCGAGCGCAATTGGGGCAATTTTAATTGCCTCGGGACGAGTACCCGCAATTAGTAGAATATTACGCATGTGACCTCTTGCGAAAACGTAAAAAACTGTATGAGATCTCAGCATGACTCCCTTTTTGAGTTATCTGGGTCCGCCCCATATTCATAATTGTACTCAATGAAAACAATGATTAATTTTCCGAAAAACACTTCAATGGCTAGATAAAAGTTTTGCGCGGCGTTTCACAAGTGATCGAGATTAAGACATAGAGCCGAACGCTCCGAACCAGCATAGTCAGTGGCTGGCAAATAGTTGGGCGCAAAGATCAGGATGTGATTCTCCGTCTTGGGACTCGGCCCGGCCACAGTCAGTGGCACAGCCACAAAGCCATGCTGCGGCTCCTGCCGAACGCTCCTTCCGTTCGGCAATTATGGCGTGCTGAAACTGGAGGCTGACCAGCACTCCTAGGATCGCCGCTGGCGCCATGTATTGTGCGAGCGCGCCATAATCGGCTGGCACATAGAGCCGCCCAAGCAGCGGCGCCGCCAGGATCGGCACCGCCATCACCAACGCATTTCCGCTGCTAAGCGTCGCGACGGCGCGCAGGAAAGGCGAGCGTACGTAACCGTTCAGTATCATCCTAAGCCCAGTCAATCCGCCGTCGTCTGGTTGGCATAAAGTGCCGCCATCTTTGTCGCGATGCCTTTCCAGGACAAAGCAGTCTTTGCAAGTTCGCGAGCCGCCAGCCCGATCCGAGTGCGGCGGTTGCCATCAGCCAGCAGCGCCGTCAGCGCGGCGTCAAGCGCCTTCTGGTCGCGCGGCACCACCAAGGACGGATCAAGCCGGCGCAACAGACCGGCCGCGCCCACGCCCTCGGTGGCGATGACCGGGACACCCACGGCCAAAGCCTCGGCTACGGACATGCCAAAGCTTTCGCGCACCGAAGGTACGAGCAACACATCCGCCCCAGCCAGAAAAGCCCATTTAGCCTCGCCGTCGAGCGGCCCCAGGAAGGCACCACAGGAACTGCCGTCGTCGCGGATAAGTTGCGGCTCTAGCTGGGCTCGCAGTCCGATCTGGTCGTGCCCGGCGATGCGGATCACTGCATCAGGATGCGCGCGCGCGGCGGAGATCGCCATCTCAACCCCCTTTGTCCAGTCCAGTCGCGCCAGGAAGGCAACCCGTCGCCCCGGCGCTACGTCGCCCCAGACCGCGTCGATCGCGGCCTGCGTCGGGGCCAAGCCGGGCCCGTCCACGCCGTTGCCGATCACCGCTAACGGTGCAAGGTCCAGCCCCATAGCGCGCAGCCCCGCGGCCTCGCTCTCAGAGGTTACGTGTATCGCCTGTGCGGCGGCCAGGTTCGCGCGTTCTAGCAAGCGGATCCAGCCGGTTTTGGCTAGTCGCGACTTTCCCGCTACCATCTCGGGCATAAGCATCCCTCGTGGCGAAATTACGAGAGGCACGTCGGCACGCAGTGCCGCGCGTGAGATGAGCGGGCCAGGCCAAAGGAACATGCCGTTAACATGTACCGCATCCACTTTCGGCACCAGCCGATGGGCCAGCCGCGCCATAGCCGGGCTGAAATAGAGTCGCCGCGGCGTTGTGATCGGGCAGTAATGCACCTCTACCCCGTCCATCTCGACCGGCCGATCCAACGGCACGTCAAGCCGATCTGGACCGTCTACATCTGTGGTGAGAACCTCGACTTCGCAACCCAACGCCGCAAGCGCTCGCGCCAGCCCGTGAGTGGAACGGACCGGCCCACCATAGCGCGTGGCAGGCAGATAATTGGGAGCGAAAATGAGAACACGCATCAGATAATAACGTAGTCCCCAGTAGTTACGGGCATGCCGTCGATCTTGCGGAGCTCGATGCGACGGAGAACCGAACCTCTGACGAGAAACTGGTACAGATTGCGCCCCTGCAAAAGGAACTGCATTAACTGCTGATCTTTCGGCGTATTGTGCAGCGCCTCGGCGAACTCCATCCAGATGATCGGCCTGTTACGCTCCACAATGTCAGCCAAGCCACGCATGACTTCCAGTTCGAAGCCCTGCACATCGATCTTGATCACATCGACCTTGCCGATGCCCTGTTCCGCCAAGACCTCCGTTCCGATGCGTACCGGTACATCATGGGCCTTCTTCAAGGGACGGTCATACTGTTCATCCTGAACCAGTGTGCCTAGGCCCAAGTTGAAGTTATCCACCAAGAAGAATGGCAGTTCACCATTCTCCGATCCCAGCGCGCATTTTACGAGCGCCAGGTTGTCCGCCTCGTTGTCCGCACGCATACGTACGAAATCCGCCCAAAGGGTCGGATTGGGTTCGAACGCGATCACCCTGTCAAAATGTCGGGAAAAAGCTATGCTATGGACACCGATATTGGCGCCGATGTCAAGAAGCACGCCGTGACGCTCCAGTGGAATATTGGAAAGAAAGGCATCGATCTCATCCTGCTCGTATCCGCCAAACAAATAGAGTTGCCGCTGGATGTAATCAGACATACGGCCGGAATGGACTCCATGCCGGTTCTTCACTCGAAAGCTGCTATGTGGATCGCGTGGTGCCAGCTTCTGAGCTACTCTCCGCCATCCGCGGAGGTTGGAGAGGAAGCGTAAGTTGCGGGCGCATCTTGTGGCAAGATTCATCTGAGTTTCCCTCCTGTTGGAAGCGTATTATGCGAAGACTGGGGGCCCTGTGAGCAATACCTGTCCCTTTGAATCGTGCCGCATGACGGACCTGCGACCCGCTGACGTTGGCAAAAAACATTCCGGAAGATCGGCCACCGTCCAGAGGCACATGGTCTTGCCGCTCTGTGAGTGTTCCGTTTCCAGGATCATCACCAACGGTTGAGGCAGACAGAAGGGGGCCTTCTCCAGATCGACGGGACGGAAGCCACCGAACTCGATGTCGATGTTCTGAGCCCAATCCGGGTAGGTAGTCGTCAGCAGATAGCGTGCACCGGAACGCCTTATGTTCTGCAAAGCCTGTATGACTGCCTTGTTGGGGAGATGGATCAGGCAGTCCCGCACCATCACTAGATCGCAGGTCGGCAACTCAGAGTTTACGAGATCCAGCACCTTGAACTGGCCAAAGTCACCCTTTTCCGCCCGGTTGCGCTCAATCAGTCCCGATACGATGTCGGCGCCCACATATTCAATGCCCGCTGGCAGTGCCTGGCTGATCCAGTAGGCATCGCCACAAGGGATGTCGAGAAAGCTGCGGATTTCATATTTCTCCAGCAAATCTGGTAGAGCGGCGCGCAGCAGCGAGGTGGCCTCCATCGTCGAACCTGGCCCCGATACGCTTTCGGTGCCGTCCCAGGTGTTGTTCCGGGCAATCTGGCGGAACACAGTTTGACACGAGCGCTGGTTCAGAACCCAGCGCTTGGCGCTGCGCAGAAGTTCAGCCATAGGTTTTGGCAGTATCCGCAATACCTTGCGTGCAACGCTTCGGACCTCAGTCTTTGATCGTAGCATCTGATTACTCCTGTGAAATTCGTTCAAAATAGAACTCCCGACAGAGCTGCCCTGTATTCATTGAGACCAAGCCTTCGTTCAGTCCAGGTGCGGCCTGCCGCGGACATGGCGCGGCGGTCGTCGTCGCTCATCTTCAACGCTGCATACAAGGTTCGAGCCAGCCCCTCGGCGCTCCAATCGTCAAATATCAGCCCGCCTCCGGATTTGCGCACGATCTCGACCGCACCGCCGCTGGCGCCATAGACGATCGGAACCAGTCCGGCCTCCCAAGCTTCCATTACTACCCGGCCCAACGACTCGTAGCGCGAAGTCGAGACCATAAACCGGTAGGCCGGCAAGCGCTGCGACACGTCACGGCGAAAGCCCATAAAACGGATGCGGTCTCCCAGTGGCTGCGCCTGCTGCTTCAGCTGAACTGCATAATCGTCTCCTTCAACTCCGGCGCCATAGAAATGCGCGCTCGAATCTATGAGCACGGCTTGCCCGAGCGCCTCGACCAACAAATGCATCCCCTTTCCATGCGACAGTCGCCCTACACTGGCAAAAGGGGCCTCTTCGGGCAGGGGTGCGGGCTGAGGTGCCAATAGGTATACATCGTAAGCCTTGTGTCGGTGGGTATGGGCTGGAAGTGGCGCGTCTCCTGCGGCCTCCTCCATGGCGTCACTGATAAATATGAGATCCAGCGGAGCGCGGGCTGTACCGCGCAAGGCAGTGACGCGGGGCACATCCTCGAGAATGCGCACATGCAACGCCAATGGCACGCCCAGCAAACGCGCGACAGGCAGGAGCAGTCGGCCTAGGCCAGCCTGGTTCAGGTAGATCCGTCCAGGCCGCAACTTCCACGTCAACACGGCTAGCGCGAAGAGGGCGTGAATCTGCGCCGCGCGGCCACGCTTGTGCAGATTGCCTATGTGGGCGTGGACAATCTCGACCGGGCCGTAGGTGTCGGGGTCACCCCGTATCTCCCCGGCCAGTTCCGCCCCCCGTGGCACCACCAGCACTACCCTCGCCCATGACACAGTCAGCGCTTTCAATGTTGCCGCCAGCGCCCGTTCGGAGCCCCAGAGCCTGAGCCCTGGGTCGACGATCATCAGAGTCTGTTTCGCGAATATTGGTTCCATCACCAACACTCTATTTGTTTGAGAAGGCGCGCAAATACGCGCTCATAGTTGAACTGAGATTGGTGCAGAGCAAAGGCGCGCTTACCCTCTTCACAACACCGTTGATGATCGCCGGAATATGCGCACACCAACGCCGCGATTTCGGTGGGTTCGTCCATAGCGACGCAACTCCCGATCTTGTTGCCCTCGATCAGTGCCACAATACCGGGATTGCCGTCGCCGATCTGCGGCAAGCCTGCCTTCATGTACTGAAAACGCTTGTTGCTGGCACCAAGTGCCGTGCTCAACTGTTCGATATCCGTCTCAAAAATCGCGATTCCGATATCTGCTTGCGCCAGTCGGCGCTCAGCCTCGGGCGTCTCCATCCAGCCCAAAAATTGCACTCGATCCTGCAGCCCCAGGTCGACGACCAAGTTGCGCAGAAAAATCGCAGTGCGGGTCTCATCGTTGCCAATCAGGACCAGATTGGCATGGCCAGGCCAGTCAGGGATGCTCCGGATCACTGTGTCGAGTTTCTGTTGCAACCCCAGAGAGCCGCAATAAATAACCTCGAACCGGGAGCCCGGCTCTTTCGATGCCACCAGGGGTTTAGGTGCGCGCAGCGGGTAATTTTCAATCACCAGCGGCGACTGTGCCAGCCGCAGCATTCTTTGGGTATGCGCCGCACGATCGGTATCTGGGACGATCACAGCATCATAGGAATGGATGGCGTTCTGTAGCCGCTTTTCCAGGAAACTTTCAGGATATTGCAGTAACTCGTGCAGATGCGCCATGCGCCGACGCGGCCGCAGCGGAATGCGGTCACTGTAGAATAGGCCAATCGGGTCGTAGGCGATCTCGATTACGTTTTGGGGCGCCGCGCGGCGGGCTGCCAGAAGAGCCCAGCCGAATTGCCACATCCGCGAAAGGCGCCCGCCAAAGGCAGCGCGGCCGGAGATGCAGCGAATCGCGACGCCGGGATGGCAAAAGGCTGGCCTTGTCTGTTCCTGCCGCCGTGGAGTGGTGACCAGCGTGACCGAATGGCCTGCCTCAGCTAGGAGGCGGGCCTGGTACTGCACCGGGGGATAACCATCAACTGCACCCGGCGACACAAGGATAAATGTTGAAGGATTCATCGCGACTTACCAGGTGAGCGCTGCCGAGGAACGGAATCGCTTATCTCGTTTCGGCTTTTGTATTTTACGCGCCTGAACCTTCCGCTCATCGCAAGTCCCACAATGGTCATGAAAATCCAGGCAAAGACGGCCCCATTTACAATGAAAAAAGGCCGCAACAGAGGATCAATTGCGACAATTCCAACGAGGAACAACCGAGCGAATTTGAAATAATCTCCTTGTACCAAATAGCGGGCAGCCATCCGGTCGATCCGCCGGATGATCCAGCCCAACACCACGAAGCCCAAGAAAACCCCGATATAGCCAAAATTTAAATAGAATTCCATAACGCTGCCGGTACCGAATGTAGTGGAGTCGGAAAGCATCATTCCGGTTTGCTCTTCCATGAAATCACTGCCGCCACGAACGGGCTTTCCAGACCAGATAAAGCGTGGCAACAGAACCAACGGCAGTATAATTAATGTTGCCCCATACTGTTGGAGTTCGGGATGAAGTGTGTGGCGCTCGATCATCTTTCCTATGAAAATAGGAAGATTAAGACGCGTGTTTACCTGATCGAGAGCCTGAAAATTCCAAGGTGAGAACAGCTCGGTATTCAAAATGGCGTCCTGCACAATTGAAAGCACCGATCCGCCGACATTCTCCCATGCGGACAGTCTGATCTCGTCGCGGAAAGACATCCAGCCGACGAACATCGTCAAAAGAAGGTAGACCACCCCAACGCTCAGCAGCGCCATGCGAAAACGGCCCAACCCCACTCTCTTTTGCCGTATTTGAGCCATCCAAAAGGCGGCTAATATTGTACTAAATATGAACCCATAAGAAACGAATCCGAAAATAAGTAGGTAGTAAAGCGGTACGAGCACTGCAAGCGAGACCCATATTATGATCGACCTGCCGTCGCGCTTTGCCAGGTAAGCGCCAAGGCACAACGCTACCACCGCCACGTTGCGGCCGGCCTCGATTAGTGAGTCTGACATTGGGAAGCTGACCTGAAAAAAGTGCAGACCAAAACTCACCAAGCCAATGCTGCCCAGAAGGATCACCATTTTCTGCTCATAGGCCCGAGGTGGCACCTGGTGTTGCCCTGTCACCATGGCTGCACGACGTTTTCGCGGCATAAGGACACCACAACCGATGGCGAAACCCAGAATGGCCAGCAGTGACGCAAATGTCCCTTGCATCACAAGCCATTCACTAAAATTGTACCCTTGCAAGTAGGAGGAACCACCGGCACGTAAATGGGTGTATCCTGGGACTGCGTAGACGAAGCTGCCGCCGTAGAGAAAACTCATGGCCATCAGCATCGCCGCTGGCAACCCGACACTCCCTCCGCCGACAGCGTGAACATGGCGGATGGTTCGCACTACGAGCAAAACCCAAGCGATGCCGAGTAGCAGGAAATAGAAGGAAAGGTCAGTGCTCATGAGCGCGCTTCTGCTAGAATTGCCGTACCTTTGTCATTAGCCGAGAAAAATCGGTGGACGTAACGCAGCCCGGCCGCGAACAGTCGACCGCCAACCAACACGTCCTCCATAAACCGCTGTAGCTCCGCGCGGACTGCTGCGGCGTCGCGCTTCACAATCGCCCGGACCAGCGCGTCGCATTGCGATCGGACAGGCAAAGGTGCGTTCTGCGTCATTCGATCTCGACCTCCTTCAGGATATGCGTCAGACGATGCGCATAGGTATGCTCGGCATGAGCGCGACGTCGCCCTGCGTCACGGATGCCATTGGCCCAGTCGGGATTGTTGCTCGCCTTATCCAGATAGCCAAGAATATCTTCAACCGAACTGTAAGTCAGCACCTCCGAACCGGGCTCGAAGCACTGCGCGATTGATGGCTTGTCCTCAATCAATTGCAGCCCGCCGGCTCCGCAGATCTCGAAGGCGCGGCAGTTTAGGGAATCATTTTCCGACATGGCCGTACAGTTGAGGCTAGCCAGAGCGCCTTCGAACGCGGCGCTCTTCTCTGCACGGGTCACATATCGGCCGTTATGAATTGCCTTGATGCGCGGATCGCCCCATCGCGGCGGGGAATATCCGTAAAGGCCAAGCTCGACCCCCGCATCCAGCAGGCGTTTGATCAGGAACTGCCGATAACCGTAATAGTTGCCAATAACCGCGAGCGTGCCGTCACGCGCGACGCCTTGCGGGGCGTGCCAATCTGGATTCATGGCCTCGTGCAGAAGCGCGGCGTTCAGTCCCACCGCCTGCATCTTATGGACCGCCGCCGCATCTTTGATGAATATGGCGTCCCAGCCATCGGCCAACAGCCCCATGCCGCGCATGTTGGCCGGGGAGTCCCCCCACCAGGCCACGCAGCGCGCCACGCCCAGACGGTGCAATTCGTCAAGGACCTCGCTGCGCAACGCCTGCGTCAGGCACAACACCATGTCAGGGTTAAAGCTGCGGGCTGTGGCCACCGTGTATGTTTCGTACTCTTCCCAGCGTTGGGGATAGATCGATGCGGCCAAGTCGGACACGATTCGCTGCACCTTTCCCCTGTTGCGCCTGAAGCGGTGGGGCGCCGTCATAACGTTGTGCCCCATCTTCCGCAGAGTGTAGGCGACATTATCCTGAAAAGTGTCCTCCCCCGCAAAATACGGGATCAGCACGCGCAGCGATCGACCTGGGGCCTTCATTCAACAACCTCCGTCAAGGCGCCCGGAGGGTGCGACGGATCCCCAGCTTTGAGACCTGCAGGAAACACAAGGCTGGACAACGCGGCGAAATGGTTCGTTAGGTGTGCTAGAGAGCTAGGCAATACTCAAATCCCATTCCGCTTTAATCATCGCCTCGACCACCTGTGCCAAACGGTAGCTGGGCGTCCACCCCAGATAGCGTGCAGCTTTAGATGGATTGCCGAGGCTAAAGGAAATGTCCGAAGGGCGCTCAAAGGCTTTCGAGGAGTGGACGTGGTCCTGGGCCTTCAGGTTCACCGCTGCGAAGGCCAAATCGCAGAACTCGCGTAGCGTGTGGCTCTCTCCCGTGGCGATGACAAAATCGTCAACGGTCTCCTGCTGTAGCATGCGCCACATGGCATCGACATATTCCGGTGCCCAGCCCCAGTCGCGGCTGATGTCTCGATTGCCGAGCTCCAGTTCGCCACTCTTCGCGCGCGCTATTGCGACGGCGCTTGAAATAATCTTCTGCGTCACGAACCGGCGCGGGCGTAGCGGTGACTCATGATTGAACAGGATCCCGGTACAGGCTTTCAGGCCATAGGCTTCACGATAGTTCGACACGCTCCAAAACGCCGCCGCCTTGGCCGTCGCATAGGGGCTTTTGGAGTGGATCGGCGTCTTTTCATCGGCCCCCTGCCCATTTGTGTCACCGAAACACTCGCTCGAGCCTGCGTTGTAGAACCGGGCTGGCAATTCGAGAAACCGCATTGCCTCGAGCATATTGATGACTCCGATCGCGATGCTTTCCATCGTTTCGAGCGGTTGCTGAAAGGACAGGCCGACCGAACTCTGACCGGACAAGTTGTAAATCTCGTCAGGTTTCACGCTGCTGAGCGTTTGTACCACGCTGCGGAAATCGGTTTGCACCATCGACAGCGTTTCGAACTGGCCCGCAATTCCCAGCCGGACAAGATTGTCGAAGCGTTGGGTAGTAGCGTCCCGTGAGGTGCCTACAACCGAATAGCCTTTCGATAGCAATAGCTTAGCCAGGTAAGCCCCGTCCTGCCCAGAAACACCACAAATGAGCGCGGTATTGGTCACTGTTTCACCACTCTATCTACGATATCATGAACGCGCTGCACGAACTTCGGAAAGCTGAAGTAGGCAAGTCCCTCCGGTACGGTCTTTGGCGCGTCGAGACCCGCGATAATCGCAGATTCTAGGGCCCCAGGATCATCGGGATCAACCATTGCACCCAGTAGACCATCGCGCACCGCATCCCGGCTGCCGTCCACCGTACTGGCGACCACCGGCACACCGCAAGCCATCGCCTCGAGAAAAACGAAGCCGAAGCCCTCGCCACGGCTGGGCATGACGTAGAGGTCGGCCAGACCATAAAGCGCGGACTTTTCCGCCTCATCCACGAAGCCGGTGAACACCACATGGTCCTGCAAGCCGGCAACCGCGACCCGCTCTTCCAGCCGGTGACGGTCGGGGCCGTCGCCAGCGATGATGTATTTGATATCGGGATGTATCAGCAGCAGCGCAGGCAAGACGTCTAGCACCTCGTCGAAGCCCTTGGCACGTTCGCGCGAGACCAGTCGACCGAAGGTCAACAGCACCCTGCAATTCGTGACGCTGTAGCGCGCGGCCAGCTCGGCAGATCCTTCAGCTGGTGCGTACTGGTCCAGATGGATCGCATTTGGCAACATCGAAATCCGGTCCTTGGTCACCCCGGACCAGTCCAAGAACCGATCCCGCGTGTAGGCGCTGATCGAATAGTAGTGATCAAGCGTCGCAGCAGCACTGCTGCGCCGCGAATTGGTGCTGGGGGTCCATGCCTCGATCCCGTAAAGCGCTCCTAGGACGGGAATGTTGAAGACCCTGCCAAACGCCTTGACGAGGGGTGCTAAATTCAGATGACCGCAATACAGTAGATCGCTACGGGCGATCCCAGGCAGGTCTTTCAAGAGGGCTGCCCCATAGGCGAATGCACTGTTTGCAGCCTGGGCGCGATAGACCAGCTTATCCGGCAGCGGTCCCAGTTCCCGGCTAACGACGCGGGGCAGCGCGATGACCCGATCTACCTTCGGATGTAGCGTGAAAGCCGTAAGGATATCCCGGCTGAAGACCGCGATCCCGCCGTGACCGCCGAAGGCGTCGGAGACAAACGCATAGATCTGCATGTTGCGGTATCCTCAGGTTTCGAAGAGGTGTTGCGGCGCTACTGCTTTGGCCAGAGAAGTCACGACTCTCTCCTGTGTGGCTGCGTCCAAATAGGGATGCATCGGCAAGCTTAAAACCTCGGCCGCTGCCGCCTCGCCGACTGGTAGATCGGCCGCCGGATCAGCCACCGCCGGCTGGCGGTTGAGCGTTACGGGATAATGCACTGCGGTGGGCACACCGGCCTCCTTCATGCGGGCCTGCACCGCGTCGCGGTCGCGTACCCGCACGGTATATTGCGCCCAGACGCTGGTTGCACCTGCGGCCACAACCGGAGCGGCGATGCCGGCCGGCGCAAGCAAATCGGCGTAACGCGCAGCGGCGGCATCACGTGCAGCGATCTCGTCGTCAAAAACGTCGAGTTTGGCCAATAGAACCGCCGCCTGCAGCGTATCCAAACGGCTATTCACACCTAAGCGGACATGATGGTAGCGCCGGTCCTGTCCATGCCGCGCGATTTGGCGCATGCGCAATGCCAGATCGTCGTCAGAGGTGAAGATCGCGCCTCCGTCACCGTAGCAGCCCAGTGGCTTGGATGGAAAGAAACTGGTGCACCCTACTGTCGACAGGTTGCCCGAGCGATTACCTCCCAGCGTAGCGCCAAAGCTCTGCGCGCCGTCCTCGATTACCGGCAGGCCGTGTCCGGCGGCGATGGTATTGATAGCAGCAATATCCGCCGGCTGGCCGTAGAGCGAGACGGGGATGATAGCGCGGGTCGCGGGTCCGATCGCAGCCTCGATTAGAGCTGGTGCCACATTGTAGGTAATTGGATCGATATCTACATATACGGGCCGCGCGCCGAGCACCGCCACTGCCTCTGCCGTTGCGATGTAAGAAAAGCCCGGCATAATCACCTCGTCGCCTGGGCCGATGTTGAGCCCCATCAGTGCGATCTGAAGGGCGTCAGTGCCGTTGGCGCAGGTGATGCAGTGTGCAGCCTCTGTATAGATGACCAATCGCTCTTCGAGCTCGGAGACTTCAGGGCCGAGGACGTACGAACCATGGGCCAGCACACGGGCTATCCCGACATCAATACGGTCGCGGATTCGGGCCTGCTGGGCCGCAAGGTCGACGAAAGGAATCAAGGTGCTGTCTCCCTTGTGATACTCGAACCATTAAGCACGTAATTGTCGCCAGTAGCCGCACAAACGATCTCGCCGTTCCCAGACAGCGGCAGGTCTAATCGGTCGCCATGGGCGCTCATCCAACCTATCTGCTGCGCCGGAACGCCTGCCATCAAAGCAAAGTCTGGCACGGCTTTCGTGATAACGGCACCCGCTGCGACAAAGGCAAACTCTCCAATTTCTACGCCGCAAACAATCGTGCAGTTTGCACCCAGAGTCGCCCCCCTGCGCACCACAGTATGGCGGTATTCACTTTTTCGCTCCACCAGAGCGCGAGGATTGATAACATTTGTGAATACCATGCTCGGCCCGCAAAATACGCCCTCTTCCAACGCAACGTTATCGTACACGGAAACATTGTTCTGGATTTTGCAGTTATCTCCGATAGTCACGCGGTTGCCGACAAACACACCCTGTCCAAGCGAAACGTTCCGACCAATCCGGGCCCCGCTACATACATGAACGAAATGCCAGACACGTGAACCTTCGCCAATTTCAGCGCCATCATCGACAATTGCGCTAGGATGAACAGTGAAGCCGCTCATGAGGCAAAAGGATGGACGTCTTGTCCTAACGTAGAAAGCCCAGCTTCGCGGATTGCTGCAACTGTCTCGATGGCCATACGGTTTTCCTCAACACCAAACCCTCGCCCAGCTAGGATTTCCTCGTAGCTGCGCGTGTGCAGGTCAAAGAACCCCCCAGAAAACTCTATCTCTGTGCCGTCCACAGTTATTGAACGGTGCGTTCGCTGACCCTGTGCGCGTGCATTTTCTGGTACGTCGTTGACATCCAGGGACATGAACCAGCGACAGCGGGCATGTTCGTATTCCAGATAGCCGGCAGCTTTGGTATCCTCGCGCAGATGCACAACATTGTCTTGCAAGCGACCGAACAGGAAGTGCAGCATATCAAAAAAATGAACACCGATATTTGTGGCGATCCCGCCAGATTTTTTCTCGTTGCCCTTCCAGCTTTGCAGGTACCAGCGCCCGCGCGATGTGATATAGGACAGGTCGACCTCGTATTTGCGATCTTTCAGTCCTGCCTGCACCTTCTCGCGCAGGGCTATGATTGAAGGATGCACTCGAAGCTGGAGAACCGTGTTAATTTTGCGGCCTGTCGACTGTTCCATCTCGGCAAGACCGTCGATGTTCCATGGGTTCAGAACCAGCGGTTTCTCGCAAATTGCATCTGCATCCGAGCGCAAAGCAAACCGCATGTGGCTGTCATGCAGATAATTAGGAGAACAGATGGAAACGAAGTCTACCTTGCCGGCCGCTTTCCGATGCAACTTGTCGAGATGTCGATCGAAGCGCTCAAATTCAGTGAAAAAATTCGCTTCAGGGAAGTGACTATCGATTATCCCGACGGAATCGTTTGGGTCCAATGCGGCGACAAGATCGTTGCCGGTCTCCTTGATGGCTTTCATATGGCGCGGTGCGATGTAACCAGCTGCACCAATCAACGCGAAACGTTTCATTTTGGAGTATCTCCTTAGGCTCGAACAATATTCTCCGCCGGGTCGCGATAGACCCCTCGAGTATCCACGATAAGCTGGGAATGTTCTCTGATAAATTCGTAGTTAAAAGCGGTGTGGTCCGTTACGAGGACGACCGCATCCTGCGAGGTCAGCGTCTCGGTTGTGAGTTCAGTCGCGGCTAGATCAAAACTGTGCTCGCGCATCTTGGGGAAGACCGGAACGTGTGGATCGGCGTAGGATAGAACCCCACCATGAGCTCGGATCATTTCCATTATTTCCACAGCAGGAGATTCCCGCATGTCGTCTACATTCTTCTTGTAGGCAATGCCCAAAACCATAATCTTGCTGCCCTGCACAGGCTTACCTGCAGCATTCAGCGCGTTTACGAGCTTGCCAAAAACGTAGTCGGGCATCGCCCGGTTAACCTCTCCAGCAAGTTCGATTAAACGGGTGTGAAGGCCATATTCCCGCGCCTTCCAGGTGAGATAGAAAGGGTCGATCGGAATGCAGTGACCGCCTAGGCCTGGCCCCGGGTAGTATGCGGTAAAACCAAAGGGCTTGGTCGCGGCCGCGTCGATGACCTCAAAAATATCGATCCCCATCCGATCTGCCACGATTTTCATTTCGTTTACCAAGCCAATATTCACGGCACGGTGGATATTCTCTAGCAGCTTTGTCATTTCTGCTGTATCAGTTGAGCTAACCGGCACCAGCTGGTCTATTACACCTTCATAGAGGGCTAAACCCGCCTTTAGGCAAGCTTCAGTGTGGCCACCGACAACTTTGGGAATGGTCTGGGTGCTGAAATCCGGGTTCGCGGGATCTTCGCGTTCGGGCGAATATACTGCAAAGATTGTTTCGCCCACCTTCAACCCGCCAGTTTCGAGCCGCGGGATAACCACTTCCCGTGTAGTTCCTGGATAAGTTGTGCTTTCCAGCACGACAACTTGGCCTGCCCGTAAATGCGGCGCAATCTGGTCACAGGTAATCTTAACAAAACTAAGATCGGGTTCGCGGTGACGGTTAAGAGGCGTCGGCACGCAAATCAGCACTGCGTCCACCTCGGCGATACGCGAAAAATCAGACGTGGCTTCGAACCCAGTGTTCCTTGCCGCTGCAATCCTGGCATCATCGATGTGTTCGATTTTGCTATGACCATCATTGAGCTCCACCACTTTGGTGTGGTCGATGTCGAAGCCTACCACTCTAAAGCCTGCTTCATTATACCGCAGGGTTAAAGGCTGTCCCACATACCCCATTCCGACAATGCCTATCGCCGCCGATTTGTCTGAGAATTTTTTCAACAAATTATCAAGGACAGAATTATTGCCGGACATTTTATCTTTCTTTCCAGATAGCGTTATTGCTCAAAAACGGAATTCACAATTTGATTGTTGTCCGCCTGTTTCAACTGCGCGGTACTCTGCGCAGAGGAGTTCAGTCATGCTCGGAGAAACCGTCGCCGAGAAGGGACTTGGCAACAAGACCGCCGTGCTCGCAACCAAGGCGCGTTTCATGCCCTCTGCGCGACTTCCCGCGGATACTGCAGGTTTTCCAAGATTGAGTACAAGTGCCTCTTTGGAACGGACTGCTCAACACCAACTTGCAGTTGGTGAAGGTTCGCAGACCAGCGCGCGCAGCGATTGACCGATTTAGCAAACCACAGTTGCCAAACGCCCGATAACGTAAAAGGTTGACTTGCGCCGAGTTGCATAATCGCGCCCTGGCGACGCAGAGGTCCAATAAGACAAGCTATCGACTGAGCACTGGCGAGGGCGACAGGCCCTTCTCAAGCTCCACTTCGTGTTGGCGTTCATCGATTTCGGCTGTCAAAGCCTCGTACTTTTCCATTTTCCGCACTAGAAACCGCTGAGTGATAGCCACCTTTTCCTAAATACCCTTTGGCGTCAGGACGAAGGCATACCGCCGCTTGTCTTCGGCGGCGGTGAAGTTGCCGAGCTTGACGAAACCTTTCTCAATCAATGCGTTCAACACGTAGTGCGCCCCACCGCCGCTGATCCCGAATGCGTTCCGGGCTGTAACCGCAGAAGAAATCCTCATTGAAGCGAAGGCCCGAAACCCGTTCCAGCACCGGAACGCAATCTTCCTCGGTCGCGCCGTGATAAACGGTGGATTCGTAGATCACCAAATTGCCGCGCTGCAATACCCGCCCTACGGTTTCCGAGGCCTTCAGCAATGGCGTCAAATCCGGTCGCTTGTGCCCGTCAATCGGGGTTGGCACCGTCACGATATAGATCGAAGCTGCAGCCAGATCGGCAGGATCAGCGGTGAAGCTCAGGTGTTGAGCAAGCTTCAGTTCAGCCGGTTCAACCTCGCCCGTGTGGTCCAGCCCTTGCCGCAGGTCGGCAATCCGCTCCGGCTTGATATCAAAGCCGATCACCGGGCGGTGCTTGCCAAACTCCACGGCCAGCGGAAGCCCGACATAGCCAAGGCCGATCACCGCAATGGTGCCGCCTTCATCGTGAAGCGTTGTGCGCTGAGCGGTCATTTCTGGTAATAGTCTCTATACCATCCGACAAACTGCGCGATGCCGTCGCGAAAGCCGGTCTGCGGTTTGTAGCCGGTCAGGCGCTGCAACAGGTCCGCATTGGCCCAGGTGGCGGGTACGTCGCCGGTCTGCATCGGCATATAGTTGCGCACA
Organism: Pararhizobium sp. IMCC3301; assembly: GCF_030758315.1. Lineage (NCBI taxonomy): Bacteria > Pseudomonadati > Pseudomonadota > Alphaproteobacteria > Hyphomicrobiales > Rhizobiaceae > Pararhizobium > Pararhizobium sp. IMCC3301. Next base: position 1,193,667 of record NZ_CP132336.1, read on the forward strand.
GCTTTTTTGCCCAGCTCGTCCTCAATAGCCTCGATGAAATCCATCAGCCGCACCTTTTCGGAATTGCCTATATTGACCACCCGGAAGGGTGCCGCCAGCGACAGATTATCGCCGTCGACAGCTGTGCCAGGCGCGCCGGGAACGGCATCGATCAGGCCGCAAATGCCGCGCACCAGATCCGTGACATAGGTGAAGTCACGCCACATATCGCCATGATTGTAGATGTCGATCGGCGTGCCCTCCAAAATCCCCTTGGTGAATTTGAAAAGCGCCATGTCGGGGCGGCCCCAGGGTCCGTAGACGGTGAAGAAACGGAACATTGTGGTCGGCAGGCCGTAGATATGGGCATAGGAATGGCCCATCGATTCGCCTGCTTTCTTGGTTGCGGCATAGATCGTCAGAGGCGTGTCGGCCTTTTGCCGCTCGTCAAAGGGCATCCGGGTGTTGGCGCCGTAGACGGAACTGGTCGAGGCCATCAGCAGGTGTTTAACCTGTGCGATGCGCGCGCATTCCATGACATTGAACGTGCCGACGATATTGGCCTCGACATAGGCACGGGGGTTTTCAAGGCTGTAGCGCACACCGGCCTGAGCGGCGAGATGAATGATCACGTCGGGGGCAAAATTCGCCACTGCCCGGTCCAGTGCCTCTGTGTCTTCAAGCATCGCCTCGGTAGCTGAAAAATCAGAATGCTGGCGCAACATCTGGTGACGGCGTTGCTTCAGGCTGACATCGTAGTAATCAGTCATCCCGTCAAATCCAGCGACCTGCCAGCCCGCCTGCAGCAGCATCTCAGCCAGATGAAAGCCGATAAATCCGGCAGTGCCGGTAATGAAGGCACGCTTCATGGGAATAAGTTTCTCATTTGAGTTTTGTTGCGCGATGGCAGTCCTCCAAGCGCTCAAACCGGCACACTATGATCAAAGCGTATCGCGCCACTCAGGGTTTGCCCGCATGGTCCGGCCGGGTTTCATCCCCGCTACCAGACTGCATTTCCTGCTGCAAGGACTCAATCTCGGTCTTCAGCGATTCATATTCCGCCATCTTGCGTCCCAGAAAGCGCCGCGTCAGGGCGGCCTTTTCGGAAATTCCCTTTGGTGTCAAAATGTAGGCATAGCGCCGCTTGTCCTGAGCCGCTGTGAAGTTTCCAAGCTTCACCAGCCCCTTGTCAACCAGCGCATTGAGACAGTAATGCATGGAGCCAAGGCTGATTCCGACACTGTCTGCAAGGTCACGCTGCGACATTTCAGGATTTTCCTTCAGAAGGCGCAGCACTCGAAACCGCACATCCTCCTGCAACTCGCTACGGCGTCCGGCCATCAGTTCGCCCGTTGGTCCGGAGCGTAAAATTTGCAGGCTACCGCACCAGAAGCGACACAATGTCGTTCCGGAGGTCTCAGGAGATAGGACTGTTGCAGTCGAAAATCACATTCGTTCACATTTGAACGTTATCACACAGAGATTCTATGGGAAACCCACAAAAGTGCCGCTCGCCGGTTTTTGGGTCACCGCATGGGCATTTGCATGGGCGGGCAATGGGCGCGCTCTGACTGCCCGGCGCGCGCCACCGGTAAGATGACCCGCAAACTTTCATCCAACCGTCAAACTTCTGCTGTTATTAACGCTGACTTTGCCTTAAGGCTTTAATTTTATCTGGTTGCAAGGATGCAGCTTAACCCGCTGTAATAGATCGCGGTGCAAAATGATAGTGGAATAATCTGGCTGCTGGCACAAATCAGGCCGAATAGCTATCGTATCGCCGAACGCAATTTGCGCCGGCAGGAATTCGCTATATTCCTTCCCATGCAGGAAGAAACACGGCGTGTGCGCGGAAAATTTTTGACCAAATTGCGTCCGTTATTCCCCGGTTATCTGTTCGTTGCCATTGATAGTGTGAAGGGCGGCTGGCGTGCAGTAAACTCCACACTCGGTGTCACGCGGCTTGTCAGCGTTGGTGAAACGCCGGTCATAGTGCCGGCACGTCTGGTTTCTGATCTTATGCTGCGCTGTGACCCGGATGGTAAATTGCTGCCGGCCCGTACCCTGCAGCCGGGTGACCGGGTGACGGTGATCAATGGCCCATTCGCCGACTTTGCGGCATCAATCGAACGGCTTGCACCTGATCAACGGGTCTGGTTGTTGCTGGATTTGATGGGGCGCAAAACCCGTGTTGCCGTCGATCCGGAACAATTGCGCGCTGTTTGATTATGCCGCTGAATAGGGGGCACTCCACATGATCAAGGTTCCGGTAAAGACTCAATTTCCTGCTGTCACTTGGGCCAGAGCATCACGATAGGCAGCGATGACAATTGCCTCGCCGAATTCCCGTTCCATCTTTGCGCGTCCCGCCAGCCCCATCGCAATTTGCGTGTCCCGTGAAAGGTCCCGGAAACGCAAACACGCGCTTGCCAGAGCGTCGGCATCACGGACCTTGCACAAAAACCCAGTCACGCCATCATCGATGATGGACCGGCAGCCCGGCACATCTGTCGCAATCAACGGTCGCGCCATGGCGGCTGCCTCAATCAAGGTGCGCGGTGCGCCTTCGCGGTAGGAGGGCAGCACGACACAATCTGCTGCCGCAATGAACGGGCGCACATCCAATGTGGCGCCGAGATACTCGATGACACCTTCGTCGCTCCATGTTTTTACGGTCCTGGCATCAATGGCTGTGCGGCTCTCAGACCCGGTGGCACCCAGAAGCTGAACCGCGCTCCGGGAATCTGCGCCTTTACCTTCCGTGCAGCTTCAACGAATTCCAGCACGCCCTTGTCGCGCAGAAGCCGCGCGATCATCAGGAAAACAGGTTGGTCCGGCAGGGGTGAAAATTCTGCTGTTTCAAAACGTTTCAGGTCGATCCCCGATCCGGGCAACAGGCGCGCCTGAGCTGAGTGCACAATGCGGCGGTTCAAAAAGAGTTGAAGATCATCGGAATTCTGGAAAAAGATTACCTTCAGTGGCCGGAAGGAATGGCGGTAAAGCAACACCGCCAAAGCCTGAAGCGGGCCGCCGGACAGGAACGCGGTCCCAAGTCCGGTGACATTGGGGAGGAACGGAATCCTCAGGGGCCGCGCCGCTATTGCTCCAAAAATGTTGTTCTTGACCGTGTAACTCAGGATTACGTCGGGACGCAGAGCGGTGAAGTGTTGCCTAAAGCGCAGCATCAATCTGAGGTTTTGAAGCGGACCCAGCCCCTTCGCATTCATGTCGAGATCCACAAACTGGCATCCCAATCTCTCCAGGTCGGGAACACTGGCGTCAGCAGGAGCCAGGATGGTGACACGGTGGCCATCTGTAAGGAGCGTTGCAACAAGCCGTTGGCGGAAATTCCAAATGTTCCATGCCGCGTTCACCGTTATCAGCATGTGCATGTGGGTGTCTCGCAGGGCTGGAAAAATCATTCTTCCTCTATCGATTAATGTTTTTTGTCCGCAAATGGAACCTGCGAAGGTTCAGTTTCATAAACCATCCCTTCAGTCCCGCGCAGACGTCTTTGACTATATCGAACACTTCTACAATACGACACGCCGTCACTCGACCAACGGATAGCTAACCTGTCACCTCACTGGGCCGATCAGAGGCTGGGCATCAAGGAGGTGGACGATGGAATCTGGTTAATCAGCTTCATGCACTATGATCTGGGATATATCGACCTGGAGCAAAAAACATTGCAAACTATCGACAACCCGTTCGGCACGAAAATGTCACCCATGTCTTAGCTCGACTTTGTACGTTTTTGTGGTCAGGTCCAGAGCCAGAAGATGCCCTCGTTCGCTATGAACTCGAGCGCCTCGTCGAGGGGTATGACGACGCCGCCGATGTCATCGACATCCTCCCATTTGCGCCGGTGTGACCAGTATCCGAGCCGGACTTCGTTGCCGTTGCCGGTCGGCTTCAGCCGGGCAATCGGCGCCTCCGTCTCCAGCAGGTAGAGATGGTAGGCACCCTTGTCTTTGTAAAAACCGACGCCACCACCATTGGCGTCGTCGAAGGCTTCGATGCGAACGGCGATTTCGTCATGCTGCATGTGCCGATCATACATAGGAACACCTCAGGGCACGTGATTCACTTTGCCGCAGGTTTGCCTGCTTGCATGGTCAGCGACAAGGGATTCGAAACATGGGATGAAACATCATGCCCCCTTCTTGCCGCCGTCTCCGGGCGATCCCGTTCCCCAGATCCTGCGCGATTGGCTGCAGGCGCTGCGCCCGTGCTTCACGGCGCCCAGTTGGGAGCACATGCTCGTCCTGGTCATGGGGGCCGTGCTGGCCCCGGGCAAGCGCACCGTCAGCGCCTGCCTGCGGATGACCGGGCGCGCCGAGGCGAAAAACTTTTCGAGCTACCATCAGCTCCTTAACCGCGCCCGCTGGGAGTCTCGCGATATGTCTCGGCGCCTGCTGGCCATGATCATCGACCGCCTCGTGCCGGAGGGTCCCGTGGTCATCGGGATGGACGATACAATCGAGCGCCGATGGGGGCGCAAAATCACTGCGCGCGGCATCTATCGCGATCCTGTCCGCTCCAGCCATGGCCACTTCGTCAAAGCCAGCGGGCTGCGCTGGTTGAGCTTCATGGTGCTGACGCCGGTCCCTTGGGCAGGTGTTGTGAAGGCCCTCCCGGTGCTCACCCTGTTGGCCCCCTCGGAGCGCTCCGACCACCAGCGCGGACGCAGGCACAAGCTGCTGACCGACTGGGCCCGCCAAGGGGCGCTCCAGCTCTGTCGCTGGATGCCAGAGCGCGACATCGTCTTCGTGGGCGATAGCGGCTTCGCTGTCCATGAACTGGCGTACGCCATCGGCGGCCGAGCAACCCTCATCAGCCGACTGCGGCTCGACGCCAATCTCTACGCGGCCCCTCCAAAACGTGACGGCCACACCCTCGGACGCCCGGCGCAGAAGGGGCCACCCTTGCCCAAGCTGAAAACGCTGCTTTCAAACCCGACCACGCCCTGGAAAAGGATCACCGCGTCCTCCTGGTATGGGCGCAAGCACCATAAGGCACTCGAAATTACCTCGAGCACCGCATTGTGGTACCGACCTGGTACGCCGCCCAAGCCAATTCGCTGGGTCCTCGTCAGGGATCCTGACGGCCGGCGCGCTCCGCAAGCTTTCTTCAGCACCGATACAACGCTCGATCCTGCCGACATCATCGCCCTGTTCGTCCGCCGCTGGCAGGTCGAGGTCACCTTCGCCGAAACCCGCGCCCATCTTGGCGTCGAAACCCAACGGCAATGGTCCGACAAAGCTATCGCCCGCACCACGCCGGCGCTGCTTGGTCTCTACAGCCTTATCTCTTTGTGGGCGTGCGATCTGTTGTCCAAGTCGAGCATTCCTTATGCCGCAGCCTGGTATCGTAAGACCCATCTCACCTTCACCGATGCCATCGGCGCCGTAAGGCTCGCCTTATGGGTCGGAGACATTTATCAACACTCCCCGCCGCACCGGGAAAGACACAAAATCCCTCCCGACCGTCTCGTGCGTATGGCAGAGGCTCTCTGCTTCGCCGCATAATGTACAAAGTCGAGCTGAGAGCCTGACTCATAATTAATACCTCACATATTCAAGCCCGGGCGATTGAACGCGCCATTCGGCGGATTGATGCAATGAACAGCCAAGCTTCGGATGAGGCGATTGAAGCTTCCCAGTCCTTGGCAAGACGGCGGCAGCGGCAAAGCCATGCAAAAGTCCGCTCCACAATCCAGCGTTTGGGCAAGACTACAAACCCCTTGGCCTGATCGGAACGCTTGACGATTTCAACAACCAGGCCCTCAATGTGAGCGAGAGCCGTTTCCAGCTTCTCACCTGCGTATCCGCCATCGGCAAACAGCCTTGTCAGCGTGGGATGCCCTTCTGCGACGATTTCGATGAGGCCGGGAGCACCGTCGCGGTCCTGAATACTGGCTTCATGCACGATCCCTTCCAGCATGTTGCCTGCAGTATCGGTTATGATGTGGCGCTTGCGTCCCTTGATCTTCTTGCCCGCATCATAGCCACGAGGGCCACCGCTTTCGGTCGTCTTCACTGACTGGCTGTCAATGATGGCGGCCGTCGGTTCCGCTTCTCGGCCCGCAATGAGGCGGCTTGCCACGACCAGCGCCTCGTTGATCAGGGTAAACAGCCCACCGTCGCGCCAGCGGTAGAAATGGTATTGCACCGTCGTGAAGGGCGGAAAATCCTTGGGTAAAAGCCGCCACTGACAGCCCGCCGCCGCAACATACTGAATTGCATTCCATATTTCGCGCAAATCGTGCACGCTTGGCCGCCCCACCTTGCCGGAACGCTCCACAAAGGGCGCTATGACCTCCCATTCGCCACCGCTGCAGTCGCTTGCATAA